>NZ_JBBCUO010000005.1:0-558740 GCF_037147815.1 Kaistia sp. MMO-174 | reverse complement strand
ATCGTCGACAAAGGGATCGACGAAGATGCCGCGCTTGGCGACCGGATCCTTGCCGTCGATCGACCGCTTCAGCTTTTCCATCGACACCACGTCGATCAGGTCGATCAGCCGGTTGTAATAACGCCACTGCTCGGCATAGGGCACGGCGCGAACGCCGCTGTTCACGATGCCGGGCTTGCCGGTCCAGGTGTTGGTGACGGTGCAGAGCGGCAGAAGATCCGCCGCCGCCACCGGCTCGACCGGGCGCGAGCGCGCCGAGAGCCCCTTCACATAGACGGGCAGGCCATCCTGATCGAGGCAGAGCAGGTCGATGCGCGGCAGCTTCCAGTCATAGGTCAGGAAGACGTCGGTGCCGGTGACGCCGCCCGCGAGCGTGACGCTATCGTCGGAAACAGCGGTCGGCGTCACCGCCACCAGATAGCGGTACTTGACGGTATAGCTCTGGCCCGAGCTCGGCTCGGCGCCGCCCGGCGCCCAGGAGATCGAACCGCCGGAGAGGTTGTAGTCGGTGCCGGCTACATAGGTGGTCGCGCCCGACTTCACCTCGAGGATGGCGCGCGGATTGTCCTTGTCGAGCAGGTCGGACGTGTTCGCCGGCGTGCCGCGCGTCTTGGTTTCCGTCACCTCCTTGGTGATCATCGCGACCGCAAGGGCCGAGAGCGGCGCATGGTTCAGAGCGATCACCGCCGTGCCGCTGCCGGCATCGTCGAAGGTATGCGGCTCGCTCTGGGCCGAGGTGAGATCATAGAGCTCGGCCTCGGCGTAGCGCAGCGCGTTGAGGCGCGTGGTCTTGAAGCCGTAGATGTTGGCGATGCCTTCCTCGATCGAGAAGACCTGGTCGCCCGCCTCCTTGCCGAGCGCCGTCACCCGGCAGCCCTGGACGATGTAGTTGCCATGCGCCTGGTAGTCGTAGACCGCGATCACCTTGACGACGCCGGAGAGCGTCGGCGGCGGGCTCTGGTCGAGCACGGTGCCGTTGCGCAGCAGGTAGACGGCGATCAGGTCGCCGTCCTCGCCATCACCCGACCGGCCCCAGGCAACGGTCTCGGCGACCCTGGCGGAGCCGCCTTCGCCCTCGGCCTCGGAGCCCGGATAGAGGCCGAGCAGATCCGGGTCCTCGACGGAGGTGACGACGGTCGAAACGATGCGGATGCCGATGACGATGTCGCCGGTCATCGGCACGTCGGTGAGCACGGCGGCCGCAACGTCACGGACATCGCCGCGCGCATAGACCCGGCCGGCGGCCAGCTGGACGGAGCCGCCGGCGACGTCGACGACGATGTCGCCATCGGCGATGCGGTCACCATCCGAGGCAACCAGGTCGCCGACCCGGCGGTGCCGACGCTCGACGATCGTCTGGATGTCATTCAGGTCGGCCGCCTCGGCGAAACGGTCCTCGCGCCCGACGACGCGCTGCCAGAGCGGCTTGTGCTGCGCCCGGTCAAAGGCCGCCGGGAGGCCGGAGGGATCGGAGAAATCGGTCATCAGAACCTCAACAGGAAGCGCACGCGCTCGCGCACGGTGCGGCCGAATTCGATATCGAGCGGAGTCAAGGCGATCTCCGGCAGGCCGGCATCCAGCTCGCCGGGGCCGAGCCAGAGCGCGCCCGGCCGGGCAGGATCCGCAGGCTCGGCGGCGAGGATCAGCGAGACGGCGGCGGCCGTGCTGCCATAGCCTTCGCCGAAGTCGGTCAAGGCCTCGACCAGCATCATGTCGGCGCCAGTCGGCGCCGCCGCGAACCGCAGGCCGCCGAACTGGTAGGGGCCGGTCGGATCGACGACGACGCGCTGCTGCACCTTCGCCCGGCGATAACCGATCACCGTGCCGCCAGAATCGCGGAAGCAGGCCCAGGCCGTGCCGGCCGGAACGGCAAGCAGCATCAGCTCGGAGCGGGCATCGCCGCCAAACGCGTCCCAGGCGAGATCCGGCCATTCGATATCCAGCCACGGCACCTCGCCGTCACCGGTCGGCTCGATCCATACGCCGAGCGCGGTCAGATCCGCCTCCGTCATGGCGTGGTCAAAGCTGTAGGTCCGCCCGAATGACCATTTGGCGCCATCCGCGCGCAGCCGGGCTCCCGACGAGGAACTCCAGCGCGCCTCGGACCAGCGGTTCCGGCTATATTCCAGCGGACGGATGTCATAGCCGGCGAAGCCGCGCCAGAAGACCGAGCGAAGCGGCGTCGAGAGGTTGGCGACGCCGTCGATCGGATCGAGGTCATCCTCGTCGTCGCGGACGCGGTCGAGCGCGAGCTGGAACAGGTTCCAGCGCGATCGACGGACGGCCGCCTCTTCGATCCCGGCGGTATAGCCGAGCCAGCCGAGCGCGCGATCGACCGCCGCCGGCGTGCCGCGAACACGGGTCCACGCAACGCCCTCTCGAAGTAGGTCATAGAGGTTCGGGACATAGGGCGTCAGCTCGCCCAGGCCGTACTCGTAGACGAGAAAAGGCAGGAAGGACGGCGGCGGCGTGAACTTGATGCCGGAGAGACTGGTGATCGCGCCATCGAGGCGCGGCGTGACGTCGATCGCCTCCGACAGCGCCCGCTCGAAGGCTGTGGAAGACGTCGGCAGCAGATGCTCCGCCGCCGTCATCGATCCCGCCCCATCATCGTCAGGTCGACGGCACCGAGCGCGACGGCGCGGCCCGGCAGCACGACGACGGTCTCGGCCGGCGCCAGGATCTCGACCCGCTGCACGCCCGTCTTCATCAGCCGGGACAAGAGCCATTCGCGCGTCAGGTCGAAGCCGAGACCGCCCTCGGCAGCCCAGTCCGCCCGCAGCGCAGCCGGCAGGGCCGCGACCAGCGACCCGGCCGCATCCGGCAGCAGCCAGATGCGCGCCGCGACATCGATCGTGTCGGTGACGGCGGCGATCACCCGGATCGTGTCATTGACCATGCGGACGGCCGCGTTCTCGATCGCCTCGGAAACGAGGGCGAGCAGCCCGGCATCGGCGACGCCGTTGTTGTCGGCGGCGACCACGGCGATCTCGATCTGCGGCGTGGTGCCGACGCGATAGACGGCCGCGTCCGCGACCCGGAGCGAGGCGCCGAGCGCGACGGCGCGATAGCGCGGCTCGGTGCCACCAGTCGAACGGCCCTGGACCGTGAGCAGGGTGCGCAGGCGAAAGCGATCGTCGCTCTCGTCCAGTAGCCGCACCGCATCGTAGAAGGCGGCGAGATGGTCGAGATCGGCGCCGCGCGCGAAAGCCAGAAGATTGGCCCGCACCGCATCATTGACCCGGGCGCGAAGCAGCATCTCGCGATAGGCGGCGGCCTCGGCGACGATCTTCACCGGGTCGGTCTCCAGACCGCCGACGTCATAGGCGATGCCGGCCGCGTCGAAACGGCTCTGGGCGTCCGCCATGATCTCGACGAGGATCGCCTCGAAATCGAGCGTCTCGATCGCCTCGGGCGGCGGGAAAGTGGCGAGGTCGATCGCGGTCAAGACGAAGCGCCCCCGAGAAGACGTGCATCCAGATTGATCTCCGCCGCCTCCGACACGGAGTAGTCGCCCAGATGGCCGAACGGGTAGTGCAGCACCGACAGCAGAAAGCCGATCGCGCCGGAGCGGCCATCCAGGCGCCAGGGCATCACCTCAACGATGCGGATATTCGGCTCCTGGCTGTGCACGGCATCGACGATCTCGGCATAGGCCTTAAGCACGTTGTCGGCCGTCAGGTTCTCACCGCGCAGATCCCGGAGATCGGATCCGAACCCCAGCCGCATGACGCGCGTGATCCGACGCGTCGACAGGATGACGCGCACGGACTGCGCCGCATGATCGAGACCGCGCAGCAGGCGGCCCGTATGGCGGTCGATGCCGGTGCGGAGGCGACGCTCAGCCATTCTTCGCCTTGCCCTTCCTGGCAGACGGAGACGCCGGGCGAGGCGCGACCTTCTCAATCACGCCCCAGACGTCCTCGGCTTCGGCCTCGCGAAGGGTCAGAGGAAACTCCTCGCCCGCCTCGCGCCACTTGCCGGCGACCGGGGCACGTTTCGTCGCCCGATAGCGTTCTGTCTCGCTCACACCAGCACCTCGTCGTTGCCGTCCATGGCGGTATCGCCATCGCTGTCCTTGCCGCCCTTGTAGTGCGCCGGCCGGGAACCGCCCTTGCCGCGGAATCGCGTCGACATGGCGAGTTCGTCGCCGTCGAGGGTGAAACCCTTGCCATCGACCGCGATCGTGATGGAGCTCTCCGACAGCGAGATCTCGGCATCGCCGACCTTCAGCGTCAGCCCGTCGCCCTTCAGCACCAGGCGCGCTTTGCCGAACTCCCAGACGCGTTCGTCGTCCTTGGTCGACGGCGGCGGATGGTCCTCGTCGAAGGTGCCGAACATGGCGCGCGAGCCGGTGCCGATGACGCCGGAGGGCGACAGCAGAAGCATTTCCTCGCCTACCTCGGGCGGCGACCAGTCGCGCACCTTGCCGGCGGAGCCGGATTGCCACTTCACCCAGGGCGACAGGATCTCCGCGCCAGTCTCGGCGTCGCGCGCGATGACCAGGCGAATGCGATAGTTCTCTGCGTCGACCTCGCCGACCTTGCCGGGCAGCATGATGCGCGCCATGCGCTGATCCGTGTCGACCTGGCGCATTTCCATCCGGTCGAGCCGGGCCTTCAGGGCATTGAGGGCCAAGGGTCTCATGCGTCCACTCCCTCGGATCCGGGCCATAGGGTGACGGGCTGGCCGTCCTGTACCGTCTCCAGGCGCTCGGTCAGCATGGGCGGCGTCATCGGTTGCCCTTCGGCGAACAGCGTCTGGCGCCAGGTCACCGCGTAGAAGCAGAAGCCCTTCTGGTAGGAGAGCGCCGTAAAGAGAGGCTGGGCGCGCATCTCGGCTGGACTGGTGATGTCTGCCAGACCCCAACGCGGCGTCTGGAAATCGGCCAGGATGTCGAGCAGGCCATGGCAGAGCGCGAGCGCGACTTCCTCCCGGCGCGTCGAGCGGCCGGCGATCGCCATCTCCTCGGTGACGACATAGGCCGCGCATTCGGCGCCGATGTCGTATTGGCCCGGCACCTGCACCGGCGCGGTGGCGCCGATGACCGAGACGGCGATCATCGGCGGTTGAAAGATGTCGCCGGCGACGACGTCGGCAACATCAATCCGGCCGGGATGCGTCCGCACCGTGACATCGGGGAAAAGCGGGCGAAGGGTGGCGGCCATCGCATCGGGCAACGCGGCGAGGCGTGCGGCGGCCAGGCGCTCCGGCAGCGTGCGCGCGGCGATCATGACGCCCTCCGAGCGCGGCCAATCTGCCGGCCGAAGAAGTTCGTCACCAACTCGACTATGTCGGCGGCATTGTCGCCGGAAAGCCCGAGAAATTCGCGCGCCGGGATTGTCACCTGCTTTGCCACGACATGACGGCCCCCGACCATGAACGCGAGATGGGAGGCCTGCTGCGGCTTGATCGTCGCGCCAAACTGGTGGACGTGGGCGTATTCCCACGTCGCGCCCCATTCGACACTGTCGCCGCCGGCGATCCAGACGATCGATTGCAGCAGGTGCTGGCCAGTGCGGACCAGGATCGGCGTGCCCTCGGCGTTCTCCGGCCAGGCCGCGCCGTCTGGGCCGGCCTTTTCCTCCTCAATCCGCCGGCGCGTCTGACTTTCGCCGAGGGCCCCGATATCAGACAGCAGCCGTGCCCGGTCGAAATCGCCCAGCCCATCGACCAGGGGAATGATGGCCGCCAAATCGCTCGTATCGATGGAGATGCCAACGCCGGACATGCTCACCATCCCACCAGGCGATCGCGGGTCAGGACACGCTCGGGACCGACCACGAGCGCTTCATTCGGCGAACCGCTTCCGGCCGCGCCGTCCGGACCATCGCCACCGCTGGAGGCGCTGCCCTCGATCGAGAGCGCGCCCTTGCCGATGGCAATCGCCGTCAGCCGCGCGATCGCGGCCTCGTAGCGTTCCTTCACGCGCTCGTTGGAACGGCCGAAGGAAAGCGCGACGCGGTAGAGCGCCATGTCGATGCAATAGAGCTGCAGCACCTCGGCCGAGGCCGGCGTGACGCGGCCGAGCTCGGCCTCGGTGTATCGGGCGAAAAGGATGCTGCGGATCTCGGCCGACGCGTCGCCAAGGGCCGCCTCGATCCGCGCGTCGTCGCGCAGCCGCGTGGTCTCGTCGGCGGCGAGGATGGTGGCCTCGCTCGGATAGCGGGCGATGACCTGGGCGAGCGTGGCAAAGGCGGTCAAGTTCGTTCCTCTCTTTCAATGGTGTCTCCCGGCGCGTGCGCCGGGAGCAGGATCGCCGTCGCGATCGACCGGCAGGGAGGAGGTTGCCGGAGCTGGTTGCGGCGGGACTGACGCACCACGCCGCCCGAACTGATTGCCGGGCTACCCTCCCGGCCTGGCCGACGGCACTGGTTGCGTATCCAGCGCTTCCAAAACGGGGCACATCGGCTTCCCCTGGTATTGGTTGCGGGAGGCGGATTCGAACCGCCGACACTCCAGGGTATGAACCTGGCGGGCTACCGGGCTGCCCTATCCCGCGAAACGGTCAGTCGTCGGGCCATTCGCCGTCGATGGCGCGGGCGGCCTTCAGCTCGTCGAAGGCTTTCCGATCCAGTCGGATCTCGCCGCCGGCGGGGACGTGGACACCGTCGTGAAGGATGTTCGAATGGGCTTCGAAGACGTGGACCGGTTCCGAAACCGCGCTCATCTCGCCGATCGCATATCGGTCCTTGAAGAAGGCGGTCGACAGAGCCGTGCGCTCCTCGGCCGAAAGATTGGCGACCCAAAAGGCGGCGCGATCCTCAAGACTGAGGCTTTCCAGCTCGTCCACGATGACGGAGGCCGAACGGCCGCGAACGGAGAGGTCGGGGGCGGAGCTCGTCTCCGCCCCCTCGGTCATATGAGCAGCGGGCTGAACCCCTACGTCGGCACCGGTTGCCCCTACCACGGGCTCCGCCGGCTGACGTTCCGAAACGGTGCTGGGGGCCTCGCGAGCCGTACCAGACTGCTCTTCGCTCTCCACGGGTATGATGGGCGAGGTGGCGGCGGGATCGACCGCCGGCGCCTCGGAGCTCTTGCGCGGGGGGCGTGCCATGGTCAGGCCACCGCGTTCTGGATGAAGAAGCCGACGTCCTTGGCGACGACGAGCTCGCGCACCTTCTCGCCGACGCGGATCTGCACGCCGCCCTCCAGGCCAACGCCCGAATCCTCGATGCGCCCGGCGATCTTGTTGCCGAACTGTGCCGTCATGCCGAAGGTCACGCCATTGTCGGTGTTGGCGGCGGGATCGATGTGCAGCGCGGCGATGTGCTTGCCCCAGACGCGGGAAAGCGACGCGCCCTGGCCCTTCTTCGCCATGTTCACGAAGCTCTCGCCCACCAGAACCTTCTTGACCTCCAGGAGATCGGCGAGCTGCTGGCGGGTGATGACACCCTGGTCCGTCAGGTTGCCCTTCACGGCATTGACGAGCTTCGGGTGGCTGCGGATCTTCGCCCAGACCGGCTGACCGAAAACGAGCGTGTTGGCGCGGAAGATCAGCGTGCCTTCGATCGCGGCGAGCAGAACGCCGATCGGGTCGGAATTCGTGTAGTCCGAGAGCTGCGACGTGCCGGAAAGGGTGACCTTCCGATCGGAGGCGTAGCTGGCGGGATTGTGGACCAGGCCGGCAACGCGGATCTCGCGGCCGAGCTGGACGAGATTGGCGACGCCTTCGGCGGCACGAGCCTCGGGATCGTAAGCCGACGTCTTCTGCGCGCGGGCGGCGGCGGCGGCCTTGATGTCGGAGTTCGGCACCGGGCTTTCGAGCCCGTGATCCGTGGTCGAGCCATCGCGCTGCTCACCGGTGAACTCGACCTGGTTGACGCGGCCCTTACGCCCGACTTCGGTGTCGGGGACGGTGAAGCCCTCGGCGAGCGGGTATTCGGTCCACTTGAACTGCTCGGAGAGCACAGGGACACGCGGCAGCACCTCGTCGGCGATCAAGGTGTGCGCGGGATTGCTGTAGCCGATGGCGATCGCGGTCAGGACCGGATCGACAACGAAGGGGCGGTTCGAAGCCATGGAAGAATTGTCCTGGTTGGCGGCGTCAGGCCGGCGTGGTGATGAAACCCGGCGAGACCCTCACCGGAATGATGTCGTCGGCGACGCCGGGCGCGAGGGCGATCGCGACATAGGCGGCGCGCGTGCCGGCGGTGGGCGCACACTTGACGCCCTTGCCGCCCGTGCCGGCGGTGATCGGGTCACCGGCTGCGACCGTGCCGCCGAGGCGCACCTCGGCCGGACCGGCGAGCGTCACGTCGAGCATGCCGCCCTGCGGCGCGCCCATGCTGTCGGCGATGCCAAGCAGCGGATCCGTGCCGGCGGTGCCGATGCCGACCGTGGTGTCGGTGGTCGGCGCGGCGAACTTGGCGATGAGGTAGCCGGCGACGGCAACGGCCGCGCGGTAAGACTTGATGAAACTGCCGCTCACGACTGCTTCTCCTTCACGGCCAGGACGGCGTCGGCGAAGGAGATGTCGTGGCCGGCTGAGGACTGCTCCCTCTGATAGACACGGGCGGCGGCGGCGAGCGCGACCGGATCCGTGGCGGTGTCGGTATCGACCTTGCGGTCGTCGAGGCCGGACGCGGCGAGCTGCGCGGGCGTCGCAGCGATCAGACGCTCGACCTCGGCCAAGCCGGCGTCGGTGGCGCAAAGGGCGGTGTAGTGCCCCTTCTGCGCCGGCAGGATCTTCTTGGCGGCCAGGGCGCCATCGATGAGCGCCGTAACCTTCGCCGTCCGGTTGTCAGCCTGCAGCGTGGCGAGCTGGTCCTGGGTCGACTGCAGCGTGGCGACGGTCTGGTCGTGCACGGCCTTGTCGACCATGGCGCCCTTCAGCGTGGTGACGGCGGCAAGGCATGCTGCCTCGTCCGCAGTCTCGGCCAGGCCGAGCGCGACGGCGATCGTCTTCATGGGTTTCTCCGGGGTTTCAGGGATGTCCGAGGCGGCGGCCAGCGCCGGCATGGAGGGCAGCGCGGGCGATGCGACCAGCGCGAGCGACTTCAGGCGCGTGACCGTGCCGGCCTTGTCGTGCCAGAAGGCGGGCGAGACATAGCGGTAGGCCTTGGCGGCCAGCAGCGCCTTGCCCTTCTCCAGCCAGTCGACCTGGGCGAAGAGCAGCCCGCTCCGGATCTCCAGCTTCTTGATCCAGCCGACCGGCTCGACCTCCTCGCCCTTCGGCGCGCGGATCTCGGTGGCATGGTTCACGTCGACGGGCAGATCGATCGCGTCGCCGTCGAAGGTCGCGATCAGGGCGGCAAGATCGCCGAGCTGATAGGCGCGGCCGTCGCGGGTCTGGATCGCCGGTCCTGCGGGGAAAAGCTGCACCCAATCAGGCGCCTCAGCGCTCTCGCCGCCGAGGGCTGAGAGGGCTGCAAAGAAACCGATCGAGGGGGTTGCGCTGCGTTTCGTCATGCGGCCAGAATGGCGATGCCGAAGGGATCGAATGCCCCGGAACGGCTTCCGGGGCTAGACAGGCGTCAGGCCGATCGATCCGAAGAGGCCGAGCCTGCCGCGCCATCGCCTTCGAAGGCCTCTTTCAAAGCCCCTTCAAAGCCACTCAAAGCCCATCGCGGGCTTTTCCGGTAGGCTGATCGCCCGAACAGGCTGCTGCCGGCCGGCGGGCCGTTTCCGTGGCGAAGCGCTCGAAGCATTGCGCGAAGGCGAATTCGGCCCTATTTTGGTGATGCGGCCGGTCAAGCGGATAGGGAGCCTCGGATGCTCTGCTGGTTGTCCACCCAGCACCGGCCGCCTCAATCTCCCCGCCAGTTCCACGCCCCCAAACGATCCAGAAGCACGCGCATTCGGTTGCCGCTCGACCGGAACAGCGTCGACACATACGGGTAGCCGTCGCGGCTCACCTTGACCGCGAGCACCAGCCAGGAACCCTCCTGCTCCGCCGGCTGCCAGAACATCACGCCTTCCCCCTCTTCGCGGCGGTCGATGGCCGTGCCCATTTCGAGGATGGCGGGGATGTGGGCGAAGTCGCCGATGTCGATGCCACCGTGCTTGCCGATCTTCTGCGCCATCGTCGCCGGCGAAATGGCGACCACCGAGGATCGGGCGCCCAGGACGGCGGTGAGCTTCGGTGCGATGGCCGCCGGCAGATGCGCGCGCTCTCGCTTCAGGGCCAGCTGCAGCGGAACGTCGGATGCCCAAAGGTCCGAAATGGTCTTCTGCGCGATCGGGAGCTCGTCACGTTCCGCGCCTCCGATCACCTCGATCTTCTGGCGCAGGTTTTCGACGACGACCTTGGCGCGGCCGAGCCCGGAATTCGTGTGCCAGCCGGGATCGATGCCGACCGGGACGTGGGTGACTTCACCGGTCCGCCGGTTCACGAAAGGCTGCGTCTCGATGATCGGTCGATCCGCCGAGTAGAACTTCGCCTCGGACACCGAGGAGAGCAGGCGATCGCGCTCGCGCCGGGTGATCTGGCGGACCGTGCATTTGCAGCCCCAGCCATTCGGCGGAAAGTGGGAACGCCAGAACGGATCGTCGACAGGCAGAATTGTGCCGGCCCACCCAAGGTGCTCAGGTCGCGGATCGCTGGCCGTGGTCCGCACATAGAGCAGGAAGGGCAAGGCCTCCTTGGTCCGCTGGATCCGGTCCCACTGCCCGGCAGCCCGCGCCGCGTTCATGTTTGACCAGAAGATCGTCTTGAGGCGGCGCGGGTTGGAGAAATCGACCAGGCGGTCGGGATCCGCGCCGGTCGGATCCGCAACAGCCCTCTTGCCCCACCAGCCAAGGCGCCGCAGCTCGGGCTCGATCTCCGCTTTCCAGCTCTCCAGGCCCTGGCCGGTATCGATCGCCTTGCGGATCGAATCCCGAAAGGCCGTCAGGAGATCGAGCTCGGTCGCCTTGGCGACGGTAAACGCGGAGGCATGCTCCTCGCCCCAGACATCGAGCCAGGAGAAACGCGGCGCAAGGCCCTTCTCGCGGAAGTAGTCCACGACTTCCGGCGCCGGACCGAAACCCCTGCGCGGCGTGGGGTCTGCCATGGACTAGTCCTTGATGTCGCCGAGGCCACGCGCGATGGACGTCGCGATGGCGAGCTTCTCGGCCAGAGGGCGGCTGTCGAGATCCAGTCCGTCGACCAGTTCGAGGAGATCCTCGAATGTGGTCGCTCCATTCGCCGCCGCGAGCAGCTTGTCGATCATGGGAGCAAGCATCGGCTGCCAGCCTTCCATGACCTCGTCGAGATAGGCCTCGACATCGTCACCGGCGTGGTCACGCGGCCGATCGGCGGCAAGCCGGGCAATCCCGAGACAGCCACCGCATTGGCAGCCGGCGACATGGGCGCCCAGCGCTGCCGTGGGACGCTTGCCGACCGGCGGCGCGTCTGTCCGCACTTCCGGCGTGAGGCGTGGCTGCAGAAGCACCTCGTCCGGTGCAGGCTCGGAGAGGCCGATCCGTTCGCGCATCTCGCGCTGGCTCACTTTCAGGCCCAGCGGCACCAGGATGTCGACCGCCTCGGTCAGGGCCTTGATGTCCTCCGGCTCCGCCACCGACATGGCGAGCCTTGGATAGGCGTCCTGCGGACCGAAATTCATAGCCACGAAATAGGGGATGATGTCCCGGTTGACCGTGGTGCAGAGCTGCCGGCAATCGGCGCGGAGGATATCCAAGCGCACCTCGTTGTGGATCTTGGCCTGGCCAAGAGAGGCGCCATCGTCCGAGGTCATGGTCTGGCCGACGACCAGCTTGGAGACGGAGCGGTCGAGGTAACCGAGCAGACCGCCGAACACCGCCTCGCCCTGGCTGCCGGAGACCTCGTGGAACTCGATATCCATGCCCGTCGGCATGATGGCTGCGGCGTCGTTGGAGATCGATGCCACTGCCCGCAACAAGGTGCGCTTGTCGGCCTCGGAGGCCGAGGGATGATATTTGCCGACGCGCATCGGCATGCCGTAGACCTCGGCAAACGCCGCCCAGTCCTTCAGCGCCAGCGACTGCAGCAGGAAGGCCCAAGCCGCCGCGCGGGCGAAGCCGCGCCGGATAGGAATGCCCGTCTTGGCGCGCGGCGTGTGCCTGACGAACTTGCCAGGCGGAAGCGGCTCACCATCAAGGTTGCCGTCGACGGCCAGGCGCAGCTCTGTCATCGAGGCGCGGTCGAACTGGAAGAAGCGAGGGTCGCGCCAGCGGTACTCGACTGGCCGCAGCAGCTTCGCCTCGTACTCCCACATCATCTCCGACACGGCATAGCCCTTGGCAATGCCGTCCGTCTTGGCGCCGAGCATGTCCGAGAACTCGGCTGTCTCGACCAGCTCGCGCACGGCGTCGGTGATCTTGGACGCCACGCCCTTCGACGCCTCGATAGAGGTCTCGACACCCTCGATGGCGAGCCGACGCGTCTGCACCTGGCTGGCGTAGTGGAGGTAGCGTTCCTCCATCTCCTCCGCGAGGGTCAGATAGTCCCGAGTATGCCCCATGGCGGCGCCGCGAAGGATCATGGCGAGCCGTTCGGGCGTCATGCCGCTGGCGACCGTGTCGGAAAGCGTGTGGCGCACGCCCATGATGGCTGGGCCGGCGACCTCGGACGAAAGAAGCGTCCGCTCCATCGGTTGGCCGTCCGGACCGAGGATCGAGGATCTCACCACAGCGCGCGTCTCCCGCCGATTGAATAGTTGGGGTCGACCTGGTCGAGCCAATAGTCCTCGCCGCCGAGCTCGCTGACCGCGTCATAGGCATAGGTCGCGATCGGCATCAGCGAGGCGAAATGCGCCAATGCGGCGGCGATCGCCGCATCGCCGTGACGCTTCTTCTTCTTGCCGTCCGCTGCCGCCTCGCCCTTCTGGGTCGTGCGCGTGGCCGGCACGCGAGCGACGCCGTCGATCATCTTGATCAGGCGGAAATCGCCGAGCACGTCGGCATCCTTGGGCAATGCCATGCCGACCGCTTCCAGGGTCTCCTTCAGCTTCGGCATGTTCTCGCGATACCAGTCGACCGAGAATTTGATCTGCGCGATCCGGTCCATGCCCCATTTCTGGGCTGCGGCTTCCGCGAGCGCGGCGCCGTTGCCACCGGCGTCGAGCGCGCCACCAGCGAGGCGCGGCAGGCGCTCTCCGATCCAGAACAGCACCTGCTGCTGCTGGGCGAAGGGAATGTTCCGCATCTCGACCAGGAACGGCGTGCGCCGGTAGAGATTGCGGGTGAGTTGCACGGGCCAGAGGGCCGACAGATCCGCCACGCGGCCGAAGTCCATGCCGAAGAACGAGGTGAGGTGCGGGTCGAGCTGGGCCATGATCTGCCCCAGCATGGTCTCGCACCAGGAGCGCGCCGCGAGCTCGCGCTCGGCTTCCGGGGCGGCGGCGAAGCTGGACGGCATCTCCCAGCGCAGGACCGGCACTTCCGCGGACATGTTCTTCTCGATGACGGCAGGCAGCAGCCAGGCGCCCGAGCCCTCGGACGGGATGACGAAGAGCTCTTCGTCGGCCGCGTCGCCATAGTCGAGGATGACGCCGGCGCGCCATTCGGCCTCGCCCTCGGGCGACCAGACTTCGCGCTTGCGAAGGCAGATCCGGCGATAGAGGCCGTCGTGGAGCGCCTCGTCGAAATCGATCCGGACGAGGCCATAGCGCGCCCGGCCGGCACGGATGTCGCCGATGCGTCGATTGAAGGCGTTCGTCTCGCCGTCATGGGTTGAGATCACGACCACCTTTCCGCCCCAGATCAACAGAGCGAAGGCAGCTTTCAAAAGCTCGTCCAGGTCGTCATGGAAGGCGGCTTCGTCGACGATGACATAGCCCGCCTTGCCGCGCAGCGAGCGCGGCGACGACGGCAGCGCGACGATCTCGAAACCCGAGGCGAAGGCAATACGGAAGGCCTTGATCTGGCGCGTCTCGCCCGTCGCCGGATCGAGATCCTCGAAGACATACTCGCCGACCTCGACGGCCGCCTTGGCGAAGAGCTTCGCCCACATGCCGCAGACGTCGATGAACTCGCGCGCCATTTCGAGGTTGTAGCCGATGTACCAGGTATCCATGCCACCGGCGGCAAACTCGGCCGCCGACATCAGCACGGCATCGGCCGCAAAAGCCCAGGTCAGGCCGATGCGGCGTGACTTCTCGATGAAGGTGACGGAGTTCAGCAGACGGGCCGAGATCGACCGCTTCTGATAGGGCAGCAGGATATCGCCGAGGCCGGCCTCCTGCAGCTCGGGCGGAAGGCCGTAGAGGGACGCGCGCCGCAGCTCGGCCCACTCGTCCTTCGAGATGGCGCGGCCGATCTTGAAGGCCTGGTCAGAGGTGATGACGCTCATGGCGCCGCCTTAGCCGGCTCCGGCTTGATGCCGAGGAACTCGGCGCGGAGGGTGTCGACCGTCTCCTTGGTCAGACCCTGGCGCTTCGCCACGGTTTCGATCGTCGCGACGGCCGCTTGCTTCAGCTCGGCTTCCAGCTTCTGGCGCCGGTCGGTCGAGATCTTCTGCGCCGCGACGGTGGCATGGAAGGCGCGGGCCAGCTCCATAGCCTCCTTCGGCTTCTTCTTCCCCGACTGATCATCGACCAGCTCGATGATCAACGTCTTGATGAACTCGCCCAGGATGACCGTGTTCTCGTCGACGTCGGCGGCGGTGAACTGCGTCGCCAGGCCTTCGAACATGGCGCGCGCCTCGCCCATGCGGCGCTGTGCTGCCGCGAGGCGGAGTGCCTTTCGGTTGAAGGCCGACCGCGAGATCGCCTCGATGCCCTTCGCCTCGAGGCGATCGTTGAGCTCGAACAGGATGTCGGTCTGCGAGCGGGTGCGGAATCCCAGCTGCTCGCAAGCCCAGACGATATCGTCGGACGCTTCTTCCGGCAGCAGGTCGATCGACGACAGCCTGCCGCGTCCCAGACGATCCGGACGATCCGCCATGTCACACCTCCGGCGACGGGCGCGCGATGCCCTCGATCTGCGAACGACGTTCGACATGGTCGACGCCGGCGCGGGTGATCTCGGCGATCATGATGGTGCCGGCTTCCGAGATTCGGACAGCGCCGAGCTCGGAGAGCTTGCGCAGTTGGGTCCGCGTCCAATCGCGGGAACGGCGATGGCCGAAGGTTTCGAGAACGCGCGTGATCAGCGTTTCGTTCAGGCGGCCGTCGAGCTGGCGCACGAGCTCGCGCAGAATGACCAGGCGGGCGTCTTCGACCAGGTAGGCGTCGAAATCGGTCATCGACCATGCCTCATGAGAAAGTCTTCAACTCGCTGGCTGGATGCCGAGACGGCTTTCAGCGTCTCGCCCTGGGCGCGAACGTCGCCCCGGATCTCGGAGACGGTCAGCGCCAGCCCGTGGACGGATTCCATGTCCGGCATGTTACCGATGCGGGCCTCGATCTCGGTCAGGCGCTCGCGCACCTCGCCGCGCGAGGTCTGGCCGTCTTCGCGATCGACCTGCATATCGCGCTCCAGCTTTTCGATGCGACCGGCGAGGCCGGAGAGCGCCTCGTGCTGGGCGCGCTGCATCAGCGCCATGTCCTCCTTCTTCGCCTTCGAGCGCGCGGAACCGATGGTCCAGGCGAGAGCGGCTACGGAAAGCACGATGGGGATCGTTCGATAGACGTAGTCGATCCAGTCCATGTCAGCCGCTGACCTTCTTGCCGAAGATGGCCTTGAAGGTGTGGCCACCGCCGTAGATCGTCAGCCAGATGCCCGAAAAGCCGAGCACCTGCTCGTAGGGAATGCCGACGTCGATCGCGAAGAGAGCGCGGAGCCACGGCGCCAGGATCAAGGACTGGAAAGCGACCCCCGTCACCAGCCAGGAGAGCGCCGGTCGCCACGCCCAGGAGAAGGCGCTGCCGCCGGCCTCGCTTGCGGCCAGCTGCTGCATCAGCTTAATGCCTTCGGCTTCGAGCGCGGCGAATTCGTCCGCACGATCGCGCTGCAGGTCGTCGAGGCGGGCCGAAGCCTCCTCCGGATCCCGCTCGATCGCCTGGATGACGGCACCGGGCGTTGCCTCGACGCCGAGGGCGTCTGCTGCCGCCTTGCCGACGACGCCGCCGACAGCCGCACCGAGCGGTCCGCCGATGATGGTGCCGAGCGTCGTGGCGCCCGCCTGCGCCAGCGGCCCGGCGATTGTCTTCCAGTCCATGTCAGCCCCCGATCCAGAAGTAGAAAAGCGCGCGGACCACGATGAAGAGCAGCCCAAGCCCGACGAAGGCGCCGCCGGCGATGCCGCCGGCCATGGCGATGGCAAAGCAGCGGTCGAGGTCCGGCGAGCGGCAGAAGCGCCGAAACGTGATGGCGAAAATCAGCAAGCCGATAAGGATGGCGATGATGCCGATGGTGATCAGCCAGTCCATGTCAGGCGACCTCGGCGACGACGGCGAGCGTGGCGGTCGCCATCGCGTGGCGTGCCGCCGCACGGCGCTTCAGCACCAGCCCGCAGATGATCAGGACGCCGGCGGCAGCAGCCAGGGCGGCGACGGTGGTCCAGTTGAAATTGAGAAACTGATCGGACGGGACCGAGCCCGTGACAGCGCCCGTGCCCGAGCCGGTGCCAGCGGCGATGACCGCCGTTGCACCCTTCTCGTCGGCCTTGGCCTTCTTGTTGTCGTTGGCGGCAATGGCCTGCAGATCGGAGATGACGGCACCGGCCATCAGTAGCGAACGGGCGCGGATGTCGCCGACCCGCGCGCCCCAGCCTTTGCCGAAGGTTTTCCAGTTGGTCAGGCCCTGCAGGAAGCCGAGACGGCCGTCATTGAGCGCCTGGATCAGCTTGGTCGCCGATTTCGCGCGCACGGCCGCGAGCGTCGCCCGGCCGACCTTGCCATCCTGGATGGCGCCGGCGGCCCTCTGCAGCGCCTTGATCGAGCGCGAATTACCGGAGTTGACGCCATAGTCGAAGGTCGAAAGATCGACGCCGGCTGGCAGGTCATCGCCGCGCACGACGCGCCAATACTCGGCCTCGTAGATCTGGGCGATCTGCGCGTCGGTCAGCTTCTGGATGTCGAGGTTCGGATGCGAAGAGGCGGCGATGCCTGCCTTCGTTCCCCTCAGCTCGCCCTTGCCGACCTTGCCGCCGGTCCAGTTGCCGGGATCGGCGCGATTGGTCGAATAACCTCCCTCGTGCTTGAGGGTGACGGCCAGGCAGGCGGAGAAGCGGGACGACATGACGACACCTCGTTGCGGAGGTGTCCAAACTGGCCTGTGGCTATCGGGAAAATGCCCCGGAACTGTTTCCGGGGCCGGGTTCGAAGCGGCTTCGAAGCGGGCTCACGATAGCCCTGAAACCGCCTTCAGAACAAGGAGAGCTGATTGGCGTTCGCCGCGCCCCGCAGCTTGGCGCGGCGATAGCGGACGGCGCGGGTCGTGACGCCGGCCATGCGGGCGATATCGCGCTCGGAGAGGTCGTCGCGGGCGCAGAGCGCGGCGAGCCGGCGCTGGAACTCGGCGGTGGCGCCGGTGCCGCCGCGCGGCAGCTCGACCCACATGCCGCCCTGGCCGGTGGCGATATGCTTGGAGAGGATGTCGGCGGCGTCCTGGCCGATCGCGCGCACCACGGCGCTGTTCGGCTTGAACAGCACCGGCACATAGAGACGGTCGCCGCCCAATGCCGAGACGAGGCGTACCGCGTCGGCTTCGCCGAGCACGGTGAGCAGCTCCTCGAACGGCAGATAGGCGGCGGATCCGCTCATGCCTGCTGGACCCGGATGTTGCGGACGGTGGCGACGACGGTCAGGCCCTCTTCGCTGCCCTTCGATGGATAGCGATAGACGAACCGCCCCGTGACCGAGCCGTCTTTGCGATACCAGGCGCCCGACGTCGGCATGAGGGTGGCGCCGCGCTCGATCAACCCGGCGTGCCCTTCGAAGACTTTCGCGGCGAGCCCTGCGATCTGGGTCGCGGAGGCGCTGAGCCGCCAGGACTTGCGACGACGCGAGCTCACGGCTTCCTCCTCGGGACCGGATAGCCGCACCAGCCATTACGCCGCTCGCCATGATAGACGCGGGCCAGCCCTTCGCTGATCAGCACGCGGGCGACATCCCGGCCATCAGCGCGGACGATCGCCAAGGTCCGGCGATACTTGTCGGGTCGGCCCGAGCGGATGATCTCGATGTCGTCGGTGTCGACGAGCTCGGCCAGCCGGTCGCGCGCCAGCTCTGCCAAACGGCGCTCTGCCGGACACTTGGCCTGCAGCTCGGGAGCGTCCAGACCGATGATGCGGATCCGCTCGGAACCGAGGCGAACGGTGTCGCCATCGGTTACAGAGAGCCTGTCGGCGGCTGCCGCCGAGGTTGTCAGCATCAGCGCAACCAGCGCCGTAAGAGCAAACCTCTTCACTTCCGTTCCCCCTGCATGCGGATCTGCTCTCCGAGCTCAGCCTGGTAGCGGTCGAGGTCGTAGACACCATCGAGATTGGTCAGCGGCAGCCCGAGCCGATTGAGCTGGGCGGTGATAACCGCGCGCTTGGTGGCATTCGGGTTGGGCGTACTGCCCGGCCAGAGAACGCCAGATTCGCGCGCGATCCATCTCTTCAAGCCCTCGATCGCCTTCATCGCGTCGGCCGCCTCGCGCAGGAATCGCGTGTGAGAAAGACCGGTCTGACGCTCGACGAAGGCAACCAAGCCCCGGTCGGTGCGGTCGTGCACCACGCCGAGATGCCACCCGGAGATCCAGAGCGCGCGGAGCTTGCGGGCATAGGGACCGTCGAGACGCATGGCACCTTTCACGGCTGGTGCCCGCTGCGCTGCGCGCTCGGCCCTGTCGCGCGTCTTCGGACGGTACGGGTTGGGATAGGTGACCACGAAGCCAAGCCGAGTAAACTCGTTCATGACGAGGGAACGTTCGTGGGGCGACAGATCCTTCGCGGACCGCTTTCCGGTCACGCGCTCCAGAACGTCGCGATAGTCGTCATCATCGAGATCCAGCTCTTTCTTGGCGACGTGGATGGCGGCGAGAGAGGTCATGCTGATTTCACCATGGGGAGATCGACGAGAGATTGAGCGAGGACCAGAGCGCGGAGCGTCGCCTCGTGCGGAATGAGGGCCTTTACGAAGTGGTAAGTCTGGCCGGCGCGCTCGGCGGTTGCCCGGGCTTCGGCCAGGGTCCGCTCCGCCGTGGCGCTCGGATAGCGCGCCGCGAAAACCTCCAGCTGGCTGACGGTGCCTGCCTCGCGCTGTGCGATCAGGAAGAGATCGACGGCGATATCAGCCAAGCTGGCGTCCAGAAGGGGGATCGCGGCGCGCTGCGTCATGCGGCCCTCGCCACCAAGGTGAGCCGGCCGGGGGCGACGGCGAAGGATCCGACGCCGTCGACGCGGACCTTCAACCAGCCTTGGCCGAGCTCCTTGCTGACGCGCCCCTGGGCGCTGCTTGAGCCGTCGCGGAGGCAGAATTCGACCTGGTCGCCCAGCCGGGGAACATCCGCGGTGCGGGCGGGCCGAAGATCGTCGATCTCGTAGCGTTTCAGGAGATTGTCGTGGGTCATGACAGGATTCCTGCTGGCTGGCTGCGGTCGGCAACGCTTGCTTCGATGGCGAACGGTTGACCCGCTTGCCAACCCTGCCCGAGAGCTGCCATGCGGGATCGACCCGTTGCCTTTTGAACTGGGCGGAGCGGATCGAGCGTGATGCCCAAGCGTGCTAACGCGCCATCGGCGATGCGGATGTTGCCCTGGATGAGGCGGCTCGCCTCTTCGGGCGTGGTGCCCGGAAAGCGCCGCCAAAGGCCCTGCCAGATCTTGGACTTGATCGAGAGAGCAAAGCCCTCCTGGAAAGCCTTCAAGGCGGCAGCGCGGGTCTTTGGCTTCCGACGCTTCCGGTATTCCTCGGTCGACCGGAAATCGGTGATCGCGTGATCCGCCGCACGGCGGATCACCTCGTGCACGTACTCGGCAATGAGGACGTCTGAGCTGCTACCGACATAGGCATATTCCCAGCGATTACCCGCCCGCTGAAAGAAGCCGCTGCAGTTCGCGAAGGTCGCCACTCGTCGCCAGATCGTGTCTATCGGTGTCCGCCGTGGGCCCATTTGCACGGTCAGGACAACCAGGTCTGGCGTATCCAGATCAGCCTCGGTGAGCTCATAGGTCGACATCAGCTCGGCGGCCTTCTCAGCGGCGGCGAGGGCTTCGGCTTCGGTGCAACCATTGGCCTCGGTTTTTGCTCTCAACGCCGCGAGGCGAGCCCGGATTTTGGAGAGATCAGCCATGATCCGACCTCACGCCGCTGCCAGGTCGATGGTGATCGGGCGCCAGCCGCCCTCGGCGCCCGCCCGCTCGTGAAAGCGGATGTAGGTCTTGGAGCCGATGATGCGGATCGAATCGCGGATCGCCTGCATGGCGGCCTGCCAGCGCTCGTCCTCGATGGCGACGCGCAGCAGCATGAACAGCTCGGACCGGTTGATCTGCCCCTCCTTGTCGACGTTGAAGGCGCGCGTGACGATGGCGCGGAGTTCGTCCCGCGATCCCTCGGACCATTCCCCGAGGCACGCGTCGACGAGCCGCTTCGCCGCCTGTAGCTCGGGTCCGAACTCGATCTGATCGGCGACCTGGACGGTCACCTTCAGCGTGCCGTCGAAGCTGGTCAGGGTGACGTTGCCCTTCGGACCGCCCAGCGTGGCGCCGTATTCCTGCGCGATCAGCGCCTGCAGCGAACCGACATCATCGAAGCAATGCCCCTTGAAACGGGCGATCTGCTCCGACAGCTCGCGAGCGAAGGTCATCATCTTGCGGACCGTCTCGTCGGCCAGCTTGTCCATCGGCTTGACCATGGCGAGCGGCACGAGATTGCCCTTGGCGTCGGTCATGTATGGCTTGCCGCCGACATCGGTGACGCCGGGAGCGAGAGTGGCTTCAGGCTGCTGCATGGGACATTTCCTCTTGCTGGCGAACGATTTTGAGGGTGAGGCCGAGCGTGTTGAGCACGGCGAGAAGGTCGGAAAACCGGGGATCGATCGTGTGCCCCCAGCGCGAGATCTGGTGTCGGTCGAGGCCGGCGCGATCGGCGATCTCCGTCAGGGTTGCCCGCTGACGATTGGCCTCGACATAGATGCGGCGAACCGCCGGATGGGCATGCAACGGCACCGGCAGCCTGCCGCGCCAGCGCGTGCCGGCATGGTTGCCCTTCGGGCTCGGAGCGACGCGGATGCCGAGCATTTCGGCCTTGTGCCAGATCGACCGGCTGGAGCGACCCAGTTCCTGCCGGCACATGACGATGCCGAGCGGGGCGATCGCGCGAAGACGCGCGATCTCCTCCTTGGTCCAGCGTCCGGTGCGCACGATCATTGCGGCCTCCGGAACGGAAGGATGGTCGCGCCTGCTGTCGCCTCCGGCAGGAAGGGAACGTGAGGACCGAGCTGCTCCAACCGCATTTCCATGTTGGCGGCTTCGATCGCCCAGGTCTGGAAGATGCGGCGGTGTGCCTGGACGGCCTCGTCGTTCATCTGCAGGCCGGAATGCTCATACTCGCGGAAGGTGCGCGCGAGCTCACGGATGGCATCAGACAGCATTTCAGAGGGCCTCCCCGGAACGGTTGCGCCAGGCCGAGCGGATATGGCTGGCATTGAGCTCCTCACCGGCGCCAGCGGCCTGCATGGCTGCCAGTCGGATCGTCTTGTCGATCTGGCCGAGCGTGCCGGGCTTTCGGCCGATGACGGTGAGAAGCCGCCGGCAATCCATGTCGGCGATCTTCCAGGCGTCGAGCAGCGCGGTGATGTCGCCGTCGAGCGGCGACATGCGCTGGAGGCGCTTGCCAATGCGCCGGTGCAGCTGGCCGTGGCCGGCCTTCGGGTCGGCCTTGGCGAACCGGGTGTAGACGTCGAGATTGCCAACGAGCGCGATGCCGCAACCATAGAGGTCGAGGAAAAAGCGCAGTTGGTCGACGGACTTGTCGGCGAGGTTTTGGGCTTCGTCGACGATCAGCAGAGTGTGGCGACCGTTGCGCTTCAGCCGTTCGCCGACCGCGCGGTCCAGTCGGCCGGGGTTGCGCTCGGTGACATCGAGCGCCTGGGCAAGCTCCTGCAGCATGGCGTGCACGCCGGACGTCGTTGGGCGCATGGTGACGTGGAACACGGAAGACCGCTCGGCCGCATAGTTGCGGCAGGCCATGGTCTTGCCCATGCCGGCCTCAAGCGTGATCACCACCAGTTCGGGCGAGGTCTGCGCATAGATCAGCGTGTCGGTCAGCTCCCGCGCAGTGGGCAGGTCGACGAAACCCGGCGCGACCAACGTGCTGACGGCCTGGGACCTGGCGTCGGAGATGGTCTGCAGGAAGCGCCGCACGCGTTCGGTCGTGTTCGGATAGGAACCGCCATAGGTTCCGTCCAGCCACTGCGTCAGCGTCGGCAAAGGAATGCTCGAAGCCCGCGCAACATCGGTGCGGTTCAGCGTCTTGGTGCGGGCATGGGCGACCAGGTCGGCGCGCGCCGCCAGCCAAGTCGAGAGATCACCGGGCGAGAGCGCCGGCTCTGCCTTCGGTGCGCCCCATCCGTCCACTGCGGGGGCATCTTGTTCGAGAATGTCGGTCATGCGATGGTCCTGTTGCTACGAGGTGTTGCGGGCGGTCTTCTTCAGGGACCGCCCTCTTCTTTCCGGAAGGGGATTACGGCCCCGTCCTGGAATTGGCGGACGGCAGCCGAGAAAGCCTCGGCGCCGTCCCAAACTTCCAAATTCGAAGGTGTGCGGCCGCCGGCAACCATCCGGACGACCTTTGGCGAAACCGGCTCCATCGGCGTCGGGTCGGGCAGCATGGCTGCGGCTTCGTCGATCGTGAGACGCCGCTCCATCTCCAGCAGCTCGCGCCGCGACCGGAGATAGGTCCGCTTGCGGCGGGCATGGTCCCGCGCCGCATCGATATCGAGGAAGCCGGTCGCCGCGATGCACTCGGCCTCGCAGAGGAAGGAACCGTCCGGCCGATAGACAGCGATCGGCAGCATGAGGTTCTGCGGATCGAAACGGACGATCACCTTCCGGCCGGCGATTTCGGCCAGCGGCTCGGCCCAATAGCGGTTGTCGCCCAGGGCCAGTTCGCCGGTGATACGGTGTGCGGTGACATTCTCCGCCGCCATCAGGAACAGCCGGCGCTGTTCCTCGGTAGCGCGGCGCACCAAGGACGTCGGTGCTTCCATGCTCTCGCGGAAGACATCGGCGAAGGAGCGGCCCTTGGCGACGGCCGTGCGGCGGTTGGCCTTGGCGTTGTGCCGGGCAATCTCGGCCGCGACCAGCTTCTCGAACTCGTCGAACGCGATGGCGCGCGCGCCGTAATTGTCCGGTTTCGCGGTCGGGCTGTTGCCGGTATAGGCGCCGGCGCATTTCGGGTGGCGGGCGATCTCCTCGCAGAGGTCGCGGAAGGCGCGCTCGATCGGCTTCGCCTGGCCGTGATACGGCGTCGTGAAATGCACCTGCACGCCAAGGGCAGTGAGGATGCCGGCGGGTTCATCATCCCGGATTTTGAACCGGAAACGTGTCTTCGCACCTGCCGTCAGCCACTTAGAGGCGAAGTGCCGGCCATTGTCGAAGATGACGTGATCGGGAATGCCGAAGCTCTCGATCATGTCAGCAAGGCAGAGGCGAACGGCAGTCCAGTTCTCCGATCGGTCGAGGCGGTGCGCCACGATCATGTTGGAATAGAGATCCTGAAAGGCGGTCATCATCGGTCGGCCGACCGTGCCGTCCGGCCATTTGACGAAGACGTCGAAGCGGTGACCATCTGCGTTGACCGCTTCCATGGCTTGGAAAATCGAGCGGTCGCGGGTCTGGTGCGGGAAGATCTGCGCGGCGGCATGCCGACCCTTGCGGGCAAGCACCTGGACCGAGCGCGGTACGTCGCGCTCGATGCGCCGTTTCAGCGTCTTGGCCGAGGGGATGGGAGACCAGCCGTGCTCGCGTGCGGCATCGGAGAGCCGGCTGAAGCACTCCTCGAAGCATGGCTGCTCCGGCCGCAGGTAGTCGGCGAGCAGGTAGTCCCAGGCGCGCGGGTCGCATTCAACTGTGGCCGTGCGGCCCTTGCGCTGAGGCGCGAGAGCGGCAAGTCGGTCTGCACGGCTGACGGTAGCGGCCGTCTTCAGCCAACGATAGAGCGTGGAAACGGGGATTTGCGCGTCATGGGCGACGGCTGCAATCGCAGCTTGGCGACCAGTCGTCTTGGTCAGCAGATCGACCTGATCAACCGCCTGCAGCCGGCTGGCGGCCTCGTCTTTCGCCTTCTGGGAAAGGCCTTCATAGGCCTGCCAAAGCAGCTTCGAACGGGCGTCGTTGGCGGTGACGGGCACTGGGACCATGGCAGCATCGAGCAAGCGCGATTGCGCGTCCGGCGGCAGCAGGGTGATGTGATATTCCCAGCCGCCGCCCTGGCCACCCTCAGCCTGGCGGGAGCGCGCGCGATCGGCGCGCCAGCCGGCCTCAAGCACGAGGCGATTGAAGGCGGAAGGGTCGGAAGGCAGCGCGGGCGAGCCGGCCGCCAAGATCTCTGCCGGGCGGAACCATTCGCGCTTGCGTTCGGCGAAAGTCATACCCGTCTCCGGCGATGCGTGGCGACCTTGACGGGCTCTTCGCGGAGCTTCCGATCCAGTCCCTTGATTTCGTCTTGCAGCTGACGAACCTGCTGTTCCAACAGGCCGCGCTGGGCGAGATGCGCCTCCTCGCCTTCGAGCACGATCAGCCCGTCATCCTCGACCAGGACGTCCCACAGCCAGGTCGCGCCGGTCGCGCGGACGAAGGCGACGAAGCGGGTGATGCCGATCTCGTGTTCGGGCTTGGTCGGCGCGGTGTAGGTGTAGAGAGCATCCGCGGTCAGCTCGCGGCCGGTCATTTCCGTGATGGCAGCGGCGACCTGGGTGGCATTGAGCGGGCACTCCTTCAGCGCCCGGCCCATCGCCGTCTTGATGCGCAGCGACAGGTCGAGCGGGCGCATCGCGGTGGTCGGCTGACGCACCGGGTACATGTCGGCATAGGCGAAGAGGTCGCCCTGCCGCTTGTCCGCCCCCTTCTTGCCCCCGTTCGCCATGTCAGCGCGTCGCCTCGCCTTCCGGCTTCGATGCGACGGCCGGCTTCAGGTCCAGGAAATCGACGGCCGCATAGGCGGCGTGGCGGTCAAGGCCGATCCCTGCCATGACCGTCAGGCGCGTTTCTCTCGATGCTTCGGTGAGCTGGCGCAGGATCGAAAATGCCTGCTCTTTGTCGTTGGCCATATCAGTTGTCCTTGGACCGGCGACGCGGGTTCACGACGGCGTCGGCGACGTCCTCGGGCACCTTGATCAGCGAGAGGAACTGGCGCTTTTCCCGAGCGCTGGCGCGCGACCAGATGTCGAGCAGCTTGGCGGCTGTGACAGGCGGCGGGCCGGCGACTTCACCCGGCTGCCGGAACGCCTCTCGGATGTTCTGCGCGTCTCCAGCAGCGATCTTGGTCAGCGCGATCTTCTGGCTGTCGGGCGACATCGCCACGAAGGCCTCAAGGTCGCGCTGGTGGTCGACGAGATAGGTGCCGCGCAGCTGCGCGACGATCTCGGGCGTCAGGCCGGCGGCGATGTTGCAGGCGCGCTGGATGGAGCGCTCGGACATGCCGACCTTCTCGGCCGCGTCGGCGGAAAATCGAGTTGCCAAGTTGGCGACTTGATTTTCATCTTTGTTTTTCAGTGACTTGCGGTCACCGCCGTGCTGGGTATCGGGATACATCCGCTCCCACACGGCCTTGCGCTCGGCGAGGAAGATGGCGCGGTCGAGCACTGACAGCTCGCGACGGACAAGGTTCTCATCGATTTCAGCGAGGCGGGCTTCATCGTCCGTGAGCTGTTCGACCACCGACATGATGGTCTCGTGGCCGAGTTTGGTCACGGCGGCATGGCGATGTTCGCCTGCAACCAGCTCGAAGCGCTCCCCCTTGGGCCGCACCAGGATTGGCTGCTTCAGTCTCGAAACTCCGATGAGGCCCGCCAGATGATCGACCCACGCCGGATCGAGATTTCGCAGGCGATTGGCCGGCACGTCGATCAAATCGAGACGGATGGGGAGAACGGTCTGCGAGGTCATGCGGAGGTACCTTGATCAGCGGAAACGGCGCCGTCGTGCCAAGCCGGCAGCGTGAAAAATGGCTGGTCGCCAGGCGCGTGGGCGGACAGCAGGTCAGCCCACTCCACCGCGATCGGATTGGTCGGGAATATCTTCGCGTCTTCAACGAAGAAGCTGACCCTCGGCAGGGCGAGAACCATGGGCCCGCTGGTGTCGAGCGTGATGTCGCCTGCGAAATAGGAGAGGCCGGAGGGCGACAGGTTGCTGGCGCGAACGATCAGGAAGCGCATCAGAAGCCTCCCAGCCGCCGGGCGAGCACGACTGCTGAGCCGATATCCGACCAGCGGATGACGACCAGGGCGAAGGCTGCCAGGACGGAGAGTTCGACGAGATCACGAATGGCGCGCATCGAGCGTTTCCCCTGTCTACGCGGTGAGGCGTTTCAGACTGGCCGAGGCGGCATCGTCTGCGGTATGAAGGGCGGGCGTTGTGACGCGTGAGTGGTAGCGTTCCGGCCAAAGTTCGGACGGCTCGATACTGAGAAAGGCGGAGATCGCCAGTTCGCCGGCCGGATGCCGACGATGCAGGGCGACGCGCGTCGAGGAGGGTTCGAGGCCGGCATCTGCAGCGATGCCAAGCAACGTGCCGCCGCGACGATGAATCTCCGCCTTGATCGCATGTCGATCCCAGCGTTTCCGCTTCCGCATTCCTGACGCTCCGCCCCTCTTGAGCCGGCCGCATGGCCGTTTTTTTGAGGTTCATTGATCACAATTGTGACCAACTTAATCGCAGTTGCGATTACGGTCAAGGGGATCGCACTCTATTGCGATAAACGGTTTGGCGCGTCCGAAGAAGCAGCGACCCGAAGGGCTCTCCGAGTTTCACGAACGGCTTGCAGCCTTGGTAGATGAGGCTGGAGGTCAGGCCGCATTTGCTGGGAAGGCGGGGATTTCCCAGTCTGGACTGAACCGGATTCTGCAGGGAGGGCAGCCGACGCTGGAGACGTTAATCGCAATTGCGTCGGCTTCCGGGCGTGGGATCGAAGAATTAATTACTGGAGAGATAAATCGTTCGCCGGCTGCGGTGCCTGGGGTCGGCGCGGTTCTGGCGGGAGAAATCTTCGAGCTCATTCCGCGATACGACGTGAACGCCTCGGCGGGATCTGGTGCGGTAGCCCTCACCGAGATCGTCTCGGAAGAGATGGCGTTTCGACGTGACTGGCTGAAGGAGATCGGCGTCTCGCCCCAGAGTGCGAAGCTGCTTTCCGCCACGGGCGATTCGATGGAACCGCTGATTCCAGATGGCGCCCTGATGCTAATCGATAGTTCGATTCGCGAGGTGCGAAACGGCTGCATCTACGTCATCGTTAAGGATGGCGATCTCTTGGTGAAGCGGGTGCATCGTAAGATCGACGGCTCCATCTCGCTAATATCGGAGAACCCGCGCTATGATCCCGAGGTCATATCGGCGGACTTCCTGGACAAACTGCATATCGTCGGTCGCGTGCGCTGGGTCGGACGTTCGATTTGATCTCTATGCGGGCCGATTTGCTGGAGAAAGACCTATGCTGCGCGTGCTTCTGACAGGCCTGTCGATTTCGCTCATGACCGCATCAGCGCCGGCTATGGAGAAGACGTCCACTCTTCAGCCGATTGAACTGGCCTCCTGTGGGGAGGCGGATTCGGAATGTCTCGAATATCGGACCAAAGTGGAGCACGACTTTCCGCAGGCTCTCAACGGCGACTACAGGGCAATGTGGACGGTTGCGATCGGAATGGCCAATGGCCTGGGTGTATCGCAGAACATGGTCGGTTCATGCACTTGGGCGTCGCTGGCGATCATGACAGGAGACACGCGGGTCGATGACAATGCCGTAGCGATGGCCAAGAACGGTTGCGCCAAGCTCGACACGGCCGGCCTGCTCGCAGCTCGCCAACAATTCGATGGTTTGGCGCCCAAAGCGCTGAAATCCCCCTCGGCCGTCTTCCCATTCAGCCCCGGCATATTGGCCCGGCCCTGAACCACGTACAATTTGCCAGACCTCCGGCTCGACGGATTGGGCGAAATGGCGGAACTCCGCGACTACGTCGCGGCGGCCAAATCCAGACTTCCCGTCAGGGTGAGAGAGACTGAATCCTTCCGAACCTGCGCCGTCCCGTCAGCGGTCTTTCTCGGCTCAAAGCCAGCAATTCAGCCATTTCAAAGACTATCCGGCCCGGCCTCAAAGGCACTTCGAAGCGCAGAAGGCGCGGTAGCAGGATTCTCATTTCAAGTGTCCGCCGCGCCCCGATATTCTCATTTCAAGTGTCTAAGCGACCGATCGATCTAGACACAGAAAATGGCAGAGAAACCGCAGAATGCCGTGCTTTTCCCGCTCAATCCCGCAGGATCCCGGCCAATCCCGGGTTTCTCATTTCAAGTGTCCACCCACAGCCGGCCTGGCGGCAGGAAGGCAGGCAAGACCCTCACCCAACCCTCTCCCGCAAGCGGGAGAGGGCGAGGCACAGCGGATCAGTTCAGGCCGTTGATCGCGGCGCAGGCCTTCTTGGCGGCTTCGGCCGGATCGGCGCCGGAATAGACGTCCTGCGCCAGGGTCACCTCGATGTCGGAGACCTCGAGATAGCGGGCCGAGAGCGGACGCGGCTGGGCGTTGCCGAGATGCGTCATGATCTTGTCGGCGCCCTTGCGGTTGGCGTCGAGGAAGGTCTTGGCCGCCTTGACGTTGGCCGGGATCAGGTCGACGACCGCGCCGTTGACGTCTTCGCGCGTCAGGAACTGGATGAACTTCCAGGCCGCTTCCTGGTGCGGCGACGACTTGTAGACGACGAGGTTCCAGCCGCCATAGGTGCCGACCGGGGTCTTGCCCGCCGGCGCCGTGCCGTTCTCGAAGCCCCAGTCGATCTTCGACTTCTGCAGCGTCGGCTGCTCCAGCGCCGGCCAGAACTCGACGCCGAGCGAGCCGTTCAGGAACAGTTCGCGCATGTCGCCCGAGGACGCGTTCAGGATGCCCTTCGGCGCGAACGGCACCAGCGACTGCAGATAGGCGAGCGCCTCGACCGATTCCTTGCTGTCGAGCGCGCACTTGCCGTCCGCGTCCAGCACCTTGCCGCCATTCGAGAAGATGAACGAGTTCATGACGACGACGGTGTCTTCGCCCTTGTGGCCGAACAGGCCGACGCCGTACTTGCCCTTGGCCGGGTCGGTCAGCTTCTCGGCCGCCGCCTTGAGGCCGTCAAAGGTGGTGATCGAGGCCGGGTCGATGCCGGCTTCCTTGAACAGCGCGTTGTTCAGGAACGAGAACTGCCAGACGTCGACGTTGAACGGCACGCCGTAGAGCTTGCCGTTGTAGTTGGCCGAATCCCAGGCGCCCTTGAAGAATCCGTCCTTGGTCAGGCCGGCGGCCTTGGCCTGCTCGTCGAGATCGGCGATCGCGCCGGCTTCGGCGAAGGCGCCCTGCCAGATCTGGTCGACAGTCGAGACGTCCGGGGCGTTGCCGCCCTGCACGGCGGTCAGCAGGCGCTGCTGGAACTCCGGATAGGGGATGGTCGTGACTTCGACCTTGATGCCGGGATTCTCGGCCTCGAAGCGCTTGACCGCCTCCTGCTGGTACTGGCTCAGGCCAGATTCGGTCTGCTGGTTGTCCCAGAACTTCAGCGTGATGGTGTCCTGCGCGAACGCGGCAGGCGTCAGTCCCGCGAGCATGGTCGCGGCGAGAAGCAGTTTCTTCATGGTAGTCCCTCCCAGGTGTTCTTCAAAGTCGCATCTGCAGTCCGTCCGGCCGCTCAGGCCTTCCGTCTGTCCGCCACCGGCCTCCCGGTGCGGGGCGCCGCCATCTCCTCCGGCTCCTCGTCGGCAAGCGTGATGCGCGTGCCCATCGAGGCAAAGGCGAGCCGATCCGCCGGCAGCGAGGCGGAATCCGTGATCAGGTCGTCGATCGCGCCGAGCGCCACGATGCGGTGGCTGGCCTCGACGCCGACCAGCGAATGGTCGGCCATGACGACGACCTCGCGCGAGGCGTCGACGAAGCGCTTCGCCGCCAGCGCCAGCCGCTCGTCCGTCGCCGAGGCGCCGAAATGCGGCGAGATGCCGTCGACCGACAGGAAGGCGCGGTCGACCCGCATGGTCTCGAACAGGGCGCCGAGGCTGGGGCCGACGAGGCAGCGATCCTTCGGCTGGTATTCGCCGCTGGTCATGATGACCTTCAGGCCCGGGCGGCCGGAGAGCCGCTCCATCACGTCGACGGCGTTGGTGACGATGGTGATGCCGGTGCGGCTCATCAGTTCGTCGGCGAGGAGCGCCGAGAGGATGCCGCCATTGATCAGGATGGTGTCGCCGGCCTGCACGAGGCGGGCGGCGCTCCGCGCGATCAGCCGGCGGATCGCGGCGATCTCGCGGGCGATGCCGGATTGCGGCGCGGCGATGCGAAGCTCGAAGCCGAGCGCCTCGGCCCGCTCGCGCATGGCGCGCGCCATGTTGCGATACCAGTCATGCGCCGGATAATGCGGCACGAAGCCGATGGCGCGGCGCGGCCCGACCGAGCGGACGAAGGCCGGTCGCTCGGCGCCGCCGAGGATCGAGGCCTCTGCCTCCGGCGCCAGCCCCCAGCCGGCGCCCGCCTTGCGATAGTAACGGTCGAGCGTATCCGGCGTGACCACGACATGCGGCGTGCGGACTTCCTCCGGCATGGCGCCGCCATGCAGCGCGCTCGCCAGCGTCTCGACGGCGCGGATGCCGACGATTTCCGGGAACAGCGCCGAGGCCGCCTTGAGCTTGCCGCGAGACGCCAGCGCATCGAACAGCGCGCCCCCCTCGCCGCCGACGGAGAAGGCGCTGACATCGGCGACGCCGGCCCGGTCCGACGCCTCGATCGCCGCCAGTACCGAATGGTCGTTGACGCCGAAGATCACGTTGATGTCCGGGTAGGCGGCGAAGGCATCGAGGCTGGCGCGCAGCGCGATGCGGAAGCTGCCCTGGCCGTCCACCCGCCAGGGCCGGACGACGCCAGAAAACGTCTCGCCAAAACCCTTGATGAAGCCGTCGCAGCGGGCGCGCGTGTTCGGCAGCGTTTCGAGCGAGACGAGCAGAAGCCGTGCCTCGGCAATCGCCCCAGCCATCATGCGGCCGGCGGCGCGGCCAAGCTCGCGGCCGGCGGTGAAATTGTCGGGGCCGAGATACACGCCGCCTTCCTGCGGCGAGGATTCGGCGAGGAACGGGATATGCCGGCGCTTCGCCAGCATGCGCAGCGTGTCGGCGCCGCGCCCGCCGATCGGCGGCAGCACGATGGCGTCAACGCCCTCGATTTCGTCCTGCAGCGCGTTTTCGCGCGGCGCCGGCGCCTCGGCGACCTCGGCGGAGGCCGGCTGCAGCAGCGCGCCGCCATGCGTGCGCTCGACCCGGCCCTCCCCAGCCAGCCGGACGATGTCGCGCCGGATCGTGACGCTGGAAACGCGGCCGATGCGCTGCGCGATCTCCAGCACGGAGACCTCCTCGCCCGCCTGGGCAAGGATCTCGAGGATCCGGTTTTCGCGCTGCCTTTTGATCATATTGATCACTTTTCCTGATGTCTCGATCATTATCGTCAGCGGATTTCGGCAAGCAAGACGCGAAAACACGGCGAGACACATTGATCGATTTGATCGATTTGTCGTTCTTGACTAGCCGAGCGGATCGGCTTGAGCAGGATGGCGCGAGGCGTCGGCGGGGAGAAGTCGGGGCGCTTCGACACGGGGCCTGTTCAGCACCGCGATTCTGGACGATCTTGGCCGCCCCCGGCGCCGGCCTGCCCGCCGCCTTCCGAAGAGAATGGGGCGCCCGGCGCCCCCCGAAATGACCAGGACCCGACATGGCCGAAGCCACATCCGCCCCCATCAAGGTGATCTACGACACCGATCCCGGCATCGACGACGCCATGGCGCTGCTGTTCCTCGAATATGCGCCCAGCATCGACCTCGTCGGCATCACCACCGTGCTCGGCAATGCCTCGATCGACACCACCACGCGCAACGCGCTCTACATGAAGCAGCTCTTCAACCTCGCGGCGCCGGTGGCGCGCGGCGCCGGCAGGCCGCTCGCCGTGCCGATGGTCGAGGAGCCGCACTACATCCACGGCCATAACGGCCTCGGCGACGTGCCGATTCCCGAGACGCTGTCGGTCAAGGAACACGAGCTGCCGGCGCATCGCTTCATCATCGACATGGTGCGCAAGCACCCGCATGAGATCGTCATCGTCGCCGTCGGCCGCATGACCAACCTGGCGCTGGCGCTCCGCGAGGACCCCGGCATCGCCGAGCTGGTCAAGGAGGTCGTCATCATGGGCGGCGCCTTCGGCTTCTACGGCCATTCCGGCAATGTCACGCCGGTGGCGGAAGCCAACATCATCGGCGACCCGCACGCCGCCGACGAGATGTTCGCGGCCAAGTGGCCGGTCGTCGCCGTCGGCCTCGACGTCACCCAGGAATGCGTCATGACGACGGCCTACATGGAGCAGCTGCGCGACAAGGGCGGCAAGGCCGGCCAGTTCTGCTGGGACATCTCGCGCTTCTACGAGGACTTCTATCGCCGCGCGACCGGCATCGACGGCATCTTCGTGCACGATTCCTCGGCTGTCGCCTACCTGATCGATCCGAGCCTGTTCACCACCCGCTCCGGCCCGATCAAGGTGGTCACCGAGGGCATCGCCATCGGCCAGACGATCCAGAAGTCCGCGCTGCGTTCCTTCCCGCCGTCGGCGTGGGACGGCCTGCCCGACCAGAAGATCTGCACCGCCGTCGACGGCCAGCGCTTCCTCGACCTCTACTTCGACACCATCGTCAAAGGCGCCGCCGAGCGCGCATAGGCGACTCTACCCTACCCTCGCCCGTCCGCGGGCGAGGGGTTCCGGCCGGCTTCCACTCGATTTTGCCTCTCCCCGGCCGGACAACCTCCGCCGTCATCCTCGCGGAGGCGAGGATCCATGCCGCCGGGTTCCCGCCGCATGAATCTCCCGAAGCCTCGGCTGAATGGATCCCGGCTCGGAGGCCGGGATGACGGTGAGCGTTGGCGGGCGCCCGAGAACAACCCGCCACCGTCCGGGCTCTCGCCTTCCCCAACCCTCCGTCGTCATCCCTGCGAAAGCAGGGATCCATGCTGCCGGGCTCCCGCCGCAGGAGCCTCCCAAAGGCTCGACTGGATGGATTCCGGCCCGGAGGCCGGGATGACGGCGAGCGTGGACTGACGCCCGAGAACAACCTGCCGCCGTCTGGGCCGATGCCACAGGCCCCAAAACGATTGACTCTGCCGCTACGAGAGCCTATCGGTTTCACATAAGTGATCGCGTCTCACATTTGTGAAAGCAATGCCGAGCGTCGCCAACCCCGTTCCGCCGACCCGTGACGAGCAGCGCGAGCACCGCATGGTGCAGGTCGCGAAGCTCTATTACGACCTTGAGCGGACCCAGAGCGAGATCGCCGAGGAAGTCGGTCTGACCCGCTGGCAGGTCAGCCGGCTGCTGCGCGACGCGCGCGAAACCGGCATTGTCCGCATCGCCATCGTCCCCCGCGCCCAGCGTCTGCCCGCGCTCGAATCCCGGCTGCAGACCGCTTTCGGCCTGCGCGAGGCGATCGTCGTGCCGTCGATGGGCGATGGTGACGTGGCGCAGGACGCGGTGGCGCAAGCGGCGGGGCAGTACCTGGCCGGCCTCAGCCCGCGCCCCGGCCTGGTCGGCGTCTCCTGGGGCCGCACCATGGCCTCCGTGGCGCACTGGCTGGCGCCCGGCTGGAACGACGGCGTCCGCGTCGTGCTGATGAACGGCGCCACCAATCTGAAATCGGCGACGCTGAAGACCAACACCGTTGCCGAGCGCTTCGCCGAGGCCGGCAACGGCACGGCCACGCTGCTGCCGGTGCCGGCGATCGTCGGCCGGGCCGAGACGCGAAGCGTCATCGAGGCCGATCCGGTAATCGCAAGCGTATTGAAACTCGCCGACGAGGCCCCCGTCGCCTGCTTCGGCCTCGGCGGCATGGCCGGATCGGTGCATGTCGAATCCGGCTACCTGACCGCCGCAGACGTCGACGGCCTCGTCGCCAAGAAGGCGGTCGGCGACCTGCTCGGCCGCTTCATCGACGCGGACGGCGCCATTGCCGACCCGACGCTCGACGCCCGCACCATCGGCCTGGCGCCGGAACGACTGCGCGCCAAGTCGCATTCGATCGGCGTCGCCTCGGGCCGCGCCAAGCACGCCGTCGTGCTCGCCGCCCTGAAGGCGCGCTACGTCAACGTCCTCGTCACCGACGAGGCGACCGCCCTCCACGCCTTGTCGAACCAAGCCGTGTCCGACCAAGCCACCAACGAAAAAGCCCTTTCCGAAAACCGGGAGAACACCCATGCCGGCTGACGGCTCCACGGAGCGCAAGACTGCGCCCGCATCGAATACCCCGCCCCTATCGAACGCCCTGAAGCGCAATGACGGCACGCCGCTGCATGTCGACTGGTTCGAGGGCGCCCAGGTCAACACCTCCGCCGCCGAGCGTCGCGCCGCGACGCTGACCACGCGGCGGACGGTGAAGAAGGAATACCAGGCCGCCTGGCTGGTGAAGGCGGTGACGCTGATAGACCTGACGACGCTCGCCGGCGACGACACGCCCGGCCGCGTCCAGCGCCTCTGCGCCAAGGCGCGCCGGCCGTTCCGCGAGGATCTGGTCGAGGCGCTCGGCCTCCAGGCCAACCCGCCAAAGGTCGGCGCCGTCTGCGTCTACCCGACCATGGTCGCCCCGGCCGTCAAGGCGCTCGAGGGCTCGGGCATCCCCGTCGCCTCGGTCGCCACCGGCTTCCCGGCCGGCCTGACGCCGCTGAAGCAGCGGCTGGAAGAGATCCACTACGCGGTCGGCGAAGGCGCGCACGAGATCGACATCGTCATCACCCGCGCCCATGTGCTGAACGGCGACTGGCAAGCGCTCTATGACGAAGTGGCCGCCATGCGCGAAGCCTGCGGCGAGGCGCATCTGAAGGCGATCCTCGCCACCGGCGACCTGAAGACGCTGCGCAATGTCTACAAGGCGTCGATGGTCGCCATGCAGGCCGGCGCCGACTTCATCAAGACCTCGACCGGCAAGGAAGACGTCAACGCGACGCTGCCGGTCAGCCTGGTCATGTGCCGCGCCATCCGAGACTACCTGGCGCTGACCGGCTTCAAGATCGGATTCAAGCCGGCGGGCGGCCTCCGCACCGCCAAGGACGCCATGGCCTGGCTGATCCTGATGAAGGAAGAGCTCGGCAATGACTGGCTCGAGCCCGACCTCTTCCGCATCGGCGCCAGCTCGCTCCTCGCCGACATCGAGCGGCAGATCGAGCACTACGTCACCGGCCGCTATTCCTCCACCATCCGCCACGCGCTCGCCTGAGGGGAACGATCATGGCACTCGTCAAGGACATCCTCGTCAGCATGGACTACGGCCCGGCCCCCGAAGCGAACGAACCCGTCGTCGGCTGGCTCGACCTGCACAAGGACGGCTTCAACCACTTCATCGACGGCAAGTTCGTCGCCCCGTCGGAAGGCAAGCGCTTCCCGGTGTTCAACCCGGCCCATGAGACCGAGCTGGCCCAGGTCGCGCAGGGCAGCGCCGCCGACGTCGACAAGGCGGTCAAGGCCGCCCGCAAGGCGTTCAAGTCGTGGTCGGCGCTGTCGGGTCATGAGCGCGCCGTCTATCTCTACGCCATCGCCCGCCACATCCAGAAGCGCGAGCGCTTCCTCTCCGTGCTGGAGACGATGGACAATGGCAAGCCGATCCGCGAGACGCGCGACATCGACATCCCGCTGGTCGCCCGCCACTTCTACCACCATGCCGGCTGGGCCGAGCTGGTCGAGAGCGAGTTCCCCGGCGAAGGTCCGGTCGGCGTCTGCGGCCAGATCATCCCGTGGAACTTCCCGCTGCTGATGCTGGCCTGGAAGATCGCCCCGGCGCTCGCCGCCGGCAACACGGTCGTGCTGAAGCCGGCCGAATACACGCCGCTCACCGCGCTCGCCTTCGCCGAGATCTGCCGCGAGGTCGGCCTGCCGGCCGGCGTCGTCAACATCGTCACCGGCGACGGCGTGACCGGCAACGCCATCGTCGAGCATGCCGATGTCGACAAGATCGCCTTCACCGGCTCGACCGAGGTCGGCCGCATCATCCGCGAGAAGACCGCCGGCACGGGCAAGAAGCTGTCGCTCGAACTCGGCGGCAAGTCGCCCTTCATCGTCTTCGAGGACGCCGATCTCGACGGCGCGGTCGAGGGCGTGGTCGACGCGATCTGGTTCAACCAGGGCCAGGTCTGCTGCGCCGGCTCGCGCCTGCTGGTGCAGGAAGGCGTCGCCGAAGCGGTCTACGCAAAGCTGCGCGCCCGCATGGCAAATCTCCGCGTCGGCGATCCGCTCGACAAGTCGGTCGACATGGGCGCCATCGTCGACCCGGTCCAGCTGAAGCGCATCAAGGAACTGGTCGCGAAGGGCGAAGCCGAGGGCGCGACCCTCTTCCAGGCTAACAAGGGGTTACCAGCGAAGGGCTGTTTCTTCCCGCCGTCGCTGTTCACCAACGTCGCCCCGGCCTCCACCATCGCCGAGGTCGAGATCTTCGGACCGGTGCTGGCAGCCATGACCTTCCGCACCCCGGACGAGGCGGTGGCGATCGCCAACAACAGCCGCTACGGCCTCGCCGCCTCGGTCTGGTCGGAGAACATCAACCTGTCGCTCGACGTCGCCGCCAAGCTGAAGGCCGGCGTCGTATGGATCAACGGCACCAACATGTTCGACGCCGCAGCCGGCTTCGGCGGCTATCGCGAGAGCGGCTATGGCCGCGAGGGCGGGCGCGAGGGCATGGCCGAATATCTGAAGCCTGTCACCGACAAGCCCTTGAAGGCAGACGAGAAAGTCGCCGCCAAGCTGTCGCCGCTGCCGGTCGCCGACGAGGAGATCTCGGGCCTGCCGTCGATCGACCGCACCGCCAAGCTCTATGTCGGCGGCAAGCAGGCACGGCCCGACTCCGGCTATTCCTACACGGTGCTCGGCCCGAAGGGGCAGCCGATCAGCCAGGCCGGCCTCGGCAACCGCAAGGACATCCGCAATGCCGTCGAAGCGGCCGGCAAGGCGGGCTCGTGGGGCGGCGCCACGGCGCATAACCGCGCGCAAGTCCTTTATTACGTTGCGGAAAACCTCTCTTCCCGGGCCAAGGAGTTCGAGGCGCGCATCGTCGCCATGACCGGCGCCTCTGCCAAGGCGGCGGCGGAAGAGGTCGCGGTCTCGATCCGGCGGACGTTCTGGTACGCGGCGCAGGCCGACAAGTTCGACGGCGCGGTGCACTCGACCAAGTCGCGCCATGTCACGCTCGCCATGAACGAAGCCTTTGGCAACATGGGCATCCTCTGCCCGGACGAGGCGCCGCTGCTCGGCTTCGTGTCGCTGGTGATGCCGGCGATCGCGATGGGCAACCGGGTCATCGTCGTGCCGTCCTCCAGCCATCCGCTGGCGGCGACCGACTTCTACCAGATCCTCGACACCTCGGACGTTCCGGCCGGCGTGGTCAACATCGTCACCGGCGAACGCGACGTGCTCGCCAAGACGCTGGCCGAGCACGACGATGTCGCAGCGCTCTGGTATTTCGGTTCGAAGGCCGGCAGTGCGCTGGTGGAGAAGGCTTCCAGCGGCAATCTGAAGCCGGTCTGGGCCAACCAGGGCATTCCGCGCCGCTGGACCGAAAACTCGGCGCAGGGCCGCGAATTCCTGCGTCGCGCCACCCAGGTCAAGAACATCTGGGTGCCCTACGGCGAATAGGCCTCAAGCTGGCTGCCCCTCCGCTTCGCCTGGCGCGGCGGAGGGGCCCGCCGACCGCTCTTGAGCCCGGGCCCGCGATCGACCATGCTGCGCGGCCGGCCGTGGGGGGAGCCATCGGTCCGGCGGGAGGGGCCATGGCCAACCAACTGGAGTCCAAAACGTTTCGCTGCGACGTCCCGAACGGGCCCGACGACGGAACGCTCCGCTATATCGAGGCGGCGGGCGCCTGCTTCGAGGATCTGCGCGCCGTCACGGCGCAGCTTGGCGGCCTGCTGCTGCTTGCCGCCAGCGGCGCCCGTTCGGCCGGGCCGCATCATCCCATGCTCGCCGTCGCGGCGGACCTGCTGGATAGCGCTCGCGAGGCCACGCTTCGCCTCGCGCCATGCTCCGCCCGAACCCGCCATCACCATGACCACCTCGCCGCCGCCGTCACGCGATTGACGGAAGCGCTCGCGCTTGTCGACGCCGCGCCGCTCGGCCACGACGGCGTCACGGAGCCGATGCGGCGGCTCAACGCTTCCTGGACCGAGCTCGGCGCGGCATCGCGCGCGCTGCCCGGCTTCGACCTGATCGATCTCTCCGGCGCCTGCTGCGCCATGCATGCGCCGGGCCTCGCAACAGCCTAGAGCGTTTTCGATCGAAGTGGATTCTGGCTCGCGTGAAGAAAACGCGACACAACAAAGAGTTAGCGCGGCCGGGAGGGCCCATGTCCATCTATTCGATCTGGGTGCTGGAATACGCCTACATTCCGGAGATGCCGCTGAGCGCGCTGGTCTATGGCGAGCACAACAAAGGCACCTGCAAGCTTCCCTATGCCTACACGCTGCTGAAGAGCGACGACCATACCATCCTGATCGATTGCGGCCATGACGACGCCGCCTATGGCAAATTCCTCGCCGACCGCTCCGGCGTCGTGAATTTCGCCGCGCCGCGCGACGTGCTGGCGGAAGTCGGCATGACGCCCGAAGACATCGACCACGTCATCATCACCCACGCCCATTTCGACCATATGGGCGGCCTCGCCCTGTTCCCGAACGCAAAATTCCACATCCAGGAAGCCGAGCTATCACGCTGGATCTGGGCGATGTCGCTCGACCGGCGCTTCCGCTGGCTGATGCGCACCACCGATCCCGGCGACATCCTGCGCTGCGTCGAGCTGGCGCGCGACGGCCGCCTCGTCTCGGTGAACGGCGACAGGGAGGACGTCTTCCCCGGGATCGATCTTCGCATCGCCGCCGACACGCATACGCCGGGCTCGCAATTCGTCGTCATCCGCAATGACGGCCGGCGCGAAAGCGAAGACAGCTTCGTCGTCACCGGCGACCTCGTCTACCGGATGGAGAACCTCGATGGCGGCGAACCGGCCGACCCGTTCTACCGGCCGATCGGCATGGGCATCGGCAGCCAGACCAACATGGTGTTCGCGCTCGACGCCATCGTTGAGGCGGCTGGCGGCGATCACGGCCGGGTCGTCCCGCCGCACGAGGCGCGGCTGCCCGAGCGCTTTCCTTCCCGCCTGACGGAAAGGGGCCTGCAGGTGATCGAGGTCGCACTCGCCGACGGCGCGACGAGTTTTGTAGAGAGCTAGGTCAACGCGAGCGGGCGCCACCTCTCCCATGGGGAGAGGTCGACGCACGCAGTGCGGCGGGTGAGGGGTTAAGGCCCAACCTGTGACATCGCATCCCCTCACCCGGAGCTTCGCTTCGACCTCTCCCTGTGGGAGAGGTGAGGTGCCGCCTCTACCTCGTCGAATCCCCGAGCCCCTACACCTCGCCCCAGACGCGCGGCAGCGGGTCGCCGGCTGTGGGACGGCCGCCGAGGACGGTCGTCGCCTGCGCGCCCGCCTCGACGCCGCGATGCAGGCAGACATCGATCGCCTTGCCGGCCAGGCGAGCCGCCAGGAAGCCGGCGAGGAACGCATCGCCGGCGCCCGTGGTATCGGTGACCTCGACCCTGGGCGCCGCCGCCTTCAGGCGAACCGACCGGCTGGCCGCCTCGGCGCCCTCGGCGCCGCGCTTGATCACGGCCAGCTCGTAGCGGGCGGTGAGAAAACGGATCTGCTCGGCGGCGTCGCGGCTGCCGGTCAGGCAGGCGGCCTCCTCGGCATTCGGGAAAATGATCGAGGCGTCGCTGGTCCAGCCAAGGAAATTCGACGGGCCGACTTCCTCCAGGAAGCCGACCGAGGCCGGGTCGACGGTGACGGTAATGCCGCGGGCCCGCGCCACCGCCATCAGCGCCATGACGGCGGCGCGGGGGCCGGGCGTGAACAGCGCATAGCCCGAGACATGCACGAGATCGAGCTGGTTCAGCATCGAGAACGGCAGGTCATCGGCGCAAAGACCGTCATTGGCGCCGCGGTCGGTCAGGAAGCTGCGCTCGGCATTGTCCGAGAGAATGGCGATCAGCATGCCGGTGGTGCGCTCGTCGTCGGCGGCGAGAACCGGCACGACGCCGGCATCGCGCAACGCCTGTTCCTGCTCGGCCAGATCACGACGGCCAACCCGGCCGGCGAACGCCACCGGAATGCCGAAATGCGCCAGCCAGGCGGCCTGGTTGCAGCCCGAGCCGCCCGGATAGAGGCCGATCTTGGCGCGCCGGTCCGATCCGACGACCAGCGGCCCGTCCGGACGCACGATGACGTCGGTCATCACGTCGCCAATGACGAGCATGCGAGGGCGGGGCAAATCGGAGGCAGTCATGGCGGAACTCGAATCGGACAGAGGTTGATCACCCTCCTATAGAGAGGAATGCGGCCGGCATTAAGCTTGAACCATGCCGGCAAACCCTCCATGTCTGGACCAGCTCATTCTGACCGAGGCCCGCATGACCGCTGAAAATCCGCTTCTCGCGCCCTGGAACACGCCGTTCGACGTCCCGCCCTTCGCCGCCATCGAACCCGCCCACTACACCCCCGCCTTCCAGGCGGCGATCGCCGAACACGAAGCCGAAATCGCTGATATCGCCGACAATGCCGAGGCTCCGACCTTCGACAACACGATCGCGGCGATAGAGCGGGCCGGCCGCTCGCTCGACCGGGTCGCCAACGTCTTCTTCAACCTGACCGGCGCGCACACCAATGACGAACTCGAAACGATCGAGCTCGATCTCGCCCCGGTGCTGGCGCGCCACAGCAACGGCATCTACCAGAACGCCAGGCTGTTCGACCGCATCGACACGCTGTTCAAGGCAGGCGATGCCGGCCTCGACGCCGAGCAGGCGCGCGTGCTGGAGCGCTATCACACCAGCTTCGTGCGCGCCGGCGCGGGCCTATCGCCGGAAGCCAAGACGCGCCTCGGCGCCATCGCCGAAAGGCTCGCGACGCTCGGCACCAATTTCGGCCAGAACGTGCTCGCCGACGAGAAGAGCTGGAGCCTGACGCTCGAGGGCGAGGCCGACCTTGCCGGCCTGCCCGACTTCCTGCGCGATGCGGCAGCCCAGGCGGCCAGGGATCGCGGCCTCGACGGCAAGCATGTAATCACGCTGTCTCGCTCGTCGATCGAGCCGTTCCTGCAGTTTTCCGCCCGACGCGACCTGCGCGAGAAGGCGTTCGCCGCCTGGATCGCGCGCGGCGAGGCCGGCAAGACCGACAACCGCGCCATCATCGCCGAAACCGTGCAGCTGCGCGCCGAGCGGGCGAAGCTGCTGGGCTTCCCGAGCTTCGCGCATTTCCGCCTCGACGATTCGATGGCGAAGACACCGGAAGCGGCGATGGGCCTGCTCCGGTCCGTCTGGAAGCCGGCGCGCGCCCAGGCGATCGCCGAGCGCGAGGCGCTGCAGGCGCTGGCGCAGTCGGAAGGCGGCATTTTCGACATCGCCGCCTGGGACTGGCGCTACTATTCGGAGAAACGCCGCAAGGCCGAGTTCGATCTCGACGAGAGCCAGCTGAAGCCCTATCTGCAGCTCGACAAGATCATCGAGGCCGCCTTCGACACGGCGACGCGGCTGTTCGGCGTCACCTTCACCGAGCGCTTCGACGTGCCCGTCTATCACCCGGATGTCCGCGTCTTCGAGGTGAAGGACCGCGCGGGCCAGCCGGTCGGCCTGTTCCTCGGCGATTATTTCGCCCGCTCCTCGAAGCGCTCGGGCGCCTGGATGAGCGACTATCGCGGCCAGGAAAAGCTCGCCGGCGACATCCGCCCGATCATCGTCAACGTGATGAACTTCGCCAAGGCGGCCGAGGGCCAGCCGACCCTGCTATCCTTCGACGACGCCCGCACGCTGTTCCACGAATTCGGCCACGGCCTGCACGGGCTGCTTTCCGACGTCACCTATCCGCGCATCGCCGGCACCAATGTGGCGCGCGACTTCGTCGAGTTCCCGTCGCAGCTCTACGAACACTGGTTCGAGCAGCCGGACGTGCTGGAGCGCTTCGCGCTGCATTACAAGACCGGCGAGCCGATGCCGAAGGCCTTGATCGAACGGCTGATGGCCAGCCGCACCTTCAACCAGGGTTTTGCGACTGTCGAGTACGTGTCGTCGGCGCTGGTCGATCTCGAACTGCACCTGCTCGACGACACGGAAGGCCTCGACGCCTCGGCCTTCGAGCAGAAGGTGCTGGACGAGATCGGCATGCCGCAGGCGATGGTGATGCGGCACCGCTCGCCGCACTTCCAGCACGTCTTCGCCGGCGACGGCTATTCCTCGGCCTATTATTCCTATCTCTGGTCGGAAGTGCTGGACGCCGACGGCTTCGGCGCCTTCGAGGAGGCGGGAGACATCTTCGCGCCCGAGGTCGCTGTGAAGCTCCGGGACTACGTCTATGCGGCCGGCAACCGCCGCAAGCCGGAAGAGGCCTATCGCGCCTTCCGTGGCCGCGATCCCGAGCCTTCGGCGCTTTTGAAGAAGCGCGGCCTGCTCGAGGCCGCCGAATAGGCCGCTCCACCAAGCAACCGCCCTCTCCCTGCCCGGGAGGGGGCCATAACCACCGGATTAGCCGCGAAAACCGCGATCCGCCGGCCGCGCTTCACGAATTCTCGGCGCAGCGCTAGTCTTGGTCGGAATTATCGCTATTGTCCGCGGCCAATCATCAAGAGGATCAGCGCCATGGCCGTTTCCAAGTCCGACCTTTCCCAAATCGAGCTGAAGACGCTCGCCCGCGTCTCCCGCCCCGGCCCCTATGTCGGCCTGAACGGCAAGGCCGTGCAGAAGCTGATCGAGCTCGGCCTGGTCAAGACCCGCGTCGCCGGCTATGTGCTGACCGAGGACGGCATCAGCCTGCTGCGCGCCGACGCCGAGTAATCGGCCCGGGACATCGCGGATAGCAAAAGGCCCCCGGCGACGATCGCCGGGGGCCTTTTTCATTCCGTTCGCCCACCCTCAATCCGGCAGGACGACGCCGATCTTGGCGAGAAGGCCGCCATCGACCTTGTATTCGCCGCCGGTGCAGAAGGCGGCGCGCGGACCGGCCAGGAAGGCGATCATCGCACCGACGTCCTCGATCCGGCCGACGCGGCCGATCGGATGCGCCAGGCCCCAGGACGCGATCACCTCGTCCTCGGTCTTGCCGTCGAGATTCTCGCTCGCCGCGAAGCGCAGCATCGGCGTGTCGATCGAGCCGGGGCAGACGGCGTTGACGCGGATGCCGTCCTTGGCGTGATCGAGCGCCATGGCGCGGGTGAGCGCCAGCAGGCCGCCCTTGGAGGCGACATAGGCGGCGACATTGGTCTGGCAGGCGATGCCCTGCACCGAGGCGATGTTGACGATCGCGCCGCCGCCATTTCTGCGCATGACCGGAATCGCGTGATGGGCGGTGAGATAGGTGCCCTTCAGGTTGACGCCGAGCACGCGGTCCCACTCCGCCTCGCCCATCGTCTCGACCGTGCCATAGGGCTGGATCGCGGCGCTGTTGACGATGATGTCGATGCGGCCGAAATTCTCCACCGTCTCCGCCACCAGCGCCGCCACGGAGGCATCGTTCGCAACGTCGCCGACGACGCCATGCGCGGTGGCGCCGCTTGCCGTGAGCTTCGCGACCGCCTTGTCGAGCGCCGCCTGGTCGATGCCGAAGAGCACGATCGTCGCGCCCTCCTTCGCCAGCGCCTCGGCGCCGCCAAATCCGATGCCGGTGGCGCCGCCCGTCACGATCGCCACCTTGCCCGCCAGTTCCGCCATGCCCGTCTCTCCCTGTAGCGTTTGCCGCCAAGCGGGCGACCGGCTTGCTGCCCGCATCCGCCCACCGGCTCATTTTCTCGGCGCGCCGCCCCCTCCGGAATCAGGCACGCCTGTTGGATCGGGCTAACCTGCCACCGGCCAGGGCGGAGCGCCATCGCTTCCTCGACGGCGAGGCTTCGCAGGTGGAATTCAGGCGGCGGGTTCAGACGTCAGCAGCGCGGCGACGAAGCGAACCAGGCTATGCCGGACATGCTCGGCGACCGAGCCCTGCGGATCGAAGCCCCACCAGATCAGCAAACCCTGCCACTGCGCCGCCATCAGTTGGCCGATCTCGGCCGGCGCGCGCGGCGTCCCGATAAAGCAGGCGTCGAGCGCAGCAGCCAGATCCTGCTTCCAGCGCGCGCCGCGCGCCCGCAATTCCGGATCGCGCAGATCCTCGCGCAATACCAGCAATCCCTCGGCATAGGCCTCGATCTCGCCGAAGTCGGAAAGCCCGACCAGTAGAGCGATGGCGCCGGCCGGGCTCCTGGGCACGGCGGCGGCCAGCGTGGCGGTACGGGCATCGAGCCCGTCCCAGGCCTGCATCAGCGCCGCCTGCTTCAACGCCGCCTTGCTGCCGAAGCGCTGCACCAGCGTCGATCCGGACAGCCCGCAGGCACGGGCCAGGTTCTCGAAGGTCAACGCCTCCGGGCCGCGCTCATGGATCAGCGCCAGCGCCGCTTCCAGCACCGTCTCGTCCGGCATGGCCTTGTGGCGGGGCATGTTGACTTCCTTTTATAAACGAACAATCATTTATATAGAGAAACTCCACGCCGCACCAGCCCAGGTGCGCATCGAATCGCAGGAGAACGCCATGTCGCTGACGGGAAAAGTGGCCCTGGTCGCCGGCGCCACGCGCGGAGCCGGCCGCGGCATCGCCGCCGAGCTCGGCGCTGCCGGCGCCACCGTCTATGTCACCGGCCGCACGACGCGCGACCGCCTTTCCGAGTACCAGCGCGCGGAGACGATCGAGGAGACCGCCGAGCTGGTGACGGCGCTGGGCGGCCATGGCATCGCGGTCCCGACCGACCATCTGGAGCCCGAGCAGGTGCAGGCGCTGGTCGAACGGATCCGCCGCGACCATGGCCGGCTCGACATCCTCGTCAACGACATCTGGGGCGGCGAAAATCTGTTCGAGTGGAACAAGCCGGTCTGGGAGCACCATCTCGGCAACGGCCTGCGCCTGCTGCGGCTCGCCATCGACACGCACCTCATCACCGCGCATTTCGCGCTGCCGCTGCTGATCGAACGACCGGGCGGCCTGCTGGTCGAGGTCACCGACGGCACCGCCGACTACAACGCCACGCATTACCGGCTGTCGCCCTTCTACGATCTCGCCAAAACCTCGGTGAACCGCATGGGCTGGGCGCATGCCCAGGACCTGGCCCCACATGGCGCGACCTCCGTGTCGCTGACGCCGGGATGGATGCGCTCGGAAATCATGCTGGAGACCTTCGGGGTCCGCGAGAACAACTGGCGCGACGCCACCGCGGCCGAGCCGCATTTCGTCATCTCGGAAACGCCGCGCTTCGTCGGCCGCGCCGTCGCAGCACTCGCCGCCGACCCCGAGCGGGCGCGCTGGAACGGGCAGTCGCTTTCAAGCGGCGGACTGGCCGAGGCCTATGGCTTCACCGATCTCGACGGCTCGCGGCCGGATGCCTTCCGCTATCTGGCCGAGGTGCAGGAAGCCGGAAAACCCGCCGACGCGACCGGCTACCGCTGACGGCCCGGCGCGGAAAGGCAAGCCGAGACCCAGCGCGACGCTGGGTAAGTTGGCAGCTCCGAAAATCTCGAAGCGTTCCAAGTTGATCGGCATTTACCGCTCAGTAGATGATTCGTGTTTTCTTTCCGCTTTCTTTGGAGAGGAAAGCCCAATGCAAATCACACGGCTCAGCAAGACGGCCCTGACTGCCTCGATTGCCTTCTTCGCGACGCTGGTCGCCTTCGGCAACATCACCGACTATGGCTCGAACTTCGAGTTCGTGCGCCACGTCCTGCTGATGGACACCATCTTCCCGAACGCCACCATCCACTATCGCGCCATCACCAGCCCGACGCTGCACCACGCGTTCTACATCCTGATCATCGCCGCCGAGACGTTGACGGCGATCCTGTGCTGGATCGGCACCTTCGCCATGCTCGGCCGCCTCGGCGCCGACGCGCGTTCGTTCAACCGCTCGAAGAAGTGGGCGATCGGCGGCCTCGCCTTCGGCTTCCTCGTCTGGCAGGTCGCCTTCCTGTCGATCGGCGGCGAGTGGTTCGGCATGTGGATGTCGCAGACCTGGAACGGCATCGAATCGGCCTTCCGCTTCTTCATCACCATCATCTGCGTGCTGATCTTCGTCTCGATGCCGGACACCGAGCTGAACGACTAAGGCGCAAAGCCACCCTCACCCGGAAGAGCCCGGTCGGACTTCCTGCCGGGCTCTTTTTTCGTCATCCCGCACAGGAGATCGTCGGCGTGCACCGCGTCGGATCGACAGCGGCCGCTGGGTAAACTGATCGGTGCCGCGCCGCCCCCCCACCATCCGGCAACCCGATGCCATCGCCGATTTCCCAACCCTTGCGGACATACCGACCATTCGGTATGTTTAAATCATGACTAGCGCCCATGAACGCAAGAAGCAGCCCGAACAGGTCCGCCGCAGGCTCCTCGACTGCGCGGCGAGTCTCGCCGTCGAGACCGGCTTGGCGTCGCTGACCATCCAGGCCGTCGCCGACGCGGCCGACGTTACCAAGGGTGGCCTGTTCCATCACTTCGCCAGCAAGGAAAAGCTGATCGAGGGGGTGTTCACCGACCTTCTCGACAAGCTCGACGCGGAGATCGACGCGATCCTGGCGGCGGACCCGGTCGTTCCCGGCCGCTTCACCCGCGCCTATGTCGATTCGGCGATCCGGCTGATGGAATCGAAAGCGCCGAGCCCCTGGGGCGCGCTGTCGATCTCGATGATGACAGACCCGGCGCTGCGCCGCCTGTGGTCGGACTGGTATCGCGCGCGGCTCGCCCGCCACGCCGACACGGATTCGGCGCCGATGCTGGAGATCGTGCGCTACGCCGCCGACGGCATCTGGCTGTCCGACCTCTGCGACATGGACCCGGCGCTGCGCATGGACCGCGCCGTCCTGCGCGACCGACTGATCCGCATGACGACCGAACCCGAAAGAAGCCCGGCATGAGCACGCCGCTTGCCACCTATGCGTCGCTTGGAATCGCCATCGCCTGCGAGGTGATGGGCACGACGCTGCTGCAACAGACGCAGCAGTTCACAAGGCTGCTGCCGACGCTCGGCACCGTCGCCTGCTATGGCGCGGCGTTCTATTTCCTCACCATCGTCCTGAAGACGATGCCGGTCGGCATCGCCTATGCGATCTGGAGCGGGCTCGGCATCGTGCTGATCTCGGCGATCGGGCTGGTGCTGTTCCGCCAGACGCTCGATACGGCCGCGCTGGTCGGCCTCGGCTTCATCATCACCGGCGTGCTGATCGTCAACCTGTTCTCCGGCTCGGTCTCGCACTGAAGGACGGCCGAACGAAATCGGGGCGCGCCGACAAGGCACGCCCCGAAGGAGAAAGCCGATCGCCGCCCGCGCTCAGAGCGAGAGGCCGATCACCATCAGGCAGTAACCGACCAGCGTCGAGTTCACCAGCGTCAGGTAGAGGTGCGGCTTGCGCGCCTCGCCCTGGAACAGCAGGAAATTATGGAAGAGCGAGGTCGCGCCGATCAGGAACAGGATCAGCAGCGCCGCGCCCCAGCCGGGCAGGATGCCGAGCGCGACGGAGAGACCGCCCACCAGCTGCGAGGCGAAGCCCAGCGCCACCAGCGCCGCCGGCAGCTTGAAGCCGTAATTGGTCTCGGTCGCGCTGGCATTGGCGAAATTCGCGAAATTGCGGATGCCGGCGATAACGAAGAACAGGCCGAGAATGATGCGGCCAATCAGAAGCAGAGTAACTGCGAGCGTCATTGAATTCCCCCCGTGATACCAATTGAGCTAGCGGATCGCCGGCAAATAGAAAAGAGGGTACCGCCGACCCGACGGCCTGGGATCCGGAACGCGCCCGGCACCCGGTTAGCCCCGCCAACCGAGAACGGTCAATCGGATATCGGGCGACAGGCTCGCCAGCAGTTCGGCCGTCGAACGCGAATAGTCGACCGCGCCGCCGATGACCGTGCCCAGCACCGCCTCGCGCACATCCGCATGGCCGTAGCCATGAGCGAGAAGATTGACGATCGCGGCCTGGATGGGCTGGATCGTCGGATTGAAGGCGACGCTCTCCATGGCGATGCCGCTGACGCGATTGCCGTCGGCGAGCGTCAGCACCACTGCGCCGGGGCAGCGACTATAGGGCGAATGGCTGTAGCGGCCGACCGCGAGCAAGGCTGCCGCCTCGGGATGACCGGAAGACGCCTCGAACGCCAGTTCGGGCCAGAGGACCCGTCCCGGCACCGCGCCCGGTTCGCCCAGATAGGCCGGGTCGAACGGCCAGGGATAGAGCTGCGCCAGCGACAGCGTATGGCCGAGCGGGTCGATCAGTTCCAGTTCGCCGCTTCGCGCATATTCGGCCAGGCACTGGCGGCAATGGGCGCAGGGATGCGCCTCGCCGATCGCCAGCGTGGAGATGTTGGCGCCACGGCTCATGGCGCGGATGACGATAAAGCCCTCACCATGCAGCGTGTAGCCGAGATGCGAACCCGGAAACTCGACATTGCCGCCGAGGATCAGATTGCCGGTCTCCGCCTCCAGCCCGACCGCGCCGACATGGAAATCCGAGATCGACGGGTGGGCATAGCCCTTGGCGACGTCGAGCAGGAGCAGCATCAGTTCCCGCACGGATGAAAGCTGGAACCGCCCGATCAGATCCTCCGCCACGGCACGGGGGATCACACTGCCTTCATTGCCGAGGGGCGCACGCGCGCGAGACGCCAGCACGCCCTTCGCCGCCTGCTGAACCGCTTCGCGCAGCTCGGGGCCGAGGCTGGCGAGACGGGCCGGAATGGCCGGATCGGCCTTGAACGGATTGGAGCTCAAGGCGCTATGCCCAAAGAATGGTCATGGCGGCGAAATGCTGCGCAGACGAATAGTATGCCCTTGAATGCATTTGACAAAATTCCGTCGAAGTGGCTTTAGCTTCCTATCTAGAACGGTTTCCCGATAGTAGGTCAAATGGGTTCTACTCTTCTCCGCGACGCGACTGTTTTGACCGTCGACAGCCAAAACACCGTCCATCCTGCAGGCTGGCTCGCCATGGTCGATGACCGCATCACCGGTGCGGGTCCTATGTCGACTTGCCCGGACGACGCGGGTTTCGACAGGGTCCTGTCGCTGCCGGGCCATGTAGTGATGCCGGGCCTGGTCAACGCGCACACCCATTCGGCCATGATCCTGTTTCGCGGTCGCTCGGAAGGTCACAGCCTGCTGACCATGGAAGGCTGGTACAACACCATTCGCGAGCCAGAACTGTCGCTTCTCTCTTCCGATATCGGCCCGGCCGTGGCGCTCTCCTGCGCCGAGATGGCGCTCTCGGGCACCACGACCTTCTGCGAGCAGTATTTCTTCGCCGACGAGATCGCCGCCGCCGTCGCCGAGGCGGGCCTCCGCTCTGTGATCGCCTATGGCATCGTGCAGCTTGGCGACGAGGCGCGTGGCGACGAGGAACTGAAGAACGCCGCCGCCTTCATCGAGCGGCAGCGCTCCGGCGACGGGCGCATCGTGCCCTGGTTCGGACCGCATGCGCCCTATGTCGACAATTCGGAGGCGCTTCTGCGCGCCGAAGTGGATCTCGCGGTCGAGTATGGATGCGGCATGCATCTGCACATGGCATGCGGCCCCGAGGACAATGAAGAAACGCTCGCGCGCTACGGGCTGACGGCGACGCAGGCGCTGCAGCGGGACGGCTTCTTCGCCGGTCGGGTGCACGCCGCCCACTGCCTCGACCTCTCGGAGGAGGATATCGCGATCTTCGCCGCGGCGCCGGCAGCGTCCGTCGCCTATTGCGCCACGGCTGGCCTGCGCTCGGGCCGCGAGGGCATGTGCCCGGCGGTAAAGCTGAAGGCAGCCGGCGTCGTCGTGGCGCTTGGCACCGACAACGTCGCCGCCAACAATGCCTATGACATGATCGCCGAGATGCGGGTCGCCGGCCTCGTCGCCTCGCATCGCGAGGGCAAGGCGCAGCCGATTTCCAGCCGCGAACTGGTGCGCATGACCACCATCGACGGCGCCCGCGCGCTCGGGCTCGACCACGAGATCGGCTCGCTGGAGGCCGGCAAGGCCGCCGATGTCATCGCCATCGACGTCTCCGGCGCCGGCTATTCGGAAGCCCCCGATATCGAGACCCTGCTGGTCTATTCCGGCAGCGGCCGCGACGTCCGCCACAGCTGGGTCGCCGGCGAACAGCTTGTCGCCGACCGAAAGCTGCTGCGGCGGCCGCTCGCCGAGATCAAGGCCGACTACTCCGTGACCTACCAGTCGTTCTGGTCGCGCGTCGAGGCCGCCCGCAAGCGGGCCTGACGACCGGCGATCGGCCGCAAAGGCCGGCAGGGAAGCGGCGGCTCTCCTCGCCCTTCCGGCGAGGCTCGCGCTGAAATTCGCCGGCGCCATGAGCGGCACGGTCCTTGCTTTGCGCTAGCCGAAGCCGGCCCGGCCTTGGCCGGCCATGCCTTGTTGAGGACGAGAACGACGTATGGCTTGAATTCCGGCCGCTCCCATAGGCTGATGGAAGCCTGTATGCATGCCGCCGCCCCTCGCCCGCCCCGCCCTCACCCAGCCCTTGCCTTGCCAATCCAATGACGACGTCCACAGGAGTTCCTCGATGATCAAGACCACCCTTTCGCGCCGGGCCTTCGGCGGCCTGCTGACAGCAGGCCTGATCGCGGCGACGGCCGGATCGGCCGCCAAGGCCGAGGACAGCCCGAAGCGGCTCAAGGTGGCGCTGGTCGTGCACGGCACGCTCGGCGACAAGAGCTTCCTCGACAGCGCCGCCGCCGGCCTGAAGCGGGCGGAAGCCGACCTGCCGGTCGACGTCACCGTCATCGAGGCGGGCCTCGATCGCGGCCGCTGGCAGCCGGCGCTCGCCGACGCCACCGACCAGGGTTTTGACGTCGTCATCGCCGGCACCTGGGAGATGACCGGCTTCATGGCCGAGCTGGCGCCCGAATATCCCGACACCAAGTTCATCATCTTCGACGACGCGCCCGATTTCTCCGGCGGCAAGTTCGGCAACATCCTGGCGATCAACTACCGCGTCTCGACGGCCGCCTACCTCGCCGGCCTCGCGGCGGCGAAGATCAGCAAGACCGGCAAGATCGGCGAGATCCTCGGCGTCGAGGGCGCGACGATCCTCGAATTCGCCGTCGGCTTCGAGCAGGGCGCCAAGGCCGGCAATCCGGACGTGCAGGTGACCCGCGCCGTTGCCGGAACCTTCACCGATCCCGCCAAGGGCAAGGAACTGGCGCTCGCCCAGTTCGACCAGGGCGTCGACATCGTCTTCCCGATCGCCGGCGGCACCGGCATCGGCGCGCTGCAGGCCGCCCGCGACAAGGGCAAGCTGGCCGTCGGCGTCGACAGTGACCAGGCCCTGATCTTCGAAGGCAGCGACCCGGCCCAGGCCGCCGTCATCTTCACCTCGGTCGAGAAGAAGGTCGGCGACTCGCTCTACACCGCCCTGCAGCAGACGCTCGCCGGTACCGCGCCCTATGGCACCAACCTGCTGCTCGGCCTCGCCGACGGCGCGGTCGGCATCGCCAAGAACAGCTATTACGAAAAGCTGGTCCCGGCCGATGTGCGCGCCGCGGTCGATGCGGCGGAAGCCGAGATCATCTCCGGCAAGATCGTCGTCGAAACGGCGATGAAGTGATAGGTCGGGCTCCGCCTCCAGGCGGAGCCCTTCTTTCTGACGCGAAGGACGCAAAGGCATGGCGCCGCTGCTCGAAGCCATCTCCATCGGCAAGACCTATCCGGGCGGGACGGTTGCCAATAACGGGGTCAATCTCTCGATCGAGGCGGGCGAAGTGCACGCCGTGGTCGGCGAGAACGGCGCCGGCAAGTCGACTCTGATGAAGATCCTGTTCGGCATCGAGCAGCCGGACAAGGGTGAGCTGCGCCTCGAAGGCAAGCCCGTCTCCTTCGCCGGTCCGCGCGAGGCGATCGACCACGGCATCGGCATGGTGTTCCAGCATTTCTCGCTGGTGCCGTCCTTCTCCGTCTACGAGAACGTCGTGCTCGGCTCGGAGCCGCGCGCCGGCATCAAGTTCGACCGCGAGGAAGCGATCCGGAAGGTGCGCGCGCTGTCGGAAAAATTCCGCCTCGCCGTCGATCCGCTGCCGCCAGTCGGCCAGCTGCCGGTCGGCCAGCAGCAGCGCGTGGAGATCCTGAAGGCGCTCTATCGCGACGCGCGCATCCTGATCCTCGACGAGCCCACCGCCGTGCTGGCGCCGCAGGAAGTCGAGGAGCTTTTCGTCGCCGTGCGCGCCCTGGTCGCGCAGGGCCGCACGGTGATCTTCATCGCGCACAAGCTGCCGGAAGTGCTCGAGATCTCCAACCGCATCACCGTCATGCGGGCCGGCAAGACCGTCGGCTCCGTCGACGCCAGGGAAGTCACCGAGGACAGCCTCGCCACCATGATGATGGGCCGCGAGATCACGCTCCGCGTCGATCGCGCCGAGGGCCGCGGCGCCGTCGCCTGCGAGATCTCGGGACTGAAGATCGAGGCGGAGAGCGGCGCCGTCATCGCGGAGCGCCTCGATCTCAAGGTGCATGCCGGCGAAATCCTCGGCCTCGTCGGCGTCGAGGGCAATGGCCAGGCCGAACTTCTCGAAGCGGTCGCCGGACTGCGCCCTGTCGCCGATGGCGACATCCGCCTCGACGGCGGCCGGCTCAACGGCCTCAGCGTCCTGGAACGGCGCGAGCGCGGCGTCGCCAGCATTCCCGAGGACCGCATCGCCCGCGGCCTGGCGACGGGCGCGACGATCGCGGAGAACCTCGTCGCGACCCGGCTCGCCGACAGGCGCTTCGTCCGCAGGGGCCTGCTCGATCTCAAGGCCATCAAGGCGCATGCGCTGGCGCTGATCGAGCGTTATTCGGTCCGAGCCGGCGGTCCGGGCTTCGCCGTCGGCACGCTTTCGGGCGGCAACATGCAGAAGGTGGTGGTGGCGCGCGAGCTTTCCGAGCAGCCGAAGCTGCTGCTCGTCAACCAGCCGACGCGCGGCGTCGACCTGGGCGCGACCCAGTTCATCTGGAAGTCGCTCGCCGCCGCGCGCGACGGCGGCGCGGCCGTGCTGCTGAGCTCGGCCGATCTTTCCGAACTTCTCGCCCTTTCCGACCGGCTGGTCGTCTTCTATCGCGGCAAGATCGTCGCCGCCTTCGTCAACCATGACGATCTCAACGCCGAAACCTTGGGGGCCTACATGCTCGGCCTCACGTCCCAAGAACCCGAAACCATGCGGGCCGCCCTGCAATGAGTGCTTCCTCCCCCTCCCGCCTGGCGACGTTCGGCCGCGAAGCGGGACGCGCGATCACCGCCCTGGCGATTGCGCTCCTCGTCGCCTGGCTGGTCATCCTCGCCACCTCCACCGACCCCGCCAAGGCGTTCCGCACGCTGCTGACCGCGCCGCTGACGTCGAGCCGCACGATCGGCCTCTGGATCGACGACGTCGCCAAGCTGACGCTGACGGGCCTCGCCTTCAGCCTCGTCTTCCAGGCGCGGCAGTTTTCCATGGGCGTGCAGGGCCAGGTCTATGTCGGCGGCCTGTTCGCCGCCCTCGTCGCGCTGTCGCCGATCGGCGCGACGCCGCTGGCCATTCCGCTCACCATGGCCGCCGCGATGCTCGCGGGCGCCGCCTATGGCTTCATCCCCGGCTATGCCAAGGCGCGCTTCGGCGCGAGCGAGATCGTCTCGTCGCTGATGCTCAATTACATCGCCATCCTGGTGGTCAACTATCTGATCCGCGCCCATCTCGCGCCGGCCGGCACCGGCCAGCTGATGACGGCGAAATTCCCGCCGGGTTCCATCCTTCCCGCCATCATCCCCGGCACGCGGTTCGACCTCGGCATCGTCATCGCCCTGGTGGCGACGCTCCTGGTCTGGTTCCTGCTCTATCGCACCAACTGGGGCCTGAAGCTGCGCCTGGTCGGCCACAATCCAGGCTTCGCCGAATATGCCGGCATCCGCTCCAGCTTCATCATGGTGTCAGCCATGACGGTCGCCGGCGCCTTTGGCGGCCTCCTGGGCGCCGTCTTCGTCCAGGGCCGGGCCTTCGGCAACCTGGCGCAGAACTTCGACGGCAACCTCGCCTTCGAGGGTATCCTGATCGCCATCGTCGCGCGCAGCCGGCCGCTCGCCGTGCCGGTCGTGGCGCTCGCCTATGGCTATCTCCGCCAGGGCGCGCAGCTGATGGGCATTCGCACCGACGTGCCGATGGAAATGATTTCGGTGGTGCAGGCGATCATCATCCTGCTGGTGGCCTCGTCCTTCACCCTGCCCGGCCGCAAGCTGCTGGCGCGCCTCATCGGCGGCCCTGCCCATGCCGTTGCCAGCGCGGAGGCCGCCAAGTGATCGAGCTCCTGCTCACGGTCTTCTCGGCCGCCTTCTTCGTCACCGTGGTGCGCACCACCACGCCGCTGCTCTTCGCGACGCTGGGCGGCCTGATCTCGGATCTCTCCGGCGCGCTCAACGTCGCGCTCGAGGGCATGATGCTGATCGCGGCGCTGACCGCAGTCATCGTCTCTGTCTATGCGCCCTGGTATGTCGCGGTGCTGGCAGGCGTCGGCGCCGGCGCCCTGCTCGGCGCGCTGATGGCGCTGTTCCACCTGCGCTTCAAGGCCGACATCATCCTGGTCGGCTTCGCCGTCAACATCCTCGCCACCGGCGGCACGGTGTTCGCGCTGGCGCAGGCGACGGGCGGCGACAAGGGCACCTCGATCAACCTCGTCTCCAAGGCGGTTCCGGCCGTCGACCTGTCGTTCCTTTCCGCCATTCCCGCGATCGGCCCGACGCTCACCAGCCTGCTTTCGGGGCATTCGATCCTGTCCTGGCTCGCGGTCTTCATGGTCTTTGCGGTGTGGTTCTTCCTCTACCGCACGCCCCATGGCCTCTGGCTGCGCGGCGTCGGCGAATATCCGGCCGCGACCGAGGCGGCCGGCATTCCCGTCGACAAGGTCCGCACCTGGAGCCTGATCGCGTCTGGCGCGCTCGCCGGCATCGGCGGCGCACAGCTGGCGATGTTCAACTATATCGGCTTCACCCGCGACATGACCTCGGGGCGCGGCTTCATCGCGCTCGGCGCGGTCCTGCTCGGCGCGCGCCACCCGATCGGCGCCATGCTCGCGGCGCTGCTGTTCGGCATCTTTGAGGCGCTCGCCATCGTCATCCCGAACCTGTTCAGCTGGATCCCGGGCGAACTGATCCAGACGATCCCGTTCGCGATGACCTTCCTGGCCCTCATCCTGTTCAGTTATCGCGCCCAGCGCGCCCGCCAGCTCAGGACGCTGAGCAAGGTGTGACGGCGTCCGGGGCGGGGAGCAGGACGAGACGGACCATTGCGATCGACCCCGGGGCCGATCGCAACCGCCGGTGCAGCCCGGCATCCGCCCGGCGGCAGGGCCCTAGGTCGAGTGCCGCCTCGCGAACTCGATGATCGCGGCGCTTACCCGTTCGGGGCTCTCCTGCGGCGCCCAATGGCCGCAGGCCTCGAGGAACAGAGGCGGCTCGAGCCCCGGCGCCAAGGTGGGCATGGCAGCGACGATCTCCCGCATTCCCGGCATGCTCAGCCCGACATCGCGATCCCCCACGACGTAGAGCGCGGGAATATCGACGGTCCTGCCCTTCAGGGCCGCCTGCAACGCCCAGTTTCGATCGAGGTTGCGATAGTAGTTGAGGCCGCCCCGGAAGCCGCTCCGGGCAAAGGCGGCGACGAAGGCCTGCAGATCCGCCTCCGTCAGCCAATTCGGCAAGGCATTCGGCAGCGGCAAGGGCGCAAGCAGGCCGTCCTTTCGCGACACCATGCCGAACGGGTTCGGCGTGCCGTCGCCGGGCACGCGCGGCCCCGCGTCGCCCGACGCCGCATAGAGCAGCTTGCGCAGCGTCGTCGGCACGTCCCGCCCGAACTCCGCTTCGGCCACGCCCGGTTCCTGGAAATACAGCGTGTAGAACAGCGCCTCGGCCGTCTGCGGGAAGATCCGGGTCGGGGGAACCGGAGGCTGTCCCATCATCGGCACGCCGATCGCCACGACGCCGCGGAAGCGGTCTGGGCGCATCAGCGCGGCCTGCCAGGCGACGCTCGCGCCCCAGTCATTGCCGGCAATGATCGCCGTCGGCGCGCCGAGCGCATCCAGGATGCCGATCATGTCACCGACGAGATGGAACAGCGTGAAGGCCTCGGGGTCGGCGGGACTGTCCGTCTCGCCATATCCGCGCATGTCCGGCGCCACGACGTGGAAGCCCGCCGCCGCCAGAGCGGCGATCTGATGCCGCCACGCATGCGATGTCTCGGGGAAACCATGGCACAGCAGGACCAGCGGCCCCTCGCCCTGCTCCGCGATGTTGATCCGGATCCCATTCGCTTCGATAAACCGATGCTGCATCCTATCCTCCGGCCTGGCGGGTGGTTTCGCGGTGGCGCTGCGGACGGGAACCGACGCCAGAGCCGAAGAAGCCGCCCCGGCCAGACTGGCCAAAAATGTCCGTCTCAACATGTGCCACACCTCGTATGCGAAACTACATAAGTTACACATTCGGACGAGTCAATAATCCGTAACAAGATCAGTTACAGACGAGGATACCGCCTTGCGAAGCGACAGCCGCCTTTCCCGGATGCTGCATGTGCTCGTCCACATGCAGCTTCTCGGAGGAACCGAGACATCCGACACCATCGCGCTGATGCTGAAGACGAATCCGGTCGTCGTGCGCCGCACGATGGCCAAGCTGAAGCAGCATGGGATCGTTTCGTCGGAGGGAGGTCCCGGCGGCGGCTGGCGACTGCTGCGCGCGCCCGAGGACCTGACGGTGCTGGAAGTCCACCGCGCCCTGACCGACGCCTCGGTCTTCACGCTGGCGCTATCCGCCGATCATCCGGCCTGCCCCGTCGAACGCGCGGTCAATGCCCGACTCTCCCATGCGATGAGCCGCGCGGAAGCCGTGCTGGCCGAGGAGTTCGGGGCAACGACGCTCGCCGACATTGCCCGCGAATTCCAGCCGGCGGGCTAAGGCGGCGCGATCCGGAACTCCCGAAGAGGCCGCGGATTACGGCAGGTCGGTCGTCGACGCGCCGCCAAGCCGCCCGAAGTATCGCCGGACCGAAACGATAAAAGCGCCCGAAATGGCGCCACGACGTCATTAAGCAAACAAGGGAAATGGCGCCCCCGAAGAGATTCGAACTCCTGCCCCCCAGATTCGTAGGCTCTCTGGGCCATTGATATCGTTGATGGACGTTCCCAACCGGGCGGACGGGAACGGGATAGAGGCGGCTCCGAACAGGCGCCGCCTTTTCCGTTTTCGCCTAGAGCTTGAGCGCCACGATCGCAGCGTCAAGCTCCCACCTGGGGCCCTTCAGCCACACACCTGGAGGCTGCAACGACTCGATCGCCCTGATCGTCGCCTGCGGCAGCTTCTTGCGGATCTCGGTCTGCCAATCGTCGGCGGAGCGCCCTGTCAGGAAGAAGCAATAGGAGCTCCACCCGCGGACATCGAGCGACAGTTCGCGCGACTTGAAATCCTGCTCTTCGGCGATGATGCTCTTTCCCTCGACGAAGGTGCGACGTGTGATCTCAACCATGGGGCCTCCTGCTGTGGCCCGCCTACTATCCGATTCTCACCAGCAGGCCAGCCCGACAGATCGCCTCAACCGCAGGCAGATTGACTCCGTCTCACAAGAGAACGAAATAGGAACAAAACCCCATCGCAGGATAGGCCGATGAGCATCGAGACATTGGGACAGGCATGGTCGGCCGGCTGGCGCGTCAAGGCGCGCTGCCTCGGTCGCGACGCCAGCACCAAGAAGGGCACTCGCCCCTGCTTGAGAAACATCGACATCGACATGGGAACGCTGCTCTGGACGCGCGGCAGGGACTTTCCGATTTCCATGCTACCGCAGCGGCTGAAATGCCCTAGCTGCGGCTGCCGTCAGATCAGCGTGATGTTCGACGTTCCAACGGATCGGAAGAGGGCGTAGATCGAGCCAAAACGAACAAAAATGGGCTTTACGGTTTGACAATCATCGAATGCGACTGTTGACGAACCCGCGCAAATCGTGCGCGTTAACACTTTATTTAGGTTGGAGAGCGGTCCAGGTCCGCCGACACGATGCCACAGGTCAACCCAGAGATCTTGAGATGGGCACGGGAAACCGCGGGCCTCTCTCTAGAAGAGGCTGTCGCGAAGCTCGGCATCAATGATGCTCGCGGCGAGAGCGCTATTGACCGTCTGATTGCCCTCGAGCAAGGCGTGGGAGAACCGACAAGGCCTCTGCTTCTCAAGATGGTTCAGCAATATCGCCGTCCCCTGATCGCGTTCTACCTCGCAGAGCCGCCCAAAGTGAGCGACCGCGGGCACGACTTCAGGACACTGCCAGCCGACCACACCCGACGCGATGACGCACTCGTTGACGCCCTGCTTCGAGACGTCAAGGCGCGTCAGGAGATGGTTCGGGCATTGCTGGAGGCCGAAGATGAAGCTGTGCAACTTCCCTTCGTTGGCTCGATGTCAATGCGCGATGGCGCCAGCAAGGTGCTCGCTTCTATCGTCGAGACGTTGGGCCTGGACCGAGAGCAGTTCTGTAAGGGCATTCGTGGGGACCGATCGGCGGCCAAGGGCTTTGCATACCTGCGCCAACGTGCCGAGGATGTCGGCGTATTTGTGCTGCTCGTAGGTAATCTTGGAAGCCACCACACGGCGGTGGATGTAGAGCTCTTCCGAGGCTTCGCACTAGCTGACCCAATTGCCCCTTTCATAGCGATCAATGATCAAGACAGTGATAGGGCTTGGAGTTTCACCCTTCTGCACGAGCTAGCCCATATCTGGATCGGCGAAAGCGGCGTAAGCGGAGCAAACCCCTCGTTGCCCGTCGAAAAATTCTGCAATGATGTGGCTGGCGCTTTTCTGCTGCCGGATTCCGAAATCGAGCGCGAACGCGGAATCGGAGAGCGATCTATCGAAGAAATAATGGCACGAATTGGCGAAATCGCTTCGCGGAGCGAGGTTAGCCACTCGATGGTGGCGTACAAGCTTTGGCGCCTCGGCATCATTTCACGAGACCAATGGGCTGAGATAAGCGGCGCATTCCGCCAGCATTGGCTGCGGCATCGCGCGGCAGCCCGGGAGGCAAAACGAGGCGGAACCGGCCCAGACTACTACATCGTGCGGCGCCATAGACTTGGTGAGCGTCTAGTTGAGCTTTCACGCCGCATGATGGCGGGTGGGGCTCTTTCCCCGACAAAGGCGGCTCGCATCCTCTCGGTGAAGCCATCGAACGTCTACCCGTTAATCAGCGGTGCCAGCTCCCCTTGGCAGGCAGCATAGGGGCCAATTTTGCTTTATCTGTTGGACGCCAGTGTCTTGATCACCGCCAACAACCTTTACTATCCGCTCGACGGCGTACCTGAGTTCTGGGAATGGCTAGAGCACATGTGCGCCGAGGGCCGCCTGAAGATGCCCCTAGAGATCTTCGAGGAAGTTACAGACGACGTGGGCGATTGGCTGCGCGAACAGGATCGCAAGGCCAAGGTCTGCCTCGATGAACAGACCAACGTCGATTTGGTGCGGGAATGCATAGAACGGGGCTACGCGCCGGATCTTAACGAGTCCGAACTGCTAGAGATGGGAAACGATCCATTCCTGATTGCCTCAGCAATGGCGGCGCGCGACCAACGAGTCGTCGTCACAACTGAGGTCTCGAAACCGACTAAGCGCCGCGCCAATCGCCATATTCCTGACGTTTGCGACAGTGTCGATGTCAAATGGTGTGATAGCTTCACGATGCTGCGCACTCTGGGATTCAGCACTAGATGGCGCGAACAATTTGGTGTCTTTGCCTAGGTAGCAAGCACCGGACCGGCGGCTAGCACGCCCACCTCAGTCAGGGCCCCCTATGGGGAAACCAGCTCCAGATCCGCATAAGTGCATCGATCAGCAGTGGCAGGCCGATCACCAAGCCGATGATCGCCCCACCCACCAGGCCGAGGAACTTGCCCACGGTCCCGAAGCCGATCATCACCCGAATCAGCTTCTGCAGGAATGCGACCTCATCCGGGCGAAGCTCTTCCAGCATGCGGCGTGTCTCTTCCGGCAGGTCGCCATAGCGCTCGGCCAGCGGTTCGAGCTCCGGCTGCTTCATCGCCTCCGCGCCCCCCCCAGCTCGATCGCGACCTGATCATACGCGGCCACCACGCCCGCGTGCTTGGCGGTGCAGGCTCCATAGGCATCGATCGCCCGGTTCGCCATGACCTGCGGATTGCGGCTCGCGGCCGGTGGCGCCGCCGGTTCACGAAGATCAGGGGCGAGCGGCGCCAGAGAGACCCTCGCCGGCTCTGGCCGCGCGGTCGATGTGTGATTGCACCCGGCCAAACTCATCGTCGCTATAGCGACAGGCAGGATCGTCGCGCGTAAGCGCCTCATCGCTGGCAACCTCTCTGAGATGGGAAATCGCGCGGTTGACGCCGATCGCGATGGATTGGACGCCCGCCGCAAGGCGGGCATTTCGGGCAATGGTTTCGTTGGCAGCGTCGAGGTCGTCCTGCAGCTGCTTGCGCTCGAGGCGAAGCGCCTTGGCCTCGCCGAAGGCATCGGTGACGCGATAGCCGGCATAGGCGCCGATGGTGCACCCAACCGCCACGGCGACCGCAAGGCCCTTCAGGCCGAAGACGGACGGGATCATTCGCGCTCCCCTTCCGTCGCCGCAGGTGCATCAGAGCGCGGGCGTCTTCCGCCCCGGCTGAGCGCCATGAAGTTCTTGTCGTCCCAGGTCGCGCCGAAGACGTAGGCGGCGATGACTGAGCCGGCGAGCAGGATCAGCCCGTTGGCGATCGTCTCGGCGAGGTCCGTGTCCTGCCCCCAGATGGTGAGATAAAGGATCTCGAGCGCACAGAAGATCAGCGTCCCGACGATGATCGCACGGCGGACCCGCCAGGACGGCCGAGAGATCGGAGGCGCCATCTCAGGCCTCATTCCGGGAGAGGCGGCCATCGCTGGTCAGCACAGGCAGGTTGAACCGCTCCTCGAGCGGATAGGTCGAGGGCCAGCGATAGCCGAGCGCGCGCGAAGGCGCGAACGGCTTGATATTGACAGCGTCGCCCTGATTGCCCCCGAGCACCATCAGGTTGCCGTGCTGATCCTTGCCGACAACGAAGCCGACGTGACCGCCGCCGGCGCGCTCGAAAACCACGATGGCGCCGACGGCCGGTCGGTCCAGCTTGACGCCGAAGTTCAGCCAGGACCGCGCAGACGCCCCCGCGCCCCGCGCCGGCGGCCCGATACCCGTCTCCGACAGCACACCGCCCACAAAGGCGCCGCACCAAGGCGTCTCGTCGTCCTTGAACCAGGAGGCGCCGATGGCACTCCACCATTCGAGGATCTTCGGGTTGTGCTTGCCGCCGGCGATTTCGCGAAGGCCGAGATAGCCGCGCGCCTGCGCGATCCAGCGCGGATCGGTCATGTCATCTCTCCGATGTTTTGGCAGGGGAAGGGTTGAACGAGGCGCCGCCCGCGCTAGTTGAAGGCGCCTGGCTGAAACTACTCCGCCCGCCGGTTGCTCATCCCCGGCGGGTCTTCTTTTGGAACGGACGGGCCTCATCCGTGTTGTTCAGAGTATCGGGCGCGAGAGAGGACCCCTCCGACTTGGGATCGGAGCGCTGGAACCGGCATGCCAGCGCAGTGCCCGTTGAACCCGTCGGCCGGCGCAGCGGCCGGCGGGTTCTCCATTGCTACGCCCAGACGCGCGCCGGCGTCGCCACGACGGCCGGGTCGAAGATGCGCACGCCGCTCGGACCTTCCCAGCCCTGCGGCACGCCGATCTCGGAAATCGGCACCCATTCCATGTTGCTGAGCAGGTCGAGGATGCGGGTGCGGGCGAAGACATCGCCCTCGGCCGGGCGGCCCGCAACAAGCAGATTCGCCAGAGCGCCGATCGCGACGAGGTTCACATGCCAGCCGGCGATGACGTGCGGCTCTTCTTCGCCATCGGTCGCGGTATAGATCGGCCCGATCTCGTCAATGCGGACGCAATCAGACGGGATCAGTTCGCCGCCCTCAACCGTGGCCAGTGGCGTCCCGGTGACCGGGTTCAGGTAGACCGCCATAGCATCGAGGAACGCGGCGCGGTCGGGAGCCCAGAGGAGGTACTGGATCATGCCGCCCATGCCTGAAGCTCCGTATCAGACGCTGCCCGAGGGATGTATCGAAGATTTCTGATCCAATAGTTTGGTGAGGCGGCCAGGCTCTGCCCACCGAGCACCAACTCCGTTAGGCCGGATGGCATTATTGCCATGGCTGGCGAGACCAGAGACCTACTCGTCACGATACCTGCGGCGTTGCCAACCTGGTAACGAACCGCAGTTCGGAAGAACGCGTTGGCAGGCGGGTTCCCGAGAGATTGGGTAAACACGCCTGCACCGGCCGCCCTGGCCGTCATCACAGCCGCGGATCCGTTCTGCTGATATCCCGACAGGATATTTGCGTTGGTCCCACTCCAAATGCCCACAGTATCTCCGGCAATCGCTCCCGGTAGGGGGCGAATGTCCTGTGTCAGCACCGACACGGACGAGGAATACGGGAAAGCCGTAACAGGCAGGGTCACCTTGTCCGCCGCCCGCGTGACCTGCGCTGTGGTGGTCGGGATATAGGACGTTGCAAAACCGCCGACTTCAAGCTGAAAACCAGAAATCCGAAACGCGCGCTGACGGTTAGCTGCTGCGCGAATGACCCCGATGTTGCTCCCGCTTGCGGTGGCGGTCCGGGTATACGAAACTCGGTACAAACCGCCGCCAAGATTTTGAACGACATTGCTAAGGTTCTGGTTGGACGTGCCGTCGATGTTCAGGCCGAAATCGTTGCTCGCAGCCGACGCCGCATCCGAACCAAAAAGCGGAGGGCCAAGCCCATCGTCCATCTCGACAAAGATGGACAGCGTGTAGATCGTGCCGGCCGTCAGGGCGAACACCTTGTAGGCGTAAGCCTGCAAGCCATCAGCGGCGAAGGCTAGCCCCGTGTTGTTCCCTAGCTTGGGGAAGGATGACGCGGTTACGTTGGAGCGCACGGGCGCATCCGAGATGCCATTCCGGAAGTAGCTTTCGGTGAACAGGTTCGTCCGCTGGCTCTCGACGCGGATGCCGAGCGCGACGATCACCTTCCAGCTCGAGGCGGAGACATACGGCGCCGATGCAGCATAGCCGGCGATGACGAGCGTCTTGGTCCCCGCCGTCCAGGAAACAACCCGTCCGAGGATCCACTTCGTGATGTCGGCGGCGTCCGTAATGCGAACCACCTCGCCGACCGGATAGGTGAATGCCCCGCTAGCCAGCACGATCGACTTGTTGACGACCGCGCCGGCGCCGATGCCCAGCGAATTGAGAGGCGTCACGGAACTGTCGAGCGATGCCGGATTATGGTCGCAGCGCAGCGTCGTCCCGCTGGAGAGAACGCCGAAGGCATTCCAGATCCACTTCGCCGAGGGCGAGGCATAGGTGAGCTTGGCGTTCGGATCGCCCAGCCAGTTGTTCGCGCCGGTGACTCGATCGCGGATAAAGCCCCGCATCGCCGTGAAATCGATCGCCAGCCCCTGCTCTTCGTTGCCGAGCAGCGCAATGGCAGGATCAAGCGCGAGCGGGGCCGCGCGGTCCATGAACTGCATGATGCCCATCAGAGCGCTCCATAGGTCTTGGCGAAGAACTCGGTGACGGCGCCGGTCATGCGGGTGACGACGAACGAGACCTTGGCGCCGGCGCCGACCGCGATGGCGAGGCCCGAGAGCGCGACGGGCGTGCCGATCGCGACCGTGACCGGCCCATAGGCCATGACGCCGTTCACCTCGACATAGAAGTCGACCTCGGCGCCGACATTGCCGGCGATGATCTCCGCCACCAGCTTCGCCTGCGTGCTGCCGGCGCTGGCCGATCGCTCGGCGTAGTAGCCGCCCAGTGCGATGCCGGCGGCGCGGTAGATCGAGACGCCATAGGTCTCGTAGGCGTCACCCTTGGAGGCCATCAGATCCCACCAGGTGTTCGAGATCGCAGGCAGGGCCGGCGGCGCGTTGCCGGTGGTGGCCACCTTGGCGACCCAGCTCGAATTGCCATAGGAGACCGCGTCGCGTGCCACATAGGCCGTCCCTGCCGAATAGGGGCCGCGCCAGTTGATCTTGGCGACGTTCGCCGCCGTGGCGGCCGTCTGCGCGTCTTCCTTCGCGGTGTTGGCGGCTGCGGCCGAGGCAGCGGCAGCCTGCCGGTCCTGGCCGGTCTGGTCGCGATCGGCGGCCGTGGCAATCCGATCCTCGCCCGTATGCAGACGATTGTCGTCCGTCGCGAGAGCATCGAGCCGGACAGCTTCCCGATCCTCGCCGGTCTGGCGCCGATCATCAGCCGTGGCCAGCGCGTCAGCATGGGTAGCGACCCTATCCTCGCCGGTGGCGATCCGATCGGCAGTGGTGGCCTCGGCCGCGCCCGCAATGGCCTCCCGGTCTTCAGCCGTAGCCAGACGGTCGGCAGCGGTCGCTTCGGCGTCCTGCCCCGTGGCAATGCGATCCTCGCCCGTCTGACGACGGTCATAGGCGGTGGCGAGGGCACTGTTCGCCGCGTCCTGCGCCGCCTGCTGCGCCAGGATCACCGCCGCCCGCGCGTCGTCGACCGAAGCCGGCGGCACCAGCTCGGTGATCTCCGAGAGGTTCGCTGCCGGCGCCACGGGCACCACCAGGTTGAACGGTGGATAGGTCGTGCGCGGCCGGCCGGTCGCGCCGATCGCGACGCTCGCGACATAGGACGTACCGGCGATGCCTTCGGCATTCGGCCAGAGGTCGACGGCGATATTGCCGTCGGCATCGGTATCGGCCGCGACCGGCGCCGGCAGGATGGTGATCTCGCCGTCGCGATCCCGCCGCGACAGGGTGAAGGTGATCGTCGCCGGATGGCAGGGAGTGCCGTCCGGCTTCAGAACCGGACCGGTGACGCGGCACTTCGCGAGCAGGGCAAGGGTCATCAGTCGATTTCCTGTACGTCGAAGAAGGAGCCGGCGAGGACGGAGCTGGCCGTCGCGTTCGAGGCGTTTTGAGCAAAGGTCGGCGCCAGCGTGCCGGCGGTCGCGACATCGATGATGCCTTCGATGGTGGTGAAGTAGCTCGTGGAGCCTGCTTGGCCTGCGCCGGCTCCAGCTAGGTTCGTGCGGCGCGAGTTAATGATGGTCGTCGTTCCGCCCGTCGCCCAAGACATGATCTGGGCCAGAAAAGAGTTGGCGGTGCAGCTCCCGCCCATCTCATACTTGTGGCCTCCCGTCGTGCCGGCATCGACGAAAAGGCATGCCTTGAACCGATAGCGCGTGTTGGCCTTGACGTTGACAGCGAGGTCGCTGATCAGCCCGAGCGTCGCGTCCGATGTCTTGCTGAAGTTCGCCGACAGCCGCTTGATGCCGCCCGTCTTCAGGATGCCGTCGACATCGATGGACGCCTTCACGCTCCCCGAGACGTTGACCTTGAAGTCCACAATCCGGCTCGAGCCATTGCCGGCGACCGTCACAGACGTGTCGGTGGCGCCGCCGCCCGATGTGTCGAAGTCGACCAGGCTTGTGTCGCGCGCGCCAGCCAGCACCAGGCCACTCGCAGACTGGATCGTCATCCGACCGCCATAGGCCATCTGGATCGAGTTCGCGCCGCTTCCGAAGATGAACCGAGCCGCCCGCGTCGCCGCAAACCCCGTGAAGCCCGAAAGGCGCGGCGCCGCCGTCGTGCCACCGAGCGCGCTCAGCAGAATGTCATTGGCGAACGTGTAGGCCGAACTGAAATCCAGCCGCAGCGAGGTGCCGTCGAGCTTGAGACCGTCGCCGACCAGCACATCCTCATAATCGCCCGTCCCCGCCGAGAAGCGGGCCTTCACCCGGTATTGCGAAACCGGCGCCAGCTTGGCGTTCGTCACCGACCCATTCGGCACCGAGCCGACATCGCCGTTCGGCGTCCCGATAAGCGTGATGATGTCGCCATCGACGAAGGGCGAGGCCGACGAACTGCCGATCGGCGTCACCGCCAGGTTGCGATAGCCGGCCGGCGACGCCATGGCCGTGACGTCGAATGCCAGCCAGGCGGAGGGGTCGAGCGTCTTGAAGATCTTCACTCGGCTCTTGATGCCGGAGTTCGAGGCGACGAGTTCCGCCAAAAGCCCGGCAACATCGCCGCCGCCGGCATTGGCGAGATCGGCCCGGATCACGGTGGCCGCATTCTGCGTGGCGCTGCCGAGGCGGAGATTGCCGGCGCCCGGATCGGAATCGGCGGTTGCCGTCGAGAACAGGTAGGGGATCGACAGCGCGCCGGTCACCTGTAGCCCGGCCTCGATCGCCGCGATGATCTCGGCCAGCCGCGCGGCCATCGGCACGTTCGAATGCCAGTCGGCGCCCGTGCGTAGGATCAGGTAATTAGCCGAAGCCGCAACCGTCGCGCCGGCCCATGGCTTCACCAGCGTCGCAGCGAGGTTCCCCTCGATGGAGGCGATGACGCCGACGGTGGCGCCGATGACCAGCGTGTCGCCGGGCTTGGCGCCCGACAGCAAGGCCGCGCCCACGAAGGTCAAGGCGGTCGTGCCGGCATCGACCGAGATCGTTCCGGCGGCATAGTAGCTAGCGGCCATTCAGGAATTCCTCGAGAGCGGCTTCAATCTCGGCAGGATTTTTGGCGGCGCGGATTGCGGCTTGGGCCGCTTGGCGGCGCCTCTCTATCGTGCCGAGGAAAGCTTTGGTTTCGGCGGCCTTGGCAACAATGCGGGCCGAGAGGTCTGCCAGGTCCATCGTCTGGTCGAAGATCTCCGCGGTCAGAAGCGCCCCCGGCGGATGGCCGTCGAGAACCGCCGTCGCCTCGACCAACTTCCACGCCCGCAACACCGCCAGCGGCGACGCCACCAAGTCATGGATCTGCGCATTCGTCGCATCATCAGCGCGCGCAAGGGCGCTCGCCCGGAGCGGCTCCAGGTTCTTCGTCAGACAGATTTTCAAGGGAAGGCTCCGGCTAGGTGGCCGTGATCTCGGCCGACCAGGGCAGATAGGGGAACTGGTCGAAGACGATCGAATAGGTGGCCGGCATGTCCGCCGTCAGCTCGAGCAGGCCACCCTCGACCGTCACCGGCTCGCCGTCGACGAGCACGACGCAAGGGTCCGGCAGCCCGGCGATCTTGACCTTGCTGCGACTGTCGGCCGGGATCTCGGTGCGGTTGATGGTGATCGGCGCCACCGGCCGCGCGACGAGCTTGCCGTCGAGCACGTAGCTCGCCCCGAAGGATGCGTCGTCGGGCGCTTCGACGAACAGCTCACGCTGCCGCAGACCCGCCAGTTCCTCGGGCGTGAACGCCCCGGAAAGCTGGCCGGTGAGCCGGCCATCGCCATCGTGATAGAACAGCCGCATCAGGTCATCTCATTGTCGAAGACATTGTAGGAAAACACCGCGCCCGCCGTGCTGTTGTTGATCGTGAAATAGTTGCTGGCCCGGCGATAGGTGACCTCGAAGCCCCGCCCCGGCCCGCGCACGCCGCTGGCGCCGTAGAACATGTCGACGAGGATCAGCGGCAGGCCGGTGAAGGTCTTTGGCAGCGAGATGTTCGTGTTGCCCGTCGGGAGGGCGGCAGTGATGCCCGATAGGAGCGGCCGAAGTCGCTTGGCGGTCGAGTCGAACACCAGCCCTGCCGCCGGCGCCGTCAGAACGTCATAGCCGGGCTTGGAAAACTGGAAGACGAACTGGCCGGCACGCAGGCCGATATAGCCACGGGTGGTTGGCATGGCCTCAATCCGTGGGAACAGGCCTGTCGATCACGATGATCGAGACGTTGCCCCAGACAGCATTGCCCCAGCGTCGGATCCTGGCCTGCGCCACCCCTGGCGAGGTGGTATTGACGTAGCCCGACATCGGATAGGCAGCGCCGTACGTGTTCACTTCCTTGTCGGACGGCAGGGTGTAGATCTGGTCATTCTGCGCGCCGTTGAAGGTCCCGAAAAAAAAGATGATCGGGTAGTAGCCCTTCCACTCGTAGGTGAAGTCGATGTCGGTGTAGACGTTGTCCGTGGGACTGTCCGCCGCGCCCTTCCGGCTCGAGGCCGGCGCAAAGGTCTTGTTGATGACCGAGAAATCGTCATCGGAACTGAAGACCATCTGGGCCTTCGAGCAGGTCTCGACGTTGAAGCCCGGCCGCGAGACGTAAAGACCATACTCGCTGCCGCGCTTGCCCATCATCATGCGCGGCAGTGGATGTGGATCGTTGCCGACGATGTCGAGGTCGCGCGCCGGAATCTTGAAGACGACGGCACAGAGATAGCGGTCGAAGCGAAACTGTCCCGACTGCGAGTAGATCACCACCCGGTCCTTATAGGCCTCATAGGTGAGCGATCCCGCGCCGGGCGCCAGCGAGCCGATGTCCTCGCGCCAGTAGATGGTGGCGCCGCTCGGGCTGGACAGAAAGATCTTCACGCACGGCACATAGGGGAGTTCCGGGAAGAAGATCTGCAGCGGGCTCGAATTATCCGGGCCAGGGCTTTGGCTCGCATTGATCCCGATGATCCTGCGGCTCGCGACCGCATGAATGTTGCCGGCGAACGGCCAGGCCGTATCGAAGTCCAGGAACTCGCGGGCGAGGTTTGGATCCGATGCGTCATGGGTCGGTTTGCTGATGCGCGCGCGATAGTCGCCTGGCGAAAGCTGCCCGGCGAACAGGCGGGGAATCTCGACCATCAGGGCTCCGAGAAGATGAGGCTGTCGCCATCGAGATCGAGGCGCACTACGTCGGATGACGACTGCAGCGTGAGATGCCTGGCGATGATCTTGCCATCGACAATCGAGAACGGAATGATCCCGGTGGTTGCATCGCCGATGACGAACTGGTCGACCTTGAACACACAGCGCGCAACGCCGCCGACGATCTCCAGCATGAAGCCGGCATCCTTCCAGGCCGCCCCCGTCTCGCTGTAGAGGAATACCTGGAAGCGCGCCTCGGTGCCGGCCGGCGCCGCCATCGCCTCGAACTTGACGAAGCCGCCGGCGGTCGCCTGGTTGGCCTTGACCTCGAGCGCCGTGACGTCCTCCGCGAGCGCGGTGTCGCCGTCGACGATCGCCTGCGTCAGCTTGATCACCGCCGCCGACAAGGACTGCGACACCGCTTTCACCGTCTGCCGGATCTGGGCGCGCTGGGCATAGCCTTGGCCAGCATCCTGGATCTGCGTCGCGGCGATCCCCTCCATCGCCTCCTCGAGCTCGTTGCGCAGCTCTTGCATCGAGCCGCGAGCGTCATTGGTGATAAGCGAAAGCTCATAGGCCTGCTGCGCCGTGATGCCCTCAGCGATGTCGGGGGTCAGCACCGCCCGCCAGCTCGACCAGGCCGTATCGCGCGGCGAGGCCGGACGGTAGCGTCCTCTAACCTCATAGCGGGTCCGGCCGAGGATCGACTGCGATATCTCGATTGCGCCGGCGTCGACACGGTCCGTCTCGCCTTGCAGCACCAACGTCTGGTCGACCTCGAGGCGAACCTCGAACTGCACGCCATCGACATCGTCAAGGCTCGGATCCCACGACATGCGAATGCCGGCGCGCGCATTGTCGCCGTCGCCGCGGATCGTGATCGGCACTACGTTCCAGTCGATGATCGGCTGCGCCGACGGGCGCACCACCTCGGTCGGTGCGGTGATGACCGGGCGGAGATCGATCGGGCTGTAGTCGCTCGGATCTACTTCCGTCAGGTTCCAGCCGACATTGAGGTTCGCGAGCTTCTGCACCGCGTCGACCCGGAACAGCTTGCTTACATAGCCATTGCGCGCCGAGGTCCAGGAAACATAGTCCCCGGGCTCGACCACGACCGCCTCCGGCGGCATCGGCAAGGCGTGCTGGCGGAACCGCCGCGCCTCGGCCAAGGCCGACGCCATGAGCCGCTGCACCTGCGTTCCGGACGTCACGAAGCCATAGGAGACGTCCGCAACCTGGCGCCGACCATCATCCTGCTGCTCGAACAGGGTCGAATAGATCGGCGGCGCATCCTTGATGTTCCAGCCCTCGCTGGGCTCGGTGTATTTTCCGGTAGCGCCGTTGACCACGTCGGCCAGCGACGGGAACGGCTCGAAGGTCTGCGGGTCCGTGGAAAGAACATCGTCGTCCGTGAACGAATAGACGGCGAGGCCCGGCGCACCGGCATGCGGCTTGTAGATGCCGCCGATCTCGGCGAGGCGACCATTGCAGCATTTCAGCAGCTCGGCGATGACATCCGCCGGCTCGGTGTCGAGTGAGATCTCGCCGCCACTCTGATACTGAGGCTCCGTCCCCGCGCCGACGACGGCAACAGCCAGATCGCACTCGTTCATGCCAGCCGCCCAGGAAGAGATGGGCAACTGCGAGCCGGTGACGGTCTGGCCGCCGAAGAAATACTTGCCCTTGTAGGTGATGCCACGGACGACGTTGTAAGCCTGCAGGATCGCGTTTCTCGAGGCCTGGCTATAGGTCGCCACGTCGCCCCAGACCTGCGTGCCAGAGCCGCCCATGGCGCTATCCTTGCGGACGTCATAGAGTGACACGCCGTCGACCACGAACTTGAACTGCGGAAAGCCGGAAAAGAGCTTGTCGCTGACGCGCGCAATCACCACGGCATAGGCGACGCCCGTGCCGACCCTCGTCGTCCTGTAGGGGCGGCTCGATCCGGAGAAGCGGGCCACCATCTGGGCGTCGGCCGCCGTCTGGTTGCCGTCATAGAAGCGGATCCAGAGCCGATCGCCGTCATTGTTGTATTCCGGGATCGCCCGCTGCACGCCCGAAGGCGTCGCCGGGTCCCAGGTCACCTTCGACCCGTTGACCCAGACCTCGGCCAGCCCCTTTACCGGCAGGTCCGAGAGCGCGATCACATAGTGCATATAGGCGTTGGGCGTACCGTCGACTTCGCCCCAGGTGCCGTCATAGGCGAGCGAGCCCCCCGTCGCGGCCCGGCCCACAATGAAGCTGCGCGGCACGGCGCCGCCGAACTGCAGCTTGCCGGAGGTGCCACCGACGCCGCTGCCCGCCTCCTTCTTCTTGGCGAAGAGATAGCTCAGGCCGAGCCCGACCCCTGCCTTGAGGACACCGCCGACGATGCCGGCGAGGACACCACCACCGCCGAGCCAGCCGGCGAAGGCGCCGACGGCCGCGATGATCGGCGCAGCATGGCAAAGCGCCGTCGAGCACAGCAGCAGCTGCGTCGCGGCAGAGGCAACACGAAAGAGGTGCCGCATCAGCCGATCCTGAAAGCCTTGGCCGCCGACGATCGATCGAGCGTGGCGAGGCCATCCGGCCCCAGGACGGCGACACGCTCGCCGGCGACGACGCCGAGCGCCCATCCCTCCGGCGTGTCAAAGGCCGCGATGTCGCCGGCCCCGGCCATCATCGGATGGACCTCGTCGAAGAAATGGGCGGCCAGCGACACCAGGTCCGCGTAGCCGGCCCGCTTCAGGGCGCGATGGGCGCCGCCGGCCGAGCGATAGGTGCCACGGAACCCCATCGCGAGATCGAGCCCGGTCATGGCGCGGATGCAGTCCGACGCGAACAGCGCGCAGTCATGCTCGCCCCATGCGAACGGCAGGCGGCGCTGCGCCTCGATCGCCTCGTGCAGGGCTACCCGCCAGGCAGGAATCCGTTGCAGCGCCATCAGCCGGCCTTCCCTTGCTTCTTGCCCCAGAAGATTTCCCAATCCCCCACCACGCTGGTGTCGTGATAGAAGTCGTCATCCGCCTTGCGGAGGATCTGGCTCTCATGGCTGCGCACGTCAGGGTTCGCCCGCGTCAGCTCGCGCGTATGCGACGCGCAGGAGAGCTTGATGGTCGCCGCGCCGCCCTCGGCCGGTGTCTCGATCGGCGCTTCGTCGATGAAGCCGATGAAGCAAGCCTTGGCTGGCGCGACTGGCTCGAGCGTGTCCGGGTTCAGATAGCCCCGATAGATCGCAATCGGCGCGTTGCGGGCGTCATAGGATCGGATGGCGGCATTTACGGCCTCGTCGATGCCGGAAAGCTCGACCTCGACCGTCCGCACAGAGATGTCCGAGGTCAGCGCGATGTCACCAACCGAATTAAGCGCGCCACCGACGAAACTCTTCGTCTCGATCAGGCCAGTCCGACCATTCTTGATCTGGCAGGTGAAAGGGCCGCCATCCGACCAGAAGCACGCATCCTGCGTGGCGCCGGTGATCCGATCTTTGACGGTGAAGATGACGAAGTCGCGCGCGACAACCGCCCGCGCGGCAATCGCGACGAGCTCAGCCGGGTCGAGAGCAAGCATCAGCCGATCACCTGAATTGCGTTGAAGGAGATCGGGCCGCGCGCATTGAGATTGGCGGGCGTCGAAACCGATCCGGGAACGATCATCATCAGGCAGGCGGGACGCTTCACCTTGACGACGTTGTTGATGGCGGCGCCTTGCCGGATGGGAGGCCGCACTTCGAAGGCCGGCGTAACGCCCAAGCCGTCGGCCACGACATCTTCCATCACCTGGTGCAGGGCATAGAGGGGGCCCGAGCCGTAGCTGAAGGCGATGTGGTCGCCGGTCGTAATCTTGAAACTAGCCGGCAGCGCTTTCAGCCGAAGGGCGATCGTCGAGGGCAGCGCCGAGATGGCCGCCGCCTCCCCGTTGAACGCTCCGCCCGTCGGCCAACTGCCATGCGGATAGGCTGCCGGATAGAAGGACGCCGAGTCATAGCCCCAGAACGTCTTCTGCCCGTTCTCGAGAGCGGCAAGCCGCGCCTTCCAACGGCGCAGCTCGTTTGGCTCAAGGTCACGCGTCGTCGCCTGCATCGTCCAGAGCGGCGCCCGCCGCGACTTGACGCGGATCTGCCCGCCGGCCTGGCCTGAGGTCTCATCGCCATACGACAGGTCGAGCGTCGCCCATCCCGGCCAGTCGGCCAGAAGGTCAATCGGATAGGTGATCGTCATCGAAGGACCCGGTCCCGCTGCAGCTTCTTGATGGTGTCCGGCAGTGAGGCGATGAGCCGCTGATTGTTCTGCTTCAGGATCGCGGCAAACTCTGCCTCGCTCATCTGCGAACCGCGAGCATCAATGTGAGTATCGCCGAGGCGCACTACAGGGGCGACATCAGCCGCGACCGGCGCCAGTTTCGGAATGGAGGGGGCCAGCATTGCCCCCGCGCCGGCTCCAGCATTGATCGCCTCCAGAAGGCCACGATGGCGCGCCGTGGCCTCGGCGTTAACGACGAACTCCCTGCCGTGCACGACACCGCGCACGTCACTACGGCTGCTTCCGCCAGTGTAGCCGCCGGACGAGAAACCAAGCAGCTTGCCTATCGCGCCGAAGCCGCTCCCACCGCCACCGCCAAACAGGTCATTCAAACCAATGTCGATCAGCTTGTTCGCAACCTTTTCAAGGGCACCGGCCAACGCCTCGGTGGCAGATTTTCCTTCCCGAAGATCGGAGATGAGCCCTCCGAATACATCACGGCCCAGATCGCGCATCTCTTCAGCGCTACGCCGTGCCTGATCCTGCGCCTGAGCAAGCTTCTCAGCCTCGACCGACGCACCGGCATATTCATTTGCCAGAGCCAGCATGGCCTCCGCCTGCTCGCGAGCTCTCGGAGACAGCCCGTCGAAGTTGCCGGAGAGGAGCTGCTGGACGTCAGCCAGTTCCTTGCCCGCGGCGACACCCGACTGCTGCGCGGCAGCGAGAAGGTCCTGGGCGGCACGGAGCCGCTCGATGGTCAGGCCGTAGTCGTCGACCAGTGGATTGAGGCCCGCCTGTGCGGCAGTCTCCTCGGCAAGTGCCATAGTGCGCGCACGCATCTGGGCGACTTCCCGCTCGAACTCATCGACCCTTGAAGACGGCTTTTTGCCCTCGGCACTGCGCCGTGCGTCTGACACCAGATTGGCCTGGGCCAGCGCTTTGATCTGCCCCTCGGTAAGGACCGCACCGGCCGCATCTGCGTCTTTCCGGACGTTGGCAATCTCGGTTTCGAGCGCGAGCTGATCCTTCGTCAGGCTATTGCGGCGCTCGGCTGCGTCGGTGAAAGCCTTGTTGGTGGCTCGCATCGCCTCATAGGCGGCCATGGACTGAGTCTCGGCTGCCCGGAAGGAGGGACCGGCCTGGGCTTGGCCCTGGGCACCCTTAAGGCGCTCGAGCGATGCCGTCGCGAGATCGATCTTGCTGGCATACTCGATGATATTCGCAATGGCAGAAGCGAACGACGGTTGAGCGCGCGAGACCCCATCAAGTGCCGCCTTAAGGTCATCGGCGGACGTCTCCCCCCGTTGAAATTTCTCGACCAGATCGACGATGTTGCGCGCAGCATCACCTGTCTGAAGGTTGAAAGGGTTGCTTCCCATCGCCTCGAAAGGCACGAGCGCATCCTTCAGTGCCGCGGAGAAGTCCGCCAACTCCCCCTTGGCATCCGACATCTTCGCTTCAAGACTGGCCATCCGCTTTGCCAGCCCGTCTTGCGCCGCCGCGATCTGGTCGAGACCATCGGCAGCCTCAGGCGCCGTAAGCCCCAGCTCCTTCAGCGTCGCCTGAAAGCGGGCAGTTCTTTCCTCCGCCGCCATTGAAGACGAGGCGTAGAGCCCCAAAGCGGCCACTACCGTTCCGCCGAGGATCATCCCGATCGGCCCCGCTGCGGCCGTCAGCCCTGACATCGCCAACCCCACTCTGGCGGCCGAAGAAGCGGCCCGAAGCGCGGCTGTGAATTTGACGAGCGCGGCCGCACCGAGGCTGAGCTTGGAGATCATCCCCGCGATCGAACGCCCCAGTAACGCACCCGCCAAGACGGAGGCGAGCTGCAGAGCGACGTCGGCGGTCGCCTCGAAGTTATCAGCCATAACGACGAGTGCTTCGGCGATCTTGGCCGAGATGCCCACGGCCTGGTCACCACCCCCCACATATTCGAGAAGGGCGTTGCGGAGGAGCTGCAGGCCATCGGCGATGGTGGCCGGCATGGCCTCGGCCTCCTTTCTCAGGGTTGCCATCTGCGACGTCAGCGCCCTGAAGACGGTCGAGGATGTCAGCTTGCCTTCCGAGCCCAGTGCGCGCAGCTGATTGACACCGACGCCGAGACCGGCGGCGAGTGCCTCCGCCACGCGGCCACCCTGCTGAATCACGGTATTGAGATCGTCGCCGGCGAGTGTCCCGCCCGCCATTGCCTTGGCGAGCGCATTCTGGATCGCGGCAGCACGGTCTCCCTTGGCCGCGCTGATGACGAGCGCATTGTTCAATGCCTCGGTGTAGTCGAGCTGCTGCTGCGTATCGTAGCCGAGCTCACGAAGCGCCGTTGCATTGGCGAGATAGCTCTCGGCCGTCATTTCGAGACTGGAGAACGTCCGCCGGGCGATCTCTCCGAGGCGGACCATGACGTCGGCGCCGGCCGACATCGACCCCGCTGCCCTGTTCACGCGCGACGTTAGGTCGGTCCAGACATTCGTCATCTGGGCGAGCTCTCGCGCACCAAGCGCTGCACCGATGGCCGACAGAGGCGTGAGAAGATTCTGCGTCGCCTGTTTCATCAGGCCGTCGAGGTTTTTGTTCATCTGGCGGGCGCGGTTCTCGATAGCCCGTGCCTGCTGGTTCATGATCCCGGCGGCACGCTGCATGGCGCGCTCATAGCCCTTGATGTCGGCCGAGAGCTGGACAACCAGCTTTTCGAGATCAGTTGCCAAAATGCGTGCCTCTCAGGATGATGTGGCGGGGAGGCCAAATCATGCGATTTCGATATCGATTCACTGCGTTGGGATGGATAGGGGCGGCGCTGTTCGTGTTGCCGACACCATTGGTCGTTTGGCACTATGCGGGTGTTTTGAATGCTGCAGAGCGAAGCCTTCGTTTTCACGAGGCGCTTCGGGAACAAGGGGTCGACGGCGGCTCACTCTCTCCAGCGGCACTCAACGCGCCCTATCTAACAGCCCTCGCCACTGCCACCTTGATCGGCTTGGTGCTGGTGATAGTGGGCCGAGAGACGGTCCCCAGCTAGCTGGCGGAGACCATCGCCCAGAGATCATCCTTCTCTGCTTCCGACAGCCCCGTCTCACCCTCGGGATTGTGGGCTTCGGCGTAGCCATCGATCGCTGCCAGGAACTGCCAAACGGAGAGGCGGCTGACCTCCGCCGGCGACATACCCATCACAGCGCCGGCTCCGTAGAGGGCAGCGAATCGGATCTTCCCATTGGGGAGATCGTCGAGCCTGGCTGACTCGCTGCCGCTTCTTTTTTTGCCGTCGCATCCTCGTCAGGCGCCCCGTAGATACCGGCGCCGAGAACGGCCTGCGCCACCATAAGGTTTTCGGCAGGCGGCCGAGCCTCGACATAGGCCCGAACCAACTTCAGCGCCGCCACCGGCTCGCGTCCGCCGCCAATGAGGCCGAGGCGGATGGTGGCCGCAATCTCGCCGACCTTCCAGGCACCGCTGTTCAGGCGGTCCAGGATGACATATGGCCCCGCATCACAGGCCTCCTGGAGCTGCGCCAACTCACCCCAGCCGAGACGAAACGAATAGGTTCCGTCGGCCCAATCAAGGATGATCGCCCCATCGCGCGCCATTAGGCGATCGTGCTCGTCTGGACCAGAGCGCCGTCGCTCTGCATCTCGACCGAAATGGTCACTCTGCCGCCCTGCTCGGCACCGAGCGAGATGCTCGCAACGTGCATCTTCCCGACGAACTTCAGCACGCCGCTGGAGAAGGTGATCTCGAGCTGGACGCTGACGGAGTCCGTACTCTTGTAGGCGTCCATCCATGCCTCGACGGCCTCGGCGGCCAGCACACCCTCACCGGAGATGGATGCGCTCGTACTCTGCACATCCCGGCCGATCACGATCGGCGCATCCGGCTCGTTGCAATCAGGAATAGAGACCTCCGACAGCGTTTTTGTCAGCTGCAGCGACTTCGACGTGAAGCCGCACGGGGCAGCGAATACTTCCGGATCCGCGCCATCGCCGAGCTTGACGATGAACTTGCCGAACTTCGCGGTAGTGGGCTGGGCCATGAGGTTTCTCCTGTGATGGCTCTAGGGCAGCTCGACGAGAGCGGTGAATTCGATCACCGCATGGGAGGTAATGCCGTCCCGGTCCCGAAGTGTGCGGGTTTGCCGGTGCTCCAGCGAAAGAAGCGCGGCCGTAGGCAGGTCGAGATCGACCAGATGAAGGGCGGCGCGCACGGCGCCGGCGATCCTCTTCGTCTCTGGAAAGCCGACTGCACGTGACCAGACGTCGATCTGAAGCGAGATCTCGAGACCATCGACGCACTCGGCGCCATCGCTCAACACCTGGTCGGGACCAAGCGAAATGTATGGGAAGGTGGCGTTGGATGGCACTTGATCGAAGATGCGCGAGCTGACGATAGCCGCGACATCGGGCGATGACTTGAGGGCCGCGACGACGGCGGCCTGCAGTTCGAGACTTGCGTCGCTCACAATTTCGCAACCTGCTTGGCAGCCTTTCGAACCGCCGTCCCGATCTTGCGTTTGGCGCTCTTTCGGCTGGCTCGATAGGCGGGGAAGAAGAACGGCTGCGCTCTGGTACCTGGGTGCTCTGCACCGGCGAACTTGCCGCCGACCTCATGGGGGGCGGTGCCAAATTCAACCCAACGTGCCCAGAACGCCTCCGAGTTGCCGGCATAGACCGTGATGGTGAGCCCCCTGCCTAGACTTGAACGGGCGACTTTGCCGAGTGTCAGCGATCCGCGCGGCGGCGCGCCCCATGTCCAACCAATGCTCGCCCTCAGATCTCCGTCATCGACAGGCGCCAGCGATCGGGCTAACCGAACAATCTCATCCGCCACAGACTCCATCGCGGTCCGGATCGCTGCCGTCGCTGCGAGCGGCATGCGCGAAAGCTTCCGCTCAAGTTTGGCCAGGCCCAGAATGCTGTTGCTGGGCATTAGCCGATCGCGACCCCACTGGTCGCTAGGACATCGAGGTAAGCGCCCTTCTCATCCATGTTGGCCATCGATGTGATGTTGAAGGGCATACCGTTGCGCACATCGCGCGCGCGCCAGTCGACGCGGATTTCGCGCGTGCTGGACGAAAGCCGCACTCGGATGACGACTGGCTGGCTGCCTGCCAGGCGAGCGGCTTGCACACCCTCGCCACCCTTAAGGGGCTGGATCCGCGCCCAGACGACAAACTGCTCGCGCCAGTCACCGGCGACCGTGTTGCCATATCCGTCATCAACAGCATCCCGCCGATCGAAGGCGACGCGCTCGCGGAGTTCACCGGCGCTCATCACGCTCCTCCTTGTTCAAAGCCTTCGCCGCACCGACCGCGATCGCCGCAGCGGCGCAGGCGCGCGTGACACGAAGCTCCTTGCCGGCCTTGTAGGCGATCGTGACCCGGCCCTTGAGCTCCACCGGTGACCAATCGAAATCCTTGAGGAACCGGACACGCATCAGACGCGCAGATTGCGGAAGGGATTGATCAAACGCTGGGCCGACGGCGGCAGGCCCTCGCCACGCCCTTCACGGCCCTCCGGCTCGTACATGAAGGCAACGGTCTGCAGTCCGGCGACCTTGAAGATTGCTTCCTTGCCAGGAGGAACGAACGCCGCGTTGCAGTGGGCCAACAGGGCCATGACCGCGGCGTCCATGTATCCCTCGATCACCGCATCCTCGTCGTCGCTGTCGACACGAAGATGCTCCTTCACTTCGGCCAGCGTGAAAAGCGGCCCGAGCTGCACGACAACAGCATTGATCATGACTATCCCCCGGCCGCCGAGGCCTTGCTGGCGTCAGGTTGCGGCGTTGCCGTCCTGAAGGTTTCGTGCGACCGCTTCAGCGCCCGGAATGGTCGGGTCATTGAGGTCGATCTGGTCCTGCGGGCGCTTGGGCTTGGCCTTGCCCTTCGACTGGCCGGCCTTCTTCTCGGTCTGCTCGTCAGCCATGTTGGCCTCCTGTTCGTGAGGGTGGTGCAGGCGGGCCGCATGGTCCGCCTGTCTGTGCGAGGAGGGCGTCAGGTGTTCGCGGCGACCTTCAGAGCCCGCATCGGTTCGGGGTTGAAGAGCCCGCCGCCGACGCGCTTCGTCGTGTAGAAGTGGACGTAGGGCTTATTCGTGTAGGGGTCGCGGAGCACACGAATGCCGACCCGGTCGACGACCAGATAGCTCGAGCCCATGTCGCCATAGAGCGCGGCGATTGCGCCGGCGGCGACGGCAGGCATGTCGGGAATCTCGACGATCGCCTCTCCTGCCAGGGTGGCCGGCTGTCCCGCCGCGAAGGAGGGCTGCCAGAGATAGTTGCCCTGGCCATCCTTCAGCTTGCGCATCCCCTGCTGCGAGCCGCGCGCCGTATAGAGCTTGGCGTTCGCCCGGTATTCGCTCGGCAGATCGTAGAAGAGATCGATGAAGCCGTCGGAGGTGAGCGCCGCCGCGGCGCCGCTGTTGACGACCTTGATCGCTCCCCAGGGATGCCGCGCAGCATTCGCGGCACCGGTGACGTAAGTCAGGATGCCGTAGGGCTTGTTCGTGCCGTTGCCGGACAGGAAGGCGATCCCCTCCTGGCGCGCGAACTCGGTGTCGACCTCATCGGCCAGCCACTGCTCGAGGTCGATCGCGGCGTCATCGAGCAGCTGCTGCGAGATCGCAGGATTGGCGTAGATCTCGCCCGGCGTGAAGTCCAGCGAGCCGAAGCCCGGCGTGCTGGTTTCGGGCCGCGCGGCGGTCTCGCCGACCCAGCCGGAACCGACGGCGCGGTCGGTGAACAGCTTCTTGAAGCCGGCCGTGGTGATCGAAATCACGCGGGCATTGGCGCGGATGGGCGACACCTGCTTGAGCTTGCCGGTGATCGACCGATCCCATTCGACCGGCGCCAGGTAGCCTCCATCGGCGTCAGCGCCCTTGGTCATCGACGCCTCGACCGTACCCTTGCGCATATGGGCCTTGAATGCGGCCAGATACTCGGGATCCGGCTGGATATCGCCGATGACGCCACCTCCGGCGCCCTGCGCCGCAAGCTTGGCATTGAGATCGTCGATCGCCGTCTGGAAACTGGCGACGGCGGCATCGATACGGCCGATCTTCTCGTTCAGGACCGTGTCCGAGACCTTGGCATTCAGGGCCTTGTCGTTCTCGGTCTTGAACTCCTCGAAGGCCTTGTGCAGCTCGGCGAGCAGCTTCTTCGGGTCGCTCGTATCGGCCCGCAGGCCGAAACCGGTCACGGCGCGCGGCGGCTTGAGCGAGGTCGATACCTTGAGCGCCGGCCGCAGTGCGCTGGCGGGGATGATCGCGCCGGCAATGGCCGGTGCAGTGAGCGAGTGGATGATGGTGGCGGCATGGGCGGCATCGGGCGTCAGCGCATAGACGCACGCGATCGCCGCAGCGGCGAAGAGCGCCGCGATAGCGAGGGTTCGCATGGGAGTCTCCTTGAGAGGAAGGGTCAGCTACGGAAAGCAGAGAGAAGGGCCGAAAGGCCCGTCCAGTCGTCGCCAGCGCCCGGCGTGGCGTTCTCAATGGCAGCGCCAGGCGTGCCCTTGATCTTGTTGATGCGCGCCCGAGCGTCGGTGCGCGACATGCCCGAGCAGCAGAGCTGAAGCTCCATTGCCCGCAATTCGTTGACGTTGCGGTCGCTCGCCTGCGCGTCGCCGTCGACGGTCATCTGGTCGGCGGAAAGGAGCGCCTCGGCAAAGCCGCGTTCGATCGCCTGAGATCCCGACATATAGGTCTCGGCATCCATCCACTTCGCGATATCGGCCGGCTTCTGGCCGGATCGCGCCGCGTATAGATCGACCATGGCCTGATCGAAGGGGGCGAGCCACTCCGACGTCTCGGCCATATCGTGCCGGTTGCCGACGGCCATGACCCAACAATTATGGATCATGAGGAAGGATGCGGCGCCGATCTCAATACGGTCGCCAGCCATCGCGATGATCGAGGCTGCGGAAGCCGCCATGCCCATCACCTTGACGGTCACTTCCTGCGGGTGCTCCCGCAGGACGTTGTAGATCGCGATCCCCTCGAACATGTCGCCGCCGGGCGAATTGATCTGGAGCTCAACCGGCTGGTCGCCGATCGCCCGCAACTGCGCCGCGACCTTCTTCGCCGTGATGCCGCCGCCGGACCAATAGTCCTCGCCGACGACGTCAAACATCGTGATGACGTTGTCGCCGCGCTCGAGGGCGCGAACGCCGGCGGCGTCGGCTGCCCACTGGTCGAAGACCTGCGGCTTGGTGAAAGCATGCACGTCCTGGCGAACAGGCAGCGGCATCGCGCCGGGCCGAGCCTTCGCCATGACGCGACAGCTATGCATCTTCGTCGTCATCTTTCGCATCCTTGCGTGTGGGTCGCTTCGCCGGTGGCTGTTCGTCGTCTTCCAAGGGCGGTCCGCCGTTGTGGCCGGCCATGCTCGAGCCCGGATTGAGAACGTCGCCGCCCTCGTCGCGCGGCATGTCGAGCGTGTCGCGGACCTCATTCGCTTTCATCCAGCCCGGCGCCCCGCCAGAGCCGAGAGCCTTCGCGAAATAGTCGGCCTGGTCCTTCATCGACCCGCGCAGCAACGCGGCCGGATTGAATTTGATTGAGAAGAGATCCTCTTCCTCCTCAGGCAGCAGGATGCGTTCGCAAGCCTGCTGCCACGCCTCGAACCATGGCCCGAGGGCGAACTGAACGAAGAACCGCCCGAGCGCCTCAATGCCGGTGCCCCATGAGGTGTCATCCAGCATCAGAAGCGGGCGTGGCACCCCGGTTGCGCGCCCGATCTCCTCGACCTGCATCTTGCGGATGTCGGCAAGCTGGGCGTCGCGAGCCGACGAAGCATAGGTCTCGTACTTCATCCCCTCCTCTAGGATGAGGCTTTTACCGGCGTTCTCCGCGCCTTCCTTCTCCGAGATGCTGTCTTGCAGCCTCTTGAAGGCTTCCTCCGACAGCTTCCCCGGATGGGTAAAGCCGCCGCCGACGAAGGTGCCGTTCTTGTACAAGCGGCCGGCCGCCAGCTCGGCCGCCAATGCCAGTGCGATGGCCTCGGCAGCCTGCTTCACAACCGACAGACCCGTCAGGCCATCAAGCGAAAGCCCGCGAATATGCAGGATGTCGCTCTGCAGATAGCGCCGCGTGCCGCCCGTCTTCGGCTGGTAGTCATAGACGACCGACCAGTCGTCCAGCTGCTTCGGTTGAACTCGATCGGGATCCAGCGGCACCAGCTGGGCGACCTTCTTCTTTCCGGTGCGGACATCGACCGACCGGACGACGAGGGCGTAGCCGTTCCCCTTCACCAGGGCACGCAGCTGCATCAGCGTTCGGAAGTCGAACGCCGACTGCCAGGCGTTCGGCCGGCGATGGAGCACCCGATACAGCGGATGCGTTGTCGCCTTCTCCTTGGTCGCTTCGTCGATCAGCTGCAGCGGCAGCATGCCGATCGAATAGCCAATCAGACTGACCGCCCGGAACATCGCGGTGTTCTTCAGCGCGCGCTCGACATTCACCGTGATGCCGGTTGCCGAGACATCGCCGAAGCGCATGAACTCAATCAGGCGCGGGTCGTCGAACGACAGATAGGATTCGCCCTGGGCGAAGGGACGCGCTCCGGCGGTCACTACCGCCTCAGGCGGAGCCGAGCGGCGAAAGATGTTCATGAGGCCCATCGCCACTCCTTCAGACCATTCGAATGCCGCGGGTCTCATAGACAGAGCGACCGGCCGCTTCCGGGTTTCGGCTCATCAGCGTGGCGCCGTCGAACAGCGCCATGGCCGGGTCGATCTTGGCGTCGCCGGCATTGGCCTTGGTTGCCCGGATGCCGGTAGCCGTCGGCTCGATCTTCAGGTTGCTGACACACCAGGGCATCATCAGACCGCCGGCATGACGCAGGAGCCCGCTCGACACGCGCCGCTCACAGGTCTTGATCGCGTTCATCATTCCAAAGCCCTGCGGGGCACCGACCAGCAAGCCGCTTTCCTCGGTGACATCGATCTCGGCAAGAGCATCGACAAACTCGCCCAGCCCGGCCGGATCCGCCGCGACGCCGCCGAGCAGGCCCCGCGTCTTGATCTGGTCGATCAATTCGATGATCGCGCCGACGTCTTCGAGCGCGTCATCCACGATCGTGAGCTCGCCCGCGGTCTCGAAATCGAGCAGCTTCGATGCGATCGACTTGCGCCGGTCCAGCACGCCACGATGGCACCAGGCATGTGACCAGGAGAGCCAACGTTTCATGCGGCGCACCGTCCAGACGCCATTGATCTGGACGCGGATCTCGATCTCTGCCGGTTCGCGACCCAGCGCGCAGAAGCCGAAGAGGTCGTCAAGGCCACCACCGTCGACGCCGACAACGACGACCTCGCAACGGTCCATCAGCCTTTCGAAGGCCTCGAAATGGGGCAGCTCGGAAAGCTCGGCGTCGGCCGCGTTCTGCCAGTGCTCGGCGCCAGGCCAGCGATTGACCCTGAGGCCGGTGCTGATCTCGACATTGAGATGCTTCGCCAGGAAGACGACGAGAGCTGCCTTGTCGCCGCGCTGCGCCTCCGCCAGCTTGTCGAGCAACCACTCGGCGCCGACCGAACGATTGATATTCGGGTTCGTGATGTAGAAGTACGCCGGGTCGAGATAGGCCTCGCTCTCCAGCAGGCTCGGCGGAAACTCGTAGAGAACTCCGAGAGACTTCCGATCCTCGATCTTCCCGTCGCGAACGTCGCGGAAATAATCGAGCTTCGCCTTGAAGACGCCTGCCGGCGGAACATCGGCATGGGTCGAGGCGTAGATGACGAACCCCTCGGGTCTGGACACGAGGCCACCAGTCGCCTCGCGCAGCATCGCGTCGGCACCGGCGCGCTTGCCGAAGATCCACAGCTCGTCAATGAAGACGAAGGCTGCTTTGGAGCCGCCCACCGTGTCGGTGTCGGCAGCGATGACCTTCAACACCGCCTTGGTGATCCGGTGCGTGATCTGGCGGAGGTTCTCCTGGATGTGCAGGAGATCCATCAGCTCGGCATCCGCCATCACCATGTCGCGGGCCGGAATGAAGCTGTTGTTCGCGATTTCCAGTGTCGGCGCCAGGATCAGCAGAAGCGCCGAATGTCGCCAGTTTCGGATCAGCGCCGTCAGCATGATCGCCGCGGCGATCGTCGACTTGCCGTTCTTCTTCGCGATCAGGAGGAAGAAGTCGGCGATCAGCCGGCGGGCGGCATGGGCGTCATAGGCGCCAAAGATTGCCCGGACGAAGTCGAAGACCCATTCGTCGGCCGCCTCGCCGAATGTCGGCTGGCCGGGCAGGTCGACGATGCGAAGCGACTTGAAGACCGCGAGCGCTGCCTCGGCCTCTGCTGGAAACAGCGGGCCGAACGGGATCAGCGACCGCCGCTCGACGATCCGGGCCTCCCAATCCTGGCAGGCCGTGTTCCACTCGATCATCGGTTGTCGACGACGAGCTTGGGAGCCGCAGGCGGGGCATACTTGCCGCCAACGTTCTCGGCCGCGATCTGCCGTTCCTCCTTCTTGCCCAACCGCTTTGGCCGCTCGACCGCATCGGAAGATCGCTTGGCCACCTTCTTCTCGGCGTTCTCCGCCTGGATCTTGTCGAGCGTTGCCAGGGCAGCGTTCAACGCCGTGGCGTTGCCGCCCAGCCCCTGCTTGATCTGGCTGACCCGAAGCTTGGTCCGCATCCGGTCGAGCATCAGGTCCTTCTGCTTCAGCAGGTGCAAATAATGTTTGCGCAACGTCGGGACAGTGAGCCCGAGCGTCGCCGCGACCTGCTTGTTGGTGTAGCCGGCCGCCAGCAACACCATGATAAATATGATGTTTTCTTCCGTCGGCTCATGCGGAGGCCGACCCAGCTTAGGGTCAGCGACCACCAGCGGGTTGCCGAACAGGTCTAAATCCTGGGCCATGAGAAAAAAATCGTATGAGTGAGGGGGACGCGGGTCCGCGACGGGAGCCCGTTCTAGACTTTCGACCCCCCCCACCCCTTCGGTCAGGACCACGCGCGGTCGGCGGTCGCCTCGAGGCGTTGCTTGTCACGGTCGTGGCAAGGCTTGCAGAGGGTCTGCAGGTTCGATGGATCCCAGAACAGCCTGGGGTCGCCGCGATGCGGCGTGATGTGATCGCAGGCGAGCTTCGACGTGTCGCCTTCGATGCGCCCGCAACCTGGCATCTGGCAGGTGAACAGGTCGCGGGTGAATACATCCATGCGCAGGCGGCGCCATGGGGCTGTGTTGTACCAGCCTCGCCATGGCTGCGATCCGCGCCGCTCTCTGTCCCGCGCCCGCTCATCGCCGGGCGGACGGCCCAAGATCGGCTTGGGGATGCGGATCAAGGGACGGAGGGTCGTCAAGCGCTTGGCCATACCCCAGACAAACGAAAGCCCGGCACGCTGATGCGTCCGGGCCATACTTCGTCATCTGCGAAGGTCAGCTGCTGCCGCCTTCCGGGGGGGACCGACCTCGCTCAGACCCGATGGGTGCGATGGTGTTCCAGTCCGCTCGTCCTGTTGGATTCGCTATCAGGCGATCTCAACATGGTCAAGCGGCATGGAGACGGGCGTGGTGCCACCGAACACACCGACCTCGCATCTGACCGTGTCCGGGTCGCCACCCTCGACCACGGTACCGGAGAAGCCAGCGAATGGCCCCTTCACGATCCGAACCATCGCATTCGGCAAAGGCTTCAACAGGTTAGCTGGCTGGCGCTCGTCATGCTCCCCGCTCAGTTCCTCGCTGCGGATGCCGTCGATGACATCATTATCGAGCCGCACAACCACGCTCGATCCATGTCGAATGACGGCGGCGACACCGGGGATATCCAGCAGCATCCACCATGCGCCGAGGCGCGGATCGGCAGCGACGAACAGGTATCGCGGATAGAGCGGCACGGTGATTCTCTGCAGCGCGGGCTGCTCGCGACGCTTCTTGCGCGACAGCGTGCGATCGGCCCGAAGCCCGCCGCGTTTCTTCACGGCGACATAGCGCGTCATCATCGGCCGATAGACCGACCAGCCGCGCCGCTCCAGCGCATGCACAGCGCGCCCGTCGCCACCGGCGACATAGACGATGTACCAGCCCTGCCGCCCCGGCGCCGGCCGCGCCAGCCCTGCGCGCGCAGCGTCCTCCCGCTCGACGATATCCCCGATCCGCCAGACCTTGCCCTGTTCGCTCATGAGATCCGCCGCCATTGCCATTTCGAGATTCACCTGTTCCATCAGCCCGCCCTCGCCATCGCCTGACCATGGCCGGGCGGCCACCGGCTCGGCACCTTGATGAAGGGATTGCGGAGATCGACGTGATTGAAGCGCCTGAGGCCGAAGCGCTGGCCCATGTATTCGGACCAGGCGGCGAACTCCGCCGATGCGCCTTCGCCATCACGCACCGGGATCGCCACAAGCCCGGCGACACTGGCATCCGACGGCATGGCCGAAGGCTGAATGCCAACACCGACCGGGTCGCGACGATCGTCCGGGAAGGCCTGATCGAACATGAACCGGACCGGCTCTCCGGCTGCGGCGCGGCGCCAGAACTCGGCCCACCAGAAATCGCTTCCAGGGCGCAGCATGACCGGCGCAAGACCTGCACCGCCGGCCGCGGCCGGGAAGTTCTTCCAGGCCTTTTCCTCGAGATAGTTGAACAGGCGCCGGCGCTCCTTCTTGCGGCCGGCCCGGATAGCCGCCACAGCCGTCGGGAGGGCGGCAATCGCCTCCGCCTGCTCATCCGCCGTCAGGGCCAGCCATGCCGGATAGGTCCGGCTGATCACTTCCGTCGCCGTGTCGGGCCAGGCTCGCCAAGCCGAAGCGATGAACCGCGCATCTGCCCAGGCTTCGGACGCAATCCGTCTCGCCTGCTCTCCTGCCGTTTCCTTCCTGCCCCCATCACGCCGCGCCCCGCGCGCCTCTCTCTCTTTTCGTTCAGAAGAGAAAGGGATCGTTCTATTGGGTGTCAGCCCAGAGCTGACACCCCCGTGTTCGTTCTGGGCTGACAGGGGGGTGTCAGCAATCTGACAGGGGGTGGCGTCGGCAGTCATGTCGCCAGCCGCCTCGACAGCCAAATCATCAGCATCATTGATGAATTCCGAGGGCTGCAGATCGTCCAGCAACACCCGATATTCATGCGATCGGTCGCCGCCATCCTTGCGCAGCAGCGCCCGCTGTTGGACGTATCCGCATTCGACGAGCTTCTTGATCGCGGCGTTGACGGCCGAGCGGCTGCAGCCGAGTTCGTCGCCGACGCGACCCTGGCTTCGCGAGCACCAGCCGTCGCTGTCCGTGTGGCTACCGAGAATGCAGAGCACGCGCAACGCCGTGGCGGTCAGCCGCGTATCGATGATCGCCGGCCTGGGAATGATGGAGAGCCGCGGACCGCTCATGCCACGCCTCCCGGCGGTCGCGGCCGGGCCAGACCGAGCCTCTCCGCATGGCGCGTGATCCCATGGACAACGGAGGAATGGTCGCGTTCGAGGAAGCGACCGATCTGCGGCAGGGACAGTTTCGTCTCCTTTGCGGCGCGATACATGATCTCATGACGCGCCCGCACCAGGGCGGGGTTCCGCCGGTGTGAAAAAAGCTCATTCTCGTTGAGGCCATCGCGCAGCATCACGGCCTCGGCGATCGCCAGCAGCTGCTCCATGTCGATGTCCGACGCCCGCCTCCGCGATGGCCGCGCAGCCACCACCTTGGCGGCCCGCTCCCGCCGGCGGGTGACTGCCGGCGGTGCCAGAAGCGCCGGCGGCTCATCCGGCCGCACGGCATTGGCCCCGGCAGCGATCTGGCAGCGCAGACGCGCCACAGCAGCGCGCGCGGCGCCATCCGGCGGGTTCGCGCCATGGTGGATCAGTAGCAGGGACAGGGATCGGCGGCAGGCCTCGATCCGCTGCCCGCGCGACATGGCGAGATCTTCAGGTGTTGCGTGGTTCATGCCACCGCCTCCGGTGCTTCCAGGCCCCAGACGTCCCAGCCCGGCCGCGCACGGCGGGCGTTGAGCTCGATCTTGGGGAGGTTCGGATAGTAGGCCTCGATCATCTCGGCGAAGATCTCCGGCTTCGCCGAATGCGCGCCAACGGGCGCCTCGATCACCGAGGGCCACTGCTCGCCCGGCGCTGGCGCCGGAATATCGCCGCGCGTGCCGACGAGCAGCAGCTCGTGCTTGTTCCGGTTCCAGTAGCCGGTGCCGGTGCGGTCCTTGGACCAGATGAAATGCGACTTGTACTCGAAGCCCCAACCTTCCATGACCCGGATGGCAGCCTTGAGCATCGCTGCCGTGGCCCAGTGAAAGAGCACGCAATCCTTGGCCGCAATCCCGCCAACGTCGCGCAGGACGAGGTCGTTCGTCGATGTCGTCGGATAGTGATTGTCGGCCGCACGATCCATGCCGCTGTCGCGGCTGTAGGGCTCGAACCGCCATTCGCAATCGGAATAGATCACACCGAAACGCTTGTCGGGCAGCGCGCGCTGTCGCGTCGCCAGCGCCGCCTCGCGCCCCGCGCGCCGCGCTTTCTTCTCGGCCGTCTTCAGATCCCTGGCCTGGCGGATGGCGCCGGCCAGCGCGCGCGGGTCGAGGATCTCGACAACGCGCTTCTGCTCGGCCAGCGGCAGCGCCGCGAGATCCGCCGCGGCGGAAACGGCGATCCGCCCGCTCTCGACGGCGGCGACCAGCTCGGCGCCACCATGATCGAGCACGTCGCGCGCCGTCGTCACGCTGCGATCGGAAACGCCCACAGCCCGCGCCGCCTCCTCCTGGCTGACCTTCCGCAAGTTTGCGGAAGGATCCGCGAGATCGGTACGCGCGCCCTGCCCCATCGTGGCGAGCCGCGCGGCGATCAGGGCCCGCTGGCCGGTCGAAAGCTGCCGCCGGTGCAGGTTCTTCGAGATCACATAGCCGAGCGGGTCCGCTCCCTTGAACTGGCGCGTGTGCACGGTGACGCCGGCCGCGAGCGCGGCGCGATAGCGGTTGCGACCGTCAAGGATCGCGCCGTCCAGAAGCTCGATCGGCTCCTGCAGCCCGTTGGCCGCGACGTCGGCGACCAGCTCGGCGAAGGCCTCGCCCTCGATCAGCGGAAACAGGTTTGCGAGCGGATGGAATAGCAGCGACCCGATAGCCTCGGGCTCGTCGCCCGGCTGCCATGCCGCTTCGTCGGGGGGGAGGAATGTCAGCGTCATTTCCCGACCTTCTTCTGGTCGAGGGCGCTACGGCCGGGCGGCGGATCGCCCATGAGGGCGGACGTCTGATTTCCCGCCTGGCGATCAGCGATTTCACGTCGAATCTCAAAGGCGTCGCCGCTGGCGACAGCAACCGGCTTGGCTGGCCTGAAGGCCTGCGGCAGATCAATAAGAAGCTCGCGTCGGGACAACCCGATATCAGCTTCGACAGGCACCCTTTTGGTGTGGAAAGCGACGCCATCCGGCAGCGGAAAGCGCAGCGTTACGGCAGTGCCGCGCGGCGCCTTGCGGGTTTCGAACTTCCCCATACCGTCAGCCGCGCGGATCCGCAGACAATGCATGTGCGGATTGAAGGCAACGTTGAACCGCGGGCCGTCGAGCACCTTGCGCGCGTCGTCCTCCATTCGGTCGATATGGAAGGTGATCGAGAGGTAGCGCGCATGCTGGCGCCCCCACTCGGTCGCCGCCATCGTAACAGGCGCCTCTTTTGCGCGGGTTTCTGCGGCGGGCAAAATCTCAATGAAGCCATCGTCGGTCATGGTCACACCATCCCCAGCGCGTTCTTGTAGAGTTCGAGGATCGCTTCCTCTTCCTCGCGCTCGCTCGCATCCTTCTTCCGCAGCGCCACGATCTTGCGCAGCGCCTTGGTGTCGTAGCCATTGGCCTTGCCCTCGCCGTAGACACCCTTGATATCGTCGGCGATGCCCTTCTTCTCTTCCTCGAGGCGCTCGATCCGCTCGACGAGCGAGCGCAGCTCCGCCGCGGCGATGCCGTTCACCTGGTCGTCGGGAGCATCCTGCGCCTTGGGATTCAGCGCTTTTCCTGCGCGCGTGCGCCCGGTGGCATAGGGGTCATAGACATCCTCGCTCATGGCGCGCGCCGCCCGATGAAGGTGACGGAATCGCCGAATATGCAGTCTTCCTGCGGATGCCAGAGGGCAAGCCGCGCCAGCCACTCGGCCGCCCATTCATCCGGCCGCTTCGGAAGGAAGCGTTTCCAGTCGAGCGAAACGATCGGCGCGGCGCCTTCGATGGCGTCGTGCCAGGGCGCCGGCGGCGACACCATCATCGCGTCGCGCTCGGCCTTCAGCATGCGGATGTCCATCTCGGCGACGAGTGCAGCGGTGGCCGACGGAAGCGGCCAGTCGAGATCAAGGCGCTCATAGAGAGCCATATCCAGACGATGCTTCATGGTTTTGATTGCGCGCCGCACGATATCCCGACCGCGTTCGCCAAGCATTTCGACCACGAGGCATCCAAGGCCGTCGGCCACGGGGGTGGTAATGTCGCCGGAAAACACCTCATGCGCGTCATGCAGCAGGAAGGCGAGCGCCGCGTCTGTGTCGCCGCCGGTCTCGTGCAGGATGGCGTCGGCGCCGAGGCAGCAATGCTGCGCGACGGAATAGCCATGCCATTCCGAATAGCTGGCATGACCATCGAAGCGATTGATCAGCGAAAGCGGGGTGGCAACGTCGATATGCAGGTCAATCTTGGAGAGATCCGGCTTCACCAGGTCGATCGCGAGGCCGGAGCGGCTTTGCTTCCAGGTCATGATTTCACCCATTCGATGGCGGTGGAGAGGATCTTGGCGGCGGTGAGCAGCAGCACGCTGCCGCACGAGAGCCAGAGGATGGTGATGCCGATCGCGAGCCAGAGCGTGTCACGCCCGTCGGCCGGAACGGGCTTGGCGGGCGACGTCACTCGGTCCCCACCACGCGAAGTGCCGGGCCGCCCTTGGCCTGGGCGATCGAGAAGCGAAGCGCAGCCGCCGCCCGCTCGAGCGAGCCGGCATTGCGGTCGAGAATTTCGATTTCGGCGCCGGTGATCTTGCCGTCGGCGAGCGCGGCGGCCGTCGAGGCCATCAGCTCGGAACTGGCGCGCATCGTCTCGGCGTAGTGGCAAAGAACGGCCGTCGCCGTGACGGCTTCGTCCGCCGAGCCTTCCAGCCGCCGGCCGCCGAGATCCGCCATCACGGTGGTGACGAGCGGCAGCTCGCAATCGGCCTCCAGTGCCAGCACGGCGGGAAGCGGAATGATCGCCTCGTCGGTGGCGACCTGCCAGCGGGAGACTTCGGATTTCGAGGCATGGGCAAGCTCACCGGCGCGCACCAGACCGCCGCAGGCCTGGACAAGGTCGCGGGTGGCGGATTTCACGCGGTGGAACCAGGCGTCGGAGATGGGTCGGGACATGGTCGCCTCGGGCAAAGCTTTCCCGGCTCGGGAAAAGCGTTGCAGCTTTCCCAGCGTGGGAACGGTTTCGATCTGTCAGAAAGGGAGCGTCAGAAACGCCTCAGGGAGGGCCGCGCAGATGTCGACCGTCGGGATGATTGCCCTCGAAAAGAGCGGGCGGGCACGGCACGGAAATGCGCCGGCCCGCCCCAAGTCTGGGGAGGAAGAACCCGAGGCGCCGGACGGCGACGCCAAGGGCAGTCACGATCGCCGGGAGGTGGTGGCGATCGCTTCTCGGTCCGGCGATGGCCGGAAAATCGGAGCCTTCGGCGGTTCGAAGGAGGTCGTCAGGACGATCGCTCATGCGACCTCGCGAAGGTGCAGTCGCATCAATCGGTCGGCATCCACCCCAGGAATCCCCTTGTCCGCGGCGGCCTCGATGATCGCGGGCCAATAGTCGATAGGGATCGACTCTCGACGCTTCATCTCCGAAGCCGTCGAGGCGTTCTTGCCAATTACCGAGGCGAACTTTGTGTTGCCGCCAAAGGCATCGATGAGGGCACCGATCGTGTTCATGCAGAACAAGTCACATGAAACGTGTTCGCGAGTCAACATGATTGATGTTGACATAAAGTGTGATAGTTCCGCCATGGAGACCATGCACACCCGCCTCAAAGAGGCTCGCATCAACGCTGGCTACACCTCAGCCTCGAAGGCGGCGTTTGCGCTGAATCTCAAGCCGTCAACCTACAATGCCCACGAAAACGGGCAGAACGAGTTCGATGCAGAGCTTGCCAAGACCTACGCCAAGAAATTCAAGGTGAGCGCGGCATGGCTGCTCACCGGCGAGGACGACGGCCCTAGGCGTGTCCCGCTTGGTCATGAATTTGACCCGGATCCAGATTTCGAAGCGGACGGCGCGAAGGCCTTCAGTGACCATCAATTCGTTCCAGCGCTGCCTGGCGGCCGACCCGAGATCGATGTTATGCCCGGTGCCGGCGAAGGTATGATCGGGGACACGCGAAACCTAACACTCGCCTCAGGATCTACCATAACCGGGCATCGCGTTATCGCCGAGTGGGTTCTGCCCGAAGCCTTTTACCGCCACGAGTTGCACGCGAATCCTGACGGCAGCATCTTCATGTCAGTGATCGGCAATTCCATGGCGCCCACCCTTTGGCCTGGAGACAGGGTGATCGTCGACACCCGCCAGAACGTCTTTGGTCCCGATGCCATCTACGTTTTCGATGATGGCGATGGTGAGCCGCGAGTGAAGTCCCTGAAGAAAGTTCTTGGCACCGACGAGGTCCGGGTCATATCCGACAATCGTGAGTCCTATGGCGAGGACCGGATGTCGCTAACGGCCCTGCGGATCCTCGGCCGCGTAGTCGGAAAGATCTCCAAGCTGTAGCCACACCAACACGACAACACGATTGATGTTGACACAAATCGTGTTGTCGTGTTGATATCCCTCCATCGGCGCCGGAAGCCCCTTCGCGCCGAACCTTTCCAGGTTCACGATGGAGACCGAAATGCTGACCAGCCAGACCCGCTTCTCCCGCCCGCCGCGCCAGATCCGCGAGACCGCGCTCGACAAGGCCCGCCGCCTCGGCCGCGTACCCGAGCTGATGGCCTCCGAGATGATCAATCTCGCCGCCGGCAGCGGTAGCTGCACCCAGGCCGACCTGCGCAATTACGGCTTCTCGGAAATCGAGATTGCTGAGCACGCCGGCGCCGCCAATCAGGAAGCACAGCGCCGCTCTGTTCGCCAGGCAGCCGCCTGACGCAAAAGCGTCGAGCCAGCGCGGCTTCGGCTCCCGCCCCTTCCCCGCCGAAGCCGCGTCGCCGGACGCTTCCGTCCAGAGACGAGACCCCATGCGCACGATCATCGAAAAGATCGCCGCGGTGCATGACAGCACGGCGGCGGACAGGATTTCCATTGCCGCTTTGCTGTCGGCGTTCGCCTTCGCCATCGGCCTCGGCATTCACGCGGGGCTGCTGCGATGACCGAGCTTATCCGCAGCGAGCTTACCCGCAGCGAGCGAGCCACCCTGGCGCGCGCCGAGCAAATACTCATCGAGGCCGTGCCCGACCTGCAGGCAGCCCGCAATGGCGGCGTCACGCCGCCGCGCGCCGTCGTCGCCCGGGTCGCCGAGGCAGCCACCTGCCTGCTCGGCCTGATCGAGGACGGCATGCACGACCACGCCCTCATCGCCAACCTGGAAGTCTGGATCGCGGAGGAACGCAGATGCTGAGATGTGCCGCCTGCGGCTCCGAGGAAATTCGAGGCAGGGACGACGATGTGCACACCGTCGACCAGGACGACCTGAGCCTTGCCGTCCACTCGCTGACGAAATGCATGGGCGACGAGAGCCGCCGCCTGCCAGACGTCGTGCACTACCTCACCCGCGCCATTCCGGACCTTTACCCGCTCGCCGCCCTGCTCGAGCGCGAGACCGGCAGGAAGCTCACCCCATGAAGCTGATCATCGAACAGGCGCGGCTGCTCGCGATCCTCACGACATGCAAGCTGACCGTCGACACCAAGGCGCCCTCGGCCATCCTGTCGTGCGTCCGCCTGAGCGCCGCCGACAACATCCTCGAGGCCATGACGACGGCAATGGATATCCAGTCATCCGATCAGGCGCCGGCCGAGGTGCAGGTTGCCGGCGAGATCTGCGTCAACCAGTCCGACTTTCACGATCTTGTCCGCCGGCTGCCCGAAGGTGCCGAGGTCGCGCTCGAGGTTGTCGGCGCACAGCTGCTCATCCGCGCCGGCCGCGTCAAGGCGGCGATGGCCGGGCTGGACGCGCGCACCTTCCCGGCGCTGGCGCCGCCGGAATACACGCACAGCTTTTCGCTGCCGGCCGGCGATCTCGCGCGGCTGCTGCGCGAGACGGAATTCGCCATGTGCACGGCAGAGGACCGCTTCACGCTCTGCACGATATACCTGCATACGGCGGATCTGGACGGAAAGCCCCACCTGCGCGCCGTGGCCACGGATGGCATCGCTCTCTCCTGGAGCGATATGGATCTGCCCGCCGAGGCGGATGGGATGCCCGGCGCCCTCCTGCCCAGCCGCACCGTCAATGTCTTCACCGGCATTCTCGGCAAGAGGGCCGACAAGAACGCGACCGAGCCGGTGCGGATCGACGTCTGCGACACGAAGGTCGGCCTCTCCATCGGCACGATCGGCATCACCACCAAGCTCGTCGATGGCGACTATCCGCCCTATCGCAGGATAATCCCGGAAGGCGGCGACGTCTTCGTCAAGCTGCCGCGCCGCCAGCTTCAGCTTGCGAGCGAACGGGCGGTTTCAATCCTCGACGGCAAGAGCAAGGGCATCCACCTCGAATTCAGCGGCGAGCAGGAGGATGGGCTGCAGCTTTCGTCGGCTGCCGGCGCATCCACGATCGAGGATCGGCTCAGCATCATCATCGACGGTGGCCCGGCGAAGTTCATCGTCAACGGCCAGCACCTGGCCCGAAGCCTCGCCAGCTTCAACTGCGATGACATCTCGCTCGCCATAAGCACCCAAGGTGCGCCCCTGCGCCTGTTTGACGACAAGGACGACAGCCACGGCGTCGTCATCATGCCGATGCGAGGCTGACCATGCGCGAACACATCACCCCAGCCATACGCCAGACCGCGAACGACTTCATGCATTGGCGCCAGGCGCGCGGCGGCGCCGTCCGATGGGACCGCGGCGGCGCGCTCTCCCGCCGCCGCAACCGCGAGCGCCGCCTCGAGGCCGAAGCCATCGACGCCGCGCCGGTCGGCAACTTCCTCACCCAGAACGGAGCCGGAGCATGAGTTGCCATACGGTCATGAATAAGCGCCGCGAGATCGACCGAGCGATGCTCGACAGCCTGGCAACATGGTTCGAGGCCCGGGCGAACGGCTATCAGGGGCCCCATTCCTTCAATGACTGGGATGTTGCGTTCATGCTGGCGCGGGCAGAGAGGACGCTCAATCTTGATCCCCTCATGGCCGATATGATCCGACACCATCTCCGCGTTGCCGAACTGCTCGAGGCGAACAACCGCTACCTGGAACGCGCCCGCGCGGCAGAGGCGGAGAGTGCCCGCCTGAAGAAGATCCTCGATGCCTGCCAGTGGCACTGGCCGGAAGACGACACGAGCGAGGAACACTGCTGCAGCAGCCCCTTTGAAGTTCTCGAGTCGCAAGATCTGCCGGCTGGTACCGTCGCCGCCATCGCGCGCGGCGGCATCGTCGAGATCCGCTACTGCGCGCAGCTTCCGCCCGACCCTGATGGCAGCAGCGACGATGACTTCGAGGTCGACGAGGCTACGAAGGAAGATGCCGAAAGGAAGATCGTTGACGAGTTGTCCCGTCGCGCAGGGCAGCCGCAGTGTCTGGCCTGTGCAAAGCAGCTTCATCTCGGCGACCGCTACTTCCCCGATGTCAGCGGCGTCTTATGCGCCGAATGCGCCCCGACCTATGAGTCCCTGATCGGCGAGCCCGAGGGCCACGTCTACATGGATGACGAAGAGCCGCGCACCGCCGAGGACTGCCGCGCCCAGTTCGATGCGCACATCGCCGCCGGCGGCAAGCCGACCGATAGCATGGCGACAGAGGTGCTGGCATGAGCAAGCGCAAGCACTGCCCGAAAGACGTCTTCTGGCTCCGTATCACCCTGCTCGACGACCCCGCCTTTCCGCCTGGCGCGCCGTGGCGCATGGCGCCGCAGGTGTTCGAGCGCCTGCAGGGCGCCGGCCTGGTCGAGAAGCGCGTCGCCGCGAGCGGCGCCGAAAGCGCCGTCGGCACGGACCTTGCCCGCGAGCAGATCGCAGACCTCCGCCGCACCCGCGCAGCCCGGATGCCGGCAGAAGGTCGCGCCGCTCTCGAACAGGAGGTCGCGCCGTGAGCATGGCCTATATCCGCAAACGCTACAGCGTCCCCGCCAAGCGCGGCGCCCGGGTCGAATACACCGGCTGCGGCCGAAAGGAATTGGGAACTATCCGCAGCGCCCGCGGCGCACACCTGATGATCCAGTTGGACGGCATCAAGCACACCATGCCGTTCCACCCGACATGGGAGCTTCGCTATCTCGATGCGCCCCTCCCTCTCCCCGGAGCAATGACATGAACCGCCAGGAACATCTTCTGACATGCCTTGCCGAGGAATGCGCCGAAGTGGCTCAGCGCGTTTCCAAAGCCCTCAGGTTCAGCCTTGCAGAGGTCCAGCCTGGGCAGCCTGACAGCAACGCCAAGCGCATAGCGGCCGAACTTAAGGATCTGATCTCGGTCGTCGACATGCTGGAGGCCGAAGCTGTTCTGCAGGACTGCTATCCGACGCTTGAAGAGCGGGCCAAGAAGGTTCGCAAGATCGAGGGCTTCATGGAATTCGCGAAATTCCAAGGAGCGCTGACATGACGAGCGAAGTGAAGCTTGAGCCTACAGCCGAGGAAATCGAGCTGAAGCCGTGCCCGTTCTGTGGGGAGCGCCTGGTGCACAGCCCCGATCTATCTACCCGGAGCAGCATGATCTTCGTGCATCCGGAGACCGAGGACTACTGCGTAGCGGAACGCGTCATGATCAGCACTGCCGGCAGCGGTCGCCGCGTGGTCGCGTGGAACACCCGCGCCGCGATCCTCGCCATGGACCGCCGCGCCTCCCCGCCCGCGCCAGCCGTGGCGGTGGGGGACTTCGCACCTGATCCTGCCGACGCCGACCTGATCGAGCGGCTGGACGCGAAGGACTGGCGCGGCGTCCACAGCACCCTGTTCCGGCTGACGCAGTCGCAAGCCGGCCGGCTTCGCGCCATGCTCGCCGCCGCGCCTCAGCCTCCCGCAACCCGGAGCTACGAGGAGGGCCTTACCGCCGACATCCTCGCCGAGCTGGTGCGCGCTCGCGCGAAGTTCCCCGGCAAGAATGTGACCCTCGCCGCGCTGATGGAAGAGGTCGGCGAGCTGGCAACAGCCACGTTCGAGGAAGGGCGCGAGCGCGTGCGCAAGGAGGCCGTGCAAGTCGCCGTCATGGCGATGCGCATGGTGCTCGACGGCGATCACACCTTCGATGCATGGCGGGCCGAGAAAGGGTTGGATGCTCTTGTCGCCGATCGGGAGCCGGCGCCGTGACGCTACTCCACCAGGATATCCGCCTCGCGCGCCGCGATGATGAAGGCGGCGCGCGCGTAGTCGTTTTCCACGCGACCTTCCAGCGCCTCGAGGCAGGCGATCCGCGCGGCGCGGTGCGCCAGCGTCGTGCTGAACTCATAGGGCCAATGATCGAGCAGCCACTGCGACGCTCGCTCGACATCGCCGATCGCGCGGCGCTTGCCGCTCGTCTCCCAGACGAACACGAGATCGAACGAATGGTACATCCGGGCGCATATAGAAGAGAGAGCCGCCATGGCCAGTGAGGCGTTGCAGCAGAGCGTCGAGACCCCAACTACAGCCAAGCTCTACCTGTTCGAGATTGAAGTCGCCCAGCGCGTCGGCGTCTCGGAAAAGGCCTGGCGCCGGCTTGCGCCGGTGCTCGAGCGCGACGGGCTGCCCCGGAAAGACGCGCTGATCGGCAAGCGCTATTGGCCCGCCGTGCGCGCATGGCTGGACAGGCGGCACATGACTCATGGCACTATCCCCACGTCCGCCCAGGACGGAGAAGAGAATTGGGGATGAAGGAAGACATGGATGCGCCGGGCCTGAAGTGGCGCCAGCGCGCGGATGGTGGCCGGGTGCCCTATTGGGTCGCCCGCACCGACATTGCCAAACGCGGATACGAACCAAAGACGGTTCGCCTGCACTATGCGCCCGACGACCTCGAGGCCATCGCCTCGCGTTGCCGGGTTCTTCAAGCTGAAATGCTGGAGTGGTCGAAGATCGGCGCCAAGCCGATCGCCGGCGCCGCGCCGGGCACGATCGCGCATCTGGTCGAGATGTACCAGACGAGCGAATTCAGCCCCTACCGCGCCGTCAAATGGAATACGCGGCGCCAGTACGACCTGGACTGCGCCAAGCTGTCGAAGGCAGTCGGCAAGCGGCTGCTGTCAGCCGTCACCTTTGCTGACATCCATCGCTGGTATGAGACGGCGAAGCGTCCAAAGAAGGAAGGTCAGCCGGAGCAACTCCGCTCAGCGCATGGCCTGATGACCATGTTGCGCATGGTGGTCAATTTCGGCGTGCTCGCAGAGGTGCCGGAATGTGATCGACTGGCCGGGATCCTAAGCAAGGCACGCTTCAAGGTGCCGAAGCCCCGGAAGGAGACCCCAAGCCTTGACCAAGTGCGGGCCATCATCGATGCGGCACACGCCGCAGGCGCGCACTCGATCGCCTTCGGGCAGGCCCTTCAATTCGAGGGCATGTTCCGCCAGTCGAGCGTGACCGGCCAGTGGGAGCCTGCGGAGAATTCCGCCGGCGGCATCCGACTGAACGGCAGACGCTGGGCCGATGGCCTGACATGGGCGCATCTCGATAGCGAAGGTCTGATCGACTTCGCCACATCGAAGACGGGCCGCGAGATGAAGATCGATACGACGCTCTACCCGCTCATCTCGGCCGAGATCGCCAGGGTGAAGCAGGAAGACCGCATCGGGCCGATGATCATCGACGAGCGCTCAGGGCTGCCCTACTCCGAAAAGGAGTACAGCAAGCGCTGGCGCAAGATCGCGACGGCGGCCGGCGTGCCGAAGGAAGTCTGGAACAGAGATAGCCGCGCAGGCGGCATCACCGAAGGACGGGATGCGGGCGCGGCCGTGGAAGATGTCTCGAAGCATGCTGCCCACACCGACGCGACCATCACGTCGCGGGTCTACGATCGCGGCGAACTGGAAGCCTCCCGCCGCGTCGCGACGAAGAGAAAGGAGCACCGGGAACGCGTGGGGAACGTGTAATGGGGAACGCGTGGGGAACGCGTTACAGGAGACTTCGGCTAAGTCATTGAAAAGATGGCGCGCCCGAAGAGATTCGAACTCCTGACCCCCAGATTCGTAGTCTGGTGCTCTATCCAGCTGAGCTACGGGCGCCTGTCGATTTGCACCACCCTGAAGCAACACTCCCGGGCGCCGCGCCGACCCTCAGGTCGTCGACGAGGGGATTGCTACAGCCTCACTTCGCCGATTGCAAGCGCCGAGTTGGACGAGGCTGTGGAGAATTTTCTATCCCACCTAAAAACCCGAGGCAGTACCGCGCGGCGCGGGCGGCTTTGCCCGAGCTGCGTCGTCCGCCGGAAGCCGCGCTAGCCGACGCGGGCGCGCGCGGCGAGATCGAAGTCGATCGGCCGGTCCGGCAGCGTGATCTCGAAGGCCGCGCCCGGCGCGCTCTGGTCGACCAGGGCGATGGTGCCGCCATGGGCGCGCACGATCTCGGCCGCGATGGCGAGGCCGAGGCCGGCGCCGCCGGGGCGGACGCCGCCCTGGAAGGCCTGGAACAGATGCTGGCGCGCCTTGGCCGAGACGCCGGGGCCGGTATCGCAGATGCGGATGACGACGACGCCGCCCTCGCGCCGCCCCTCGACGAACAGGCGGCGCACGACGGCCGGGTCGGCCTCGCCGTCCATCGCCTGCACGGCGTTGCGACAGAGATTGAGCAGGACGCGGAACAGCTGGTCCGGGTCGGCGTCCACCTCGAAGCCCGCCTCGATCCGGCTGTCGAAGACGATGGTCGCGTGATGGTCGAGCCCGAGCACGTCGGCGACCTCGCGACATATCCGGCCAAGATCGACGAGGCGGCGCTGCGGCTCGCGCTCGCGCGCCCGGCCATAGGCGAGCGTCGTCTGGCAATAGTCGATGGCGCGGCCGAGCGTGGCGATCAGCTTCGGCGCGAAGCGCTGCACCGCCGGGTCCGGCAAGGCCGCGATGCGATCGGAAAAGAGCTGCGCCGAGGCGAGCAGGTTGCGCAGGTCGTGGTTGACCTTGGACACGGCGAGACCGAGATCGGCGAGATGTCGCTTCTGCGCCAGCGATTCGGTCAGGTGGTTCTGCATGGCGGCGAGCTTGTCCTCGGCGATGCCGATCTCGTCGGAGCGGCCGCTCGGCTCGATGATGCGGGACTTGTCCTCCGGATCCTCCGAATAGCGCACCATGGCCTGCGCCAGCTGGCGCATCGGCCGGATCAGCAGGCGCTGCAGGCTGATATAGATCAGCACGGCCGTGAGGATCGAGATCACCGCCGACAGGATCAGGATATTGGCGGCGAAACGCATCATCGCCGCCCGCAGCGGCCGGTCGCTGATCACGAGCTCCAGGCTCTTGCCGTCCCGGTCCGCGCCGATGACACGCAGGGTGCGCGGCGTCCAGGCGGTGAGCGTGGTGAAGGCGGCCTGGGCGGAGCGCCAGAGCGAGGTATCGCGCAGGTCCGCCACCTCGTCGACGGATGGCGGCATCTCAACGGCGGCGAGCAGCCGGCTCGCCTTGCCGGTGCGCAGCACGATGGCGGTGGCGCCAACGGTCGCAAGCAGCTCGTCCTGGACGGTGCGCGGCACATTATCCCAGGCGGCGGAGCCGAGCAGCACGGCGGCGGCCTGCGCGGTCGCCAGCTTCTCTTCCAGGAAGCGGACGCGATAGCTCGAGACGGACGGCACGAAGGCCGCCACTTCGCTGACCATGACGAAGACGATCGTCAGGAGAATGAGCTTGATCGACAGGCCGAAGGCATGACGCCGTGGCCGCGCAGGAGCGACATCCGGCAAGGGGACCTGCGCGACTAAACCGGATTGCAAGGGGCTCGCGTTGAGATCCGTCACTTTGGCGTCATTCAATCGGCGCTCCCATCTCGGGCCGACGACCCCTCTATGATGACTCGGGCGGGTGGACCGCGTCAAATTCACGTCGGAATCGCCGTGGACCACGGAATTTCGCGTTATTCATGGCATTGGGTGGCCGCCAACGCCTTCTCTCCGCGGCGCGCCGGACTCGCGTTGACTTGGCTGGACCTTCTCCGTATAAGCCGGGCTCACGAGAGCACGCTTCCTGTCGTGTCATGGCTTCGGCCGTGGCCGCGGCGCCAAACCGCCGGGACGGCTCGCTCATCCGATGACAAACTCTGAATTCGAGGGGCCGCCCCAAGCGGTGACGACGCATGAAGCGCACCTATCAACCTAGCAAGCTCGTTCGCGCCCGCCGCCACGGCTTCCGTTCCCGCATGGCCACCGTCGGCGGCCGCAAGGTCATCGCGGCTCGCCGCGCGCAGGGCCGCAAGAAGCTCACTGCCTAATCAGGCGGTCGAACAGCCGGCCGGCGCCCGGAAAGGCCTCCCATGGATCACATGAAGACCATGGATCGTCTCAAGAAACGCGCCGAATTTCTTGCCGTCGCCGGTGGGCCCCGCGCCTCCCGGCGCGGTTTTGTTTTGCAGAAACGCAGCCCGCGCGCCGAGGAGGCCGATCGGCCGGCGCGCATCGGCTACACGGTCACGAAGAAGATGGGCAATTCGCCCGAGCGCAACCGGATCCGCCGGCGCCTGCGCGAGGCGATCCGCATCGCGGGCGGCGAACATGCCGCCGTCGGCACCGACTATGTCCTGGTCGGCCGCCGCGCCGCTCTGTCGCAGCCCTTCGAACTTCTCGTTGCCGACCTTATCTCCGGCTTCGACGCGCTGCAGCGCCCGACGCCGGCTTCGCGCCCGAAAGCGCGCGGCAAGGAAACGGCCCGGCAGCCGGGCCAAGCGACTCACCCGAAAGACGTGAACGATGACCGATAACCGCAATCTGATCCTAGCCGTCGTCCTGTCGGTGGCGGTCGTCTTCGGATGGCAGTATTTCGTCGCGGGCCCGAAGGTCGACCAGGCGCGCCAGCACGCCGCCCAGACCAGCACGGCCACGCAGACCACGGGCGCCGCGACGTCGACCGCGGCCGGCACGGAAGGCGCGGCGACAACGACCGGCGCCGCCCCCACCACGGCGGCACAGCCTGCGGTCATGACCCGCGACCAGGCGCTCGCCGCCAACCCGCGCGTGCCGATCAACACCGCCTCGGTGACCGGCTCGATCAACCTCAAGGGCGCCCGCTTCGACGACCTGCATCTCGACGGCTTCCGCGAGACGGTCAATCCGAACAGCCCGACGATCGTTCTGCTGTCGCCCTCCGGCGCGCCGAACGGCTATTTTTCCGAATTCGGCTGGGTCGCACCCGCCGGCGTCGCCGCTCCCGGCCCGGACACGCTCTGGAAGGCAGAGCCCGACGCCAAGCTGACCGACACCACCCCCGTCGTGCTGACCTGGGACAATGGCGCCGGCCTGACCTTCAAGCGCACGATCTCGATCGACCCGCGCTTCATGTTCACCGTCAAGGACGAGGTGGCGAACGCCACCGGCGAGGCCGTCAGCCTGTCGCCCTATGGCCGCGTCGTGCGCCTCGGCGAACCGACGGTTGCCGGATACTACATCCTGCATGAAGGCCCGCTCGGCGTGCTCGGCGAAAAGGGCCTGCAGGAGATCACCTACAAGAACCTGCGCAAGGCCGGCTCCGAGTCCTTCCAGAACATCGAGACCGGCTGGCTCGGCATCACCGACAAGTACTGGGCCGCCGCCGTCGTGCCGCGCGACACCAAGTCGTTCGACGCCTCGTTCAGCTTCGTCGACGGCCAGACGCCGCTCTACCAGACCGACTTCAAGAGCAAGGCCGTCACGGTCCCCGCCGGCGGCACCGCCTCGGCCGAGGGCCTTCTGTTCGCCGGCGCCAAGCAGGTGTCGGTGATCCAGGACTACCAGAACAACCTCAAGATCGACCGCTTCGACCTGCTGATCGACTGGGGCATGTTCTATTTCTTCACAAAGCCGCTGTTCTTCCTGATGGACTATTTCTTCAGGCTGTTCGGCAATTTCGGCGTGGCGATCCTGCTCGTCACCGTCATCGTCAAGGCCGTGTTCTTCCCGCTCGCCAACAAGTCGTACAAGTCGATGAGCGCGATGAAGAAGGTGCAGCCGGAGATGCAGGCCATCCGCGAGCGCTTCGCCGACGACAAGGTGAAGCAGCAGCAGGAGCTGATGGCGCTCTACAAGAAGGAAAAGATCAATCCGCTCGCCGGCTGCTGGCCCGTGCTGATCCAGATCCCCGTCTTCTTCTCGCTCTACAAGGTGATCTTCGTCACCATCGAGATGCGGCACGCGCCGTTCTTCGGCTGGATCCAGGACCTGTCTGCGCCCGATCCGACGACGATCTTCAACCTGTTCGGCCTGATCCCCTGGACGCCGCCGCACATGCTGATGATCGGCATCTGGCCGCTGATCATGGGCCTGACCATGTGGGTGCAGATGCGCCTGAACCCGGCCCCGGCCGATCCGGCGCAGCAGGTGATCTTCAACTGGATGCCGGTGATCTTCACCTTCATGCTCGGCACGTTCCCGGCCGGCCTGGTGATCTACTGGGCCTGGAACAACACGCTGTCGATCGCCCAGCAGTGGGTCATCATGCGGCGCCAGGGCGTCGACGTGAACCTGCTCGGCAACATCATGGCCACCTTCAAGAAGAAGCCCAAGGACGGCGGCGACAAGACCTCCGTGCCAACCAAGGCCAAGAGCTGATGCCGGAAATCGACCCGGAAGAGATCGACCGCATCGAAAGCGGCCGCCTGTTCTTCGCCAAGGCGTGGGACTTCGTGATGAGCGTGCCCACGATCGGGCACCTGCCGCCGATCGACGTCGCCGAGATCGCCTTCGCCGGCCGCTCGAATGTCGGCAAGTCGTCGCTGATCAACGCGCTGACCAACCGCATCGGCCTGGCGCGCACGTCGAACACGCCGGGCCGCACGCAGGAGCTGAACTTCTTCACCTCCGGCAGCGGCCTGTCGATCGTCGACATGCCGGGCTATGGCTATGCCGAGGCGCCGAAGAAGCTCGTCGATGCCTGGAACCGGATGATCCGCGACTATCTGCGCGGCCGAGTCAGCCTGCGCCGTGTCTACGTGCTGATCGATTCGCGCCACGGCATCAAGGCGAACGACAAGCTGACGCTGGACCTGCTCGACGAGACGGCGGTTTCCTACCAGATCGTCCTGACCAAGGTGGACAAGCTCAAGACCGGCGAACTGGCCAAGGTCAGGGCGGCGACGGAAGCGGCGATCGCCCGACGTCCGGCCGCCTATCCGATCATCATCGCCACCTCGTCGGAAACCGGCGAAGGCATGGACCTGCTGCGCGCCGAAATCGCCCAGTTGGCGAGCTGACGAAAGCGGGGCGGCGGACGCGTCACCGTCATTGTTCCGCCATCTCAAAATCGCTATAGAGCGCTGCCTTTAGCGGAGCGGAGATTTGAGGATGGATATGCGGGTAGAGGACAGCACGGATCCGGTGCTGACCGCGCGACTGATCGCCACTGCGCTGCCCTACATGCTGCGCTATGACGAGAAGACGGTGGTGGTCAAGTTCGGCGGCAATGCCATGGGCTCGGAAGAGCTCGGCAAGGCCTTCGCCGAGGACATCACGCTCCTGAAGCTCGCGGGCATCAATCCCGTCGTCGTCCATGGCGGCGGCCCCCAGATCAACGCCATGCTGAACCGCCTCGGCATCAAGTCCGAATGGGCGGCCGGCATGCGCATCACCGACAAGCCGACCGTCGAGGTCGTCGAGATGGTTCTCGCCGGCTCGATCAACAAGGAGATCGTGCAGACGATCACCGAGGCGGGCGGTCGCGCCATCGGCCTGACCGGCAAGGACGGCAACATGGTCACGGTCAAGCGCCTGACGCGCAAGGTCGTCGACCCCGATTCCAACATCGAGAAGGTCGTCGACCTCGGCTTCGTCGGCGAGCCGACCCGCGTCCGCACCGAAGTGCTGGAAGTGCTGGCGAAATCCGAGATCATCCCCGTCCTGGCGCCGGTCTGCGCTGGCGAGGACGGCGAGACCTACAACGTCAACGCCGACACCTTCGCCGGCGCCATTGCCGGCGCGCTCGACGCCAGCCGCCTGCTTTTCCTCACCGATGTTCCGGGCGTGCTCGACCGCAACAAGCAGCTGATCAAGGAACTCACGGTCGCCGAGGCGCGCGCCATGATCGCCGACGGCACCATCTCCGGCGGCATGATCCCCAAGGTCGAGACGTGCATCGAGGCGCTCGACCGCGGCGTCGAGGGCGTCGTCATCCTCGACGGCAAGACGCCGCATGCCGTGCTGCTCGAACTCTTCACCGAGCGCGGCGCCGGCACGCTGATCAAGCGCTGACCGGACCGATGCCCCAGAACCCGCTGTCGACGGACCCGGCGCTCGCCCGGTTCGCCGACATCCGCGCCTGGGTGTTCGACCTCGACGACACGCTCTATTCGAGCCACACGGGCCTGTTCCGCCAGGTCGGCGACCGCATCCAGCTCTATCTGCAGCAGTTCCTGTCGATCACGCCCGAAGCGGCCGTCGAAGTCCGGCGCGACTACTACCGTCGCCACGGCACCACGCTGCGCGGGCTGATCGTCGAGCACGGCATAGCGCCCGACGCCTTCCTCGATTTCGTGCACGACATCGACCACTCGCCGCTCGAGCCGGATCCGGCGCTCGTCGCCGCAATCGAGCGGCTGCCCGGGCGGCGCTTCATCCTGACCAACGGCTCGCTCAGCCATGCGGAGCGGATCCTGGCGCGGATCGGTTTCGACAAGCCGTTCGACGACATCTTCGACATCATCCGTGCCGATTTCCTGCCGAAGCCGCATCCGGACACCTATGCGCGCTTCCTCGGCCAGAACGACATCGACCCCGCCACGGCGGTGATGTTCGAGGATCTGCCACGCAATCTCGAAGTGCCGAAGTCCCTCGGCATGGCCACGGTCCTCGTCGTTCCCCACGGCACCGACGCCGTGCCGGTCGAGGCCTGGGAGACCAGCGCCAACGCGGCGCATATCGATCATCTGACCGATGATCTCGGCGCATTCCTCGCCCGACTCGCCCTGATCCGCTAGCGACTCGACCGCAGCGCGAGCGTTGCAGGAAAGTCACGCCGCCCCGCTTTCACCGCATTTCGCCCGGCCGCCACAGCAGCGCCGGCCGGCCTCTTCCTGGCCTCGCCCGCGCAACTCGCCCGCATGGCGATCCGGCGCGCATCATGGCGAACGCTGCGTCAGCTGCGAGCTCGTCCCGACGTCACCCTTTTTCCAAACTAGACTAAGAAAACATCCAATATTCGATTCCATATTTGAACGATAATAGATCATAATTTTGCCATTTCGTTGACACCGCGCAAGCCCAGGCCCTAATCAGGCCCCGACCTGCCAGCAGCCAGCGATTGCAAGACAACGAGCCAGCGACTGGTCTCCCCAATTTATCGCAGGAGGCTCTATTGCACCCTCACGCCGTGAGTGTGGCGCACTTGTTGTTGTCCACGACGATCCTTACGACATCTTTGGCAATATTGACGACGACCGCGCACGCCCAGAGCGCGGCCGTGACGGCGCCGGCCCAAACCGCCGAAGAAGAAGCCGAGGCCAGGAAGAAGGCCGACGCCCAGAAGGTCACGGTTCTGGAGCCGATCACCGTCACCGCGGGTTCGGTCATGGACGCGCCCTATATGACGCCGGGCGGCGTCAGCGTCGTCGACGGCGCCGTCGTGCAGGAGAAGTTCGGCGGCGACGCCAACGCCATCATCCGCTCGATCCCCGGCACCTTCACCCGCGTCACCTCCAGCCAGCCCGGCGTCGCCGTCAACATCCGCGGCTTCGAGTCGGACGGCCGCGTCAAGACGATGATCGACGGCGTGCCGCAGACGTTCCGTAACGTGAACGGCCACGCCTCGACCGGCGGCGAACTGCTCTACATGGACACGATCCTGCTGGCGGGCATCGGCGTCGAGCGCGGCGCGGTCAACGGCGCCAACGGCATGGGCGCGCTGGCGGGCGCGGTCAATTTCCGCACCATCGACTTCGAGGACGTCGTCCTCGACGGCCAGAGTGTCGGCGTGATGACCCGCCTGAAGACCGGCAGCAACGGCTTCGGCTTCTCCAGCATGATCGCCGGCGGCGCCAAGGCGTCGCTGCCGCAGTTCGGCACCGCCAGCATCATGGGCGCGCTCAGCTATAGCGAGCACGAGAACTATCGGCGCGGCGACAATGGCATCCTGAACACGCCCGACGCCAGCAACTCGCCGACCTCGGGCCTGGTCAAGCTGCACTACGAGCCGAATGGCGAGCACGACCTGAAGCTGGGCGGCCGCTGGTACGACAACGCCTTCATCGTCTCCGGCTATGACTGGGGCGTGAAGAACGCCACCTACACGGCGAACTACCACTACGACCCGGACAATCCCTGGATCGACCTCAAGCTCAACGCCTTCTACAACAAGACCGACATGTCCTACGACCCGACGGTCGGCGGCTCCTATCGCTACCGCGAGACCGAGGCGGTCGGGCTCGGCTTCGACATCGCCAACACCAGCCGCTTCAACCTGACCGACACGATCGGCGTCAGCTGGAACTACGGCGCCGCCTATACGTCGGACGACTACACGGTGAACCAGTACCGCGGCGCCAACCCGCCCGGAAAGATGGAGAAGGCGCGCGCCTTCACCGATATCGGTTTGAACTGGGGCATGTTCGACCTGAATGGCGGCCTCAACTACGACTACTGGACGCTCTCCGGCCACCAGAGCCCGTGCACGGCCGGCGTCGGCTTCTGCCCCGACACCGGCGGCGACGTCGACGTCTCGCGCGACGGCAATTCGCTCAACCCGAAGATCACGCTGTCGGCCAAGCCGCTCGACTGGCTGCAGCCCTATGTCACCTATGCCCACACCTATCGCCCGCCATCGGCGCGCGAGGCGCTCTGGGCCCTGGTGCCGATCGGCGCCGGCATCGGCGGCGGCCAGTATTCGAACTTCTACCTGGAGCCGGAAACCAGCAAGGGCTGGGAGTTCGGCGCCAACGTGCTGAAGAACGACCTGCTCTTGGCCAACGACGCGCTGCGCCTCAAGGTCAATTATTTCGACATGGCGATCGACAACTACATCGTCAACGACCTGCTGACCCTGCCGGGCGACCCCTACCAGCGGGCGATCTGGGTCAACGTGCCGGGCACGACGCATTCGCGCGGCGTCGAGATCGAGGGCGGCTACGATGCCGGCTTCGCCTATGTGAACCTCGGCATGACCTTCTCGGACATGAACCAGCCGGTGGGCTGGGGCGCCGGCATCGGCAATGGCGACAGTACCTTCCTGCCGGAAGACTATTCAACGGTCGATATCGGCATCCGCCTGTTCGACAAGGCGCTGACCATCGGCGGCAAGATGAACCATGTCGGCGGCAGCCGCTATGCCACGGGTCTCGGCGCAACGGCCGAGAAGGAGGCCTACACGCTCTACGACCTCTACGCCTCCTACAAGGCGAACGAGCATGCAACCGCCTTCGTCAATGTCGAGAACCTGACCGACGTCGCCTATAGCCCGGCCGTGTCGGGCGACTCGACCGTGCAGAGCGGCCGCGGCCGCACCATCGTCGGCGGCGTCACGCTGCAGTTCTGACAATCCGTCCCCGCCGGCCGCCCCTGCCGGCGGGGACGTCTCTCCCCCACCTCCCCGCTCCCACCCCGCCCCGGAACGGCCGACTGGCGATCGGGGCGGGCAGACGCCGGCAAACCGAACGCACGAGCGGCGCAAAACCGCCCTCTCCGCGCCTTGCGCGTTGACTTCCCCCGATTGGCCGATATCGTCCCGGCCGAACCTTTCCGGCGACCTCCGCGCCGGGGGATGTCCGCTCCAAGGAAAAAAGATGACCACGCACGACCTCGCCGCCCTGAAGTCCACCGTCGAAGCCGCTTTCGAGGATCGCGCGAATATCGGCCCCGCCACCCAGGGCGCCGTCCGCTCGACCGTCGAGACCACGCTTGGCCTGCTCGATCGTGGCGAGGCGCGCGTCGCCGAGAAGATCGACGGCGACTGGGTCGTCAATGACTGGCTGAAGAAGGCCGTCCTTCTCTCCTTCCGCCTGAACGACATGGGCCCGATTCCGGGCGCGCCGAACGGCTCGACCTGGTGGGACAAGGTGCCGACCAAGTTCGAGGGCTGGGGCGCCGACGAATTCACCAAGGCCGGCTTCCGCGCCGTGCCGGGCGCGGTCGTGCGCCGCTCCGCCTTCATCGCGCCGAGCGTCGTGCTGATGCCGTCCTTCGTCAATCTCGGCGCCTATGTCGACAGTGGCACCATGGTCGACACCTGGGCAACCGTCGGCTCCTGCGCCCAGATCGGCAAGAACGTCCATCTTTCCGGCGGCGTCGGCATCGGCGGCGTGCTGGAGCCGCTGCAGGCGAGCCCGACCATCATCGAGGACAATTGCTTCATCGGCGCCCGCTCCGAGGTGGTCGAGGGCGTCATCGTCGGCGAGGGTTCGGTCATCTCGATGGGCGTGTTCATCAGCGCCTCGACCAAGATCGTCGACCGCGAGACGGGCGAGATCCATATCGGCCGCGTGCCGCCCTATTCCGTCGTCGTCTCCGGCTCGCTGCCCGGCAAGAACCTGCCGAACGGCCAGCCCGGCCCGTCGCTCTATTGCGCCGTGATCGTCAAGAAGGTCGACGCCAAGACCCGCTCGAAGACCAGCGTCAACGAGCTGCTTCGCGATTGAGACCCGGCCGGCTCGCGTCTTCGTCTCGCGAGCCGGCATTTCCTATATTCGAACTGCTCGGGCAGGACCCAACGCCATGGCCAGCGATCCCATTCGCATCCTGCAAGACCTGATCCGCTGCCCGTCGGTGACGCCGGCCGAAGGCGGGGCGCTCGTCTATCTCGAAAGCGTCCTGACCGAGGCGGGCTTCACCGTCGATCGCCCGGTGTTCACCGAGGCCGGCACGCCGGACGTCGAAAACCTGTTCGCCACCATCGGCAGCGGCGCACCGCATTTCGTCTTCGCCGGCCACACCGACGTCGTGCCGCCGGGCGACGAGGCGCACTGGCAGCACGGCCCCTTCTCCGGCGAGATCGCCGACGGCATGCTCTACGGCCGCGGCGCGGTCGACATGAAGGGCGGCATCGCCGCCTTCGCTTCCGCCGCGCTCGATTTCCTGTCGGAGGGTGGGCTGAAGCAGGGCACGATCTCGCTGCTGATCACCGGCGACGAGGAAGGTCCGTCGGTCAACGGCACGGTCAAGCTGCTCGACTGGGCGGCGAAGAAGGGCCACCGTTTCGACGCGGCGATCGTCGGCGAGCCGACCAACCCTCAGGCGCTCGGCGACGCGATCAAGGTCGGCCGGCGCGGCAGCCTTTCCGGCACGATCATCGTCCAGGGCCGGCAGGGCCACGTCGCCTATCCGCATCTGGCGGTAAACCCGATCCCGCAGCTAACGACGCTGATCCGCCGGCTGACCGCGGAGGCGCTCGATGCCGGCAGCGAGCGCTTCGATGCCTCCAACCTGGAATTCGTCGGCCTCAGCGTCGACAACAAGGCCTGGAACGTCATCCCCGCCGAGGCCAAGGCGCGCTTCAACATCCGCTTCAACGACCAGTGGACGCGCGACACGCTGGAAGCCTGGCTGATAAGCCGGCTGGAGGAGGCGGCGCGCGGCGCCATCGAATTCGAGCTCGACCTCGAGCCGGGCGGCAGCGAGTCCTTCCTGACCCACTCGGAGATGCTGATCGGCACGCTGTCGGACGCAATCGAGCAATCGACGGGGCGCCGTCCCGAGCTATCGACCAGCGGCGGCACCTCGGATGCCCGCTTCATCAAGGATTATTGCCCGGTGGTAGAATTCGGCCTCGTCGGCCAGACCATGCACCAGATCGACGAGCGGGTCGCCGTCGAGGATCTCGTCGCGCTCACCGCCATCTATCGCTGCTTCCTCGACCGGTATTTTGCGTGACGGCAGAGGCGCGATGATCTCCCCTTCGTCATCCAGCGCGCTGACCGGCGCGTTCGAGCTGTTTCTCGGGCGGCGCGAGGGATTGCAGCGCTTCGATTTCAGCGTCGAGGGCTTCTGGCGCTCGTTCGGCGCCATCTTCTTCATGCTGCCCTTCTTCGCGATCAGCGTCGCCGTCGAGCACCGGCTGCGGCCGGAGGACGTCACCGTCGCCGGCCCGACCGACGCGATGTTCATCGTGTCGCGCGGGCTCGACCTGATCCTCGACTGGACGGCGATGCCGGTCCTGCTGGCGATTTTCGCGAGAAGGCTCAACATCGCGCGCAGCTACGCGTCCTATATCGTCGTGCGCAACTGGGCGTCGGTGATCATGGCGGCGCCGCAGGCGGCCGTCGCGCTGCTGGCCGGGCTTGGCCTGGTGCCGATCGAGTTCGCGGCCGTGGTGTCGCTCGCGATCGTCGGCGTCATGCTGCGCTACCACTACCAGATCGTCGGCGCGACGCTCGGCAAGTCAGTCGGCTTCCGGGTTGGGCTAGTCGCCGCCGACCTCGCCCTAAGCCTCGTCCTCAGCGGGGTCTTCACCCAGCTGTTCGGCGCCTGAGCCGTAGTCAACCTGCACGAGATAGAGCCCGCCGGGCGGCGCCACCGGGCCGCAGGCCTTGCGGTCGCACGCTTCCAGCACCTCGCCGACGCGGGCGACGGGCCACTTGCCCTCGCCCACCTTCTTCAGCGTGCCGACCATCGACCGCACCTGGTTGTGCAGGAAGGAGCGGGCCGAGACGCCGAACAGGACGTGATCGCCCTCGCGGGTGATCTCCAGCCGGTCGAGCGTCTTCATCGGGCTCTTCGCCTGGCAATCGGCCGAGCGGAAGGTGGTGAAATCATGCCAGCCGAGCAGCAGGTTCGCCGCCTGCTGCATGGCGTCGATGTCGAGACGCTTGCGCACGTCCCAGACGCGGTTGATCTCGAGCGCGGCGGGCGCGCGCCGGTCGAGCACGCGGTAGATATAGTGCCGCTTCACCGCCGAGCGGCGCGCGTCGAACTCGTCCGGTACCAGCTCGGCCTCGATCACGGCGATCGGCTCGGGCCGCAGCTGGGCGTTCATGGCGTCACGGATGCGCAGCCCGGTCCAGTGCCCGGTTAGGTCGAAATGCACCACCTGGCCCGTCGCATGAACGCCGGCATCGGTGCGGCCGGCGCCGCGCGTCGGTACCGCCTCGCCGGAAAAGCGCAGGATCGCCTCCTCCAGCGCCTGCTGAACGGAAGGCGCATTCGCCTGTCGCTGCCAGCCGGCATAGGGCACGCCGTCATATTCGACGAGAAGCTTGTAGCGAGGCATCGACCGGCTAGCCGAGGACGGCGCCCGGCGCGATCGCCGCGCCGCGCAGGAATTCGACGGCACCGAGCGGCTTGCCGCCGGCGCGCTGCACCTCGACGAGGCGCACCGCGCCGTCGCCGCAGGCGATCACCAGCTGGTCGTTCAGCACGGTGCCCGGCGCGCCGGAACCCGTCGCCAGCGTCGAGCGCAGCACCTTGACCCGCTCGACCTTGTCGCCGAACGTCATCTCGCACCAGGCGCCCGGAAAGGGCGACAAGCCACGAATGTGGTTGTGCACCTCGACGGCCGGCTTCGACCAGTCGATCCGCGCCTCGGCCTTGTCGATCTTGGCGGCGTAGGTGACGCCCTCTTCCGCCTGCGGCACGGCATCGAGGCCGCCACGCGAGGCGGCGGCGAGCGCCCGCACCATCAGATCGGCGCCGAGCCGCGCCAGCTTGTCGTGCAGGTCGCCGGTGGTGATGTCAGGCGCGATGGCCAGCTTCTCGGCCATGGCGACCGGGCCGGTATCGAGGCCGGCCTCCATGCGCATGACCATCACGCCCGTCTCGGCATCGCCGGCCATGATGGCGCGATGGATCGGCGCGGCGCCGCGCCAGCGCGGCAGCAGCGAGGCATGCAGGTTGAGGCAGCCCTCGCGCGGCGCGTCGAGGATCGCCTGCGGCAGGATCAGCCCATAGGCGACGACGACGGCGACGTCGGCATCGAGCGAGGCGAAGGCCTCCTGCTCGTCGGCGCCCTTCAGCGATTTCGGCGTGAAGACGGGAATGCCAAAGCGCTCGGCCGTCTCGTGCACGGGCGACTTGCGCTCGGCCATACCGCGGCCGGCCGGACGCGGCGGCTGCGAATAGACGGCGACGACCTCGTGCCCCTGACCGATGATCTCGACAAGCGTGGGCACCGAGAATTCGGGCGTGCCCATGAAGACGACGCGGAGGCTCATCTCGGCCTCACATCTCGTCGGGGGTGTGCGACTTGAATTCCGGCCGGACGCCGGTCTTGGCGGCCTTGACGAACTTCTTGATGACCATGTCGCGCTTCAGCCGCGACAGGTAGTCGATGAACAGCTTGCCATCGAGATGGTCGATCTCGTGCTGGACGCAGGTCGCGAGGATGTCGTCGGCCTCGATTTCCTGCAGCTTGCCGTCGCGATCGAGATAGCGGATGCGCACGGAGGCGGGGCGCTCGACCTCGGCATAGTAATCCGGGATCGACAGGCAGCCCTCCTCATAGACCGAACGTTCGTCCGACGAGGTCAGGATCTCGGGATTGATCAGGAACAGCGGCGCGGGCTTGCTGCCCTCCTCGCGGCCCGAGACGTCGATGGTGACGACGCGGCGCGGCACGCCGACCTGGATGGCGGCGAGGCCGATGCCCGGCGCCTCGTACATCGTCTCCAGCATGTCGTCCATGAAGCGCAGCAGTTCGTCGTCGATGCGCTCGACCGGCTCGCTGACGAGCCTCAGCTTCGCGTCCGGCAGGGTGATGATGTCGAGAAGAGCCATGAAAACCTCGGTTTGAGCCGTTTCAGATAAGAGATGCGGCCGGGTCGGTCAACGAGGAATGATGGGCGGGACCTCGGGCCGCGCCGCCCATGTTCTTGTTTTGATCTCGTCTATCGGCCCGAATCTGCTATGAAGGAGGGATGCAGGACACCCTCTTTCTCCTCGGCGACCGGCCGATCACCGTCGCCATGCTGGTGCTGGCCGCCGCCCTCCTCGGCGTCGTGCTGCTTTTCGTCGTGCTGGTCGTGGTCTGGCGCGGCATGCGCCGTCGGGACCTGGCCGAGGCCGACCAGGCGATACTCGGCGGCGAATTCGAGCGCCGGATCGCCGATCTGGTGCGCATCCAGAGCGAGATGACCGGCCGGATGCAGACGATGGCCGAAGTCTTCGGCTCGCGGCAGTCCGAATTGCTGCAGGGGCTCTCCAGCCGCATGGACGGGCTCGGCCACCGGATCGGCCAGACCATGGTCGAATCGACCCGCCACACGCACGAGAACCTCACCCGGCTGAACGAACGCCTCGCCGTCATCGACACGGCGCAGCGCAACCTGACCGAACTCTCCAGCCAGGTGGTCGGACTGCAGCACATCCTCGCCAACAAGCAGACGCGCGGCGCGTTCGGCCAGGCGCGGATGGAGGCGATCGTCCAGGACGGCCTGCCCCTCGGCGGCTACCAGTTCCAGGCGACACTCTCCAACGGCAACCGGCCGGATTGCGTCATCGCCTTTCCGAACGGTGCCGCCAGCCTGGTCGTCGACGCCAAGTTTCCGCTCGAGGCCTGGAACGCGATCCGCGCCGCCGAAGGACCGGACATGGCGCGCGCCGCCGAGACGCAGTTCCGCCGCGACGTCACCAAGCATCTGAAGGACATCGCCGAGCGCTATTTGATCCCCGGCGAGACGCAGGACACGGCCTTCATGTTCGTGCCGTCGGAATCGATCTTCGCCGACATCCACGAGCGCTTCGAGGATCTGGTCCAGGCGGCGCACCGGCTGCGGATCGTCATCGTCTCGCCCTCGCTCCTGATGCTGTCGATCCAGGTGATCCAGTCCGTGCTGAAGGACGCCGGCATGCGCGAGCAGGCGCATCTGATCCAGGGCGAGGTGATGAAGTTGATGGAGGATCTCGGCCGGGTGGACGAGCGCGTCCGCAAGCTGAAGACGCATTTCGACCAGGCGTCGAAAGACATCGACGACATCCTGATCTCGACCCGCAAGCTGACCGCCCGCGGCGCCAAGATCGAGGCGCTGGAGTTCGGCGACGAAGGCTCGCCGGCCTATGACCGCCAGCCGGATCTCCTGGCCGGGGAGTAGCCCATGGGCGCGATCCGGGCCGGAGCGATCTACTTCCTGATCGTCTTCGCGATCGGCTTCGTGCTCGGCTCGGCGCGGGTGCTGCTGCTCGAGCCCCGGATCGGCGCCCTGGCGGCAGTGGCGATAGAGCTTCCGGTCATGCTCGCCGCAGCCTGGATCGTCTGCGGCGGCATCCTGCGCCGCTCGCAGGTTCGCGCGCGGCGCGGCGCCGACCTCGGCATGGGAGCCGTCGCCCTGCTGTTGCTGCTGGCCGCCGAGTTCGCGCTCGGCCACTTCGGCTTCGGCCGTGATATGACCGCTCTATTCGCGGCTTATGGGACGTCGCCCGGCCTGCTCGGCCTCGCAGGCCAGATCGGCTTTGCCGCGATCCCGGCCGTCCGATGCCGATGGCTCAGTAGCCGCGGCCATCCTTGAGAAACTCGATCTCTTCCGGCGTCGAGGCGCGGCCGAGATCGGCATTTCGATGCGGGAAGCGGCCGAAGCGCCGGATCAGGTCGCGGTGCTTCTCGGCATAGCCCACAAACGACTGATAATCTTCCTTGTCCGCCTCCGGCACTTCGGCCAGCAGCGCCTCGTAGAGGCTGACGGAGAGATCCTGATCCGCCAGTTCCTCGCTGTGTTCGAACGGAAGATAGAGGAAGACACGCTCGATCGGCGCGAAGCGCTCGACGCCGCCGGCGATCAGCCGCCGCACCGCAGCGCGGGCGCGCGCATCGTATGCAAAGGCCCGGCCGTCGTCGCGGAACAGGTTGCGCGGGAACTGGTCCAGAAAGAGGACGAAGCCGATACCGGCCGCCGGCGACAGCGTCTCGAACAGCCAGTCGGTCTCGGCGACGGCGTCGAGATGATCGCCGAAGCGGACCCGGCAAGCATCGTCGGTGGCGTCGCGGCGCGAGAACCAGACCTTGACCCGCTCGGCCGGCACATCGATGCCGGCAACCAGTTCCCCGAACCAGAAGCGATGCGCATCCAGGAGGATGGCAGGGTCGAGCGTATCAGTCGTCATGGTTCTTTTTCCCCGTATGTCGCAGGTCGGTAAGGCCCCCACCCTCTGCACGGCTCGGTGCAGACATCAGAGCCAAGCCGGCTCCGGCAGTCCCCCTCCCGCCTGCGGAAGAGGTTGGGTGAGGGACTTCCCTCAGAAAGGCGTGCGGGCGCGGATAGCGGCGGCGAGCGTGCCCTCGTCGAGATAGTCGAGCTCACCGCCGACAGGAACGCCATGCGCGAGGCGCGAGACGCGGACCGGCGTGCCGGTCAGACGGTCGGTGATGACATGCGCCGTGGTCTGGCCATCGACGGTCGCGTTGACGGCCAGGATCACCTCCGCCACCTCGCCGGTCGAACAGCGGCTCACCAATGATTCGATGTTCAAATCTTCCGGACCCACGCCGTCGAGTGGCGACAGCGTGCCGCCCAGCACGTGGTAGCGCGCCTTGATGGCACCGGCCCGTTCCAGCGCCCAGAGATCCGAGACGTCCTCGACGACGACGATCGTCTTCGTGTCGCGCGCCGGATCGCTGCAGATCGTGCAGGGATCGGAGGTGTCGATGTTGCCGCAGGTCGAGCAGGTCAGGATCCGCTCGGCCGCCACCGTCATGGCGCCGGCCAGCGGCACCAGCAGCTGGTCCTTCTTCTTGACCAGCGCCAGCGCCGCGCGCCGGGCCGAGCGCGGGCCCAGGCCGGGCAGCCGCGCGAGCAGCTGGATCAGGCGTTCGATCTCGGGGCCGGCGGTGCTGCGCGACATTCTTATTCCAGGGCTGCGGCGGGTCGGAGCGGATGCCTCGGCACCCGCCCCTCAGAAGACTAGAACGGCAGCTTGAGGCCGGCCGGCAGACCGAGGCCGCCGGTCAGCGCTTCCATCTTCTCGGCCATGGTGCGCTCCGCCTTGGCGCGCGCATCGGCATGGGCCGCGGTGATCAGGTCCTCGAGGATTTCGACGTCTTCCGGCTTCAGCAGCGACGGATCGATCGAAAGCTTGCGCAGGTCGCCCTTGGCGGTCATCACAACCTTGACGAGGCCGGCGCCGGAAGAGCCTTCAACCTCGATATTGGCGACCTCGGCCTGCATGTCCTGCATCTTCGACTGCAGTTCCTTGGCCTTGCTCATCATGCCGAGAATGTCGCGCATGCGGGTTCTCCTGGTTCGATTGGAATTGATTGCGACGGATCAGTCGTCGTCGGGATCGGGCGCTTCGTCCGGATTGTCGACGGGAACGGCCGGCGACGGCAGGCCCTCGGGCTCCTCGGCGCCGCGGATCTGGATGTCGACGATCTTGGCGCCCGGGAAGCGGGAGAGCACCGCCGCGACCAGCGGATCGGCGGCGGCGTCCGAGCGCGCCTTGTCGCGGGCGAAGGCGCGCGCCTCAGCGATCGTCGGCTCGGTAGCGCCGCGCCCGAGTGCCACGACCCAGCGTTCGCCCGTCCAGTCGGAAAGCTTGCGGCCGAGATCCTGCGCGAGCGTGCGCGGCGCATCCTCGGTCGGCTCGAACTCGAGCAGGCCGGGCTCGAACCGGATCGGCTTGACCTGCTGTTCGAGCGCGAGCTTCAGCGGGATGTCGCGCTTCAGACCGACATAAGCGACGAGGTCCTCGAAGCGCTGGAAGCGGATCGCCGGCTCTGCCTTGGCCTGGGGCACTCCAGCCGGCTGCGCCATCGACGCGGCGGCCGGCATGGCAGCCGTGTTGGTGATCGTGCGCATCTGGCCGATCGGCCCGCCATTCGAACCGCCCGAAGCCTGCGGCGCGGAAGCCGGCTGGTAGGAAACCTGCGGAGTCGCGCCGCCAGCCGAAGAAGCGGCGCCGAACTGGCCGCTCTTCAGCAGGCGCAGCGCCTCGTCCGGCGTCGGCAGGTCGGCGGCGTGGGCGATGCGGATCAGCACCATGTCGGCGGCGGCGAGCGGCCGGCTCGAGCTCGACACTTCCTCGATGCCTTTCAGCAGCATCTGCCAGGCGCGCGCCAGAACGCGGAGCGAAACGGTCCCAGCCAGCGCGCGGCCGCGCGTCCGCTCGTCCTGCGGCAGCGCGGCGTCCTCGCCCGAGTCCGGAACGACCTTGAAGCGGGTCACGGCATGGGTGAAGGCGGCGAGATCCTGCAGCACCACGGCCGGGTCGGCGCCGATGTCGTATTGCTCCTTGAGCAGCGCCAGCGCTTCCGCGATGCGGCCGCCCATCAGCGCCTCGAACAGGTCGATGACGCGGGCGCGGTCGGCGAGGCCGAGCATGCCGCGCACGTCTTCTGCCGTGATGGCGCCGGCGCCATGCGCGATCGCCTGGTCGAGCAGCGAGAGCGAATCACGTGCCGAGCCCTCGGCGGCGCGGGCGATCATCGCCAGCGCGTCGTCACCGATCTCGACATGTTCCTTGTCGGTGATCGAGCGCAGCAGACCGATCAGCCGGTCCGATTCGATCCGGCGGAGGTCGAAGCGCTGGCAGCGCGACAGCACGGTGACGGGAACCTTGCGGATCTCGGTCGTCGCGAAGATGAACTTCACATGCTCGGGCGGCTCCTCGAGCGTCTTCAGCAGGCCGTTGAAGGCCGCGCCGGAGAGCATGTGCACTTCGTCGAGGATGTAGACCTTGTAGCGCGCCGAGACCGGCTTGTAGCGCACGGCCTCGATGATCTCACGGATGTTGTCGATGCCGTTGTTGGAGGCGGCGTCCATCTCGAGCACGTCGACATGGCGGCCTTCCATGATCTCGGCGCAATGGACGCCGAGCTCCGGCATGTCGATGGTCGGACGGTCGACCTTGCCGGGAACGGAATAGTTCAGGCCACGGGCGAGAATGCGAGCCGTCGTCGTCTTGCCGACACCGCGAACGCCGGTAAGCATGTAGGCCTGCGCGATGCGGCCGGTCTCGAAGGCATTCTTGAGGGTGCGGACCATCGGCTCCTGGCCGACGAGGTCGTCGAAGCTACGAGGCCGGTATTTGCGCGCAAGGACGCGGTAGGCGCCGGTCGCGCCATCCTTCGGGGTGCTGGAAAGATCGCCGCCGTCCATGCGTCGCCGTTGCCGTCCCTGCTTCCGGGTCCAATCCGCGCCACCCTCGCGGGCAAGCCTCTTCGACCTTAGCACACCCTTGAGGGCGCGCCGTCATCGAGGCTGACGCGATGGCTGGGGAAAAGGTGGGAGGCTGGCACGCGACCCGTGCCGTGGCTCGTTGGGGCTGCTTCCTTCCGGACCTGACCCGGTTGGCGAGTGGCTCGTCCACCACCAACCTCCCGCGGAGACATATCGTCGTTCCCGATCGAAATGGCAAGCCCGAAGCGCAAGGAGGGGCTATCGCCGGCCGAAACCCTGTGGCGTAATCACCGGATTGTTTTCGAGTCGGCGCCCGCCGACCCGCTTTCCAGCACCACAGCAGCACCATGACCCGCAGTTTTTTTGATCGATTGCCGCCGGTCGAGCCGAGCACGACCGTCGGCTTTTCCGGCAATTCGCTCGACCGCCGCAGCGAGGCGCGCAACGAATCGACCTTCGCCGCAGCCCTCGCCGATCCCGGCGCACGGGTGTTCCTGCTGCGCGGCGACGAGGCGATGCTTCGCTCCGGCGGCGCCGCCGAAAGCCTGTTCACGCTGAAGGAAGCCAAGGCGCTCGGCGCCGCGATGGACGACGCCATCCTGCTCGGCTGGGACAACTCCGCGCCGCGCATCGCCGCCACCGTCGGCAGCGACACGTCGTTCGACGTCGACGCCTTCCACGCAGTGCCGCTGCGGACGCTCGCGATCAACGCCTATTCCGGCAGCATCCTGTCCGACACGGTCGAGCCGGGAACGCTCGGCGCGTTGGCGCAGGCGCGCGCCCTGCTGCACTGGCACGCCGCCAACCGCTTCTGCGGCCGCTGCGGCACGCGCTCGACCATGGCGCAGGGCGGCTATCGCCGCGACTGTCCGAATTGCGGGCTCCAGAAATTCCCGCGCACCGACCCGGTCGCGATCATGCTGGCGGTCGATGGCGACCGCTGCCTGATGGGGCGCCAGGCGCGCTTCGCGCCCGGCACCTATTCCTGCCTCGCCGGCTTCATCGAGCCGGGCGAGACGATCGAGGATGCGGTCCGCCGCGAGATCCAGGAAGAGGCCGGCATCCAGATCGGCCGCGTCGCCTATCACGCCAGCCAGCCCTGGCCGTTCCCGATGTCGCTGATGATCGGCTGCATCGCCGAGGCGACCTCGACCGAGATCGTCCCCGATACGGAAGAGCTGGAGGACTGCCGCTGGTTTTCGCGCGAGGAAACGCGCGCGATGCTGGACGGCGACCATCCGGACGGCCTCTCGACGCCGCCGCGCATGGCGATCGCCCACACGCTGATTCGGGCCTGGGTGGAGGCCGGCTGAAGCCGGCCCGGGCGCCCAAGGCCCCGACGCACCCCTCTCCCGCGCGGGAGAGGGTCAGGGTCTGCTAGACCACCACGCGAAAACTTCCTAGCTGGGCTCGACAATGTCGGCGCGGAACGGCGCCGCCGGATAGACGCCGAGAATGCGCAGCTCGGCCGAGAAGAACGCCAGTTCCTCCAGCGCATGGGCGAGGCCCGTATCCTCCGGATGGCCCTCGACGTCGACATAAAAGCGCGTCGCCGAGAAGCGGCCGTCGAGCTGGTAGCTTTCGAGCTTCGTCATGTTGACGCCGTTGGTGGCGAAGCCGCCGAGCGCCTTGTAGAGGGCGGCCGGAATGTTGCGGACGCGGAAGACGAAGGTGGTGATGACAGGGCCGGCACCATAGGCGGCGGGCTGCGGCTCGCGCGACAGGATGACGAAGCGGGTCGTGTTGTGGGCGGCGTCCTCGACATTCTCGGCCAGGATGTCGAGGCCGTAGATCTCGGCGGCGAAGCGCGGCGCGAGCGCGGCCCGCGTCAGGTCGTCGGTTTCCGAAATCACGCGGGCGGCGCCGGCCGTGTCGCCGGCGACGATGGCGCGATAGCCGTGCTCGCGGAGGATGCGGCGGCACTGGCCGAGCGCATGCACATGGCTTTCCACCGTCTTGATCGTCTCCAGCGTGGCGCCCTTCAGCGCCATCAGCTGGAAGCGGATCGGCAGGAAGTATTCGCCGATGATGTGCAGGCCCGAATCCGGCAGCAGATGGTGGATGTCGGCGACGCGACCGGCGAGCGAGTTCTCGATCGGGATCATGGCGAGATCGACGTCGCCGCGCGTGATCGCCTGGAAGCAGTCCTCGAAGGTGGCGGCCGGCACGGCCTCGTAGTCGGGATAGACGTCGGCGCAGGCGATGTGCGAGTTGGCGCCAGGCTCGCCCTGGAACACGATCTTCTTCATGGGATTGGGACTTCTGTTCGAGAGTGCCGGTTCTAGGAGCCGTGCGGGACGGCCAGCAGGGCGCGCGCCCTTTCCAGATCGGCCGGAGTATCGACACCGAGCGGCACGGCGTCAACGAGAGCGACGTCGATGCGCATGCCGGCCTCGAGCGCCCGCAACTGCTCCAGCTTTTCGCGCTTTTCCAGCGTCGAAGGCGGCAGCGCGACATAGCGGTCGAGGGCGGCGCGGCGATAGGCGTAGAGCCCGATATGGTGCAGCAACGGCCCCGGGCCCCAGGGCGCGGTGGCGCGGGTAAAGTAGAGCGCCCGCAGGCGTTTCTCCGTGAGCGGCGACCCGACGATCTTCACGACGTTCTCGTTGGTGCGGTCCTCGTCGCGATCGATCACCGCGGCGATCGTAGCGATGTCGACGGCCGAATCAGCAAGCGGCGCGAAGCAGGCGGCGACCGAGGCCGGCTCGATCGTCGGCAGGTCGCCCTGCACGTTGACGATGACGTCGTAGCGCCGAGCCGGATCGAGGATCGCCACCGCCTCATGAATGCGCGCGGAACCGTTCTCGTGATCGGCACGGGTCATCACCGCCTCGCCGCCTGCGGCGCGCACGGCCTCGGCGATACCGGCGTCGTCGGTCGCGACCACCACCGGCCCGATCTTCGCCTCGCTGGCGCGGCGCCAGACATGGACGATCATCGGAACGCCGTGAATATCGGCCAAAGGCTTGCCCGGAAGCCGCGTCGCCGCCATGCGGGCGGGGATAAGCACCAGGGCCTCGGAGGCGGAAGACATCGGGGTTTTCCTCATATTTGCCCGATGAAGGGCATGCAGGTGTCAAAACGTCTCAATCTGGAAGCGTTCATACGTATTGCACCCAACACTGGAAAGCTTGTAGTTTCCGCGCCACATGCGGGGGCGATGGCGCCGAGGCGGCTGCCGACCCCTATCGTCTATTCGAAGCGTCTGGGGCCAAGACCGATGGATTCTTTCGAGCTCAACAAGATCGTCGGTGCGATCCTGTTTACGCTTCTGGTTGTGATGTCGCTGAGCATCTTCTCGGGAGTGATCTATTCACCTGCCGTCCCGGAGAAGCCCGGCTTCGTCATCGAAGTCGCCGAAGAGGCATCCGAGGGCGGCGCCGCACCGGCAGCCGCGCAGGATCCCGCGATCTCGACCCTTCTGGCCAGCGCCAATGTCGATGCCGGCGCGGCCGTCGCAAAGAAGTGCGCCGCCTGCCACAACTTCGTCGAGGGTGCCGGCGCCAAGGTCGGCCCGGACCTCTACAACGTGATCGACCGTCAGATCGGCTCGGCCGAGGGCTTCAAGTATTCCGCCCCGCTGCAGGCCGCGCATGACGAAGGCAAGAAGTGGACCTACGAGCACCTCTACCACTTCCTGAAGAACCCGAAGGCCGACATGCCGGGCACGGCAATGGGCTTCGCCGGTCTCGCCAAGCCGGAAGATCGCGCCAACCTGATCGCCTACCTGCGCACGCTGTCGCATGAGCCGGCCCCACTGCCGGCACCGGAGGCTGCCGCTCCGGCAGAGGCCGCACCGGCCGCCGCCGAGGCTCCCGCTGCACCGGCTGCTGCCGAACCGGCGCCGGCTGCACCGGCCGCCGAGCCTGCACCGGCAGCCCCCGCGGCTCCGGCCGCAGAGCCCGCTCCGGCGGCTCCGGCTCCCGCAGCCGAGCCGACCCCGGCCGCTCCGGCACCTGCCGAGCAGCCCGCGGCGCACTAAGCCCCGCACATCCCTGCGACAATTTCGAAAGGCCGGAGATCACTCTCCGGCCTTTTTCTATTGCCAAGTCGGTTGCATGCGGTCACGCGGGAGTTGCCCTTCGCGCGATCCGCCTTAGTAATGAGCGTAACCAGCCGGAGAATCGCCGATGAAGCTTGCCGCCGCCGCCCTGCTCAGCCTGTCGCTCCTGCTGCCCGCGACAACAGGTGCGAAAGCGGACGACGTCTGGCGCACATCGACCTCGCTCATCGGCAAGCCGAAATACGAAGACGGCTTCAAGCATTACGACTACGTCAACCCCGACGCGCCCAAGGGCGGCACGCTGAACCAGGCGGCCGTCGGCACGTTCGACAGCCTCAATCCCTATATTGTCCAGGGCAGCCCGGCGGCGGGCCTGTCGCAGACCGGCGGCGGCCGGCTCTACGACACGCTGATGGACACCGCGACCGACCAACCCGGCACGGGCTATCCGCTGATCGCAGAGGCACTCAGCTATCCGGACGATTACAGCTGGGTGAAGTTCCGCCTCAATCCGGCGGCGCGCTGGCATGACGGCACCCCGATCACGACGGACGACGTCGTCTGGACTTTCAATACGCTGAAGGCGCAGAGCCCGTTCCACAACAAATACTACGCCAACGTCGTTAAGGCCGAGGCCACGGGCGAGCGCGAAGTGACCTTCACCTTCGACAAGGGCGGCAACCGCGAACTCCCGAACATCATGGGCGAAATGGTCGTGCTGCCGAAGCTCTGGTGGGAGGGCACCGACGCAAGCGGCAAGAAGCGCGACGTCACGAAATCGACGCTCGAACTCCCGCTCGGCTCCGGCCCCTACAAGATCGATTCGATCAGTGCCGGTCAGCGGATCACTTGGGCCCGCGTTCCCGACTATTGGGCCAAGGACCTGCCGACGCAGCTCGGCCGCAACAACTACGATCGGGTGGTCATCGACTATTACCGCGACCCCAACGCGGCGTGGCAGGCCTTCCAGAAAGGCGGCCTTGACGATATCCGCCAGGAGAACCGCATCGCGCGCTGGATTCAGGAGTACAATTTCCCGGCCGTGAAGCGCGGAAATGTCATCCTGCACTCCTATCCGATCGCTTCCTCGGGGCGCATGCAGGGCTATGTGCTCAATCAGCGCCGCGACCAATTCAAGGACCCGCTCGTCCGCGAAGCGCTGAACTATGTATTCGATTTCGAGACGATGAACCGGACGCTGTTCTTCGACAAATACAAGCGCATCAACAGCTACTTCGCCGGCATCGACCTCGCTTCCAGCGGCCTGCCCCAGGGCCAGGAACTGGAGATCCTCGAAACGGTTCGGGACGAGGTGCCGCCGGAAGTCTTCACCAAGGAATTCAAGGGACCGGTCAACGACACGCCGCAGGCATTGCGGGAAAACTTCCGCACGGCGCTGCAACTGTTCGAGAAGGCCGGCTGGGTTCTGAAGAACAACAAGCTCGTCAACGCAAAGACCGGCCAGCCCTTCACCATCGAATTCCTCGAGGCGGACCCGTCCTTCGAGCGCGTCGTGAACCCGTATATCCAGAATCTGAAGCGGATCGGCATCGATGCGAGCCTGCGTATCGTCGACACGGCCCAATACATCGCCCGCATCAACGACTTCGATTTCGATGTCGTCTCGACCGTGATGGGCCAGTCGCATTCGCCCGGCAACGAGCAGCGCGAGTTCTGGGGTTCGGCCGCCGCCGACCTGAAGGGCAGCCGCAACCTGATGGGCATCAAGAACCCGGCGGTCGACAAGCTGATCGACCGCGTCGTCTATGCCAAGGACCGCGAGGAGCTGGTTGCCGCCACGCACGCGCTGGATCGAGTGCTGCTCTGGAATTATTACGTCGTGCCGCAGTGGTACAGCGACACGATCAACGTCGCCTACTGGAACAAGTTCGGCATCCCGGAGAAGCAGCCTGAATATGTCGGTATCGACATTGATTCATGGTGGGTGGATCCGGCCAAGGCAGCGGCCCTGGGGGCCAAGCCTTGAGCGGCGGGCCGTTGCACGACGCACATCACCGACCGAGTCTGACGCGGCGTGCCTTGCTCACAGGGGCGGCGGCGGGCGCCATCGCGCCGATGATCGGCCTTCCGCCGTTCCACGCCATCGCGGCAGAGTCCACGAATTCGCACGGGCTCTCCGTCTTCGGCGACCTGAAATACCCGCGTGATTTCAAGCATTTCGACTATCTGAACCCGGCCGCGCCAAAGGGCGGCAGCTTCGTCTTCGCAGCACCGAACTGGTACTACAACCAGAACGCCTACACCTTCAACACACTGAACGGCTTCACCTTCCGGGGCGATGCGCCGCCGCGGATCGAGCTCTGCTTCGACACGCTGATGGCGGCAGCCTCCGACGAACCGAGCTCGGTCTACGGCCTCGTCGCCGAAAGCGTCGCTGTCTCGGAAGACGGCAACACCTACGTGTTCCGCCTGCGCGATGACGCGAAGTTCAACGACGGCTCGGCGCTGACCGCCGACGACGTCGTGTTCTCGTTCCAGACGCTGAAGGAAAAGGGGCATCCCGACATCTCGCAGTCGATCCGCGATATGGTCTCGGTTACAGCGACCAATCCGCGCGAGGTGACCGTGGTCTTTTCCGGCAAGCAGAACCGGAAGGTGCCGCTGATCGTCGCCTCGACGCTGCCGATCTTCTCGAAGGCCTACTACGCCGGCCGCGATTTCGAGGCCTCGACCATGGACCCGCCGCTCGGGTCCGGCCCCTATCGCGTCGGCAAGATCAGCCCCGGCCGCTCGATCGAATATGAGCGCATCGCCGACTATTGGGGCAGGGACCTGCCGGTGGCCGTCGGCGCCTACAATTTCGACCGCATCCGCGTCGAGTTCTACCAGGACGACGAGGTGCAGTTTCAGGCCTTCGCCAAGGGCGAACTGCTGTTCCGCGAAGAAGTCTCGTCCAAAACCTGGGCGACGGGCTACGATTTTCCGGCCGCCCGCGACGGCCGCGTGCAGAAGCCGTCCTTCGCGGCCGAACGCCGGCCGGACATGTATGGCTGGTTCTTCAACCTGCGCCGCGCCAAGTTCGCCGATCCGCGCACCCGCCAGGCGATCGGCATGGCGCTCGATTTTCCCTGGACCAACAAGAACCTGTTCTTCGGCCTCTATGTCCGGGCGACCTCCTTCTTCGCGATGTCGGATTTCGCCGCCTCCGGCTTGCCCGGCCCGGATGAACTGGCGCTGCTAGAGCCGTTCCGCGACCAGCTGCCGGCCGAGGTTTTCGGCACGGCGGTCATGCCGCCCGAGGCCGACGGCAGCGGGCGCGATCGCAAGCTGCTGCGCCAGGCCGCCACCCTGCTGGCGGATGCGGGCTGGCAACGGAAAGGCAACGACCTGGTCAATGCATCGGGCGAGACGCTGACGCTCGAATTCCTGATCCAGTCGCAGGCGTTCGAACGCGTGCTGTCGCCCCTGATCGCCAATCTGAAGGCGATCGGCGTCAACGCCTCGATGCGCATGGTCGACGCCGCGCAGTACCAGAGCCGCAAGAACAGCTTCGATTTCGACATCATGGCGCATCGCATCATGTTCGACGCCACGCCGATCGACGGCATCGAACAGATCTTCGGTTCCGCCAGCGCCGATCTGCCGAGCGGCTCCAACCTGGCCGGGCTGAAGAATCCGGTGGTCGACGCCCTGGTGGCGAAGGCTGCCAACGTCCGGGACCGCGCCGAGCTGGAGACGCTGATGCGCAGCCTGGACCGCGTGCTCAGATCCCTGCATATCTGGTTCCCGGCCTGGCTTTCGACGGCGCATCGCGTCGCCATCTGGGATATGTTCGGCTGGCCGGCGACAAAGCCGGACTACGGCTTTTCGCCGGAAACGACATGGTGGCAGGACGACGCCAAGGCCGCCGCCATCGGCAAGGCCGGCTAGGGCGGGAGACAGATGGCAGCCTATATCTTTCGACGCATCCTGCTGATGATCCCGACGATCTTCGGCATCATGGCGATCAGCTTCATCATCGTGCAGTTCGCGCCCGGCGGTCCTGTCGAGCGCGTCATCGCCCAGTTGCAGGGCAATGACGTTTCCGCGACCAACCGGATCGGCGGTGGCGGTGGCGCCGATGCCGGCATGGGCGGGCAGGACCGGACTCTGGGAAGCGCGCCCGTCTCCTCGAAATATCGCGGCGCGCAGGGCCTCGATCCCGAATTCATCGCCAAGCTTGAAAAGCAGTTCGGCTTCGACAAGCCGCCGCTGGAGCGCTTCGGCCTGATGCTCTGGAACTATATCCGCTTCGACTTCGGCCAGAGCTATTTCCGCGACATCAGCGTGATCGAGCTGATCAAGGAGAAGATGCCGGTCTCGATCTCGCTCGGGCTATGGATGACCCTGATTTCCTACGGCATCTCGATCCCGCTCGGCGTCGCCAAGGCGGTGCGCGATGGCGCCCGCTTCGACATCTGGACCTCGGCCGTGATCGTCGTCGGCTATGCGATCCCCGGCTTCCTGTTCGCCATCCTGCTGGTGGTGCTGTTCGCCGGCGGCAGCTTCTTCGACTGGTTCCCGCTGCGCGGCCTGACCTCGGACAATTTCTCCAGCCTGTCGCTCGGCGGCAAGATCGTCGACTATTTCTGGCACATCACGCTGCCGATCATCGCCATGTCGCTTTCCGCCTTCGCGACGACGACGCTTTTGACCAAGAACTCGTTCCTCGACGAGATCCGCAAGCAATATGTCGTCACCGCGCGCGCCAAGGGGCTGTCGGAGCGCAAGGTGCTCTACGGCCATGTCTTCCGCAACGCGATGCTGATCGTCATCGCCGGCTTCCCCGGTGCGTTCATCACATCCTTCTTTGCCGGATCGCTGCTGATCGAGACGATCTTCTCGCTCGACGGCCTCGGCCTGCTCGGCTTCGAATCCGTGATCAACCGCGACTATCCCGTCGTGTTCGCCACCCTCTTCATCTTCTCGCTCATGGGGCTCGTCATCGGCCTGCTCTCCGACCTGACCTACACCTGGATCGATCCGCGCATCGATTTCGAACGGCGGGATGTCTGACGTGACCGATGTTTCCGCCCAGGCCCGCGAAATCGAGCCGCGCCGCCTGGCGCTCTCGCCGCTCAACCTCCGCCGCTGGCGCAATTTCAAGGCGCACCGGCGCGGATACTGGTCGCTCTGGATTTTCCTGGCGTTGTTCGGGCTGACGCTCTGCTCCAACTTCATCGCCAACGACCGGCCGCTGGTCGCCTCCTACAAGGGCGAATTGCTGCTGCCGGTCTTCACCGACTATCCGGAGGAGAAGTTCGGCGGCTTCCTGGCGACCACCAATTTCCGCGATCCCTTCATCCAGGAAGAGATCAACGCCAATGGCTGGATGATCTGGCCGCCGATCCGCTATTCCTACGACACCGTCAACAACGACATGGCGACGCCGGCGCCCGCCCCGCCCTGGTGGATGATCCCGAAGGAAGACCGCTGCCGCGCCTATCCGCTCGGCGACGCCGACCCCAATTGCACGCTCGGCAACTTCAACTGGATGGGCACCGATGACCAGGGCCGCGACGTCGTCGCGCGCCTGCTCTATGGCGTGCGCCTGTCCGTGCTGTTCGGCCTGGTGCTCACCGTCGTCTCCTCGGCGATCGGCATCCTCGCCGGCGCGGTTCAGGGCTATTTCGGCGGCTGGCTCGACCTGATCTTCCAGCGCTTCATCGACATCTGGACCTCGCTGCCCGAGCTCTACATCCTCTTGATCATGGCCTCGATTCTGGTCCCGAGCTTCTGGGTTCTCCTCGGCATCCTGCTCCTGTTCTCCTGGGTGCGGCTGGTCGGGCTGGTGCGCGCCGAATTCCTGCGGGCGCGAAACTTCGAATATGTGCGCGCGGCGCGGGCGCTCGGCGTCAGGAACCGGACGATCATCGTCCGCCACGTCCTGCCCAACGCCATGGTGGCGACGCTGACCTTCCTGCCCTTCATCCTGAACGGCTCGATCACGACGCTGACCTCGCTCGACTTCCTAGGCTTCGGCCTGCCGCCGGGCTCGCCGTCGCTCGGCGAATTGCTGGCGCAGGGCAAGAACAACCTTCAGGCGCCCTGGCTCGGCCTGACCGGCTTCGTCGTCATCTCGGTGATCCTGAGCCTGCTGGTCTTCATCGGCGAGGCCGTGCGCGACGCGTTCGACCCCAGAAAGACGTTCGGCTGATGACGGAAAAGACCATGACCGCCGAACCCGGCACCGCCCCGCTCCTCGCCGTCGAGGACCTCTCCGTCCACTTCCTGCAGGGAGAGACGCGCACCGTCGCCGTCGACCGGATCTCGTTCACCGTCGGGCGCGGCGAAACCGTCGCGCTGGTCGGCGAATCCGGCTCCGGCAAGTCGGTGACGGCGCTCTCCATATTGAAGCTGCTGCCCTACCCTTCGGCCGAGCACCCGACCGGCCGCATCCTGCTCCACGGCAAGGACCTCCTGACCGCCAGCGACCGCGAGTTGCGCAAGGTGCGCGGCAACGACGTCACGATGATCTTCCAGGAGCCGATGAGCTCGCTCAACCCGCTGCACACGATCTCGCAGCAGATCGGCGAGATCCTGAAGATCCATCGCGGCATGTCTGGCAAGGCGGCGGAGAAGCGTATCCTCGAGTTGCTCGTCGAGGTCGGCATCCGTGACGCGGAAAAGCGCCTGAACGCCTATCCGCACCAGCTTTCGGGCGGCCAGCGCCAGCGTGTCATGATCGCGATGGCGCTTGCCAACGAGCCGGACCTGCTGATCGCCGACGAGCCGACCACCGCGCTCGACGTCACCGTTCAGGCGCAGATCCTGAAGCTCCTGAAGGAGATCCAGGGCCGCACCGGCATGGCGATGCTGTTCATCACCCATGACCTCGGCATCGTGCGCAAGATCGCCGACCGGGTCTGCGTGATGACCAAGGGCAAGATCGTCGAACAGGGGCCGACGAAGGAAATCTTCGCCCACCCGCAGCACAGCTACACCAGGCACCTGCTGGCGGCCGAACCGAAGGGCGCGCCGCCGCCGGCCGACGACAGCGCACCGGTCGTCGTGCAGACGCATGATCTCAAGGTCTGGTTCCCGATCAAGCGCGGCATCTTCCGGCGCACGGTCGACAACATCAAGGCGGTCGACGGCATCGACGTCGCCGTCCGGCGCGGCCAGACGCTCGGCGTCGTCGGCGAATCCGGCTCGGGCAAGACGACGCTCGGCCTCGCCATGATGCGGCTGATCAGCTCGAAGGGCGCGATCGACTTCAAGGGCGAGCGCATCGACGGCCGTGGCTTCCAGGCCATGCGGCCACTGCGCCGGCACATGCAGATCGTTTTCCAGGATCCGTTCGGCTCGCTCAGCCCGCGCATGTCGGTCGGCGAGATCGTCGCCGAGGGGCTTCGCGTGCACGAGCCGCAGCTCTCGTACCGAGAGCGGGAGCGGAAGGTGGCGCAGGGGTTGGAGGAAGTCGGCCTCGACCCGGCGACCCGCCACCGCTATCCGCACGAATTCTCCGGCGGCCAGCGCCAGCGCATCGCGATTGCCCGCGCCATGGTGCTGGAGCCGCAATTCGTCATGCTCGACGAACCGACGTCGGCGCTCGACATGTCCGTGCAGGCGCAGGTCGTCGACCTCCTGCGCGACCTGCAGAAGCGGCATGGCCTCGCCTATCTGTTCATCAGCCACGATCTCAAAGTGGTGCGCGCGCTCGCCAACGAGGTCGTCGTCATGCGCGGCGGCAAGGTGGTCGAGCGCGGCGCCTCGGAGAAGATCTTCACCACGCCGGAAACCGACTATACCCGCGCCCTGATCGCAGCCGCCTTCTCGATCGAGACGGCCCCGGAAGGCATCGTTTCGCAATGACCGACAAGACCGTTCTGCCCGGCGTCCTGATCGCCTCCGGCAATTGGGCGCCGGAGCCGTGGGCGGAGCCCTTCGCGAGCGAGCCGGAGCGGCCGCTGGCGATCTGGCCGGACGTGCCGGACCGGGCCGCCATCCACTATGTGCTGGCCTGGCGTCCGCCGGCGGAAGCCTTTGCCGATCTTCCCAACCTCAAGGCGGTGTTCTCGCTCGGCGCCGGCGTCGATCATGTCGTCGGCAACACAGCCCTGCCCGACGTGCCGATCGTCCGCGTCGTCGATGCGGACCTGACGACCCGCATGACGGAATGGGTGACGCTGCAGGTTCTGCTGCATCATCGCCAGCACCTCGCCTATACGCGCCAGCAGGCGGCACATCAGTGGCGCGAGCTGCGCCAGCCGGTCGCGCACGATGTCCGCGTCGGCATCATGGGCCTAGGCGAGCTCGGACGCGATGCGGCGGAAGTGCTCGCCCGCCTCGGCTTCCAGGTCGCCGGCTGGAGCCGCTCGGCCAAGGACATTGCCGGCATCGAGTGCTTCCACGGCGAAGACGGCCTCACCGCCTTCCTCGGCCGCACCGACATCCTCGTCGCGCTGGTGCCGCTGACGCCGGATACGCGCGGCATCCTCAACGCCTCGGTGTTCGATCGGCTTGCCAGGAACGGCGCGCTCGGCGGGCCGGTGCTGATCAATGCCGGCCGCGGCGGGCTGCAGGTCGACGCCGACATCCTCGCCGCGCTCGACGACGGCCGCCTGATCGGCGCCAGCCTCGACGTGTTCGAGCCGGAGCCGCTCGCCGCCGACAGCCCGTTCTGGGGCCACCCGCGCGTGGTCGTGACGCCGCATGTCGCCGCTTCCAGCGAGGCAAGCGTGCTCGCAGTCGGCATCCATCGACAGATCCTCGATTTCGAGGCCGGAAAGCCGCTCGGCAATCTGGTCGATGTCACGCGCGGCTACTAACCAACGCGCTATCTGAAAAAATTGGAGCGCTTCACGTTTCCATGAAGCGCTCCGGAGGGTGCCGGCGAACCGGGGGGCACGCCGACGACCTTTCTCGATCCGGAACCTAGCCGCGCGTCTCGCCCGACGCGGACGGCAGTCCCTCCGCGGCCCGCTCTACGTTCGCCCTGGCCTCCTCCGAGGCCAGCTTGAGCAGATAGGCCAGGTCCTGGAGGCCATGTTGCTGAGCGAGTTGGCTCAGCTGACCCGACAGCTCCTCGATATATTTGGCGGTTCTTTGCATCGCCGACCCCATCGTCCTGCGCCCCGATCGCCCCGAACGAAGTGTTTCAAACGGTTCTAAACCGTGGCGAGCCAATAGCATTGACCTGCCTCAAGCGGGAGGCCAGATCGCCCTGATTACGAAGAAGTAAGGAAGCGGCAGGGTTACGGTTAGGATCAGGGGCGTCGAACGGTAGTTGCGACGAGGCCTATACCGGCATAGCGCCCAAGAACATCCGCCAGCGGTTCCGAAACGACGACCATCTGCAGGCCACTTGCATGCAGCAGCGTTTCGGAATCTCGCAAGATGCCGACATGCCCTTTCCAGAAAACGAGATCACCCCGCCGGAGCGAGCCATCGATACCTTTTTCGACCCGCGAACCGATCGCCTGCTCTTGCTGGTCGGTATCGCGAGGGACCCGGACGCCAGCCTCCGCCAGAGCGACCTGCACCAGCCCCGAGCAATCGAGCCCGAAGCCGGACCGGCCACCCCAGAGATAGGGCGTTTCGAGGAAGCGCTCGGCGACCGCGACAAAATCGGGGGCTGCCGCCTCGTCCAGCGCCGCGACGTGACGGGCGATGACGGTGCCGCTGCCATCCGCCAGCCAGCGATAGCGCGTGCCGCGTGTCTCCGCCTCGCCGCCGAGTGTCAGCAGGCTGCCGATCGACAGCGCCGTCACCGGAGGCAATTTGAGATCGGCGGCCGGGTAGACGAAGGTACGGAGCGCGGTGACGTGATGAGTCGGCGCGGGATCGACGGCGGCAAGAGCATCCGACGAGACGAAGCCGACATAGGAATCCGTCTCGAGCTGGATCCATGCCCAGCCCTCGGCGGTCTCCTCGAACACCCGCACCACCTCGCCGCGCAGCGCCTCGCTGTTGATCGACGCGTCGGAGCGCGGCGCGCTGCGGATCGGCGTGGTCGGCGCGGCGACACGGCGCCGTTCTCCCTCGACGAAACGCGCGGCCTCGACCTGTGCCTGCAACCGGATATCCGCAAGATCCGGACGGTAGGCATGCATGCGGGGATCCAGCGTCAAAGCGGCAGTTCCTTGTGGCGGGCGATGACGAGATCGCCGAGGCGTTCGACCGCCAGCGCCCCGGCAACGGTCCTTTGGATCACGACATTGCGGCGATCCTTGGCATCGCGGTGACGGCTGACGAGGCCGAGCCGCCCCATCGTGTCGAGCGCGCGGGTGATCGCCGGCTTGGTCACGCCGAGCTTGGCGGCGAGACCGCGCACGGTGTGCGGCGGCAGCTCGAGATAGACGGTTAGCAGCACGGCCATCTGGCGGGCCGAGAGATCGTGCTCGCCGTCGCGGACCAGATCGAGCGTCACGTCATGCCAGAGGCGCAGCGCCTGGGTTGGACGCAGTTCGACGGGCATGGACGGCTCCCCTCATCCAATCGTTTCGGATCCGATCTATCTAAGCGCCCGCCTGCCTCCTCCACAAGACAAGGTTGCGATTCCGCTCCTATGCCGTGCCGAATCGCTCCTGGATCAGGGCGAACAGGGCGCGGATCGTCTGCGCCTCGCCGCCCTCCGGCCGGCCGGGCCGGCTCGACGCGTTCCAGGCATAGATGTCGCCATGGATCCACGGGATCGTCTTGGGAACGAAACGGTCCAGGAACAGCGCCGCCGTGATCGAACCGGCGAAGCCGCCGGCGCCGGCATTGTTGATATCGGCGATCTTGGAATCGATCATCGCCTCATAGGGCGCCCAGAGCGGCAGCCGCCAGAGTGGATCGAGGCGCTGGACGGCATGGCGGGCGAGATCGGCAGCAAGCGCCTCGTCATGCGTGTAGACAGCCGGGATCTCGGGGCCGAGCGCGACGCGCGCCGCGCCGGTCAGGGTCGCGAGGTCGATCAGCAGAGCCGGATCCTCCTCCGCCGCGACGGCCAGAGCGTCCGCCAGGATCAGCCGCCCCTCGGCATCGGTATTGCCGATCTCCACCGTGACGCCACCGCGCGAGCGCAGCACGTCGCCGGGCCGGAAGGCGGGGCCGGAGATCGCGTTCTCGACCGTCGGCACCAGGAGACGCAGCCGGACGGGCAGCTTCGCCTCCATGATCATGTGCGCCAGGCCCATCGTGTTGGCGGCGCCGCCCATGTCCTTCTTCATCAGCAGCATGCCGCTCGACGGCTTGATGTCGAGACCGCCGGTATCGAAGGTGACGCCCTTGCCGACCAGCGTGACCTTGGGATGGGCGGGATTGCCCCAGACGAGATCAACCAGGCGCGGCTCGCGATCGACGTCGGCGGCGCGGCCGACGGCATGGATCATCGGCAGGTTGGCCGAAAGCAGTTCGTCACCGACGATCTCGCCGACCTTGGCGCCGAAGCGCGCGCCGAGATCGTGAATCGCCTGCGACAGCTCCGCCGGGCCGAGATCGTTCGCCGGCGTGTTGATCAGGTCGCGGACCATGGTGATCGCCCGCGCCATGCCGCGCGCCTCAGCCGGGTCGACGCCGCGCGGCACCACGAGGCGGGGAATCGGCGACAGATTGGTCTTATAGCGCTCGAAGCGGTAATTGCCGAGCGCCCAGCCGACCGCGCCCAGCATCGGATCGGGCAGCTCGGTGGCGAACTGGTAGTCGCCCTGCGGCAGCATCGCCGAGAGCTTGCCGGTGATCATCGCGGCGCGGCTCCTGTCCGAGCGGCCGAGGCCGAACAGCACCCGGCCGATGCGGCCGCCCGCATCGGCGATGATGGTGACGGCGCCGGCCGCGGCGTCGAAGCCGGTCGAGCGCGCCCAGGCCGCCTCGACCTCGCCGATCGACGCCAGCAGCGCATCGAGCCCTTCCGGATCCACCGCGTGGATCGGAATGGCGACGTCGGAACTGTCGATCAGGCTGTCGCTCACGGCATTCATCCTTGGCTTGGTTCGAGTCGAAACGGGTGCCGATCATGGCCTCCCGCCCGGCGCGGATCAATTGCGCCGGGGTGACGCGGCAACCGGCCTGGCGGATCGGCAGATATAGCTGATCGCGCCGAATTTCGGCTAAGCTGCGACGGGGCTTCAACTCTCCATCTGACGAAGGACATCATGCCGCCTGCCGCCGAAGCTCTCCCTGACGACCGGATGGCATCGCCTCGCGATACCGTGACCCTGGACGGCTCGGCCCTCCGCCTTTCGACCCTCTCCCTGATCGGGCGCGGTCTTCTGCATGTCGTTCCCTGCGAGACCCGCCTCGTCGAGGTGGCGACCGCCTATGAGGCGGTGCGCGGCGCCGTCGAGGGCGGAAGGCCGCTCTATGGCGTCACGACCGGCGTCGGCGCCATCAAGGATCGCGCCGTCGCGCTGGCCGCCTCGGCCGATCGCACCGACTTGGTCCGCGCCCATCATTTCGGCGTCGGCGAGCCGCTCGCGCCGGAGATCGTCCGCGCCGGCATCGCCATCCGCGTCAACACCGCGCTTTCCGGCATGGTCGGCTGCAGCCCGGAACTGGTGCGCGCCTATGTGGCGGCCCTCGACGCCGACATCGTACCGGTGGTGCGGCGGCTCGGCTCGATCGGCGCCGCCGATATCGGGCTGATGAGCCAGGTCGCGACGGCGCTCGCCGGCGAGGGACAGGTATTCCATCGCGGCGTACTGAGATCGGCCGCCGACGCGCTGCGCGCCGCCGGGCTGACGCCGCTGGTGTTCCGCCTGAAGGACGCGCTTTCCGCCGTCAGCACCAATGCGCTCACCATCGCCAGCGCCGGGGCGACGCTGATCGACGCGGCGCAGACGGTGCGCGTCGCCATGGCCACAGGCTCGAGCGCGGCGGCGGCGCTGCGAGCGTCGCCGGAGCCCTGGCGGGTCGCCGTCCGCATCGGTTCGCCGCGGGAGGCCGCCGCCGGCACCGTGCTCACCGCCGTCGCCGAAGCCTTCCCATGGGCGCCCGCCACCCATCTGCACGACCCGCTCAGCCTCCGCATGATCGCGCAGATCTTCGGCGCTTCGGCCGGCGTGGTCGCCTTCGCCGCGGCCGCCGTCGAGGCGGCGACGGCGCGGCCGGACGACAATCCCGTCGTCATCGACGGCATTCCGATGGCCTCGGGCGGCTCTCTGCCGCTGGAACTGGCGCTGACGCTGCAATCCGTCGGGCCCGGCCTCGCCCATCTCGCCCGCAATATCCTGAACCGCATTGTCCTGATCGCCAATGGCGGCCGCGGCGTGCTGCCGGCCAACCTCGTCTCGGAGACGACCGACGCCACCGGCTTCGGTCCGCTGGTCAAGCTCGCCGGCGACCTCGCCAGCCGCGTCATGGGCGAGCTGGCGCCGGTTTCCGCCATGCCGCTGCTGATCGCCGGCGGCATGGAGGACGAGGCGATGTTCGCGCCGCTGATCGTCGAACGGCTCAACCGCCAGGTCGCGGCGCTGAAGATGATGACGGCGATCGAGGCGCTGCTCGCCGCGCAGGGGCTAGACATGCAGGGGATGAAGCCGGCCGGCCTGGTCGCCGCCGTCTATGATTCCGTCCGCTCCGAGGTGGCGTTCCTGCACAAGGATCGCGCGCTGTCGCTCGACATCGAGACCATCGAACGCAACCTTTTTCAGCCGGCGCTCTTGGAGACAGTCAGGAATTTCTACGAATCCATCACAACGGACGAGCTGATTTTCTCGCGTTGACGCGCGCGGAACCCTAAGAAGAAAGCAAACCGCCAGATCCACCGACAGTAGAGGAATTCCGCCATGAAAGCCTTGAAGACCCTTGCGGCCGCCACCGCGCTCCTCGCCTCGCTCGGCGCGGCGCACGCGGCCGATGTCGTCGTCTCGTCGAAGATCGATACCGAGGGCACGCTGCTCGGCAACGTCATCGCCCAGGTGCTCGAGGCCAACGGGATCACGGTCGAGGACCGCATCTCGCTCGGCGGCACGCCGGTCGTGCGCAAGGCGATCACCGCCGGCGAAATCGACATCTACCCGGAATATACGGGCAACGCGGCATTCTTCTTCAACAAGGCGGACGACCCGCTCTGGAAGGACGCCGCCAAGGGCTACGAGACGGCGAAGACGCTCGACTATGACGCCAACAAGATCGTCTGGCTGTCGCCCTCGCCCGCCAACAACACCTGGGCGATCGGTCTTCGCGGCGACGTAGCGAGTGCCAACAGCCTGAAATCGCTGAGCGATTTCGGCAAGTGGGTCTCGGGCGGCGGCAAGGTGAAGCTGGCCGGCTCGGCCGAGTTCGTGAACTCCGCCGCGGCGCTTCCCGCCTTCCAGACCGCCTATGGCTTCTCGCTGAAGCCCGAGCAGCTGCTGGTCCTCTCCGGCGGCGACACCTCGGCGACGATCAAGGCGGCGGCCGAGCAGACCGATGGCGTCAACGCCGCCATGGTCTATGGCACGGACAGCGCGATCCAGGCGGCCGGCCTCGTCGTGCTCGACGACGACAAGTCGGTGCAGCCGGTCTATGCCCCGGCGCCGATCATCCGCGAGGAAGTGTTGAAGAAGTTCCCGAAGATCGAGGAAGCGCTGAAGCCGGTGTTCGCCGCGCTCGATCTGAAGACGTTGCAGGAGCTGAACGGCCGCATCCAGGTCGGCGGCGAGCCGGCCAAGGACGTCGCCAAGGCGTTCCTGACCCAGAAGGGCTTCGTGAAGTAGCGCCCGGGCGCCGAAACCCGCTTCACGTGAAACCCGGGCGGCGTCGAAACCACGCCGTCCGGCGGCTGTTAACAGCATGCTCGCCTGTTAGCCTCGCGTTAACCTTGCGGTACGCCGAATTGCCCTTAAGCTCTTCTGCAACGAGAGGGAGCCATCCGGCGTGACGGAAGCGAGCCAGACCGCAGCCCAGCCCCTGACCGCGCGCCTCGACCGCGTCGGCGTCGTCGTTGCTGTTATCGCCGTGCTCGGCATGGACTGGCAGCCCTTCGCGACCCTGAAACCCAATCGCCTCATCTCCGGCCAGGGCCTCAGCCTGTCCGCCTCGCTGCCGACACTGTGGGCGGCGATCGGGATCGGCGTGCTGTCGATCGCCACCATCGTCGCCGTTCTCCGGACCGGGGCGCTGCTCCGGCTCGCCACCGGCATCGTCTCGCTGCTCGTGCTCGCCATGCTGATCGGCATCGTGCCGGCGACGGTGGTGCCACCCGAAAACACCTATGCCCGCGTCTCGCCGGCTTCCGGCTTCTGGCTGATGGCCTTCGCCTTCGCCGTGATGACCACCGACGCCATCGCCAAGCTCCGGCTCGGGCCGCTGGCGCGGCTCGCCATGCTCGCCGGCGCCGTGGTGGCGGTGGCAGTCATCCTCGGCTCCGGCCACTGGGACGGGCTGTCGATCCTGAAGGAATACGCCACCAATTCGCAGAAGTTCTGGCGCGAGGGGGCGAAACACATCGAACTGGCGCTGGGTTCGCTCGCCGCCGCCGTCGTCATCGGCCTGCCGCTCGGCGTCGCCTGCCACCGCAACGCGACGCTGCGCGGCATCACGCTTCCCGTCCTCAACATCATCCAGACCGTGCCGTCGATGGCGATGTACGGGCTGATGATCGTCCCGCTCGGCCTGCTCGCCGCCTGGTCGCCGCTCGCCGCCTCGCTCGGCATCCGCGGCATCGGCACGGCGCCGGCGCTGATCGCGCTGTTCCTCTATTCGCTGCTGCCGGTCGTCGCCAACACGGTCGTCGGCCTCGGCGAGGTGCGCCGCTCGGTGGTCGAGGCGGCCGAGGGCATGGGCATGACCCGCCACCAGCGCCTGTTCCAGGTCGAGCTGCCGCTGGCGCTGCCGGTCATCCTCACCGGCATCCGCATCGTGCTGGTGCAGAACATCGGCCTCGTCACCATCGCGGCCCTGATCGGCGGCGGCGGCTTCGGCACCTTCGTGTTCCAGGGCATCGGCCAGGCCGCCACCGACCTCGTGCTGCTCGGCGCGGTTCCCACCATCGCGCTCGCCTTCACCGCCGCCGTCCTGCTCGACGCGGCCATCGAGCTTTCCGAAAGGCGCCGGCTTTGATCGAACTCGAACATGTCAGCCGCCGCTTCGGCGACCAGATCGCCGTCGACGACGTCTCGCTCTCGGTCGAACGCGGCACCATCACGGTGATCGTCGGCACGTCGGGCTCCGGCAAGTCGACGACGCTCCGCATGATCAACCGGCTGATCGAGCCTTCCGCCGGCACGATCCTGATCGACGGCAAGGACACCGCCGCTGTCTCCGGCGAGGAGCTCCGGCGCGGCATCGGCTATGTCATCCAGGGCAACGGCCTGTTCCCGCACTGGACGGTCGCCCGCAACATCGCCACCGTGCCGACGCTGCTCGGCTGGGATTCCGCCCGCATAGCCAGGCGCGTCGACGAGCTGTTGACCCTCTTCAGCATGAAGCCGGCCGATTTCCGCGAGAAATTCCCGCATCAGCTCTCCGGCGGCGAACAGCAGCGCGTCGGCGTCGCCCGCGCGCTCGCCGCCGAGCCCGGCCTGTTGCTGATGGACGAGCCGTTCGGCGCGCTCGACCCGATCATCCGCGCCAAGGCGCAGGAGGATCTCCTCGCGGTCCAGCAGCGGCTCGGCATCACCGTCGTGCTCGTCACCCACGACATGGAGGAAGCGATCCATCTCGGCGACCGGATCGCCGTGATGGACAAGGGCAAGCTGCTGCAATACGCGACGCCGACCGAGATCCTCGCCCGGCCGGCGCCCGGCTTCGTCGCCCGGCTGGTCGATGGCGTCGACCGGCCGTTCCGGCTGCTTTCGCTCGCGCCGGTCTCGCAGATCGTCGAGCCCGGCACGGCGGAGGGGCCGCCCATCCTCGAAACCGCGACCCTGCGCGACGCGCTTTCCGAGCTGCTCTGGCAGCAGCGCGACGCCCTCCCCGTCACCGCCAGCGACGGCAGCGCCCGCGGCCGGATCTCGCTCGCCGCGCTGATCGCGCATGCCGGCGGCCCGACCGGCGGCCTGCCGGCAAGCGGTCCGGCAGCGAGCAGTCCGAGATGAGGCGGTTCGTCGGCCCGCTCGCCCGCCTCGCGGCGCTGGCGCTGCTCCTCGCGCTCGTGCTTCGGCCCGAATGGTTCGAGCCGATCCTGAAGCCGTTCACCGAGAACAACGCGCCGGTGATCTACACCCAGTCGAGCCTGCTCAGCCTGACGCTCGCCCATCTCGCGCTCGTCGCGGTGGCGAGCGTGATCGGCGCCGCGCTGGCGCTCGTGATGGGGGTGTTCGTGACGCGGCCGATGGGGGCGGAGTTCCTGCCGCTGACGAGGAGCCTGGTCAATATCGGCCAGACCTTCCCGCCCGTCGCCGTCCTGGCGCTCGCCGTGCCGGTGGTCGGCTTCGGCGTCAGGCCGACCCTGATCGCGCTCGTCCTCTACGGCCTGCTGCCGATCTTCGAGAACACGATCACCGGGCTCAAGGAAGTGCCGGAGAACATCGTCGAGGCGGGGCGCGGCATGGGCCTCAGTCCGTCGCAACAATTGTTCCGGGTCGAGCTGCCGCTGGCGCTTCCCGTGATCCTGGCCGGCATCCGCCTGTCGGTGGTGATCAACATGGGCACGGCGACGATCGGCTCGACGGTGGCGGCGAAGGGGCTCGGCGAAGTGATCATCGCGGGCCTCTTGACCTCCAACACCTCGTTCATCCTGCAGGGCGGCATCATCGTCGCGCTGCTCGCCGTGCTGATCTATGACGGGCTGGCGATCCTCGAGCAGCATGTCGCCAAGCGGACGGGGCGGCTGGCCGAAGGGTCGCTGTGACTTCAGTCACAGCGTCGGCAAACGCCCTTCACTATCGACCCCTTGGGCCGCATGCAGCGGCGTGGCCACTGGCGGGGGCGAAATGGGTCTGGAATCGAAGGTCGGCGACGGCGCCGCCGGCGCAGCGCGCCTCTCTCACAGAACGGCCTTTCCATTTCGACGGCAAAGCCGTCAACATGGCGGCAAGCCTGCGCCGTGGACGCTTCGCCCCCGCGATTCGATCCCAGCCAACCCCCCGGTGACCGCATGAGCGATTTCGATCTCGTCCTGTCCGGAACCGTCGTCACCGCCGATCGCCTGATCGAGGGCGGCTTCGTCGCCGTGCGCGACGGCAGGATCGCGATGGTCGGCCAGGGCGAAGCGCCTTCGGCGCCGGAACGGCACGAATTGGGCAAGGCCCTGATCCTGCCCGGCGCCATCGACGCGCAGGTGCATTCGCTGAGCCAGAAGGACCAGGAGGATTTCATCTGGTCGACCCGCTCGGCGGCGGCCGGCGGCGTAACCACCATCGTCGACATGCCCTATGACGAGGGCAATCTCGTCTGCTCGGCCGAGGCGGTGCGGAGGAAGGTGGCGCATGCTGGCGCGCAGGCGCGCGTCGATTTCGCGCTTTACGGCACGATCGATCCAGAGGAAGGCACGTCGCGCATCCGCGAAATGGTGGCGGCCGGCGTCGCCGCCTTCAAGTTCTCCACTTTCGGCACCGACCCGAAGCGGTTTCCCCGCATCGCGCCGGCGCTTCTGGCCGACTGTTTTGCCGCCATCGCGCCGACCGGGCTGACGGCCGGCGTCCACAACGAGATCCACGAGGCGGTCGACGCCCACATGGCGCGCGTCCGCGCCGCCGGCATCACCGACTGGCGGGCGCATGGCCTGTCGCGGCCGCCGATCACGGAACTCCTCGCCGATGTCGAGATCTTCGAGACCGGCGCTATGACCGGCTGCCCGGCGCATGTCGTTCACTCCTCGCTGGCGCGCGGGGCGGAACTCGCCGCGCGCTACCGCGCCGAGGGACACGCGGCGACGGTCGAGGTCTGCATCCACTATCTGACGCTCGACGAGGAGCACGACGTCTGCCGGCTCGGCGGCAAGGCGAAGATCAATCCGCCGATCCGGCCGCGCGCCGAGGTCGAGGCACTGTGGCGGCAGGTGGCTGAGGGCAGCGTCACGCTGGTCTCGACCGACCATGTCTCGTGGTCGGAGGACCGCAAGACCAGGCCGGCCATGCTCGACAACGCCTCCGGCGTGCCGGGGCTGGAGGTGATGGTGCCGCTCTTCGTCAAGGGCGCGCTGGAACGCGGCATTCCGCTCACCTGGGCCGCGCGGCTGATGGCGGCGAACCCGGCGCGGCACTTCCGCATCGACCATGAAAAGGGCGCGCTGGAGGTCGGCAAGGATGCCGACATCATCGTGCTGACGCCGGAGCCGCAGCTCTATGACGCGGCGGCGAGCGGGCATAATGTGGTGGGCTGGAGTCCGTATCACGGCATGACCCTCCCCTGGCGGGTGAGCGGCACGTTCCTGCGCGGAAATCCGGTCTTCGATGGCCGGAACGTCCTGGCCGAGCCCGGCTCGGGCCGTTTCGTGCGTCCCCCCGCGTCCCTGCCGATCGAGATCTGAACCTTATGCGTACCAATCTGCCCATCGACGCGACCCGGCTCTGGGACGACCTGATGGCGCTCGCCGAGATCACGGACCCCGACCGGCCGTGGACCCGGCGCGCCTTCTCCACCGTATTCCTGGAAGGCCGCGCCTACGTCGCCCGGCGCATGCGCGAGGCCGGGCTGACGGTCCGGCTCGATACGGCCGGCAACATGATCGGCCGGCGCGAGGGCCGCTTCCCGGGCCACAAGGCGATCGTCCTCGGCTCGCACACCGACACCGTGCCTGACGGCGGCCGCTTCGACGGCACCGCCGGCGTGATGGCGGGCATCGCCGTGGCGCGCAGCCTGCACCGCGACGGGGTCGTGCTCGATCACCCGCTCGAGGTGATCGACTGCCTGGCCGAGGAGGTCTCGATCTTCGGGCTTTCCTGCATCGGCAGCCGCGCCATAGCGGGCCAGCTTTCGACCGAGCAGCTCAGACGCCAGGCGCCGGACAGCCACGAGATCCTGCACGACGCCATCAACCGCATGGGCGGCGACGCCGCCGATGTCGGCGCGGCGCGGCGCGACGACATCGCGGCCTATCTCGAGCTGCATATCGAGCAGGGGCCGGTGCTGCAGGACGAAGGGCGCGACATCGGCATCGTCACGGCGATTTCCGGCATCACGCGACTGGAGATCGTCATCGAGGGCCAGGCCGACCACGCCGGCACGACGCCGATGCATCTGCGCCGCGACGCGCTGGTCGCCGCCGCCGCCGCCGTCACGGTGATCCGCAAGGACGCGCAGAGGCGCGCCGCCGCCGGCCACGGCCATTTCGTCGCCACCGTCGGCGAATTCCGCGTCGAGCCCAATGCCGGCAATGTCGTGCCGAGCCGGGTGACGCTGCTGGTCGACGCGCGGGCCGAGGAGCGGAGCTTCATGGAGGGCTTCGTCGCCGAGCTGCCGCCGCTGATCGAGCGGGCGATTTCCGGCTCCGGCGCCGAGATCACCAGCTTCCGCGCCATCTCCGACAATCGTCCGGCGCTCTCCGATCCGCTGCTGCTCGAGGTGCTGGAGCAGTCGACCGAGAAGTTCGGCTTCGCGGCGCGCCGGATGGCGTCCGGCGCCGGCCACGACATGGCCTGGTTCTCGCGCGTCGCGCCCTCGGCGATGATCTTCATTCCCTCGCGCGACGGACGCAGCCACACGCCGGAAGAATGGACCGAGCCGGGCGAGGTCGCCGCCGGCGCCGCCGTGCTGCACCAGGCCGTGCTCTATCTCGACAAACTGCTCGCCTGACAGAAGGAGACCGACCATGGGCCGCATCCTGACCGAGAAGGACGTCGAGCCCGCCGTGCGCGGCGGCTCGGTCTACGCGGCCGGCGGCGGCGGCTGGGCCGACCACGGCCGCATGCTCGGGCTCGCGGCGGTGCGCATCGGCCGGCCCGAACTGGTCTCGGTCGAGGAACTCGCCAAGGACGACTGGGTCGCCACCGCCGCGGCGATCGGCGCGCCGGCCGGCACCACAGCCTGGGAGATGCAGGGCGTCGACTACGTCAAGGCGGTACGGCTGCTGCAGGAGGCGATGGGCGAGCCGATCGCCGCGCTGATGGTGGGCCAGAACGGCCGCTCCTCGACGCTGAACGGCTGGCTGCCCTCGGCCATCCTCGGTACGCGGGTACTCGACGCCGTCGGCGACATCCGCGCGCACCCGACCGGCGACATGGGCTCGATCGGGCTCGCCGCCTCGCCGGAACCGACGATCCAGACGGCGGTCGGCGGCAACCGCGCCGAAAACCGCTACATCGAGCTGGTCGTGCGCGGCGCGACGGCCAAGGTGTCGCCGGTGCTCCGGACCGCTTCCGACATGTCGGGCGGCTTCATCGCCTCGGCGCGCAACCCGGTGCGAGCCAGCTATGTGAAGAAGAACGCGGCGCTGGGCGGCATCTCGATGGCGCTGGCGCTGGGCGAGGCGATCCTCGCCGCCGAGGGCCGGCATACTAGCCGCGGCAAGGGCGCCGCCGTCATCGACGCGATCTGCAGGACGACGGGCGGCCACATCGCCGTTTCCGGCCGGATCACGAAGAAGGACGTCGTCTACACCAACGCCGCCTTCGACATCGGCACCGTGGTGATCGGCAGCGGCGACCAGGCGACGACGCTGCATGTGATGAACGAATACATGGCGATCGACGACGCCGGCGGCGCCCGCCTCGCCACTTTCCCGGACGTGATCACCACGCTCGACAAGGACGGCGAGCCGCTCTCGGTCGGCCAGCTCCGTGTCGGCATGACCGTGCATGTGCTGCATGTGCCGAAGGCGATCATCCCGCTCTCGGCCGGCGTGCTCGATCCCTCCGTCTACCCGCCGGTCGAGGCGGCTATGGGCATCGAGATCGCGCGCTATGTGTTCGAGGAGACGCCGAAGAAGAAGCGGAAGGGCAGGAAGTGATGCGGAACCCCCGCTATCCCGTCACCTCGGGAACGACGCTCCGCTGCAAGGGCTGGCGGCAGGAGGGCCTGCTGCGGCTCCTGGAAAACGTACTCTCGGTCGGCGAGGATCCCGACAGCCTCGTCGTCTATGCGGCGCTCGGCAAGGCGGCGCGCAACTGGGCCGCGCATGACGCCATCGTCGAGGCGCTGACGACGATGGAGGAAGACGAGACGCTGGTGGTGCAGTCGGGCAAGCCGATCGGCCTCCTCCGCACCCAGGTGCAGGCGCCGATCGTCATCATGGCGAACTGCAACATCATCGGCCAATGGGCGAAGGCCGAATATTTCTACGAGCTGGAGAAGAAGGGCCTGATCTGCTGGGGCGGGCTCACCGCCGGCGCCTGGCAGTATATCGGCAGCCAGGGCGTCATCCAGGGCACCTACGAGATCTTCATGCGCATCGCCGAGAAGCACTTCGGCGGCGATCTCGCGGGACGCTTCATCCTGACCGCCGGCCTCGGCGGCATGGGCGGCTCGCAACCGCTCGCCGGCCGCATGGCCAATGCCGCCATCCTCACCGTCGATGTCGACCCCGAGCGGGCGGAAAAGCGCAAGGCGATCGGCTATGTCGACGAGATCGCGCCCGACCTCGACACGGCGCTGCAGCGCATCGCGCATGCCCGCCATCACCGCGAGGCGCTGTCCGTCGCGCTCGTCGGCAACGCCGCCGAGATCTACCCCGAGATTTTTCGGCGCGGCATCGTGCCTGATATCGTCACCGACCAGACCTCGGCGCACGACCTCGTCTACGGCTATGTGCCGGCGGGCCTGCCGCTCGCCGAGGTCCGGGCGCTGCGGCAGAGCGATCCGGCGAAACTGATGGCGCTGTCGCGCGCCTCGATCGTCCCGCATGTCCGCGCCATGCTCGATTTCCAGAGACATGGCTCGGTCGTGTTCGACAACGGCAACCTGATCCGCACCCAGGCGCGCGAGGCGGGCGTCGCGAATGCCTTCGACATCCCGATCTTCACCGAGGCCTATCTTCGGCCGCTGTTCGCCCGCGCCATCGGCCCGTTCCGCTGGATGGCGCTCTCCAACGATCCCGACGACATCCGCCGCATCGACGACCTCGTGCTGGAGCGGTTCCCCGACAACGCCATCGTCACCAACTGGATCCGCCTCGCCCGCGAGAACGTGCCGTTCGAAGGCCTGCCGGCGCGGATCGCGTGGCTCGGCCATGGCGCCCGCACCGAGCTGGCGCTCGCCGTCAACGACATGGTGGCATCAGGCGCCCTCTCCGGCCCGATCGCCTTTTCGCGCGACCATCTCGACGCCGGCGCTATGGCGCATCCGAACATCATGACCGAAAAGATGCGCGACGGCTCGGACGCGATCGCCGATTGGCCGCTCCTTGATGCGATGGCGCTATCCGCCTCCGGCGCCGACCTCGTCACGGTGCATTCCGGCGGCGGCGGCTATGCCGGCTACATGACGTCGGCCGGCGTGACCCTGATCGCCGACGGCCGGCCGACGGCGGGCGAGCGGCTGGCCCGGGCGCTCACCAACGACACCTCGCTCGGCGTCATGCGCTATGCCGACGCCGGCTACGAGGACGCGCTCGACGAAGCGACGGCAAAACACATCCGCCGCTTCGACGTGCCGTCGGAGGCGGTCGTGCGGCGGGGGTAGCTGACGGCTCACCTCTCCCTGGGGGAGAGGTCGACGCACGCAGTGCGGCGGGTGAGGGGTTGAGGTCTCACCCTCGCCGTCATCCCGGGCTTGACCCGGGATTCATGCAGCCGTGTTTTCACAGGACGAGACCCCCGTTGCCTCGAAAGATGGATCCCTGCTTTCGCAGGGATGACGCCTGAGTCCGGGGAGATGGCAGAGCGGACTTGCCGAGCCCTACCCGTGCGGGCGGGAGAAGATGTCGGTCAGCATGGCGACGAAGCGCTTCGGGTTGGCGTCGAAGGCGACGTCGGCGTTCGGCGCGCGGTTTCCCCGGAAATGCGTGTCGATGACGGTGCGGCCGACAGTGAGGGCGCCGCCGGTCTCGACGTCGACATGCAGGTGCCGCGTCGTCAGGATCTCGCGGTCGACCAGATAGGCGACGCAGACGGCGTCATGCACCGGCGCGGTGCCGAGCACGTCCATCTTCTGGGCGATGTCGTGCATCTCGATGCGGAAGCGGACGATGTCGGAGGTCGCCTGCGCGGCCGGGGTGCCGAGCATGGCGAGATGGTCGCAATCGGCATAGGACACCAGCGCCCGGTGCGTCGCGTCGAGCGTCACCAGCGTCACCTTCTCGAAGCCGGCATTGAAGACGCGCGCCGCCGCTTCCGGATCGGCCCAGATGTTGAACTCGGCCGACGGCGTCATGTTGCCGATCTCGTGGCCGCCGCCCATGATGATCAGCTCCGGCACGCGTTTTGCGAAATCCGGATCGGCGGCAAGCGCCGCCGCGATGTTGGTGAGCGGGCCGACCGGCATCAGCACGATCGGATCGGTGGCATTGCGATAGGTCTCGACCAGGTAGTCGACGGCGCCCTTGTCGGCCTTCCTCGACTTCGCCGCCGGCACGGGCAGCGTCTCGACATGGAACTTCGACGCCTGATCGGTGACGCCGCGCGCGACCGGGAAATTGTCGCGCACCAAGGGACGGTTCGAGCCCTCGTAGACAGGGATGTCGGAACGGCCGATATGGTCGAGCACGCGCAGCGTGTTGTCGGTGCAGAACTTCACCTCGACATTGCCGTTGACCGTGGTGACGCCGATCAGCTCGATCTCCGGGTGCAGCGCCGCCAGCATGATGGCGACCGCGTCGTCGGTTCCGGTATCGACATCGAGAATGAGCTTCTGGGCCACGCGCGGCTCTCCATGGGCAGGAACAACAGGAAGGCGGGAAATTCCCGGCGCCGGCCGAACCGTCGTCGGCGGGCTGGGCCGGCGGACGTTAGGGGCGCGCGCCTCGAAGCGTCAAGCGCGAGTTCGACGCCCGGCCGGGTCCCACCGATCGCCCGGGGCGGAACCGGCGCGGCGGCCGCGGGTTTACCGGAGGGCGGGCCGCGGGCGCGGCGCCACCTGCCGCGCATTCCGCCGCTTTCGGCGCGCAACCTGCCGGCGGCACCCGCTATGGTGTTGCTTTGGCAATGATTTCCACGCCAATCTCCGCTCCAGCCTATTCGAACGGGAGTCCCCCATGTTTCCGACGCCGGTACCCAAGCTCGTCCCCAACACCTACGACTTCGAATCGAAGCCGATGGTGAAGCCGACGGGCTTCCGGGAGTACGACGCGCGCTGGCTGTTCGGGGACGAGATCAACCTGATGGGCGTGCAGGCGCTCGGCATGGGCCTCGGCACGCTGCTCGGCGAGCTCGGCGTCGCGCGCGAGCTCGTCACCGGCCACGACTTCCGCTCCTATTCGGCCTCGATCAAGCAGGCGCTCGTCAACGGCCTGATGGCGGCCGGCGTCAAGGTGCACGACATCGGCCTCGCCGTGACGCCGATGGCCTATTTCGCCCAGTTCGACCTCGACGTGCCGGCCGTCGCCATGGTCACCGCCTCGCACAACGAGAATGGCTGGACCGGCGTCAAGATGGGCGCGGCGCGGCCGCTGACCTTCGGCCCCGACGAGATGAGCCGGCTGAAGGAGATCGTGCTCACGGCCGCCTTCGACCTCTCCGGCGGCGGCTCCTATGTCTTCCACGAGAACTTCCCGGCCCGCTATCTCGCCGACATCACCAACCGGCCGAAGCTCAAGCACCCGATCAAGGTGATCGCCGCCTGCGGCAACGGCACGGCCGGCGCCTTCGCGCCCCGGGCGCTGGAGATGATCGGCGCCGAGGTCATCCCGATGGATGCCGAGCTCGACTACACCTTCCCGCGCTACAATCCGAACCCCGAAGACATGAAGATGCTGCACGCGATCCGCGACGCCGTGCTCGAGCATGGCGCGGCGGTCGGCCTCGGCTTCGACGGCGACGGCGACCGCTGCGGCGTCGTCGACAACGAGGGCGAGGAGATCTTCGCCGACAAGGTCGGCGTGATGCTGGCGCGCGACCTGTCGGCGCTGCACCCGAATTCGACCTTCGTCGTCGACGTCAAGTCGACCGGCCTGTTCGCCACCGATCCGGTGCTGATCGCCAATGGCGCCAAGGCCGATTACTGGAAGACCGGCCACTCCTACCTGAAGCGCCGGGTGCACGCCCTGAACGCGCTGGCCGGCTTCGAGAAATCCGGCCACTATTTCTTCAACAAGCCGATCGGCCGCGGCTATGACGACGGCCTTGTCTCCGCCTTCGCCATCCTCGACATGCTCGACCGCAACCCCGGCAAGAGCATGGCCGAGCTGAAGAACGCGCTGCCCAAGACCTGGGGCTCGCCGACCATGTCGCCGCATTGCGACGACGAGAAGAAATACGGCGTCATCGACAGGGTGGTGAAGCGCTTCGAAGAGAAGAGAGCGAAGGGCGAGCTGGTCGCCGGCCAGAAGATCATCGACCTCGTCACCGTCAACGGCGTGCGCGTCGTCAACGAGGACGGCACCTGGGGCCTCGTGCGCGCCTCGTCGAACAAGCCGGAGCTGGTGGTCGTCGTCGAGAGCCCGGTCTCGGAGGCGCGCATGCGCGAGATGTTCAAATCGGTCGACGAGACGCTTCGCGAGAATCCGGAAGTCGGCGCCTACAACCAGACGATCTGATCTTTTGATCCCAATAAGCCCGCGGCCGGCACGCCGGTCCGGGCCGATAATAAACGCAGAGAAAAACACCCAACGGAGAGAATGCCCATGACTTCCCGCACCTTCGGCACGATGCCGGATGGCACCCCCGTCAAGTCCGTCACCATTTCGAACGGCGACCTGACGGCCACGATCCTGACCTTCGGCGCCGTCATCCAGGACATCCGGCTTGCCGGCGTGCCGCATCCTCTGGTGCTCGGCTACGACAACATCGAGGCCTATCGGCGCAACCGCACCTATTTCGGCGCGATCGCCGGCCGCTTCGCCAACCGCATCGCCGACGGCCGCTTCTCGATCGACGGCCAGGACTACCAGGTGTCGCAGAACGAGGCGCCGAACCACCTGCATGGCGGCTTCGACGGCTTCGGCACCCGCGTCTGGACGCTGCTGCGCTCCAGCCCGTCCAGCGTGACGCTCGGCATCACCAGCGCCGACGGCGAGGAAGGCTATCCCGGCAAGGTCGAGGTCGAGCTGACCTATTCGATCGAGGCGCCCGGCACGCTGAAGACCGAAATTTCCGCCACCACCGACAAGCCGACGCTGGTGAACCTGGCGCAGCACAGCTACTTCAACCTCGACGGCGCCGGCACCATCCGCGACCACGTGCTGACGATCCCGGCCGAAACCTACCTGCCGATCGACGCCGGCAAGATCCCGACCGGCGAGTTCCGCCCCGTCGCCGGCACCGAATACGACTTCCGCAACGGCCGCCGCTTCGGCGAGGGCCATGACGGCGTCGTCGAGAGCTACGACCACAACATGGTGGTCCGGCGCGAGAAGGTCTCGACGCCGCAGCCGATCGCCGTGCTCGCCTCGTCGAAGAGCGGCGTCGCGCTGGAAGTCACCTCGACCGAGCCCGGCGTGCAGTTCTATGGCGGCCAGATGGTGGCCTCGAAGGACAAGGGCATCAACGGCGAGGTCTATGGCGCCAATGCCGGCCTCTGCCTGGAGGCGCAGCTCTTCCCCGACGCGCCGAACCAGAAGGATTTCCCGAGCGCGGTGCTCCGGCCCGGCGAGACCTACCACCAGGAAACCCTGTTCCGCTTCAGCCGCACGGGCTGAGGACGACACATCCCGTCCCCTCCCTCACGCGGGAGGGGACACACCCACGGTCCCCACCCTCGCCGTCATCCCGGGCCTGACCCGGGATCCATCCAGCCGGGTTTCGGGACAAGCGAGCCTCCCCATGCTTCGGCGGCATGGATCCCCGCCTGCGCGGGGATGACGCAGGGGGCGCGCTTCGCGGAACCGCTCCAAACACGCGATTTTTCTTCCCTTCCGCAGCGGCGCGGCCCATTCTGACGTGCTCTCGCAGTCCGGTTCGCTGGAGCATCATGACGACGATCAACCGTTCGACGCATATCCGTCTCACCTCGCATCCAGGCGCCCAGGCGCCGGTCCGCTTTCCGATCCGCTGGGGAAATGCCGATCCGCTGAAGCGCGGCCCCGTCATCGGCACCGTGTCGAACCCGGCCGACCGCAACACAGTCGGCACGCATGGCGGCTCCTATTCGCTCTATCGCGCGCTCGCCGTCTCCTCCGGCGCGCTCAACCCGATCCAGCGGCCCGATTTCCGCAACACCGCGCCGGTCACGCCGATCGGGCCGCATCCGCAATGGTCGGAGCCCGGCAGGATCGTCTCGCTCGACCCGTTCGGCCATCTCGCCGCGCAGATCTTCGCCGACCGCATCGCCGAGGGCGTCGACATCCGCCCGACCATCGCCATCACCAAAGCGCGGCTCACCATGATCGAGCTGCACGAGGCGATCCGGCTGAAGCGGCTGCCGATCGACGGCGCCATCGTGCACGACAATGGCGACGTCGCCGTCACCAAGGCGGCGATCGACCCGGTCTGGCACCTGCCGGGCATCGCCGGGCGCTTCGGCGTCAGCGAGGAGCAGTTGCGCCGGACCCTGTTCGAGCAGACCGGGGGCATGTATCCGGAGCTCGTCACCCGGCCCGACCTCGAGGTCTTCCTGCCGCCGATCGGCGGCATGACGCTCTACATCTTCGGCGATCCGGCCGCGCTGGCCGATCCGGCGCGCCGCCTCGCCTGCCGCGTGCATGACGAATGCAACGGCTCCGACGTGTTCGGCTCCGACATCTGCACCTGCCGGCCCTATCTCGTGCACGGCATCGAGGAGGCGGTGAAGGAGGCGCAGGCGGGCGGCGTCGGCCTGATCGTCTACAACCGCAAGGAAGGCCGCGCGCTCGGCGAAGTGACGAAGTTCCTCGTCTACAACGCCCGCAAGCGGCAGGAGGGCGGAGACCAGGCCGCCACCTATTTCGAGCGGACCGAATGCGTCGCCGGCGTGCAGGACGCGCGCTTCCAGCAATTGATGCCCGACGTGCTGCACTGGCTGGGGATCACGAAGATCGACCGCTTCGTCTCGATGTCGGACATGAAGTTCGACGCCATCACAGGCTCCGGCATCGCGATCGGCGAACGGGTGCCGATCCCGGACGAACTGATCCCGATCGATGCGCGCGTCGAGATGGAGGCGAAGAAGGCGGCCGGCTATTTCACCGCCGACGCGCCGCCGACGGCGGATGAGCTCGCCCACACTATCGGCCGCTCGCTGGAGAAATACTGAGGGCGGGCCGCAAACGGTCCCCTCCCCCTTGCGGGAAGGAGACCTCCGCAGACGGCATCCAGCGGCCGGGACGGACGCAACTCTCGCCTCCGCCTCGAGGAATAGGCCGGGGCGACGCTCCGGGCGAGGGTTTACGCCCTCTTCGGAAACGCCGTACACCTTGTCCCTGTCCGACCTCTCGTCCTGCCGGAGCATCCCTTGGCCTCGATCCCCTCCCTTCTCACCGCGGCCGCCGTGCGCGAGCGCGCCAACCGGCTGCTCGAACTCGGCGTCGCCGGCAAGCTCGACCATTTCGCCATCGACCTCGACCGGCTGCCGGCGGTGGCGGACTTCGTGATCGACACGGCGCGCGAAAGCTATCCGGACCTCGACATTCCGTTCCATTCCCGCTGGCGTCATTTCGAGGCCGGACGGATCGACCGCTTCGGCGGGCTGATCGACGCGGCCGGCATCACCGATCCCATCCGCTTCGGCCGCACCGCCTATGACCTCGCCATCGTCAGCGTGCTGCTCGATGCCGGCGCCGGACCGGACTGGCGCTACCACGAGGCGGCGACCGGCGAGACCTTCTCGCGGTCCGAGGGGCTGGGGGTCGCCAGCTTCGCCATGTTCGCCTCGGGCCTGTTCTCGCAGGACCCGGCCGATCCGCTGCGGGCCGACGCGGCTGCGCTCGCCGTGCTCGACGCGGCCGATCTCGCCGAGGGCTTCCAGGTCACGGCCGAGAACCCGATGGTCGGGCTCGACGGCCGAGCCAGGCTGCTGAACGCGCTCGGCCGGGTGGTCGCGGACCGGCCCGACCTCTTCGGCACCGGCGAGGCGCGGCCGGGCGGCCTGTTCGACGCCGTGCTCGCCACCGCCGACGCCGACGGCCGCGTGTCGGCGCCCAGAATCCTCGAACTGGTGCTGGAGGCGTTCGGGCCGATCTGGCCGGGCCGGCTGCTGCGCGACGGCGTGGCGCTCGGCGACACCTTCGAGCACCGCAAGCTTGTCACCGACGACGCCACCGCCGGTCTGATGCCGTTCCACAAGCTGTCGCAGTGGCTGACCTATTCGCTGATCGAACCGCTGATCTGGACCGGCGTCGAGGTGATCGACCTCGACGGACTCACCGGCCTGCCGGAATACCGCAATGGCGGGCTGTTCCTCGATTTGGGCGTGCTGGTGCCGAAGGATGCGGCCGCCGTGAAGCGGCGCTGGAAGGCGGGCGACGAGTTCATCGTCGAATGGCGGGCGCTGACCGTGGCGCTGCTCGACCGCACCGCGCAACTGATCCGCGACAAGCTGGGGCTGGATGCCGATTCGTTGCCGCTGGCGAAGGTGCTGGAGGGCGGCACCTGGTCGGCCGGCCGCCGCATCGCCCGCGAAAAGCGCGCCGATGGCGGCCCGCCGCTGATCATCGAGAGCGACGGAACGGTGTTTTAGAGATTCCAAGTAAGACCCTCACCCAACCCTCTCCCGCAAGCGGGCGAGGGCTTTTGGGCTGACGGGTGTCACAAAGGTCGAAGCGCGGCCGACCAGCGCCGGCTTGCCCCCTCTCCCGCTTGCGGGAGAGGGCTGGGGTGAGGGGCTTCGAGCGCTCTCAGCCCTTCTTGCCGGCCTGGAACAGATAGACCCAGGCGAGCAGGATCGGGCCGATCGTGAGCGCGACGTCAGCGAGGTTGAAGACGAAGAAGCCGCGCTCGTTCCAGTGCAGGAACAGGAAATCGATGACGTGGCCGTGCCAGACGCGATCGATCAGATTGCCGAGCGCGCCGCCGACGATCAGCGCGAAGCCGGTGGCGGCGATCCGGCCGCCCTCGGTCGAGCCGCGCCAGACATAGATCACGACCGCCGTCACCACCGCCGTCAGCGCGATCAGGATCAGGCTGTCGGCGCTGTTGCCGAGCGAGAACGCGATGCCGGTGTTGTTGACGCGATAGAGCGCCAGCAGGGACGGGATCAGCTCGATGCCCTGCTGGTAGACCAGATTGGCGTCGGCGATCCATTTCGACAACTGGTCGACGACAACGGTCAGCCCCACGATGGCGAGGCCGAGCGCCGAGAGCGGGCCGGGAATGCGGGTGGCGGCGGGGGCGGCATCGGTGTCCGTCTCTGGCGTCATCGCGTCCAAGCCTTCATCGTCGTCCTGCCTGTTGTCAGAGCTTCAGCTTGTCGCGGCGGATCTCGTAGAGCATCACGCCGGTGGCGATCGCCAAATTGAGCGAATCCGCCCTGCCCGCCTGCGGGATCTTGACCAGGTGATCGCAGAGCGCGGCGAGGTCGTCGGGCAGGCCCGACTGCTCGTTGCCCATGAACAGCATCACCGGCCGGTCGTAGTCGACGGCGCGATAGTCCGACTTGCCGGAAAGATGCGTGCCGACGACGATGCCGGGCCAGCCCTTCCGCCAGGCCTTGAACTCGTCAACGGCCATGCGGGCGAGCTTCATGTGGAAGATCGAGCCCATGGTGGCGCGCACCGCCTCGACGCCGAACGGATCGACCGTGTCGCCGACCAGGATGACGCCCTCGGCTCCGACCGCGTCCGCCGTGCGGATGATGGTGCCGAGATTGCCGGGGTCCTTGATGCCCTCGAGCGCGACCCAGACGCCGGCGGGACCCGGCCGGACCTCGCTCTTCGGCGTCAGCCTCTGCTCGAACACGCCAACGACCATCTGCGGATTGTCGCGGCGGGTGATCTTCGACAGCACCGCTTCCGAGACTTCGAGCACGTCGCCGCCGCGCGCCCGCGCCGTGGTGGCGACACGCTTGACGACGGGGTGGTCGGCGACCTTGGCGCCATAGACAAGGATCTTGATCGGCCAGTTTTCCTCGACCGCGTCGGCGACCAGCTTCATGCCCTCGGTGACGAAGAGGCCGCTCTCCTTGCGGTTCTTCGGCAGCGCGAGGCCGCGAATGTCCTTGATCGTCGGGTTGGTCAGGCTGGTGATGGTCCTGACCGCGCCGGGCGCGGCAATGTCGTGGGGATCAGCCATCTCGGGACCACCGGGAAAAGAGCGACGTGGAAAGGAAACGGCCGCCGCCTTCCTCGCGGATCAGCAGCTCGCCGGATTCGAGCGTGCCCGGCAGGCCCGAGAGCGCCTCGGCCGAGGTCTCGTGGATCGCCATGAACGAGGCGCGGATCGAATAGGCCGAAAGGCAGAGGAACAGCGCGTCGTCGGCGAGAAGCTGCCGGCAGAGCGCCATCATCTCGGGCAGGCGCTCGAAAATGTCCCAGACCTCGCCATTCGGGCCGCGACCGAATTTCGGCGGGTCGAGGATGACGCCGTCATATTTCGAGCCGCGACGCACCTCGCGCTGCACGAACTTCATCGCGTCGTCGACGATCCAGCGCACCGGCAGGTCGGCGATCCCCGACATCTGCTGATTGTCGCGCGCCCAGCCGATCGCCTTCTTCGAGGCGTCGACATGCGTCACCTGCGCGCCCGCCATGGCGGCGACGAAGGAAGCGATGCCGGTATAGCCGAACAGGTTCAGCACCTTCGGCTGCCGCTTCGGATCGGCATATTGCGCCTCGCGGATGTTCTTGCCGAACCAGGCCCAGTGCATCTCCTGCTCGGGGAAGAAGCCGACATGTCGGAAGGCGGTGAAGCGGCCGAGGAAACGCACCTCGCCCTCGCCGACGTCGCGCGGCAGCGGCCAGGCCATCGGCCAGGTCTCGCCGATCGGCTTCCGGTATTTCCAACGGCCGTCGGAATCCTCGTCCTTGGCGCCGGTGAAGATCGCGTCGGCGCGATCCCACTCCTCGGCGGAGAGACGCGGCGTCCACAGCGCCTGCGCCTCAGGGCGGACGATGCGGTAGGGACCATAGCGCTCGAGCTTGCGGCCATGGCCGGAATCGATCAGCGCATAGTCGGGCCAGCCCTCGGTCGTCAGCATGACCGGCCAGCGGGACGCGGGCGCTGTCGCGCCGGAGGCGGAATGGGGAATGTCGGAAGCGATCGTCATGGTCGGTTCATAGCGTTCGCCGCGGCGAAAGCCAATCTCGTCCTGGCAAGCGAGACGACGGCCGGCTTGCCGTTCCGGGGGGCCCATGCAAGATAAACTCACAGGCGACCCGCGCGTGGATGCACGCGGCGAGAGCGGTCGGCCGGCGGACGAGGACGACGATCGATGGAGATGACGGGCGAATATCGCATTCCCGCCAGCCGCGACGCGGTCTGGCAGGCGTTGAACGACCCGGAAGTCCTGAAGGCCTGCATTCCCGGCTGCGAGGCGCTGGAGCGCACGGCGGACGACGCCATGAGCGCCAGGGTCACTGCCAAGGTCGGGCCGGTGAAGGCGACCTTCGTCGGCCAGGTCACCTTCTCCAATGTGCACGCGCCGGAAAGCTACACCATCACCGGCGAGGGCAAGGGCGGAGTCGCAGGTTTCGCCAAGGGCGGCGCCGATGTCCGCCTCGCCGAGGACGGCGACGCGACCGTGCTGACCTATGACGCCAGGGCGCAGGTCGGCGGCAAGCTGGCGCAACTCGGCTCAAGACTGATAGACACAACCGCGAAGAAGCTGGCCGACGAGTTCTTCGGCGCTTTTGCCACCCGACTTTCTGGAGACGAGCCGACGATGGCCTCACCCACCCTGACCACCCCGACCGATGCCGAGCCCGCCGACGCGGCCGCCCGCGAGGAACTGACCGACCGCATCGAGCACAAGATCGACGACGAATCGCTCGATCTCGGCGAAGTCGCGGAAGAGATCGAGGAAGAGGTCGAGGTCGCGGCCGGACGCGGCTTCCTGGGCGGCCCCTATGTATGGGGCCTGCTGGCGCTGATCGTCGTCATCCTCTTCCTGGCGGTCGTCAGCCGCTAGGCCTGGTTCGACATCGAGCAAGAAGGACGCTCCGGGGAAATCGCCTCCGGGGCGGTCCGACCCGAAAGGGAAAGACTGGCGTCGTCAGAGGTTTCGGGTCCCGCAAGGGCAGCCGGAAAGGAGGCGTTGGATGACAAGCATCTCCGTCACGGTCAACGGCACCGTGCGGCAGGCGGATGTCGAGGGGCGGACGCTGCTCGTCAGCCTGCTGCGCGAAACCTTCGGCCTGACCGGCACGCATGTCGGCTGCGATACCTCCCAATGCGGCGCATGCGTCGTTCACGTCGACGGCAGGGCCATCAAGTCCTGCACCATGCTGGCGGCGCAGGCCGACGGCTCGACCGTGCTGACCATCGAGGGACTGGCGCGGGACGGCGCGCTGCATCCGGTCCAGGCAGCGTTTCACGAACATCACGGCCTGCAATGCGGCTTCTGCACGCCGGGCATGATCATGGCCGCAATCGACATGATCGAGCGGCATGACGCCGAGCTCGACGAGGCGACGATCCGGCACGAGCTCGAGGGCAATATCTGCCGCTGCACCGGCTACCACAACATCGTCCGCGCCATCCGGGCCGCCGCCGACCGCATGGCCGGCCTGCGCCGCGCGGCGGAGTGAACCAGGGAGGGAGTCGCCATGTACGAGACGAACTATCATCGTCCGCGCGATCTCGCCGAGGCCGAGAGCCTGTTCGCCGCCGCCGCCGAGGGCCGTTATCTCGCCGGCGGCATGACGCTGCTGCCGACGATGAAGCAGCGCCTCGCCGCGCCGACAGACCTCGTCGATCTCGGCCGGCTGCCGGCACTGAAGGGGATCACAATTGCCGCGGGAACCGTGACGATCGGCGCCGGCGTCGTCCATGCTGATGTCGCCGCCTCGGCCGAGATCCGCGCCGCCCTGCCGGCGCTCGCGGGGCTCGCCGGCCAGATCGGCGACCCCCATGTGCGCCATCGCGGCACGATCGGCGGCTCGCTGGCCAATGACGACCCGGCCGCCGACTATCCCGCCGCCGTGCTGGCGCTCGGCGCGACGATCGTGACGACGCGACGCGAAATCGCGGCGCAGGATTTCTTCCAGGGCCTGTTCACGACGGCGCTGGAGGAAGGCGAGATCCTCGTCGCGGTCCGCTTCCCGGTTCCCGTGCGCGCGGCCTATGCCAAGTTTCCCAATCCCGCCTCGCGCTATGCCATGGCGGGCGTGTTCGTGGCGCAGTTCGCGGACGGCGAGGCGCGGGTCGGCGTCACCGGCGCCGGGCAGGACGGCGTCTATCGCGATCCCGCCTTCGAGGCGGCGCTCACCGCGCGCTTCGATCCGGCGGCGCTCGACGGCGTTTCCGTCGACGCGACGAACATGCTGGCCGACCTGCACGGATCGGCCGCCTACCGGGCCAACCTGGTCAAGGTCATGGCGAAGCGGGCGGTCGCCGCCGCCCTCGCATGATCCGGCGTCATCGAAACGCCCTCATCGCGGCGGAAAACGACTGAACGCGCGACGGGGTGCGGCACAACCGGAAGAAGATTGGCAGTCCGGTGGCGGATTGCGCCGGCAACGTCTATCTTTGACCAAACGGAAGCCCACGGAGGCAACCCCAGTCCCCTGTCATGATCGTCTGTTCCTGCAATACCCTCACCAAGGCACTGATCCTCGAAACCGCCGAACGCCTGGCGCGTGAAACGCCGGGGCGGCCGTTGACGCCCGCCCGCGTCTACCGCGCCCTCGGCATGAAGGCGCAATGCACGGTCTGCTTCGCGCTGGTGCGCAAGCTGCTCGCCGAATCGGGTGCCATCATCACCTGCCCCGAACCGCTCGGCAGCGGCGCGGAAGAGCCGGAAGACGTCGCGCTGTTCGGCTGAACCCAGGCACCAACCCTGCCGGGTGCAAATCGCGTTTGACCATCGACGCGACGCACCCTAGTCTGGATTAGAACTATTCCAGACAAAAGGGTGCCGCGATGAAGGGTGATGCCAAGGTCATCGAATATCTCAACCGGGCGCTTCGCCTCGAGCTGACCGCGGTCAACCAGTACTGGCTGCACTACCGGCTCACCGAGGATTGGGGCTACGCCAAGCTCGCCAAGAAGGAGCGTGCCGAATCGATCGAGGAGATGCACCACGCCGACAAGCTGATCGCGCGCATCATCTTCCTCGAAGGCTTCCCCAACCTGCAGGTGCTCGACCCGCTCGAGATCGGCCAGAACATCAAGGAAGTGCTCGAGGCGGACCTGCGCGGCGAATACACGGCGCGGAACTACTACAAGGAAGGCCGCGACGTCTGCTTCGCCGCCGGCGACTATGTCTCCATGGCGCTGTTCGAAGAGCTGATGAAGGACGAGGAAGGCCACATCGACTTCCTCGAGACCCAGCTTGGCCTGCTGAACGACCTCGGCAAGGAATTCTACTACCAGCTGCAGGCGGCCCCGAGCAACGAAGCCGAATAGCTTCGCGCCAGCACAGGTTCCGTTAGCCTCGGCGTCATCCGAGGCTCGCCGGCGCCGCCGCGGGTACACCACACCGCGCCGGCGCCGGTTTTCTTTTGCCGGCTCGGAAACGCCCGCCGGGGCAGCGATCATCACCCCAGCCACTGTCCTGATCCTGTCACAGAGCCTGCCGTATTCCTGTCCGCCATGGCGCCATGCGGCGTATCCGGGGCGGCAGCGGGGGCCGGGTGATGGCAGAACGACAGGCGGTTCCACACAGGGACTTTTCGGCCGGCGGCAAGACCGCGCCCCCCCTGCGCGCCCGACCCGGCCACACCCCGCTATCGCTGACGCGGCTCTACGGGGCGATGGGCATGCTCGCCGCCGTCTCGCTCTTCTTCATCGCGTTTCCCGGCCTCGACCTCCATGTCGCCGCCCTCTTCCATGCCGATGGCGGCTTCCCGGCGACGCAGAATCCGTCGCTCGTCGCCCTGCGCGCGCTCGGCAAGAACCTCGTCGTGCTGGCTTGCGCCGTCCTTATCGCCGGCCTCGCCATGCAGCTCGTCCGCTCGCCGCGCCCGATGCCGATCCGCGCCAGCCACATCTGGTTCCTGCTCGCCTCGCTGGCGCTCGGACCGGGGCTGATCGTCAATGGCATCCTGAAGAGCCTCTGGGGCCGGCCGCGCCCGATCCAGGTCGACCTCTTCGGCGGCGCAGCGCCGTTCGAGACGGCATGGACGATCAGCGGAGCCTGCCAGTCCAATTGCTCCTTCGTCTCCGGCGAGGCGGCGTCCGCGTTCTGGCTGCTCGGCCTCGTGCTGCTGGCGCCGCCGCGCTACCGGCCCGCGCTCGCGGCCGGCATCGGGCTGCTCGCCTTCGCCCTGTCGCTGAACCGGCTCGCCTTCGGCGGCCATTTCCTCTCCGACATACTGATTTCCTGGGCCATCACGCTCGTCGTCATGTTCGGCCTCGCCCGCCTCATGCTGGAGGAGCCGTTCCGCAGCCGCATCGACGCTGCGACCGAAAGCGCGCTCGGCCAGCTTGCCCTTGCGTCTCGGGCCGCGTTGGGGCGTATTGCGCGGCAGCGAACCTCGGACCATCGCAGCGGACCGGACAGAGTTGACCCACCGAATTGAGATGCATGCCGGCGCGCGGCCCGTCGCGGAAAGCCGCGTCGGCCTGCTCGTCCTCCTCCTGGCCGTCATCACGCTGGCACGCCTGCTGGCGCTGCGCTTCTCGGTGACCGACCTGCAGGTCGACGAGGCGCAATACTGGGATTGGTCGCAGCATCTCGCCTTCGGCTATTTCTCCAAGCCGCCGCTGATCGGCTGGACCATCGCCGCCGCCAACATGGTCTGCGGCACGGGCGTCGCCTGCGTGCGGGCGCCGTCGCCCCTGTTCTATTTCGGCACCTCGCTGCTGATCTACGCCACCGCCGTCAGGCTCTACGACCGCCGCATCGCCTTCTGGGCGTCGCTCGGCTTCGCCTTCGCGCCGGGCGTCGCCTTCTCGTCGGCGATCATGTCGACCGACGTGCTGCTGCTGTTCTTCTGGGCGCTGTCGCTCTACGCCTTCGTCCGGCTGCGAGCCGGCGGCGGCTATCGCTGGAGCCTGCTGCTCGGCTTCGCGCTCGGCTGCGGCCTGCTGGCGAAATACGCCATGGCCTATTTCGTCGGCTGCGCGCTGATCGCCGCCGTCCTCGACCCGCAGTCGCGCGCCGTCATCCGCTCCGGCCGGTTCTGGCTCGCCGTCGCGATCGGGCTGCTGCTGCTCTCGCCCAACATCGGCTGGAACCTCAACAACCACCTGGTCACGCTGCGCCACACCAACGAGAACATCTCGGGCGACGGCCTGAAGATCAGCCTCGGCAACGCCATCGGCTTCCTCGCCGCCCAGTTCGGCATCATCGGGCCGTTCCTGATGGGCGGCGCCTTCGCCGCGGCGATCGCCGCCTGGCGCAAGGGCGTGCCGGACGAGGACCGGATGCTGCTCGCCTTCGCGCTGCCGGTGATCCTGGTCGTCACAATCGCCAGCGTGCTCACCGTCACCAACGCCAACTGGGCCGCCTCCGGCCTGGTCGCCAGCGCCCTCGTCGGCACCGCCTTCCTGATCCGCGCCGACCGCTTCTCGCTGGTGCGCGCCGGCCTCGTCATCGGCATCGTCGCGCAGGTCGTGCTCATCGCCGGCAACACCATCGCCGACAAGGTGAAGCTGCCGCTCTTGAAGCATGGCGACATCTACAAGCAGGTGCTGGGCTGGAGCCGCCTCGGCGATGCCGTCCGCGCCGAGGCGAAGGCCTCCGGCGCGACCATGGTCGTGACGCTCAGCCGCGCCGACGCGGCGGCGCTCGTCTACTACCTGCGCAACGACCCCGTCGCGGTCACCGTCTGGCCCGACGATCCCGGCCCGGACAACCAGTTCGAGCTGACCCGCAGCATCGTCGACCATGCGCCGACCGGCCCTGCCCTGCTCGTCGCCGGCTGCGCCGAGGCGGCCCGGCTCGGCCCCTTTTTCGGCAGCGTCGAGGACAAGGGCCGGCTGACGATCCCGAGCGGCCCTGGTTCAAGCCGGCAATACCAGCTGTTCCGGCTCGACCAGCCAATCGCGCCGCTCAGGACCGTGCCGCTCTGCGTCCACGACGCGGACTAGGGTTCTCGGCGGCGCGTGGCGCGCCGCGCGCAGGCCAGGGTCGGCGCCGCTGCGGTTGCTGGCGGGTGGCGCGCATACTATAAGCGCAGCCATCCTTCATCTTCGCGGAAACGGCCTTACCATGTCCGATGTCAAGAAGGTCGTCCTCGCCTATTCCGGCGGGCTCGACACCTCCATCATCCTGAAGTGGCTCCAGCTCGAATACGGCGCCGAAGTCGTCACCTTCACCGCTGACCTCGGTCAGGGCGAAGAGCTCGAGCCGGCCCGCAAGAAGGCCGAGATGATGGGCATCAAGCAGATCTACATCGAGGACGTGCGCGAGGAATTCGTCCGCGACTTCGTGTTCCCGATGTTCCGCGCCAACGCCCTCTACGAGGGCACCTACCTGCTCGGCACCTCGATCGCACGGCCGCTGATCGCCAAGCGCCTCGTCGAGATCGCACGCGAAGTCGGCGCCGACGCCGTCGCCCATGGCGCCACCGGCAAGGGCAACGACCAGGTCCGCTTCGAGCTCTCGGCCTATGCGCTGAACCCGAACATCAAGGTCATCGCGCCCTGGCGCGAATGGAGCTTCAAGTCGCGCACCGACCTGCTCGATTTCGCCGAGAAGAACCAGATCCCGGTTCCGAAGGACAAGCGCGGCGAGGCGCCGTTCTCCGTCGACGCCAACCTGCTGCACTCCTCCTCCGAGGGCAAGGTTCTGGAAGACCCCTCGCAGGAAGCCCCGCCCTACGTCTTCATGCGCACCATCGCGCCGGAGGATGCGCCCGACGTCGCGACCTATGTCGAGATCGGCTTCGAGAAGGGCGACGCGGTTTCGATCAACGGCGTGCACATGTCGCCGGCGACGATCCTGACCAAGCTGAACGAGCTCGGCCGCGACAACGGCATCGGCCGTCTCGACCTGGTCGAGAACCGCTTCGTCGGCATGAAGTCGCGCGGCATCTACGAGACGCCGGGCGGCACCATCCTGCTCGCCGCGCACCGCGCGATGGAGAGCCTGACGCTCGACCGCGAGGCCGCCCATTTGAAGGATTCGATCATGCCCCGCTATGCGGAGCTGATCTATTACGGCTTCTGGTTCTCGCCGGAGCGCGAGATGCTGCAGGCGCTGATCGACAAGAGCCAGGAGCATGTCGAGGGCACGGTCCGGCTGAAGCTCTACAAGGGCAGCGCCACCGTCGTCGGCCGCTCGTCGCCGAAGTCGCTCTATTCCGACGCGCTCGTCACCTTCGAGGACGATCGCGGCGCCTATGACCAGAAGGACGCGGCCGGCTTCATCCGGTTGAACGCGCTCCGTCTGCGCACGCTGGCCGCGCGCGACAAGCAGGGCTGAGGCCCGGACGGCCTTTTCGCGTTTCGAAGGGACGCGGAAAGGCAAATTGCTCAACCCGGTTGCGTCTTCGGACCTAGGAGCCATAGCCGGCTCACCCGGAAACGCCCGAAAAAGCGAGGCAACGGGCCAACGTCATTGGCCTGTTGCTAAAGCTTCATTTTAGAGTTAGGTTATTCGGACTGGCCCGGCCCCACCTCGGGGGCGGGACCGGTCCGGTGCCTGAAAGCGCCGGCGCCTCGGACACAAGACACGGACGGCCGCAAGATGCGTATGGATCTCGTCAGGAAAGCAGCCCGCACGGCCGACAAGAAGGCTTCGGAAGTGCGCGTGATGCTGCGTACGGCGGGCCTGCGTCCGACCCGGCAGCGCCTGGCGCTCGCGGAAATCCTGTTCGAGCGCGGCAACCGTCACATCTCGGCCGAAGGCCTGCACGAAGAAGCGATGAGCCATCGCGTGCCGGTGTCGCTCGCCACCGTCTACAACACGCTGCACCAGTTCACCGAAGCCGGCCTGCTGCGCGAAGTCGCCGTCGACGGCTCGAAGACCTATTTCGACACCAATGTCGACGACCACCACCACTTCTTCGTCGAAGGCGAGAATCGGGTGCTCGACATCCCGATGTCGTCGCTGCGCGTGGAAGACGTGCCGGTGCCGCCGGAAGGCATGGAAATCACCCGCGTCGACATCGTCGTGCGCCTGCGCCGCATCGGCAGCTGATCCCGCCCGATACCGAATTCACAACGCCGCGCCGGCCCACCCGCGCGGCGTTTTTGTTTGTTCGCTTTTGCGCGCAGGAATGGTGGCCGCGCCCGGGCGAGGCGAGACAGGTGCGGGAGCGCAGCGAAGCAAGCCCCTCAGTCGATCACTTCGTCCGGATAGACGCCCCAGAGATTGGTCTGCTTGATCCAGCCGCGAAAGCGCTTGTCGACCAGGCGGCACCAGCCGCCCTCGCAGGTCGCCACCGAGGAGACGACCTTCGGCTGCAGATAGGCGGTGATCTCGGCCGTGTCGTTCGGCGCAGCGCGGATCGGCAGCGGGTCGCCGTCCTGCCAGGGCGCGACCACGGCGGTGCGCTTGCCGACGAGCAGGCTGTGGAAAACCCAGCCCTCGGTGCCGTCGGAATCGCGGATGCGGCGCCAATTGTCGAATTCCTGCACGATCTCGACCGGCAGGGCCGAACGGGTGAACACCCACGAGACCTTGTAGCCCTGGCCGGGACCGACGCGGACATTGACGCGGCCGGCCTTGAGCGAGACGAAGCGCGGCAACGGCAGGCCGCTTGGCCCAAGTTTCGGCGCGGCGCCGGCGGCGCCCTGCGCGTTGGCGGAGCCGGTCGGCTGGGCGACGAGGACGAGCGCGGCGACCATCGCCATGCCAAGCGCGGAGGGGATTGCGCGCGCCTTGTGCAGCCGACGGGACATCCCCTGGAACACAGCCCAAACCATCACGCATTCACCCCTCTTTACCGCCCGTTGCTGCGACCGGAAGTGCTTTCCCGAAAGCCCGACCACCGATACGGTTGTGATCGTCGGGCTGTCTGGTAAGGGATCGCGATACGCAGCGACGGGGTACACCAGCCGACGCGCATAGTCTGACGCTCCATGGTTAAGGAGCTCTCAACGGGGAGGCCGCGATGAAGAAGAAGCCGCTGGTCATCGTCACGCGCCGGCTGCCCGACGCGGTCGAGACGCGCATGCGCGAACTGTTCGACACTGAGCTCAACATCGACGACCGGCCGATGTCGCCGGCCGAGCTGATCGAGGCAGTGAAAGTGGCCGACGTGCTGGTGCCGACCGTCACCGACCGCATCGACGGCGCCATCCTCGCCGAGGCGGGCGAGCATTTGAAGCTGATCGCCAGCTTCTCGAACGGCTTCGACCATATCGACGTCGAGAAGGCCCTGGCGCGCGGCATCACCGTCACCAACACGCCGGGCGTGCTGACCGAGGACACCGCCGACATGACGATGGCGCTGATCCTCGCCGTGCCGCGCCGGCTGGTCGAGGGCGCGCATGTGCTGCGGCCGGACCATGACTGGGCCGGCTGGTCGCCGACCTGGATGCTGGGCCGGCGCATGTCGGGCAAGCGGCTCGGTATCGTCGGCATGGGACGGATCGGCCAGGCCGTCGCCCGCCGCGCCAAGGCCTTCGGCCTGTCGATCCACTATCACAACCGCCACCGCCTGCCGGCGGAGATCGAGGAAGGGCTGGAGGCGACCTACTGGGACAGCCTCGACCAGATGCTGGCGCGGATGGACATCATCTCGGTCAATTGCCCGCGCACGCCCGGCACCTTCCACCTGCTCTCCGAGCGGCGGCTGAAGCTGCTGCGGCCCGAGGCCTATGTGGTCAACACCTCGCGCGGCGACGTCATCGACGAAAGCGCGCTGGCGAAGCTGCTCGAGGCGGGCGCCATCGCCGGCGCCGGGCTCGACGTGTTCGAGCACGAGCCGGCGGTGAACCCGAAGCTGCTGCGCCTCGCCGCCAAGGGCAAGGCTGTGCTGCTGCCGCATATGGGCTCGGCGACGATCGAGGGCCGCATCGCCATGGGCGAGAAGGTGCTGATCAACATCCGCGCCTATTTCGACGGCCACAAGCCGCCGGACCGCGTACTGCCGTCGATGCTCTGAGTCGGCTAAGCGCCGGAGCTAAGCCGGATTCGGATTTTCGAAATGCCCTCACCTCTCCAATGGGGATAGGTCGGAGCGAAGCTCCGGCGAGGGGTTGAGGCCGGCCCAGAGCCACCACATCACGCGACCGACTCCGCCATCATCCTGAGGTGCTTCGTGAGCGAAGCCTCGAAGGATGATGGGCGAGTTCGGGAAGACGTCGCGAACGTCTTCTTGTCTGGCCCGATCGGACCGCCCTACCCCGTCCTCGGCGCTGCCGTCGACTGACGGACCAGCAGTTCGACCTCGAAGCGCTCGCGGCGCGGGCTGTCGATGCCGTCCAGGATCATCTCGGCCGCCATGCGGCCCATCACGTCGATCGGCTGCGCCACGGTGGTGAGCGGCGGCTCCGATATCTCGCCTTCCGCGACGCCGTCGAAGCCGATGACCGAGACGTCGCCCGGCACGGAAAGGCCGCGCTGGCGCAGCCAGTCGAGCGCAATCAGCGCCGACCGGTCGGACATGCACAGCAGCGCCGTCGGCCGGCGCCCCTCGGCATAGAAATGCTCCAGCGCCGCGCCGACCGTCCGGGCATTGTTCTGCGTCTCGAAGACGGGGACCGCCGCCGGATCGACGCCGAACTCGGCCAGGCCGGCGAGATAGCCCTGGATGCGGTTTCGCGTGCCGGAATAGAACGCGGCCTCGACCTCGCCCGGCGCGACAGGACCGATGCGATCGTCGACCAGCTCCAGCGACACGACGGCGACGTCGCGATGGCCGAGCGCGCCGATATGGCGGGCGGCGGTGCGGGCGCCTTCGAAATCATCGACGCCGATCACCGAGATTGTCTCGTCCGAGGCGTCGAGCTGCAAGGCGACGAAGGGCAGCCGGCGCTCGCGCGACAGTTCGACCAGTCGCTCGCCACCCTCGATGCAGAAAAGGACGAAACCGTCGACGATCGCGCTCTGGATGTTCCACGACAGCTTTTCGTCATTGGCGGCGGAGATCAGCGATATGCCGGCGCCGCGCTCGTCGCAGGCGGCGGAGATCGAGGCCATCACGGCGCGGGCATAGGGATCGGCGAAGAAATAATCGAGCGTCTCGGTGGTGGCGACGCCGATGGCGTTGACCTTGCCGGCGCGCAGCAAGCGGCCCTTCGGATCCGGCCCGGCATAACCGAGTTCGCGCGCCGCCGCCTCGACCTTCTCACGCACTTCCGGCCGGACGATTTCCGGACGATTGAACGCATTCGAGGCGGTGCCCTGCGACACGCCGGCGGCCTTGGCCACATCCGAAAGCTTGATCACGCGATTCATGCCGGTCTCTTGCCCGCTCCATCTCTGCGCCGGGGCGCCTGCCTGCCGTCTCTCCCTACCATAACGCCCGGCTTCGCGCGCCGCACCCGTCGTCGCGCCCGCCTCTCCCGGCGATACTGTCTGTTCACGTCTTCTTGTATCGGTTCAATTTCCGCTTGACCAGCCCCGCGAGCGGGCCTAGATTTGAACCGGTTCAATCGGCCGTATCCGCGTCGGAATTGAATCGATTCATACCAGCCCACACGGGAGCGGAAGCCATGATTCCCGCCAGCTATCTGTACAAGAGTCTGTATCAGGACCGGTTCGAGCGCGAGCTGCCGCCGGCCGAAACCCGCGACACGCGGACGCCGCCACAGGATGGCCTGCGCGGCGCGCGCCATCCCGCCGTGCCCTTCCTCGCTCTGCTCGGCCTGTTCGGCCTCGCGCGCTAGAACCATTCCGTGTTTCATGGAAACACGGAATGGTTCTAGCTCTTTGTTTGGTCGCGTTTTCTTCACGCGAACCGGTATCCACTTCGCTCGGAAACGCTCTAGGATTCCGCCGGGCGCGCCTTGCGCTTGTAGCGGATGGTCTCGAAGCGCATGGAGAGCGCGTCGACCAGCAGCAGCCGCCCGACCAGCGGCTCGCCGATGCCGAGGACAAGCTTCAGCACCTCCGCCGCCTGCAGGCTGCCCAGGATCCCCGTCAGCGCGCCGAGAATGCCGGCCTCCGCGCAGCTCGGCACAAGGCCGGGCGGCGGCGGCGCCGGAAACAGGTCGCGATAGCTGGGGTTCTGCGCGCCCTCGGCATCGACCGTCCAGGGCAAAAGCGTCGTCAGCGAGCCGTCGAAGCGTCCGACCGCCGCCGTCACCAGCGGCCGCTCCAGCGCAGCGCATCGGTCGGCGGCGAGATAGCGCGTCTCGAAATTGTCGGTGCCGTCGGCGACGACGTCATAGGCGGCAAGCAGCGCATCGGCGTTTTCGGCCGTGAGCCGCAGCGCATGCGCCTCGACGACGACATGCGGGTTCAGCCGATGCACGGCGGCGCGGGCACTCTCGACCTTGAGGGCGCCGACCGCCGCCGTGTCATGGATGACCTGGCGCTGCAGGTTGGAGAGCGCGACGCGGTCGTCGTCGACGACGCCGATCGTGCCGACGCCGGCAGCGGCCAGGTACTGGATCAGCGGCGCGCCGAGCCCCCCGGCGCCCAGCACCAGCACCCGCGCGGCGGCAAGCTTCTGCTGGCCGGGGCCACCGACCTCGGCGAGCAGAAGATGGCGCGAATAACGCTCGATCTCGTCGGCGGAGAACGCCATGTCCGTTGTCCGAAACCGGCAGCGCGGAGGCCAGACCGAAGCGCGGCCTCCGACGCTTCGGTCCTTACTTGGTGCCGTACATCCGGTCGCCGGCGTCGCCGAGGCCCGGAACGATATAGCCCTTCTCGTTCAGCTGCTTGTCGATCGAGGCGGTGAAGATCGGCACGTCGGGATGAGCGCCCTGGAAGTTGGCGATGCCTTCCGGCGCCGCCAGCAGGCAGAGGAAGCGGATATCCTTGGCGCCGCGCTCCTTCAGCCGCTCGACCGCGGCGATCGCCGAATTGGCGGTCGCCAGCATCGGGTCGACGACGATGGTCAGCCGCTCGTCGAGGCTGTCCGGCGCCTTGAAGTAATATTCGACCGCCTGCAGCGTCTTCGGATCGCGATAGAGGCCGATATGGGCGACGCGCGCCGCCGGCACCAGGTCGAGCATGCCCTCGAGCAGGCCGTTGCCGGCGCGCAGCACCGAGGCGAACACCAGCTTCTTGCCGGCCAGCGTCGGCGCTTCCATCTCGGTGATCGGCGTCTCGATCGTCGTCGTCGTCATCTCGAGGTCGCGCGTCACCTCGTAGCAGAGCAGCGTCGAGATCTCGCGCAGGAGCCGGCGGAAGCCGGCGGTCGAAGTGTGCTTGTCGCGCATGATGGTGAGCTTGTGCTGCACCAGGGGGTGGTTGATCACCGTCACGCCGTTCATCATTGGCCTCGCTTGTCTTGGTTGCGCCTACCGTAGCCTGCCAGCCCGGCGCTGGAAACCGCGCCGCTGCGTCAGCTCGCCGGCGGCCGCCGATTGTCCCCACGGATCGCCCCGCTTGTGACCGTGGCCAAGCCTGGCCTATCTTGTCGGCCCGATCGCTCAGGTTGTCCCTTCATGCCGCGCGCCATTCTGATTGTTCTCGATTCCGTCGGTATCGGCGGTGCTCCCGACGCCGAAGCCTATGGCGACGCCGGCGCGGATACGCTCGGCCATATCGCGGAAGCCTGCGCCGCCGGGCGCGGCGACCGTGCCGGCCTGCGCGCCGGGCCGCTGGCGTTGCCGAATCTCGGTCGCCTCGGCCTCGGCGCGGCGGCGGCCGGCGCCAGCGGCATCTGGCCGGCCGGCCTGCCCGAGCCGGCGCCGACGGCGATCTTCGGCCATGCGGCGGAAGTCTCGAACGGCAAGGACACGCCGTCCGGCCATTGGGAGATCGCCGCCGTGCCGGTGCCGTTCGACTGGGGCTATTTCCCGGAGACCGAGCCCTGCTTCCCGGCCGAGCTGACCGAGGCGATCCTGCACGAGACGGGCCTGCCCGGACTCCTGGGCAACAAGCACGCTTCCGGCACGACGATCCTGGCCGAGCTCGGCGAGGAACATATCCGCACCGGCAAGCCGATCGCCTACACCTCGGCCGATTCGGTCTTCCAGATCGCCGCGCACGAGACCCATTTCGGCCTCGACCGGCTTTACGCCCTCTGCGAGACGGTGCGCCGCCTGGTCGACCCCTACCGGATCGGCCGCGTCATCGCCCGGCCCTTCATCGGCGAGACGGCGGAGACCTTCGAGCGCACCGGCAACCGGCGCGATTATGCCGTGCCGCCGCCTGAGCCGACCCTGCTCGACCGGGTCATAGCCGCAGGCCACACCACCCGCGCCGTCGGCAAGATCGGCGACATCTTCGCCCACCAGGGCATCGGCAGGCTCTACAAGGCGGCCGGCAACAAGGCGCTGACCGACGCGACGCTGGCGGCGATCCGGGACGCGGCGGACGGCGACCTCGTCTTCTCGAACCTGGTCGATTTCGACATGCTCTATGGCCATCGCCGCGACGTTCCCGGCTATGCGGCGGCGCTCGAGGCGTTCGACACCCGCCTGCCGGAGATCGAGGCGGCGCTCAGGCCCGGCGATCTCGTCGTCATCACCGCCGATCATGGCTGCGACCCGACCTGGCGCGGCACGGACCACACCCGCGAGCAGGTGCCGATCCTCGCCTTCGGCCCCGGGCTGCCGGGAAAAGACATCGGCGCGCGCGCCAGCTACGCCGATATCGGCGAGACGGTCGCGGCGCATCTCGGGCTCGCGCCCGGACGACATGGACGGAGTTTTCTCTGATGGTTGCCCATCTTCTCAAGGCCGAACTGCATTGCCACGTCGAGGGTGCGGCGTCGCCGGAACTGGTGCGCCATGTCGGCGCCCGCCACGGCGTCGACCTGACCGGCCTGTTCGACGAGCAGGGCGCCTTCGCCTGGCACGACTTCACCTCGTTCCTGAACGCCTATGACCGCGCCGCCGCCGTCTTCCGCACGCCGGAGGACTATCGCGACCTCACCTTCACCTATTTCTCCAGCCTCGCCGCCGAAGGCGCGATCTATGGCGAGGTGTTCATCTCGTCCGACCACGCGCTCGCCTCCGGCCTTTCCTATCGCGACTATGTCGAGGGCCTGGCGCAGGGCATTCGCGATGCGGAAGCCGCGACCGGCATCGTCGGGCGGATGATCGCCACCGGCGTGCGCCATTACGGCCCGGACCGCATCCTCGTCGCCGCCGAGACGGTGGCGAACGAGCCGCATCCGCTGGTCACCGGCTTCGGCGTCGCCGGCGACGAACGCATGCACCACCCCAGGGACTTCGCCGACGCCTTCCGCATCGCCGGCGAGGCCGGACTCGGGCTCACCGTGCATGCCGGCGAATTCGGCGGCCCGGAGAGCGTGCGCGCCGCGCTCGACCATCTCGGCGTCACGCGGATCGGCCATGGCGTGCGCGCCATCGAGGACGCCGACCTCGTGCGCCGCATCGTCGAGGAAGGCATCGTGCTGGAGCTCTGCCCCGGCTCCAACGTCGCGCTCGGCCTCTATCCGGCGATCGCCGACCACCCCTATCGCCGCCTGCAGGACGCGGGCGCCCGCGTCACTGTCAGCTCCGACGATCCGCCCTATTTCCGTTCTTCGATCGGGGCCGAATATGGCTGGCTGTCGCGCGATCTCGGCCTGTCCGACGCCGCGCTCGAGCAGGCGACCCGCACCTCGATCGAGGCTGCCTTCGTCGACGAGCCGACGCGGAGCCGCCTGCTCGCCCGCCTGCCCGCCTGAGGAGAAGACATGCGCCGCGCCCTCGCCTGGATCGCCCTGCTGCTGACCCTGACCGCGCCGGCGCTCGCGAGCTGGCGCGACGACATCGGCACGCTCCGGGTCGGCTTCATCGCGGGCGACAATCCGAACTACGAGGTGGCGCGGCTGGAGAAGTTCCGCTGGCAGCTGCAATACGCGCTCGCCGTGCCGGTCGAACTGTTTCCGGCCCGCACCTATGACGCTCTGATGGAGGCGCAGGCGACCGGCCGGATCCAGTACACGGTCCTGTCCTCGCTCGCCTATCTCGCGCTCGACCAGCGCTGCGATTGCGTCGAGCCGCTGGTGCAGCCGACGTCGGCCGACCATCTGCGCGGGTTCCACGCGCTGCTGGTGGCGCGGGCCGACGGCCCGGTTTCCACCCTCGCCGAGGCGCGCAACATGCGGCTTGCCGTCGGCGCCAAGGATTCGCTCTCCGGCCGCCGTGCCGCCTATGCTGGAATGGCGAAGGAAGGCATCGATCCGCCCAGCTATTTCCTGCGCATCGTCGAGACGCCCGACAGCGCCGCGGCGCTCGCCGCCCTTGCCGCCGGCGAAGTCGACCTCGCCACGGCATGGTCGATGGCGTCCGATCCGCTGAGCCCCTCGATCGGTTCCGGCCCGTTCGGCCAGCTCGCCGGCGACGGCGTGCTCTCGCCTTCCACGCTCAAGATCGTCTGGCAGTCGGATCTGATCCCTTTCGGGCCGCATGTCGTCCGCAAGGACCTGCCGGAGATGGCGAAGTCGAGCCTGCTGCAGGCGCTGACGGAAATGCGCAATGTCCAGCCCGAAGCCTATGACGCGATCGAGCGCGGCCTGCCCGGCGGCTTCGTCGCCGCCGATCCCGCGCTCTATCGCCAGTTGGCCGAGACGCTGAACCTGCCCCGCCGCCGCGACTAGGCCCTCTTCGCGTGCAGCAACTCGGCGCCGAGCACGCCCGCGCCGGCACGCCCCCCCAAACGAAAAAGCCCGCGCCGATCGAAATCGGCACGGGCTTGAACTGGATCAGGCTCGGGTGGCCGGGCGCATCGCTGCGCCCAGTGGATCAGACGAGCACGTCGTCGCTGGCGAGGATGTTGTCCTGCATCTTCAGGAGCGCCAGGCGCATCGTCTCGATGACGGCCGGGTCGATGCCGCGCTCGGCATCCTCGCGCACCGTCTTGCCGACGGCGCGGATGCGCCGCACGACGCCGGCGGCGTTCGGCGTCAGCCGGATCAACTTGGCACGGCGGTCGGCCGGATCCTGGATCCGCTCCACCAGCGTCGCCGCCTCGAGCCGGTCGAGGAAGCCGACGAGCGTCATCGGCTCGACGCAGAGCTCCTCGGCAAGGGTCGACTGGCGAAGGCCGGGATGACGGCTCACGAAGGCCAGGGTTCGCGCCTCGGCGACCGTCAAACCGAGCCCGGCGTTTTCCAACGCCTTCTCAAAGCGCCGACGCAGCAATCGCGCGACATCGACGAGGACGAGACCAAGCGGATCTTCGGTCGTGGCTGCCAAAAGTTGACTCTCCAGCGTATAATAAGAATTCCATATTATAAATCGCGATGGCCGGAAAAGTCAACGCGACGCTGGGGAAAGCGCGATCCGCTGGTCAAACTTACGTTACGTCACCAGCCGGGCCTTCCGTAGCGTCATCACAACCCCCGCAAGGGAGGTTGCGTTTTACGGCCTTTTCGATCATTTTGCGCCGCAAAATCTGCCGGCCGTCTCGAGGCACCTGTCCGACGCCGCCGTGCCTTTTCGGATTCGCACATGACCCTTCGCAATATCGCCATCATCGCGCACGTCGATCATGGCAAGACAACCCTCGTGGACAAGCTGCTGCAGCAGTCCGGCTCCTTCCGTGACAACCAGCGCGTCGCCGAGCGCGTCATGGATTCGAACGACATCGAAAAGGAGCGCGGCATCACCATCCTCGCCAAGGCGACCTCGATCACCTGGCACGATGCCCGCATCAACATCGTCGACACCCCCGGCCACGCCGATTTCGGCGGCGAGGTCGAGCGCATCCTGAACATGGTCGACGGCGTGATCGTGCTGGTCGACGCCGCCGAAGGCCCGATGCCGCAGACCAAGTTCGTCGTCGGCAAGGCGCTGAAGCTCGGCCTTCGCCCGATCGTCGCGATCAACAAGGTCGACAAGGCCGACGCCCGCGTCCAGGAAGTCGTCAACGAGGTGTTCGACCTGTTCGCCGCCCTCGACGCCACCGACGAGCAGCTCGACTTCCCGATCCTCTACGGTTCCGGCAAGAACGGCTGGATGTCGCTGTCGCCCGACGGCTCGCATGAGGAGGGCATGGCGCCGCTGTTCGAGCTCGTGCTGAAGCACGTGCCGGAGCCCCGCGTCGAGGAAGGCCCGTTCCGCATGATCGGAACGCTGCTCGAATCCAATCCCTATCTCGGTCGCCTGATCACCGGCCGCATCACCTCCGGCAACGTCAAGCCGAACCAGATGCTCAAGGTGCTGTCGCAGGACGGCTCGACCGTCGAGTCGTTCCGCGTCTCCAAGATCATGGCTTTCCGCGGCATCGAGCGGCAGCCGATCGAGGAAGGCGTGGCGGGCGACATCGTCGCGATCGCCGGCATGACCAAGGGCACCGTCGCCGACACCTTCGTCGACCCGGCCGTCACCGAGCCGATCAAGGCGCAGCCGATCGATCCGCCGACCGTGTCGATGACCTTCATGGTCAATGACAGCCCGCTCGCCGGCACCGAGGGCGACAAGGTCACCAGCCGCATGATCCGCGACCGCCTGCTGAAGGAAGCGGAAGGCAATGTCGCGCTGAAGATCGAGGAATCGTCCGAGAAGGACTCGTTCATCGTGTCCGGCCGCGGCGAGCTCCTGCTCGCCATCCTGATCGAGAACATGCGCCGCGAAGGCTACGAGTTGGCCGTGTCGCGTCCGCGCGTCGTGTTCCAGAAGGACGTTTCGGGCCAGACGCTGGAGCCGATCGAGGAAGTCATCATCGACGTCGACGAGGAGCATTCCGGCGTCGTCGTGCAGAAGATGTCCGAGCGCAAGGCCGACCTGGTCGAGCTGCGCTCGTCCGGCGGCGACCGCCAGCGCCTCGTCTTCCACGCGCCGACCCGCGGCCTGATCGGCTACCAGGGCGAGCTTCTGACCGACACGCGCGGCACGGCGATCATGAACCGCCTGTTCCACGCCTATGCCCCGCACAAGGGCGAGATCCCCGGCCGCCGCAACGGCGTGCTGATCTCGACCGACCAGGGCGAGGCCGTCGCCTTCGCGCTGTGGAACCTCGAGGATCGCGGCCCGATGATGATCGAGCCCGGCTGGAAGGTCTATGGCGGCATGATCGTCGGCGAGCACACCCGCGACAACGATCTCGAAGTGAACGTCCTGAAGGGCAAGAAGCTGTCGAACGTCCGCGCCGCCGGCAAGGACGAGGCGGTCCGCCTCACCCCGCCGATCCGCATGACGCTCGAGCGCTCGCTTTCGTGGATCTCGGACGACGAGCTGGTCGAGGTCACGCCGAAGTCGATCCGCCTGCGCAAGGCGATGCTCGACCCGATCGAGCGCAAGCGCGCCGACCGCTCCAGCAAGACGGCCTGATTCAACGGCCTGATCCGGGCCCATCCGCCCGGCGGACCCGATATTCCGGACGGCGCCCTCGCGGCGCCGTCTTCGTTTCATGCGTCGTTCCGGTGACACCGGCGTCACGGCTTGGCGAACGCGCTCATCAATCCCAAAATCCCTCTTCCCCGATGCGAAACTCGGACATATCTTGATCGACATGAGCACTCTGTCGATCGGTGTCCGTCGCGCAGAAGCCAGTGACGCGGAAGCAATCACCGCGGTTCACGACAGCGCTTGGCGTCAGGCGTATGATGGGTTGATCCCGGCTCGGGAACTCGGCCGGATGATCACGCGGCGCGGTCCTGCGTGGTGGAGCCGGGCGATCCGGCGGGGCACCGGCATCGTCGTCATCGACGTGGGCGGCACGGTCGCCGGCTATGCCATCTTCGGCCCCAACCGGGCGCGAAACCTCGTCCAGCGCGGCGAAATCTACGAAATCTACATGCGGCCGGAATATCAGGGCGTCGGCCTCGGCACCCGCCTGTTCCTCGCGGCGCGGCGCGAACTGCTGCGGCACGGCTTCGATTCCGCCGTCGTCTGGGCGCTGGCCGAGAACGAGGGCGCCTGCCGCTTCTACAAGAATGCCGGCGGCCGCAAGGTCGCCCGCGGCAGCGAACGCTTCGGCGACACGGTGCTGGCCAAGGTCGCCTTCGCCTTCGCCCGCGGCTGAGCCGGCTTCCCTTCAGCGACCGGATCGGGGCCGCGGCGTGCTGCGCTGCGGCGAATTCGGACTTGCGGGCCGGCATGGCGACCTCGTAAAGGAAAGCGCCCTTTTCACTCGAGGTACCACCATGCGCATCGACGCTGTTCCGATCGGCAAGAATCCCCCGCACGACATCAACGTCATCATCGAAGTGCCGGTCGGCGGCGAGCCGATCAAGTACGAGATGGACAAGGACGCCGGCGCGCTCTACGTCGACCGCTTCCTCTACACGCCGATGCGCTATCCCGGTAACTACGGCTTCGTCCCGCACACGCTCTGCGGCGACGGCGACCCGATCGACGTGCTCGTCGCCAACCAGCGCGCCATCGTCCCCGGCGCGATCATGAGCTGCCGCCCGGTCGGCGTGCTCAAGATGCGCGACGAAGGCGGCGAGGACGAGAAGATCCTGGCGGTTCCGTCGACCAAGCTGACCCGCCGCTACGAGACCGTGAAGTCGTACAAGGACCTGCCGGCGATCACGCTGCAGCAGATCGAGCACTTCTTCCGCCACTACAAGGATCTCGAGAACGGCAAGTGGGTCGAGATCACCGGCTGGGGCGACCTCGACGAGGCGCAGCAGCTGATCGTCGACGCCATCGAGCGCGCCAAGAAGGGCTGATCCGATGACGCTCACGCGGCGCGGCGTCGCGCGGCTTTTCCTGGTCGCGACGCTCGGCGCGGCGGGCCTTTCGACCTCTGTCGGATCGTCGGTCGCCGCCGACGATCCGGAAGCCTTCGTCGCCTCGATCTACGAGCGCTACGAGAATGGCGGCGACGGCGTGCCGCTCGACGATGCCGCGACGATCCGCGCCCTGTTCGAACCGCGCCTGGCCGAGATGATCCTCGCCGACCGCGACGAGGCGGCCGCTGTCGGCGACGTGCCGAAGCTCGACGGCGACCCCTTCGTCGACGCGCAGGATTTCGACATCACCGATCTCCGCATCGACGTCGAGGACGGCACGCCCGACCGGGCCGAGGCCCATGTCAGCTTCCTGAACTTCGGCGAGCCGAAGCGGATCGACCTGCGGCTGGATTGGCTTGAGACCGGCTGGCGCATCCGCGACATCTACTGGCCGGAAGGGTCCCTGCGCGGACTCTATACGCACTAGGAATCGAAGCTGCGGGGTTCCGGGCTCAGCCCGGGGCCGCCGCCCCGCCGAGCCGCCGGACGATCGCGTCCGCGTCGCCCTCGATGCGCAGGCTCTTCAGCCGCGCCGTATGGCCGGAGAGAATCGTGACCGCCGAACGCGGCACGCCGGCGGCCTTCGCCAGCACCGCCTCGATAGCCGCGTTGGCGGCGCCCTTGTCCGGCACCGCCCGCACCCGCGCCAGCAGCACCTTGCGGCCGTCGGAGAGCTCGCCGACTCCGTCGAGCCCGTCGCGGCCGGCCTTCGGCGTCAGCCGCAACTGCACCACGACATGGCCGTCGCCGGCCCGGTAAAAACCGGCCTCGCTCAAAACACGTTCGGGTAGATGTACCGGATGATGACCTGCTGGATCAGGATGATGCCGAGCAGCAGGATGATGGGCGAGATGTCGATCGCGCCGAGATTGGGCATGAAGGCGCGGATGCGGCGCAGCGGCGGCTCGGTCGCCTGGTAGAGGAAGCGGCCGATCGACGACACGACCTGGTTGCGCGGATTGACCACGCCGAAGGCGTAGAGCCAGCTGAACAGGGCGCTGGCGATCACGATCCACCAATAGAGGTTGAGGGCGATCATAACGACGTCGAGGATAGCGCGCATGGGTTTCCCGGATCTGACGCGGAACAGGTCGCTCCTGATGTAGCGGTCGCCTGTCGCCATCGCAACCCGGGGACGCGGCGCTTCTCGCCGCCGGCAAATCCGCGCCGGAGCGGGCGCGTCCGGCCCGGACGGCGCCGGCCGGCCCAAGCGACGAATAGCGAGCGCGCCCCGAAGCCCGGGAAACGCCAACGGGCTTCCCCGCCGCACGGAAGAAGCGCCTGCCGCCCCGCGGATCGGGCCCGGGCCGAAGCGTGCGCCGGCAAGGCCGGCCCTCGCGCCCGTCCTTCCACACCACACTTCGCAGAGCGCTTGACAGCCCTCGGTGCCCCCCTCTAAATGGCGCCCGTCGCGACGCGACGGGGCCGTAGCTCAGATGGGAGAGCGCTGCAATCGCACTGCAGAGGTCAGGGGTTCGATTCCCCTCGGCTCCACCAATTTTCTCCAAAACGGCGGAATTCCGCCACTTATTGCAATGAACGCGGCATTGTGCGTTATTTCGGTACACCAGTCTGGTACACCGGAGTAAACATGGCTGCGGGACAAACACGCCTTCAAAGGCGAGGGGGACGGTATTGGTTTCGCGCCAAGGTTCCTGCGGAGCTGCGGGAAATCATCGGCAAGAGCGAGTACCACTACTCTCTCCGCACCTCGGACGCTGCCGAGGCACGTCAGCTACTTTCGATTGAGAGCACCAAGGTCAACGCCGAGTTGGCGACTGCCAGACGGAAACTCGCGCAGCAGCCAGTGACGCGACTCTCCAAAGCAGAAGCCGACTTCCTGACCTTCGAATGGTTTCATGAGGCAGACCGCCAGCGGCTAGCTTCGAGTTTGCCCAGTCCGATGGATATCCCAGATCGTCGTGATGAACTCGCGTCAGAGATGCGCGACCTCCAGGACGAGGACAACGAGAACGCGCTTCAAGCCGTACAAGGGGAACTCACCGCTATTCTGGAGCGTCATCACATATCTATCGACCTCCAACATCCCACGCTTCGCCCGCTGTACAGCGGCGTACATCGCGCGATGCAGGAGCAAGTGCGACGCAAGCTCCGGCAACTTACCGACGCCAAGCTTCCCACCGACGAGCTGTTCAAGGGCATCAGCGGCGACCAAGAGTTGCAGATCAAACCGCCCACCTCATTTGGTCGACTCGTGGAGCTCTATCTCAGTGATCGCTCGGGCCAGAGCCTGTCACCCAAATCTGAGCTTAAGCGGGCGGTGCATCTACGAGTGCTGAGGGAGATTATCGGACCCGACACCGCCGTTCACTCGATCGATCGAACGATGGCGAGACGTGTGCGTGAGACGCTTGCCACACTGCCCGTGAATGCCAGCAAGCGCGTCTCGGGGAATGCGATTGAAGCATCGCGAATCGGAAAAGAGAAATCGATGGAGCCGATCTCTCCGGTAACGGCCAATGCATATCTTAGGACGCTGCATAGCCTCTTAGAGTTGGCCGTGACAGAGCGACTCCTACCGACTAATCCCACGAACGGACTCAAATTCCCTGACAATGGCCCCAGCGCCAAGGCAAGGCGGCACGCTCTTTCTACAGACCAATTGCAGACGATCTTCAGCGCACCACTCTACACCGGTTGCACCGACGACTTCAGAGGCTATGCCAAGCCTGGACCGAACATAATTCGGAAGGGCCGCTTTTGGGTGCCGCTGATATCCCTCTTCTCGGGAATGCGGTTGAATGAAATCTGCATGCTTGAGGTGGCGGACGTTGAGCGCGTCGATGAAACCGACGTTATCGTCGTGCGAGGCGACGATAAGGGCATAAAGCGGGTTAAGACAGATGCAGGATGGCGATACGTGCCGATCCATCCCGAACTCGTGCGCTTCGGATTTCTTGACCATGTCGACAAAGCGCGCCGAAATGCTGACCAGCGCCTTTTCCCCGATCTCCAGATCGGCTCGACAGGTTACGGCAGCGATCCATTCAGTAAATGGTTCTCCCGCTTCATGGCGTCGCTCGACATCAAGACACGTCGAACCAGCTTTCATAGCTTCCGACACACATACCGCGATGCCCTGCGCGAAGCCGACATTTCCAGAGAGCGTGTCCGCGCTCTGGGTGGTTGGTCTGATGGTGGCAGCGAGGAAATCTATGGAAATGGCCTGAAAGCCAGCACGCTTGCCACCGAAATATCCAAGATTGGTTACCCGGAACTCGATCTCGAACATCTCGCCCGCGCCGGATAGCCTCTACCGAGGGGAAAAGACCCGTACAGCCGCTTGGCGAGCCGCCCGGCTACCCATCTAGCGGAAGAGCATACCTGTCCTTCACAAGGGCGGAAATTGAGCGAATTTGCCTAACGACGGCGTGTCCCAATGACCGGCCGTGCAGGTACATGCATTGCCCCCCCAATCGGCCGCCGGAGCTCGATGCAAATGGCGTGATCCGCAATTTGAGCGCAGCGCTAGGAAGCCGTCAGGCTGACCCCGGCGACGATCGAAGGTCGACGCCCCGAATTTCCTTCGGAAATTCGGTTGGGATGGGTATTCCGCAATGATGACCTCATATTTCCCAAAACTTGAATGGTTCTGTAATACGGTAATACGGTAATACGGTAACACGGTAACACGGTAACACGGTAACACGGTAACACGGTAACACGGTAACACCGATGTATTTGGATTGACCCAAGTCAACCCCTCACGCGCGCGCGGAATAATGACTTAATGGGCTGACGACTGCGGCATATATGCCGAATCATTGCTTGCGGCGCAGTATGATGGTTCGGGTACCCGCTCTAGTACTCTTCGGCGGAACCTGAGTTCCTGCTAACAACACGCCCGCGTCAACCCCGAGCGCCTTCGCCAATTGCTCAACCTTGTCCAGCGTCACGTTTTGCGAGCCCGCCTCAACTTTTCCCAGATAAGCCCGATCGATGGCCGCAAGCCCCGCAAGCTTCGCCTGCGTCAGCCCCATACGCTTTCTGACGCGCTTAAGATTCTGAGCGAAAGTTCGGTTCAACGACATCCAAACTAACGACGCCTACCAGGCTTTATGGAGGCCGGCGGCGGAGCATCGGCCTCGGGAATCGCCAACAAATCCAAAATGTCGACGGACAGACGGACAGCAAGCTTTTCAAGAGCCGCTATCGAAGGATTCTGCGTGCCCCGCTCAATACGGCCGATGTACGAAACATCTAGCCCAGCCTCATGAGCAAGCGCCTCTTGAGTGAGGCCAGCGCCAACCCGTAACCGCCTGACGTTCCAAGCAACTCTTTTCCGTGCCTCCATTCGCGGATGGCATCATCTTGCCTGGATTTTCGCCAAGGACTATAGTCCTTATAATTCAATTAGTAGTGACTCCGCACACGGTTCACTGCGACTACGGGGGGTGACATGACTCGCGGGGCTGCCGCATCGGCACTGTTTGGTATCGCTTTGATGATCACGGGAGGAATCGTTCTCAATGCAAACCGACCCGATCGTTACCGCGACGGGTATGAGAGCTGTCTCTTCCTCGGGCAATATCGCCACGAGGGAGCTTCCGCTACATTCGACCCCGTTCGCCCTGGGGATGTCCTGCCGTGCCCCTCGGCAGGGGAGCCATTCTCAGCACGAACCCTATTCCTTGGAGGAGCCCTCTTCTTCATCTTTGGCGGAATCGGTTTGGTACGCCAAATAGCTAAGCGTCCGCCCGAACTGGAAAGTAACGTCGAGCCCAAAGATCAGACCGGGGAACGATCAGGCCACCCGAAAGACGAACGCCTTATTGCCGCCCTGCGCGAGCGCGGCCTATTCATTAAAGATTAAAGATATATTGGCTTGCAGGTGCCTGCAAATACTGACTGTATTACATCCGAACCAACCCTCGTTGCTACGGATGTAATACAATGGCTGCAAACCGGTACGTTGCGTATTACAGGGTCTCGACCGCCCGCCAGGGCCGATCGGGGCTCGGGCTAGACGCCCAGCGAGAAGCCGTTGAGCGCCGAATGTCGGAAGGTCGATCCGACGTCGTGGCCGAGTACGTCGAGGTCGAAAGCGGTCGAAACTCGGATCGACCGCAACTAGCCGCCGCGCTAGCGACCTGCCGTATTCATCGAGCGACGCTGGTAATTGCAAAGCTCGACCGCCTCGCCCGCAACGTCGCTTTCGTCTCCAATCTACTTGAGGCTGGCGTGGAGTTCGAAGCCTGCGACTTTCCGCAAGCCAATCGATTGACGATCCATATTTTGGCGGCAGTCGCTGAGCACGAGGCGCGGATGATTTCCGATCGCACGAAAGCCGCCCTTTCAGCAGCAAGAGCCCGTGGAACGAAACTCGGCGGCTTTCGCGGCAGGCCAGCTACGAACGAGGATCGTGCCAAGGGACGACTCTCGCAATCTGACAGAGCCGACGCCCGAGCCACCGACCTCCGCCCGATACTCACCTCGCTCCGCTGCCGTGGCATCATTAGCCCGTCAGCAGTCGCGGTCGCCCTCAACTTGGAGCAGGTCCCGGCACCGAGAGGAGGAGAATGGTCAGCAGTACAGGTCCAACGATTGCAGGCGCGTATTACAAGCTTGCAAAACGACGGGAGGCACTAAGACCCCTCCCCTGATATAAGCTGACAAAAAAATCCGGAAAAAATGTGGGCACGTGATCTGCAGGACTCATCAAGAAGAATTCATCCCATTAATCGCGCAATTCAACTGACCCCCCCTACCAGTCCCGAGGGAATTCGTAAAACATTGATATTTCAGCGTTTCAAATAGTACATATCCTTACAAATCATTAGAATTCAAATACACGGCTCACCAGTCTTCATGCCGGCAAAAATTGCCCATATAATTGCAGGCGCCTGCAACTGCGAGCAGAATTCTAGGAAAAATCTCGTCAACGCGGAAATGATAGACTACCCGCCTCTCAACATGTTGTCGCTAGAGCAAATAATTAGTCTTTTAGATCCCCTCGTCATCGCCACGTAGAGATTTCTCGCATCGAGACCGGTCGTATCGAGCAGCACAGCGACCTCCGCCTCCAGCCCTTTTAAAAGCAGGGTACTGCCAACTGCACGCTTCGGCAGAGGGCGACCAATCAGCCTGTTTTGCTCGCGGGCCTGAATTACACCTTGATAGAACGAGGCCCTTAAATCGCTCCCTTCGCACGATTGCAACGCCCTAATGCAAGCGCGCAAGACTGTAGGGCGATGTGTTCGAACGCCCGGTTCTTTGCTGATCTCCACCAGCAGGTCTACGACTGCGGCAGGAGATCGATCTTGCTGAAAACGAAGGGCAGCGCGCTCCACATCCGAGGGATCTTTGCGCCCCCTGCCGCGCTCCAAAATTTCGACACGCTTTATGAGATCCGCCGATCCCACATTTGTCATTACGGATGCGGCAAAGGTTGCGATCTTGGCGAGCGCGTCCCTTCCAGCGAAGTCCAGCCCGCCTGCGAATTCCACCAAATCGCCGAGCTCGACAGATTCAACCGTCACGGCGCCCGGTAGCTGGCTAGCGTATCGACGTTGGCTTGGTGGACTTCTAGCATCTCCAATGATTAGGACTTCGCCGCCGTCCACGGCCTTGGTCATACCTGCCCGCAGCTGCCTTTCACGATCAGCTTTGCCGTCGAGGGACACCCAAGTGACTTCGGGTGGGGCGCATTTGAGATCGACGGGTTCCCCATTCTTCAACCGCTTGCGCACATCCAGCAACCACAGTCCAAGGCTCTTGGTACCAGCATTCTCCCATCGCCAAGGTGTCGTCAGTTCACCTGCCGTGGGAAATCTATCGCAAACCTGCCCCTCCCAGTCGGGCACATCGCCTGCCCATCCAAAGATCGCCTGCATTGGATCTCCCAGCACGACAGTGGGCAGGACTAGTGACGTGAAAGCGGCCATCGCATGCTGAAGCGTCCCGCAATCCTGATATTCATCTATGATCAGACGCGCGAAAGACGATTTCAGAATGTCGTTGATGTGGCCATCCCGCATGAGGATTGCCGCCGCCTTTCGAATAGCAGGATAGTCAGTCTTTGGCTTCGCAAGGGCCAGCAAAGTTGGATCAATTCCGGAGCGCTTAGGGAAGGCGCTGAGTAGCCGAAGCGCCCAACCGTCGAGCGTCGAAAGTCGGTAGCGCCCCGGAGGCACTCGGGCCTTGTCTAACCGCACGCGCAGTGCCGCGACGCCAGCGTTAGTGTGCGTCAAAACCAGCACAGGCTTGACGTTGTCATGCCGCCGCAGCGCTTGAGCTATTAAGTGCGTCTTGCCGCACCCTGCTGGAGCCGTAATCGAGCCTCGAGTAATAGCAAGGAGATCAATCTCGCTATCTGACATCATGAGCCCAGTCAAAGAGGGAGCCTACGATCCCCACGAACTCGGGTTCCGAAACATTGAATGCAGGTCCGATGACTTCACGTCCTACATCCTCCATAGCTGACACGCTTTTGAACCATGGTTCCCGTTTACCTCCAGCCGCCTTGCCAAGGACTGCACGCGTAGCAGGCGACAAGCTGAGCTCGGCTAAGCCCGTACGCACATGAGTAAGGGTTACCAAATTGCCCGAAGCGGACTTCAGCTGGTCGTTAACTACCGCCTCATCCTTTGCGGCAACAGCGCGCGTCAGAAGTTCGGCTATCGCGGCGATGGGTAGACTGCAAAAGAGCTCCTCTTCGAGCTTTCGTCCTTGCCGCCACATAACGACCAGTCCGCCGGAAGCGACGAATGACCGTTCCCCTGTCACATCGGGCGGGACGTCATCGTCGCGCAGAATCGCAGTGCGGTACCTCAGCGATTGGAATGCATTTGCCAACTTAATGAGATTTTTCTCCCCGCCAGCATTTACCAGTGCCGTCCCGCTCGCGAATACCGAGTTGTAACCCGCTGCTGCCCAATGCTGGTCGAGGCCTCGCACGAGACCGACTTCACTCGCTCCTTCACAAACCACAACTGACGAAGCCAAAAAGGCCTCTGGGAAGGATCGGATGGTCCCTTGGACCTCAGGGTCATTTCCCAGATGCAGCGGCTCATGCCGCCCCCCAATCTCCCGCAGGACCACCAATTGATCCGCAGAAAGCTCGCGCAATGCGACGGGCGAGTGCGTTGTCATGAACACTTGAAGCGGCGGCTCGGGCTCCTTTGCCCCTAGCGAACCGAGAAAACGGATGATCCTATGGGGCTCCAAACCGTGCTCAAGCTCGTCGACGAGCAGCATTGAGGACTGCGCGGCAGCTTTGCGCTGAAGTCCAGCGGTTAAGAGGCGGGTCGATCCGATACCCAGACCGCGCAGCGGCACGCCATCCTCATCGTGCAGCGAAATCGTACCTCCGCCGAAACTCACCGAATGAGCATCGAGAAGCGCTCTTACCTTCTTGCCTACATCAATACCGAGTTCCGCTGCCGCTTCGCCGACCAGACGCAGCGTTTCGCCAAGCTGCTTTTCAGCGTCCTCACCAAAAGCCCCGCGCGCATCGCGCGCCGCCTGCGCTAGCGCTGCCGACGCATCAGCTCTTTCGTCTGTCAGGCGGTTCAGTACTGAGCCCCGACGCCAGTTTAGGTTGAAGTCCGTCAATGCGCCAATACGTGTTGGGGCGAGACGCAGACGGTCACCCCAAGCAAGATTTCGAGCTGCACCTTGAGCCTGAGCGCGATCAGATATCAGATTCCATGACGGTTCGAGATCGCTGCCGACTGTCAGATTGAGAGACAACACGGTCTCAAGCCCCCTCTCAGGCTCATCTTCAATCTCGCCAGTTACAACGTTAAAGCCACGCAAGTAGAGCGAATAGGAATCGAAACTCTTAAGTGCGTCATCAAGTGCACCAATCGTCAGTGTGATGCTGATCGGCGTCGTTACATCAAGGGAATGGAAATCAGCATCATTGAACTGCACCGCTCGTCGCGCTCCAAGACACAAATCAATAGCGTCGAGGACGGTCGATTTACCGCTATCGCCTGGACCGATCAAACAATTGAGGCCGGGTCGAGGAAGCCAGCTTAAGCTCTTGATGCTTCGGAAATGGGATATTTCGATCTTCCGAAGTCGTGCCACGTTTCCCCCCAGCAGTCCTACAGCGCTAACATAGAATCTTCGCCAGCCAGTCTATTTCGTCATGATCGCATCGATCAATCGGCGCAACTTGCGATACGCGTGGCTAGCGACAAGATCCGAAGCAGCAGGTGTGCTTATCATCGACTTGATTCGTGTCCGCGAACCATAAATGACCCAATAGCGGAATATCGCGAGCTGGGGTGAATGGTACACTGTATCGGTACACCAGAGTATTGAAGGCAAGACAAAAATCGGCTGGAACCCGCCATCTTTATAGAAAATGCGACGCCTCCCCTCGGCTCCACCAATTTTCCAAGCCATTCGTCTTTCTGAAACATGATGGCTTGCTGTCGCACTCGCTTTCCGCATTCCTGACGATGAAATCGGCGGAGCCATCGGCTCGCTGCACGACCTGCGCTGCGCCACGATTGACGCGGTCCTTGCCTCGGTCGAGATCCGAGAATGCGGCGGAGTTCGCGCCCCGCCGCGTCGTTTTGAGAAGTACCGCGCGCGGGTCAGGCGAGCGCGCGCCGGAGGCCGGGCAGGAGGCGCAGGAGCGTCGCGTCGAGCAGGAGCACGGCGACGATGGCTGCCCCGGCCAGCGGAAAGGCGATGCCGAGGACGACGACCAGCGCCGCCGCTCCCTTCCAGAACGGCACATCTTCAGGCCGCGGCGGCGCCGCCAGCCTTCCCGCCCCGCTCGGCCGCCGCCGCCACCACATCACCAGGCCGGAAACGGCCACGCCGATGACGGACAGGCAGAACACCGTGTTCAGCACGAAGTTCCAGACGCCGAGATCGCCCTCGTGGAGCGCGATGCCCCAGGCCATCGCCTTGGCATAGGGCGAATAATCGGCATAGCGCACATCCGCCAGGACGTTGCCGGTGAAGCGGTCGATATGGATGGTGCGATCGGCCGCCGGATCGGGACCGTCATTCGACATGCTGTCATGGCTGATGGTCCAGACGCCGGCATCCCCCTTCGGCAGATTGACCTGGAAGCGACCGACGAAGCCGAGGCTGCGAGCGAAGTCCGCGACACTGTCGATGTCGACGGTCCCCTCGATCGCCGTAGTGCCCTTCAGAGAACCCGAGGCCGGCATCGGCGTCTGCTCCAGCCCCCACGGCACCTCCTTGGCGGCGCCGTGATTCATGCCCGCATGCACGTCGTCGGACAGGGGCACATTGTCCCATTTCTCGGCCGGGAATGTCGACCAGGCCTGGACGATCCTCTCGCCCCAGATGCCGGCCCAGCTCAAGCCGGAGATCAGGAAGACGATCAGCATCAGCGACACCCAGAAGCCGACGACGCCATGCAGCGACTTCCAGAACGTCCGGCCTCGCGCCGAGAGACGCGGGACCAGCGCGTTCCGCCAGGAGGCGCCGCGCCGGGGCCAGTGCAGATAGACGCCGCTCGCCACCATCACGAGCCCGAGGCTGGCCGCGATCTCGATCAGCCGGTCGCCGAATGCGCCCAGTAGCAGCGTGCCGTGGATCTTGTTGGCCAGGTCATAGGCGCCGGCCCGCCACGGGAAGGTGTGCAGCACCTCGCCCGTATAGGGGCTCAGCGCGACGCCGGTGTTGCCGGCTTCGGTCGCCACCGAGAAGACGGCGACGCGATCGGCCGCCAGCGGCTCGACATACTGGATCGCGCGGCCGCCCGGTATGGCCGCTTCGGCGGCCATCTGCAGCGTGCTCGCGGACAGGGCCGCCCCGCCCGGCTGGACGGCCATGCGCTCGGCGCCGACGCCGGCCATCCACGAGATCCAGAGCATGACCAGGCCGGTCGTCGCCAGCATGATCAGGAACGGGATCACGTAGAGCCCGGCGTAGAAGTGCCAGCGCCAGGCGATGAAGTAGAACTTGTTGGCGGCAGGGGACTGCGCAGCCGCCAGCGCCGACCCGCCGGTGCGAACCGGGGGAATTGTCGTATCCGTCATGGTTCCCTCGATCTCAGGCGCCGGCGACCAGCCGCTTCAGCTTTTCCAGCATCGTGTCGCGCGCTTCGCCATAGGCGAGCGTGCCGATGAATTGCCCTTTTCCGTCCATGAGATAGACGGAAGCGGTGTGATCGATCGTGTAGTCTCCGCCCTCGACGGGGACGCGCTTGTAGTAGACGCGATAGGCCTTGGTGACGGTCTCGATCTCCGCCTCGGTGCCCGACAGGCCCTGGATGCGGCCGTCGAAGGCGGGGAGGTAGCTCGCCATCTCCTTCGGGCCGTCACGACCCCAATCGACCGAGACAAAGACGAAGTTCATCTTCTCGGCCTCGGGTCCGAGCTCCTTGATCAGCCCGGAGAGCTCGTAGAGCGTCGTCGGGCAGACCTCGGGACAGAAGGTGAAGCCGAAGAAGATGGCGGTCGGCTTGCCGAGGAAGTCGCGCTCGGTCACCGCCTTGCCGTCGCTTCGCGTCAGCGTGAAGGGGCCGCCAATGCTGGCGACCCCCGTGACGACCTGGCCGGCGGGCGTCGACTGCCGTGACTTCACCAGCGCGGTGAAGCCGACCAGCGTCAGGACGATGGCGAACGCACCGCCGACGAGGAGGCCTATGTGCCGCGGTCGCATCAGTTCGCCCCCCCGTGCGATGCACCGTGGTCCATCGCGCCGTGCTGCATCGCCGGGGAGCCGAGCGCGCCGGCAGCCAGTTCGACGTCGACCGCGCCGGCATGCTCGAAGCGGAGGGTGACCGGCACCTTTTCGCCCTCGCGGATCGGCGCCTTCAGGTCGATCAGCATCAGGTGGAAGCCACCCGGCTCGAGCTTGACCGTTTCGCCGGGCGGGATCGGCAGGCCGTCGGCCAGTTCCCGCATCTTCATCACGCCATCGACCACTTCCATCTTGTGGACCTCGACGCGGCCGGAAGCGGACGACGAACCGCCGAGCAGGCGGTCGGCGGTCTGGCCGTGATTGATCAAGGTGAGATAGCCGCCGCCGACCCGGGCTGCCGGCGGCGTGGCCCGCGTCCAGGGATGGCCGATCTCGATGTCGCCGGCCTTGTATTCGTGGGCGAAGGCGGAAGGGGCGGCCAGCAGGATGGCGGCCGCGAGCAGACGCGAAAAGATTCGCATGATGATTCTCCAAATGCGCGAGAGCGGCCGGCGCGCGGGATGCGCGCCGAGCCGTGAAATCAGGCGTCAGATGGAGAGCGAGGGCGGTCCCCGGGCCTCGGGAACCAGGCGGGTTTCAGAAGGCGGGCCCCTTACCGTGCCGGCCGGGCGCCATTGCGTGGGCCGGGCATCGACCAGGAAGGCGAACACGACCGGAGAGGGAGCCAGTGACGGCCCGATGGCGCTTGCCGCCTGGCAGAGCGTCGAACAGCAGTCGCGCGCCAGCGCCTTGATCGGATCCTCTGCGTCCGCCCCGCCGAGCGGAGAGCAGATGATGAAGCGGGGCCCTGCCTCCGCCGCGGCCATTGCGGTCTGGGCGTAGGCCGAAATCAGCCCTTGCGAGAGCAGCAGATAGACGACGCCGACCGCCAGAAGGGCAGTCTTCAGCTCTTGCCAGATGAGCTTGCGCAACGCGTCCATGAATCGCTGATCGCATGAGGCGGGGTCTTTGTCACCGCGACAATTCTCCCCGTGATCGCCAGGCGGGCGGGAAAGCACCCCGCGGACCCTCGCCATTTCAGGTTGTGAGTATGAACTTTTTGACTCGACATCATACTCGCTTACCACCTAGCCTCGCATCCGGCAGAGAAAATCACTTAGGGGTTGATGGATGCGCGGAATTCTGGTCGGGGCGCTGCTCGGGATCGCGGCGGCCATGGCGCCTGTTTCGGGCGCGGTCGCGGAGACGCTGAATTTCTCCTGGCCGTCCAATGTCGGGCCGCTCGATCCGCACGGCTATGCGCCGAGCCAGATGTTCGCGCAGGGCATGGTCTACGAATCGCTGGTGAAATACCGACCGGACGGCAGCGTCGTCCCCTGGCTCGCCGCCTCCTGGACCGCCTCCGAGGACGGCCGCACCTATGTTTTCAAGCTGCGCGACGACGTCACCTTCGCGAACGGCGAGCGGTTCGACGCGGCGGCGGTGGTCGCCAACCTCGAGACCGTCATGGCCAATCGCCGGAGTCATGACTGGCTGGAGCTCATCCACCAGCTCCGGTCGGTCGAGGCGCTGGACGACTTCACCGTCGAACTGAAGCTGACGGACCCGTATTACCCGCTGCTGCAGGAGCTGGCGCTCGTGCGGCCCGTGCGCTTCCTGGCGCCGTCGCAGCTCGCCGCCCCGGGCGACATCAAGGCGCCGATCGGAACCGGCCCATGGAAACTCGCCGAAACGCGACTCGGCGAATATGACGTGTTCGAGCGCAACGACCGCTACTGGGGCGAAAAGCCGGCCTACGACAGGGTCGTCGTCAAGGTCATCGCCGACAGCAACACGCGCGCCGTCGCGCTCGAGACAGGCGACATCGACCTGATTTACGGCGACGAGGGCCCGATCACGCCGGACACCTTCGCCCGCCTCAAGGCGCAGGGCTACCAAGCGGGGATCTCGCCGCCGCTCGGCACGCAGGCCATCGCGCTCAACACCAACAAGGCGCCGACGAGCGAGCTCGCCGTGCGCCAGGCGATCAACCACGCCATCAACAAGGACACGCTGATCGCAGCAATCTATCGCGGCACCCAGACCCGCGCCGACACGCTGTTCGCGCCGACCGTCCCCTATGCCGATATCGGCCTGAAGCCCTACGGTTATGACGCGGCGCTGGCGGCGAGCCTGCTCGACAAGGCCGGCTGGACGCTCGCGCCGGGCGCCGCCTTCCGCGCCAGGGACGGGCAGACGCTGCGGGTCGACCTCGCCTATATCGGCACCGACGCGGTGATGAAGTCGGTGGCGGAGGTGTTGCAGGCCGATCTCGCCAAGGTCGGCATCGAGGCCAATCTGCTGGGCGAAGAGGCCAATTCGTTCTATGCCCGCCAGACGGACGGCAATTTCGGCATGATCTTCGGCAGCACCTGGGGCGCGCCCTATGATCCGCACGCCTTCGTCAGCGCGATGCGCGTGCCGGCGCACGCCGACTACCAGGCCCAGCTCGGCCTCCCCGACAAGGCGGAGATCGACGCCGAGATCGGCCAGGCGCTGACGAGCACCGACGCGACGAGGCGCCAGGCGCTCTATACCGACATCCTGACCCGGCTGCACGAGGAGGCGGTCTACCTGCCGCTGACCTATTCGACCGCCGTGCTGGTCGCGCGCGGCAATGTCGGCAATCTCACCTTCGGCGCCACCTCGTTCGACTATCCCTTCGCCGACCTCAAGCCGAAGGACTGAGCGCCGCCATGGCCGGCTTCATCCTCCGCAGGTTGCTGCTGCTCGTCCCGATCCTGCTCGGCGTCTCGATTCTGATGTTCGTCATCCTGCGGATGGCGCCCGGCGATCCGGCCGTCGCCTACCTGAAGCTGTCCAACATCCCGCCGACGCCCGGCGCCGTCGCCGAAGCACGCCACACGCTTGGCCTCGACCAGCCCATTCTCTCGCAGTATGTCAGCTGGATCAGCAACGCGGTGAAGGGCGACTTCGGCGTCTCGCACGTGACACGACGCCCCGTCCTCGACGACGTCCTGCACTTCCTGCCGGCGACGCTGCAGCTCGCCGGCGTGGCGCTGCTGTTCACGCTCACCGTGTCGGTGCCACTCGGCGTCTGGTCGGCGCGCCATCGCGACCGCTGGCCCGACCACCTCGTGCGCGGCTTCGCCTTCCTCGGCGTTTCGACGCCGAACTTCTGGCTCGGCTTCCTGCTGGTGCTGCTCTTCTCGCTGACGCTCAAATGGCTGCCGCCGATGGGCAAGGGCGGCTGGCAGCACATGATCATGCCGGTGCTCGCCGTCTCGTTCATGTCGCTCGCCATCAATGCCCGCCTGCTGCGCGCCAGCATGCTGGAGACGGCCAGCGCCCGGCATGTGCTCTATGCGCGGCTGCGCGGTCTCTCCGACCGGCAGGTGGAACGCTCGCACATCCTGCGTAACGCCATGCTGCCGATCGTGACGGCGACCGGCATGCATGTCGGCGAGCTCTTGGGCGGCACGCTGGTGATCGAAAGCGTGTTCGGCTGGCCGGGCATCGGCCGCTATGCCGTGTCGGCGATCTACAGCCGCGACTTCCCCGTCATCCAGTGCTTCACCCTGTTCCTGGTGACGATCTTCGTCGTCTGCAACCTGCTGGTCGACATCCTCTATGCGTGGCTCGATCCGCGCATCCGCCTGAATGCAGAGGCCGCCCCGTGACCCTTGCCAGCCTCGACGAACACGCGCCCCGGCGCCCCGCCTGGCGCTTGCCGCTGCGCGACACCTGGCTGGTGCGGCTCGCCCTTGCCATCGTGGTCGTGCTCGCCATCGCCGCCGTCGTCGCGCCGTGGATCGCGCCCTATGACCCCAACGCCGTCGACCTGACCCAGCGCCTGCAGGGGCCGAGCCTGGCGCACTGGCTCGGCACCGACCATCTCGGCCGCGACGAACTCTCCCGCCTGATCTATGGAACGCGGATATCGCTCGGATCGGTCGCGCTCTGCATCGTGCTGATCATGACGCTCGCGATCGCCGTCGGCGGCGCGTCCGGCTATCTCGGCGGCCGGGTCGACCAGGCAGTGATGCGCTTCTGCGACATCTTCCTCGCCTTCCCGACCATCGTGCTCGCGCTGTTCCTGATCGGCATCCTCGGCACCGGCATGGTCAACGTCGTCATCGCCATCGCGCTGTCGCACTTCGCCTGGTACGCGCGCATGGTGCGCGGCCTCGTGCTTTCCTTCCGGCAGCGCGATTTCGTGCTCGCCTCGCGCGCCGCCGGGGCGGGCCGGGTACGGATCTTCATGGAGCACCTGCTCCCCGCCATCCTGGCGCAGATGATCGTGCTCGCCACGCTCGACATCGGCCACATGATGCTGCACGTCGCCGGCCTCTCCTTCCTGGGCCTCGGCGTGCAGCCGCCAACCGCCGAATGGGGCGTGATGATCGGCGACGCCCGCCAGTTCGTCTGGTCCAGTCCGATGCTGATCGTCTGGCCCGGCCTCGCGCTGCTCCTGAGCGTGATGGCCTTCAACATACTGGGCGACGCGGTGCGCGACCGGCTCGATCCGAGCCTGCATGGAGACCACCAGCATTGACCGAGACGCTCACCATCGAAGACCTGCGCATCGCGGCCAGGCATGGCGACCACGACCACGTCCTCGTCGACGGCGCCAGCCTGACGATCCGGCGCGGGCGCATCCTCGCCCTCGTCGGTGCCAGCGGGTGCGGCAAGTCGATGACCTGCGGCGGCGCCCAGGGCGTGCTGCCGCCCGGCGTCCGGGTCACCGCCGGCCGCGTGCTCCATGACGGCCGGCCCATCGCACCGGAAAAGCTGCGGGGCCACCTCGTGGCGACGATCCTGCAGAACCCGCGCTCGGCCTTCAATCCGGTCCTCACCATGGCGGATCACGCCAGGGAAACGCTGCGCGCGGTCGGCAAGCTCGATTCCGGCTGGCGTGGCCGGACGCTGGAGGCGTTCGCGACCGTCGGCCTCCAGGATGGCGACGCGGTACTACAGTTGCATCCGTTCGAGATGAGCGGCGGCATGCTGCAGCGGGCGATGATCGCGCTGGCGCTGCTTTCGGACGCGCCGTTCCTGTTCGCCGACGAGCCGACCACCGACCTCGACCTGATCGTCCAGGCGCGGATCCTCGACCTGCTCGACGACCTCGCCCGCCGCCGCAATCTCGGCGTCCTCATGATCACGCATGACATGGGCGTCGTGGCGCGGCTCGCCGACGAGGTAACGGTGATGGAGAACGGCCGCATCATCGAGACGGCGCCGACCCGCGAGATCTTCGACAACCCGAAGCGCGCCGCGACCCGCGAACTGGTCGAAGCGCACATGGCGCTCTATCCGGAGGTCGCATGAGTCCCATCCTCTCCGCGCGCTCGGTGTCGAAGGTCTATTCCACCACGTCGCTGGTCGGGAAATCCGCGCCGAAGGCGGTGCTCCGCGACGTGTCGCTCGATGTAGCCGCCGGCGAGAGCATCGCGCTGCTCGGCCGCAGCGGATCCGGCAAGAGCACACTCGGCCGGCTGCTGCTCGGCTTCGAGCGGCCGGACGCCGGCAGCGTCGCCTTCGAAGGAAGCGATCTGCGCGGCCTCTCCGGCGAGGCATACCGGACCTACCGGCGCTCGGTGCAGATCGTGTTCCAGGATTCGATCGGGGCCACCAACCCGCGCCATACGGTCGGCCGCATCATCGCCGAGCCGTTGCGCCACCTGACGACGCTCGACGCGGACGCGCGCGACCGCAGGGTCCATTCGCTGCTGATGCAGGTCGGCCTCGCACCGGATGATGCCCGCAAGCTGCCGACGCAGATGAGCGGCGGCCAGTTGCAGCGCGTCTGCATCGCCCGCGCCATCGCGCCGGCGCCGAAACTGCTGGTGCTGGACGAAGCCGTCTCCAATCTCGACCTCGTGCTGCAGATGCAGATGATCGCGCTGCTGAGGGAACTGCAGTCGACCCTGAAGATGGCCGTGCTGTTCACCACGCACGACCTTCGCCTGGTGCGCCTCTTCTGCAGCCGCGTCATCGTGCTGGCGGAAGGGCGGATCCAGGAGGACGCCGCCGTCGGACGCGGGCTGGAACTGCGCTCGGCCGAGGGCCGGCTGCTGCAGGCCGCCATCCTGCCGGCGCGGCCGTTGCATCGATCGCTGGAACCGGCCTAGCCGTCCGGCGCGCCGGTCAGCCCGCGCGCATGGTGGCGCGGCCGGCGGCCTTGGCGGCATAGAGGCCGCGGTCGGCGCGCGCCAGCCAGTCGGCCGCCGTCTCGCCGGAGGCGAGAGTCGCGAGGCCGATGCTGGTCGAGGCGGTGCCGCGCGTCGGATGCGGGATCGCCGCCGCCGCGAGATCGTCGAGCAGGCGCTGCGCCACGATCGCCGCGCCGGCCTGGTCGGTGCCGCTCAGGATGAGCGCGAATTCCTCGCCGCCGACGCGCGCGGCCAGGTCGTCGGAACGCCGGGCCGAGCCGGGCAGCATCTGGCCGAATCGCGCCAGCACGGCGTCGCCGCCGGCATGACCGAGCCCGTCATTGATCTGCTTGAAATGGTCGAGGTCGATCAGGAGCACCGAGGCGGGCTCGCCGGTGCGGCGGGCGCGCCGCCAGGTCCGCTCGAACTCGTCGTCGAACATGCGGCGGTTGGCGAGGCCGGTCAGCGCGTCGGTATGGCTCAGCTTGCGCAGCTCGGTGTTGCGCTTGGCGAGCAGCAGCTCGTGGCTGGAAATGGCGGCGAGATCGCGCAGGATGTCGGTGCTGAAGGCGGCAGGGGCGCCCGGCGCCTCGCGCAGGATGCAGAGCGTGCCGATGATGTGGCCCTGCTCGCCGCGCAGCGGCACGCCGGCATAGAAGCGCCAGGGCAGATTGCCGGCGATCGGATGTCCATCCAGCCGCGGCGACGTCCGCATGTCCTCGATCACCACGTCGTCGTCCGCCGCGATCACCAGCGTGCAGACGGCCTGGTCGCGGTCGATATGCTCATGCAGCGCGTCGCAACTGCGCGATTTCATCCATTGCTGGCTGGCGTCGATGAAGCTCAGGAACGCGACGTCGGCCGCGTAATAGCGCGACGCGATCCGGGTGATCCGGTCGAAGCGCTCATCCGGCGTCGTGTCGAGAATGTCGTAGCTCTGCAGTTCGGCGAGACGTTCGGCCTCGGATGCAGGCGGGGGAGGAGTTTGCCACATAAGCCATTGCAATTGCGAAACGATGCCCGGACAGGATCACTGGTATCGGCTGCAATGGAAAGACGCAATCCAAGGTGTCGTAAACATCGGGTAAGCGGGGCGCCGAAGGCGCCCCGCCGATCGCGCGGGCTACTGGCCCGACTGGTTCTTCAGCGCCTCGTCGATCTGCGCCTTGACGGCCTCGAGATTGAACGAGGCCGGCGCTTGCATCGGCGGAAATTCCAGCGCCGTGCTCGCGAGCTCGGCAACGGCCTTCTGCACGAGAACGAAGCGCCAGAACTGGCGGGCGTAGAAGTCGTTCATGTAGCCGCCACCCATGTCGTTGATCGTCTCGCCCCGGATCGACGGCGTCCTCTCGAACGGGTCCTGCCGGATGTTGACGATCGTCGGCATGTCGGTCGTGACCTTCTCGCCCGGCCAGCCATAGGGCTGCTGGAAGAACTGGAACTTGAAGTCGTCGAAGCGCAGTGCGCCGAGCTTCGCGCCACCGAAATAGAACAGCTCATGCCGGGCCGACGGTCCCTTGCCCCGCAGCAGGTCGAGCTGGTTGTAGCCGTCCAGATGGTTCTTGTAGGTCTGGCCGTTGAGCTGGACGCCCTTCAGCAGCTGTTCCTTGATGTCGGGATTGCCGGCAGCCGCCGCGAGCGTCGGCAGCCAGTCGAGGCCGGAGAATATACCGTTCTCGATGCTGCCCGGCTTGACCTGCCCCGGCCAGCGGATGATCGCCGGCACGCGGAAGCCGCCTTCCCAGGTCGTGCCCTTGGTCGCCTTGAACGGCGTCATGCCGCCATCCGGCCAGGTGAACACCTCGGCGCCGTTGTCGGTCGTGAAGATGACGATGGTGTTGTTTTCTTCGCCGATGTCCTTCACGTGCTGCAACAGCGCGCCGATGCTGTCGTCCATCTGCGCCATGCCGGCTTCCTCGAGACCATAGTTCGAGGTCGGCGTCATCATCGCCTGATACTTGGGCGGGATGTACGTGAAGACGTGCATGCGCGTGGTGTTGTGCCAGACGAAGAACGGCTTGCCGTCCTTCTTGGCCTTGTCCATGAAGTCGCTGCTGGCCTTGACCAGCACGTCGTCGAACGTCTCCATGTTGTATTTGGCGTCGCGGCCCTTCTGCCAGTTCTGCCGCCCTTCCATGTTCGGGAACGGCGCCAGCGGACCCTCGTCGACGATACGCTGCTTGCCGACCTTGCCCCAGCGCGTCTCGACCGTGGTGTCGTCCGTCGCCGTGGCGTAGCTGTGGATCAGGTCGCGCGGGCCATATTTGTCGATCCAGTCCTGCGGGTAGTCGTACCAGTAGGGATCAGACATGGCGTCCAGATGGTACAAGTAGCCAAAGAACTCGTCGAAGCCGTGCACGGTCGGCAGATACCTGTTCAGGTCGCCGAGGTGATTCTTGCCGAACTGCCCGGTCTCGTAGCCCTGCGCCTTGAGCACGGTGGCCAGCGTCACGGCCTGGTCCGGCATGCCGACATCTGCGCCGGCCTGGCCGACGGTGGTGAGGCCGGTGCGGATCGGCAGTTCGCCGGTGATGAAGTTGGCGCGGCCGGCGGTGCAACTCGCCTCGGCATAATAGTCGGTGAACATCATGCCTTCCGACGCCAGCCTGTCGAGGTTGGGCGTCTTGCCCGACATGATGCCGCGATGATAGGCGCCGATATTGAACCAGCCGACATCGTCACCCATGATCACCAGGATGTTGGGCTTTTCGGCGGGCGCCTGAGCCAACGCCGGGCCGGCGCTGCTCAGCGCCGACGCCACCATCATTCCAGCGGCGAGAAGACCAAAACCGGCGCGCCGACAATTCATGGCGGCCCGATCAGACATTGAATGCTGCAGGCTCATTATCCACTCCTCAAAATAAAGAAGTCTGACAAAGATCCAATTGCATTCGATCGGCGTGCCCGGCCGGGACCATACAATGGCGGCCTCTGCAACTTCCAATGACAAGCTCGCGAGATGATTCGCGCGCCGGCGGGAGGGATTTTCACGGGCCGATCCGGACCGGCGATCTCCCGATACTGGGAATGAGCGGGCATCCGCCGGGCGAAGACCAGCTCAGTGCCGCGAAGAAAGGGAGGACGGCGAGGCCTGGATCGTTCCATCGTTTCACGGAAACGACGAAACGATCCGACTCTTTGTCCTGTCGCGGTTTCTTCACGAAAGCCGGTATCCACTTCGCTCGAAAGCGCTCTAGCGCCGCCGCTTCCCCTGCTTGCGGCCGACGGCGAAGCGCCTCCGGAACGCGGCCCAGTCACGGCGAAGCGCCGCCTCCGCCTCGACGCGGCCGAAGGCCTCCTGGCCGAGCAGGACGCCGAGGGCGCGGTTGGCGGCGGGGGAGAGTTCCGCGTCGGCAAGCCGGCCCAGCAGCTCCGGCGACCGACGGGCATCGTTCTGCCGCCCGAGATCGTCCTGCAGCTGCCTCAGCCGGTCGACATGCCGCGCCGCCCTCCGCCCGGCCTGCACCATCGGCAGGAACATGTCGCTGGCATAGCGCAGCGTCTTGAGGGCGATGCGCAGGCGGTGCCGCCCCTCGGCATCGAGGCGATCGAAGTTGCGACCACGGCGGAGCACCTTGCGATGCGACGCGACGAGCGCCTTCTTCGCCAGCCGGGCGACCGGACGGTCCGTCGGCCCCCGCCCGTCCGTCGCGCCGTCGCGCCAGCCATGCCGGCTCGCCCAGAGGCCGAGATCGAGCAGGAAGCGCCCGGCGCGGGACGACGCCATCGCCGCCCCCGCGCGGGCATGCGCCGCCAGCCGCAGCGGCTCGATGCGCGCCGCCAGCTCCCGAAAGCCCTCGCCTTCCAGGCCCCGGTCGGCGACGGCCGGCATCGTCTCGGTCGCCAGCACGTCCCATTCGCGGGCGTCGCTGAGCTCATTCGCCAGCCAGGCGGCCTCGGCCGACAAGGCGCGCGCCTTCTCCGGCGGGCCGACCTGCTGCGCCAGCCACAGCGCCACGCGGATCCGGCGCAGCGCCACGCGAAGCTGGTGGACGCCCTCGGGATCGCCCGCATCGCCCACCCGCGGCAGGTGATCAACCGCCTGCGCCAGGGCGGCGATAAGGATGGCCAACATCGCCTCGTCGCTCGTCATGTCGCGCCTGAGCGAGGGAGCGACGCTCGCGCCGGGCTCGGGCAATCCTGCGCTGCCGAGCGCGAGGGCGAAGCCGCGATCCGACTTGGTGCGCGCGCTCGGCACCAGCGCCACATCGGCCGAAAGCTCCAGCGCAAGCGCGTAGAGCGCCGCGACCGGGCCGCGCTTCAGCTCCAGCTCCAGCTCCACGAACGGCTCGGCCCGCGCGCCGGCGATGACCCGGCCGCGATCCATGGCGACCTCGATCGAGGCGCCGGCGAAATCGAGCGTGACCTCCTCGCGCTCGATCCGCGACACGAACACCGGCAAGAGCGGCTCGCCCTCCAGCGCGTCGAGGAGCGCGACGGGAAGCAGGCGCTTCAGCTGCTGGCGATCGAGCTGCGCCGAACTGTGCCGTTCCTCGCGCTCGAACCGGGTCAACCCCGGTCCGCGCTTCGCCTTGACCGTCACGATGTAGCGGCCGACATCGTCGCGGACGCGCAGCGTATAGCCCTGCCGCAGCAGCCTGTAGTCCGGCGTGTCGTAATAGGTCGAGACCAGTTGCCGGGTGCGCCTCGCGGCCGCCTGGGCCAGGAGCGGCATCGCCGCGACAAGGTCGAGATCCGCCGGATCGCGGCACAGGAGCTTCAGTTCCGTCTCCTCGTCGCCCGCCGGGTCCGCCGCCCAGGGGGCATGCCGCCGCGCCGCGCCAAGCTCCCCATCCCCACCCCGCACGCTATGCAAGACCACCTCCCCTGCCCACCGAACCGTCCGTAGCCACGCCCGGTTGCAGCCGAAGCCGATCCGGACCCCCTCCAGATCTACGCCTTCCCGCGCGTTTCACAAATCACTTGCCGGTTTTCTTTGCCGTTGCCTTTCCGGTTCCTTGCCGCTCCCTGCCCGTTTCGTCGCCAGCGCGCGCGCAGGCAGTCTCGATGCCGCCGGAGGCTGTCCGAACAACGATCATATGATGATTTTACGGACAATATTGAGCGTTGATATTTGATAGTCCCTGCCATAACGTGGCCGGTGACGTCGAAAGCCCGACGCCGAAGCGGGGTCGGAGTTCTTCCGGAATTTCCCCGCCCAACGCGACAAGAACAGGCTTCGCCGTCCACCGACCAGACCGGAGACTGGCACAGGGGACTCGGCGCCAGGCGCCGCGATCGAGGTTTCGGGCGAACGGAAGACCAAAGGGTCGACGGACGGCAACAGTCCGCGACCCCGGACGGCGCGGAGCGGCCGGGCCGCCTCCCGCGAGACGACGCGGAAGACCACCCAAGGGAAGGGGTTCACGATGAAGACCAGAGACACAGGGATGAAGCTTGCGGGCGGCCTCGATCGGCGCGCCTTTCTGAAGGCCGGCGGCGCCACCGCGCTCGCCGCCATGCTGGCGCCGGGCCTCGCCGGCCGCGCCGAGGCCGCCGGCTTCACCGGTTCGCTCGACATGCTCGCCTGGGACTTCCAGCCCGACACGATCAAGAAGCTGGTCGGCGAGTGGACGGCCAAGGGCAATCCGGCCGTCAATGTCGCCGTCATCCCCAATCTCGGCTATTCGCCGGCGCTGCAGACGCGGCTTCGCGGCGGCGACGCGATCGATCTCTACTACAACTTCGCCTACAATTCGCAGAAGTTCATCGACCAGGGCTGGGCGTCGAAGCTGAACGGCCTGCCCGGTGTCGACGACATGGTCGGCGACATGTTCGAGAGCGCCCGCTCGGCCTATGTCAACGCCGCCGGCGACATCATCAGCGCGCCCTATTTCTCCGCCGTGCACATGATGCACTACAACGACCGCATGCTGAAGGCGGCCGGCATCGCCGCCGCGCCGCAGACGCTGAAGGAAGTCTATGACGCGTCGAAGACGCTCAAGGACAAGAACGTCGTCGCCTCGCCCTATGTCGCCTATTGGGTGAAGGAATTCTGCGAGGAATACCTGCACACCTATCTGCTGAACGAGGGCGTCACCGCCTTCGACGCCGCCGGCAAGCCCGTCTTCGCCGACGACCCGAAGACCGAGGGCGTCTTCGAATGGTGGCAGGCGATGTACCAGGAGGGCCTGGCGCCGAAGTCGGTGCTGAACGACGACCCCGGCAAGCTCTCCAACCAGATGGCGCAGGGCGAAGCCGCCTTCTTCGTGCTGCACCACTACTTCCTGTCGTCGATCCGCAGCCTCGGCGGCCCGGAATCGAACAACGTCATGCAGGGCCCGATCGGCGGCTCCAATCACACCTTCCAGATCGGCGAGGTGCTGCAGCTCGGCGCCGGCGAGGATCCGGCCCGGCGCGAGGCGGCCTGGGACCTGATGAAGTTCTATGGCTGGAAGGATTCGGCCGGCAAGTTCAGCGTCTTCAACCAGTGGGCCAAGGCCGCCGGCCTCGCCGCGCCCTATCCGGGCTTCTTCACCGACCCCGACGTCATCGCCGCCTTCCCGGACTATTTCGACCTGCCGATGATCTCGAAGACGTTCGCCACCGGCTCCAAGGTCGTGCCGGCGCGCACGCTGCCCTGGTATCCGGACTTCCAGGCCAAGGTCGGCGACATCGTGCATGCGCTGCTGCTCGGCCAGGCGACGCCGAAGCAGACGGTCGAGGACCTGACGACGGCGGCGAATGGCGCCCAGAAGGGCCGCAGCCTCTGAGGCTGCCCTTCTTTGCCTCTTCCTGAGGGAGAGGTCGACGGGGCAGGAACGGTCCACGCGGCCATCCTGCCCCGTCGCCGCAAACCCATGACATGCCCGAGGGAGTGACCGTGTCGGCCTCACCCATTTCCAGCGGCGCGCTCAGCCGCGACGACCGGCGTTTCGGCTTCCGGCTGACGGCACCGGCCGGCCTCATCCTGGCCGTCCTGCTGCTCGTCCCGACGACGCTCACCATCCTCTACAGCCTGCACGACGTGCCGGCGAACGGCCGCAGCCTCGGCCCATTCGTCGGGCTGGAGAACTACACCATCGTGCTCGGCAGCTCGGTGTTCTGGCGCTCCGCCAAGGTGACGATCATCTTCTCGATCGGCTTCGTGGTGTTCTCGACGCTGATCGGCCTCGCCATGGCGCTGCTGCTCAACCAGCGCTTCATCGGCCGCGGCCTCGCCCGCGCCCTCCTGATCATCCCCTGGGCGACGCCCTGGCTGATGATCGGCATCCTGTGGAAGTGGTTCGCCGATGGCAGCGTCGGCGGGCTGAACGCGGTGCTGCTGATGCTCGGCGCCACCAGCGACTATCACGACTTCCTGTCCGACCCGAATTCGGCGCTGGCGATCACCATCGCCGCCGCGGTCTGGCGGCAGGCGAGCTTCGCCGGCATCCTGCTGCTCGCCGGCCTGCAGACCCTGCCCGACGACCTGAACGAGGCCGCCTCGCTCGACGGCGCCAATCTCTGGCAACGCTTCCGCAACATCACCCTGCCCTGGCTGCGGCCGGCGCTCGTCACCGTCACGGTGCTCAACATCATCTACGCCTTCCTGCAGTTCGACGTGATCTTCGCCATGACCCAGGGCGGACCGGGCGACGCGACCCAGGTGCTGTCGATCCTGATCTACCGCCAGCTCTTCGGCGTCACCCAGATCGGCCTCGGCTCGGCGCTCGCCGTCATCCTCGGCTTCATCGCGCTGGCCGGCGGCCTCATCACCGTCAAGCTGCTCTACCGCACGGAAAGGCAACCGGCATGAGCGACATCGCCCTTTCCCGCGCGCCGCGCCGGCGCGGCAAGGCCGCCACGGCCGCCGGCCTCAAGCGCAGCACCACGGCGACGGTCATCCTCTATCTCTGCGTCGCCGTCTTCGCCGTCTGGATCCTGCTGCCGGTCTGGTATCTCGTCGTCTCCAGCCTGATCACGCCGACCCAGCTCGGCGTCAAACCCTTCCCGATGGTTCCCTCCAGCATCACGTTCGACAATTACCGCTCGGTGCTGACGGGGGCGACCGGCTCGAAGGGCTTCGGCAGCACCGACATGGGCGCGCGCCTCATCCCGGCGATCGGCCAGAGCTTCTTCGTCAGCGCCGTGCTGGTGGTGCTGAACCTCTTCATCGCCGGCATCGCCGCCTATGGCCTGTCGCGCTACCCGTTCCGCGGCTCGCGCCTGTTCGAGCTGTCGATCATCGTCTCGCGCGTCGTGCCGGCGATCGCCATCATCGGCCCGTTCTTCGTGGCCTTCCGCGTCGTCGGCATCCTGAACACGCCCTGGGCGCTGATCATCAGCTACAACGTGTTCACGCTGCCGCTCGCGATCATGATCCTGAAGAACTATTTCGACCAGCTGCCGCGCGAGATCGAGGAGGCGGCGAAGATCGACGGCGCCTCGCGGCTGCAGACGCTCTGGATCATCGTCATGCCGCTCGCCCGGCCCGGCCTCGTCGCCGCCGGCGTGCTGATCTTCCTCGAGGCGTGGAGCGAGTTCTTCTATTCGCTCGTGCTCACCAACCAGCTGACCGTGCCGCCGCTGCTCGCCGGCTTCCAGTCGGTGCAGCAGTTCAACTGGAACGCGCTCGCCGCCGCCACCGTCATGTCGATGATCCCGCCCGTCGTGCTGGTCGTCATCTTCCAGCGCCATGTCGTCGGCGCGCTGACCGCCGGAGCCGTGAAATGACCAAGCCCATCCGCGCCGGCGTCATCAGCGCCGGCGCCTGGTCGCAATCGAGCCATCTGCCGACGCTCGCCGCCCATCCCGATGTCGATCTGTTGGCTCTTTCGAGCCCGAACGCCGAGACGGCGCAGAAGCTCGCCGCCGCCTTCGACGTTCCGCACGCCTTTGCCGACTGGCGCGACGTGCTGGCCGAAAAGCCCGACATCGTCGTCGTCTCCAGCCCGCCGGTGGCGCACGAAGAACAGGTGATCGCGGCGCTTGAGGCCGGCGCGCATGTGCTGGTGGAAAAGCCGTTCGCGCTCGAAGGAGGCGCCGCGCGCCGCATGCGCGACACGGCGGAGCGCGTCGGCCGCGTGCTCCTCGTCGGCTTCGGCTGGCCGGCCGCGCCATGCTTCGCGCTCTCGAAGCAGCTGATCGACGCCGGCGAGATCGGCGCGATCGAACATCTGACCATGCATCTCGCCGTCAACACGCGTGCGCTGCTGATGGGCGGCACGGATGGCGGCTGGGGTGGCGACGGCAGCTCGGCCGCCTCGACCTATACCGACCGCAGAATCTCGGGCGGCGGCTCGGCCACCGTCTCGATGTCGCACCAGCTCGGCCTGATCGAATGGCTGGCCGGCGAGCCGATCGTCGCGCTCCACGCCAGCACCTATCCGCCCGGCCGCGAGATCGACCTGCACGCGACCGTCCATGCCGAGTTCGCCGGCGGCGGTTCTGCGGCGATCAGCAGCGCCTCGACGCATCCCTACCTGGCGCGGCCGCAATGGCACATGGCGCTCTATGGCTCGAAGGGGCAGATCTGGCTCGATTCCGTCGCCGACCATGTCCGCCTGGTGCGGGTGAATGGCGACGTCGTCGAATATGGCGAGACGGAAGCCTCCGGCCTCTATGATTCCGGCGCCCCGACGAAGGCGCTGATCGCCTGCGCGCAGGGCGCCCCCGCGCCGACGGGCCTGACGGCAGAACTCGCGGCCCATGTGGTCGCCGTCACGGACGCCATCTACGAGAGCGCCCGGACCGGGCAGAGAATACGGATCCCCGCAGAATGACCTCTGAGACCACGCTGTTTGCCGGCGGCATCCTCGTCGATGGCCTCGGCTCCGACCCCGTGCGCGGCGACGTGCTCGTCGAAGGCGACCGCATCGTCCGCGTCACCGACGGCACGGAGAAGCTCCAGGCCGACCGCACGATCGCCATCGACGGGCTGATCCTCGCCCCCGGCTTCATCGACATGCACACCCATTCCGACCTGCAGGTGCTGGTCCAGCCCGACCACACCTCGAAGATCACGCAGGGCGTGACCACCGAGGTGCTCGGCCAGGACGGGCTCAGCTACGCGCCGATCGACGCGGTGACGCTCGCCGAGCTCCGCGCCCAGCTGAAGGGCTGGAACGGCGACCCGCCGGGCTTCGACTGGAACTGGCGCTCGGTCGCCGACTATCTGAAGCGGCTCGACGGCAACACCGCCGTCAACACCGCCTATCTGGTGCCGCATGGCAATCTGCGCATGCTGGTGATGGGCAACGCCCCCCGCCTCGCCACATCCGGCGAGCTGGAGCAGATGAAGGCGCTGCTGCGCATCGCGCTCGAGGAAGGCGGCGTCGGCCTTTCGACCGGTCTCACCTATGTGCCGGCGATGTATTCCGACACCGACGAGCTGGTGGCGCTCTGCGAGGTCGTGGCAGAATATGGCGGCTTCTACTGCCCGCACCACCGCAACTACGGCCTCGACGCGCTCGGCGGCTATCGCGAATGCTTCGAGATCGCCCGCCGTTCCGGCGTCGCGCTGCATCTCGCCCACACGCACCTCTCCTTCGAGTGCAATCGCGGCAAGCTGCCGGAGCTCCTGAAGATGCTCGACGACGCCATCGCCGACGGCGTCGACCTGACCTTCGACAGCTATCCCTATCTCGCCGGCATGACGACGCTGCTGTCGCAGCTGCCGAGCTGGTCGCTTGCCGGCACAGGCGAGGAGCAGATGGCGCGCCTGCGCTCGCCGGAGGACCGCGCCAGGATCATCGACGCCCTCGACGTCACCGGCTCGGACGGCCACCAGGGCCTCACCGTCAACTGGTCGACCGTGCATGTCGTCGGAACGCCCGGCGCGCCGGAGCTCGAATGGGTGATGGAAACCGACCTCGCCACCGCCGCCGCGAAGGCCGGCAAGCGCCCGGCCGAATTCGCGCTCGACCTGCTCGTCGCCACAGAGCGTAGCGCGCCCTGCGTCTTCTTCATCGGCCACGAGGAGCATGTGCGGGCGTTGATGCAGCGCGACGAACACACGGTCGGCAGCGACGGCATCCTGGTCGGCGACCGGCCGCATCCGAGATCCTGGGGCACCTTCCCGCGCATGCTGGAGACCTATGTGCGCGAGGAGAAGGTGCTGACCTTGGCCGAATGCGTGCGCCACATGACGAGCACGGCGGCGAACCGACTGCGCCAACCCGATCGCGGCCGCATCGTCGAGGGTGCCAAGGCCGACCTCGTCGTGTTCGACCACATGACGGTAAAGGCGCACGCCACCTACGAGGTGCCGCGCCAGGCCGCCTCCGGCATCTTCCATGTGATGGTGAACGGCGAACTGGCGCTGGAGGACGGCCAGATGACCGGTCGTCGTGCCGGCCGCGTCATCCGCATGCCTGCCTGATATTTCAGCGTGCTCATCGCATGAGCGCGCTGCTATGAACGCCGCACCGATCCGCCCGCCCATCCGACCAAAGGGTCTCCGCATGTCCGCCACCGCCGCCGCCGTCGCCGCCTCACGCTGGGCCGAAATCCCGGTCGCCACGCCGGGCCTCGTGCTCGACCGCGACGTCCTCGATGCCAACCTCGACGAGATGGCGGCGATCGCCCGCTCGGCCGGGGTCGAGCTGTTCCCGCATGCCAAGACGCATCGCATGGCCGAGGCCGGCCGCCGCCAGATCGAGCGCGGCGCACACGGGCTCTGCGTCGCCAAGCTCGGCGAGGCGGAAGCCTTCGCCGACGCCGGCATCGAGCGGCTGTTCATCGCCAATCCGATCTTCGGCGCCGAGAACGGCGCGCGCGCGCTCGCGCTCTCCCGCCGCGCCGACGCGCTGTTCGCGACCGACAGCGTCGCCGCGGCCGCGAGCATCGGCGCCGTCTTCGCCGCGGCCGGCGAGACAGCGCGCATGATGCTGGCGATCGATTCCGGCCTCGGCCGCGAGGGCGTGACGCCGGCCAAGGCGGTCGAGGTCGCCAAGGCGATCGCCGCCGCGCCGGGCGTCGAGCTGGTCGGCATCTACACGCATGAAGGCGCAACCTATGGCGCCAGGGACCGCGCCGACCTCGAGGCCCGCGCCGTCGCCGCCGGCGAACTCATGGTCGGCGTCGCCACGGCGATCCGCGCCGCCGGCATCGCGCTGCCAATCGTCTCGCTCGGCGCCTCGGCCTCGGCGCGCGCCGTCGCGCATGTGCCGGGGGTCACCCAGATCCGTCCCGGCATCTACGCCTTCAACGATGTCGGCCAGATCGCGCTTGGCAACGCCACGCTCGACAGCGTCGCCGTCCGCGTCATCGGCACCGTCGTCAGCCATCCCGATCCCGACCGCGCCTGCATCGACGCCGGCTCGAAGTCGCTCTCGACCGATCTCGTTCCCGCCGCCGCCCACCGCGACGAGTATCCCGGCATGGGGCTGATCGTGAACGCGCCCGGCTGGATCATCGAGAAGATGTCGGAGGAGCATGGCTGGCTGCGCTGGCACGGTGAGGGCGAGCCGACGCCGCTGCCCGTCGGCACGCGGCTGGAGATCGTGCCGAACCATGTCTGCATGGCCTTCGCCATGCTCCGCCGCGCCGCCATCCTCGGCGATGGCAAGGTAGTGGAGACCTGGGAGGGATTTGGGCCGGGCTCTTCGGAGTAGAGGGACGAAATACGGCCCCACCCCACCCTCAGGGAGAGGCAAGAGCCCGGGATTTGATCTAGGCTTCGGCCAAGGCAGACATTCGATCGGGGGAGACCACAATGTCCGACGTCCAACACGCCACCGGCGAGGCGCTCTACATCGCATCGCGCGGCGTCTTCGAACTGCACGGCCTGACGCGCTGGGCGCTGAAGGACGGCGCCTGGAAGGGCGAGACGCTCGGACGCGCCGAGCACCTCTCGGCGCTTGCCTGGCACCCCACCCTGCCGATGATCTACGGCACGTCGCGCGTCGGCATGGACGGCTCGATCCATGCCTGGCGGATCGACGGCGACAAGGCCGAGACGATCGGCGACAAGGCAAGCGGCGGCGCCGAGCCCTGCCACCTGACCGTCGATCCCTCGGGCAGGCTGCTTGTCTTCACCAACTACACCACCTCGACGCTCGGCCTGCAGCGCCTCGCCGCCGATGGCAGCTTCGACGGCGAGGTCGCGCTGGTGAAGCTCTCGGGCGGCGGCCCGGAGCTCGACCGGCAGGACGACGCCCATCCGCACCAGGCCTTCTTCGTCGGCGAGACGCTGTTCGTCATCGATCTCGGCGACGATTCGGTGCGCGAGTTCAGCGTCGACCTCGCGAAGCCGGGCGCCGAGGCGCTGAAGCAGACGCGGGTTACGAGACTGCCGGCCGGCTGCGGCCCGCGCCATGCCGTGGTGCTGAACGACGGTCGCCTCGCCATTTCCGGCGAGCTCGGCTCCAATCTGCTCGTCGGCCATCCCGGCGCACCGGAAGGCGCCTGGCAGAGCGTGCCGAGCACGACGCGGCCGGGCCCAGCCCGCACCCGCCACCGCCGCAACTATCCCGGCGACATCCAGCGCTCGGCCGATGGTCGCTTCGTCTATTTCGCCAATCGCGGCAACGACACGATTTCGACCTTCGACGTCACGGGCCTGAAGCCGCGACTGGTCTCGGAGATCGATTCGACCGTGTTCTGGCCGCAGCACCTGCTGGTGCAGGGCGACCGGCTGCTCGTCGCCGGCTGGGACTCCTCGCGCATCGCGGTGCTGACGCTTAGGGACGGCGTGCCGGTCTCGGCGGCGACCGCCTTCGAATGCGCGTTCCCCGGCTGGATCCTGCCGCAGCAGCGCGCCTGACATCGCCCTTTTTGCGGCGGAGATCGCGCCGCGCCCGCCCGAGGACGACGCAGGGGAAGCCATTTCCCGGCGCCGTCTCCGGCCCTCCGCGCGATGAAAATTGTCATCGAACTGTCGCGGCAGCTTCGCAACGGTGACAACAAACGTCGTCACTGAGCGCCTCATGGCGCGCGACCGGACGCGCCTCCAGCAGGAAGCGAAGACGGGTGATGACGGACATCGCGATCTCGGGACTCGGCAAGGCTTTCGGCGGCAACCGGGTCGTCTCGGATGTCAGCATGCACATCCAGTCCGGCGAGTTCGTCGCCGTGCTGGGGCCGTCGGGCTGCGGGAAGACGACGCTGCTGCGGCTGATCGCCGGCTTCGAGCGGCCCGACGCCGGCAGCATTCGCTTTGCCGGCGAACTAGCGTCTTCGGCCAGCCATCACACGCCGCCGGAAAAGCGCGATCTCGGCATCGTCTTCCAGAACTACGCGCTCTGGCCGCACATGTCGGTGGCCGAAAATGTCGGCTACAGCCTGAAGGTGACCGGCGTTCCGGCCGGCGAGCGCAAGCGCCGCGTCGCCGAGGCGCTGAAGACCGTCGCCCTGGACGAGATGGCGGAGCGGCGCCCCGCCGATCTCTCCGGCGGCCAACGCCAGCGCGTGGCGCTCAGCCGCTGCCTCGCCGCCCGCAACGGCATCGTCCTGCTCGACGAACCCCTGGCCAATCTCGACGTGCATCTGCGCGCCGCCATGGAGCACGAGTTCACCCGCTTCCACCAGGCGAGCGGCTCGACCATGGTCTACATCACGCATGACCAGTCCGAGGCGATGGCGCTCGCCGACCGAGTCGCCGTGATGGATGCCGGCCGGCTGGTGCAGTTCGCAGCGCCGGCGACGCTCTATCGCGAGCCGGCCACCGAGATGGTCGCCGGCTTCATCGGCGAGGGCATCGTGCTGCCGGCCGAGGACATCGTCGCCGACGGCGCCGGCCGCGCGCAGGCCAGAATCCACGGCGCGCCCGTAACACTCCGCTGCGCGGCCGGCGAGCGAACGCGCCGACGCGCCGCGATCGGGCTGCACCCGCAGGACATCCGCCTCGCCGCAGCCAACGAGACGGGCCTTCCGGCCCGCATCCGGCGCCTCTCCTATCGCGGCGGCAGCTTTCGCGCCGAGGCGGTCTGCGAGGCCGCGCCCGAAACCGTGCTCGCCTTCGATCTCCCCGAACAGGCACCCCTCGCCCCCGGCGCGGCGGTGTCGCTTGCGATCGGCGATGGCTGGGTCATCCCCGCCCTCGCCGCCTGATCTCCGCCTCCCTCCGAAACAGAGACAGCCATCATGCGCATCCTCGCCGCGACTGCCCTTCTGCTCCTGGCCGGCACCGCCGCCAATGCCGGCACCCTGACGCTCTACACCTCGCAGAGCGCCGAAATCGCCCAGCAGACCGTCGACGCCTTCCAGGCCAAGTACCCGGACGTGAAGGTCGAGTGGACGCGCAACGGCACCAGCCAGCTGATGAACGTGCTGCAGGCGGAAATCGCCGCCGGCGACATCCGCCCGGACGTGCTGCTGGTCGCCGACACCATCAATCTCGGCCTGCTCAAGAAGGACGGCCGCCTGCTCGCCTATCCGGAAGCCAAGGTCGGCGCCTATGACAAGGCGACCTACGACAAGGACATGATGTTCTTCGGCACGAAGATCATCTCGACCGGCATCGCCTACAACACCGCCTCGGCCAAGCCGATCGACAGCTGGAACGCGCTGCTCGACGAGGCGAACCGCAACCAGATCGCCGTGCCGAGCCCGCTCTATTCCGGCGCCGCCCTCAACCACCTGCACACCGTCATCAACGTGCCGGCGATCGGCTGGGACTTCTACGCCGGCCTCGCCAAGCTCGACATCGCGCCGGAAGGCGGCAACGGCCCGGCCCTCAAGGCGGTCGCCAGCGGCATCGCCAAGTACGGCCTGATCGCCGACGCCGACGTCATCCGCGCCAAGGCCGCCGGTTCGCCCGTCGACCTGATCTTCCCGAAGGAAGGCGTCTCGTTCATCACCGAGCCGGCCGCGATCCTTTCCTCGGCCAAGAATCCGGCCGACGCCAAGCTCTTCATCGACTTCCTGCTGTCGAAGGAAGGCCAGGAGATGGTGGTCCAGCAGGGCAACATGCCGCTCGACCCGACGCTGACGCCGCCGGCCGGCTTCCCCAAGCTCACCGACATCAAGCTGCTGCCGATGGACGCCGACGCGGCGGTCGCCGCCGACGCCGACGTCCGTGCCAAGTTCACCGCCACCTTCGGCGGCTGAGCATGACCTTGGCAGCGGCCGGCTTTGCCCGGGAGCGCCCGAAACGCGGGCTCTCCATCGCGACGGAGACCTGGGTGCTGGGGGCACTCGGGCTCTTCGTGATCGGGCTCTCGTTCGCGCCGCTGCTGCGCCTCGCCTTTACGGCGATCGCGCCGGACGGCTGGCCGGATGCCAGCCGTCTCGGCGAGGTGCTGGGCACGCGCCAGGTGCTGACGGCGACCGTCAACACGCTGCGCGTCGCGCTGTTCTCGACGCTGGTCTCGCTGATCGGCGGCACGCTGGCGGCGACGCTGGTGGCGCTGACCGACATGCGCGGCAAGTCGATCTGGGTGTTCGCCTTCATCCTGCCGCTGATGATCCCGCCGCAGGTATCGGCGCTCGCCTGGGTGCAGGCCTTCTCGCCGTCGAGCCCGATCCTCGGCCTGCTCGGCCTGTCGCTGCCGGCTGGCGCCCGTCATCCGCTTTACTCCGAAGCCGGCATCGTGCTGCTGCTCGGCATCTACAACAGCCCGCTCGTCTTCCTGACCGTGCGCGCCGCGCTGCGCCGCCTGCCGGCCGAACTGGTCGAGGCCGGCCAGGCCGCCGGCGCCTCGCAGGCGCGGCTGCTCCTCACCATCATCCTGCCGCTGGCGCGGGCGGGCATCTTCGCCGGCGCCGCGCTCGCCTTCGTCTCGGCGATCGGCAATTTCGGCATCCAGGCGATGCTCGGCATCCCCGCCCGTTTCCCGACCCTGATCACGCTGATCTACCAGAAACTCAACACCGTGGGCCCCTCCGCGCTCGCCGACATGGCGATCCTCTCCATGCTGCTCGCCGCGCTCACCATCGGCGGCATCACGCTGGCCGGCTGGCTCGGCAGCCGACGGGATGTCCGCGTCGACGGGTCGGCCCGGCCGCTGACGCTCCGCCTCGGCCGCTGGCGGCTGCCGGTCGAGCTTTTCGCCTGGCTAGTCCTCGTCGCGACACTCGTCCTGCCGCTGTCGGCGCTCGTCACCACCTCGCTCGTCCGGGGCTTCGGCCAGGAGGTGACGCTGGCGACCCTGACGCTCCAGAACTACACCAGCGCCCTCTTCCGCCAGGCGGCGATCCGCGAAGGCTTCCTGACCAGCCTGTGGCTGACGACCACGACGGCGCTCGTGCTGACCGCCGTCTCGATCCTGCTCGGCTACTTCCTGACCTGGCATCGCAGCGGCTTCGTGCGCGTGCTGCATCTCGCCGGCGAACTCGCCTATGCCCTGCCCGGCATCGTCATCGGCGTCGCCATGATCCTGTTCTTCCTGAAGCCGCTGCCCTTCACCGGCTTCAGCATCTACGGCACGGTGTGGATCATCCTCGCCGCCTATCTGGCGTCGTACCTGGCATTGTCCCTGCGCTCGACGCTCGGCGGCTTCGCACAGGTCGACCGCTCGCTCGAAGAGGCGGCGCGGGTGGCGGGCGCCGGTTTCCTGCGGCGGATGCGCGACATCGTCGGCCCGCTCGTCGCCCCCGCCGCGGCGGCCGGCGCCATCATCGTCTTCATGAGCGCGCTCAACGAGATCCAGTCCTCGATCCTGCTCGTCTCGTCGAAGGCGAAGACGCTGGGGCCGATGGTCGTTTTCCTGGAGGAAGGCGGGTCATCGACGCTCGCCGCCGCCGTGGGCTGCCTGATGGTCGCCATCGTGCTCGCACTGATGCTGACTGCCTCGGCGCTGTCCCGCTTCCTGCCGCGCGGGGTTCTGCCATGGCAAAACTGACGGTCATCAGCGGCGTCGGCGGCAAGCTCCCGGCCGCCTTCCTGCTCGAAATCCGCGGCGCCCGCCTGCTGTTCGATCTCGGCGAGGGACCGGAAGCGGGCGTGCTGCCGGATCTCACCAAGGTCGGCCGCGTCGACGCCATCCTGCTGTCGCATGCGCATATCGACCATGTCGGCGGCCTCGGCCTGCGCGGGACGATCGGCAATCCGCCCGTGTATGCGACGGCGGAAATCTGGCGGCAGATTTCGGAAACGCTCGTCGCGCCAGCCGACCGCCATGTCCTGCCGCTGCGTGGCGCGGCTGTCGTCGCCGGCATTGCGCTCACCACCGGCCGGTCCGGCCATGCGCCGGGCGGCATATGGGTCCACACGGCCGAAGCCGGCGGCATTCTCTACACCGGCGACTGGAGCGTGGAATCGACCGTGTTCCCGTTCGACCCGCCGCCGCCGGCCGCGACCGTCGTCACCGATGCCTCTTATGGCGACCGCGAGACGACGCTGGAAAGCCAGATCGATGATATCGCCGAAGCGGCGCGGGACGGGGCCGTGCTCTGCGTGCCGGCGTTCGGACGCGGGCCAGAAATGGCGCTGCGCCTCTCCGCGCTCGGCCTGCGGCCCAGACTATGCCCGGCGATCCGCGCCGAGGTCGAGCATCTGGCCGCCGACCGCTCCGGGCTCGCCGCGCCCGGCGCCACGGACGCGTCCGCCGCCCTGCTGGCGACACTCGCCGACGAACCCGTGACGCCCGACGACGTTGTCATCGCCACCGAAGCGAACGCGGAATCCGGATTCGCCGCGACGCTCTACGCCCGCCGCGACGAAGGCTTCCGCTTCCTGTTCAGCGGCCATGTCCCCGCCGGCACGCCGGCCGCCCGGCTGATCGCCGCCGGCGAGGCGCGCTGGCTGCCCTGGAACGTGCATCCGCGCCTCGCGGACACGCTCGACCTCGTCGACCGGCTCGGCGCGCGGACGGTGATCGCCGCCTTCACCGCTCCCGCCAGCATGCCGGTCCTCGCCGGCCGGCTCGGCGACCGCCTGTCCTGGCAGGCCAATATCAACCTTGCGAATAGCCGATGACCTGCCCAATGACCCTTGGAACGACCGCGCCCGCACCGATGCTGACCGACGAGCAGGAGGATGCGCTTCCCGTCCTGCTGCCGGTCGCCGGGCCGTTCGGACCGGCGCAGGCGACGATCTATCTCGGCAATCGCGTCGCCGCCGACGATCCGGCGCTGCTGCTGGCGGAAGGCATCACCTCGACGATGAACCTCGCCGTCAATGTCGAGATGGGGCCATTGGCGCTCGGCGACGGCAGCTTCGTGCGGCGCACCCATATCGGGCTGATCGACGGGCCGGGCAACAGCCCGAACCATCTGCTCTCGGCCGTGCTGGCGCTGGATGGAATTCTCGGCCAGGCAAGCCCCGGCAAGGCGCATTATCCGGTGCACCGGGCGGGCAATGTCCTGGTCCATTGTCGCGGCGGCCGCAGCCGCTCCGCCACCGTGATCGCGCTCTATCTGCATCTCGCGCGGCCGGAACAGTTTCCGACCCTCGATGCGGCGCTGGCGCGCATCCGCTCGCTGCGAAACCTCGAGGCGAGGCAGCCGGCGGCCTCGATGATCGCGCTGGCGGAAGCCGCCCTGAAGACGGCTTCCGGCCTCGTCGTCGGAATGGGCTGAAGCCCGCCGCTAGATCATTTCAGCGTTTCGCGGGAACACTGGCGTGATCTAGCTCCCTGTCTTCTCGCGCTTTCGTCACGCGATCCGGTATCGGCTTCGCTCGAAAGCCCTAGGAGGCGTGGAAGCGCTTCTGCGCCGCCTCGTGCAGATCGCCGAGCTGGATCAGCTTCAGGAAGTTCAGGTCGTCATTGTCGAGCCCGAGGCGGCGGAGCGTCAGGAACTCCAGCGATTCCGCGATGGTGAGGCCGCGAAAGCATTCGCGCCCGACGGCATCGATCACCAGCGCCTGCTGAGGCTCCAGCTCGTCGCGCTCCTCGACGGTCAGTTCGAGGAGGCGCACCGGCCGGTGGTTCGGCTCGGCGGCGGCCACGCCGGGCCGTCTTGTATCCGTGAAAGCAGCCACCGGCGGCGTCGGCTTCTTCGGCAGCTTCGTCTTCTTTCCTAGCGACATCGAGTTCTTGCCTTGCAGGTCGTCCCTGACCCGATAAAGCGGCCTCACCCGTTCGCAAACTCAAAAACGGATCATCGCAATTTGAACGATCTCGCGATTTCCGCGGCAGCGGCGAAAGGCGCGGCAAGCGCGGCTTTGCCACGGGCGCGGGCGTGCCCGAGGCATCCGGAAAGCGTCGATCGGAACAGGGAACCGGGATGGGCGCTCACACGTCGTCAAGCGATCGCGAGGGACCGCATCGGGCCTACCGGACGCCCCGGAGACGCCCTAGTGGCGCGACTTCGACATCGACTTGGAGTGCTTCTCCATCGACATCAGCGCATCGGCCTGACTGAGCAGGTCGTCGAGCGACTCGTTGCCGCCCGGCTTCGCCTGGACGATGCCGACGCTGATCGACAGCGTGCACTGAGCGGGCGACAGGCGATTGAAGTAGTCGAGCCGGGTACGCAGGCTGTTGCGCAGCGCCTCGGCCGGCGCCAGCGGCGCCTGCACGAGCACGCAGAATTCGTCGCCTCCCATCCGGCCGACGATATCGGACTGGCGCACGCTGTCGCGCAGCACGCTGGCGCAATCGGCGATCAGGCTGTCGCCGACCGTGTGGCCGAACTTGTCGTTGACCTTCTTCAGCCCGTCGACGTCGATAAAGGCGAGCTGGCAGCCATTGCCGCCCGCGAGGATCGCCTCGGCGGCGCGGCGGAAGCCGCGCCGGTTGAGCAGGCCAGTCAGCTCGTCGGTGATCGAAAGCTCCTCGATGTCAGCCTTGGCCTTGTCGAGCTCGGCCGCGCGCAGGCGCACGCGCTCCTCCAGCTCGCCATGGATGCGGATGTTCTCGATCGCCAGCGACACCGCATCGGCGAGCTTCGAAAGCAGGCGGAGATCATCCTCGTCGGGTCCGCCGGGCGCCGCCCAGTAGACGCCGATGGCGCCAACGGGCTCATGGCCGCGCACCGGCACGACGGCCAGGCTGCGGACGAAGGTCGCGTCATAGGCTCCGGGCAAGACCCGGTCGTCGGCGGCGACATCGCGCACCAGCACCGGCTGGCGATGCAGCATCGCCGAACCCTCGATGCAGCTCGAGAGCGGAACGCGCATGCCCTTCCAGAGCGGCGTGACCGCATCCTCGTCGACGAAATGGCAGGAGGCGCCGTCGCGCAGGACGAAACAGGCGCCGTCGCTACCGGTCAGCTGGCGCGCGGCGGTCTTGACGATCCGCTGCACCTGACCCGGCTCGCGCGTGAAGGACAACGCCTGCACGGCCGAGAACAGGACTTCGACGCCGCGAAAATAGCGCTCCGGGTCGCGCGGAGGCGTGTAGGGCGTCGCGCCCGGTGTGTCCGATCCCTGCCCTTGCATTTCCGTCATCAACCGCCCCGAACTGATCGCTTCCTCGTAGCAGATGCAATCATTCCGACACAATCATTATGGCGGTTCGCAAGCGAACAAGCCTTCACATTACGTAGAAGTGGATCCTCCCGCGAGAACAACGCGGGAGGATCGCGCCCCTAGCCGTTGACCGAGGCCAGGAACTTCTTGAACACGAAGCCGCGCTTGCCATCGACGACGACCTCGCACCAGCCCTTGCACTGCACCACCTGGACCTGCTCGCCGGCCTTGAGCAGGCCGACCGTCGGAGCGCCATTGTCCGGGTTGCCGCGCAGCTTGACGGCGCTGGTGACCCGGGCGAGGCCCGGCGCCGGGGATCCGGCGGAGACAGCCTTCGACGGCGCGACCGCGGCCGGCTTCGGCGCGGCGGCCTCCGGCTCGGCGGCGACGCCGGCGTCATCGGCGGAGGGCGCGGGCTCCGTCACCGACGCGGTCTCTACCGCGGTCGGCTTCGTCACCTCGGCCGGGGCGGCGTAGGCGGCGCGCACGTTCGGCGTCACCGGCTGCGTGCTGACGGCGGAGCCCGGCAACATCGCGGCGCCAAGCGTGGGGGCCGAACCGGGCACCGGGTCAACCGAGGCCTGCGCGGTCGGCGCCTGATTGAGCGGCGTCGCCTGGTTGATCATGTCGGCGCCGCGCAGCTGCGGCGATTCCGGCAGCGACTGGTCCTCTGCGGCGCGGTCATAGGACTGCTTCGCGGCCGGGGCCGGCAGCGGCGCCGGCGGGTCGGCCTTGACGATGCCGGCCGTGGCCGCGCTGTCCAACTCGCCGACGACGGTGGCGTCGCCCGACGCGGTGACGGAGCGGATCGTCAGCAACGCGCCACCGCCAACGATGGCGAGCAGGGCGACGACGGCGAGCAACTGCTTGTTGAGGGTGGTGAGGCCACGGCTGCCGCCAGCATTGAGGCTGCGGTCGGCATCGAGGGTCGGTTGCTCGCCATCGGCGATGCGCAACTCGTCGACAGCGATGGAAAGGCGTTGGGCCAGTTCGCCGGCGAGCCGGTCTTCCAGCTCCACGGCCGCCGGGGCCCGCTCCGCCGGCTTCGGCGCCGCCGAAGGCTGGCGTCCGCGCGCCAGCAGCAGCTCGACGGCGAGGCGGTCCTGCTGCGGCAGGTCGTCCTTGGTCAGCTCAGCCGGCGGCAGCTCGGAAGCGAGCGTCGGATCGAGCTCGACCTGATCGAGCGCCATCGGATCCCGCGCCGCTTCGTTGGCCGCTACCTGTTCCGGCGACATCAACGCGGGAAGGGCAAGCTCCGGCAGGGCGAGTTCCGGCAGAGCCAGTTGCCGTGTCGGCGGGGCGGAAGATTCAGACGCGGCCGCAGCCTCGGGCTCGTCCCAGAGCGAGGCGACCTTCTGAAGGTCGCCCATCAGCGCGGCTTCGAGCTCGGCCGCGAGATCTTCCAGCTGCGGCAGCGCCGTCTCGGCCGGCGGCTCCGGCTGCTGTTGAACCAGCTTGGGGAATCCGCGAACGACGTTCGAGCGGATGTTTTCGTGCGATGAATCGCGTTCGGAGGCCGGGTTGGAGAGACCTGGATCGGTCAGCTCAGCGAGACTGCGCACGCGCAAGGCGGCGCTCGATTTGCCCGAATGTGTCATGGTACTCATCTCTACTTTGTTTCGACACGTAACCCCCGCTGCCGCCAAAACAGATCGCAAACTCTCCTTGGTTAATGTTTCGTTTCGAGACGCTGTTCTGAGTCATTCGTCGAACAATATCGCGGAAACGGAATCGAACCGGCTTGGATCGATCCACCGTGATCATGAACGACAATTACGGCGACTCTTTGCCGCCTGCAGGGCTGGAGTCACAACGACCGCGAGCAACTGCAACTTCTACGACGTTGCTTAGTTGACCTGACGATCAGGGCGCGGGCGCAAGGTGCGCAGCGTGAAGATGTAGACGGGCAGGCCCGAAATCAGCACCAGCAGCGCTGCGAAGGGCGCGGCGGCGGCGTAGGCGCTGTCATTGGTGTGCGACCAGACCTCGGTCGCGAGCGTGACGACGCCGGTCGGTGCCAGGATCAGCGTGGCGGTCAGCTCGCGCATCAGCTCGAGCGCGACCAGCGCCAGCGCGGCGCCGAGCCCCGGCGCCAGCGACGGCAGCGTCACCGAGACGAAGGCCTGCCACGGGCTGCGGCCGAGCGTGCGCGCCACTTCCTCGATCTCGCGCGGCACCAGCTCGGCCGAGGCGCGGATCGCCGATTGCGCCAGCGGCAGGAACAGGATCGCATAGGCCGCGAACAGCACCGCGCGGGTCTGGTAGATCGCCGGCAGCAGGCGGATGGACAGATAGACCAGCGCCAGAGCGACGACGAGGCCGGGCAGGCCGTGCACGACATAGGGCAGCCGGTCGGCGAAGCGGGCGAAGACGCCCCGGCTGCGCAGCACGAGCAGAACCAGCGGCAGCGCGATCACCGTGGTGACGAGCGTGCCCGGCAGCGCCAGGGACAGCGAGCCGAACAAGGCCGGGCCGAGCGCATCGAGGCCGCGACCGGCCGAGACGCCCCTGACCAGCCAATAGCCGAGCCGGCCGAACGGCACGCCGAGCGAGACGATCGAAACGGCCACGAAGCCGAGCATGACGAGCGGCGCCCAGCGGCCGAGGCGGGCCGGCGAGCCGCGCCGGGCCGTGTTGCGGCCGACCTTGGAAAGACGGACGCCGCGCCGGAGCCACATCTCGCCGAACGCGACCGGAAGGCAGAGCAGCATCAAGAGGCCCGAGAGCACCGCCGCCGAGGCATTGTCGAACTGCAGCTCATATTGCTGGAAGATCGCGGTGGTGAAGGTCTGCACGCGCAGCAGCGCCAGCGCGCCGAACTCGGACAGCATGTGCGCGGCGACCAGCAGCGCGCCGCCGCCGAGCGCGGGCAACGTGCGCGGCAGCGTCACCTTCCAGAACGTTTCCCCCGGCCCCTTGCCGAGCGAGCGCGACACTTCCTCCATGCCGGGGTCCATGCTGCGCAGCGAGGCGGCGACCGGCAGAAAGATGAGCGGGAAGCTCTCCATGGTCAGGATCAGGATGGCGCCGGACATGCCCTGGAAACCAGGGCCGAGCGACTTCCAGGCAAAGCTGGCGACGAAGGCCGGCATGGCGAGCGGCAGGCAGCAGAGCACCCGCCAGAGCCATTTGCCGGCGAGATCGGTACGCTCTGTGAACCAGGCGGCGGTATAGCCGATCAGGCTGGCGAACAATGTCACCGACAGGCAGAGCGTCAGCGTATTGCCGAGCAGCATCAGCGTGCGCGGCCGCGCCAGCTCGGCCCAGACGCCGCTCCAGCCGGCGCCCCAGGCGCGCAGCAGCACATAGATCACCGGCAGCGCGATCAGCGCGGTCGGGATCAGGGCCAGCGCGACGAGCAGGCGCGATGCCGGCGCGCCGTGGCGGGCGTCGCGCCGGGAAGGACTGCCAGATGCGTCGGCAGCGGCCGTCAAGCGAGGTCCGCTTCGCGCAGCAGCGCCAGCGCGTCGGCGGCGTCGCCGAGATCGGCCGGCGTGACCGGGGCAGGATCGAGCTGGTCGAACGGCTTCAGCGGGAACGGCGAGACGACGCCGGGCCGGAGCGGATATTCGGCGATCGCGCCGACGATCGCGGCCTGGCCTTCGGCGCTGACCATGAAGGAAACAAAGCGCTGGGCGGCCTCGGCCTTCTTCGACGTCTTCAGCACACCGGCGCCGGACACGGTGATCAGCGTTCCGGGATCGCCATTGCCGATGAAGTGAAGCGCCGAGTTCATATTGTCGGGGCCGAGCTCCTGCTCGAGCGCGTACCAATAGTAGTTGTTGCTGAGCGCGACGGGGATGTCGCCGCCCTCGACGGCCTCGACCGCGGCGGAATCGCTGTTGTAGACGCGGCCATACTGGCGCAGGCCCTTCAGCCAGGCGAGCGCCGCATCACGGCCCTTGAGCAGCGCGACCGCGACGACCTGCTGCTGGAAGGCGCCGCTGTTCGGCGCGAAGGCGACCTTGTCGGCCCAGGCCTCGCCGGCGAAATCGAGCACGCTCTTCGGCAGCGCCGACGCCTCGATCATCGACTTGTTGTAGACGACGACGCGGCAGCGGGCGCCGGCGCCGACCCAGGTGCCATCCCTGGCGGTGTACTTCTCCGGGATCTGCTTCAGCGTCTCGGGATCGAGCGGCGCGAGCAGGCCCTTGCCGTCAACGGCGGCGAGCGACGGGCTCTCCTCCGACCAGAAGACGTCGGCCGGCGAATTGGCGCCCTCCTCGATCAGCTGGCTGGCGAGCTGGGCGCTGTTGCCGTTGCGGGTGACGACGGCGATGCCGGTGGCGGCGGTGAAGGCGGCGACCAGCGCCTCGACCGGCGGCCGGTGCTGGCCATTATAGAGCGCCAGCGTCTGGTCCTCGGCCCGCGCCGGGACCGAAAGGCCCGGCAGCATCGCGGCGCCGGCAGCGCCGATGCCGAGATGCATCAGCTGACGTCGCGTGACGTCGTACATTGGAATAACTCTATGTTATTGATGTCGATTGCTTTTCGTACCAATACCTGCACGGCGGCCCTGTCAACTCCGTAGCCATACGGAGCGGAAAGCGTCGCAGGCCGGTTTGCCGGGAAAGCAGCGAAGCGGCAAAAGCCGGACGACGGACCGCGCGGACAGGATTGCGGCCGGGGGCGAAGGCTAGGCGCGGATGCGCAGCCCCTCCGGATCATAGAGCGGATCGAGATGCGCATGGGCCACGACGCGCTCGCCGGCGACCTCCAGCTCGTAACTTCCCGACAGCACGAAATCGCGATCGACGCCGGCAGCGCGGCGGACATAGCCATAGCCGATGGGCCGCCCGACCGTGTGGCCATGGCCGCCGCTCGCCAGCCAGCCGACCCGCTCGCCGTCGCGATAGATCGTCTCGCGGCCGAGCAGCACGATCGACGGATCCTCGGTGGTGAAGGCGGCGAGCAGGCGCGGCAGCGGCTTTGCCGCCTGCGCCTCCAGCGCCGCGCGGCCAAGGAAGGGGATGGGCTTGCGGAGCTTGACGAAGGCGCCGAGGCCGGCGACCAGCGGCGAATGATCCGGGCCGATCTCGGCGCCCCAGGCGCGATAGCCCTTTTCCAGCCGCAGCGTCTCGATGGCGCGGTAGCCGGCGAGCTTCATGCCCAGAGGACGCCCGGACTGCATCAGCGCGTCATAGAGCGTCAGCGCGAATTCCATCGGCACGTGCAGTTCCCAGCCCAGTTCGCCGACATAGGTGACGCGCAGCGCCAGCACCGGGCAGCCGGCGATGGAGAGCCGTTTCGCGCGGCCGAACGGGAAGGCGGCGTGCGAGATGTCGGCGTCGGCCAAGGGCTGCAGGATTTCTCTCGCCCGCGGCCCCATCAGCACGAGAACCGCGTTCTGCGAGGTGACGTCGGTCAGCCGGGCGTCGAGACCTTCCGGGATGTTCGACTGGATCCAGTGAAAATCATGCGTGGCAAAGCCGGTGCCGGTGACGATGTAGTAGCGGTCCTCGGCCACGCGGGCGACGGTCAGGTCGCATTCGATGCCGCCGTTGGCGTTCAGCATCTGCGTATAGACGAGATGGCCGACCGGCCTGGCGACATCGTTCGCCGCGATCCAGGCGAGCGCCTTCTCGGCGTCACGGCCGGAGAGCTCGAACTTGGCGAAGGAGGTCTGGTCGAACAGCACCGCCGCCTCGCGCGCCGCCCGATGCTCGCGGCCGACCGGCTCGAACCAGTTCGGCCGCTCATAGGTGTAGCGGTCCTCGGCCGCCTCGCCTGCCGCCCGGTCGGCGAACCAGTTGGCGCGCTCGAAGCCGAGCTTCTCGCCGAACACGGCGCCCTCCGCTGCCAGCCGGTCATAGAGCGGCGAGCGGCGCAGCGGCCGGCCCGAGAGGAATTCCTCCGACGGCCACGCCATGGTGTAGTGGCGGGCATAGGCCTCCAGCGTCCGGTTGCGGATCCAGGAGAGGTCGTGGTGGTTGCGGCCGAAGCGGCGGATGTCGACCGGCCAGAGATCGAAGGGTGGCGCGCCGTTGACCACCCATTCGGCCAAGGCCATGCCGGCGCCGCCGCCGGACGCGATGCCGAAGGCGTTGAAGCCGGCGCCGACGAAGACGTTCTTCACCTCCGGCGCCTCGCCGAGAATGAAGTTGCCGTCCGGCGTGAAGCTTTCGGGCCCGTTGATGAACTCCTTGATGCCGACCGTCTCCATCGCCGGCACGCGGCCGAGCGCCTGCTCGAGGATCGGCTCGAAATGGTCGAAATCGGACGGAAGCAGCTGGAATTCGAAATCGCGCGGCAGCGGATCGACGTCCCAGAGCTTCGGGTTCGGCTCGTAGCCGCCCATCACCAGCCCGCCGACCTCCTCCTTCCAGTAGGTGAGGCGGTCGGGATCGCGCAGCGTCGGCAGGTTCGGCGTGACGCCGGGGACGGCGTCGGTGATCAGATACTGGTGCTGCACCGAGACGAGCGGAATGTTGACGCCGGCGAGCCGGCCGATCTCGCGCGACCATTGGCCCGCGCAGACCACGAGTTTCTCGCAGGCGATGCGGCCTTCGCTGGTCTCGACGGCGACGACCGCGCCATCCTCGACGACGATGCCGGTGACGGCGACGCCCTCGCGGATCGTCACGCCCTTCTGGCGCGCGCCCCTGGCGAGCGAGGCGGAGATGTCGGAGGGCGAGACCTGGCCGTCGGTCGGCAGGAAGGCGGCGCCGACGACGTCGTCGACCTGCATCAGCGGCCAGAGGTCCTGCGCCTCGCGCGGCGAAAGCAATTGCATCTCCAGCCCGAAGGAGCGCGCCGTCGTCGCCTGGCGGCGCACCTCGGTCCAGCGCTCGGCATTGCAGGCAAGCCGCAGGCCGCCATTGCGCTTCCAGCCCGTCGCCTGGCCGGTCTCGGCTTCGAGCCGGTCGTAGAGCGCGACCGAATAGCCGAGCAACTGGGTGATGTTCGCCGAAGTGCGAAGCTGGCCGACCAGGCCGGCGGCATGCCAGGTCGAGCCGGAGGTGAGCCTGCCGCGCTCCAGCAGGATGACGTCGGTCTGCCCCATGGCGCCGAGGTGATAGGCCACCGACGCGCCGACAATGCCGCCGCCGATGATGACGATGCGGGCGGAACCGGGAAGATCGCTCATGCGCGCTCCATCTCGTCAAAGCTGGCGAGCGCGAGCTTGAAGCGCCCGAGATATTCGGCCGTATAGGCGGGATAGTCGAAGACCAGGTGGCTGTGCAGCTCCGACACCATGCTCCACATGGTCTCGCGCAGCAGCGACGCCGCCGTCATCGCTGCCGCCCGCCGGCGGAGTTCATCGGTGAGCGGCCGGTCGAAATAGAGTTCGAGCGCGCGCTCGGCCTGCTGCCGCGACAGCAGGTTGTTGGAGGCCAGCCCGCCGAGGTCGAACAGCGGCGAGTTGAAGCCGGCATAGTCCCAGTCGACCAGCCAGAGGCGCTGGCCGTCGTCGATCAGATTGGCCGCCAGCATGTCGTTGTGGCCGAAGACGAGCTCTACCGGACCGACCGCCTTTTCCAACCGCTCGGTCGCGTCGAGCACCCGCACCAGCATCGGCAGGTAATGGCTCTCGCCCGCCTCGAGCGTATGGGTGTAGTCGCGGATGACCTGGAACACCCAGAACAGCGGCGCCGGGCCGCGGAAGAAGCGCGGGATGTCGTGATGGGCCCGCCGCAGCAGCTCGACGATACGGCCGAGATAGCGCTCGTCGCGGATATCCGCCGGCGTCAGGCTACGGCCCTCGACGAAATCGATCACCATCGCGCCCGGCTCGGCATGCACGACGATCGGCGAGATGCCGGCCTCGGCGGCCGCGTGGCTCGCCGCCAGCTCGGTCGAGCGGATGATGCCGTGCTCGATCCTGTCGCCACCGATGCGCACGACATATTTGCGGCCGCCATCCTCGACCAGGCAGTTGGTGTTGGTGAGGCCGCCGGCCAGGGGCTGCGGCGAGACGGGGCCGCTCCAGAACGAGAGCCGCGCGGCGCGCGCCAGCGAATCCTGCGTGTCCGTCATGACCGAAGGTTCCCCCCGCGACGGAAGGAATCCGCCACGCCGCTATAGGAGACCAGGGAGGGGTTGGGATGCAAGCGCCGCGTGCAGGGGCGACGGAAAGCGGAGCGGAGAAGGGTTACCGGGGGTCATCGGTTCCACCCTTCTCCGTCCGATCAGAGCTGACTACGCACAACCGGAAGGTCAGCTTGCCAAGATGTGTCGCAAGCCTCCTGCCAGTTGTGCCGGCCCGTGCCGCCACCAGATATGGTTATAATTTGAATCAAATCGTCCAGATCTGGGGATGGTTAACAACCGATTCACCTTCCGCGCATCGCAATTTGCGAGAGCTTTCGCAATTTGCAACGCGGAGGCGGCTCAGCCGAGGCCGATCGGCTCGGGCGTGCCGGGATCGACCTCGGCCGGTTCGCCATTGGCGCGCGGCAGGCGCAGCCAGAAATCGAGGAAGCCGTCGAGGAAGCGCGAGGTCTGGCCGTCATAGACCGCCCGCCCCTCCATGTGCTGCGCGCGCGGCTGGGCGCCGGGCAGCTTGAAGCGCTCTTCGCCGGTCGTGGTCCAGCGATGCATCATCGCCAGGGTCAGCTCGATATGGAACTGGAAGCCGAAGGCGGACGGGCCGTATTGGAAGGCCTGGTTCTGGTAGAGCTGGCCCTCGGCGAGCAGCGCCGCGCCGGCGGGCAGGTCGAAGCCCTCGCCATGCCACTGGTAGACGATCTCGGGCCACGCGCAGAGCCCCTGCCCCGCCTCGGTAGCGCGCAGCGGATAATAGCCGATCTCGACCAGACCGTCCGGGCGCGGCCCGACGCGGGCGCCGAGATGGCGCGCCAGCATCTGCGCGCCGAGGCAGATGCCGAGCAGCGGCGCCTGTTCGGCGAGCGGCACCGACATCCAGTCGATCTCGCGGCGGATATAGTCCTCGTCGTCATTGCTCGACATCGGGCCGCCGAAAACGATCGCGCCGGCATGATCGGCGAGCGTGTCGGGCAGCGGATCGCCGAAGCGCGGCCGACGGATGTCGAGCGGATGGCCGCGCTCCGCGAGCCGATGGCCGACGCGACCGGGCGTCGAATGCTCCTGGTGCAGGACGATCAGTACAGGCTTCGGCGACTGCGGCACGGCGGAGATCCTATCCCCCGGAGCCACCGGCTCCGCGGGTCGTTGCGATTCATTCCTTCGGCGGAACCAGCATCTCGACGGCATTGCCGCCGGACTGGACGATCTTCTTCAGGCGCAGCCGGGCCCGGCCGGAAACGCCAAGCAAATCGGCGACGCGCCAGATCGCGTTGTCCTCGAACTCGGTCAGCCGTCCATCCGCATAGACGAGGTCCCACATCATCGCGACCACCTGCTCGCGGTCGATCTCTTCGAGCTGCGATTTCAGCACGCTGGTGAAGCGGTAGAAGTCGACCGCCTCGTCGTCGGCCTGCTCGGCGGCGCGCATGAGGTCGTCGGTCGCCTCCTCGTCGAGGCCGAAGCGCGCCTTGAGCAGGTCGTGCAGGCGGACGCGCTCCGCTTCGGAGACCTCACCGTCGACGGCGACGACGTGGTAGAGCAGCGCCGCCGCGGCCAGGCGGTGGTCATTCTCGCCGAAACGCCGGGCCGGCGCCTCGCCGGTCAGCTCCGCGATGAAGTTGCGAAGAACGTTGAGCATCCAATTCCTCCAGGCAACCGACTCGAACGCCGATTCGGTCGTCGTGACGTCCCAAGCTGCATGAGATTAAGGCATGGATAGGAAAGTGGCGCGCGACATGCCGTCGCCGGGCAGAATCGAGACTGGGCCGCCGCGGAATCGCCCGAATCCAGCCGAGTAGCAGGCCGGCAGCGCCACACTCGGGCAAAGTAAACGGCCCACAAAAACAAACCGCCGACCTTTTGGGCCGGCGGCTAAACCATAACTTAAGAAGAATAATTCTTCGCCCGAACCAAAAAAAACTCGAGCTCATCAATTCTAACTACAACTGCGTATCCAATAAGATTCGAATACACTTCTAACCGGGAAGCTCCCGAATGCGTCGAGAGAGAAGGCGACTTAAGATTTGGTGAATCGTCTACCCCCGCGACAAGAAAAGAATATGGTCTTCTGCGGCAGGACGCAAGCGGGTTTTGCCCTCCAGGCGCCACATTTTCACAACCCGCCGAATTTCGGCCCAATTTGGGGTTAATCCGAGGAAACCATACTAGGGTTAGTAAAAGGTTGAGAAAAGCGGCGTCGCCGGACCGGATCGAGCCCCGGCGAAGCCGGCCACCCGAGCCGCCCGAGCCCGCCGTCCGCCGGCCAAAAAGAAAGGGCCGGCGCGATTGCTCGCGTCGACCCTCATGATCTTCACCTGGCGTCGGATGTCAGCGTCGACGTGCCGCGCCACCGCGGAAGGGCGGCCTGGGTGCTTGCGGTGCAAGCGGTTCGCCCTTGTGCCGGAAAACCAGTCGCGCCCGATCGAGATCGTATGGCGTCATCTCGACGGTTACGCGGTCGCCCGCCAGCGTCTTGATCCGGTTCTTCTTCATCCGGCCTGCGGTGTAGGCGACGACGACATGCCCGTTCTCGAGTTCCACGCGGAACTTGGCGTCGGGCAGGACCTCGACGACCGTACCCTCGAATTCGAGCGCTTCTTCCTTCGCCATGTGTCGTTCCTTACGAGACCTTCAGTTCCGTCGCGGACGTCTTGCCGCGACGGTCGGTCTCGAGCTCGTACGAGATCTTGGCGCCGTCGCGCAGCGTCGACAGACCAGCGCGCTCAACGGCGCTGATGTGCACGAACACGTCCTGACCACCCTGGTCCGGCTGGATAAAACCGTAACCCTTGGTCGCATTGAACCACTTAACTGTACCCGTCGCCATGGAAATCTCCTTCAGTCTGGCGGTAGAGAACTTTGCTAACGACGTTCCCGTCGTCAAGCCGCTCGACGGCGCTGTTGGCCACGCCACCGATTTTTCTTGCTCTTTTCTTGCATAGGCTGCCCGTCCCGAGCCGGCTTATCGCCCCGATGCGTCTCCGCAGCGGGTCTCTGAGCCGAAGACGGGGCTTTGAAATTGGTCGCGACTTCCGGAATCGAACGGCGAATCAGCCGCTCGATGGCCTTCAGACGCGCAGCTTCGCCAGCGTCGAACAGAGAGAGTGCGAGCCCGCTGCGACCAGCACGGGCCGTACGTCCGATACGATGGACATACGATTCCGGCTCGTCGGGCAGGTCGAAATTCACAACATGGGTCACGCCAGAGACATCGATGCCGCGGGCAGCGATGTCGGTCGCGACGAGCACGCGAAGGCTTCCATCCTTGAAGCCTTCCAGCGCCTTTTGACGGGCGCCCTGTGACTTGTTGCCATGCAGGGCGAGCGTCTCGACGCCCGCCTTCTGCAGGTGTTGCGCGACGCGGTCGGCGCCGTGCTTGGTACGCGTGAAGACGATGACGCGCTCCATCGCCGGATTGGCAAGCAGATCCAGCAGGAAGTTGCGCTTTTCCGCCGTCGGCACGCGGTAGAGCTTCTGGTCGATGCGATCGACCGTGACTGCCTCCGGCGTCACCTCGACCCGGACCGGGTCCTTGAGGATCTTGCGAGAAAGCTGCGCCACTTCGGCCGGCATGGTGGCCGAGAACAGCAGCGACTGCCGGTTCTCGGGCAACAGGCCGACGATCTTCATGACGTCGCGGACGAAGCCCATGTCGAGCATGCGATCGGCTTCGTCGAGGACGAGATGGGTGACCTCGTCGAGGCGGACGACGCGGGCCTGCAGATGGTCGAGCAGGCGGCCGGGCGTGGCGACGAGGATGTCGACGCCCTTTTCAAGGGCGCGGATCTGCGGCTGATGGCCGACGCCGCCGAAGACGAGCGCATGGCGAATGCCGAGATATTTCGAGAACTTGCGCAGCTCGGAGTCGATCTGGATCGCCAGTTCGCGGGTCGGGGCCAGGATCAGCGAGCGCACGCTCTTCGGCGCAAGGCCATCGGCGCGGCGCGAGAGCTGCTGCAGCAGCGGCAGGCCGAACGCGGCGGTCTTGCCGGTTCCGGTCTGCGCAATGCCGAGCATGTCGCGGCCTTCGAGAAGCGCGGGGATTGCCTGGGCCTGGATCGGCGTCGGCGTCGTGATGCCGGCCACGTCGAGCGCGCGCACCAACGGCTCGGCAAGTGCCAGAGCCGCAAAATTTGTCAGTTGATTCAAGAAGAAAGCCTAATTGTGCGAATACCACCCGGTACTCGACTTCTAGCCATGACCCACGCGCGACAGGATCAGAGGACGGGGTCGTGTCCCGCCATTTCCAGCGAGATGGAGCCACCGAATCTCGTGTGGCACAGCGCGATCACGATGATCGTCGCCGCGTATATGCAGGTTCGACGCGGAAAAAGCAAATGAAAAGTCGCCGCCCCGCAGAAGAAGCCGCCGGATCGCGACGGAAGGGTCTTCGTTCCGGTTGCCTCTGCCGTGCTTCTGTGCAGAGTGCATATTCTCTCATCCCCCAAGTGATCTCATGTCCGCCACCAGCCCCGCCGCTACCGTCCGCCCGCTCTCCGGCCCCCTCCTCGGCATCGCCCTGATGGTACTGGGCATCCTGCTCTACTCCGTCAACGACACGCTCGGCAAATGGCTGGTCGGCACCTATTCGGTCGGCATGATCCTGCTGATCCGCTCGCTGGCGGCGCTCCTCGTCATGCTGCCGGTGATCTGCCGCGACAATGGCGTGCGCCAGCTCGCCAAGGCGCCGCGCCCCTGGATGCAGCTGCTGCGCGTCGGGGTCATCACCGGCGAGATCGGCTTCTTCTACTGGGCGGTGTCGCTGCTGCCGCTCGCCGACGTGATGACCTATTACCTCGCCGGACCGATCTATGTGACGGCGCTGTCGGCGCTGCTGCTGAAGGAAAAGGTCGACGGCCCGCGCTGGGCGGCGATCCTCGCCGGCTTCGTCGGCGTGCTGATCGTGCTGCAGCCCTCGTCCGACAGCCTGAGCTGGGGCGCGCTGATCGCGATCGGCGGCAGCCTGTTCTTCGCCGCGCTGATGATCGTCACCCGCCAGCTGCGCGGCACGCCGGACAAGACGCTGCTGACCTTCTCGACGGTGAGCACGTTGCTCGTCGGCGCGGTGATCGCGCCGTTCAGCTGGGTGACGCCGACGACGATCGACTTCGGCCTGCTCGGCCTGCTCGGCGTCGTCGCGCTGATGGCGCAGTTCTGCGTCACCCGCTCGCTCAAGCTGGCGCCCGCCTCGGTGGTGGTTCCCTACCAGTATACGATGCTGATCTGGGCCGTCGTGTTCGGCTATTTCGTATTCGGCGACCAGCCCAAGGTGTCGATGCTGATCGGCGCCGCGATCATCATCGCCTCGGGCCTGTTCATCTTCATGCGCGAGCAGCGCGAGACGAGGAACAAGGCCGGCGAGACGATCGCCGAAGAAGTCGGCGACAACGTCCCCGGCTAGCCCGCAACGATGCTTCCGGCGCGCCGAAAAAGGCCGGCGCGCTCACGATTGCGTGTTGGAAAAGGTCATAGCGGCGCCGCAATTGCGGCGGGAGATCCGCACTCCGGATGGCGCCCGATCCCGAGGCACCGGCTTTTCCGGAGCCTATTGCGGATCGATCGAAATGGGCGTTCCATCGCGCCTCGTGAGTGCCGTCGACGCCCCATCGCCTCCCGTGTTCACCGTGCGCCCCGCACTGGCCGCCGATGTCGACGGGCTGGTCGCGATCGAGGCCGCCGCCTTCGAAACGGACCGGATCGCGCGGCGCAGCTTCCGCAAGCTGGTCGAGGCGCCGACCGCCGCCATCACCGTCGCGGCGCTGCCCGGCGGCAGGTTGATCGGCTACGCGCTGCTGCTGTTTCGCGCCGGCACCGGCATGGCGCGGCTCTATTCGATCGCCGTCGTTCCCGAGCAGCGCGGCAGCGGCGCCGGCACGGCGCTGATGGCAGAAGCCGAGCGGGTCGCCTACGCCCGCGACCGCCTGCTGCTGCGGCTCGAGGTGCGCGAGGACAATGCCCGCGGCATCCGCCTCTATGAACGGCTCGGCTATCGCCGCATCGGCCGCTATCTCGACTATTACGAGGACCACGCCAACGCGCTGCGCTACGAGAAGCGGCTGCGCGGCGACGCCCAGACAACCGCCGTCCGCTACTATGAGCAGACCACCGATTTCACATGCGGCCCCTGCTGCGTGATGATGGCGCTCGGCCATTTCCGCAAGGACTACGCCCTCGGCCCGGTCGAGGAGATCAAGCTGTGGCGCCAGGCGACGACCGTGTTCATGATGGCCGGACTCGGCGGCTGCGACCCGCACGGGCTGGCCGTTTCCGCCGCGCGCAATGGCCTCTCGGCCAGCGTGCATGTCAGCCGTGAGGGCTCGCTCTTCCTGGAATCGGTGCGCGATCCCGAGAAGCGCCGCGTCATGGAGCTGGCACAGGAGGATTTCCGCCGCCAGACCATCGCCTTCGAGATCCCGATCGCCTATCGGCCGCTCGACGTGGCGGCGATCCGGGCGGGGCTGGCCGAGGGCGCGCTCGTGATCGTGCTGATCTCGGCCTACCGGATGTTCGGCAAGAAGGTGCCGCACTGGGTGCTGGTGGTCGGCGACGACGGCCGCCATCTCTTCGTGCACGACCCCTGGGTCGAGGACCGCGAGCACGAAACCCATGCCGACGCGGCCAACCTGCCGATCCCCTACGCCGATTTCGAGCGCATGGCGCGCTGGGGGCGGGAACCGTTGCGCGCCGCCGTCGTTCTGAGACCGAGGTGAGCCATGGTGGATTGGGTGATCCTGGTCGACGCGGCCAAGGACTTTCCGAATGAAGACACGCCGCACAAGGTGATCACGACCAAGGACTATCTGGCCCGCGCCAACCTGTTCCGCGGCTCCCGTCCCAAGATCATCAACCTGTCGCGCTCCTTCGCCTATCAGAGCCGGGGCTACTACGCCTCGCTTCTCGCCGGCGCGCGCGGCCATCGCGTCGTGCCGACGGTCGAGACAATGATCGATCTCGGCAGCCGCACCCTCTATGCCCAGGCCCTGCCCGAGCTGGAGGACCAGCTGGCCAAGGCCGTCTCCAACGGCGACGACAGGGAAATGCCCGCCCGGCTGCTGGTGATGTTCGGCATCACCGAGGATCACCGCTTCGACCGCTTCGCGCGGCTGCTGTTCGACTGGTTCCGCTGCCCGGTGCTGGAGGTGACGATCGAGCCCGCGGGCCGCGCCGAGATCCGCAAGCTCGCCCCGGTGCCGATCAACAAGTTGACCGCCGAGGAGCTCGCTTTTTTCCATCAGGCGCTACACGACCATACGCGCCGCGAATGGCGCTCGAAGAAGGCGACGCCGACGGCGCCGCGCTATTCCTTCGCCGTGCTGCACGACCCGGCCGAGGCGATGCCGCCCTCGAACCTCGCCTCGCTGAAGCACTGGGCCCGCATCGCCGAGAAGCTCGGCGTCGAAGTCGAGCCGATCACCAGGAAGGACCTGGCGCGGCTGGCCGAGTTCGACGCGCTGTTCATCCGCGAGACGACCTCGATCGACAATCACACCTATCGCTTCGCCCGCCGCGCCGTGCAGGAAGGCATGCCGGTGATCGACGATCCCGTCTCGATGATCCGCTGCACCAACAAGGTCTATCTGCAGGAGCTGATGACCGGGAACGGCATCGCCGTGCCGCCGACCATCATCCTCGCCGGCAATGGCGACCTCGAGCGGGCGGCCGACGAGCTCGGCTTCCCGCTGGTGATGAAAATCCCGGATTCCTCGTTCTCGCGCGGCGTGAAGAAGGTCGACAACCATCGCGAGATGGACCAGTTGGCGCGCGCCTGGTTCAAGGACACCGATCTGCTGCTGGCGCAGAAATTCATGCCGACGGAGTTCGACTGGCGCGTCGGCGTGCTCGGCGGCAAGCCGCTGTTCGTCTGCCAGTACACCATGGCGCGCAAGCACTGGCAGATCGTCAAGCACCAGCGGAACGGCAAGGCGCTCGAAGGCGGCCTGCGCTCGATGACGATCGGCGAGGCGCCGCCGGAGGTGATCGACATCGGCCTCCGCTCCGCGCAGTTGATCGGCAGCGGGCTCTATGGCGTCGACATCAAGCAGACCGACGACGGCTTCTTCGTCATCGAGGTGAACGACAACCCGAACATCGAGCACGGTATCGAGGACGCGGCCGAAAAGGACCAGGTCTGGATCGAACTGACCCGCTGGTTCGTCAACCGGCTGGAACGGTGAGGCAGGCTCTCCGGTCTCTCCAGCTCATGCAATCATGGCCGCGAACCCGCGGTCATCCCGGGCTGGACCCGGGATCATTCAGCCGGACTGACCACCGCGAAACTCCCGGCTTCGCGGCTGCATGGATACCGGATCTCCGCTGCGCTGCGTCCGGGATGACGGCGAGCGTGGAACTGGGGCAGCGGCACCCAGCCTCAATGATCCCAGGCCTGGATGTTGGTCTGGCGGCGGATCTTGCCGTCGGCGAGCTCCAGCATGGCGCTCATGTAGACCTTGACGCCGTCCGGATAGGTGCAGGTCTCGGAAAAGGCCATGTGGCTGCCATCGACCAGTCCGTCATCGACGTGGTGCTTCATGGCGCGGTTGCAGACGTCGTCGAGCATGGCGCCGATCGCCTGCTTGCCCTTGAGCACCAGCGGCCGGCTCGGCGGATGATCCTGGTCGATCACGCGGATCTCGGCATCGTCGGCATAGAACGCCGCCAGCGCCCTCGCGTCATTGCCTTCCACGGCCTTGCGGAGACTGGAGAGATTGAGCCCATCCTGCATCGCTTCCTCCCATGGCTTGGACACGCGCCGCCCGGGGCGCGAAGGGAAGCTTAGCCGATCCGGGCTGGGGCTGGAGGCGTTCGCGACGGCCGCCCGGTCACATTCGGGCGACCGGGTCGCGATCGGGAGGGGGAAAGGGTTCAGCGCTTGCCGTCGCGGTCGCGCGGTTCGACGACGTGGTAGTCCGCGTCGATGGTCGGGCCGTCGCCGGCACGGGGACCGGACGCGCCACGGAACGGATTGGGCTCTTCGAAGGGCGTCGCCGTCTCATAGGCCGTGTCGTAGCCGGTCTCGCGGCCGAAACCGGCGGCGCCGGGCTGCGCGCCCGGTGGCATGGCGCGCGCCAGGATGGCGCGCAAGATCCGCTTGCGGAAGAGATAGACGACGGCAAGGACGGGGATCAGCACCAGCGCGATCGAGAACGACACCACCAGAGCCGCGAAGACCACGGCAGCGCCGACGACCATGGCTGCGCCAAGCTTGAGCTTGTCCTTCCAGCTGGTCGCGCCACGGGGGCCTGAAAGCACGTAGGTCCGGTAGGTCGTCATCATCTCCGCCTGTTCAATATCGCTGACACCATGTGGGAGCGATGGATCGTTCGTGCAATGCCCGTGCGATCCGTAACGGCAGGATTGCGGGCGAATGCGCCCGGATTTGGGCCGTCGCGCAACGGTGCGTTGCGCGACGGTATCATTTTGTTTCCGCGCCGGCGGCGGCGCGAAGCGGCCTCAGGCCTGGATCTCGGATCCGTCCTGGCTCCAGCGGGTGTGGAACTTGCCGGGCTTGTCGAGGCGGCCATAGGTGTGGGCGCCGAAATAGTCGCGCAGGCCCTGCAGCAGGTTGGCCGGGCCGCGGGCGCGGCGCAGCCCGTCATAATAGGCGATCGACGAGGCGAAGGCCGGAACCGGGATGCCCTCGGCGATGGCGAGGCCGACGACCTTGCGCCAGTTCGCCTCTGCCTGGACCACGGCGTCGCGGAAATAGTCCTGCAGCAGCAGGTTGTCGCCGGCGCCGCCCGTTTCGTAGGCCTCGCGGATGCGGTTCAGGAAGCGGGCGCGGATGATGCAGCCGCCGCGCCAGATGGTGGCGAGGTCACCGAGCTTCAGGTCCCAGCCGAACTGCTGCGAGGCGACGGCGAGCTGCTCGAAGCCTTGCGCATAGGCAACGATCTTCGACGCGTAGAGCGCATCTCGGATCGCGTCGATGTCGGCCTGGGTGATGGTCCGCTTCGTCGTGGCCGGATGCGGGAAGCGCTTTTCCGCCTCGGCGCGCTGGGCGCGGCGGCCGGAAAGCGCGCGGGCGAACACGGCCTCGGTGATCGAGGTCAGCGGCACGCCGAGATCGAGCGCGGACTGGGCGGTCCAGCGGCCGGTACCCTTCTGCTCGGCTTCGTCGACGATCGAATCGACAAGCGGCTTGCCGGTCGAGTCGACCTTGCGCAGCACGGCATCGGTGATCTCGATCAGGTAGGAGTTGAGCTCGCCCTTGTTCCATTCGGCGAAGATGTCGGCGATCGCGCCGGCCTCCAGCCCATAGACCGTCTTGAACAGGTCATAGGCCTCGGTGATCAGCTGCATATCGGCATATTCGATGCCATTATGCACCATCTTGACGTAATGGCCGGAACCCTCGGTGCCGATATAGGTGCAGCAGGGCTCGCCATCGACCTGAGCCGCCATCTTGGTGACGATCGGCTCGATGCGGGAATAGGCCTCGCGCGTGCCGCCCGGCATCATGCTCGGACCTTCGAGCGCGCCTTCTTCGCCGCCCGAAACGCCCATGCCGATGAACTTGATGTCCCGGTCCTTGAGGTAATGGAAGCGGCGGTTGGTGTCGGTGTAGAGCGAGTTGCCGCCGTCGATGATGATGTCGCCGACTTCCAGATGCGGCAGCAGTTCCTCGATCACGTCGTCGACCGGCTGGCCGGCCTTGACCATGATGATGATGGCGCGCGGCTTGGCGATCGAGGCGACGAATTCAGGGATCGTCTTCGACGGCGTGAAGCGGCCTTCGCCGCCATGCTCGTTGATGAGTTCGTCGGTGCGGGCGCCGTTGCGATTGAACACGGCGACACCGAAGCCCTTGCGGGCAGCGTTGCGGGCGAGGTTCGCGCCCATCACGGCGAGACCGAGCACGCCAATATCAGCGAGTTGCTGCAATGTGTTTCATCCCTGATGCGTGTGAGTTGTTGACCATCGCACTGCTTATGCTGGCGAGTATGGCACCGGCCACGCGGCTTGCGGAAGTAGACGAGCGCATGACGTATGAACCGATGGCGGAGCGAGGGCAATATGGCGACGGCAAATTGCTACGAACCTCGAACCATCGGGCGCTTGCCGGCCGATGAAATCCGGCCTCTATTGGACGTGGATCAGCCGGGGAGAAACCCATGCGCCGCTTCGTTCTCATCGCCGCAATGACGCTTGCGGGACTGCCGGCGGCGCAGGCCGTCGACTGCGACAATGCCGAAGACCAGGCAACGATGACCGCCTGCGCCGACATGGCGCTGAAGGCGACCGACAGGCAGCTGAACACCACCTATCAGGCGATCACCCGCCGTCTCGCCGACGATCCGGACACCGCCAAGCAACTCGTCGCCGCCCAGCGCGCCTGGATCGCCTTCCGCGACGCCGAATGCGACTTCCGCAGTTCCGGCGTATCGGGCGGCAGCGCCTATCCAATGGTTCGCGCCGCCTGCCTCGATGGCCTCACCCGCACGCGCCTCGATCAACTGAAGACGCTGCTTGTCTGCCAGGAAGGCGACATGAGCTGTCCCGTGCCGGCCGAATAGGCCGGCCGAGACGGCGCCCCCTCCCGATCAGACGTCGAGATTGACGACGCTGAGGGCGTTGTCCTGGATGAAGTCGCGGCGCGGCTCCACCTCGTCGCCCATCAGCTTGGTGAAGAGATCGTCGGCGGCGTCGGCCTCCTTGATCTTCACCTGCAGCAGCGAGCGGACGTTCGGGTCGAGCGTCGTCTCCCAGAGCTGGCTGGCGTTCATCTCGCCGAGACCCTTGTAGCGCTGCAGCTGGATGCCCTTGCGACCGGTGACAAAGACAGCCTCCAGCAACGAACGCGGGCCGTGGATCGGCGTCGACACCTCTTTGCGGCGCAGCGTCGAAGGCCTGGCGAAGACGTCGGAGATGCGCGCGGCGATGGCGTGCAGCTTGCGGGCATCGGCCGAATCGATCAGCGCCATGTCGATCGAATGCACCTCGCGGACGCCGCGGACCTCGCGCTCGAAGCGGTAGCCGCCCTGCGGGTCGAGCGTGCCCTGCCAACCGCGCTCGGTTTCCTCGGCGATCAGGTCGAGCCGCTCGGCAATGGCGTGGGCGGCGGCGAGCGCGCGGTCCTTGTCCTCGAGCAGCGCCGGGTCGAGGCCGCCGGCCATCGCCGCCTGCTCGACCATGCCGCGATCGTAGCGGGTATGGATACCGCTCAGGATCTGGGCGATCTGGCGCGCGTCCTGGATCAGGTGTTCGAGATCGGCGCCGGCGCGGACTTCGCCATCCTCCAGCTGCAGCGCGGCCTCGTCGAGGCCCTGCTGGATCAGGTAGTCCTCCAGCGCCCGCTCGTTCTTCAGATACTGCTCCGAACGGCCCTTGGTGACCTTATAGAGCGGCGGCTGGGCGATGTAGACATGGCCGCGCTCGATCAGCTCCGGCATCTGGCGGAAGAAGAAGGTGAGCAGCAGCGTGCGAATATGGGCGCCGTCGACGTCGGCGTCCGTCATGATGATGATCTTGTGGTAGCGCAGCTTTTCCGGTGTGAACTCGTCCTTGCCGATCGAGGTGCCGAGCGCGATGATCAGCATGCCGATCTGCTCGGACGACAGCATCTTGTCGAAGCGGGCCCGCTCGACGTTCAGGATCTTGCCGCGCAGCGGCAGCACGGCCTGGTTCTCGCGGTTGCGGCCCTGCTTGGCGGAGCCACCTGCCGAGTCACCCTCAACGATGAAGATTTCGGACTTGGCCGGGTCGCGCTCCTGGCAGTCGGCGAGCTTGCCGGGCAGCGAGGCGATGTCGAGCGCGCCCTTGCGGCGGGTCAGCTCGCGCGCCTTGCGGGCGGCCTCGCGCGCGGTCGCGGCCTCGACGACCTTGGACAGGATCGCCTTCGATTCCGCCGGATGCTCCTCGAACCACTGGCCGAGCATCTCGTTGACGATGTTCTCGACGACCGGGCGCACCTCGGACGAGACGAGCTTGTCCTTGGTCTGCGACGAGAACTTCGGGTCCGGCACCTTGACCGAGAGAACGGCCGTCAGCCCCTCGCGGCAGTCATCGGCCGAAAGCGACACCTTCTCGCGCTTCGAAATGCCCTCGCGGTCGGCATAGCCGGTCACCTGGCGCGTCAGCGCGCCGCGGAAACCGGCGAGATGGGTGCCGCCATCGCGCTGCGGGATGTTGTTGGTGAAGCAGAGCACGTTCTCGTGGTAGCTGTCGTTCCACCACATCGCGACCTCGACGGTGATGCCGTCGCGCTCGTTGCTCATGGTGACCGGCGCCGGCATCAGCGGCTTCTTGGTGCGGTCGAGATAGCGCACGAAGGCCTCGAGGCCGCCGTCATAGACGAGTTCCTCGCGCCGAACCTCGACGCCGCGCTTGTCGGTCAGCACGATGCGGACGCCGGAATTCAGGAAGGCGAGCTCGCGCAGCCGGTGCTCCAGCGTGTCGAAATCGAACTCGACCTTGGTGAAGGTCTCGGTCGATGGCAGGAAGGTGACCTCGGTGCCGTTGCGGCCGTCCCAGTCGCCGACCACCTTCAACGGCGACACGGCGTTGCCATGCGCGAACTCGATCTCGTGCACCTTGCCGTTGCGCCAGATCTTCAGCTTCAGGAAGCTCGACAGCGCGTTGACCACCGAGACGCCCACGCCATGCAGACCGCCGGAGACCTTGTAGGAGTTCTGGTCGAACTTACCGCCGGCGTGCAGCTGGGTCATGATAACCTCGGCCGCCGAGACGCCCTCTTCGGCGTGCAGATCGGTCGGGATGCCGCGGCCATTGTCGCGGACCGTGCACGATCCGTCCGGATTGAGGGTGACGTTCACCTCGTCGGCATGGCCGGCCAGCGCCTCGTCGATGGCGTTGTCGACCACCTCATAGACCATGTGGTGCAGGCCGGAGCCGTCGTCGGTGTCGCCGATATACATGCCCGGGCGCTTCCGGACGGCGTCCAAGCCCTTGAGCACCTTGATAGAATCGGCGCCATAGGCTTCAGAGGCTTGATCGCGGGCGGTATCGGACATTCAGGCTTCCTTGAACGTGTCGCGCGCGCGTGCGCGCGAACAGTCGAATCGAGTGGCTAATATATTGCCTGGACAAGCAAATTGCACCCTTTCCCCTAGCAGGAAATCGCGGCGGCGCCGTGGCGAAACGCAGCTGCCGCGCCATCCGGGCACCATGACCGCAACGGCGCTTGCCAGCCTGGCCATGGCACCGGATGCTGTCGGCCTGCCGCCGGTCCCGGCGCCCGCGCAAGGAATGTCCGCCCGATGTCTGCGATCCACGCCTTCCTCGTCCAGTACGGCCTGATCGTCGTCTATCTCGGCGTCATCATCGAGGGCGAAAGCGTGGTGGTCGCCGCCGGCTTCCTGGCGCACCAGCACGTCCTGACCCCCTACTCCGTGTTCCTCGCCGCCTTCGCCGGCTCGGTCACCGGCGATCAGCTGCTGTTCTTCGTCGGGCGCTATTTCGCAGGCAGCCGCTTCGTGCAGCGTCAAACGAAGCGACCCTTGTTCATCCGGGTGCTCGACCAGATCCAGCGCAACCAGGTGGCGTTCATCCTCGCCTTCCGCTTCATCTACGGCATGCGGACGATCAGCCCGATCGCGATCGGCATCGCCCGCGTCAACCCGGTGCTCTATGCGGGGCTGAACCTGGCCTCGGCCGCCGCCTGGGCGGCGATCATGACCACGATCGGCTACCTGTTCGGCCAGACGGTCGAGCGCTTCGCCGGCAGGCTGCACCAGGATCACAAGCTGATCATCGCCGGGCTGCTGCTCATCGGCCTGCCGGTGGCGATCGGCCTTGCGCGCAGCTGGCACGCCCACCGGCAGGCGCGCGCCGCATCGGACGCGGAGGCGCCGTAGCTGGCGCCGGTCAGGCGTGCAGCGCCTCGAGGAACGCCTCGCCATAGAGGGTCAGCTTGCGTTCGCCGACGCCCTGCACGGAGCGCATCTCGTCGAGCGTGCCGGGCATCGCCTCGGCCATTTCGATCAGCGTGCGGTCTGGGAAGACCATGTAGGCCGGCACGCCCTCGTCGCGGGCGATCTCGCGCCGGAGCGCGCGCAGCCGCTCGAACATCGTCGCCGTCGCCTCGTCGAGACCATCGGCGCGGTCGTCCTTGTCGGCGCGACGGGCTCCGCGCCGCGGCGGCGCCTCGCGGATCGAGCGCAATGCGATCTTCTCGTGGCCGAACAGCACCGCCTCGCCTTCCGGGGTGATGCGGAAGCCGCCATGCTCGGCGCTCGCCTCGGCGAGCGCGCCGGCGGCGAAGAGCTGCCGCACCAGCGTGCGCCAGACATGGGCGCTGCGATCGGTGCCGACGCCGAAGGTCTTGATGCGGTCGTGGCCCTGACGCTGCACGGCGTCGGTCGCCTCGCCGCGCAGGACATCGACCAGATGCGCGGCGCCATAGCGCTGGCCGGTGCGCACCACGGCGGAGAGCACCTTCTGGGCGTCGATGGTGGCGTCGACCAGCTCGGCGCCGCCCTGGCAGAGGTCGCAATGCCCGCACGGCCCCATCTGCTCGCCGAAATAGGAAAGCAGCGCCTGGCGCCGACAGGTGGCGTTCTCGGCGAGATCCGTCATCGCCTGGAGCCGCTTCATCTCGACCCGGCGCTGCGCCTCGCTGATCGCCTTCTCCTCGATCTGGCGGCGGCGGAAGGCCATGTCGTCGAGGCCGTAGAGGGTGAGCGTGTCGGCCGGCAGGCCGTCGCGGCCGGCGCGGCCGATCTCCTGGTAGTAGGCCTCGACGCCGCCCGGCATGTCGGCATGGACCACGAAGCGCACGTCGGGCTTGTTGATGCCCATGCCGAAGGCGACGGTGGCGACGACGACGACGCCGTCCTCCTGCAGGAAGATGTCCTGGTGGCGCGAGCGCGTGTCGGCGTCGAGGCCGGCGTGATAGGGCACCGAGCGGATGCCCTTGCCGACCAGCCATTCCGAAAGCTTCTCGGTCTTGTCGCGCGACGAGGCGTAGATGATGCCGCTGCCGCCCTTGTGACGGGCGAGGAAGTCGGCGATCTGCGTGCGCGGCCGGTCCTTCGCCTCGAAGCGCAGGTGAATGTTGGGCCGGTCGAAGGAATGCACCACGACGCGGGGCGGCGACGGAAACAGCTGGGCTGCGATGTCGTTGCGCGTCGCCTGGTCGGCGGTCGCCGTCAGCGCCACCACCTGCACGCCGCCGAGCGCCTCGCGCACCGAGGCGAGCTGGCGGTATTCGGGCCGGAAATCATGCCCCCATTGCGACACGCAATGCGCCTCGTCGATCGCCAGCCGCCGCACGTCGCAGGCGGCGAGCAGCGAGACCAGGCCGTCGCCGGCGAGGCGTTCGGGCGAGACGAAAAGCAGCGTGATCTCGCCGGCGCGCAGCCGCCGCAGCGTCTCGCGATTGGCGTCCTCGCCATTCATCGAGTTCAGCGTCGCCGCCGCCACGCCGACATGCTGCATCTGCTGCACCTGGTCGCGCATCAGCGCGATCAACGGCGAGACGACCAGCGTCAGCCCGCCATCGACGATCGCCGGGAGCTGGTAGCACATGGACTTGCCGGAGCCGGTCGGCATCACCGCGAGCACATGCTCGCCGCGCATCACCGCAGCGATGACCTCGTCCTGTCCGGGGCGGAAATCGTCATAGCCGAAGACGGATTTGAGCGCGGCACGGGCGCGCGAAAGCGGCATGGGGTATCCGGGAGTGATTCGTTTTCGCGCCAATGCTAACCGCTCGACAGCCGGCTTACACGCGCGAAAGCCGGGGCGCGGCGATCCGTCTGGCGCCCAGCTCTTTGTTGGGTCGCGTTTTCTTCACGCGAACCGGCATCCCCTTCGCTCGAAAACGATCTAGCGCGAGGCGATCGCCACCGCCGCGCCGGCCATGACGACGCTGCTGCCGCGATTGACGAGCCGCACCGCCTTCGAACTGGTGATCAGCCGGCGCGCGCGCAGCGCCACCAGGACATAGAAAGCGAAGACGCCGCCGACGACCGTCAGCGTGACCGTGGCGAGTTCCAGGAAGGCGAGGCCGTCGATCTTGTTGATGTCGAGGATCGAGGGCAGCAGTGCCAGGTAGAACACCATCGTCTTCGGGTTGCCGAGGCAGACGGCGAGCCCGGCGAAGAACAGTTTCACCCGGCTCTCGCGCGTCGTCACCGGGGCGAGGTCGGGCGCGGCGGCGGGCGCCTTCCACATCTTCCAGGCGATGTAGAGCAGATAGGCGGCGCCGGCATATTTGATGACGGCGAACACCTCGTGGAAGGTCTGCGCCACGACGGCGAGACCGAGCACGGCGAGGGTCAGCCAGACGATGTCGCCGATCGCCATGCCGGCGGTGAACGCGACGGCGCCGGGGCGGCCGCGACCGAGCACGCGGGCGACGATCGCGGCGATGCCCGGGCCGGGCGCGAAGGCGGCGACGGCCAGCGCGGCGGCGAACAAAGCCAGTCCCGAGATCGAAAGTCCTGTCATCTCACCCCTCGCCCGAAAACGGCTCGACGCGACCCGGCGTCACCGTGAAGATCTGCGCCGATTGCGGCAATTCGGCGAAGAGCGCCGGATCGGCGCCGGTCATGAACACCTGTCCGCCCAGCCTGTCCAGTGCCTCGAACAGCGCGGCCCGGCGACGCTGGTCGAGATGCGCGGCGATCTCGTCGAGCAGCACGATCGGCGCCAGCCCGCTCATCCGCGCAACGAGGCGGGCATGAGCCAGCACGATGCCGACCAGAAGCGCCTTCTGCTCGCCGGTCGAGGCTCGGCCGGCGGGCACGTCCTTCGGGCCATGGCGGACGACGAGATCGCTCGCCTGCGGACCGACCAGGGTGCGGCCGGCGGCGCGATCGCGGGCACGGCCATTGCGCAGCGCGGCACGGTAGCGGTCCTCGGCCTCGACGGCGGGACCCTCGCCGATCCAGCCCTCGACATCGCCCTCCAGCGCCAGCACGGCGAACGGGAACGGCGAGGCGTCGTCGCGCTCCTCGGAGATCAGGCCGGCGAGGCGCTCGGCCGTCTCCTTGCGCGCCGCGGCGACCGCAACGCCGATCTCGGCGATCTCGGCCTCCAGCCCGTCGAGCCAGGCGCGATCTGGCGCGGGATCCTCGAGCAGGCGATTGCGGCCGCGCACGGCCTTTTCGAACGCGTTGACGCGGGCGCCATGCTGGGCGTCGACCGCGAGCACGAGCCGATCGAGGAAGCGGCGACGGTCGCCGGCCGGCCCGGTGAAGAGGCCGTCGAGCGTCGGCGTCAGCCAGACGATGCGGAGATATTCGGCAAAGGCGGTGGCGGAGGAGACCGGCGCGCCGTCGATGCGGCAGCGGCGCGACGGCGGCTGGCCGTCGAGCGCCGTGCCGAGGCGGACCGGCCCGTTCGCCGTGTCGAGATCGACCGCGACGACGAATCCGCCACCGCCGCCGATCCGCGCCATATCGGCCATGTCGGCCCGGCGCAGGCCGCGTCCGGGCGCCAGCAGCGAGATCGCTTCGAGAAGATTGGTCTTGCCGGCGCCGTTCTCGCCCGAAAGCGCCACCAGCCGCCCGGCGATCGGGACATCGAGGCGGGTGTAGGAGCGGAAATCGGCCAGCGTCAGCCGCGTGATGCGCGGCTGGGCAACCTCGGAAACCAGGCTCACACGCGCATCGGCATCAGGACGTAGAGCGCGTCCTCGTCGCCGTCGTCCTGGATCAGCGTCGGCGAACCGGGATCGGCCAGCTTGAACAGCGCCGTCGCCGTCTTCAGCTGTCCGGCAATGTCGAGCAGGTAGCGCGAATTGAAGCCGATATCGATGGGATCGGCGCCGTAGTCGACGTCGAGTTCTTCCGTCGCCGAGCCGGAATCCGGATTGTTGACGGTGAGCGCCAGCCGGCCCTCGGAGGAGAGCGACAGCTTGACGGCGCGGCCGCGTTCGCTGGCGATGGTCGAGACACGGTCGACGGCGTTCGAGAAGGTGCCGCGGTCGACCTTGAGCAGCTTGTCATTGCCCTGCGGGATCACGCGCGCATAGTCCGGGAAGGTGCCGTCGATCAGCTTCGAGGTCAGCACCACGCCGCCGAAGGAAACGCGGATCTTGGTCTCGGACAGCTCGATCGTCGCCGTCTCGTCGGAGTTCTCGAGCAGCTTCTGGATCTCGCCGACGGCCTTGCGCGGCACGATCACGCCCGGCATGCCCTCGGAGCCGGCCGGCGCGGCGGTCTGCGCCCGGGCGAGACGATGGCCGTCGGTCGCCACCGCGCGCAGCACGGTGCGGCCGTCGATCGTCGGCGTGTGCAGATAGATGCCGTTCAGGTAATAGCGGGTCTCTTCCGTCGAGATCGCGAACTGGGTGCGATCGATCAACGTCTTGAAGGCGGAGGCCGGCATCTCGAAGCGGATCGGGAATTCGCCGGTAGTCAGGTCCGGGAAATCCGCCTCGGGCAGCATCTGCAGCGAGAAGTTCGAGCGGCCCGAGCGGACCGTCAGCGTCTGGCCGTCGGCCGAGGTCTCCAGCGCCACCTCGGAACCGTCCGGCAGCTTGCGGACGATGTCGTAGAGCATGTGCGCCGGCACGGTGGTCGCGCCGGGGCGACCGACGTCGGCGGCGATGGTCTCGAGGATCTCGAGGTCGAGATCCGTCGCCTTCAGCGTCAGTTCCGAACCGGAGGCCCGCAGCAGGACGTTGGAGAGGATCGGGATCGTGTTCCGCCGTTCGACCACGCGATGGACGTGGTTGAGGGACTTGAGGAGATTGGATCGCTCGAGGGTCGCTCTCATGGAACGCAGGAACCTTGACAGAAAAGCCGCGCGGATGGCGCGGCGGCACCGACAGAGGCCGGACATGCGTCCGGTACGGACCGTGGAAATTGGCTTGTTCCAGACCGGAACGCAAGGCCTCCACGGCGAATGGACGAGGCGCGGCGAAAGCCGGGACGGAAACGGGCCGGCGGAATGGATCCGCCCGGCCCGCCGTCTCGACTATTCGTCGATCATGCGCTTCAGCAATTCGATCTCTTCCGCCAGGTGCTGGTCGCCCTGCATCATCTCCTCGACCTTGCGGACGGCGTGCAGCACCGTGGTGTGGTCGCGACCGCCGAAGCGGCGACCGATCTCGGGCAGCGAGCGCGGCGTCAGCGTCTTCGACAGATACATGGCGATCTGGCGCGGGCGCACGATGGTGCGGGTGCGCCGGCTCGACAGAAGGTCGGCCTTCGAGACGTTGTAGTGGCGCGAGACGATCTTCTGGATGTCCTCGATCTTCACCCGGCGCGGCTCGGAAGCGCCGACCAGATCGCGCAGCGTGATCTCGGCCGAGCTCATCGTCACCGGCTGGTTGGTGAACTGCCACTGCGCCACGAGGCGGTTCAGCGCGCCTTCGAGGTCGCGACCGTTCGAGACCACGGACTGGGCGACATATTCGATGACGGTCTCGGGAACGTCGACGCCCGGGTTCTGCGACTGCGCAATCACATAGCGTGACTTCAGTATATCGCGACGAAGATCCAGGTCCGGCGAGCCGATCTCGAAGGCGACGCCGCCGCGCAGGCGCGAACGGACGCGCTCGTCGAGCGTCTCGAGCTCGGCGGCCGGCCGGTCGGCCGCCACCACCACCTGGCGCGCGCCGTCGATCAGCGCGTTCAGCATGTGGCAGAATTCCTGCTGCACGGACTTGCCCTGCAGGAACTGCAGGTCGTCGATCAGGAGCAGGTCGATCTCGCGAAGGTTTTCCTTGAAGGCGATCGCCGACTGGTTCTTCAGCGCCGCGACGAAGCGGAACATGAAGTGCTCGGCGGTCAGGTAGACCACCTTGCGGCTCGGATCGGCGCGGCGCGCCGCCTGGGCGATCGCATGCAGCAGATGCGTCTTGCCGCGGCCGACGCCGGCATGGAGATAGAGCGGGTTATAGGGCGTCGGCCGGCCGGCCGGCGTCTCGGCGACGGCGCGGGCCGCCGCATAGGCGACGCGGTTGGCGCCGCCCTCGCAGAAGGTCTCGAAGGTGAAGCGCGGGTCGACCGGCGAGCCGGCGCCATCGGCCTCGGCGCGGGCGGGGCTGGCCGGCGCGAGGACGGGCGCGGCGCTGGCCGCGGGAATGAAGGTCGGCGTCGGCGCGGCCGGAGCCGCAGCGGTCGTCGCGACCGGTTTGTCGACCTTGGCCGGAGCGCGGGCACGGACAGCGCCGCGCACCACCAGCTCGACGCGCCGCACGCTGTCGACTTCCGCCGTCCAGAGGCCAAGCAGCTTGTCGAAATAATGCGACTGGATCCAGGACTTCAGGAACCGGGTCGGGACCGACAGGTTGACCGAGGCGCCATCAGCGCCCTCGAATTCGACCCGGGCGAACCAGCTCGAAAAGACGTCCTCGCCCAGCTCGGTCCGGAGCCGCGTCTTGACGCGCTCCCACAGCACCGCATCGGCACGACCGCTCATCGGCTGAACCTCATCGACGGCGAGAGCCCGCAGGGCCGAAGCCCCCGATCCGAATTCGCCAGTCCTGTCGTCGCGCATCTGAGCCCCTCTCGTATCGAATGGCATCTATTCATGATTGGACCCAAGGCAGTCCCGCGGCTTTCCAGCCATCCACGGAACCACGATGTCGGCCCTCGTCCAGCGGCCCTTCGAAGCCGCCGGCAATGTTGAAGCACCGGTCGTAACCGGCATCGGCCAGGGCGTTCGCCGCCGCGAGGCTGCGCGCGCCGGACCGGCACAGAAAATACAGGGCCGTCTCGCGGCCGACGCCGCGCCGGTCCAGCTCGGCCGCCAGCACCTCGGCGAAGTCGGCGTTGACCGCCATCGTCGGGTAGCTCTGCCACTCCACCAGCAGCGTTTCCTTGCCGATCGCGCTCAGATCGACGATGCCGACATAGGCCCACTCGGCCCGGGTCCGAACATCGATCAGCATCGACTGCGGCTCGCTGGAAAGACCTTCCCAAGCCTCATCGGCCGAAACGTCGCCGGCGAAGCTGCCGGCAGGCGAACGAGACATACTGCCCCCTCACGCACATGACCGTCAGATCATGGGCTATGTGTAAAACGCTAAGTTGATACAGGGTGGTGGAGGTTCTTCCAGAACGCGGAAGCAGTTAAATACGCATAAACACTACATATAGAGTAAACTTAATGTCCGCGCTTTCACTGCCTGTACGCCCCTAAACTTTCAGGGGCGAGAAACGCCCGTTTGAATAATGGCCGGCTCACCCGTCCGGCGGAGGACGACTGCTGTCGCCGTCTCCATGAACAGGAAAATACACAGGGGGTTGGTGGCTCGCAACGGCGATGGGCCAAGATTCGCCCGCGCCCCCGCGCCGCACCCCCTGCCTTCCGCCCCCTCACTCCCGCCAGCCCGTCCGAATCCCTTACGACTCAAAGGGTTCAGATGGCGTCCGCCGGGACCGAGAAAAGATCCGAAGCAGGCGAAAAATATTCGACCTGCGCCTCTTGACTCGCCCAGAATCCGCCCGAGTCGATGGAGACCGATCGGACCGCAACGCAAGTCATTGATTTTGTTTATCAAATGCTGCGAAGCAGTCTGGCCGTCGGCGCTCGCGCCATGGCCAAAACGGCATTTCTGAGGCAAGGCAGTCACTTACCCGCATAACAAAAAAGCCCGGCCGAAGCCGGGCTTTTTGTCAATCCCCAGAACTCTGAGATCAGGCGGAGATCGCCTTCACGCGAGCGGCAAGGCGCGAAACCTTGCGGGAAGCGGTGTTCTTGTGCAGCACGCCCTTCTGGGCGGCGCGCATCAGTTCCGGCTGGGCGCTCTTGAGCGCATCGGCGGCGGCGGCAGCGTTGCCGGAAGCGATCGCCTCCTCAACCTTGCGGATGAAGGTGCGCATGCGGCTGCGACGGGTGCGGTTGACCTCGGCACGGCGAGCAATCTTGCGGGTCGCCTTCTTGGCGGACGGCGTATTGGCCATGAGGGGCCTTCCTGAAAAAGCGGTTCGTTGGACTTTCCGTGCCACAAACCCACGCGGAATTCGGGCTAAACGGAAGGGGCGGCTTCGCGGCCGCCCGGGTTCATGGCGGGCTTATAGTCGTCTGCCCGCGCGGCGTCAATCGGGAAGCGCCGGATTCAGCGGTTGCGGAACGCGGCCGGCCGCTTGTCGAGAAAGGCCGCCATGCCCTCGCGCGCATCCTCGGTGGCGAAGAGCGAATGAAACAGCCGACGCTCGGTACGGATGCCTTCGGAAAGCGGGCTTTCGAAGGCGCGGTTGACCGCCTCCTTGGCCATCAGCACTGACGGCCGCGACAACGCGGCGATCTTCTGCGCCGCCGCCAGCGCCTGCTCGACCAGCTCGGCCGCCGGCACGACGCGCGAGACCAGGCCGATCCGCTCCGCCTCGGTCGCGTCTACCATCCGGCCGGTCAGGACCATGTCCATCGTCTTCGCCTTGCCGACCGAGCGGGCGAGGCGCTGGCTGCCGCCGGCGCCCGGGATCAGGCCCAGCGTGATCTCAGGCTGGCCAAATTTCGCGTTGTCAGCGGCGATGACAAGATCGCACATCAGCGCCAGCTCGCAGCCGCCACCGAGCGCAAAGCCGGCGACCGCCGCGACGACCGGCTTGCGCACGCGCGACAGCCGCTCCCAATGCGCGACGAAATCGTCGAGGAAGACGTCGACATAGCCGAGCGCCTGCATCTCCTTGATGTCGGCGCCGGCGGCGAACGCCTTCTCGGATCCGGTCAGCACGATCGCGCCGATGGCGTCGTCCGCCTCGAAGGCGTCGAGCGCGGCATTCAGATCGGCGATCAGCTGGCGGCTCAGCGCGTTCAGCGCCTTGGGACGGTTCAGGCAGATGAGACCGACGGCGTCCCGCGTCTCGACAAGGATGGTCTCATAAGCCATGGCGCGCTCCGCTCTTCCGGTTGTGCCCTGCTCCGCCGGCGAGGGCGGCGCGAAGGGCAGATCGAGGCAAACGCCTAGCCGACGCGTCCCGGACCTTCAAGGGCGACGGCTCCCCTCCTCCCGCGAGCCACGCGGAAGGAAGATCATTTCTGGCAGGTGGCGCAGAAGAAGGTGGAGCGGCCGGACTGCACCTTGCGCTCGATGACGCCGGAACAGTCGAGCTTCGGGCAGGGTTCGCCCTCGCGGTCGTAGACGCGGAACGAATGCTGGAAATAGCCGAGTTCGCCATTCGCCTGGCGGTGGTCGCGCAGCGACGAGCCGCCGGCGGCGATCGCGGCCGCCAGCACCTCGCGGATCGCCGCCGCCAGCCGGTCGGCGGCTTTCGCGGTGAGCGAGCCAGCGGCCCGCTCCGGCGACAGGCCGGACATGTTGAGCGCTTCGCAGACATAGATATTGCCGAGCCCGGCGATCAGGCCCTGGTCGAGGAGGGCCGCCTTCAGCGGCGCCTTCTTCGCCTCGAACAGGCGATGCAGGACCTTGCCGTCGAAGGCGTTGCCGACCGGCTCGACGCCGAGGCCGGCGAGATGGCGCGCCGTCTCGATGCCGGCGCGCGAGGCGAGATCCATGAAGCCGAAGCGGCGAGGGTCATTATAGATGACGCGCTTGCCGTTCGAGAGATGGAAGACGACGTGGTCATGCGCCAGCGCTTTTCCGCGCGGATGATGGAAAGCGCCCGGCGTCTCCGGTTCGGCGAGCGGCCCCTCCTCGACGCGGAACGAGCCCGACATGCCGAGATGCATGATGACGACGCTGCCGTCGTCGAGATCGGCAAGCAGATATTTGGCCCGCCGCCCCAGCCCGTCGATGCGCCGTCCGGTCAGCCGCTCGGCGAAGCGCTCGGGAAAGGGAAAGCGCAGGTCCGGCCGGCGCTGCTCCAGCCGGTCGATCACGGCGCCTTCCATGGCGGGGGCGAGGCCCTGGCGGACGGTTTCTACCTCGGGAAGTTCTGGCATTTAGGCTGCGTCAACTCTGCGGGTGTCGGGGCCGTGGCGCATGAAGGGCGCTTCGGTTATCAAGGACTTCGATTTTCCCGAGATCGGGCGGGGGGGCGCCGCTTCTCCGCGGCGCGACCCGTCCAAGCGATCTCTGGCTCACATGCGTAATATAAGGAGTGGGACGCCATGGCGACCGAATCTCGCAGCGAGACGCCCGGAACGGGCCGCGCCTCCTTCGGATTCCGCGATGTCGACGTCGATGCCAAGCAGGGCATGGTTAATGACGTCTTCCACAAGGTCGCCTCGCGCTACGACCTGATGAACGACTTCATGTCGGCCGGGCTGCACCGCGTCTGGAAGGACGCGATGGTGTCGTGGCTGACGCCGCCGCGCAACCGCCCCTTCGAGGTGCTCGATGTCGCCGGCGGCACCGGCGACATCTCGTTCCGCATCGTCGAGCGCTCGCACAAGTCGGCGACCGCCACTGTCTGCGACATCAATGCCTCGATGCTGGAAGTCGGCCGCGAGCGCGCCGAGAAGCGCGGCCTCGCCGACCATGTCAGCTTCGTCGAGGGCAATGCCGAGGAGCTGCCCTTCGAGAGCAACCGCTTCGACGCCTATACGATCGCCTTCGGCATCCGCAACGTGCCGCGCATCGACCAGGCGCTGAGGGAGGCCCACCGCGTGCTGAAACCGGGCGGCCGCTTCCTCTGCCTGGAGTTCTCCGACGTCGACGTGCCCGGCCTCGACAAGATCTACGATTTCTATTCGTTCAACCTGATCCCGGCGATGGGCAAGGTGGTCGCCGGTGATTCCGAAAGCTATCGCTACCTGGTCGAATCGATCCGCCGCTTCCCGCATCAGGAGCGCTTCGCCGAGATGATCCGGCAGGCGGGCTTCGCCAAGGTCTCCTATCGCAATCTGACGGGCGGCATCGCCGCCATCCACTCGGGCTGGAAAATCTGACGCGATGGCGCTCGGCATAGCCGCCCTCTTCCGCCTCGCCGCGGCAGGCTTCGTTCTGGCGCGCGAAGGCGCGTTCGGCCTCGTCGACATCGACGACCTGCCCTCCGGCGCCCGCCTCGGCGTCCGGCTCGGCCGGCTGCTCGAGCGCCGTTCTGCCGCCGACGCGGATCGCGGCGAGCGGATCACCGCCGCCCTCAACAAGCTCGGCCCCTCCTATGTGAAGCTCGGCCAGTTCATGGCGACCCGGCCCGATTTCGTCGGCGAGGATGTCGCCGATGCGCTCGGCCGGTTGCGCGACGAGATCGAGCCGTTCGGCGAGCCCGCGGCGCGCGTCGTGATCGAGAAGAATTTCGGCCGGCCGGTCGAGACCATCTTCGCCTCGTTCTCGCCGCCGCTCGCCGCCGCTTCGATCGCCCAGGTGCACAAGGCCGAGGTGGTCGAGCGCGATGGCAGCCGGCACGCCGTCGCGGTCAAGGTGCTGCGGCCGGGCGTGCGCGCCCGCTTCCACCGCGACCTCGAGACTTTCTATGCCGGCGCGCATCTGGTTGAGCGGATCGATCCGGCGATGAAGCGACTGAAGCCGATCGCCGTCGTCGACACGCTGGCCCGTTCGGTCTCGATGGAGATGGACCTTCGCCTCGAGGCGGCGGCGCTCTCCGAAATGGCGGAGCGCACGAAGGGCGACCCCGGCTTCCGCGTGCCAAAAGTCGACTGGGCGCGGACGGCGCGCGACGTGCTGACGCTCGAATGGATCGACGGCGTCAAGCTTTCGGACCCCGCCGGCATCGAGGCGGCCGGCCATGACCTGAAGGCGGTCGCCCGGCGGCTGATGCAGGCCTTCCTGCGCCACGCCATGCGCGACGGCTTCTTCCATGCCGACATGCACCAGGGCAACCTGTTCGTCGACGCGGCCGGCGACGTCGTCGCGGTCGACTTCGGCATCATGGGCCGGCTCGGCCAGGCCGAACGGCGCTTCCTCGCCGAAATCCTCTACGGCTTCATCAAGCGCGACTATCTGCGCATCGCCGAAGTGCACATGGAAGCCGGCTATGTCCCGGCCCGCCATGCGCCGGAAGACTTCGCCCAGGCGCTGCGCGCCATCGGCGAACCGATCCACGGCCAGCCGGCCAGCGACATCTCGATGGCCAAGCTGCTGACGCTGCTGTTCGAGGTGACCGAGCTCTTCGACATGCAGACGCGGCCGGAACTGCTGATGCTGCAGAAGACCATGGTCGTCGTCGAAGGCGTCGCCCGCTCGCTCGATCCCGAGTTCGACATGTGGGCGGCCTCCGAGCCGGTGGTGCGCGAATGGATCGAGCGCAATCTCGGCCCGCTCGGCAAGTTGCAGGAAGCGGGCTCCGGCATCGCCGATCTCGGCCGCGCCGCGACGGGCCTGCCGGCGCTGCTGCAGAACGGTGCCCGGATCGCGGCGCAGCTGAGCGACGCGACGCGCGACGGCATCACGCTGTCGCCGGAAACCGTCGAGGCGATCGGCCGCGCCGAGGGCCGCGGCAATCGCTGGCTGACGATCGGCGTCTGGGTGGCGGTTGTGCTGCTAGCCTGGAATATGTTCACCTGATCCGGCGCATCGACGCGCCAGATCGAGCGGGGAAGCATCATGGCGGATATTGACGCGACGCTTCGGGGCAAGCGCATCCTGCTCATCATAGCGGGCGGCATCGCAGCCTACAAAAGCCTCGACCTGATCCGCCGGCTGAAGGAGCGCGGCGCCACGGTGCGCGTCGTCATGACCCGCGGCGCGACCGAGTTCATCACGCCGCTCGCGGCCGGCGCGCTCGCCGGCGGCACGGTCTACACGGACCTGTTCGACCGCGAATCCGAGCAGGATGTCGGCCATATCCGGCTCGCCCGCGAGGCGGACCTGATCGTCGTCGCGCCCGCCACCGCCGACCTGATGGCGAAGATGGCGGGCGGCCATGCCGACGACCTCGCCAGCGCAATCCTGCTCGCCACGAAACGGCCCGTGCTCGTCGCGCCGGCGATGAACCCGGCCATGTGGGCGCATCCGGCGACCCAGCGCAACGTCGCGACGCTTCTCGCCGACGGCATCCGCCTCGCCGGCCCCGAGCGCGGCGAGATGGCCGAGAGCGGCGAGGCGGGAACCGGGCGCATGGCCGAACCGCTCGCCATCGTCGCCGCCGTCGAGGCGCATTTTCCCGGCAGCAAGACCGACACGGTCGACGCGACGAAGCCCTTGACCGGAAAGCATGTTCTGGTCACGGCCGGGCCAACGCACGAGCCGATCGACCCGGTCCGCTACATCGCCAACCGTTCCTCCGGCAAGCAGGGCTTTGCCATCGCTGCTGCTGCGGCGGCGGCCGGCGCCCGCGTGACGCTGGTGGCCGGACCGGTCGGCCTGCCGGATCCCGACGGTGTCGCCGTCCGCCGCGTCGAGACGGCGCGCGACATGCTGGCCGCCGTCGAAACCGCGCTGCCGGCCGATATCGCCATCTTCGCCGCCGCCGTCGCCGACTGGCGCCCGGCGCAGGAGGCGACGTCGAAACTGAAGAAGGACGGCTCCGGCGTCGTGCCGCCTCTCCATGTGACCGAGAATCCCGACATTCTCGCCACCATCGCGCACCTGAAGGACCAGCGCCCCGGCCTCGTCGTCGGTTTCGCGGCCGAGACGGACGATGTCTTTGAAAACGCGGAGAAAAAGCTCGGCCGCAAGGGCGCCGACATCATCGTCGCCAACGACGTCTCGCCGGAGACCGGCGTCATGGGCGGCGGCGCCAACACCGTGCATCTGGTGACGGCGGAGGGGATCGAGAGCTGGCCGCAGATGCCGAAGGACGAGGTGGCGCGCCGACTCGTGCACTGGATCGCCGGCCGACTTTCGCCCACCGCCTGACCGGAGGCACGCATCATTCGCGCGCTTCGCACCCTCCTGCTCTGGCTCGGAGGACTGCTGCTCTGGCTCGCCATCGCGCTGACGGCGGTGCTGGTCGGCATGGCCTTCTGGTACCAGCTGCCGCTGCCTCAGACGGCGCTGAAGCTCGCCATCGGCGCCTGGGCGATCTTCGCGCTCGGCGTGCTTTGCCTTGAGATAACAAGGCGTTCGTGGATTTCGCGCGGCGTCTATGGGCTCGCCCTGATCGCGGCCGCGCTCTGGTGGGCGGGCATCCGGCCGAGCTTCGACCATGAATGGGCGCCGGATGTCGAGCACATCGTCACCGGCACGCGCGACGGCGACATCGTCACGCTGAAGGACGTCCGCGACTTCGACTGGAAGAGCGAGACCGACTTCACGCCGCGCTGGCAGACGCGGACCTACGACCTCTCGAAGCTCGAGACGGTCGACCTGTTCCTCTCCTACTGGTCGAGCCCGGCGATCGCCCACACGCTCGTCTCCTTCGGCTTCGAGGGCGGCGAACATATTGTCTTCTCAGCGGAAATCCGCAAGGAGAAGGGCGAGAGCTTCTCCTCGATCGGCGGCTTCTTCAAGGAATTCGACCTGGCGCTGATCGCCGCCGACGAGCGCGACATCATCCGCCTCAGGACCAATATCCGCGGCGAGGACGTCTATCGCTACCCGATCCACATGCCGCAGGCCGGCATGCGGGAGCTGTTCCTCTCCTATCTCGAGACCGGCAACCGGCTTGCGACCGTGCCGACCTTCTACAACACGGTCACGACCAACTGCACGACGGTGGTCTTCCGCCTGCTCCGGGCGCTCGATCCGGCGCTGCCGTTCGATTACCGCATCCTGCTTTCCGGGTATCTTCCCGGATATATCTATCAGAATCAAGGGTTTGAGACGGGCCTGACCGAAGCGGAATTCCGCGCCCGCGCCGCGATCAGCGCGCTCGGAATCGCCGCCGGCGACAGCCCCGATTTCTCCGCCGCCATCCGGGCCGCCGGCACGCTGCCGCGTTAACGGCCCGTTATCGTCTTGTTAAGCATGAGGACCGCGCCGTGCCGCACCAGCCGACCATCGAACTGAAGGTGCTCGACCCGCGCCTCGAGGCCTGGGGCCTGCCGGCCTATCAGAGCGACATGGCGGCGGCGATCGACCTGCGCGCCGCCATCGACGCGCCGCTTGCGATCGAGGCCGGCTCGCCGGCCGTGCTGGTCCCGAGCGGGCTCTCCCTCTTCATCCGCGACCCGTTCGTCGCCGCGATGATCCTGCCGCGCTCCGGCCTCGGCCACAAGCAGGGCCTCGTGCTCGGCAATTCGACCGGGCTGATCGACGCCGACTATCTAGGGCCCATTCTGGTCAGCGTCTGGAACCGCAATGCCGCCGGCACGGCGCCGATCGCGATCCAGCCCGGCGACCGCATCGCCCAGATGATGTTCGTGCCGGTGGTGCGGCCGCGTTTCGAGGTGGTCGCCGAATTCTCCACGGAGACGGCGCGCGGCGCCGGCGGCTTCGGCTCGACCGGCGGCAAATAGCCGGCGAGGCTCGACCCGGCCGCCGGGCTCGACTAGACTTCCGCCACAAATCCAACGGGTTAAGGAGGAACGAATGGCCGAAGCAACCAAGCGCGGACGCGGCAAGATCTACGCCTCGATCACCGACACGATCGGCGACACGCCGATCGTCCGGCTCGACCGCATCGCCGCCGAGAAGGGCGTGAAGGCCAACCTCTTGGCCAAGCTCGAATTCTTCAATCCGATCGCCTCGGTCAAGGATCGCATCGGCGTCGCCATGATCGACGCGATGGAGGCCGAAGGCCGGATCACGCGCGGCAAGTCGACCCTGATCGAGCCGACCTCCGGCAATACCGGCATCGCGCTCGCCTTCGTCGCCGCGGCGCGCGGCTACCGGCTGATCCTGGTGATGCCGGAGACGATGTCGATCGAACGGCGCAAGATGCTGAAGCTGCTCGGCGCCGAGCTGGAGCTGACCGAGGGCGCCAAGGGCATGAAGGGCGCCATCGCCCGCGCCGAGGAGCTGAAGGCCGAGATCGGCGACGCCGTCATCCCGCAGCAGTTCCAGAACCCGGCCAACCCGGCGATCCACCGCGCCACCACGGCGGAGGAGATCTGGAACGACACCGATGGCGGCATCGACATCCTCGTCTCCGGCATCGGCACCGGCGGCACCATCACAGGCGTGGGCCAGGTGCTGAAGCCGAGGAAGCCGTCGCTGAAGGTGATCGCGGTCGAGCCGGCCGAGAGCCCGGTGCTCTCCGGCGGCGCCCCCGGCCCGCACAAGATCCAGGGCATCGGCGCCGGCTTCGTCCCCGGCGTGCTCGATACCTCGATCTATGACGAGGTGGTGCAGGTGGCGAGCGCCGAGGCGCTTGCGACGGCGCGCGAGGTGGCGCGGATCGAGGGCATTCCGGTCGGCATCTCGTCCGGCGCCGCCGTCGCCGCCGCGCTCAAGGTCGGCGCGCGCCCGGAAAACGCCGGCAAGAACATCGTCATCATCATCCCCTCCTTCGCCGAGCGCTATCTCTCCACCGCGCTGTTCGAAGGGCTGGAATAAGGCTCGCCCCCGCTCCCGCACGCGCGAGAGGGGGGGTTAGGGTCTGCCCGCATCCTCTCCGCGTCATCCCTGCTTTCGCGGGGATGACGGCGAACCGGATGTCTGGCATGGCGAGCCCCTCACCTCTCCCACGGGGAGAGGTCGACGCACGCAGTGCGGCGGGTGAGGGGTTCAGGCCTCGTCCGTGAGATCGCATCCCCTCACCCGGAGCTCCGCTCCGACCTCTCCCCCTGGGAGAGGTGAACGACATCGCCCCGGCACTCCAAGCGTGCCCCCAAAAACAAAAAAGGGCCGGCGCGACGGCCGGCCCTCTTCGAAAACGAGAAGGGCTCAGACCCAGCCGCCGTCGACGATGTAGCTCTGGTTGGTGCAGCCCGACGCCTCGTCGGAGGCGAAGAACAGCACCGGCTTGGCGATGTCGTCCGGGAAGAGCTTGCGCTTCAGGCACTGCTTGTTCATCAGGTCGACCTCAGCTTCCGGCGTCAGCCAGAGGTCGATCTGGCGCTGCGTCATGATCCAGCCGGGGACGACCGAGCAGACGCGGATGTTGAACGGGCCGAGATCACGCGCGAGGCCGCGGGTAAGACCCTGCACGGCCGATTTCGCCGAGGTATAGGCCGGCATGCCGCCCTGGCCGATCATCCAGGAGGTCGAGCCCATGTTGATGATGGCGCCCTTGCCGGCGGCCTTCATGTCCTCGACGACGGCCTGCGCCGCGAAGAACTGGTGGCGGATGTTGACCTGGTAGCGCTCGTCCCAATATTCGGGCGTCACGTCTTCCAGCTTGTGGCGCTGGTCGTGCGCGGCGTTGTTGATCAGGATGGTGATGGCCCCAAGCTTTTCGCGCACATTGGCGATCGCCTGGCGCAGCGCCGCGATGTCGCGCAGGTCGCACTTCTCGAAATGCACGGTGCCGGTGGCGGAAAGCTCCTTTGCAAGGGCTTCCGAGGCCTCGGCGTTGATGTCGAGGAAGCCGACCTTCGAGCCCTGGGCGACGAAGTGGCGGACGATGGCCTCGCCGATTCCGCTGCCGCCGCCGGTAACGAGCACGGTCCGGTCCCTGAGGCTCGGATAGATGGCGCCGCTGGTCATAGATGTCTCCGTCCCTGATCTCGCGAACGGTCGCGAGCGATGTCTGCAACGCGCCGGTCAAGCCGGCCCGCGCCTGTTTTAGGCGAAAGGCCGAGCGAGCGGAACCGAAATTTGAGGGGCGTACGTCAGGGCGGGAGATTGGAAGGGAATGCAGCCAAAGCACTAAATCCCATCCGCACCAGTTGGGCGCACTCCCGCACGCCGCAGAACTACATCCCGCAGGCGAATATAAATTAGAAGCGCGATACTAGCGCTTCTGGTGATCATTCAATGACTTATTGATATCGAACTGATCCGAAAATCGTAGAATATTGACCTGCCTTAGTTGAAATTCGAATGCCGCGACTCAAGGGGGAATTCAGCGGATGTCGTACTTTGCAACATATGGGCCGTATGAGATCCCGCGCTCGGGTGGTAAAATCAACGGACGGCAAAGTGATTTTTGGCGCGGAATAGAGGAGCTTCCAGACTCAGAGGGAATCTCGACCGCAATTGGATGCTACTTGTTCTGCATTCGACATGGCGAAAAAATCAGGCCTTGGTATGTCGGAATGACTAGGGCCAAATTGGGATTTAGAGGAGAGATCTTTCAGGAGCATAAGCAAAATATATACAATGACTGCCTGAAAAAACAGACCGGAAGGCCGGTAATATTTCTGTTCCCCCTGATCACCGACGGAAGTGATCGCTTTAGCAAAGCCGCATCCAGCAAGCGTCGTGAAATTGAATGGCTTGAGATTCAATTGATGGGTTTTGCACATCGGCGCAATCCGAATATCAGCAATGTCCGTGATATGAGTTTTCTACGAAACATAGAAGTGCTTGGTCTTATTGGAAGGCGTCGAGGAAGACCGTTCCGAGAAGCCCAGTTGATCAGAAAGGCCCTGTTGGTCTGACCGCTAAGATTCGGTGAGCCATCTCCGCTTGCGTCCCCCGGACCGCGCCGCCACGCGCTGCACGGCCCGGACGATGCGTCCTTCCCTACCCTACCCGAGCACCACCCCACCCGCCGCCTTGACCGGGATTTTCAGGTACCGCACGCCGTTGCTTTCGGCCTCCGGAAAACGGCCGGCGCGGATGTTGACCTGGATCGACGGCAGAAGCAGCGTCGGGGCCGAGAGGGTGGCGTCGCGCGCTTCGCGCAGCGCCACAAAATCCGCCTCGCTCGTGCCGGCGCCGACATGGACATTGGCGGCGCGCTGCGCCGACACCGTCGTCTCCCAGGCATAGTGATCGCGGCCCGGCGCCTTGTAATCATGGCAGAGGAAGAGCCGCGTCTCGCCCGGCAGGTCAAGCAGGCGGCGGATCGAGCGATAGAGCGTGCGCGCGTCGCCGCCGGGAAAATCCGCCCGCGCCGTGCCGTAATCCGGCATGAACAGCGTATCGCCGACAAAGGCGGCGTCGCCGACGCGATAGACGATATCGGCCGGGGTGTGGCCGGGCGTATGCAGCACCGACGCTTCCAGCTCGCCGATCCGGAAGCGCTCGCCATCGGCGAAGAGATGGTCGAAATCGCTGCCGTCGGTCTTCAGGTCGGTGGCGTTGAAAACGGGGCGAAAAATCCGCTGCACGTCCTTGATGTGCTCGCCGATGCCGATTTTCGCGCCCGTCCGCGCCTTGATGAAGGGGGCGCCGGAGAGATGGTCGGCATGGGCATGCGTCTCCAGCGCCCAGACGATCTCGTAACCGGCCTTCGCAGCGGCGGCGAGGATCGCCTCGACCGAGCGGGTGTCCACCGTGCCGGAGGCGGCGTCATAATCGAGCACGGGGTCGATGACGGCGGCTTTTCGCGTGGCCGGGTCGGCGACGAGATAGCTGATCGTATGGGTCGGCTCGTCGAAGAAGGCGCGGATTTCCGGCGCGCTGGCGGCGACCGGGGCTGACTTCAGGGTTTCGGTCTTCATGTCGGCAACTCCATCGGGTTGGTGCTTGACATATATATTAGCGATATCTAATTTAGCAACAGCTAATGTAAGGAGCCGACAAATGGCCGTCTTCCTCGACCTCTCCGCCTTCGAAGCGAATGCGCTTCAGGTTGCCGATCTCCTGCGCGCGCTCGGCAACGAGAAGCGGCTGATGATGCTCTGCAAGCTGGTGGAGCATGGCGAGATGACGGTCGGCGCGCTCGCCGACGCCGTCGGCCTCGGCCAGTCGGCGCTGTCGCAGCATCTGGCGCGCATGCGCGACGAGAACATCGTCGCCTTCCGCCGCGACGGCCAGACGCTCTGGTACCGCATCGCCGATCCGCGCATCGAGGAGATGATGGCGCTGCTGCACCGCCTCTATTGCCGGGACAAGCCGGCCGGCTGATCCCCTCCCCCTGAACAGAAAGAAGAGCCATGTCCCTGACCCCGATCTCCGCTGACCGGGCGGCCGAACTCGTCGCCGCCGGCGCCCTCCTCGTCGATATCCGCGAGGCCGACGAATATCGCCGCGAGAAGATCGCCGGCGCCTTGTCGCGGCCGCTCAGCGCGCTTTCCGCGCTGGCGCTGCCGGACGAGCGCGCCATCATCTTCACCTGTCGCTCCGGCGCCCGCACCACGGCGCATGCCGAGCGGCTCGCCGCCGCCGCCGGCCGTCCCGCCTTCCGCATCGAGGGCGGGCTCGACGCCTGGAAGAAGGCCGGCCACGCCGCGATCGCCGACAGGCGCCAGCCGCTCGAACTGATGCGGCAGGTGCAGATCGCGGCCGGCAGCCTGGTTGTCGCCGGCGCGGCGCTCGGCGCCTTCGTGCATCCGGGCTTCTACGCGCTTTCCGCCTTCGTCGGCGCCGGGCTGGTGTTCGCCGGCGCCACCGGCACCTGCGCCATGGCGCGGCTGCTCCGGCACGCGCCCTGGAACCGGCCCGCCGCGACGGCGGCCATCACCACGGGATGAGGCAACGGCGATGATCCATGGCACAGACGGGCTCGCCATCGGCTTCGGCTCGGTGGTCGGCTTCATCCTCGGCCTGGTCGGCGGCGGCGGATCCATCCTCGCCGTGCCGTTCCTGGTCTATGGCGTCGGCGTCGCCTCGCCGCATGTCGCGATCGGCACCGGCACGGTCGCCGTCGCCGTCAGCGCCTTCGCCAATCTCTTCCCGCACTGGCGGGCCGGCCGGGTGAAGTGGCGCTGCGGCGCGGTCTTCGCCGCCGCCGGCGTCCTCGGCGCGCTCGCCGGCTCGGAACTCGCCAAGGCGGTCGACGGCGAGAGGCTGCTGATGCTGTTCGGCGCGCTGATGGTGGCGGTCGGCTTCGTCATGCTGCGCCGGCGCGGCGCGGCCGGCGATCCCGACATCCGCCTCCAGGCATCGACGGCCTGGCGGCTGCTGCCGCGGCTGATCGCGGCCGGCTTCGGCGTCGGCGCGCTTTCCGGCTTCTTCGGCATCGGCGGCGGCTTCCTGATCGTGCCGGGGCTGATGCTGGCGACCGGCATGCCGCTCCCCTTCGCCATCGGCACCTCGCTGGTGGCGGTCAGCGCCTTCGGCGCGGCGACGGCGTCGAGCTATGCGGCGAGCGGGCTGGTCGACTGGCGGCTGGCGCTCGTCTTCATCCTCGGCGGCCTCGCCGGCGGGCTGGGCGGCGCGGCGATCGGCGGCAAGCTCGCCAACCGCAAGGCGCTGCTCGGCCGGATCTTCGCCGGCGTCGTGATCACCGTCGGGCTCTATGTGCTGCTGCGCGGCTTTCTCGCCTGAGCCGGACGGGCGTGCATCGCGCCCCGGGGATCGCTAAGCTCCCGCTCCGGTTGCGATCCGGCGACCGGGGAGCAGGAGAAGCCATTTGACCGAGCAGGGCGTGCTGCGTGCCTCGATCGTCGTCACCTTCCTCGTCGCGACGTTCGGCATCGTGTTCGGCCTGCTCTCGGGCTCGTTCTCGATCGCCTTCGACGGCGTCTATTCGCTGGCCGACGCCGGCATGACGACGGTGGCGCTCGGCGTCTCGCACCTGATCGTGCAATCGGCGAAGCGCGACGCACTTTCCGGCAAGCTGCGCAACCGCTTCACCATGGGCTTCTGGCATCTCGAGCCGATCGTGCTCGGGTTGAACGGCACCATCCTGATCATCGTCGCCATCTACGCGCTGATCAACGCCCTCCTCTCGATCCAGGGCGGCGGCCGCGAGCTCGAATTCGGCTTCGCCATCGCCTATGCCGCGACGACGCTTCTGATCTGCCTCGTCATGGCGACGATCGACTGGCGCGCCAACCGGAAAATCCAGTCCGACTTCCTGAAACCCGACATCCATTCCTGGGTGATGTCGGGCGCGATCAGCGGCGCGCTGCTCGTCGCCTTCGCCATCGGCTATGGCGTCGAGAACACGATGCTCGAATGGATCTCGCCCTATATCGATCCGGTCGCGCTCGCGGTGATCAGCGCCGCCATCATCCCGATCCCGATCGGCACGGTGCGGCAGGCCGTCGCCGACATGCTGCTGCTGACCCCGCCCGACCTGAAAGAGCAGGTCGACGGCGTGGCGAAGGAGACGGTGGCGCGGCATGGCTTTCTCGGCTACCGCGCCTATGTCGCCAAGGTGGGCCGCGCCAAGCAGATCGAGATCTATTTCATCGTCGCCCGCGACGGCCCGGCGCGGCGGCTGGAGGAATGGGACCGGATCCGCGACGAGATCGGCGAGGCGATCGGCGACGAGAGCCACAATCGCTGGCTCACCATCGCCTTCACCACCGATCGCGAATGGGCCGAATAGTTTTTTCGCCGCCGCTGTCGATCCGGGCCGGGCTCGTTCGTTGTGCAAGGGAGGCGCGGCCGTTTCGGCCGGCGCCGGGGAAAGACCTGCGAAAGGGATGGACCATGCCTCACGACCAGATCACGCAGCCAGGCCTCGTTCCGGCAATGGCGCTGGCCGCCCGCAACGACCACCGCGTCCGCAATGAAAGCGACGCATACCGCCGCGCCCGCCAGGCGCTGCTGGCGGAGGAGATCGAGCTGCGTCGCCAGATCGAGCGGGTGGCGGCGCTGCGGCGCGACCTGCCGCCGGGCGGCATCGTCGACAGGGACTACCGGTTCGATGGCGAACTGGGGCCGGTCGATTTCGCCGGCCTGTTCGGCGACAAGCAGACCCTCGTCGTCTACAGCTACATGTACGGGCCGCAGCGAAAACGCCCCTGCCCGATGTGCACCTCGCTGATGAGCGCCTGGGATGGCGAGGCGCAGGACGTCGAGCAGCGCGTCGCGCTCGCCATGATCGCCCGCTCGCCGATCGAGCGGCTGTGGGCGTTCAAGCAGGAGCGCGGCTGGAAGGGGCTGAAGCTCTATTCCGACATCAGCGGCGACTATACGCGCGACTACGTCGATCCCGCCGACGGCGACTCGCCGGGCCTCAACGTCTTCACCCGGCGCGACGGCACCATCCGCCATTTCTGGGCCGGCGAAATGGGGTTCGAGACGGCCGATCCCGGCCAGGACCCGCGCGGCGCACCCGACCTGATGCCGCTCTGGAACATCCTCGACATGACGCCGGAAGGCCGCGGCACCGACTGGTATCCGAGCCTCGAATATCGCTGAGATCGAAAGGGGAGGTCCGATGCAGTTTGCCTGTCTGGTCTATGTCGACAGCGACGCGATGGCGGCGCTCTCGAGCGAAGAGCAAGCCCAACTCACCGACGAGACGATCGCCCAGGACTGGGCGCTGCGCCAGGCGGGCCGGCTGATCCTGGCGCGGCCGCTGCAGGCGCCGACAACCGCCGCCATCGTGCGCGTGCGGGCGGGGCGCGCCACCGTCACCGACGGCCCCTTCGCCGAGGCCAAGGAAATGCTCGGCGGCTTCCTGATCATCGAGGCGGATGACCGGGATCAGGCGATCGCGGTCGCCAAGGCCTCGCCCATGGCGCGGATGGGCAGCATCGAGGTGCGGCCGATCCTGGTCCAGACGCACAGCGTGACGGGAGAGGGACGGCCGCCCGCCCTCTCGCCCGCCGGATAGGCGACGGCGAAATCAGCCGTCGACGCGTTCGTAGACCGTCGCGGTGACTTCGGGGCGGCTGCCGAGGCGGTAGGCGGCGCGCAGCAGCCGGGCGGCATGCTCGGCCTCCGCCTCGCTGCGGGCGTGCACGCGGGCAAGCGGCGTCTGCGCATCGACCCGCGTTCCCATGCCGGCGAGACCGGAGAAGCCGACCGAGAGGTCGATCGGGTCGCTGGCGACGCGGCGGCCGCCGCCGAGCTCGATCACGGCGATGCCGACGGCGCGGGTGTCGATCGCCGCGACATGGCCATCCCCCTCGGCCAGCACGTCGCGGACGACCGCCGCCTTCGGCAGGTAGTCGTCGACGCGCTCGACGAAATCGGCGGGGCCGCCGAGGCCGGCCACCATGCGGCCGAAAATCTCGGCCGCATGGCCGGAGGCGATCGCCGTCTCGATGCGGTCGCGCGCGGCGCTGACGCCATCGGCCCGGCCGGCGGTGATCAGCATTTCGGCGCCGAGCGCCACGGTGATCTCGTGCAGGCGCGGGTCTCGCGCCGCGCCGGTGAGATAGTGAACGGCGTTGCGGACCTCGAGCGCGTTACCGGCGGCCGACGCCAGCGGCTCGTTCATGTCGGTGATCAGCGCCGTCGTCCGCACCCCCGCGCCGTTCGCCACCTCGACCAGGCTCTTTGCCAGCGCGCGGGCGTCAGCGTGGCTGGCCATGAAGGCGCCGGTGCCGGTCTTGACGTCGAGGACGAGGCCCTGCAGGCCGGCGGCGAGCTTCTTCGACAGGATCGAGGCGGTGATGAGCGGGATCGACTCGACCGTCGCGGTGACGTCGCGGATGGCGTAGAGGCGCTTGTCGGCGGGCGCGAGATCCGCCGTCTGGCCGATCACCGCCGTGCCGCATTCCTTGACCACCTTGCGGAACAGGTCGAGGTCGGGCTGGCTGCGATAGCCGGGGATGGAATCGAACTTGTCGAGCGTGCCGCCGGTGTGGCCGAGGCCACGGCCGGAGATCATCGGCACATAGACGCCGCAGGCCGCCACGGCGGGCGCCAGCATCAGCGAGACATTGTCGCCGACGCCGCCGGTCGAATGCTTGTCGACGACCGGTCCGTCGAGCTCGGACCAGTCGAGCACCGACCCGGAATCACGCATGGCGAGCGTCAGCGCCACCGCCTCGTCCCGCGTCATGCCACGGAAGAAGATCGCCATGGCGAAGGCGGCGACCTGGCCCTCGGAGACAGAGCCCGAAGTCAGGCCCTCGACCATGAAGCGGATCGCCTCGGCGGGCAGCACCTCGCCCTCGCGCTTGGCGCGAATGATTTCCTGCGGCAGCATCGTTTTGCTTTTTCCTCCCTTACCGATACGCGTCCAGCCATGGTCACGGATCGCACGAATTCTCACCTCTCCCATGGGGAGAGGTCGACGGCCAAAGGCCGGCGGGTGAGGGGCTGCGATCTCTCCGGAGAAGCCTGCCCCCCTCACCCGGCCCTGCGGGCTGACCTCTCCCCATGGGAGAGATGGAGGCCCTCTTCGTCAGTCCTCCAGATCCCTGAGGAACCGGCGGATGATCTTCTCGAGCTTCTTCGCGCCGAGGGGAGCCATCTCCTTAGTCTCCTCATGCGACAGCTCGCCCGCCGCCATGCCGGCGCCGAGATTGGTGATGTTGGAGACGGCGGCGACACGGAGCCCGAAGAAGCGCGCCAGGATTGCCTCCGGCACGGTCGACATGCCGACGGCGTCAGCGCCGAGGATGCGCGCCATGCGGATCTCGGCCGGCGTCTCGAAGGACGGGCCGGAGAACCACATGTAGACGCCGCTCTCCAGATCGATCGCCTCGCGCTTGGCGGCGCGCTCCAGGCTCGCGCGCCAGACGAGATCATAGGCGGTCGACATGCCGACGAAGCGGGCGTCGGTCTCCTCGCCGATCAGCGGGTTGCCGCCGGAGAAATTGATGTGGTCGACCAGCATCATCAGCGAACCCGGCCCCATTTCGGGCCGGAGCGAGCCGGCGGCATTGGTCAGGATCACGCCCTCGCAGCCGAGCGCCTGCAGCATGCCGATGGCATTGCGCATGACGCCCGCATCGCCGGATTCATAAAAGTGCGAGCGGCCGGAGAAGACGAGCACGTCGACGCCCTCGAGCCTGCCGGCGACAAGCGTGCCGGCATGGGCCGAGACTTTCGAGAGGGGCATGCCGGGCAACTCGGCATAGGGGATGCGGACGGCGTCGACGACCGCGTCGGCCAGCGGGCCAAGGCCGGAGCCGAGCACGATGCCAAGGCGATAAGGCGCATCGCGCCGCTCGCGCACAACGGCGGCCGCGGCGCGGCCGTCGTCCCGGAGCGCCGACATCAGAACCGCTCGTCCATGGAAAAGCCGGCCGGCAGCAGCTCGGCCATGGTGAAATCCTGGCCCTTGCCGGTCGGGTCCGAACAATGGATCTGCGTCTTCGGATGCGAGAATTCCTTCAGCCGCTGGCGGCAGCCGCCGCAGGGCGTGCAGACGATGCCGCCATCGACGCGATCGGCGACGACGACGACGGCCGCGATGCGGCGGCCCTCGCCTGGCACACCGGCGGCGATCATCTGGCCGATCGCCGAGGTCTCGGCGCACCAACCCTCGGGATAGCTGGCGTTCTCGACATTGGCGCCGACATAGACGCTGCCGTCCTCGGTCAGCACCGCCGCGCCGACCATGAACTTCGAATAGGGCGCATGCGCGTTGATGCGAACGGCCTGGGCTCGTTCGAACAGGTCCGCCTTGATCTGGTCGTCCATTCTAGCGCTCCTTCACATAGGGTACGCCGCCGGCCTTGGGCGGGATCGCCTTGCCGATGAAGCCGGCGAGCAGGATGACGGTCAGGATGTAGGGCAACGCCTGGATCAGCTGCACCGGCACTTCGCCGATGCCCGGCAGGATGATGCCCTGCAGGCGGATCGAGGCGGCGTCGAGGAAGCCGAACAGCAGGCAGGTCAGAAGCACGTTGAGCGGCTTCCACTTGGCGAAGACCAGGGCGGCGAGTGCGATATAGCCCTTGCCGGCCGACATCTCGCGGATGAAGCTCGCCGACTGCGCCACCGACAGATAGGTGCCGGCGAAACCCGCGAGGATGCCGCAGCAGATCAGCGCGCGGTAGCGCAGCCAGGCGACAGAGATGCCGGCCGTGTCGACGGCGCCGGGGTTCTCGCCCACCGCGCGGACGCGGAGGCCGAAGCGCGTGCGGTAGAGCACCCACCAGGTGAAGGGCACCGCCAGGAAGGCGAGATAGACCAGGATATTCTGGCCCGAGATCAGCCCGGAATAGATCGGCCCGAGGACCGGAATCGGCGCGATATCGGCAGCGAATGGCAGCGTGATCTCGGTGAAGCGCGCCGAATTGGGCAGTTGCGGCGTGCGGCCACCCTGGCCGAACCAGGCATTGCCGAGCAGGATCGTCAGGCCGGAGGCGATGAAGTTGATCGCGACGCCCGAGATGATCTGGTTGCCGCGCTGGGTGATCGAGGCGAAGCCGTGCAGCAGGCTGAGCAGCACGCCGGTCAGGATGCCGGCGAAGAGCCCGAGCCAGGCCGAGCCGGTGACGGTCGCAACCGAGGCGGCGGAGAAGGCCGCGAACAGCATCTTGCCTTCAAGACCGATGTCGAAGATGCCGGAACGCTCGGCATAGAGGCCGGCGAGGGCCGTGAAGATCAGCGGCACGGAAAGGCGGACCGTGGCGGCGAGAATCTGGATCAGATCGGCGAAGTCCATGATCGCTCCTCAGGCCGCGCGGGCGGCCGGGGCCGCCGCCTTGGGTTTGGGCGCGAAAAGCGCGATCAGGGCGGGGCGGAACATGTGCTCCAGCGCGCCGGCGAACAGGATCACCAGGCCCTGGATCAGGATGATCACCTCGCGCGAGATGTTGGGCATGTCGAAGGCGAGCGCCGCGCCGCCCTGGTAGAGCACGCCGAACAGGATCGAGGCGATGATGATGCCGACCGGATGCGAGCGGCCCATCAGCGCGACCGCGATGCCGACAAAGCCGGCGCCGGCGGGGAAATCGATCTGCAGCTTGCCGGCGTCGCCCATCACCGGGTTCAACGCCATCATGCCGGCGAGACCGCCGGAGATCAGCATGGTGACGACGACGGTCTTCACATAGGGAATGCCGGCGTAGACCGCCGCCGTGGCATTGGTGCCCATGGTGCGGATCTCGTAGCCGAAGCGGGTGCGCCAGATCAGCAGCCACACCGCGAAGGCCGCTATCAGCGCGATCAGGAACGAGACGTTGAAGGGCGCCGCGCCGATGTCGAGGCCGAACACCTGCATCAGCCAGCCGAGCTTCGGCAGCTGGCCGCCTTCCTCGAACAGACGCGTCTGCGGCGACATGTTGCCGGGCTGCTTGATGACGTTGACCAGCAGGTAGACCATCAGCGCAGCGGCGATGAAATTGAACATGATCGTCGTGATGACGATGTGGCTGCCGCGCTTCGCCTGTAGCCAGGCCGGGATGAAGGCCCAGAGTGCGCCGAAGGCGAAGGCGCCGGCCGTCGCCACCACGGCGGTGATGTACCAGGGCATGATCCGGTCCAGCGCCAGCGCGCCGAAGGCGACGCCGAGACCGCCGAGATAGACCTGGCCCTCGCCGCCGATGTTGAACAGGCCGCCATGAAAGGCGACCGCGACCGCGAGGCCGGTGAAGATGAAATTGGTGGCGTAGTAGAGGGTGAAGGCGATGCCCTCGCCATCGCCGAGCGCGCCCTGGACGAGGTATTTCACCGCCTCGATCGGGTTCTCGCCGATGAACAGCACGACGAGGCCGGAAAGGGCGAAGGCCACGGCGACGTTGAGAAGCGGCAGCAGGCCAAAATTGACCCAGCGCGGCAGGGTTCCGAGTGGGACGCTCATGGGTGTGCTTCCGGGTGGTGGGCCGTGGTGGTAGCTGCACCTCTCCCAGAGGGAGAGGTCGACGGCAAAGCCGGCGGGTGAGGGGTTGCGATCTTCCCGGTGAGGCTTGAACCCCGCACCCGGCCCTTCGGGCCGACCTCTCCCCGTGGGAGAGGTGAAAGCAGCAGCCGTTCGCGAGATGCGACAAACGCCATCACTCCGCCGCCTCCCGGCCGATGCCGGCCATCATCAGGCCGATCTCCTGCTCGTCGGCATGGGCGTCCGGCTCGCCGACGATGGTGCCGGCGAACATGACGAGGATGCGGTCCGACAGCGAGCGGATCTCGTCGAGCTCGACCGAGACGAGCAGGATCGCCTTGCCCTGGTCGCGCAGCGCGACGAGCCGCTTGTGGATGAACTCGATGGCGCCGATGTCGACGCCGCGCGTCGGCTGGCCGACCAGCAGGCAGGCCGGGTCGCGCTCGATCTCGCGCGCCAGCACGATCTTCTGCTGGTTGCCGCCGGAGAAATTCGCCGTCTTCAGGCGCGGATCGGCCGGGCGGATGTCGTATTTCTCGATCTTCTCGACCGCATCCTTGCGGATGGCGTCGATGTCGAGGAACGGGCCTCTCAGATATTTCGGATCGTCCTGGTAGCCGAGGATCGAGTTTTCCTTCTCCTCGAAGGCGAGCACCAGGCCCATGTGGTGCCGGTCCTCCGGCACATGGGCGAGGCCCTTCTTGCGCAATTGCGCCGGGTCGACATGCTCGACCGGCTCGCCGTTCAGGAGGATGCGGCCGGACGACGGCTTGCGGATGCCGGCGATCGCCTCGAGCAGCTCCGACTGGCCGTTGCCGGCGACGCCGGCGATGCCGACGATCTCGCCGGCGCGCACCTCGAACGAGACGTTGTCGACCATGGTGACGCCGCGACCGTCCTTGACGGTCAGGTTCTCGACCGCGAGCACGACCGGGCCGGGCTTCGCCTCGCTCTTCTCGACGCGCAGCAGCACGCGGCGGCCGACCATCAGCTCGGCCAGCTCCGGCATGGTGGTTTCGGCGGTCTTGCGGGTCGCGACCATCTCGCCGCGCCGCATGACCGAGACGGTGTCGGTGATCGCCATGATCTCGCGCAGCTTGTGCGTGATCAGGATGACGGTTTTGCCCTGCGCCTTCAGCTGCGCCAGCATCTTGAACAGGTGATCAGCCTCGGCCGGGGTCAGCACGCCGGTCGGTTCGTCGAGGATCAGCACCTCGGCGCCGCGATAGAGCGCCTTCAGGATCTCGACCCGCTGCTGCTTGCCGACGGGGAGTTCCTCGATGATCGCGTCCGGGTCGACGTCGAGCCCGTATTCGCGCTCGATCTGCTGCAGCGCCTTGCGCACGGCGGTCTCGCCGCCCTTCAGCAGCGCGCCGCCCTCGACGCCGAGCATGACGTTTTCGAGGACGGAGAAATTCTCGACCAGCATGAAGTGCTGGTGGACCATGCCGATGCCGGCCCGGATCGCGGTCTGGCTGTCGGTGATGCGGATCTCCTTGCCATCGACCAGGATCTGGCCGCTGTCGGCATGGTAGAAGCCGTAGAGGATCGACATCAGCGTCGACTTGCCGGCGCCGTTCTCACCGATGATGCCGTGGATCGAGCCCTTGGCGACGGAGAGATGGATGTTCTTGTTGGCGTGGACCGGCCCGAAGCGCTTGTCGATGCCGACAAGCTCGATGGCGGGCGTTGCATCCAGGGTCGAAGCTGTCATTCAGGGGCCCCGAAACGGCTGCGCCTTCGCGCGAAGGCGGCCGAACCAATCATCGCCGTGACCGGATCCGGGGCCGGACCTCCGTACCCGGCGCGGAGCCGCTGCTCCACCGGGATGCCCCTTGTCCGGCGTCGCCGCCGCCCTCAATGCCGAGAGGAACGACCGCGCTTCCGGCCGCATGGATCGAAGAGCCGCGACGCCGGATCGCTCCGGCATCGCGGCCTTTGTCTCAGGAGAGGCGCGGGCTTAGCCCGGGCACTTCTCGTCGGTCATGTAGTTGTGCACCTTGACGGCGCCCGAGATGATGTCGGCCTTGGCCTTCTCGACGGCGGCCTTCATGTCGTCGGTGACGAGCGGCTTGTTGTTGTCGTCAAAGGCCCAGTCCACGCCGCCTTCCTTCAGGCCGAGCTGCTGGGTGCCGGCGGTGAACTTGCCGTCCTTGACGTCGGCATAGGCGTTGTGCACGGCGACGTCGACGCGCTTGACCATCGAGGTCAGGATCTTGCCGGGGTGCAGGTGGTTCTGGTTGGAATCGACGCCGATGCCGAGCTTGCCCGCGTCGACGGCCGTCTGCAGCACGCCGAGGCCGGTCGCGCCGGCAGCGGCGTAGATCACGTCCGCACCCTGGTCGATCTGCGACTTGGCGAGTTCACCGCCGCGAACCGGGTCGTTCCAGGCGGCGCCCGTGGTGCCGGTCATGTTCTGGAACACTTCGGTCGCGCCGGCCGCCTTGGCGCCCTGGACGTAGCCGCAGCCGAACTTGCGGATCAGCGGGATATCCATGCCGCCGACGAAGCCGACCTTCTTCGATTCCGACTTCAGGCCGGCGAGCACGCCGACGAGATAGGATCCCTCGTCCTCGGCGAAGACAACCGAACGAACGTTCGGCGCGTCGACGACGGAGTCGACCAGCACGAACTGGGTATCCGGGAATTCCTTCGAGACCTTGGCGATGGCGTCGGTCCAGGCGAAGGAGAGCGCCACGACCGGGTTGTAGCCGCGCTTGGCGAAATTGCGGATCGCCTGCTCGCCCTGGGTGTCGTTCTGCGGCTCGAAATCCTTGTAGTCGATGCCGGTCTCTGCCTTGAACTTCTCCGAGCCGTTGTAGCCGGCTTCGTTGAAGGACTTATCGAACTTGCCGCCGGTGCCATAGACGATGGCCGGCTTGACGTCAGCCGCCGAGGCCGCGCCCGTGGCCATGAGCGCAACGACGGCCGCCCCGATGAACTTACGGATCATGATGCTAGCTCTCTCCTCTTGAAGCCAATTCGACCGGCGTTTCCCGCCCGGCCGAGAGTTCCCCTGACGCCGCGGCCAAGCGGCGGTTCCTTTTTCTATTTCGCACGGGGACCGGCAAATTTCATGCGCTTTCTTTATTCAGGCCCCGTCGATCCGCCACCCCTGCAAACGAGACGGATCCTGACTCTCAGATTATGCGGCGACATTTTTTTATACAACTGATCAAAGAAACGCCGACCCGCGGATGCCCCAATCAAATTGTCGCCCTGCCTCACTTTCGGCTTTTCCTCGGACCCCGATTTTTCTATCACTGGCGGACCGGTCCGGACGACCGCATGGAGACTGCCAATGACGATCCGCCCGGCCCTGGCGCTGGTTGCCCACGACAAGAAGAAGGACGATCTCGTCGCCTTCGCCGTCTCGCACCAGAACAAGCTTGCCGAATTCGATCTTTACGCCACCGGCACCACCGGCAGCCGCATCCTCGCCGCCGCGCCCGACCTGCCGGTGACACGGCTGAAGAGCGGGCCGCTCGGCGGCGACCAGCAGATCGGCGCCCTGATCGCCGAAGGCCGCGTCAAGGGCCTGATCTTCTTCGTCGATCCCCTGACGCCGATGCCGCATGACGTTGACGTCAAGGCGCTGATGCGGCTTGGTGCGCTCTACGACATCCCGATGGCCCTGAACCGGGCCACGGCCGACCTTCTGATCGCCCACCCCGACGCCTTTCTGCAGACCACCTGACGCCTGCCTCGACCTCTCCTGCGACCGCTCAGCCCAGACCAAGGCACCATGACCACGACAACACCGAGCCGCGCCTTCGTTCCGTTCCCGACGCTGATCGGCGACATCGGCGGCACCAATGCCCGCTTCGCGCTGGTTCCTGACGAGACGGGCCGGGTCATCCGCTTCCCGACGGTGCTGACGGCCGATTTCGCCACCATCGACGACGCGATCGCCGCCGTGCTGCCGCCGGACGTGACGCCGCATTCGGCCGTGCTGGCGCTGGCCGGGCCGATCCAGGGCGACCGCGTGCCGCTGACCAATTGCCACTGGGTGGTGGAGCCGAAGCGCATGATCGCCCGCTTCGGCATCGACGAGGTGATCCTGCTCAACGATTTCGAGGCGCTGTCGCTGTCGCTGCCGGCGCTCGCCGGCGACGACCTGGTGTCGATCGGCAGCGGCGCGCCGCTCGCCAATGCCGCCCAGGTGGTGGTCGGCCCCGGCACGGGCCTCGGCGCCGCGGCGCTGATCCACGCCAACGGCGCCTGGCTGCCGGTCCCCGGCGAAGGCGGACATATCGACCTCGCCCCGGTGAGCGCGCGCGACTTCGCGATCTGGCCGCATATCGAGCGGCCGCACCAGCAGACCGATCCGTTCGCCCGCATCGAGGGCGAGACGCTGCTTTGCGGCAGCGGCCTGCTACGCCTCTACCGCGCCGTCGCCTCCGCCAATGGCGTGGCGCCGCGCTTCGACGATCCCTCCGGCATCACCGCGGCGGCGATCGAGCGCTCCGACGCCGTGGCCGAGGAGGCGCTCGAGCTCTTCTGCGTGCATCTCGGCCGGCTCGCCGGCAATCTGGCGCTGGTCTTCATGGCGCGCGGCGGCGTGTTCCTCGCCGGCGGCATCGCCGCCAAGATCGCGCCCTTTCTAGCCGAGAGCGGATTTCGCGAGGCCTTCATCGACAAGGTTCCGCATGGCGCGCTGATGGACCGGATGCCGACCTCGGTCGTCGTCCATCCCGAACCGGCGCTGGCCGGCATCACCGCCTATGCCCGCCACCCCGACCTGTTCGGCGTCGTCACCGAAGGCCGCCGCTGGCACAAATAGGCGGCAACCGGCGAAGCCCCTCACCCAACCCTCTCCCGCAAGCGGGCGAGGGCTTTTGGCCGCCTCAGGCGGAGAGCACCCGGACTCCGTCATCCTCGCGAAGGCGAGGATCCATGCCGCCTGAGCCCAGGGAAGCCCGAACCGTTCTCTTGCGACGACAACCCGGATGAATGGATCCCCGCCTTCGCGGGGATGACGCGAGCGTGGGACAGTGTCCTGCGCCCATCGGGAAGGTCTCCCGCGAAAAGCCTCAGCTGATGCGCAGCAGGCTCGCGATCTCGATGTCCTCACCGAGGTCCGGCCAGTGGATCGCCTCGCCGCGACCGGTCAATCGCCAATTCTCGCGCTCGGCGCGGGTGGCGCCGACGAGGCGGGGAAACCAGTCGATCGGGGTCGCCAGTTCGCGGCCATCGGCGAGGCTGACCAAGAGCGCATCCCTGGTGACGGCCGCATCGATGGCGACGGGATCAATCTTCATGGTCGTTCCTTTCCACGGCGGCCGGGATGATTCGGATCTGTCCAGCATGCCCACAGCAGCATGGCGATTCCGAGTCCCTCAACGCGCCCTGTTGGGACGTCACGTCCCGCGCGGCTTGGCGCGCGCCGTCGCCTGCGCGGTCAGCGGGTCATCCGGCCAGACATGCTTGGGATAGCGACCGCGCATGTCGGAGCGCACGTCCTTCCACGACCCGCGCCAGAAACCGGGCAAATCCTTCGTGATCTGGATCGGCCGGTGGCCGGGCGACAGCAGCGTCACCGTCACCGGCACGGCGCCATCGGCAACGGCCGGGTGGCGATCGAGACCGAACAGTTCCTGCACCCGGATTTCCAGCACCGGGCCGTTCTCGTTCGAATAGTCGATCGGCACGCGCGAGCCGGATGGCGCATCGAAATGGGTCGGCGCGAGGCGATCCATCTGCGCGCGCCTGGCCCACGGAACGAGGCTTACCAGCCCCTCATGCAGGATGCCCGGCGTCACCGCGTCGAGCCGGCGCTTGCCACTCAGAAACGGCCCCAGCCAGTCTGCAAGCGTTTCGGCCAGCGCTTCATCCGAGACATCCGGCCAATCATCACCGAACCGCGCATGCAGGAAGGCAATGCGGGCGCGGAACTGTTCGGCCGTCTTTTCCCAGGGCAGGTCAGCGACGCCGCGCCGGCGGATTTCGGTGAGCAGCGCCGCCTGCACCGCCGCGTCGGAAACCTTGCCGCTGGCGCGGTCGGCGAGAACCAGCCGGCCGAGCCGTCGCACGCTGCGGCCACGGACGGAACCGGTCTGCGGATCGAAGGCGACGCCCTCCTCCTCGGTGATCAGGCTGGCGAAATTCGCCTCGATCTCGGCGAGCGTGATTGGCGCCGCCGTCAGGATGCGGGCCTTTTCCGCCGCGCCCTGCAGGCTGGCGATCGCGAGGAAGGGTTCGCGCGACAGGGCATCGGACGCTTCGAGAACGCCGCCACGGCCATTCGCCATGACAAAGGCGCCCGGCGCGCCGCGCGCCATGGCGATGCGATCCGGGAAGGCGAAGGCGGTGAGCAGACCAGCCTCCTCCGGGGTATCGCGGCCGTCATCGGGCCGCGCGCCGACATCGCGCGCCCAGCGCGAGGCGAGCTGCAGCGAATCCCGGCTCCTGGGATCGCGGGCGGCATAGAGCCGGCGCAGCCGCTCGCGCAGGTCGGTGTCGTTGCCACCAAGACCGGTTTCGGACAGCACGGCGGCGATAGCGCCGGCAAGCCCGCCGAGCCCAAGCTCCGCCCCCTTGCGCAGCATGTGGCCGAGGCGCGGGCTGACGGCAAGACGCGCGAGCGCCTCGCCCTCCCGGGTCAGGCGGCGATCGGCGTCGAGGGCGTCGAGCCGGGAGAGCAGCGCGACGGCTTCCTCCCAGGCCGGCTTCGGCGGCGGATCGAGGAAGGCGAGCTGACCGGGATCGGCGACGCCCCAGTTGGCGAGATCGAGCACCAGCGGCGCCAGGTCCGCCTCCAGCATTTCCGGCCTGTCGAATGGCGCGAGCGCCGCCGTCTGCCCCTCCTCCCAGAGCCGGTAGCAGACGCCGGGCTCGGTGCGGCCGGCGCGGCCGCGCCGCTGGTCGGCCGAAGCGCGCGAGACGCGACGGGTTTCGAGCCGGGTCAGCCCCGTCGCCGGCTCGTAGATCGGCGCGCGGGCAAGACCTGAATCGATGACAACGCGCACGCCCTCGATGGTGAGCGAGGTTTCGGCGATCGAGGTCGCCAGCACGACCTTGCGCCGGCCCAGCGCGGCGGGTCGGACGGCGCGGTCCTGCGCGGAAAAGTCGAGCGCGCCATAGAGCGGCGCGATCTCGACATCGGCCCCGACACGCCCCTCCAGCCGCTCGGCAACGCGGCGGATTTCCGCCTGGCCGGGCAGGAAGACGAGCAGGCTGCCGGCCTCGGCGGCGAGCGCGCGGCGCACCGCGTCGGCGACGTCGTCCTCGATGCGGCGGGCGGGATCGCGGCCGCCATGCCGGGTCTCGACCGGGAACATGCGGCCGAGGCTTTCGACCACGGGCGCGTCGCCGAGAAGCCGGGCGACGCGGGCGCCGTCGATCGTCGCCGACATGACGAGGAGGCGCAGGTCCTCGCGCAGGCCGGCCTGCGCGTCGAGCGCCAGCGCCAGGCCGAGATCGCCATCGAGGCTGCGCTCGTGGAACTCGTCGAAGATGACGGCGGCAACGCCGTCGAGCGCGGGGTCGTCGAGGATCATGCGGGTGAACACGCCCTCGGTGACGATCTCGATCCGGGTCTTCGCCGAGACCTTCTTCTCCAGCCGGACGCGGTAGCCGACGGTCTGGCCGACATCCTCGCCGAGCGTCTCGGCCATGCGGCGGGCGGCGGCGCGGGCGGCGAGCCGGCGCGGCTCCAGCATCAGGATGCGGCGATTCTCCCGCCAGGGCGCGTCGAGCAACGCCAGGGGCACACGCGTCGTCTTGCCGGCGCCGGGCGGCGCCACCAGCACGGCGCTGTTTCCGCGCTCCAGCGCGGCTTTCAATTCGGGAAGGGCATCGTCGACGGGCAGCATGGCTGCCGTCATAGAGGGGGATGGGCGTTCGTGCCAGTGGGGACAAGGTTCTCGCGAAGATGCGGCTGGAAAGGCGGAGCGCGCGATCAACATGGATCCCTGCTTTCGCAGGGATGACGGCGAGGGTGGGACTACAACGAGATCTCGCCGTAGAGATCGAGCCAGTCCGGATTGGCACGTTCGATCAATTCAATCTTCCAGTCCCGCTTCCAAAGCTTCATCTGCGTTTCGCGACGGATGGCCGATTCCATTGTGTCATGCACCTCGAACTAAACCAGCGTCTTGATCCCGTAGCGACGCGTGAAGCCCTCCAGCAAACCTTCCCGGTGCTGCCAGATCCACTGAGGCAGATTGCTTGTCACGCCGATGTAGAGCGTTCCATTTCGGGCACTGGCGAGGATGTACACGCAAGGTGTCATGCACCCAAGATTGCACGACCCATCCTCGCCGTCATCCCTGCGAAAGCAGGGATCCATGGCCGGTTCACACGCGGACGCAACCGGGATGACCGCAAGGGCAAGCCGTGTCTCGCCGCCTACAGCCACCCCCAAAAACAGAAAAGGGCGCCGCGGGGGCGCCCTTTGAAATCGTCGGGAGGGCCGAAAAGCCTATTCGACCGCCTGCGGGTTGTTCGCCTCGGCATTGGCCTCGTGCACCTTCAGCTCTTCCAGTCGCGGCATCGAGACGATGTTGTAGCCGGAATCGACGAAATGCACGTCGCCGGTGACGCCGGCGCCGAGTTCGGACAGCAGGTAGAGCGCCGAGCCGCCGATCTCGTCGAGCGAGACCGTGCGACGCAGCGGCGAATTCTTCTTCTGGTAATTGTACATGATGCGCGCATCGGCGACGCCGGAGCCGGCGAGCGTGCGGACCGGGCCGGCCGAGATGGCGTTGACGCGGATATTGTCGCCGCCGAAATCCATGGCGAGGTAGCGCACCGACGATTCAAGCGCCGCCTTGGCGACGCCCATGACGTTGTAGTTCGGCATGACCCGGGTCGAGCCGCCATAGGTCAGCGTCAGGATCGAGCCGCCATCCTTCATCAGCGTCGCGGCGCGCTTGGCGATCTCCGTGAAGGAGAAGCAGGAGATCACCATCGTCTTCACGAAATTGTCGCGCGTCGTGTCGGCGTAGCGGCCCTTCAGCTCGTTCTTGTCGGAGAAGCCGATGGCATGAACGATGAAATCGATCTTGCCCCATTCCTTCTCCAGCGCCGCGAAGACGCTGTCGACCGAGGCGAGGTCCTCGACGTCGCAGGGGAGCAGCAGCTTGGCGCCGACAGCGTCGGCCAGCGGCTTGACGCGCCGGCCGAAGGCCTCGCCCTGATAGGTGAAGGCGAGTTCGGCGCCATGCGCGGCCAGCGTCCGGGCGATGCCCCAGGCGATCGAATGATCGTTGGCGACACCCATGATGAGACCGCGCTTGCCGCTCATCAGGTTGCTGATTGGTGCCGTCATTCGATCGTCCTTGTTCTTGTTGTGTCTCAGGCGACGTAGCGCTGGAAGACCAGCGAGGCGTTCGTGCCGCCGAAGCCGAAGGAGTTGGAGAGTACGGTATCGATCTTCGCGTCGTCGATGCGCTTGCGCACGATCGGCATGTCGGCGAAGGCCGGATCCAGTTCTTCGATGTGCGCCGATTCGACGATGAAGCGGTTGTTCATCATCAAGAGGCTGTAGATCGCTTCCTGCACGCCGGTGGCGCCGAGCGAATGGCCCGTCAGCGCCTTGGTGGCGGAAATCGGCGGGCACTTGTCGCCGGAACCGAACACGGTGCGGATCGCCTCGATTTCCGGGGCGTCGCCGGCCGGCGTCGAGGTGGCGTGCGGGTTGATGTAGTCGATCGGGCCCTTCACGGTCGAAAGCGCCTGGCGCATGCAGCGGATGGCGCCCTCGCCAGACGGGGCGACCATGTCGTAGCCGTCCGAGGTGGCGCCGTAGCCGACGACCTCGCCATAGATGCGGGCGCCGCGGGCCTTCGCATGCTCGAGCTCTTCCAGCACCAGCACGCCGGCGCCGCCGGCGATGACGAAGCCGTCGCGGTTCTTGTCATAGGGGCGCGAGGCGACGGCCGGGCGGTCGTTGTACTTGGACGACATGGCGCCCATGGCGTCGAACAGCACGGAGAGCGTCCAGTCGAGCTCCTCGCAGCCGCCGGCGAACATCACGTCCTGCTTGCCGTACTGGATCATCTCATAGGCGTTGCCGATGCAATGATTGGAGGTCGCGCAGGCGGACGAGATCGAATAGTTGACGCCCTTGATCTTGAACCAGGTCGCGAGCGTGGCGGAGGCGGTCGACGACATCGCCTTCGGCACCGCGAACGGACCGACGCGCTTCGGGCCCTTGGAGCGGGTGATGTCGGCCGCCTCGACGATGGCGCGGGTCGACGGGCCGCCCGAGCCCATGATGATGCCGGTGCGCTCGTTCGAGACCTCGTTCTCCTCGAGGCCGGCGTCGCGGATCGCCTGCTCCATGGCGACATGGTTCCAGGCGGTGCCGCCGCCGTGGAAGCGCATGGCGCGACGGTCGACGACCTCGGCCGGATCCAGCGTCGGCATGCCCTGCACCTGGCAGCGGAAGCCGAGCTCGGCGAAGTCCTTGGCGGCGGTGATGCCGCTCCGGGCCTCGTGCAGGCTCGCCAGCACTTCCTGGGTGTTGTTGCCGATGGAGGAGACGATACCCGTCCCGGTCACTACGACCCGCTTCATCGCTCGGTGTCCTTCCTGAATTCTAACGTTCGGCCATGACCGGCCGGCCCGCACGGGCCGGCCCCGCCATCAACCGACGGCAGGTGTCGCCTCGCCCTGGAACAGGCCGACGCGCAGGTCCTTGGCGCGGTAGATGGTGACGCCATCCGCCTTCAACCAGCCATCGGCGATGCCGAGCACCAGCTTGGAGCGGAGAACGCGCTTCAGGTCGACGCCGTATTCGACCTTCTTGACGCTCGGCACGACCATGCCGGAGAACTTGATCTCGCCGGTCGAGAGCGCGCGGCCGCGACCGGGCGAACCGCTCCAGCCGAGGAAGAAGCCGAGCATCTGCCACATGGCGTCGAGGCCGAGGCAGCCCGGCATCACCGGATCGCCCTTGAAGTGGCACTGGAAGAACCAGAGATCCGGATTGACGTCGAGCTCGGCGCGGATGTGGCCCTTGCCATACTCGCCGCCCTCTTCGCTGATCGACGTGATGCGGTCGAACATCAACATGGGCGGCAGCGGCAATTGCGCATTGCCTTCGCCAAACAATTCCCCTCGCCCGCAGGCGAGCAGAGCCTCATAGTCGAAGCTCGACGGGCGATCTGCCATGCCGTCAATCTACCTCTGTTCGGCGCGGCCTCTTAACAATGCGGGCCCGCGCACTATCCTGTTTGCGTGGAGACGTTCGCCCCCCGACGCTGATCGAGGCCTTCCTAACATAGCCGTTCCCCGATCGAAAGCCCGGCGGATTTGTTCGTTCGTGCTGCGCCGGCCGCGCTGATAGGATGAAGCGGGCCGCGATCGCCCCGATGCCGCCAGGAGATGATTCGATGCCGAGATCCTTCCGCAGGAGCGTCGTTTTCGGCGCGCTGGCGATGTTTGCCGGCTTGGCAGCAGGGCCGGCGCTCGCGGGCAGCGGCATCGACACGCCGCAACTGTTCCAGCAACCCAATCTTTTCAGCCAGCCAAAGATGTTCACGGCGCCACAGCCGACCGTGCGCACGCCGGCCGGTCCGCAGATCCGGCCGATGGTCGGCAGCGAATGCCGCACCCTGCTCGGCACCTGCCCGCTCGGCCGGCTGGAGCAGGTCGGCGACCGCTGCTTCTGCCGGACGCCGAGGGGCGCCGTGCAGCAGGGCACGACGGAGATCCGTCGCCAGGGTCGCTGACGGCCGGGGCCGCGTGGCTCTTCAACGTCGGGAAGGCAACGCCCGGAGGCGCCGGTCAGGACTTCGGACCGAGGATCGCCGGCAGCAGGCCGGGGAAGCGGGCTTCGAGGTCGTCGAAGCGGACCGAGATCATCCGCTTGGCACCATCGATGCGGGCGCGGGTGACGCCGGCCTCGCGCAGCTTGGCGAGGTGATAGGTCAGGTTGGTCTTGGGCAGGCCGGAAAAGGCCGAGGTCGCGCCGCAGCTGTCCTCGCCAACCTTCATCAGGTGCTGCACCACGTCGCGCCGGATCGGGTCGCTCAGCGCCTCCAGCACGGCGGAAAGATCGATCTGCTCGGTGAGCGGGTGAAACAGGTCCTTGGCCATGGACGAGACATAAAGGTGGCGGCCAATCAGTTCAAGAGTTATTGAACTTTGCTTGACGCCTCCGATTGCCGCGCCATATTGTCCAACAGTTTTTGAACTCTTGGATAAAACACCATGCTTCGCTCCCTGATCTGGCTGGCGCTCGGCACCTTCGCCATCGGCACGGAAGGCTTCATGATCGCCGGCATCCTGCCGATGATCGCCGGCGACCTGCAGGTGTCGGTCGCGGCGGCCGGCCATCTCGTCACCTGCTTCGCGCTGGTCTACGCCGTGGCGGCGCCGCTGCTCGCGGTGGCGACGGCCAACTGGCCGCGCAAGACGCTGCTCGCCGCCGCCATCACCGCCTTCGGCCTCGCCAACATCGTCGCCGGGCTGGCGCCGGACTATCTCTGGCTGATGGTGTCGCGTGTGCTGCTGGCGCTGTCGGCCGCCGCCTTCGTGCCGTCCGCCTCGGGCACGGCGGCGACCATGGTCGCGCCGGAAAAGCGCGGCCGCGCCATCTCGATCATCTACACGGGCATGACGGTGTCGATCATCGTCGGCGTGCCGATCGGCACGCTGGTCGCCGAGCATTTCGGCTGGCGCGCCACCTTCCTCGGCGTCGCCGGGCTGGCGGCGATCGCCCTTGTCGGCATCCTCGCCGCGCTGCCGCGCGTCGGCGCGCCGGCCAGCGTCTCGCTCGCCGCCCGCATCGAGATGGTCCGCCGCCCCGACCTCCTGATCGTGCTGGCGCTGACCTTCCTGACGCTCGGCGGCATCTTCGCGATCAACACCTATTTCGGCGCCCTGATGACCGAGATCTTCGGCGCGACGCCGGAAATGGTCGCCGGCGCGCTGTTCCTGGCCGGCATTGGCGGCGCCGCCGGCAACCTGATCGGCGGCTATGCCGCCGACCGCTGGAACGGCAGGCGCTTCCTCACCGCCGTGCTGGCGACGCTGACGATCAACTTCGCCGCGCTGTCGCTGGTCTCGGTCTTCGCGCCCAACCGGCACGGCCTCGTCGTCGCCTATGTCATCGCCGCCGTCTGGGGCCTGGCGGGCTGGTCGTTCCCGGCCGTGCAGCAGGTGCGGCTCGTCCGCCTGGCGCCGTCGCTCGCCGCGGTGTCGCTGTCGCTGAACTCGTCGGCGCTCTATTTCGGCACGGCGGCCGGCGCCGCGATCGGCGCGCTCGCGATCGATTTCGTCTCGATCACGGCGATCGGCTGGACCGCCGCGCTGTTCGAGCTGGCGGCGCTCGTCCTGATGCTGGCGACGATGAAGGCGCCGGCGCGACAGGCGGAGCCTTCTCCCTGCCCCGCCGCCGAGCGGGCCTGATCAGGCCTTCTCGGGATAGAGACCGAGCAGGCCGGCGCGGCTCGCCTCGGCGACGCCGCGCTCGGTGACGAGGCCGGTGACGAGGCGGGCGGGCGTCACGTCGAAGGCCGGGTTGCCGACCCTGGTGCCCTTCGGCGCCAGCCGCACCTTGACGATCGAGCCGTCGCCGGCGACGCCGGAGATATGCGTCACCTCGTCGGAGGCGCGCTCCTCGATCTCGATCTCGGCGACGCCGTCCTCCATGTTCCAGTCGATCGTCGAGCCGGGCAGCACGACATAGAAGGGCACGTGGTTGTCTTTGGCCGCGAGCGCCTTCAGATAGGTGCCGATCTTGTTGCAGGCGTCGCCCGAGGCGGTGACGCGGTCGGCGCCGACCAGGCAGATGTCGACCTGGCCATGCTGCATCAGGTGACCGCCAGCATTGTCGACGATCAGCGTGTGCGGCACGCCATGCGAGCCGAGCTCCCACGTCGTCAGGCTGGCGCCCTGGTTGCGCGGCCGGGTCTCGTCGACCCAGACATGGACGGGGATGCCGTCGTCATGGGCGCGGTAGACCACGCCGAGGGCCGTGCCCCAGTCGACGCAGGCGATCCAGCCGGTGTTGCAATGGGTCAGGATGTTGACCGGGCGCGAGCGGCCATTGGCCTCGTAGATCTCGCGCACCAGCCGCGCGCCCTGTTCGGCGATGGCGCCATTGGTCTCGATGTCCTCGGCACGCAGCCGGTCGGCGACGACATAGGCGGCGACGGCGCGATCGTCCGGGGGCAGGTCGCGGATCTCGCGGCGCAGGATCTCGAGCGCCCAGCGCAGATTGACGGCGGTCGGCCGGGCGGCGTTGATCGCGTCGAAGGCGGCATCGACATTGGCGTCGGACGGGTCGTCGCGCAGCGCCATCGCATAGCCATAGGCGCCGGTGACGCCGATCAGCGGCGCCCCGCGCACCACCATGCGCTTGATCGCGTCGATGGCGTCGGCGACGTTCATCAGCTTCAGCGTATCGAAGCGATGCGGCAGCAGGGTCTGGTCGACGACGGTGACCGTGGTCTCGGAGGGATCGCGCCAGATCGACCGATAGGATACGCCGTCGACTTTCATCAAAAACTCCGCGACCGAAAATGGGATGACCGCCCTCACGTAATCGAGTAGAGGCGGAAGTACCAGTAACCATCAGGGCTCCATCGATGTCGACCCCGCAAATCCGCGCCATTTTGACCGATATCGAGGGCACGACCTCGTCGATCTCCTTCGTCAAGGACGTGCTGTTTCCCTTTGCGCGCAGTCGCCTCGCCGGCTTCGTCGCCGAACACGCGGCCGACCCGGAAGTCGCCGACGCGCTGGCCGAGGCGCGCACGCTGGCCGAACGGCCCGATCTCGACACGGAAGCGACGATCGCCCTGCTGCAGGGGTGGATCGAGGAGGACCGCAAGGCCAAGCCGCTCAAGGCGCTGCAGGGCATGATCTGGGAGGACGGCTATCGTTCCGGCGTGCTGAAGGGCGACATCTATCCCGACGCCATCGCCGGGCTCGAGGCCTGGAAGGCCGAGGGCCTCGCCCTCTACGTCTATTCGTCCGGCTCGGTGCTGGCGCAGAAGCTGATCTTCGGCTTCACCCATGCCGGCGACCTGACGCCGCTCTTCTCCGGCTATTTCGACACCGCCATCGGCTCGAAGCTCGAGGCGGCGTCCTATACCGCGATCGCCGGCGAGATCGGCATCGCCCCGGCCGAGATCCTGTTCCTCTCCGACAACACGAAGGAACTGGACGCGGCCCGCGCCGCCGGCATGAAGACGATCGGCCTCGACCGCGGCGAGGCGGTGATCCCGCCCGACCAGACCCATCCGCTCGTCACCGAATTCGGCGCCATCGACGCGAAGGCCGGCACCGTCCGCAACGCAGGATGAACCGGGAATCGGGCTCCGCCACGGCGGTCGGCGCCGCCGCGATCGGCCTCTGGGCCTGCCTCGCGGCGCTGACCGGCGCCAGCAAGTCCGTTCCCACCTTCGAGGCGCTCGGCCTCACCTTCGCCATCGCCGCCGTCGCGGCGCTGGCCGGCTTCCTCGCCATGCGCGGCCCGGCCGGCGTCCGCGCCGGCCTGCGGCAATGGCCGCTCCGGGCGTGGGTCCTGACCACGGTCGCGATCTTCGCCTATCACGCGCTCTATTTCGCCGCGCTGCGCCTCGCCCCGCCGGCGCAGGCAAGCCTGATCAACTATCTCTGGCCGCTCCTGATCGTGCTGTTCTCCGGCCTGATCCCCGGCGGCAGCACCAGGCTCGGTCTGCCGCAGGTCGCCGGCGCCGTCCTGGGCTTCGCCGCCACGCTGCTTCTGGTCGGCGGGCCCGGCCCGGTCGAGGCGAGCGGCACGGCGATGGCCGGCTATCTCGCCGCCCTCGTCTGCGCCTTCACCTGGTCGCTCTATTCGGTGCTGAACAACCGCATCAACGCGCCGGGCAGCGAGCCGATGATCGTCGTCTGCGCCCTCGTCGCCGTGCTGGCGGGCCTCTGCCATCTCGCGATCGGCGAGACATTCGTCCTGCCCGATACCGGCGCGACATTGTCGCTGCTCGCGCTCGGCATCGGCCCGATCGGCGCCGCCTTCGTCGCCTGGGACCACGCCACCAAGCATGGCAGGCTGGCCCTGCTCGGCGCCATGTCCTATGCGGCGCCGCCGCTGTCGACGCTGATCCTGGTGCTGACCGGCCAGGCGGAGCCGAGCCTCACCCTGCTCGCCGCCACCCTGCTCGTCGTCGCCGGCGCCGGCCTCGCGGCGTTCGGCTCGAAATGGCAGCAGCGCCGCAGCCAGCCGGCCTGAGCGCCGCGAAAGCGGGCGCTCTAGCGCAGCGTCTCGCCAAAAAGCTCTAGCAGGCGCTTCCAGTGCCGCGCCGCGCCGGCCTCGTCATAGACGCCGTGATCGCTGACCGCCCAGCCATGCGCCATGCCGACATAATTCTCGAGGATGTGGTCGACGCCGGCCTCGCGCAGCGCCTCGGCCAGCTTCGCCGATTGCGCCGGCGGGAAGCTCGCGTCGACGCCTGCCTCGCCGACATAGACGCGCGCCCGGATCGAGCCGGCGCGCAGATGCGGGCTGTCGGGCGCGTCGCTGGCGAGATTGCCGCCATGGAAGCTCGCCGCCGCCGCGATCCTGTCCGGATAGGCCGCCGCCGCCGTCAGCGCCCGGCCGCCGCCGAAGCAATAGCCGACGGCGCCGATCGGACCGGTCGCGCCGGCCGCGGTCAGCGTCTCGATGAAGGCGGCGCCGTCGCGCTCGGTCATCGCCTGGGTCGTCGCCTGCAACATCGCCCGCAGTTGCACCCGCGTCGTCTCGTTGCTGAAGGCATTGGTGTCGAACGGCCCATAGGGCGCGGACCGGTAGAAGAGGTCCGGCACGAGGACGAAATAGCCGGCATCCGCCAGCTTCTCGGCCATGCCGTAGAGCGCCGGCCGGAGGCCGAAGGCGTCCATGTAGAGGATGACGCCAGAAGGGGTAGCGTTCGGCCCGGCCGGGGCGAACAGGGCGGCGCTGGCGGCGCCGTCGGCGGTCTTGATCTCGACGTCCTGTCTCATCGCAATGCGTCCGTGGTGGGAGAAGCAGCCGGAAGGCAACGGACGGAAGATAAGGCGGCCGAAGCGAACCTCAATCGCCGTCGCGGCCGAAATTGCGCACCAGCACGGCGGCCAGGATGATCGCGCCGGTCAGCAGGTCCTGCAGGAAGCTCGGCACGCCGAGGATGGTGAGGCCGTTGGAGACGACGGCGATGATCGCAGCCCCCACCAGCGTGCCGGGCACGCTCGGCTCGCCCTCGCGGAACGCCGTCATGCCGAGGAAGACGGCCGCATAGGCCTGCAGCAGGTAGCCGCCGCCGCCGGTCGGATGGGCGCTGCCGAGGCGGGCCGTCAGCAGCAGGCCGGCGAGGCCGGCGAGCGCGGCGCAGAGCGCGAAGGCGACGACCATGTCGCGCCGGACCGGCAGGCCGACGAGGCGGGCCGCCTCGCGATTTCCCCCGATCGCATAGAGCCGGCGGCCGAACTCGGTCTGGTCGAGCAGCAGCCAGAACACGATCGCGACGCCGATCAGCCACAGCGTCGGGACGGGTACGCCCATAAGCGTGCCGCGGCCGAGATCGCGGAAGCCGGCCGGGATGCCGGAAAAGAGCGTGGCGCCGTTGGAAACCCAGAAGGTCAGCCCGCCGATCACCGTGCCGAAGGCGAGCGTCGCGATGAAGCTCGGCACCTTGTAGCGGGCGACGAGGAAGCCGGAGACGGCCCCCATCGCCACCGCCGAGACGAGGACGACGATCATCACCACGGGAACGGCGACGCCGGCCGCGAACAGGGCGGCGGCGGCGATGCCGGCCCAGGAGACGACGGCCGAGACGGACAGGTCGAACTCGCCCAGCACCATCACCAGCGTCGCGCCGATGGCGACGATGGCGAGCAGCGCCATCTGCTGGGTGATGTTGACGAGGTTCGACATCGAGCCGAAGGCCTGCGGCGAGGCGATGGCGAAGACGAGGATGATCAGCGCCAGCGCCAGAAGCGTGCCGTAACGGCGAAGGAAGGTCATGCGGAGCGTTCCGAGGGCGGCCGATGCTCGTCGGGAGCATGGCCGAAGGCGGCGGCGACGACCGCCGCGCGGGTGAGCGAGGAACCGTCGAGCTCGGCCACCAGCCGACCGGCATGGAGCACGAGGACGCGGTCGGAAAGGGCGAGGAGCTCCTCGATGTCGCTGGTCGCCATCAGGACGGCGGCGCCGTCGGCGGCGATCCTGCGCATCTCGGCATGGATTTCGCCCTTGGCACCGACATCGACGCCGCGCGTCGGCTCGTCGACGAGGAGGGCGCGGATCGGGCGGCCGAGCCAGCGGCCGAACAGCAGCTTCTGCTGGTTGCCGCCGGAAAGCGTCGCCGGCGAGCGGTCCGGACCGGCGGAGACGAGGCGGAGACGGGCGCCGGTGGCGACGGCGAACTTTCGGATTTTCGAGCGCGACGGGACCGGAAGGCGCGGGACCGCGCGAAAATCGGAAAGGTGAGCCAGCGAAAGATTTCTCTCGATCGAGAGCGAATTGGCGAGGCCCTCGCGGCGGCGGTCCTCGGGCACATAGGCGCAGCCGGCGGCGATGCGGCCGGCCGGCCCATGCCCGGGCACCTGGCCGTCGATCGCGATCAGCCCCCGCCCGGGCGTCGCGCCCCAGAGCGTGCGCAGGAGCGACGAACGGCCGGCGCCGACGAGGCCGTAGAGGCCGACGATCTCGCCCGGCCGCACGGCAAGGGCGACGCGACCGTCGCCCGGGCCGAAGGCGAGATCGGCGGCCAGCGCGGGCTTTTCACCTCTCCCATCGGGAGAGGTCGACGGCGCAGCCGGCGGGTGAGGGGTTGCGGCGTTGCCGGAGCGGCCTGTCCCTCTCACCCGGCCCTCCGGGCCGACCTCGCCCCCTGGGAGAGGTGAATGAGTGGAAGAGCCCGCCCCCGTAGTCCCCGACATCATCGCGACCAGGCCGGCGCGGCTGGTGTCGGCGACGGCGCCGAAGCCGACCGTGCGGCCGTTTCTGAGCACGGTGTAGCTGTCGCAGAGGTCGAGCACCTCGTCGAGCCGGTGCGAGATGAACAGAACGGCGCAGCCCTCGGCCGAAAGCTGGCGCACGATCGCGTGCAGCCGCTCGGCCTCGCCCTCGGACAGGCTCGAGGTCGGCTCGTCCATGACGACGAGACGGCAGGGGTCCATCAGCGCGCGAACGATTTCCGCCATCTGGCGCTGGCCGGGCGTCAGCCGCGCCGCCGGCCGGTCGAGCGGCAGGTCGGGGGCGATGCGCGCCGCCACCTCGGATACCTTCGCCCGCATGGCGCGGCGATCGATGAACGGGCCGCGGCGCGGATGGCGGCGGCCGATCCAGGCATTGCCGACGGCGTCGAAATGCGGAACCAGGTTCAGTTCCTGGTGGATGAAGCGCAGGCCGAGCGCCTCGGCCGCGCGCGGGCCGTCGATGGCAATGTTCGCGCCATCCAGCCGGATCGTGCCGGCATCGGGCTGGTAGAGGCCGGAAAGCGTCTTGATCAGGGTCGACTTGCCGGCGCCGTTTTCGCCGACAAGCGCATGCACCGACCCCGCGCGGAGCGCGAGATCGGCGGAATCGAGAGCTTTCGTCGCGCCGAAGTGCTTGACGAGGCCGCCCAGCGCGAGAAAGGAATCCGATGTCACGGGCAGGTGACGCCCAGCGTCTCCGGGGTGATCAGCTTGGCCGGCGCGTAGATCTCGGCCTTCTCCGGCGCCTTGCCGGCGAGAATGCCGGTCAGGCCCTCGGCCGCGAGGCTGGCCATGGCGTCGAAGTCCTGGCTGACCGTGCCCTTGATGTGCGAGCACGACTTGATCAGCTCGACCGCCTGCGGATTGCCGTCGATGCCGGCGATGATGATCTTCGAATCCGGCTTGTCGGCCTCGATCGCCAGCTGCGCGCCGATCGCCGGCTCGTCCCAGGCCGCCCAGACCGCGTCGATCTGGTCGCCCTGGCTCTTCAGCCAGTTCTCGGTGGTCTTGCGCGCATCGTCGACCGGGCCCGGCACGACGACATAGTGATCGGCGACGACCTTGATGTCCGGGTACTTCTTCAGCGCCTCGTCGAGCGCCAGCTCGCGCTGGTGCACGCCCGGATGGGCCGAATAGTAGAACTTGGCGATGTTGCCCTTGCCGCCGAGCTTGCCGAACAGGAAGTCGGACAGCTTGGTGCCGAGCTCGAAATTGTCCGAGGTGACGTTGAGCACGACGCCCGGCGCCTTGGCGCCGTCGATGGTGACGACGGGAATGCCGGCGGCGGCGGCGGCATTGACCTGGTCCTGGATCTGGGTCGGATCGACGCTGACGAGCACGATCGCCGCGACCTTGGCGGCGACGACGTCCTCGATGCGGCTGGCGAGCTGGCCCATGTCGCCGCGCGTGTCGACCACCGTGGCGTTCCAGCCGGCCGTCTTGGCCTTGTCCTGGAACACGTTGATCATCTGGTTGGTGGCGACCGAGCTCTGATACGGCGTCAGCACCGCCACGTCGGCGGCGAAGGCGCCAGCCGTCGAGGCCATCAAACCGGCCAAGGCCAAACCAAGAATTCCAGCCCGCATTTTTTCACTCTCCCCTTGGGTGCGGGGAGAGTGATATCGCTTCCGCCACGCCGGGCGCAAGCGGCTCAGAGCGCCGGATCGAGCGCGGCGGCGAGCGCCCGCGCATGCGACGCCGCCTCACGATAGGCGGCAAAGCGCCGGGCGGCCCTCTTGGCCCGATCCTTCCTCGGCTTGACGACGGTTTCGTCGCTGCCGGCCGCCGACTTTTCCGCCTTGCCCGCAGCCTTCTTGGCGCCGGCGCCCGCCTTGGTCGCACTCGCGGCCTTGGCGGCGGCCGAGCCTCCCTTCGGCGCGAGCCCGATGATCGGCGCGATGATGCGGAAGGCGCCATAGGCGGTGACGATGCGGGAAGCGGCCGGAACGGTGACCCTGGCGCCGGTGACGTCGGCGATCAGATGCGCCACCGTCAGGCTGCCGGCGACGCCGCCGGCGAGCGCGATGGTGGCGGGCTTGATCGGCAGCGCGTCGAGATTGTCGCGGATGGCGTGAGCAAGCCCTTCAAGCACAGCATAGGCCAGCGCTTCCGGCGCGTGGTCGCGATCGAGGCCGAAGAAGGCGCCGCGCACGGCGCGATCGGAAAACGGCGCGCGCTCGCCGATCAGATAGGGCAGGAACAGCGCGCCCGGCGGGTTGGCGTCCTGCGCCTCGGCCGCCGCATAGAGCTCGGCGACCGGCCGGCCGGCGACATGGGCGAACCAGTCGATGGCGAGCCCTGCGGCGAGGAAGGGCGAGATGACGATGACGTCGGTGCCGACAGGCGCGGCGAGCGTATAGGCGTCGCGCGGCGGCTTCGCCACCGAATGGGGCATGGTGGCGGCGATCCAGCCGGTGGTGCCGAGATAGGCGTGCGGCCGGTCGTGCTGCTCGCTCGACGTGCCCCAGGCGGTGGCCCCGCCATCGCCGGCGCCGACATAGACGGGAATGCCGGGCTTCAGGCCAAGCGCGCCGGCGGGCTCCGGCAGCAGCGGCCCGGCGAGCGCGTCGGCATCGAGGATGTCGGGCAGGATCCGGAGCGACAGGCCGATGGAACCGAGGATCGTCGCGTCCCAGTGCCGCTCGGCGAGATTGAGCAGGCCGGTGGTGGTGGCGCAGGTCGGATCGACGACGGCGCGGCCGGTCATGCGGTGGATCACGGCGTCCTTGGCGCCGAACAGCACGCGCTCGACCGCCGTCATGGTGTCGATCTCGTGGTTGAGCAGCCAGTCGAGCCGGAACAGGCAGAGCGCCGGCTCGGCGCGGTTGCCGATGCGGTTCTCGAAATCGGGCGGCAGCTGCGCCTTCACGGCCGCGATCTCGGCCGCCGTCACGCGGGCGTCGCTATAGAGCAGCGCCGGCCGCACGCTGGCGCCGTCGCGGCCGAGCAGGATCACGTTCTGCATCGAACCGGTGAGCGTGATGGCGATCGGCTGGATGTCGATGGCGAGCGCCTGGACGGCGTCGACGGTCGCCTTCCACCAGGCGGCCGGATCCTGCTCGGCCCAGCCCGGATGCGGCACGGCGGTCACGATCGGCGTGTCGGCGGAGCGCAGGGTACGTCCCGCCTCGTCGAACAGCGCAGCCTTCACCGACGAGGTTCCGACGTCGATGATCAGTACCGTGCGCTCCGGCGACGGCTTCCTGACCGGCTTCCTGACTGCCATGTTCGAATCCCTGTCCGCGGTTTCGGGAGGCGCAATCTAGAGCCTGTTCCCGCCGGAGGGAATCGGCATGGCGACGCGCCCCTCCCCTTCGGGCAGGTTGTTCGCCGGAAACGCTCTGGGCCGCGCGGCCGGGACGGGAGCCGGCCGCTCAGGCGGCGTGGGCGCTGTGCGGCAGGATGAAGGGCGCATCGGTCGGCACGCCGCCGACATGGACGCTGACGCCGAAGACGGAACGCATCATCGCGTCGGTCAGCACCTCGCGCGGGGGGCCGCTCGCGGCGATCCGGCCGGCGCTGACGACGAGGATCTTGTCGGCATAGAGCGCGGCCAGGTTCAGATCGTGCAGGATGGCGACGACGCCGCCGCCGGCGCGGGCGAAGTTGCGCGCCGTGTCGAGGGTCAAGAGCTGGTGGCGCAGGTCGAGGCTCGCGGTCGGCTCGTCGAGGAACAGATAGCGCGGCACGCCGGCCACGACCGGCTCCCAGACCTGGCAGAGCACGCGGGCGAGATGGACGCGCTGCTGCTCGCCGCCGGAGAGCTCCTGGAAGAAGCGGCCGCCGAAGCCGTTCAGGTCGACGCGGGAGAGCGCGGCGGCGACGCGGGCGGCGCGGGCCGCCGGGTTCAGGGCGCCGCTGGTGCCGAGGCGGACGACCTCGTGCACGGTGAAGGGAAAGGCGAGCGACGAGGCCTGCGGCAGCACGGCGCGGCGCTGCGCCAGCTCATACGGCCGATAGGCGGAGAGGTTCCTGCCGTCGAGCCGGATCGAGCCGGAGGCCGAGCGCAGCTCGCCGGTCACCGCCTTCAGGATGGTCGACTTGCCGGCGCCGTTCGGCCCGACCACCGCCGTCAGTTCGCCCGGCTTCACGCGCAGCGACACATTGTCGAGGATGGCGCGCTGGCCGGCGCGGACGGTGAGGGCTTCGACTTCGAGCATGACGGCTTCCGGTTCGGAGGAGCGCGGCCGCCGGGCGGCCGCCGCTCCACGGTTCAGGTCGGGGCGTTGCCGCCCTAGAGGTCGATGACGCCGCGCTTCCTGAGCAGGATCGACAGGAAGAAGGGCGCGCCGATGGTGGCGGTGACGATGCCGATCGGCAATTCGGCCGGGGCGACGATCGTCCGGCAGACCATGTCGGCGACGATCAGGAGCGACGCGCCGAGCAGCGCCGTCGCCGGCAGCAGCGTGCGGTGTTCCGGGCCGATCACCAGGCGCAGCACATGCGGCACGACGATGCCGACGAAGCCGATGATGCCGGCGAACGCCACCGACACGCCGACTGCGAGCGCCACCACCAGGATGATCAGGCTCTTCAGGAACTGCGTGTTGAAGCCGAGATGGCGGGCTTCCGCCTCGCCCAGCACAAGGGCGTCGAGCCCGCGCGCGGTGAACGGCATGGCGATGAAGACGCCGATGACGAAGGGGAGCGTCAGCAGGATCTTGTGCCAGGTGGCGCCGCCGAGGCCGCCCATCGACCAGAAGGTCAGCTCGCGCAGCTGGAAGTCGTTGCTGCGGAAGACGAGATAGGCGGTGATGGCGCCGGCGATGGCGCCGAGCGCGATGCCGGCGAGCAGCATGGTGCCGACCGAGGTCTGGCCGCGCCGGGTCGCGATCGAATAGAGCAGCAGCGTGGTGCCGAGACCGCCGAAGAAGGCGGCGATCGGCAGCGCGCCGATGCCGAGGAAATCCATCACCGGGGCGAGGAAGGCGCCGCCGAGCACGATCACCAGCACCGCGCCGAGCGCCGCGCCGGCCGAGACGCCGACGAGGCCGGGATCGGCGAGCGGGTTGCGGAACAGGCCCTGCATCATCGCGCCGGCCAGCGCCAGCGCCGCGCCGACCATTGCGCCGAGCAGGGTGCGCGGGATGCGGATGTCGAACAGGATGACGTGGTTGACGGTGTTGATCGCGTCGAAGCGGCCGGCGAGCGCATCGGAAAGCAGGCCCGCCACCTCCGCCGTCGACAGGCCGGACGGACCGACGCACACCGAGATCACGCAGACGGCGAGAAGCAGCAGGACGAGGGCGGCGGTCACCACCCGCGCCCGGCCGCGACGGTCGCCGGCAATCGGCGCTGTCATCACGAGGCTCATCAGTTCGCCGCCGGCCACTCGGGAAGGTCGAGCTTCGGATAGAGCGCGTGGGCGAGGTCGCGCGCCGCATCGGCCGTGCGCGGACCGAAGCCGAGCAGATAGAGGCCGTCCATCGCCACCAGCGCCTTGTCGCGGGCGGCGGGCGTGGCGCGCAGCGCCGGCGAATCGAACACGACGTCCGGATCCGGCACCGACTGCGAATTCATCATCACGACGACCTCCGGGGCGGCGGCGATCAGCGCCTCGTCGGAAGCGGGCTTGTAGCCCTCGACGGCGGCCATCGGATTGACGCCGCCGGCAAGCGCGATCATCGAATCGGCGGCCGTGTTGTGGCCGGCCGCGAGCGGCTTGCCGCCGTTCAGGCTCATCACGAAGACGGCCTTCTTGCGCTCGTTTTCCGGGATCCTGGCGATCGCCGTCTCGAGCGCCTTGAACTTGGTGGCCAGGTCGTTGGCGATCTTGTCGCCCTTCTCCGTCTCGCCGAGGATGTCGGCGATCAGGCGGACCTTGGCGATGATGCTGTCGCCCGAGCGGCGCTCCGGCACGATGACGATCGGCACCGAGGCGGATTCGAGCAGGGTGATCGCGTCCTTCGGGCCGGAGCCCTCGACGGCGATGATCAGGTCCGGCTTGACCGAGAGCACGCCCTCGGCCGACAGCGCGCGCATGTAGCCGACATCCGGCTTGGCGTTCGCCTCGGGCGGATAGGACGAGGTGGTGTCGCGGGCGATGATGCGGTCGCCGGCGCCGAGCGCATAGACGATCTCGGTGATGTCGCCGCCGATGGTGACGATGCGGTCCGTCGAGCCGATCGTGACCTTGCGGCCGGTGGCGTCCTCGATCACCCGCTCGGCCGCGACCGACTGGACGATGGCGCCGCAGGTGATGACGATGGCGAAGGCCAGGCCAAAGAGGAACTGGAAGCGACGACCTGCCAGGCGCTCGACCGAGCGAGCCAGGCCGAAATGCAGGGGAGAGTGCGCGAGCCTCATGATTGATCCCGTCTACTTGTTCAATATGAGCTTGCCGGCCCGGGTGAGGCGCAGCCTGTAATCCTCGCCGACATGGCGAATGATGATTTCCCGCGCTCCCCGAAGCAGTTCTTCGCTGGCAATCACGCGCGGACCGGAGCCCGGGGCGGGCGAGTCCAGCGCTTCTGCGGCCGAAAATGTGTCGTGCATGTCAGCTCCACCGGATTGCCTGGGTGGCGGCAATTTCGAGTCATTCTAAACTTGCGAACTATTCGCAACAATTTAGTTGACTGACGTACTCACCTTTTCGTATCTCCGCAAGTGAAAGATCACTGCGCCGGTTCGGCCGCCCTCGGGGGAGCCGCGGACGACCGGCATTCCGCCAAGCACGCCAGTGCCGCGCGCCCCGCATCGAGCGGGCCCCGGACAGCCAGCCAGGCCTTCCACCTACAGAACGCCTATGGGGCTCGCATGCGTGTCGCTCGACATAAGACTTGGCTGATGGCTGGTACGGCCGCAGCCCTCCTCGCTGCCTTTTCCGCGACCGTTGCGAAGGCGCAGTCCGCCGCCGCGCCGACCGCCAACAGCTCGGAAACCGACGAAGAGCTGAAGAAGAAGGCCGCCAAGGGCCAGACCAGCTTCCTGGCGCCGATCACGGTGACCGCCGCGCCGGAAGGCTGGAAGAACCCGTTCGCGACGCCGGCGCCCGTCAGCTCGGCCGGCGAGGACGAGATCCAGCTGTTCGGCCAGCGCAACCTCGGCAACGTGCTGCGCGCCATGCCCGGCACCTTCTCGCGCGATTCGATCCAGAACGCCGGCCTCTCGGTCAACATCCGCGGCCTCGAAGGCTCGGGCCGCGTCAACACCATGATCGACGGCGTCCGCCAGAACTTCCGCTTCACCGGCCACGAGGCACAGGGCTTCGCCTATGTCGACCCGGCTCTGGTCGCCGGCGTCGACGTCACCCGCGGCGCCATCTCGACCGCCGGCGGCGCCGGCGCGCTGGTCGGCTCGGCCAATGTCCGCACGCTCGGCGTCGACGACATCCTGACCGACGGCAAGAACTGGGGCGCGCTCGCGACGCTGACCTGGGGCAGCAACGGCGTCGGCTTCTCGGAAATGGCGGCCGGCGCGGTGCGCTCGGCCGGCGGCGGCGCGGCGATCGCCGGCGCGATCAGCTACGCCAACCCCGACAACTACAAGAACGGCGACGGCATCGAGGTGCCCTATACCGGCCAGGATCGCCTGTCGGGCCTGGTCAAGGGCGAGTTCGCCCCGACCGACGACCTGACCGTCAATGTCGGAGCGGTGCTCTACACCAACGACTTCCTGGCCAATTCCTACAACCAGAACATCCGGTCGGACACCTACACCGCCGGCTTCAACTGGGATCCGGACAGCGAACTGGTCAACGTCTCCGGCCATTTCTACGTCAATGACGTCAAGATGACCTATGGCGACAACGCCGCCGGCACCGCCAACACGACGTCCGGCCGCGTCATCGAGGACCTCGGCATCGGCTTCGACCTGTCCAACACCTCGAAGTTCAACCTCGGCAACGTCGCCGTCAGCTCGACCTATGGCGTCGAGTACTTCCACGACGACGTCGACGCCTACAACACCTGGACGCCGAACAGCGAAGGTGGCGTCAATCCGAGCGGCAACAGCGGCATCGGCGGCGTCTTCTCGGAGACGACCTTCACCTACAACATCGTCGACGTGATCGCCGGCCTTCGCTACGACTTCTACACGCTCGACGGCACCACCAACGTGCCGAGCAACAATCTGGCCGGCCTGCCTGCGGGCAATTACGACCTCGACCAGTCGGAAGGCCGCGTCGATCCCCGTATCACCCTGGCGCTCAACCCCTATGAGTGGCTGCAGCCCTACGTGACCTATGCGGAGACCTTCCGCGCGCCGACGATCAGCGAGACCATGCTGGGCGGCATCCATCCGGGTAGCGGCCCGACCAACAGCTACAGCCCGAACCCGTTCCTGGAGCCGGAAATCGCCAAGGGCTGGGAATTCGGCGCCAACATCAAGAAGGACGGCCTGTTCACCGAAGGCGACATCTTCCGCCTGAAGGCCAACTACTACTACCAGAACATCGAGAACTACATCGCCGTCCAGAACGTCGGCTATGTCTGGTGGTTCGTGAACACGCCCGGCACCTCGGTCATCAAGGGTCTCGAACTCGAGGCTCTCTATGACGCCGGCTTCGCCTTCGCCAACGTGTCCTACACCCATGCGGAATCGAACCTGCCGCCGACCCAGAACGGCCTCGGCGTCGCGAGCTACCTGCCGGACAACGTCTTCGCTCTGACCGCCGGCGCCCGCTTCCTGGAGCGTCGCCTGACGGTCGGCGGCCGCGTCAACTATGTCGGCAACACCGACGCCGGCCAGGGCTTCTTCGGCTCCACCGTCGCCGACTGGGACGCCTACACGCTGGTCGACGCCTTCGCCAACTACAAGTTCGACAACGGCCTCGACCTGTCGCTCAACGTGACCAACATCTTCGACAAGGCTTACACCCCTGCCCTGTCGACGCTGAGCAGCTGGACCGGCGACACCGGCCGCGGCCGCACCGTCCTGCTGACGGCGAAGATGCAGTTCTGAGCCGGATCTGAATACACCGGCCCGGCGGTGTGGTGACGACGGGCAGGTGTGAGGAGGGAAGGCCGGCGACGGTCCTCCCTCCTCCTTTTTTTGCCGGATTGCCGGCGCACACCCACACGCACCTCATCGGCACGCAAACGGAAGATCCATCATGTACATCGCCATGAACCGCTTCAAAGTCATCAAGGGCATGGAAGCCGAGTTCGAGGAAGTCTGGCGCAACCGCCCGCGCAACCTCCACGAGATGGAAGGCTACGTCTCCTTCAACCTGCTGAAGGGCGCCACGGCGGAAGACCACACGCTCTATTCGTCGCACACCGTCTGGCAGACCCAGGAGAACTTCGTCGCCTGGACCAAGTCGCAGCAGTTCCGCGATTCCCACAAGGGCGCCGGCGACCGCAAGCCGATGTTCCTCGGCCATCCGAACTTCGAGGGCTTCGAGTCCGTGGAAGGCGTCGGCTAGCCAGCAGGCCGCATCGGCCGTCACGAGATTTTGAAGCCAGAGCCCTTGCGATCGGCCGACCTGTGGACCTATCGATGATTAGATCAGGGTAACTTACTATATCCCGATCGTATCAATAGGGCGCGCTTTCTGTCGTTCGTCCGCAGCTCCGCCGCGGACGAACCCCAAAAAGGCCCCTCGGGGCCACAAGAATGCAAGCCGAACACCACGCCGCGCGCCCGGCGAACTACAAATGGGTCGCGCTCAGCAACACGACGCTCGGCATGCTCGCCGCGTCGATCAACGGCTCGATCCTCCTGATCAGCCTGCCCGCGATCTTCCGCGGCGTCGGCCTCAAGCCGCTCGAACCCTCCAACGTCAACATCCTGCTCTGGTCGATCATGGGCTACATGGTCGCGACCTCGGTGCTGGTGGTGACCTTCGGCCGGCTCGGCGACGCACTCGGCCGCGCCCGGATCTACAATCTCGGCTTTCTAATCTTCACCATCTGCGCGGTGGCGCTCAGCCTGATCCCGAGCGGCGGCGGCGCGCTCGCCGCCTGGTACATGATCGGCGTGCGCGTCATCCAGGGCGTCGGCGGCGCCATGCTGATGGCGAACTCCACCGCGATCCTCACCGATGCCTTTCCGCAGAACCAGCGCGGGCTGGCGCTCGGCATCAACACGGTGGCGGCGATCGGCGGCTCGTTCATCGGCCTTTTGATCGGCGGCCTGCTCGCCGACATCGACTGGCAGCTGGTGTTCTGGATCAACGTGCCGTTCGGCGTCATCGGCACGGTCTGGGCCTACTGGAAGCTCAGGGATCGCACCACGCCGCGCCGCCGCCCGGTCGACTGGGCCGGCAACCTCACCTTCGGCATCGGCCTGATCCTCGTCCTGATCGGCATCACCGAGGGCATTCAGCCCTATGGCAGCTCGGCCATGGCCTGGGGTAGCCCGGAAGTGCTGACGCTTCTCGGCGTCGGTCTGGCGCTGATTGTCGCCTTCCTGATCGTCGAGAGCCGCGTCGCCTTCCCGATGTTCGACCTGAAGCTGTTCCGCATCCGGCCGTTCTCGCTCGGCAACCTCGCCAGCCTCACCGCCTCGATCGGCCGCGGCGGCCTGCAGTTCATGCTGATCATCTGGCTGCAGGGCATCTGGCTGCCGCTGCACGGCTATTCCTTCGAGGAGACGCCGCTCTGGGCCGGCATCTTCATGCTGCCGCTCACCGTCGGCTTCCTGGTGGCGACCCCGGTCTCCGGCTATCTCTCCGACCATCACGGCGCCCGGCCCTTCGCCGTCGGCGGCATGCTGATCGGCGCGCTGAGCTTCGCCGCGCTGATGATGCTGCCGCCCGATTTCAGCTATCCGCTGTTCGCGGCGCTGCTGTTCCTGAACGGCCTCGGCTCCGGCCTGTTCGTGGCGCCGAATTCGACGGCGATCATGAACTCGGTGCCGGCGGCCGAGCGCGGCCAGGCGGCCGGCATGCGGGCGACGACGCTGAACGCCGGCCAGGTGCTCTCGATCGGCATCTTCTTCAGCCTGATGATTCTCGGTCTGACCGAGCAATTGCCGGGCGCGATGGAAGCGGCGCTGATCGCCGAGCAGGTGCCGCAGGCGGTCGCCCATCACGCGGCCTCCGCGCCGGCGGTGGCGAGCCTGTTCGCCGCCTTCCTCGGCTACAACCCGATGGGCGAACTGCTGTCGCCGGACGTGCTCGCGACGCTGCCGCCGGCGAGCGTCGCCGAGATCACCGGCAAGACCTTCTTCCCGCATCTGATGGCGGCGCCGTTCATGCACGGCCTCGTCTTCGCCTTCACCTTCTCGATGATCCTGAACCTGATCGCGGCGGCGGCGTCCTGGGGCGCGGGCGGCAAGTTCGTCCACGCCGAGAGCGAAGCGTCCCCCGTCCCGGCCGAATAGGCTCTTTCCCAAAAAACAAAGGCGCGGCCCTGCGGCCGCGCCTTGTTATGTGACACAGGCACCCCTTCACCTCTCCCTGAGGGAGAGGTCGACGGCCGCGGGCCGGCGGGTGAGGGGTTGCGATCTCACCGGATGGGCCTCAGCCCCTCACCCGGCCCTTCGGGCCGACCTCTCCCCATGGGAGAGGTGAAGGAGAGGCTAAGCCGAATATCAGTGCGCCTCGTCCCAGTTGTCGGCGGCGCGGGCGTCGACGTTCAACGGCACGCTGAGCGCCACCGCCGGGCTGGGCGCGTTCTCCATGATACGGGTGACCAGCGCCAGCGTCGGCTCGACCTCGGCGTCCGGCACCTCGAAGATCAGTTCGTCATGCACCTGCAGCAGCATGCGGGCGTTGAGGCCGGCCTGCTCCAGCGCCGGCTCGACGCGGATCATGGCGCGGCGGATGATGTCGGCGGCCGTGCCCTGCAGGCGGGCGTTGATCGCCGCGCGCTCGTTGAAGGCGCGGATCGAGGCGTTCTTCGACGCGATCTCGGGATAGTGGCAGCGGCGGCCGAACAGGGTCGTCACATAGCCCTGGTCGCGGCAGATCCGCTTGGTCTCCTCCATATAGTCGCGGATGCCCGGGAAGCGCTCGAAATAGCGCTTGATATAGGCGCCGGCCTCATCGCGGGCGATCGACAGTTGGTTGGCGAGGCCGAAGGCCGAGATGCCGTAGATGATGCCGAAATTGATCGCCTTGGCGCGACGGCGCACTTCCGAAGGCATGCCCTCGACCGGCACGCCGAACATCTCCGACGCCGTCAGCGCGTGGATGTCGATGCCCTCGGCGAAGGCGTTCTTCAATTGCGGGATGTCGGCGATCTCGGCGAGCAGCCGCAGCTCGATCTGCGAATAGTCGGCCGAGACCAGCTTGTGGCCGGGCTCCGCGATGAAGGCGGCGCGGATCTTGCGGCCCGCCTCGGTGCGAACCGGGATATTCTGCAGGTTCGGCTCGGACGAGGACAGCCGGCCCGTCGTCGTCGCCGCCAGCGCGTAGGAGGTGTGGACGCGCTTCGTCTCGGGATGCAGGTAGGTCGGCAGCGCGTCGGTATAGGTCGAGCGCAGCTTGGAGAGCTGGCGCCAGTCGAGGATCTTCTGCGGCAGCTCGTAGCCCTGCTCGGCCAGGTCCTCGAGGATGCTGGCGCCGGTCGCCCAGGCGCCGGTCGCCGTCTTGGTGCCGCCCGGCAGGCCCATCACGCCGAACAGGATGTCGCCGAGCTGCTTCGGCGAGCCGACATTGAAGGGCTGGCCGGCCAGCTCCTGGATCTCGGCCTCGAGCGCGCCCGCCTTCTGCGCGAACTCGCCGGAGAGGCGCGAGAGGATGGCGCGGTCGATCGAGATGCCGCGCCGCTCCATCGAGGCGAGCACCGGCACCATCGGCCGCTCCAGCGTCTCGTAGACGGTGGCCATGCCCTCGGCGGCGAGGCGCGGCTTCAGCACCTGCCAGAGCCGCAGCGTGACGTCGGCGTCCTCGGCGGCATATTCGCTGGCGCGCTCGATCGGCACGCGGTCGAAGGTGATGCGCGACTTGCCCTTGCCGGTGACGTCGTCGAACGAGATCGGCTTGTGGCCGAGCCACTTTTCCGACAGCGGGTCCATGCCATGCGTGCCGCGGCCGGCATCGAGCACGTAGGAGATCAGCATGGTGTCGTCGAACGGCGCCGTGTCGATGCCGTAGCGCGCGAGGATCAGCCAGTCATATTTGAGGTTCTGCGCCACCTTGAGCACGGCGCGGTCCTCGAGCAGCGGCTTCAGGATCGCGAGCGCCGTGCGGATCTCGAGCTGGCCGGGCAGCAGGCCCTCGGTGAAGAGGCCATCGCCCTCGCCGCGATGGCCGAGCGGGATGTAGCAGGCCTCGTTCGGTGCAACGGCGAGCGAGACGCCGACGAGCTCCGCCTGCATCGGATCGAGCGAGGTGGTCTCGGTGTCGACGGCGACGACGCCGAGCTCGGTGGCGCGCGCCACCCAGGCCCAAAGCCTGTCCTCCGTCGTCACGACCTCATAGCCGGAATGGGTGAACGGGACCGCCTTGACGGCGGCGGCGCGCGCGGCGGCGAGGCCGGAGGGCGTCAGACCGCCAATATCCTCGATCGCCGGCTGCGGCATACCGTCGGGGCCGAGGACGGGCGCAGCGGCATCGGCCTGACGCCCCTTCGCGACCAGCGCGCCGCTCGCCTCGACCGCGCCGGATTCGACCCCTGTCGCGGCGGCGACGCGGCCGGTCAGCGTGGTGAACTCCATCGCCTTGAGGAACGAGATCAGCTGCTCGCCGATGACGGGCCGCACGCCGAGCCGGTCGATCGGCTCGTTCAGGGGCACGTCGCGGTCGAGCGTGACGAGCCGCATCGAGATGCGCGCCAGCTCGGCATTGGCGATCAGCGCCTCGCGCCGCTTCGGCTGCTTGATTTCCTCGGCCCGGTTCAGGAGCGTCTCGAGATCGCCATAGGTCTCGATCAGCTGCGCCGCCGTCTTGATGCCGATGCCCGGCACGCCGGGGACATTGTCGACCGAATCGCCCGCGAGCGCCTGCACATCGACGACCTTCTCCGGCGGCACGCCGAATTTCTCGATCACCTCGTCGCGGCCGATCGTCTTGCCCTTCATCGTGTCGAGCATCAGCACGCCCGGCTCGATCAGCTGCATCAGATCCTTGTCGGAGGCAACGATCGTCACGTCCGCGCCGGCCGCCACCGCCTGCTTCGTGTAGGTGGCGATCAGGTCGTCGGCCTCGAAACCTTCCTGCTCGATCGACGGCACGTTGAAGGCGACGACGGCCTGTCGAATCAGCCCGAATTGCGGGCGCAGGTCCTCCGGCGGCTCCGGGCGCTGGGCCTTGTACTGGTCGTAGAGCGCATTGCGGAAGGTAGTCGAGGAATGGTCGAAGATGACGGCGAGATGGGTCGGCTTGACGCCGGTCTCGTTCGCGTCCTTCAGCAGCCGCCACAGCATGTTGCAGAAGCCGGCGACCGCGCCGACCGGCAGGCCGTCGGACTTGCGCGTCAGGGGCGGCAGCGCGTGATAGGCGCGGAAGATGTAGGAGGAGCCATCGACGAGAAAGACGTGATCGCCTTTCTGGACGGGGCGGGACTGGATGGCGGAAGCGAGCGTGTCTGACATGCGCGGACTATGCCCGCGAGCATCCGGTTTGGCTACAGCGGCCGATACGATGACAACGGTTCTGCTGCCATCGTGCTGTCGGCCGGGAGCGGTCAGCGGAGCCGGACAGGCGCGACCTGGACCGGGCTCGTCGCGACGACGCTGGCGACGGCGAGACAGGCGGCGATGCCCGTCAGCGCCAGCACCATCTGCATCAGCGGGCCCTCGGTGAGGCCGGCGCCGGCGGCGATGGCGACGACCAGGCCGAGGCCGAAGGCGCCGCAAAGGCTGCCGAGCCGCTCGCGGGCGAAGGCGGCGACGACGGCGCGCAGGCTGGAAGCGGTGAGCAGGCCCAGGATGGCGAAGGCGGCGAACAGCGCCCAGTCCTCGGAGGGCGGCAGCAGCGGCCCGAACGGGGCGATGCCGGTCAGCGCCGCGGCGCCGAGGATCGGCCGGCGCGACAGGCTCATGACGCTGACCGCGGCAAGCGCGCCGGCAAGGTAGAGCAGCGCGCAGAGGGCGATCGGGGCCAGCGCGGCCAGCGCCGCCGCCGGCTCGAGCGGGGCCTTGCTGCCGAGGAAGAGGACGATCGTCGTCGAGGCCGCCAAAGTCGCCGCGATGCGCATTGTCGCCTGCTGTCCTGTCAATTCCGCCACCTGTGCCATTGCGGTCTCCTTCCAACGACCTGCTGTTTAACGGAACATTATCCATCTTCGTTCCCGGCGCTGTTACGCGGGTCACAGCCTCCCGCCGGCCGTTACCGGCGCTCCCCTCCGCCGCCGCCGCGAAGAGTGGTGGGCAAGTGCCAATTCCCCTTAAATCGCCGCATTCAGGGAGCATTCGGACCGGTAAGGATGCGTTCGACGCATTTTCCGGCGCCCCGCGCCTCACCACCCCTTGGACTGGAAGACGAAACAGGCATGGCGAGACCGCCGCGGAACGAACGGATCGAGCCGGCGCTCGACAAGCCGAACGACAGCGACGAGGGCGCCTTCGACATCCGCCTCGGCGCCGAGGACCGGACGGCCGGCGGCCACTACGCACCACGCGCCGAGCGGAGCCGCCCGCGTCAGGAACGCAGCGATCCGAGCTTCAGCGACCAGCGCAGCGAACCGGGCTTCGGCGGCCAGCGCAGCGAGCCGGCCTTCGGCGCGGAACGCGCACAACCCGAATTCGGCAAGGCGCGCGTAGAGCCCGGCTTTGGCGCCGAACGCGGCGAGCCCGCCTCGGATCGCCAGGCGCGGAGCGAGCCGAGCTTCGGCAGGAGCGCTGCGGACAAGACGGACGATGCCGACTGGGACGACAGCGACTGGGACGATCTCGGCTGGGACCAGTACGAGGCGGAATCCCGCAATCCGAAGGCCAGTGCGAAGACGGAGCCGAAGGCTGGCGCGGGCGAACGGCGCGAGCCCGGCAAGTCGCTGGAGCGGACCGAGCGCCGCCGCGAGCAGGCGGATCCGGGGCCCGGCCCGAGCGCTGGCCGCGAGCGGCGCGAGGGCGATCTCGGCGCCGCCGATCGCCGCGACCGCCCCGGCGAGACCGGCCCCCTGATCGACATTGAAGATGCGGAATTCATCGATCTCGGTGAAGATGACCCCATGGCCGAATCCCGTCGCTCCAAGCCCCGCCGCAGCAAGGCGCCAGCCCGCAAGAAGGCGCGCTCCGGCGGCCGCAAGCGGTCGTCCGGCGGCTCGGGCGTGGGAAAATGGATCCGGCGCGGCATCAAGTGGACCGTGATCCTGATGTTCTGGGGCACGATCGCGCTCGCAGGCGGCATCGCCTGGTACGCGACGCAATTGCCCTCGACGGCCAACTGGTCGGTGCCGAAGCGGCCGCCCAACATCAAGATCCTCGCCAATGACGGCACGCTGATCGCCAATCGCGGCGATACGGGCGGTGAATCCGTCCGGCTGGAGGAACTGCCGCCCTATCTGAGCCAGGCGGTGATGGCGATCGAGGACCGGCGCTTCCAGAGCCATTTCGGCATCGATCCGCTCGGCCTGCTGCGCGCCGCCTACATCAATTTCCGCTCCGGCGACGTCGTGCAGGGCGGCTCGACCGTCACCCAGCAGCTCGCCAAGAACCTGTTCCTGAAGCCGGAACGCACTATGGACCGCAAGATCCAGGAAGCGATCATGGCGATCTGGCTGGAGACGAAATACTCCAAGGCGCAGATCATGGAGTCCTACCTGAACCGCGTCTATCTCGGGGCCGGAACGTATGGCGTCGACGCGGCGTCGCGGCGCTATTTCGGCAAGTCGGCCCGCGACATCTCGCTGAAGGAAGCGGCGATGCTGGCGGGCCTCCTCAAGGCGCCGTCGCGCTATGCGCCGACCAGCGATCCGGTCGCCGCCAATTCGCGCGCCAATGTCGTGCTCGGCGCGATGCGCGAGGCGGGCTTCATCACCGCCGCGCAGCAGAAGGAAGCCGCCTCGATCACGGTCAAGGCGCAGCCCGAGGGCGAAGGCGGCGCCGGCCGCTATGTCGCCGACTGGGTCGCCGACCTGGTGCCGGAAGTTGTCGGCGCGCTCGACCAGGACGTGATCGTCGAGACGACGATCGATCCGCATCTGGAGGAGAGCGCCGGCAAGGCGCTGACCGAGGCGCTCGACAAGAGCGGCAAGTCGTTCGGCGTGTCGCAGGGCGCCCTGGTGGCGATCGACGGCACCGGCGCCGTGCGCGCCATGGTCGGCGGCCGCGACTACCAGAAGAGCCAGTTCAACCGCGCCGTCGAGGCGAAGCGCCAGCCGGGCTCCGCCTTCAAGCCGTTCGTCTACCTGTCGGCGCTCGAATACGGCATGGTGCCGGAGACGATCCGCGTCGACGAGCCGACCCGCATCGGCAACTGGGAGCCGAAGAACTACGAGAAGATGTACAAGGGTCCGGTCTCGTTGCAGACCGCCCTCGCGCTCTCGATCAACACCGTCGCCGTGCAGCTCGCCAACGAGGTCGGCCCGGACCGCGTCATCAAGACGGCGGAGCGGCTCGGCATCAATTCGCCGTTGCAGCCCAACCCGTCGATCGCGCTCGGCACCTCGGAAGTGAACCTGCTGGAGCTGACCGACGCCTATGTGCCCTTCGCCAATGGCGGCTATGGCGCCAAGCCGCATGTCATCGCCACGGTGAAGAACGTCGCCGGCAAGACGCTCTACGAGCATCCCGCCACCAAGGCGACGCAGATCATCGACCCGCTCTATGTGGGCATGATGAACAGCATGATGACCGACACGCTGCAGCGCGGCACCGGCCGCAAGGCGGCGATCGCCGGCTGGCAGGCGGCCGGCAAGACCGGCACCACCAATGATTCGCGCGACGCCTGGTTCATCGGCTACACGGCCAACCTCACCACCGGCGTCTGGCTCGGCAACGACGATTCGAAGCCGACCAAGCGGATGACCGGCGGCAGCCTGCCGGCGCAGATCTGGAACCGCTTCATGACCGAGGCGCACAAGGGCGTCGCGGTCGCGGCGCTGCCGGGCAACTACGCCTATCGCGACCCAGCCGAGACAGCGCAGGAGCTCTACCAGAACGGCCAGTATGTCGGCCCCGAGCAGGGCGGGCTGGTCGATGAATACGGCCAGGTGGTCGGCAGCGGCCCGCCGCCGTCGCAGCAACAGCAACAGCCCACCTATCAGGGCCAGCAACAGCCGTCCTATGAAGGCCAGCAGCAAGGTCAGCCGGGCGGCCAGCAGCAGCCGCAATATCGCGACCAGCAGGCGAGTCAGCCCGATTATGGCGGCTACAACGACCCCGAGGCCGCCGACGGCTCCTGGAGCGACGGCGGCGACTACCAGAACCCGCCGCCGGGCGCGCGCATCTATCGCGAGGGCGACCCGTCCTATGGCGCCGAGCGCGGCGCCCCGGTGCCGCCGGCCGCGGTCGGCGAGGACGGCCAGGCGGGCGTCTACCAGGCGCGCCCGCACCGCCGCAACCTGCTCGACCGCCTGTTCGGCGGCTGAGCGGGCGGGCGGCCGGCCATCGTGCGGTGGACATTGCCGGCCAGCCGTGGATAGTGGCGACGCGCCGCTTCGCGGCGCTTCCTTTCCATGCCCATCCTTCCCTGCGGAACGGCCGGGCGCCCTGCCCCAGGGAGACATCCGGCAATGGCCGACAAGCGCAAGCTCTACCGCGAGTTGGCCGTCGAACCCGACGCGACGCCGGCCGAGATCGACAAGGCCTATCGCCAGCGCGCCCGCACCGCGCATCCGGACGCCGGCGGTACGGCCGAGGCGTTTCACGCGCTGAGCCACGCCTATGCCATCCTTTCCGATCCCGACCGCCGCAAGGCCTATGACGAGACGGGCTTCGAGGGCGAACTGACAGACGACATCGTCAGCCGGGCCATGGAGCGCATCCATGCGCTGGTCGCCTCGGTGCTGGAAAGCGACCTGCCCTTCGAGACCGTCGACCTGATCGCGCCGATCCGCGACACGCTGACCAAGCAGAAGGCCGATATCGGCGCCGGCATCCGCAAGCTCGAGCGCCAGGCGAAGCGCGCCGAGGCGATGGCCGCCCGCTTCCGCAAGCGCGAGGGCGACAACATCATCCGCAAGGTGCTCGAGCGCCGCGCCGCCGACACGCGCGAACAGGCGGAAAAGACCCGGCGCGAGGAGGCGATCTTCGCCAAGGCGATCGAGCTCCTGGCCGACTATTCGTTCGACTTCGAACCGCCGCCGCCGCCCAAGACCGCGGAGCCGATCAAGGCGTCCGAACCGGCGCGGCCGGCCCCGGCGGCAAAGCCCGCCGAGCCGATCCGCCCCGTGCCGACCGCCACAAAGCCGGGCGAACCGGTCAAGCACGCGGAAGCGGCCGCGAAGCCCGCCAAGCCGGGCCCCCGGACGCTCAACCTGGTCCGCTGAGATCAGCCGGCGCTGGCGCGCGCATCCTCATAGTGCCGGCGGATGAAATCGCGCTCGATCGCGAGATTGCCGAACTCGTCATCGTCCGGACCGTCATAGATCAGCGTCAGCGGGCCGCGGAAGCCGGCCGCGTCCGCCGCCATCAGGCAGCGCCGGTAGTCCTCCGCATGCAGCACGCCGCCGCCGAAATCAGCCTTGGCGTGGCAGCAGGTGGCGAGATCGAAGATCGCCTCGAGGTCGTCATACTTGGCCGGGCCGGACCAGTTGCCGAAATCGCCGTTCAACCCCACCGTGTCGTCGAGCCGGTCGAACAGGTAGCGTACCTCGCGCGGGCCGGGCAGCAGCTCGAACCAGTTCTCGGTGACGACGCGGACGCCGCGCGCCTCGCCATAATGGCCGAGGCGGGTCAGGCCGGCGATGCTGCGATCGAGCGCCTCGCGCGTCGGCTCGGCCCGGCCGGCGATGACGCGGGCCTGCTCGGCGCCGAACAGCGCCGCCGTATCGATCCAGCCCTCGATCCAGGCGAGGTCGCGCTCGGCCGTCGCGGGATTGGAGATGTCGCCATATTCGATCAGCAGCGTCTGGAAGCGGACGCCCGCCTTCTGCAGCGCCGCCCTGAACGCCGCCGCATAGTCGGCCTCCCGGCTCGGCAGGTGGAAGGAGCAGACCTCGATGCGATGGACGTCGAGCGCGGCGACGACGGCGGCGGGCATGTCGAGCAGGCTCAGCTTGCCCACGCCATAGGTCGGCTCCGGCGCCAGCGCCACGTCATGATCCGGCCGGTTCGGATAGGTAAGCCCGAGCGTGCGGTGCAGGCTCCAGCTCGATACGGCCAGAGCTGGCGAGTTTTCGGCAGACATCACGCACTCCCGTCTTGTGACACGGTGCGATCATAGCGGGTGACGGCATCTCCGAAAATGTCTCGCCGTCCCAGAATTGCCGCGCCGGAATGGATAGCCGTCGCGCTATTCGGCCCCGACCGCATGCAGCGAGGCGCCATGGCGGGTGAGCCAGGCCTTGGCCTCCTCCATGCCGGGGCAAATCGCGGCGACATGGCGCCAGAAGCGGACGGAATGGTTCATCTCGCGCAGATGCGCCACTTCATGCGCGGCGAGATAATCGAGCACGGCCGGCGGCGCCATGATGATCCGCCACGAATAGGCGATCGTGCCCGACGACGAGCAGGAGCCCCAGCGGCTGGTCGGGTCGCCGAGCCGGATGTTCTTGACGGTCACGCCGAGCGACGCCGCATGGCGAGCGGTCGCCGCCTCCAGGTCGCGGCGCGCCTCGCGCTTCAGAAAATCGGTGACGCGGCGCGGCAGGTGGTCGATCTCGCCGGGAATGACCAGCTCGGCGCCCGCCTCGGCCTCGTGCAGGCGGACGATGCCGCGCCCGGGCCGATGGACGATGCGGACAGGCACGCCGCGCAGCGGGATCATGGCGCCGTCGGCGAGCGGCGTCGCATCCGGCAGGGCGGCGAGCCGCGCCTGCAGCCAGCCGCGATTGCGCTCGAGGAAGGCGCGCGCCTCGGAGAGCTTTCCGCGCGCCGGGATCGTCACCACCGGCTCGCGCACCGATCCGCGCAGGCGCAGCGTGTAGCGCTGCGCGCGCTCGTTCCAGACCAGCGCCACCCGCACCGGCTCGCCGCCGATCTCGACATGGCAATGGTCCGGCTTGGCGGCGGCGCGCGTGGGGGAACCGGTGAGGCGCTCGAAGAAACCCATGAAGCGTCAGTCTGCTGATTCGCAGGCAGCATGATGGCACGAAGCCGGCGCAACCCCGAAACCAGCGACGGAAGGGGCAGGCCGCGCCGAGGCCGGCCTGCCGCGAAGGGAGGGAGGTTCAGTGCTTCAGTTCGTCGGGGACCTTGCCGCCATTTTCCGCCAGCTTCTGCATCACGGCCTTGTGCAGCCAGATGTTCATGGCGGCGGAATCATGGCCATCGCCGGTATAGTGGAGCTCGCTGGCCAGTTCCTTGCGGGCGGCAAGGCTGCTGTCGAGGTCCAGCAGCTTGAGCAGATCGACGATCGACTTCTTCCAGTCCAGCTTCTGGCCCGACTTGGCGGCCATCGCCGTCAGCACCGCCACGACATCGACGCCCGCCTGCGGCGGGGCGGCCGAACCGGCAGCTTTGGCGGAACCGGTCTCAGCGGGACTGGCGCCGACGGCCGGCGGCGCGGCCGGGCTGGCGGCCCCCTTCGCTGCGACATCCGGCGCGCGCTCGGCCGCCTGGGCCTCGCCGCTCTTGAAGATCTTGTTCAGGATCACGCTCAATCGGCTCATGCTTCACCGCTCCTGCTCGTTGCTGCACCCGTCGTCGAAGTCGCATTCCGATCCGGAAAAGAAGAAGGGCCGCGCCTGCGGCGCAGCCCTTCCCGACGTCATGCCGTCAGAGGTCGATCACCGGGCCCGGCCCGTCGTCGCGCGAAGGCGGCGTCTGGTTCCGGCGCGCCTCGGCGCGATCGGCCTTGAAGCGATCGAACTCCTCCTGGTCGCGGGCGCGACGCAGGTTGCGGACGAAGGCCTCGAATTCGGCGCGCTCTTCGTCGAGCTTGCGCCGCTCCTCGTCGAGCCGCTTCAGTTCGGCGGCGCGATAGTCGTCGAAGGCGGCGTTGCCGCTGTGGCTCTGATAGGCGCCCCAGCGCTGCTCGCGCCGGCTCTGCCAGCCGCAGCCGGAGAAGGAGCGCTTGAAATCGTCGCGCATCCCTTCCGCGTTGCGGCGGAACTCGGGTAGCCGGTCGCCCCAGATGATGTAGGCGAGCATGGCGAGGCCGAGCGGCCAGAACACGAAGAAGCCGAGGACCATCAACGCGATGGTGAGCGGCGTCCATCCCGGACGCAAGGCCTGAGTATGGGACATGGAACCTTCCTCTCTCGCACCCCCAGCAACGGAAGTGGGAAAGGTCCGATCCCGATTCAAGAAGATTTATCCAGCGGACGCTGCGGCAGCTTCCCCGCCCGCCGCAGGCGCCGATTGCATCAGAGCCTTGGCCTGCTCGATCCATTTCTCGCGCGCGAGGCGGCCGCGCAGGCCAAGCCGGGCGTCGAGCGCCGTCGCCTGCTTCGCCGTCAGCCGCGCGATCTGGGCATAGCGATGGATGCCCGCGGCGTTGAGGCTCGCCTCCAGCTTCGGGCCGATGCCCGCGATCCGCTTCAGATCGTCTGCCGGCTCGCTCACGGACTTTGCCACGGGTGCCTTGGCCACCGGAGACTTGACGACCGCAGGCTTCACCGGCTCGGGCTTCGTGGTTTCGACGCTGGCCTCCTTCGCGGGCGCGACCGGCTTGGCAGTCTCGGCCGCGGCGGCCGCCGGCTTTGCCGTGGCGGCGGGCTTCGGCGCGGACGCGCGATCGCGGTTGTGCGTCAGCACGAAATCGCTGATGCGCGGCGCGATCTCGGCCCGGAAGCGGGAGCCGTTGAACACGCCGTAATGGCCGACCTTGGGCTGGACATAGTGCGCCCGCATGTCCTCGGGGATGTTGACGCAGAGATGCTGCGCCGCCTCGGTCTGGCCAACCCCGGAAATGTCGTCGTTCTCACCCTCGACCGTCAGCAGCGCGACGTTGCGGACCGCCGTCAGGTCGACCGGGACGCCGCGATGCATCATCGTCCCCCTCGGCAGGGCGTGGGTGATGAACACCGTCTCGACCGTCTGCAGGTAGAACTCCGCCGTCAGGTCCATGACCGCCAGATATTCGTCGTAGAAGTCGCGGTGCTTGGTGGCGCTGTCGCCGTCGCCGGCGACCAGGTGCTTGAACAGGTCCTGATGCGCCGTCACATGGCGATCCAGGTTCATGCTCATGAAGCCGGAGAGCTGCAGGAAGCCCGGATAGACGTCGCGCATGACGCCGGGATGCGGGAACGGCACCTTCATCACGACATTGTCGCGGAACCAGTCGAGGTTCTTGCCCTCGGCCAGCTTGTTGACGGCGGTCGGGTTGATCCGGGTATCGATCGGGCCGCCCATCAGCGTCATCGAGCGCGGCGCGAAGCGGTCGCCGGCGGCTTCCATCAGCGCCACGGCAGCGAGCACCGGCACCGCCGGCTGGCAAACGGCGATCACATGCACGTCGTCGCCGAGGAAGTGCAGCATCTCGATCAGGTAGTCGATGTAGTCGTCGAGATCGAAATCGCCATCCGACAGGGGCACCATGCGCGCATCGGCCCAGTCGGTGATGTAAACGTCGTGGCGCGGCATCATCGCCTCGACCGTGCCGCGCAGCAGCGTGGCGTAATGGCCGGACATCGGCGCGACGATCAGGAGCTTGGGATCCTTGCGCGGCCGTTCCAGCTGGCGCTCGAAATGGATCAGGTCGCAGAACGGCTTGCTCCAGGCGATGCGCTCGACGACCGGCACGCGCGTGCCGCCGACCAGCGTCGTCGGCAGGTCGAAGCTCGGCTTGGCATAGCGCCGCGTCGTCCGCTCGAACAGCTCCAGCCCGGCCCGCCAGTTGCGGGCGAGCGGCGTCTGCCCCATCGGGTTCAGCGGGTTCTTCAGGAAAAGATCGAACATGTCGGCGGCCGCGCGCATGGGCGTCAGCGCCGCGTGGTTCAGTTCATAGAGCTGATAGTAGGATAGGAAGCCCATCATGCCGTCCATCTGCCGCTCCGCGAAGGGATCGTCCCGGCCGGATATTCCGTCTGGCAGTAAGGGCGGCGGCCAGCCTTGTGCGTTGCAATATGTAAGAATGATCCGAGCTTCGATGCAAGGGAATTGCGGATACGGACACCCGCAAATCGCCTGATCGGACCGGTAACGTGCTATAAGCCGGGCAAATTTCGCATTTTCAACCCAGGTTCAAGCCCATGCCCGAGCAAGCCCATCCCTCGCACGATTTCGGCGCGCGAAGGCTGAAGCTCGACACGCTGGTCCGCCTGCGCTGGCTCGCCATCGCCGGCCAGACGGCGGCGGTGGTGTTCGTTCGCTTCTGGCTCGAATACCCGATGCCGATCGGGCTCTGCCTGGCGGCGATCGCGCTGTCGGCCTGGCTCAACCTGTTCATCAAGATCCGCTATCCCTCCAGCCTGCGCCTGCAGGGACGCACGGCGGCGCTGCTGCTCGCCTATGACGTGCTGCAGCTGACCGTGCTGCTGTCGCTGACGGGCGGATTGCAGAATCCATTCGCCGTCCTGATCATCGTGCCGGTCATCGTTTCCGCGACGACGCTGGCGCCGCGCCTGACCGTGGCGCTGGGCGGGCTGGTGATCGTCGCCGTCACGGTGCTGTCGGTCTGGCACATGCCGCTGCCCTGGGCCGGCGGCCAGGCGCTCACCCTGCCCTTCCTCTATGTCGTCGGCGTCTGGGTGGCGCTGGTCTCGGCCGTCTTCTTCATGGGCGTCTACGCCTTCCGCGTCGCCGAGGAGGCGCGCCAGCTCGCCGACGCGTTGACCGCGACCGAGCTGGTGCTGGCGCGCGAGCAGCATCTCTGGGCGCTGGACGGGCTCGCCGCAGCCGCCGCGCACGAGCTTGGCACGCCGCTCGCCACCATCGCGCTGGTGACCAAGGAGATGGAGCGCGAGCTGCCGCCCGACAGCCCCTACGCCGAGGACATCGCCCTGCTGCGCAGCCAGTCGCAGCGCTGCCGCGACATCCTGGGCAAGCTGACCTCGCTCTCGACCGAGCCCGGCCAGCATGTCGACCGCATGCCGGTCAGCCACATGCTGGCCGAAGTGATCGAGCCGCATGCCGATACCGGCATCGACATCGAAATCAAGTTCGTCGGCGAGCCCGTCAGCGAACCGGTCGGCCGGCGCAATCCGTCCATCCTCTACGGCATCGGCAACCTCGTCGAGAACGCCGTCGACTTCGCGGAGACGACCGTCGAGATCACCGCCGCCTGGAACCCGGACAATGTGTCGCTGACCATCGCCGACGACGGGCCGGGCTTCGCCTCGGAGGTGATCGACCATATCGGCGAGCCCTATGTGACGACCCGCTCGCGCGCGATCGAGGGCGCCGAGGACCATGAGGCCGGCGGCCTCGGCCTCGGCTTCTTCATCGCCAAGACGCTGCTGGAACGCACCGGCGCGCGGCTCGAACTCTCCAATCGCGAAGCGCCTGCGCATGGCGCGATCGTGCGCATCACCTGGTCGCGCGACGCGATGGACCGGCTCGGCATTTCTGGCAAGTCGGACGGCGGCGACGGCCCCAGAGGCTCCGCATCGCACAGTTGACGCCGAGAACTGCGCCGGCGCAGCGCTGTTTTGGCGTTCCCGCCTGCAGGCTGGCCTTGGCGCGGAGGCTCGGGATGCCTATAACCCGGTCTGGAAGATAAAGAGAATTCAGGGAGGCGCGGAGTTAAACGTCTATGACAGACCTAGAGTCGGCCGGCCTCGCCGGCACCGATACGTCGCTCATCATCGTCGATGACGACAAGGCTTTCCTGCAGCGACTTGCCCGGGCGATGGAAGCACGCGGCTTTGAAGTCGAAACCGCCGATACGGTCGCGGAAGGCATGCGCAAGGTCGACCAGAAGCCGCCGGCCTATGCCGTCGTCGATATGCGCCTGGAAGACGGCAACGGCCTCGACGTCATCGAGCTGATCCGCAAGCGCCGCCCGGAATCGCGCACCGTGGTCCTGACCGGCTATGGCAACATCGCCACCGCCGTCACCGCCGTGAAACTCGGCGCGGTCGACTATCTCGCCAAGCCCGCCGATGCCGACGAAGTGTTTTCGGCGCTCACCCGCGATCCGACCGAACGCGCCCTGCCGCCGGACAATCCGATGTCGGCCGACCGCGTCCGCTGGGAACACATCCAGCGCGTCTACGAACTGTGCGAGCGCAACGTCTCGGAGACGGCCCGCCGGCTCAACATGCACCGCCGCACGCTGCAGCGGATCCTGGCGAAGCGCGCCCCGCGCTGATCGACCGATTCCCGCAGAGATGAAAACGGGCGCCGCGGCGCCCGTTCGCATTTTTGATCCGAAGCCGGCGTCTACGGCAGCGCGGCGACGATGATGATCTCGACCAGGTGCGCCGGGGTGGCGAGCTTGGATTCGCCCGTGGCGCGGGCCGGCGGGTTGGCCTTGTCGACCCAGGCGTCCCAGACGGTGTTCATGGTGCCGAAATTGGCCATGTCGGCCAGCCAGATCTGCGCCGACAGGATGCGCGACTTGTCGGTGCCGGCCTCGGCCAGCAGGCGATCGATGGTGTCGAGCACGGTCTTCGTCTGGGCTGCGACGTCGTCGCCCGGATTGCCGACCTGGCCAGCGAGATACACGGTGTTGCCGTGGACGACGCCTGCGCTCATGCGGGGGCCCGGCTCGATGCGACGAATGCTGCTCATGGGATTTTCCTTTTGCGGATTGGCCGAACCCGTCTAGCGGCATAGCGCCGCTGCTTCAAGCCCGGAGCGGCAACCAATGCTGCGCACGTCGCCATCTGGCGTCGGTCAGGATTGGCGATGAGCCCGCGCATAGGCCCGGAGCACGTCCTGCATCCGCGTCAGATGTCCCTTTCCCTTGGCCTTGAAGAAATCGAAGACATCCGCGTCGAGCTTCAGATGCACCGAGCGCGGCGCCTGCTTCGGCTCGACGGCCATCGCCTTCTGCCAGAAATCCGGTCCCAGGGACTCGCCTTCCGGTGCGTCGGCATCATGAAAGAGTTCATTCCTCGCCTTCATCTCGCGGATCTCGGCGAGCGAGGCCTTCTTCATATTGTCGTCGCTCATCGCGACCTCCCTTCCATGCCGTGATCAGCCGCGTCCTGCCGTTTCGCTCGGTATGAACGACGATGAAGCATTCGTCGTCGACCATGCCCAGCGAAAGCTGCCTCACCTCGCCATAGACCCGATCATCCGGCCGGGTCAGCACGACGCCTTCGAAGATGAGGGCCGCGTACAGCATGTCGACGCCCCGCTCCCGGATGACCTGCTGACGCTTGTTCTCATCCCACTCGAAATCCAAGGAACGGTCCTTCGACGATGCGAGAATTGGCAGGTCTGAATGAAAGCGACCGGGGGTTAATGTACGATAAAAGTGTACACTTGTCACGACATCTCAGAGAATCTCGCGAAATCCGGCTTCGGGGTCGAACAGGCCGTGCAGGCGGTGGGCGGCTGCCTGGGCGAAGCGAAGCGTCATCGCCTTCCGCCTTGCGGCGACCAGCGGCGCATGCGGCGCCTCGCGCAGGATTTCCGCGCCATAGGCATCAGCCAGGATCAGCCCCGCCTGCTCGGGAAAGATCTCCTGCGGCACGCCGGCATGGCTGGCGAAATAGAGCCGGTCGCAATAGGGCGCGTAGTCCGGCCATTTACCGTCGGCGCGAAAATCGGCGATCGACGACTTGATCTCGACGATGGTGATCTCGCCAGAAGGGCCGAGTGCGATGATGTCGGCGCGCCGCCCCGTCGCCAGCACCAGCTCGGTGACGATGGCATGGCCCCGCGCACGAAAAAGCCGGCCGACGCCGCGCTGCAACGCCAGCGCCATGTCCGACTGGCGGCCATCGCGCGGGACCGTGAGGACAGGAGAATGAACCATGAACAGAGTGTGCCACGCGGCGGTGGAGAAGGAAAGAACGACGTGGCTGGGTTCACCGATCGAACGGGCGCGCGTGGGAGAAGCACTGCCAGAAACGCGGCCTCCCCTGCCTTCACCTCTCCCGGCGGGAGAGGTCGGAGCGAAGCTCCGGGTGAGGGGTTAGGGACCGTCCGGTGAAGCCGTAAACCCTCACCCGCCGGCCTTCGGCCGTCGACCTCTTCCTCAGGGACATGTGAAGGAAGAGCTCGACCCGCCTAGCGCCAGCGATTGTGCAGCCAGAGCCACTGCTCGGGATGCTCGCGCACCCAGCCCTCGACCACCGACATCACCTTGGCGGTGCCGGCGTCGACGTCTATCAGGCCCTCCGCGTCGCGCGGCAACTCGACGGGGGGCGTCAGCTCGACGCGAAAGCGGCCGTTCGGCAGGCGCACGGTGCGGGCGCCATGCACGGGGCAGTCATAGTGGCGGGCGAGGCGGGCGACGAGCGGATTGGCGTGCACCGGACGGCCGAAGAACGGCACCTTCGGCCCGCGGCTGTGGTGCTGGTCGCACAGCATGCCGACATGCTCGCCGCGATCGAGCGCCGCGCCGACCTCGAAGGTGGCGCCGCGGTTGGAAGCGACGAGCTTGCCCATCATCTGCTCGCGCTGCTGCATCAGGTCTTCGGCGATGACGTTGTTGGTCGGCGCGCGGAACAGCGACACCACCGGCAGGCCGAAACGGGCGGCGACGACCGCGAGGATCTCCCAGTTGGCGAGATGGGCCGAGAAGATGATGCCGGGCTTGCCGTCGTCGCGCATCGCCAGGAACTGGTCGACGCCGACGACCTCGATCCGGCCCTCGCCGAGCCGTTCCGGGTCGATATCGACCAGCTTGTCGAGGAAGACATACTCGACCATGGTCTGGCCGAGCCCGCTCCAGACTCCCTGCAGGATCTTCTCCCGCTCGGCGGCGGACTTTTCCGGGAAGGCGGCGGCGAGGCTCTTGCGCGCCAGCCTGGTCTCCGACACGAAGCGGCCGACGAAGCGGGCGACCGCCCCGCCGACACGGCCGGCGCGTTCCTCGCCGAGCGAGCGTACGCCGGCCACCATCCCGCGCACGACGAAGGCGATCGACGCATGCGCCGCCTTCGAGCGCGTGACGCGCCGCGTCAGCTTCTTGAGCGGCTTCTTCTTTTTCTTGCCCGGAAGCGCCATCAGATCAGAGCGTGACGATGATCTTGCCAAAGACCTGGCGCTGCTCGATCCGGTCGAGCGCCGCGTCGATGTTGTCGAACGGCACGACGCTGTCGATCACCGGCTTGACGACGCCGGCGCCGATCTTGGCGAGCGACGAGGCGATGTTCTCGATCCGGCAGCCGAACGAGCCGATCAGGCGCAATTGCTGCTGGTAGAGCTGGAACAGGTTGATCTCGGTCGAGATGCCCGTGGTCGAGCCACAGGTGACGAGCGTGCCGCCGCGCTTCAGCGAAAAGACCGAGCCGGCCCAGGTGTCGACGCCGACATGCTCGAACACGACGTCGCAGCCGCGCTTCTTGGTCAGCTTGCGGACGACGCCCTCGAAGCGCTCCTCGCGGTAGTTGATGACGTGGTCGGCGCCGAGCGCCTTCGCCTTCTCGCCCTTCTCGTCGCTGCCGACGGTGGTGATCACCGTGGCGCCAACCGACTTGGCGAGCTGGATGGCGGCGGTGCCGATGCCGCTGCCGCCGGCCTGGATCAGGATGGTCTGGCCGGCCTCGAGCTTGGCGTTGTCGAACAGCATGTGCTCGACCGTGCCGAAGGTGATCGGCGTGCAGGCGGCAGCCTGGATGGAGACATTGTCCGGCGCCGGCACGACATGGCGGGCCTTCAGCGTGACGTAGTCGCAGGCGAGGCCGTCGATGTGGAAGCCGCGAACGCCGGCGACGTTCTCGCAGAGATTGTCCTTGCCGGCATGGCAGGCCGGGCAGGCGCCGCAGGTCTCGGCGCCGTAGATTGCGACCGTCTGGCCGACGCGGACATTGGTGACGTCGGCGCCGACCGTCTCGATCGTGCCGGCAGCCTCGGCGCCGACCGTCAGCGGCAGCTTGCGCTTGGCGAAGGCCATGCCGCGCCAGCCCCAGACGTCGATGTGGTTCAGCGCCACGGCGCCAATCTTGACGCGCACCTCGCCAGGGCCCGGCTCCGCGGACATGGGGACGTCAACGATCGAAAGCTTGCGGTCGGCGAGCAGCTGAAGGGCGCGCATGGAATATCCGTCTGTCGTTCTGAACAGCGCCTGCATACCGTCTCGGCGCGGAACATGCCAGAGGCTGGCTCCGCGCCAAGCGTCGCGGTCAGGCCGGGCCGGCCGCGATCACCAGGCAGGCGTTCTGGCCGCCGAAGCCGAAGGAGTTCGACAGCACCATCGAGACCGGGGCGGTGCGGGCGACATTCGGCACCACGTCGAGCGAGATCGACGGGTCGGCGACATCGTGGTTGATGGTCGGCGGAATGACGCCGCTGCGGATGGTCTGGATCGAGAAGACCGCCTCGATCGCGCCGGCCGCCGTCAGCGTATGGCCGATCATCGACTTGTTGGAGCTGATCGGGATCTTCTTGACGTTCTCGCCGAACACGGCCTCGAGCGACAAGGCTTCCATCTTGTCGTTTTCCGGCGTGCTGGTGCCATGCGCGTTGATGTAGTCGACCTCGTCGAGCGCGATGCCGGCGTCGCCGAGCGCCTGGCGCATGGCGCCGATGACCGGCGAGCCGTCCGGCTTGGAGCGGGTGCGGTGGAAATCGTCGGCCTGCTCGGCCGCGCCGCGGATGACGGCGAGGATCTCGGCGCCGCGCGCGACCGCCGCGTCGTAATCCTCGAGCACCAGCGCGCCGGCGCCCTCGGCCATGACAAAACCGTCGCGGTTCTTCGAGAACGGCCGCGAGGCGGCGGCCGGGTCCTCGTTGTTGGTCGAAAGCGCCGACAGCAGCGAGAAGCGGATCAGCGATTCGACCTGCACGGAGCCGTCGGTGCCGATGCAGAGCGCGGCCTCGGTATCGCCGCGGCGGATCGCCTCGACGCCGAGCTGGATGGCGGTGGCGCCCGAAGCGCAGGCCGTCGACAGCGAGATCGGCGCGCCGCGCGTGCCGAAGCGGTCGGCCGTCTTGTCGGCGACGCAGGCATAGAGCGCGTATTCGTAGGTGTCGGGATCGTTGAGCGTCATGGCGCTCTCGATCATCCGGTCATAGGGATCGCTGACGCCGGCGTCGCCCTTGTCGTAGAGGTCGCGCTTGACCGACCAGTCAAGCTCGACCGGCGGCACCGCCATGAACAGCATGCCGGGAAAATCGCCGGGCGTGCCGATTTTGGCGCGAGCGATCGCCTCCTCGGCGGCGAGTTCGGCCAGCTTCTCCGTCAGCACGGCGGAGCGCGGCGCCTCGTCGAACAGGAAGTCGACCGTGCCGGCCATCGTCGTGCGGAGATGGTCGACCGGGAAGCGGGTGATGCGATGGATGCCGGACTTGCCGGATGTCAGCGCCGACCAGTTGTCGTCGATGCCCTGGCCGAGCGAAGTGACGACGCCCATGCCGGTGACGGCGACGACCGGACGCCCGAGATGATCCCGCGTCTTGCCCATGATCCCAACCTTTCTCAGTCGATCGCTTCGAGGAGCGCCATGCCCTCGCCGCGCCAGAAGCCCCAGCTCGTCGCCAGGATCTGGGTGGGGACGTCGGTCGCTTCAAGCTCCAGCCCGGTCGGATCGGACGGCCGGTAGAAACCTTTTCGCGACAGCGCCAGGGCGGCGAGCGCGATCTGAGCCGGGAAAGCAGCCTCGAGACTGTTGCCGATCCAGCTCTGCGTGGCGCGGATCGGCCCGACAAGGCCTTCCGCGACGAGCGATTCGAGCAGCGCGCGCTCTTCGCGCGTCGGGCTCGCAATGCCGGTCGCGCCCGACAGCACGCCGACCGGCTTGTCGCCGAGCGACGGACGCAGCGCATCGACCTGGCTCTTCGCCACGGCCGTGGCCTGGCCGGGCTCGCGGCGGCTGCGGCCGGAAAGCACCGGACCGAGCCGGGCGTAGCCGGCCTTGCCGCGCGCTTCGGCGTGCTCGCGCGATTCGAGCACGAGGAAAACGCCGAGCGAGCCGGTGACCATGCCGCCGCCCGCCTCGGCGCGCTCCCAGACGGAGTTGACGGCGCCCTTCCAGAGCGTGTTGCCGAGCGCCAGGCTCAGCAACATATCCTTGCGCTCGGCATTGTAGGCGGCACCAACGAGGAACTGGTCGCCCTGGCCGGCGCGGATGCGCCGCGCGGCGATCTCGACGGCGCTGATGCCGGCGATTTCCTCGCCCATGAAGGTGCGCGACGAGCCGGTCACCTTGTGAACGATCGACACATTGCCGGCGAGCAGGTTGGAAAGCTGGGCCAGGAACAGGGTCGGGCGCAGATCGTTGGCGAGGCGCTCGTTCAGGAACGCCTCCGTATCGGCCGCAGCGCCGAGGCCGGCCAGGATCTGGCCGTCGACGACGAGATCGCGCTCGCCGCCGCCCGCCGCGACGATCATGTCCATATGCGCCAGGCGGTCGAGATCGCCGGCAAGGCCCGCATCGGCGAGCGCCAGGCCGGCGGCATAGGTGCCGAGGCGCTGCCACGGCTCCATCTGGCGAATGTCGGCCTTGCGCGGGATCTGCTTGTCGAGCTCGAGCGGCACCATCGGCAGCACCGGGAACGGCGCGAAATGCTCCGTATCGGCGGCGGCCGGCCTGGGCTCGTCGACGGCCAGCGCCTGCCAATGCGCATCCAGCCCCTCGCCGAGCGAGGAAATCAGGCCGATGCCGGTGATCCAGACGTCGCGGGCGTCGCTCATGCCGTATCTCCGACCGGCACCAAGCCGATCTGCCGCACCCGCTCGCGCATGTTTTCGATGAGCTCGGGAGCCGGGAAATCCATTACGCGCAGCGTCAGCTCCGCGTCGCAGACCGGGCCGTTCGACTCGATCTTCGCCTCGGTCACGCCGAAGCCGGAGCCGTCATGCGTCAGCGTCGCATAGACGTCGAGCTCGGCGCCCGGCTCGATGAACTTGCGGAACTTCGCCTTCTTGCTGCCGGCGAAGAACGGCATGCGCGAAAGACCGTTCAAGCCGAGGATCAGGAAGCCGGAGGCCTGCGCCATGGTCTCGATCAGGAGCACGCCCGGCAGGATCGGATAGCCGGGAAAGTGACCCTCGAACACCGGGCTCGCCTCGGGGACGAATGCCTTGGCATGAATCCGACCGTTCGCAGCGTCAAAATCGACGATGCGATCGATCATCTGGAAATATTCGAGACGCATGGTGGCTTCGACGCCGGATCCGTCAGGCGTTCTTCTTGGCGACGAGATCGTCGATATGCGCGCAGAGGTTCTTCAGCAGGAAGTATTCCTCGACCGAGGCCTTGCCTGCGTTGACTTCCTGGGTCCACTGCTCGAGCGGGATCTTGATCCCGAACTTCTTGTCGAGCGCGAACACGATGTCGAGGAAATCGAGGCTGTCGATGCCCAGGTCGTCGATGGCATGGGACTCGGGCGTGATCTTCTCGCGCGGAATTTCGCTGGTCTGGGCGATCACATCGGCGACGACGTCGAACGTGGAGGACATGACGGTCACGTAATCCTATCTAGAATGGCTCTCGCATTTCGGGGCCGATCCGCACTTGCACCACTCGATCGAAGCCAGTGCGGCAGACATGCCAACCGATCCCGCAAGCCAAGGCGGCAGGGAATTGCATTCGTCCTGATACCGTGTGCCGCCGAGAAATACCAGCCTGTCGCGCTCAGCCGTCAAATTCGTTCTTGGAATGATGCTATCCGGCATCGGACCCGGAGATGGCGAGAACGTCGACCTCGACGTCGAGTTGGTGCGCGCCCGAGGTGACGATGACGCCGTCGACCGGCGCGGCGTCGGAATAGTCACGCCCCAGCGCCAGGATGACGTGATCTTCCGCCGCGACAACGCCATTGGTTGGGTCGAGCCCGACCCAGCCAACCTCGCTGCCGCACCAGACGGCGACCCAGGCGTGGGTGGCGTCGGCGCCTTCCAGCCGGGGCTGGCCGGGCGGCGGCAGCGTGCGCAGGAAGCCGCTGACATAGGCGGCGGGAAGCCCCAGCGTGCGCAGGCCGGCGATCATCACATGGGCGAAATCCTGGCAGACGCCCGCCCGCTTGGCGAAAGCATCGGCCGGCAGCGTCCGCACGTCGGTCGCCTCGGGGTCATAGGCGAAATCGGCCTTGATCCGGCAGGTGAGGTCGAAGGCCGCGGCCAGGATCGGCCGGCCGGGAGCAAAGCTCTCCATCGCGTAGGCGGCGATCGCGTCATCGATGGCGACGACGCGGCTCGCGAACAGGAAATGCACCGGCGACAGCGGCCCGAGATCGGTATCCGCCACGGCCTGGCCGCGGATCTCCTCCCAGCCGGGCGTCGCCTCGACATCGAGCTGGCCGCCAGCGTCGACGGCAACGCGCGCCCGCGTCTCCAGGGTCAGCTCCTCATGTGGAAACGCGAAGGCGACGGTGGTGATGCGGTTGCCGAAAAAATCGAAGCCGTCATGGCGTTCGGTCGGCTCGGGCGTGATGACGAGGTCGGCGGCGATGACGCGCTGGCTGTCGCGGGCGACCGGCAGCAGGCGCAGAACCTGGCGGGCGAAGGGCACCGGCGAGGCGTAGCTGTAACGCGTGGTCTGGCGAATGTCGTACAGCATCGTCAGTCCCCGCGATCGGCCGGTTCGGCGGAGCGCCGATGGGTGAAATAGGCGAGCGTGATCTCGTCGGAGATCTTCATCAGCGTCTGCTCGAAACCGAACAGACTGTCGGCATCGAGGGCGGCGGCATCGGCCGTGCCGAGCTCGGCCGCAAGGCGCGTGGCGAGACGATCTGCCGGCGCCAGCAGCCCGGCCGGCGCATGCGCCGGCATGCCGGCCAGCAACTGGCGGATCTGGTCGGCCTGGAAGGCGAGCGCCCGCGGATTGCCGCCATCGAGCAGCACGAGATCGACGACCGGAACGCGCGCCGCCAGCATCACATAGCGGATGCGGTAGGTGATCTGGCTGTCGGCGAGCTCCAGCAGCGCATCCAGTTCGCCGGGCTTGCCCGAAAGGCCGCAGAAGCGGGCGGCTCGGGCAATGGCGAGGCCGCGCTCGATGCGGCGGCCGGTTTCGAGAAAGCGCCAGCCCTGCTGACGCACCATGTTCTCGTGCACCAGGCCGGAAAACGCCGCGATCAGACGCAGCGCCGCGTTGGCGCGCTCGAGCGTGTCGCTGTCGGTCCCGGCCTCCAGCGGCTGGTTCAGCAGCGCCTCGAGGTCGGCGACGGTGCGCCAGGCGTCCGGCGACAGGCGGTCGCGGATGACCGAGGCGGCGCGGCGCGACGCCTGGGCGAGCCGGGGCACGGTGTTGAAATCGCTGCGGTCAGTCAGGATGGCGATCGCCCGCGCGGTCGGCCCCGCCTCCGCCGGCACCTCGCCGATCGAGCCGGCGGCGGCGAGCGTCGCGTCGAGCTGGGCGATCACCGCCTCGCCGTCATATTCGGCGTCGATGTGCCGGGCGGCAATGGCGCGCACGATGCGCAGCGTCGCCTCGGTCCGCTCGACATAGCGGCCGAGCCAGAACAGGTTCTCCGCCGCCCGGCTCGGCAGCGTCTGCGTCATGCGCTGCAACGCGACCTTGTCCGGCGAGGCGAGCAGCGTCGTCTCGGCCACGGGCTTGTCGGAGAGCACCCAGACATCGGCCGAGGAGCCGCCCTGCTGTAGCGTCACGGCGCGCGCGTCGGGCTGGTCGGAAATCCGGCAGAAGCCGCCGGGCATCACGGTCCAGCCGTCCGGCGTGCGCGCCACATAGAGACGGAGGATGGACGGGCGCGGCTCCAGCCTGGCGGCGTCGCCCTCGCCGCGCCAGACCGGCGTCGTCGAGAGCTTGACCGCTTCCTGGCCGACGAAATCGGTGCCGCGCCGGCCGATGGCGCGGATGAGGTCCGCCTTGCGGTCGGGATCGAGCGCGCCGCCCAGCACGGCGCCCCGGTCGATGAGGCCGGGCACGCTGGCGCCGAGCGCCGGGGCGATCACCATGCGGTCGAACTCGGCGACGACATGGTCGCGCTCCTGCGTCTGGCCGCACCACCAGGTGGCGACATTCGGCAGGATCAGGTCCTCGCCCAGCACGCGGCGGGCAAGGCCGGGAAGGAAGCCCAGCATGGCGCGCGATTCGACCAGGCCCGAGCCGAGCGCGTTGGCGATCGCAACATTGCGCTGGCGCACGGCGCCGGCGAGCCCGGGCACGCCGAGCCGCGAGGCCGGGTTCAATTCGAGCGGATCGGCGAAATCGGCATCGAGGCGGCGCCACAGCACGTCCGCCCGCTTCAGGCCCGAGATGGTGCGCATGTAGACGGTATCGTCGCGCACCGTCAGGTCCTCGCCCTCGACCAGCACGAAGCCGAGATAGCGCGCCAGATAGGCGTGCTCGAAATAGGTCTCGTTGAGCGGACCCGGCGTCAGAAGCGCGACGCGCGTCTCCTCATGCCGGTTCAGCCGGTTCAAGCCGGCGCGAAACGCCTGGAAGAATCCGGCCAGCCGCTCGACGTTGAAGCCGCGATAGAGATCGGGCAGCGCGCGCGACAGGGCAATGCGGTTTTCGAGAGCATAGCCGGCGCCGGACGGCGCCTGGGTGCGATCGGAAACCACCCACCAATTGCCGTCCGGTCCGCGCCCGACATCGACGGCATAGAAACGCAGGTGATGGCCGCCAACCGGCTTGGCGCCGACCAGCGGACGCAGATATTCCGGGCTGCCGGCGATAATCGCCGCCGGCAGGCCGCCATCGGCGGCGAGTTGCCCCTCGCCATAGGCATCGGCCAGCACGGCATCGAGCAGCTTCGCCCGCTGGATCAGCCCGGCCTCGAGGCGGCTCCACTCCTTCGGTTCGATCAGGAACGGCACATGCGACAGCGGCCAGGGGCGCTCGTCGCCATTCTCGGCGCCGTAGACACGCAGCACCACGCCGGAATCCGCCAGATGCCGATCGGCCAGGCCGAAACGATGCTGCACCTCGCTCGGGCCGAGCTGGGCCATCGATTCGACGAAGCGCATCCAATGCGGCCGGATGCTGCCGTCAGGACCGATGAACTCGTCGGCGACGCCGGCGAGCGGCCGGTAATTGGCGATCAGCCGTTCCGCCCTGTCGGCGGCGATCCTGCTGCGGCGGATCGCTTCCTTGCGCGTGATCGGCATCAGAGATTGGCCGGTCGGCGAAGATCGAGGGTCATGGGGAACTCCGGCGAGCCGGTCTCGGGCTGTGGCATGAAATGCCCAGCTGTATGCCCCATTGCCTCGAACCGCGCCAGCCGGCGGGCCTCCGCCTCGTAGGAATTGACCGGGAAGGTGTCGTAGTTGCGGCCGCCCGGATGGGCGACGTGATAGACGCAGCCGCCGAGCGACCGCTGCGACCAGCTGTCGACGATGTCGAAGGTAAGCGGCGCATGGGCCGGAATGGTGGGGTGCAGGCCGCGCGCCGGCTGCCACGCCTTGTAGCGCACGCCGGCGACGAACTGGCCGGCGGTCCCGGTCGACGTCATCGGCACGCGGCGGCCATTGCAGGAAACGACGTGCCGGCGCGGGTCAAAGCCGTCGACGCGGACCTGGATGCGCTCGACCGAACTGTCGACATAGCGCACCGTACCGCCGATCGCCCCTTCCTCGCCCAGCACATGCCAGGGCTCCAGCGCCTGGCGCAGCTCCAGCTTGACGCCCTGCTGCTCGATCCGGCCGATGAAGGGGAAGCGGAATTCGCGCTGCGCCTCGAACCAGACGGGATCGAAGGCATAGCCGGCGCGCTGCAGGTCGCCGAGAACGTCGAGGAAATCGGACCAGACGAATTGCGGCAGCATGAAGCGGTCATGCAGCTGCGTGCCCCAGCGCATCAGCGAGCCCTGCTGCGGGTTCTGCCAGAACATCGAGATCAGCGCCCGGACGAGCAGCTGCTGCGCCAGGCTCATGCGGTAGTCCGGCGGCATCTCGAACGAGCGGAACTCGACCAGGCCGAGCCGGCCGGTCGGGCCATCCGGCGAATAGAGCTTGTCGATGCAGATCTCGGAGCGATGGGTATTGCCGGTGACGTCGACGAGCAGGTTGCGGAACAGCCGGTCGACCAGCCAGGGCGCCGGCGTGAGGCCGTTGCCGGGCGCCGGCACGCTGGCGAGCGCGATCTCCAGCTCATAGAGCCCGTCATGCCGCGCCTCGTCGATGCGGGGCGCCTGGCTGGTCGGGCCGATGAACAGGCCGGAGAACATGTAGGACAGCGAGGGATGGCGCTGCCAGTAGAGCACGAGGCTCTTCAGAAGATCCGGCCGGCGCAGGAACGGACTATCGGCGGGATGGGCTCCGCCGACGACGACATGATTGCCCCCCCCGGTGCCGGTGTGGCGACCGTCGGTCATGAACTTCTCGGTGCCGAGGCGCGACAGCCGCGCTTCCTCGTAGAGGTCGCGGGTGATGGCGACGCATTCGGTCCAGTTGCCCGCCGGCTGCACGTTGACCTCGATGACGCCGGGATCAGGCGTCACCTTGATGACGTCCATGCGCGGGTCGATCGGCGGCGGATAGCCCTCGACATGCACGGCGAGGCCGAGCGCGCGGGCCGATTCCTCCAGCGAGGCGAGCAGCTCCAGATAGTCCTCCAGCGTCTCGGTCGGCGGCATGAAAACGCAGAGCCGGCCGTCGCGCGGCTCGACCGAAAGCGCGGTGCGCACCGAGCGGCCGCCGGCCAGATACTGCGCGACCTGCTCGCCGCGCTCGCCCTCGGCCGTTTCCGAGCCGGCGCCGGCAAGATGGCGGGCGCGCTCCTCCTGCCGCGACAGCGCCTCATGCCGCTCACGGCCGAGATCCTCGGGATCGGGCAGCGGCTCGCGGACCGAGCCCGGATCGCGCTGGACGATGAAGGGATAGGAGGAGACCGGCACGTAGGGCAGCGACGACAGCGGCAGGCGGAAGCCGACCGGGCTGTCGCCGGGGACCAGGAACATCTTGCCGCGCCGGAGCGGCCATTTCTCCGATATCCAGCGCCGCTGCGCCCGCGCCTGCCAGCGCTGCACCGGCAGGATGTAACCGGAGGGCTCGGCGAGGCCGCGCTCGAACACGCGGGCGATGCGGGCGCGCGCCTCCGGATCGTCGAGCTTCGAATCGTGCGGCGTGACGTTCTCCGGCAGCTCGGCTTCCTTGAGGATCCAGTGCGCCGGATCCTCATAGGCGGGGACGACATGGTCGGCGGAGATGCCGAGCCGCTCGGAGAGATCGGCGAGCAAGGCGCCTGCCTGCTCCGGCGTTGCATTCAAATCGTCGGCTTCCGTCGCGATCAGGCCGGCGTCGCGCCAGATCGGCTTGCCGTCCTTCCGCCAGTAGAGCGCGAAGGTCCAGCGCGGCAGGCTCTCGCCCGGATACCACTTGCCCTGGCCGTAGTGCAGGAACCCGCCCGGCGCGAAGCGCTCGCGCAGCCGGCGAATCAGGTCGTCGGCGCGGTCGCGCTTGGTCGGACCGACGGCGTCCGTGTTCCATTCGCCGGCCTGGTAGTCGTCGATCGAAACGAAGGTCGGCTCGCCGCCCATGGTGAGGCGGACGTCGTTCGCCTCGAGATCGGCATCGACGCGGTGGCCAAGCGCGTCGAGCGCCGCCCAGCTATCGTCGGAAAAGGGCAGGGTCACGCGGGGATTTTCCGCGACGCGGTCGACACGCATCTCGAATTCGAAAGCGGTCTCGGTGCCCGGATCGGCCGAGAACGCGCCGGTGATCGGCGCGGCCGAACGATAATGCGGCGTGGCGCAGAGCGGCAGATGGCCCTCGCCGGTAAACAGGCCCGAAGTCGGGTCCATGCCGATCCAGCCGGCGCCCGGCACATAGACTTCGGCCCATGCATGCAAATCGGTGAAATCGACATCGGTGCCGGACGGACCGTCGAGCGCCGCGACGTCCGGCTTCAGCTGGATCAGGTAGCCGGAGACGAAGCGGGCGGCGAGGCCGAGATGGCGCAGCGCCTGCACCAGCAGCCAGCCGGAATCGCGGCAGGAGCCGGCGGCCGAGGAAAGCGTTTCCTCCGGCGTCTGCACGCCCGGCTCCATGCGGATCAGATAGCGGATGTCGTTCTGCAGGCGCTGGTTGATCGCGACGAGGAAATCGACGATCTGCGTGCTCTCGCGCGGGATCGATGCCAGAAACTTGGTCAGCAGCGGTCCGGCCGGCTCCGGCGCCAGATAGGCGGCCAGTTCCTCGGCAAGCGCCGGCTCATAGGCGAACGGGAACTGCTCGGCATAGGGCTCGACGAAGAAATCAAACGGATTGTAGACCTCGAGCTCGGCCAGCAGGTCGACCTCGATGGCGAATTCGGTGGTCTTTTCCGGGAAGACGAAACGCGCCTGCCAGTTGCCGTGCGGATCCTGCTGCCAGTTCACGAAATGATCGGCTGGCGTCACCTTCAGCGAATAGCTCGGCACCTTGGTGCGGCAATGCGGAGCCGGACGCAGGCGGATGACCTGCGGCCCGAGCGCGACGGGGCGGTCATAGCGATAGCGGGTGACGTGGCGAAGCGCGGCGAGGATCGACATCGGCTCTTGGGCTCTCCTTCAGCGTTCGCCGCGGGACATTCCGGCGGGCACACCCGCCGCAACGACGCAAGATTCACGCCATGCCGGCCGCCCCGAAGCCCCAGAGACAGCTTAGGACAGGACAGGTTCCGTTTGGAATACGGATCCCGCCCATCCCCTCTCCCCGGGGGAGAGGTCGACGCACCAAGTGCGGCGGGTGAGGATCTACGACCTCACCCGGATCGCTCCCCAAGCCCTCACCCGGAGTGCCCGAGGCCTATGCCTTGACGACGGTCGAGCGGAATTTCGACGCGAGATATTCGCCGGAACCGACCGGCGGATAGGTCGCCGTCTCGCCCGGCTTCAGGCAGGTCTCGATGCAGGCGATCTCGGCGTCCCAGTTCGGCTGATGGAAGAAAGCCATCGACTGGCGGCGGGCCGAGCGGCCGACGTCGCGCGGCGGAATGGTGACGCGGTGCAGCGTCGATTTCCACTGGTCGTTGGTCCAGCGCTGCATCAGGTCGCCGATGTTGATGACAAAGCTGTCGGCGATTGCCGGCACGCGGTGCCATTCGCCGTCCAGGCCCTTCACCTCGAGACCGCCCGGGGCGTCTTCCTGCATCAGGATGGTGATCGAGCCATAGTCGGAATGCACGCCGGCACGCAGCTGGCCGGGAACGGGATCCTCGGTCAGGTCCGGATAGTTCAACAGGCGCAGGGCGCTCGCCTCATGGTCGATGAAGCGGTCGAAATAGGCCTCGTCCAGATCGAGCGCGAGGGCGAAGAAGCGCATGATGCGACCGGCGAGCGCCGACATCTCGCGGTAATAGGCCTGGGTCGCGAGGCGGAACTCGTCGCCGCCGACCGGCCAGGGATTGGCGGAGAAGACGAAGGCCTCGGCGTCGTCGCCCGGCTTGTGGTCGAGGCGCTGGAAAGCGGACGGACCGAAGGAAAACGTCTCCTTCAGATCGGCCGGCTTGGCGTCGCCGAGCGAGGCGGCGAGCGTCTCGCCCTTGACCGGGCTGTAGCCATAGGGATAGCCCGGATACGGCATCACGGCGGTCAGCTTCTCTTCGACCGGGCGATCGAAGAAGGAACGCGCCGCCTGCCAGCCGCGCTTGACGACTTCGGGGTCCGCACCGTGACCGGTAATGAGGAAGAAACCCGTTTCGCGGCAGGTGCGGCCGATGGCATCGGCGACGGCGCGCGGGCCCTGGGGATCGGAGAGATCGATGATCGGAATGATCGACATGCGGGTCCTTGAACCATGACTGAACGACGCGTCGAGACTATGGGCGGCAACGGCGCTTGGGAACCGTCAATCGGCGGCGCGTGCACATGAATGATGCAACCGTGATGCCGGCTGATGCAGAGCCGCAGGCCGATGCCATTGCGCCCCGCAGCCGGCGCATCGCCGCCCTCGACGTGGCGCGCGGCGTCGCGCTCGTCTGCATGGCGATCTTCCACGGCGCCTGGGACGTCGCCTTCCTGCACATCATCCGCTTCGATCCCGGCGCCTCGATCGGCTGGGTCGTCTTCGCGCGCTCGATCGCCGGCTCGTTCCTGCTCCTGGTCGGCATCAGCCTCGTGCTTTCGACCCGCAACGGCTTCCGCCCAAGGCCCTATCTGAAGCGGCTGGCGATGATCGCCGGCGCGGCGGCGCTGGTGTCGCTCGCCACCTATTTCGTCATGCCCGAAGGCTGGATCTTCTTCGGCATCCTGCACCAGATCGCGCTCGCAAGCGTGCTCGGCCTCGTCTTCCTGCGGCTTCCGCCGCCGGCGGTGCTCGTCACGGCCGGCGCCGTCTTCGCCCTGCCCTTCCTCTATCGCGATCCCGTCTTCGCCCAGCCGGCGCTCTGGTGGATCGGCCTGGCGCCGAAGCCGCCGACCTCGTTCGACTTCGTGCCGCTGTTCCCCTGGTTCGGCGTGGTGCTGGCCGGCATGGCGTTGGCGAAATTCGCGATCGCGCGCGGCTGGGACCAGCGCCTCGCCCTCTGGCAGCCGCGCCTCGCCCCCGCCCGTTGGCTCGCCTTCGGCGGCCGCCACTCGCTCGCCGTCTACCTGATCCACCAGCCGGTGCTCTACGCCTTCTTCTACGTCCTTGCCGCCATCGTCGCGCCGAACGGAGCGGAGGACGCGGCGCGCGCCGATTGCGCCGACCGCTGCGTCGCCGTCGGCAAGAGCGCCGCCGATTGCCAGAACTATTGCGGCTGCGTCTTCGACACGCTGAAGGACAAGCAGCTGATGTCGCCCTTCCTGGGCCGCACGCTTTCCGACGACCAGACGCTGCGCGTGCAGGAGACGGTCGCCGTCTGCTCCGCCACCACCTTCCCCCCCGCGCCGGAAGCCCCGGAAAGCGGAACGCTGCAATGAGTTTCGAGGAATCCGATGCCTGAACCCATCCGCACCCCGATCGTCCAGTTCGGCACCAGCCGCTTCCTGCAGGCGCATGCCGACCTCTTCCTGTCGGAGGCGCGCGGCCAGGGCCAGGACGTCGGCCCGGTCACCATCGTGCAGACCACGGCCTCCGGCGCCCGCGCCGGCCGGCTCAGGGCCTTCGACGGATCGCCGATCCCGATCATCATCCGCGGCATCGAGAACGGCGCGCCGGTCGAGCGCACGGTCGCCGTCACCTCGCTGGTGCGCGGCCTCTCCGCCGTCGACGACTGGGCCGAGGTCGAGCGCGTCGTCGTCGACGAGGCCGAGATCCTGATCTCCAACACCTCGGACGCCGGCTTCGCGCTCAACGAAGGCGAACGGCTCGGCGCCGAGGTGCCGCGTTCGTTCCCGCTCAAGCTGCTGAAGCTGCTCGTCGCCCGCTGGCACGCGGACGGCGCGCCTCTGACGCTGTTTCCCTGCGAGCTGATCCCGCGCAACGGCGACGTGCTGCGGGCGCTGCTCCTGAAGCTCTCCGACGAGAACGGCCTGTCGGAACCGTTCCGCGCCTGGCTTGAGTCCTGCATTTTCGCCAATTCGCTGGTCGACCGCATCGTCTCCGAGCCGATCGAGCCGGCCGGCGCCGTGGCCGAGCCCTATGCGCTCTGGGCGATCGAGAAGCAGCAGGGCCTGGTCGCGCCCTGCATCCATCCCGATGTCCGCATGGTCGAGGACCTCGCCGTCGTCGAGCGGCTGAAGCTGTTCATCCTCAATCTCGGCCACACGGTGCTGGCCGAATGGTGGCGCGAGGGCGGCCGGGCCGAGGGCGAGCTGGTGCGCGAGATCGTCGCCGACCCGGCGCTGCGCCGGCGGCTCGACGCGATCTACGACGCGGAAGTGCTGCCGATCTTCGCCGCCGGCGGCATCGCCGAGGCGCCGGAATACCGGGCGAGCGTGCTGGAGCGCTTCGAAAACCCGTTCCTTGCCCATCGGCTCGCCGAGATCTTCGGCAACCACGCGGAAAAGAAGCGCCGCCGCATCGGCGGCCTGCTGGCCTGGAAGCAGACGATCGGCCTCGACCTCCAGACGCCGCAGCTCGACGCGATCCTGGCGTCCGGGATCGGGTAAGGCTCGGACCGGTCAGTCTCCAAGCAAGCCCCTCACCCTACCCTCTCCCGCAAGCGGGCGAGGGTTTTGGCCGGCGTTCGTCATCAAGTGAGGGCGCAATTGCGGATGCGGGTCGCCGATGAGCCCCCTCGCCCGCCTGCGGGAGAGGGCTGGGGTGAAGGTCTTTCGACCTCCGCCCTCGACGCCTATCCCGTCGGCCTCGCGTTGTACCCGCGATACCAGTCGACGAAGCGGTCGATGCCCTCGTCGATCGAGGTTTTCGGCGCGAAGCCGAGTTCCGCGCCCGCAAGGTCGATATTGGCAAACGTCGTCTCGACATCGGCCTTGCGCATCGGCGCGAACCGGATCTCCGCCTTGCGGCCGGTCGCCCGCTCGATCGTGGCGATGAAATCGAGCAGCGCCACCGGCTGGTTGTTGCCGAGGTTGAAGAGGCGGTTTTCCGCCCGCGCCGGCGTCCGGTCGGCCGCGCCCAGCACGCCGGCGACGATGTCGTCGATGAAGGTAAAGTCGCGCCGCATCGCCCCGTTGTTGAAGACGGTGATCGGCCGCCCCTCGAGGATGGCGCTGGTGAACAGCCACGGCGCCATGTCCGGGCGCCCCCACGGACCATAGACGGTAAAGAATCGCAGGCCGGTCGAGGCGACGCCCTGAACATTGGCATAGGAATGGGCGATCAGCTCGCCGGCGCGCTTGGTGGCGGCATAGAGCGAGGCGGGACGGTCGCAGCGATCGGTCTCGCGGAACGGCACGTCCTCGTTCAAGCCATAGACCGAGGAGGACGAGGCATAGACGACATGGCGCAGCTTCGGCAGCCGCAGCGCCGCCTCGAACATCACCACCTGGCCGGTGACGTTGGCGTCGGCATAGGCGATCGGGTTCTCGATCGAATAGGCGACGCCGGCCTGGGCGGCGAGATGCACCACCGTCTCGATGTCGGCGTGGGTGGTAACGAGGCGCTCCATCGCCGCCATGTCGCTGACGCTCGCCTCGACGAACTGGAAATGCCGGTGCGCCGAAAGCCTTTCGAGCCGGGCCTGCTTCAGCGCCGGGTCGTAATAGGCGTTCAGATTGTCGACGCCGATGACGGCGTCGCCACGCTCTAGAGCCGCTTTCGCGACATGCGAGCCGATGAAGCCCGCCGCACCGGTGATGAGCATTTTCATGCCCAACGGCTTTAGCTGATTTGCGGTCTCGGACAAAGGCATGCGCTCGCTTTTCGCGGCCTTTCGTTTCTTTCCGCGCGCCGATCCGCTATGACACGGAAAGCGTCGCACCTGGCGCATCAGAATTGCTGGATCTCGGATGATTTCGCAGAAGGCCAAATACGCGTTCAAGGCGCTGATCCATCTTGCCAGGCAGCCCCAGGGCGAGACGACCCAGATCGACGACATCGCACGCGAGGCCGGCGTTCCGCGCAAGTTCCTCGAGCACATCCTGCTCGACCTGAAGCATCGCGGCATCATCGCCAGCCGGCGCGGCCGGGCCGGCGGCTATGTCATGATCAAGCAGCCCGGCGACGTGACGATCGGCCAGGTGCTGCGCGCCATCGACGGCCCGATCGCACCGCTTTCCTGCATTTCCCGCACCGCCTACCAGCCCTGCGCCGATTGCCCCGACGAGGCCGCCTGCGCCGTGCGGCGGATGTTCGCCGGCCCGTACGAGACCCAGCTCCAGGCCTTCGAGGCGACGACGCTGGCCGACGCGCTGATCGATGAGGCCGGCGCGGCGGATCTGGACAACTCCCGCGACATCGTTTCTGCTGAGGGGCGGATCTAGGAAGGATTTTCTAGAACGGCTCTAACAGAAGGCGTCCCGTGGTTTGAAATTGTCGAGCGCCTATGTCGAGATAGTGGGATCATCGATCAGGGAGCACACGATGGTCCGACCGATATCCTCGCTTGTCCGCCGCCTTCGACCCGCGCTTGCCGCCCTGGTCGCCGGCGCCGCGATGGTTGTGACGCCGGCGCTGGCCGACGTGGCGCTGCTGAACGTCAGCTACGACCCCACCCGTGAGCTCTACAAGGCCTACAACGCCGCCTTCGCCAAGCACTGGAAGGCGGAGACCGGCGAGACGGCCACCATCCAGCAGTCGCATGGCGGCTCCGGCAAGCAGGCCCGCTCGGTCATCGACGGCCTCGACGCCGACGTCGTGACGCTGGCGCTGGAGGCCGACATCGACGCCATCGCCAAGGCGACCGGCAAGATCCCGGCCGACTGGCGCGGCCGCCTGCCGCACAATTCCTCGCCCTACACCTCGACCATCGTCTTCCTCGTCCGCAAGGGCAACCCGAAGGCGATCAACGACTGGGGCGACCTGATCAAGGACGGCGTCGAGGTGATCACGCCGAACCCGAAGACCTCGGGCGGCGCCCGCTGGAACTACCTCGCGGCCTGGGCCTACGCCAACAAGGCGTTCGGCAATGACGAGGCCAAGACCAAGGAATTCGTCTCGACCCTGTTCAAGCACGTGCCCGTGCTCGATACCGGCGCGCGCGGCTCGACCACCACCTTCGCCCAGCGCGGCATCGGCGACGTGCTGCTCGCCTGGGAGAACGAGGCGTTCCTGGCGCTCGAGGAGCTCGGTCCCGACAAGTTCGACATCGTCGTGCCGCCGCTCTCGATCCTCGCCGAACCGCCGGTGGCGCTGGTCGACGGCAATGTCGACGCCAAGGGCACCCGCAAGGCGGCGCAGGCCTATCTCGACTATCTCTATTCGCCCGAGGGCCAGACCATCGCCGCCAAGAACTTCTACCGCCCGTCCAAGCCGGAAACGGTCGACGCCGAATTGCTGAAACGCTTCCCGAAGATCGACCTCGTCTCGATCGACGATCCGCAATTCGGCGGATGGGCCAAGGTCCAGCCGGAGCATTTCGGCGACGGCGGCATCTTCGACCAGATCTACAAGCCGAACTGAACGGACAAAGATGGCCGCCACGACCATCGCAACGGTCAGGAAGTCGAGCGTCATCCCGGGTTTCGGGTTGGCGCTCGGCGTCACTTTGACCTATCTCGGCCTGATCGTGCTGATCCCGCTCGCCGGCCTGTTCTGGCGCTCGGCGAGCGGCGGCCTCGACGAGTTCATCCGCATCACCACCGACCCGCGCACGCTCGCGGCGCTGCGGCTCTCCTTCACCACCTCGTTCCTGGCCGCGCTGGTCAATCTCGTCTTCGGCATGATCCTCGCCTGGATCCTGGTCCGCTACGATTTTCCCGGCCGCCGCCTGATCGACGCCGTCATCGACCTGCCCTTCGCGCTGCCCACCGCCGTCGCCGGCATCGCGCTGACGACGCTCTATGCGCCGAACGGCTGGATCGGCGCCTGGCTGCAGCCGCTCGGCATCCGCATCGCCTATAGCGAGACCGGCATCATCATCGCGCTGATCTTCATCGGCCTGCCCTTCGTCGTGCGCAGCGTGCAGCCGGTGCTGGAGGACCTGAACCGCGAGGTCGAGGAAGTGGCAGCGACGCTCGGCGCGAACCGGCGCCAGACGGTGCGCCGCGTCGTCATGCCGGCGCTGCTGCCGGCGCTGCTGACCGGCTTCGCGCTCGCCTTCGCGCGGGCCGTCGGCGAATATGGCTCGGTGATCTTCATCGCCGGCAACAGCCCCTACAAGACGGAGATCGCGCCGCTGCTGATCGTCATCAAGCTGGAGGAATTCTCCTATTCCGGCGCCACGACGATCGCCGTGCTGATGCTGATCGCGTCCTTCCTGATCCTGCTGGCGATCAACCTGCTGCAGGCCTGGAACCGGCGGAGATATGGCGATGTCTGACGGAGCCTTCACCACCGCCCGCCTGCCGGGCGCTTCGGCGATCCATTTCCGCCCGGTGACGATGGAGCGCAAGCGCGTCCGCGTCGGGCTGATCCTGCTGTCGCTGGCCTTTCTCGGCCTGTTCCTCGTGCTGCCGGTCGTCGCCGTCTTCGTCGAGGCGTTCCGCGGCGGCCTGCCGGCCTTCTGGGAAGCGATCTTCGAACCCGACGCGGCGGCCGCCATCCGGCTGACCCTGCTGGTCGCGGCGATCTCGGTGCCGTGCAACCTCGTCTTCGGCCTCGCCGCCTCCTGGGCGATCGCCAAGTTCGACTTCAAGGGCAAGAGCCTGCTCAACACGCTGATCGACCTGCCCTTCTCGGTCTCCCCCGTCATCGCCGGCCTGATCTACATCCTGATGTTCGGCTCGCAGAGCCTGATCGGGCCGTGGCTGAAGAGCGAGGGCATCCAGATCATCTTCGCCGTGCCGGGCATCGTGCTGGCGACGATCTTCGTCACCTTCCCCTTCGTGGCGCGCGAGCTGATCCCGCTGATGGAGGAACAGGGCCGCGGCGACGAGGAAGCGGCGCTGTCGCTCGGCGCCTCCGGCTGGCAGGTGTTCTTCCGCGTCACGCTACCGAACGTCAAATGGGCGCTGCTCTATGGCGTGCTGCTCTGCAACGCCCGCGCCATGGGCGAGTTCGGCGCCGTCTCGGTGGTCTCCGGCCACATTCGCGGCCTGACCAACACCATGCCGCTGCATGTCGAGATTCTCTACAACGAGTATAATTTCGCGGCCGCATTCGCCGTAGCCTCGCTGCTGGCGCTGCTTGCCCTCTTTACACTGGTCGTCAAGTCGGTCTTGGAATGGCGTTATGCCGACGAGATCGCCGCGACGCGCCGCCACTGAGGTAACTGCAATGAACGCGATCACCCCGATCGACAAGGGTGCTTCGGTGGCCCTCGGCGCGCCCATCGACGTCACCATCGAGAACGTTCAGAAGGCCTTTGGCGATACGCCGGCCCTGCACGGCGTCTCGCTCGACGTCAAGGCCGGCGAACTGGTGGCGCTGCTCGGGCCCTCCGGCTCCGGCAAAACGACGCTGCTCCGGATCCTAGCCGGCCTCGACGCGCCGACTGCCGGCCGCGTCCTGTTCGGCGGCGACGACGCGCTCGGCCTCTCGGTGCAGGACCGCAATGTCGGCTTCGTGTTCCAGCATTACGCGCTGTTCCGCCACATGACGGTGTTCGACAACATCGCCTTCGGCCTGACGGTGCGGCCGCGCGGCGAGCGGCCGCCCAAGGCCGAGATCCGCAAGCGCGTGCTGCATTTGCTCGACCTCGTCCAGCTCTCCGGCCTCGACAAGCGCTATCCCTCGCAGCTCTCCGGCGGCCAGCGCCAGCGCGTGGCGCTCGCCCGCGCGCTCGCCATCGAGCCGCGCGTGCTGCTGCTCGACGAGCCCTTCGGCGCGCTCGACGCGCAGGTGCGCAAGGATCTCCGCCGCTGGCTGCGCGAAATCCACGACCGGACCGGCCACACCACCTTCTTCGTCACCCACGACCAGGAGGAGGCGCTCGAGCTCGCCGACCGCGTCGTCGTCATGTCGAAGGGTCGGATCGAGCAGGTCGGCACGCCGGACGAGATCTATGACGCGCCGGCGAGCCCGTTCGTGTTCGAGTTCATCGGCGAATCCTCGTTCCTGCCGGTCACCGTCGTCGACGGCGCCGTGCAGCTCGACGGCCAGCCGCTCGACCTCGCCGCGCTCGGCGCGCCGACCGGCGCGGCCACCCTCGGCTTCCGGCCGCATGACGTGACGATCGTCACGGATGGCAGCCCGGCCGTCATCGGCACGATCGTCACCGAGCGCCGGCATGGCGGCGCCCGCCGGCTCGAGCTCGAGGTCGGCGCGGAGAAGCACCGCGTCGAGATCGACATGGCGGTCGACCACACCCGCCTGCCCGGCGGCCAGGTCGCCTTCCGTCCGCATCGCTGGCGGATTTTTCCGCGCTGAGGCCGGCCCCGGGGGCCCTCCCCCGGTTCCCCGATCCGGCTGTGCCACGAGGTCGCTCTCGGCCGTCCGGATCATCTTCCGCATTCGCGCGCCAGGGCCTAGTCTGGCCCTCCCAAGGCGACGACGGTGGAGGAGACCGGAATGAAGCGCTCGCGGATCAATGAAATCATGCTGCAGGGGGACGAGTTCATCCGCTCGTTCGGCTATGTGCTGCCCCCCTTCGCCTACTGGACGCCGGAAGAGCTGCGCGCCCGCAAGGCGCAGGCGCCCGGCATCCTCGACGCGCGGCTCGGCTGGGACATCACGGATTTCGGCGCCGGCGATTTCGACGCGCTCGGCCTGTTCCTGTTCACCGTCCGCAACGGCAACGCGGCCGACCTCGCGACCGGCCGCGGCCTGCTCTATGCCGAGAAGATCATGATCGCCCGGCAGGACCAGGTGACGCCGATGCACCGCCACGTCATCAAGGGCGAGGACATCATCAATCGCGGCGGCGGCAGGCTGACGCTCGAACTCTTCGCCTCCGACGCGGCCGGCAGCCTCGACCGCAAGGCCGGCGTCACGGTGATGACCGATGGCGTCGAGCGCAGCCTCGCCGCCGGCGGCAAGCTGAAGCTCGAGCCAGGCGAGAGCATCACGCTGACGCCCGGCATCTGGCATTCTTTCTGGGCCGAGGGCGCCGACGTGCTGATCGGCGAGGTATCGACCGTCAACGACGACCGCACCGACAACATCTTCGCCGATCCGGTCGGCCGCTTCGCCGAGATCGAGGAAGACGAGCCGCCGATGCACCTGCTGGTGTCGGACTACGACGACTGGCTCGCCCCGTAGCGGCGACGAGCCTCGTCAGGACCAGGCTTCGTCGAGGATCGGCGCGAAGCCGCCGAAGATCATGCGCTGGCCGTCGAAGGGCATGTCGAACTGCATGCGCGGATCGGCCATCGCCTTCTGCCATCCCTCGGCGCGCGCCGCCTTGGACGGCCATTCGATCCAGGAATAGACGATCTTCTCGTCCCCGGTCGCCTTCACGGCGCGACGGAAATCCGTAACCTTGCCCTCCGGCACGTCGTCGCCCCAGGTCTCGACCACCCGCGTCGCGCCATATTCGCGCAGGATCGGCGCCGTCTTCGCCGCCATGGCGCGATAGGCCTCCTTGTTGGCGCCGGGCACGGCGATCAGCGCGCCGTCGACATAGCCGGTCCCGCCGCCCCCGCCCTGCTCGACCAGAAGGGCCTCGAACCCGCCGAAGATCATGCGCTGGCCATCGAAGGGCATGCTGGCCGCCATCTCCTTCATGCGCGGGTCGTTCATCATCTTCTCATTGGCGGCGTCGCGGGTTGCGCGATCCGGATATTCGAACCAGGAGAAGACAACGACCTCATCCGGCTTCGCCTGCACGGCGCCCTTGAAATCGGTGAGCTTGCCGTCGGGCACCTCGTCGCCCCAGGTCTCGACCATGCGGGTCGCGCCGCTATCCCGAATGAAGGCGGCGGCCTCGGCGGCATGCTTGCGGTAGGCTTCCTTGTTGGCGGCCGGCACGGCCACCACGAATCCCTCGACATAGGTCATGGCGTCTCCTCCTTGGTCCCGCCTGGCGGGCTCTCCTCCGCTCGTCCCGCGCCGCCTGCCATGCCGTGGCAGACAATGCGGGACAACGGCTTCCTGGACGGATTGTTCACTTGACAATTTAAGTTGATATCAACATAAAAAGAGCATGTCAAATTCCGGCCCTGTACCCTTTTCGACCACGCTGCATGTCCGCGATCACTGCCTCTGCCTGGCCGCCCAGCGCGCCGCCCGCGCCCTGGCGCGCCGCTTCGACGAAGCATTGCGGCCGGCCGGACTGACCAGCGGCCAGTTCTCGCTGCTGATGTCGCTGAACCGGCCCGTGCCGCCGTCGATCGGTTCGGTGGCGTCACTGCTCGCCATGGACCGGACAACGCTGACGGCCAATCTGAAGCCGCTGGAGCGGCAGGGACTGCTGGAGACCGCCATCGACCCGCAGGACCGGCGCAGCCGCCTGCTGACGCTGACCGACGCCGGCCGCGCGGCGCTCACGGCCGCCGTGCCGATCTGGCAGCGCATGCATGCGGAGGTCGAGGCGCCGCTCGGCGAGGGCGTGGCCGATCTCCTGCGCGCCGGGCTGATGGCGCTCGTCTGACGGATCGACGGCCGGTCGGCTATTGCCGCGCCAGTTCCTCGACGCCCTGCCTGCCGCGCCTGCGCAGCGGCTGCCGCTTGAAGGCGACGTCGACCGACCCGACGGTCATGCCGAGCATGGAGATGACGCCGTTGTTGACGATGGTGTCGCGGCCGGAGCGGCGGATCGTATCCTCGAAATGAAGCTGCAGCTTGCTGCCGTTCTTGCCGCGCGTGATCAGGTCGTAGGACATGCGAATGACATCGTCATCGACCCGCACCTTGGCGGTGCCGACGACGTCCTCGCGTGTGCCGATATAGGTGTTCGGGCCGGTCTTCTTGAAGCGCCAGGTGCGGCGGTCGAGCGCGCCATTGTCGAAACGAAAGGCCTGGTCGAGCACGAAATGGCCGCCGCTGCCGCGCCCGCTCGTGGTGACGACGAAGCCGCGGTCGACGCCGGCGAGCCGGCTCTTGAAGCGGCCGACGCCGGTCGCCTGGCCGCGAAACGCGTCTTCCAGCGTCTGCCCGGTCTCGGCCGCGCCGGAGCCGGCGCTGGAAACGAGCAGCGCCAGCGCGACGACAAGACAATGCGCGATCTTCATTGCGGGCCCCCGGATGCGCCGGATTCGGTATCCGCGCAGTCTAGCCTGAGTTTCGGGGGTTCGTCAGCCTCGCTTGCGCAATGGCGGCAAAACGGGCCCGCGGCCGGCCTCAGCCCGAGGCGCTGACCGGCGCGGCGGCGCTCTCGGTCAGCACGGCATAGAGCGCCGACTGGTCGCCGGAGGCGCGCAGCTTGTTGGCGAGCCCAGGCTCGCGCAGCAGACGCGCGATGCGGGCGAGCGCCTTCAGATGGTCCGCGCCGGCGTTTTCCGGCGCCAGCAGCAGGAAGATCAGGTCGACGGGCTGGTCGTCGAGCGATTCGAAGTCGATCGGCTTGGGAAGGCGGGCGAAAACGCCATGGATGCGGGTCAGCGCCGGCAGCTTGCCGTGCGGGATCGCGATGCCGTTGCCGACGCCGGTCGAGCCGAGGCGCTCGCGCTGCAACAGGGTATCGAAGATCTGCCGTTCGTCGAGACCGGTCAGTTTCGCGGCCTTTTCGGCCAGTTCCTGAAGTGCCTGCTTCTTGCTGTTGGCCTTCAGGGCCGGGACGATGGCGTCCTGGCTGATGAGATCACTGAGGTCCATGACTTGGTTCAAAAATGCCTCGGTTCAAACCTTCGGTCCAAGACCCGTCGTTTCGGCGCGCTCCCCGAGCGCGCCGAAATCTCGATTCCAAGCTTACGCGGAATCAGCTGGCGACGGAATCCCCCTTGCCGCCCTGCGCCGGGTCGATCCACCCGATATTGCCGTCGCGCCGGCGGTACACGATGTTCACGCCGCCATGTCCGGCATGCCGGAACACGACGACCTGCGATTCTGCCAGGTCCATCGCCATCACGGCGCCGGATACGGACATCGTCCGCAGCGCCTTGGTTTCCTCGGCGATCACCATCGGCTTGTAGTCCGCCGCCAGCTCCTCGTCCTCGTCCGGCGTTGCCGCCAGGACGGTGTAGTTGGCGTCGATATCGGCCGCGCCATTGCGCGGATGATGGTCCTTCAGCTTGCGCTTGTAGCGCCGCAGCTGCTTCTCGATGCGATCGGCGGCCTGGTCGAATGTCGGATAGATCTCATGACCCCGTCCCTCGGCATGCAGATCCGCCCCGCTGTCGAGATGCAAGGCGCAATCGACGCGATAGCCGGTTCCATCCCGCTCCAGAACCACGCGACCCGAAAAGCCGCCGGAGAAATATTTGCCGATGGCGTCGCCGACCCGGCCCTCCACATGCGTGCGATAGGCGTCGCTGACTTCGATGTTCTTACCGGAGATGCGCAGAGACATGGACTTCTCGTACCCCTTGGTCGTCGTTGCGAACCGAGGCTCGCTTCGCGCTCCCGCGTGAAGCAGCCCCGTCGGGCACGTGCTTTCCGGCGTCACCAAGGCCTGCCGACTTCGAGCCGTTGGCGTTCCGGCTCCAAGGCCTCGGCCGCCTTCGGCGCCGCGCCCTTCTAGTGACAGCATGCCGGGAAGTCAAGAAACACGCCCCGGCAACAGCCATCATGTCTTGGACTTGGTCATCCGTCGAGCCCAAGGCAAGGGCAGCCGTCTAAACTTTAGCAGGCGGCGACCGCCTGCTTTTCACGACGACGCTGGACCGATGACGGAATCCTCAGGGCTTCGCGGTACTTGGCGACCGTCCGGCGCGCGATGTCGATCCCCGAGTCACGCAGCATCTTGACCAGCGTATCGTCGGAAAGAACATCATCCGGTGTCTCGGCGTCGATCAGCGCCTTGATGCGGTGGCGGACGGCCTCGGCCGAATGCGCCTCGCCGCCCTCGGAGGAAGCGATCGAGGCGGTGAAGAAATATTTGAGCTCGAACACGCCGCGCGGCGTCGCCATGTACTTGTTCGAGGTGACGCGCGAGACGGTCGACTCGTGCATGGCGATCGCCTCGGCGACCGTCTTCAGGTTCAAAGGCCGCAGATGGGCCACGCCATGCGCCAGGAAGGCATCCTGCTGGCGCACGATCTCGGTCGCGACCTTCAGGATGGTGCGGGCCCGCTGGTCGAGGCTCTTCACCAGCCAGTTCGCCGTCTGCAGGCACTCGCTCAGATAGGTGCGGTCCTCGCCCTTGGAACGGCGCGCGACCTTGGAATAATAGCTCTGGTTGACCAGCACGCGCGGCAGCGTGTCGGTGTTGAGCTCGATCCGCCAGCTGCCGTCCGGCGCCGCGCGCACGACCACATCCGGCACGACGGGATGGATCGGCGCCGATCCGAAGGCGCTGCCCGGCTTCGGATCGAGCGTGCGCAGCAGGCGCAGCCGCTCGGCCAGGTCCTCATCGCCGATGCCGCAGAGCCGCTTCAGCCCGCTCATGTCGCGCCGGGCGACCAGGTCGAGATGGCCGATCAGCGTCTTCATCACCGCATCGAGGCGTCCGCGCTCGCGCAGCTGGATCGCGAGGCAATCCGCGAGGTCGCGGGCGGCAATGCCGGTCGGCTCGAAGGTCTGCAGGATGGCGAGCGCATCCTCGACCTGCTCCAGCGGCGCGCCGAGGCGGCTGGCGACAGCCTCCAGGCTGGCGCGCATGTAGCCGGCCTCGTCGATCTCGTCGATCAGCGCCTGGCCGATCAGGCGGAGGCCCGGATCGGTGACGGCAAGGCCGAGCTGGTCGCCCAGCAACGCCGCGAGCGACCGCTCCTCGGCGACGAAGGCTTCGAGATTGTAGTCGTCGCTGCTGACGGCGTGGCGATCGGAGGGCGTCGACCAGGGATCGACCGGCGGCAGGCCCGCCGCTTCGCCAGCCGGGGCGCCGTGATCGTCGGGAAACACGTTGGCGAGGTCGGTGTCGAGCCGCTCGGCGATCGCGTCCGGCGAGACCTCCAGGCGGGTCTCCAGCCAGTCCGGCCGCTCCTCGGCGACATCCGCCGCGAGCGCGCGGTCCTCGGCGGCGTCGGAGGCGCCCTCGGCCGGGAGCGTGAAGCCGGTTGCGTCATCGCGGTCGTCGCGCTCGAGCAGCGGATTGCGCTCGAGTTCGGCATCGACATAGGCGACCAGGTCGAGATTGGAGAGCTGAAGCAGCTTGATGGCTTGCATCAGCTGCGGCGTCATCACGAGGGACTGGCTCTGCCGGAGCAGGAGTTTTTGTGAAAGAGCCATTCTTCGGCAGCGTATCCCGGAGTGTGGTCCAAGGCTTTTTTGCCTTATGGCCACCGGCCTCCCGGCCTGGTGGCCCAAGACTTGCTTGGTTCACCCCTTGGTATCGCAAGCCGCGCCGGCTTCAAAGCGTAAACTGCTCTCCGAGATAGAGACGACGCACGTCCGGGCTGGCGACGATGTCCTCCGGACGGCCTTCCATGAGCACTTCGCCGGCATGGATGATGTAGGCGCGGTCGATCAGACCCAGCGTTTCGCGAACATTGTGATCGGTGATCAGCACGCCGATGCCGCGCTGGGTCAGGTGGCGCACCAGCGTCTGAATGTCGCCGACCGCGATCGGATCAATGCCGGCGAACGGTTCGTCGAGAAGCATGAAGGTCGGACGGCTGGCGAGCGCGCGGGCGATCTCGCAGCGGCGCCGCTCGCCGCCGGAAAGGGCGATTGCCGGCGATTTGCGAAGATGGCTGATGTGGAACTCGGCGAGAAGCGAATCGAGCTCTTCCTCGCGCCGGTGGCGATCGGGCTCGACGACCTCCAGCACGGCCTTGATGTTCTGCTCGACCGTCATGCCGCGGAAGATCGAGGTTTCCTGCGGCAGGTAGCCGATGCCGAGGCGGGCGCGGCGATACATCGGCAATTGGGTGACGTCGTTGCCGTCGAGCTCGATGCGGCCGTGATCGGCCTGCACCAGGCCGGTGATCATGTAGAAGATCGTCGTCTTGCCGGCGCCGTTGGGGCCGAGCAGGCCGACCGCCTCCCCCCGCGCCACGGCGAGGCTGGCGGAATTGACGACGCGGCGGCGGCGATAGCTCTTGCCGAGGCCATGGGCGACCAGCCAGCCGGGTCCGCCGGCATCCTGGGCGTAGCGGGTTACCTGCGGTTCGGCGCCACGACGGGCGGCGATATCAGCCACTGCCGGTTCCCGGCTCCTGAAAAGGCTCGAAAAAATGACCGGCGCTCCGTTCACTGCCCCGGCGCTGCCGGCTGCTTCTGTCATCGGGACGATCCCAGAGGGGATCCGAGGCGTCAATCCGACACCTCGCCTCAGGCCGGCGCATGGTGCGCGGCCTCAGGCCTGACGCGCTAGGGCGTCTTGCCCGGGGCCGAGCCCGGCGTGAAGATGCCGCGGATGCGAGCGCCCGGCTTCTGGTCGACGCGGGCGCGGCCCGTCGTCATGTCCCAGGTCAGCTTGTCGCCGGTGATGACGTTGGGGCCCTGGCTCAGCACGACATTGCCGGTCAGCGTCACCAGCTTGCCGACCATGTCGACGACGGCGGTGTCGCCGGTCGCGGTCTGCTGGCCGGAGTTGACGTAGACCTTGCCGGTCGCCTCGATGCGGGTGAAGCTGCCGGCGCCCGGCAGCGTGCCCTCGAGCTGAGAGGCTTCCTTGTTGGCGGCGGCGGGCTTCGCCGCGCCATCGGCCGACTTGCCATCGGCGCTCTTGCCATCGGCGGCGTCGGCCGGCTTGCCGTCCTTCGGCGCGGTCTTGGAGCCGGCCGAGAAGATCGAGATCTTGCCGGCCTTCAGCACGCTGTCGCCGCGCGTCACGGTGACATTGCCGGTAAAGGTCGAGATGCGCTGACCGTCCTTCTCCACCACGTCGAGCGAATCCGCCTCGACATTGACCGGGCCCTTCTGGCCGGTCTGGAATCCCTTGAACAGGTCGGCATTGGCCTGCGCGCGCGCCTCGACGGCGCCAAGCGCCAGCGGCAGGAAGGCGAGTGCAAAGACGAGGCGGTGGGACAGTCTTGTCATTCGATCACCGAAGGTGCTGCGGGCTGCGGGGAAGGCGAGTCGGCAGAATGGGTTGCAGGAGCCGAGTATGTCACCTTTACCCCGTTCCTGAACAGAATACGTTTGCCGCGATCCTGCACTTCAACGCTGTTGGCCTGGATCCGGCTGCCCTGGGCGGTGAAATCGATCGGCTGGTCGGATCGCATCGTGCCGGCCTTCATGTCGATATCGGCGTTTTCCAGCTTGCCGGCGATGCCGGTCGAGGTCGAAAGCGTGATCGACTTGTCGAGGAACAGGCGCTGCTTGTCGGCGTAGTAGGTGCCGGTGGTGGCGACCACCTTGGCCGTGTCGTCATTGTCCATGCCGATCGTCGCGCCGATCCGCTGCAGGGTGACGACCTTGGTGTCCTTCAGCGACTGCTCGGCCCGGTCGGCCTTCAGCTCGTAGGCGCGGCCATTGTTGGTGAAGCCCGAAACGTGCGGGTTCTCCATCACCACGGCGTTGTTGGTGACGTCGATCGAACCGAAGGCGACGCCTTCCGGCAGGCTCGGCGCGAAATAGGTGAACAGGAAGAAGGCGCCGGCCGCCAGCACGCTGACCGTCGGCAGGGCGATCTTCAGGATGCGGACCAGGCGGCTGTGCCGCATGGCGGCGCGATAACGCGCGTCGACGCCCTGGCGCGGATCCACATGGGAACCGCGGCCTCCTGCTGACCAGGTCGGGTCAGTCGACGCTCTCATGCGCTCTCCGCTCTTTCAAGTCTCGCTGCCGCGGCCGGCAGCCTGCGTCAGCAATATGGATACTTAGCGGCGCAAACCAAGGCGCGACGCAACGTCGCCGCGCGCGGTCAGGAATGCGCGAAGATATCCTGTTCCGCCCAGCCTGCAAGATCGAGCTCGGCGCGGGTCGGCAGGAAACGGAAGCAGGCTTCGGCCAGTTCGGCGCGGTTTTCGCGGGCAAGGCGCTCGTCGAGCCGCGTCTTCAACCCATGCAGATAAAGAACATCGGAGGCGGCATAGGCGAGCTGCGCCTCGCTGAGCTTTTCGGCCGCCCAGTCGGAGCTTTGCTGCTGCTTGGAAAGATCGACGTCGAGCAGTTCCTTCACCAGATCCTTCAGGCCGTGCCGGTCGGTATAGGTGCGGGTCAGCCGCGAGGCGATCTTGGTGCAATAGACCGGATTGACGGTGATGCCGAAGGCATGGCCGAGGACGGCGACGTCGAAGCGGGCGAAATGGAAGATCTTGGTCACGCCCGGGTCGGTCAGCAGCTTGACGAGGTTGGGCGCCTCGCGCTGGCCGCGCGCGATCTGCACGACGTCGGCGGTGCCGTCGCCGGGCGAAAGCTGCACCACGCAGAGACGGTCGCGATGCGGGTTCAGACCCAGCGTCTCGGTATCGATCGCGACCGATGCGCCGTAGTTCGACAGATCGGGCAGGTCGCCACGATGCAGGCGGATCGTCATGGCAGAAAAACCTCAAATTCCGGAAGCGTTTGCGTTTTCCTAGCGAAGCATGTCGTCTTCTGCAATGACGCAGGTCACAGCCGGAAGGCCATAGGGACGAAGGAACGCAACCGATGACCAATCTGCCAGGCGAACCCGCGACCGATCCGGTGCGCTGGGGCATATTGAGCACGGCGCGGATCGCGCGTCAGCGCGTCGTGCCGTCGCTGCTGAAGAGCCCGTCGTCACGGGTCGCGGCCGTCGCCTCGCGCAGCCTCGACAACGCCCGCAATTTCGCCGCCGCCTTCGACATCCCGAAGGCCTATGGCTCCTACCAGGAACTGATCGACGATCCCGAGATCGATGCCATCTACAACGCGCTGCCGAACAACCTGCATGTCGAGACGACGCTCGCCGCCACGGCGAAGGGCAAGCATGTGCTCTGCGAAAAGCCGATCGGCCTCGATCTCGCCGACGCGCTCCGCCTGAAGGCCGCGCCGCCCGGCGTGCTGATCGGCGAGGCCTTCATGATTCGCCATCACCCGCAATGGCACGAGGTGCGGAAGATCCTCGCCTCGGGACGGATCGGCAAGGTCCGCGCGGTGCAGACTTTCTTCGCCTTCCTGAATGTTGACCCCGCCAATATCCGCAACCGGCCGGAAACCGGCGGCGGCGCCATCCTCGATATCGGCTGCTATGCGATCGCCTCGGCCCGCCTGATCTTCGGTTCCGAGCCGCTGCGCGTGCTCGCCCTCATAGACCGCGACCCGGCGATGCTGACCGACCGCACCACCTCGATCCTGGCCGATTTCGGCGAGGGGAGGCAGTTCTCGGCGACGATCTCGACCCAGGCCTTCCGCCACCAGCGCGTCGGCATCATCGGCACGGAAGGCCGGATCGAGATGGAGACACCCTTTTCGGCGCCGACCGACGAGAAGTCGCGCATCCTGCTCGACCTGCACGGCCCCGGCCAGCCGGTCGAGTCGATCGTCTTCCCGCCGGTCGACCAATACGCCCTGCAGGTCGAGGCGTTTTCGCGCGCGGTGCGCGGGACGGGGCCGTGGCAATTCGGGCTCGACGACGCGCTCGCCAATATGGCGGTACTCGACGCGCTGTTCCGCTCCGAGCGCTCCGGCACATGGGAGAGACCCTAGCCGGCGGACGTTCTCTCTCCGGCGGGCGGCGCCGCAATCCGGCCATTCGCGGCGCAAACCGGCGCGCCGCGGCTGCGGCAACCCGCCGTTAACAGGTCGGCTGCCGATGTTCTTGAAGCCGCCGACCGGCACGACCATATTGGGATCACGGGATGGTTCCCGTCGGATGCCTCTTCAGAGGGTCCGGTGACAAGGTCGCTTAGTGAAAGGACTTTGTGGATGTCGCGCGTTTCTGCGTTCTCCAGTCCGTTGCTTCTCGGATTCGACGAGATCGAGCGAGCTCTCGATCGGGTCGCGAAAGCATCCGGAGACGGCTACCCGCCGTATAATATCGAGCGGGTCACCAAAAGTGGCGCGCGCGACGAGTGCCTTCGCATCACGCTGGCCGTGGCCGGCTTCTCCCGCGAGGCGCTCGAAGTGACCGTGGAAGAAAATCAGCTCGTCATCCGCGGCCGCCAGCAGGACGACCGCGAGCGGATCTACCTTCATCGCGGCATCGCGGCACGACAGTTCCAGAAGACCTTCGTGCTGGCCGACGGGATCGAGATCATCTCGGCGGAGTTGAAAGATGGACTGCTTGCCATCGATCTCGCCCGGCCGACGCCGGAGCGGGTGGTGCGCAAGATCGAGATCGGCGTTCGCGACTGAGGGTCGCCGGTCCTCTCGCTCGATGATGAGGAGAATAATGATGTCTGCTACACGTTTCGCCATTTCGCCGGAGAGCCTCGCTGGCCTCGGCAACGGTCAGATCGCCTACGTCAAGGCGGTCAAGTCCGAGAACATCCGGGACCTCTTCCCCGACGCGCCTGAAATCGCCGCCGGCCAGAAGTTCTGGGCCCTGCTCGACGCGCGCGGCACGCCGCTGATGATTTCCGACAGCCGCGATGCCGTGGTCATGAACGCCCATGAAAACGACCTCGAAGCGGTGAGCCTCCACTAGGCTCCTGCCCGGCTCCCCACCCCGCCGGCCTCCCCCGACGGGGCGCGGGCGCCGCCGAGACGAACGACCGATGCCGGGCATCGGATTCTCCCAACCGGGAGGATCCGGTGCCTTTTGCGTTTCAGGGCCACCTCGCAAAGAAAAGGGCCGCCCGGATCGGATCCGGACGGCCCTTTCTTCATCAAATCCGCGCGAGCCGTCAGGAGCGCAGCACACCCTGCGTCGCCTTGGAGACCTGGGCGACGATCTTGGCCGCCACCGCCTCGATCTCTTCGTCGGTGAGCGTCTTCTGCGTCGGCCGCAGCGTCACTTCGATGGCGATCGACTTCTTGTCGGCGCCAAGCGACGCGCCCTCGAACACGTCGAACACCGACACATTGGAGATCAGCGCCTTGTCGGCGCCCTGCGCCGCCTTGACCAGCTTCGCCGCTTCCACCTTGCGATCCACCACGAAGGCGAAGTCGCGCGTCACCGGCTGGTAGGGCACCAGCTCGAGCGGCGGCTTCGTCTTGGTCGGGCGCGCGCGCGGCGCGGGAATGGCGTCGAGGAGAATCTCGAAGCCAACCAGCGGCCCCGCGACGTCGAGCTTGTCCAGCACGGAGGGGTGCAGCTCGCCGAACCAGCCGATGACGTTCTGCGGCCCGAGCTGGATCGTGCCGGAGCGGCCGGGATGGAACCATCCGGGCGCGCCGGCGACGATCTGGAATTTCTCCACCTGCGCGCCGAGGGCGTCCAGGAGGGCGAGCGCATCCGCCTTGGCGTCATAGACGGAAACCGCCGGCGCCTTGCCCTGCCAGTGGCGGCCGGCGCCGTTCACCGTCGCGCTCAGGCGACGGATGCCGGTAGCGGCGGTCAGCTGGTCGGACGGCTTTGTGCCGCGGAAGATCTGGCCGACCTCGAACAGGGCGAGATCCGCCGTGCCGCGGTCGGCATTGCGCTGCGAGGCCAGCAGCAGGCCGGGCAGCAGGCTCGGGCGCATGTCGGACATGTCGGCCGAGATCGGGTTCGCCAGCGCCAGCTCGGGCTTGCCGCCGCCGAAGGCCTCTGCCACCGGCTTGGCGACGAACGACCAGGTGACGGCCTCGACGAGGCCGCGCGCCGCCAGCGCCCGCTTCGCGCGGCGGGTGCGGGTCTGCGCCAGGGTGAGCACCGGCTTGGTGACGTTTTCCGACTTCGGCAGCGGCGTCGACGGCACGCGGTCGACGCCGAGGATGCGCATCACTTCCTCGACCAGGTCAGCCTTGCCGTCGACATCCGGGCGCCAGGACGGCACACCGACGGAGAGCGACGGCGCGCTGCCCGAAACGGTGAAGCCGAGCGCCGTCAGCACGGTGCGGATCTCGTCCTCGGTCGGATCGATGCCGGCGAGACGCTTCACCTCGGCGATCGGGAAGGCGATCGTCAGGTGGCGCTCCGGCACGCTGCCTGTGACGACGACCTCGCTGGCCTCGCCGCCGCAGATCTCCTGCACCAGCCGCGTCGCCAGCTCGATGCCGGGCACCATGAAGGCCGGATCGACGCCGCGCTCGAAGCGATAGCGCGCGTCCGAGTTGATGCCGAGCTTGCGGCCGGTCTGGGCGATGTTGAGCGGCTCCCAGAGCGCCGACTCGATCAGCACGTCGACCGTGTCGTCGGAGCAGCCGGAGGCTTCGCCGCCCATGATGCCGCCGAGCGACTCGAGACCGTTGTCATCCGAAATCACGCAGATCGACGGATCGAGCGCGTAGGTCTTGCCATCTAGCGCGAGCAGGGTCTCGCCCTCCCTGGCGCGACGCACGACGAGGTCGCCCTTGACCTTGGCGGCGTCGAAGACGTGCAGCGGGCGGCCGCGGTCGAAGGTCAGGAAGTTGGTGATGTCGACGAGCGCATTGATCGGGCGCAGGCCGATGGCGCGCAGCTGGCGCTGCATCCATTCCGGCGACGGACCATTCTTCACGCCGCGCACCAGGCGCAGCGCGAAGGCGGGCGACAGCGCCGGCGTGTCGCCGAACTCGAACTTCACGCTGACCGGCGAGGGGAACTTGCCCTCGACCGGGGCGACCGAACGATCCCTGAGCGTACCGAGGCCGGCCGCCGCCAGGTCACGGGCGACGCCATGGATTCCGAGGCAATCCGGGCGGTTCGGCGTGATCGCGATGTCGATGACGGGGTCGCCGAGGCCCGCCCATTCGGCATAGCCCATGCCCACCGGCGCATCGGCCGGCAGCTCGATGATGCCGTCATGGTCTTCCGACAGCTCCAGCTCGGCGGCCGAGCACAGCATGCCGCGGCTCTCGACGCCGCGAATGGTGCCGACGGTCAAAGTGATGTCCTTGCCGGGAATGTAGGTGCCGGCCGGCGAGAAGACGCTCTTCATGCCGGCGCGGGCGTTGGGCGCGCCGCAGACGACCTGCACCGGATCGCCCGAGCCGGTGTCGACCATGCAGACGCGCAGGCGGTCGGCGTTCGGGTGCTGAACCGCCGAGACGACATAGGCGATGGTGAACGGGGCGAGCAGCTTCGCCTTGTCCTCGACGTCCTCGACCTCGAGGCCGACGCGGGTCAGCGCATCGGTGATCTCGTCGAGCGAGGCATTGGTCTCAAGATGCTCCTTGAGCCAGGAAAGCGTGAATTTCATGGGTCTTTCCTTACGAGCTCAGGCCGCCGACGAGCGTCGGCAGGTCCAGCGGACGGAAGCCGTAATGATTCAGCCAGCGCTGATCGGCGTCGAAGAAGGCGCGCAGGTCCGGCATGCCGTATTTCAGCATGGCGATGCGGTCGATACCCATGCCGAAGGCGAAGCCCTGATAGACGTCGGGGTCGAGGCCGGCGAAGCGGATGACGTTCGGGTGAACCATGCCGCAGCCGAGGATCTCCAGCCAGTCGTCGCCCTCGCCGAAGCGGACCTCGTTGCCGACCCGCTTGCAGCGGATGTCGACTTCCATCGACGGCTCGGTGAACGGGAAGAAGGACGGGCGCATGCGCATCTCGACCTTCTCGACCTCGAAGAAGGCGCGGCAGAACTCCTCCAGCAGCCACTTCAGATGGCCGATATGGCTCGACGTGTCGATCACCAGGCCCTCGACCTGGTGGAACATCGGCGTGTGGGTCTGGTCGCTGTCGCAGCGATACGTGCGGCCGGGCGCGATGATGCGGATCGGCGGCTTCTGGCTCTCCATCGTGCGCATCTGCACCGGCGAGGTGTGGGTGCGCAGCAGCAGCCGCTCGCCCTTCTCGTCCGGATTGAAGAAGAAGGTGTCGTGCATCTCGCGCGCCGGATGGCCGACGGGGAAGTTCAGCGCGGTGAAATTGTAGTGGTCGGTCTCGATATCCGGCCCCTCGGCGACGGCGAAGCCGAGGTCGCCGAAGATCGCCGTGATCTCGTCGATCACCTGGGAGACGGGATGGATGCGGCCCTGCTCGAGCGGGCTCGGCCGGAGCGGCAGCGTGACGTCGACCGCTTCCGAGGCGAGGCGGGCGGCGAGGCCGGCTTCCTTCAGCGTGGCGCGGCGGGCGCTCAGGGCTTCCGTGACGCGATCGCGCAGGCCGTTCAGCGCCGGTCCCATGACCTTGCGCTCGTCCGGCGTCATCGCGCCGAGGCCCTTCAGCAGTTCGGAGACGGAGCCCTTCTTGCCAAGGGCGGCGACGCGAACCGTCTCGATCGCCGCTTCGTCGGAAGCGCCGTCGATGGCCGCGTGGATGTCGCGTTCGAGAAGTTCGAGATCGGACATGTCATTCCTCATGGGCGCCCGTGCGGCGCCGGATCATCGTCAGTTCGATCCGAAGAGGAATGCTCGCCGGATCACGCCAAACGCCGCAGCCACATTCAAGCGGCGGCGGCGCGATTGCGTTCCGGCCCCGGAAAGTCCGGCGGGAGGCCGCCCGAAGGCGGCCTGCCCAACTCAGGCGGCCTTGAGGGCGCCCTGAGCCTGATCGACCAGCGCCTTGAAGGCTGCCGGCTGGCTGATCGCCAGTTCGGCCAGAACCTTGCGGTCGACTTCGATACCAGCCTTTGCGAGGCCGTCGATAAATCGGCTGTAGGTCAGGCCCTCGGCGACTTCGCGGACGGCGGCGTTGATGCGCTGGATCCAGAGAGCGCGGAAATTGCGCTTCTTGGCCTTGCGGTCACGGAACGCGTACTGGGCGGCCTTGTCGACGGCTGCCTTGGCGGTCCGGATGGTATTCTTGCGGCGACCGTAGAAGCCCTTGGCGCGCTTCAGGATCTTCTTGTGCTTGGCGTGAGACGTTACGCCCCGCTTAACTCGCGACATGGTTCAAACTCCAGGTAAGGGGGACGGTTCAGCCGTTCAGGAACTGCTTGACGATCTTGGCATCCGCATCCGAAAGCACGGTGGTGCCGCGTGCATTGCGGACAAACTTGGCGGTGCGCTTGATCATGCCATGGCGCTTGCCAGCCTGGCCTGCCTTGACGCGTCCGGTACCGGTGAGCTTGAAGCGCTTCTTCGCGCCGCTCTTGGTCTTCAACTTGGGCATTTTGCTCATCCTTAATCATGCTGCCGGGATGCAGACCACAGCGCCCGTCTTGCGAGGAGCGTTCCAATGGTCGCTTCGGCATGGAAGCATTCGTGAGCCGACGCGGCATGCCCTGAGGAATATCGCCAACGAATTGGCGTTCCCCGCGCCGGGCGGCTCGGAAACGGCGGATCTATAGCGGGCGGAAACCGACGTGGCAAGGGCGGGCCGATGATTCCGGCCCGCCGACTTGCCAAATCCGTGACGCCGACCCCAAGGGTCGATCGCCCGGGTGGCCAAGCGCTCAGCGCGGGGCCAGAACCATGATCATCTGGCGGCCTTCGAGCTTCGGCTCCGCCTCGACCTTGGAAATCTCGGCGGTCTCGTCGCGAACCCGCTCGAGCAGCTTCATGCCCAGGTGCTGGTGCGCCATTTCGCGGCCGCGGAAGCGGAGCGTCAGCTTGACCTTGTCGCCCTCTTCGAAGAAGCGCTTGATCGCCTTCATCTTGACCTCGTAGTCGTGGTCATCGATGGCGGGGCGCATCTTGATTTCTTTGACTTCGACGATCTTCTGGTTCTTGCGAGCCTCGTTCGCCTTCTTCTGGGTCTGGTACTTGAAGCGGCCGAAATCGAGGATCTTGCAGACCGGGGGCTCGGAATTCGGCGCGATCTCGACGAGATCGAGGCCCGCTTCCTGGGCAGCGGCCAGCGCATCCTGAATCGAAGTGACGCCGATGTTCTGGCCGTCCTCTCCGATCAACTGAACTTCACGGACACCACGGATTTCGCGGTTGATACGCGGCCCATCCTTGGTGGGCTCCTGCGCTTTGAACGGACGGCGAATGGGGGCAGTCTCCTCTAACATTTATGAATCTGTCCGGCTTGACTAAATGGTTACGGTCCGCGTGTTTGCCTAGGGCCGACAAAGGCCGAGGCAAGCAGCAGACACGCGGGTCAAAGATCCCGGACAGCCCTGCGAAACTCGGCCAAGCAGGCGGGAAAGTCAACAGAAAGCCGCCATTCCACGCCACTTGAGCGCGGATCGACGCAGATTTCGAGCGACGGATGAGCGATTGATGCAACCAGAACACAAGACCCTGCCCGTCGGCGCCGGCGCCGAAGCGCGCGACATAGCCGTTCTCGCCCGTGCCGGGACGGGCCCCGGCGTGCTGTTCCTCGGCGGATTCATGTCCGACATGCTGGGCTCCAAGGCCGAGGCGCTCGACCACTGGGCGGCGGAAAAGGGCCGTGCCATCACCCGCTTCGACTATTCCGGCCACGGCCAGTCCGGCGGCGACTTCGCCGACGGCACCATCACACGCTGGCTCGAGGAGGCGCGCGCCGTGCTCGAGCGCGAGACGGAGGGCCCGCAGATCCTCGTCGGCTCGTCGATGGGCGGCTGGATCGCGCTGCTGCTGGCGCTGGAAATGACCACCCGCGCGCCGGGCCGGATCGCAGGCCTCGTGCTGCTGGCGCCCGCCGTCGACATGACGCGCGACCTCATCCTCGCCCGGATGACGCCGGCCGAACGGCAGGAAATGGAGACCACCGGCGCGCTGAGGCAGCCGAGCGCCTATTCCGACCAGCCCTATCTGATCACCAGGAAGCTGATCGACGACGGCGAAGCGCATCTTCTCGGCCACAGGCCGGTTGCACTCGGCGCGCCGGTCCATATCCTTCAGGGCGTCCTCGACGACGAAGTGCCGTGGCAGATGGCGATCGACCTTGTCGCACAGCTGGCACAGGACGATGTGGTTCTGACGGTGATCAAGGATGCCGGCCATCGGCTGTCACGGCCGGAGGATCTCAAGAAACTGATCGCCGCGGTCGAGGCGATCGCCTGAACGGCAGGTGGCGGGACCGGATCTGCGGCCCGCACAAGCAGGATCGGAGCAAGGCATGGCGACACGCGGCTTCATCGGCAAGCGTCCGAGCGACGGCATCGGCGACAGGCTGCCGCCGGGACAATATCTGACCGAGGATTTTCCGGTGCTTTCGGCCGGGCCGACGCCGCGCGTCGCGCTCGCCGATTGGCGCTTCACCCTCAAGGACGGCGTGCGGCCGGTGGCGAGCTGGGGCTGGGACGCCTTCAACCAGCTGCCGCAGTCGAAGCTGACGCGCGACATCCACTGCGTGACGAAATGGTCGAAGTTCAACACCGCCTGGTCGGGCGTGATGGTGGACGACATCCTCGCCGAGGCCGGCATCGCCGCGCCGAGCGACTTCACGCTGGCGCATTCCTATGACGGCTATTCCACCAATGTGCCGACCGAGGATCTAATCAACGGCAGGGCGATGGTGGCGACCCATTTCGAGGGCAAGCCGATCAGCCCCGACCATGGCGGCCCGGCGCGGCTGCTGGTGCCGCATCTCTATTTCTGGAAATCGGCGAAATGGGTAAGCGGCCTGCAATTCACCAGCCGCGACGAAGCCGGATTCTGGGAACTGCGCGGCTACCACATGCGCGGCGATCCATGGCGCGAGCAGCGCTTCAGCGGAGATTGACAGCCTCGTGAATGCCTCCCCCGTCATCGCGCCGCAGCCGGAACGGCTGATCTGGCAGATCGCCACCGTCGTCGCCATCACGACCGAGACGCCCCGCGTAAAACTGTTCCGGCTGAAGCCGGCGGACTGGCACGGCTTCACCGCCGGCCAGCATGTCGACGTGCGACTGACCGCGCCGGATGGCTACCAGGCCGAGCGCAGCTATTCGATCGGCTCGGCGCCGGACGACAGCGGCACGATCGAGCTCGCGATCGATCTGATCGACGACGGCGAGGTATCGCCCTTCTTCCACGAGGTCGTGGAGGTCGGCGACGAGATCGAGGTACGGGGCCCGATCGGCGGCCATTTCATCTGGCGCGCCGAAGATGGCGGGCCGCTGCTGTGGATCGCCGGCGGCTCCGGCCTGGTGCCGCTGATGTCGATGCTGCGCCACCGCGCCGCCACCGCACCCGAAATCCCGGCGGCGCTGATCTATTCCGCCCGCCGCCGCGAGGACCTGATCTGGTGCGACGAGCTTTTGCAGCACGCGGCGCGGGACCCGAACTTCACGCTTTTCGCCACGCTGAGCCGCGAGGCGGCACCGGGCGGGGGCGTCTGCCACGCCGGCATCCGCCATGGCCGCATCGACCGCAACCTCGTCGACGCCGCGCTGGCGAGGTTGCCGTCGGCGCCGAAGACCACCTTCATCTGCGGCTCGAACCCGTTCGTCGGCGCCGCCTCGACCTTCGCGCTCGACGCGGGGCTCCCCTTCGCCAGCATCCGGGCGGAGCGCTATGGGGGTTGAGCCGCATTCGATCGTCGCCGCCGCCGTTCCGGCCGAGATCGACGCCCGCGCCGCCGACGAACTGCTGGCCTTCGCCCGCCATCTCGACCGGGCGGCCTCGGCTTGGCTCGACAGCCTCGGCGAGGACGGGCGGCGTCAGGGCCGGCGCGTCGGCTATGTGCTGATCGGCACGCCGGAATATGCGCTCGGCATGGACGTGCTGGTGCGCTCGCTGCGGGCCGTCACCGACCTGCCGATCCTGGTGCTGGCGGCCGGCGGCTGGAAGCCGACGCTCCGCGCGACGAACCTCGCCGTGCTGGCCGTGCCGGAGATCGTCAAGCAGGACCTCGAAGGCAGCCTGGCGGCGCGTTTCCGCCGCACGCTGACCAAGCTATGGGCGTTCAGCTTCGTGTCGCTCGACCGCCTCGTCTATCTCGACGGCGATTGCCTGGTGCGGCAGACAATCGACGACCTCTTCGACGGCGAGGGCTTCGCCGCCGCGCCGGACCTGCTCTGCAACCAGCCGCATCCGGTCTTCAATTCCGGCGTCTTCGCGCTCTCGCCCGACGCGGCGATGCGGCAGTCGCTGTTCGCCTCCCTGCCGGCAACCCCCTCCTTCGACGGCGGCGACCAGGGCATCCTCAACGCCTTCTTCGGCGCGGACGTCACCTGGCTGCCCGCCCGCGACAACTACCTTCGAACTTACGAGCCCATCATGCCTGGCGCTGCCGGCGCGGCGCGCGTCATCCACTACACCGCCAAGAAACCCTGGACGCCGCAATCGGAATCGATCGGCGACCACGCGCTGCTCGGCCTCGACGACGTCTGGACCGAAAAGCTCGACAGGGCCGGGCTGATGGCGCTGGTCGGAACGTGGCGGCGCGCCGTCGCCGACTCCGAGACGGCCGCGAACACGGCGCTCCGGCGCATCGAGGCGGAGCTTGTCGACCAGCGTCGCGGCGCCAAGCGGCTGATGCGCCGCGTGCTGCTGGCGCTCGGCCTCGTCGCGCTGCTGCAGGCCGGCCTGCTTGTCGCCTGGCTATCCGGCTGAGCCGCGCCAGCTGCCGTCGTTCCAGAGCGCCGCGATTCCCTCGCGATAGGTCGGAAAAGCGAGCTTCACGCCGAGATCGGCGGCGAGCCGCCTGTTGCCGACGCGCTTGTTCTCGCCATAGAAGGAGCGCGCCATCGGCGACAGCTCGGCGGTGGCGAAGTCGATCTCGGGCGGCGCCGGCTGGCCCGCAAGCCCGGCGGCGAAGGCGACCACGTCCTGCGGCGGCCCCGGCTCGTCATCGGTGACATTGAAGACGCCGGAGGCCTTTTGCGCCGCGCCGGCGGCGACCGCGGTCGCGATATCGGCGACATGGATGCGGTTGAACACCTGCCCCGGCTTGACCAGCCGGCGGGCCGTGCCCTCCATCACCTGCGCCAGCGCGTTGCGGCCCGGGCCATAAATGCCGGAAAGGCGGAACAGCGCCACCGGCACGCCGCGCTCCTCGCCGAGAATGCGCCATTCCATCTCCGCCCGCACGCGCTCGACCGAGCGGCTGGAAAGCGGGTTCGGCTCCGTCGCCTCGTCGACCCAGCCGCCGCCATGGTCGCCATAGACGCCGACCGTCGACAGATAGCCGAGCCATTCGAGGGCTTCGGCGCCGAGGATGGCGCCGCGCAGCAGCGTGATGACCGGATCGCCGGCCGAGCCCGGCGCGATCGACTGGACGATGTGGGTGGCGCGCCTCGTGGCGGCGACGACGGCGTCGCTCGCGCTCTCGCCGTCGAAGACCAGCGCGTCGATGCCCTTCGCGCGCAGCCGCGCCGCCTTCTCCTCGGTGCGGACCGTGCCGCCGACGGTGGCGTAGTCGCCCTTCGCCCGTTGCGCCAGCGCCTGGCCGGAGAAGCCGAGGCCGAAGATGAAGAGGTGTTTTTCGGTCATGCGGTCTCCGACGCTCGGGGAAAGAAACCCGGTCTATCGCCCAAGCCCATGCGCAGACAAGTCTTTTGGACGCGGATGCGCCCGCCCCTCAGGCGTGGCGGACGGAGGCCAGCGCCTTCGACAGCGCGCTGGCGAAGGATTCGCGATCGTCCGGATTGAGGAAGCTGCCGATCGAAAGGCGGCGGCCATGCGAGGCGAGCGCCATGCGGATGATGCCCCAATCCGGCACGCGCTCGACTTCCAGCCGCGCCCAATACGGGTTGAAGTCGAAATCCTCAGCCCGCCCGTTCGGGGCGATCCGGCGCACGGTCAGATGCTCGTCCGTCATCTCGACAATCTCGCAGGCGCGGCCGGAGCGGTAGTTGAGGCGGAAGGCGAGCTGGATGGCGAGGATGTCGAGGCCGAAGAAGGCGGCGATCGGCCAGGCTCCCATCGACCAGAACAGCAGGCCGCAGCCGAAGCTGGTCAGCACGATGACCATCATCAGCGCCGCGAAGCCGCGCGGCGACAGCGAACGGTACGGCGTCAGCGTCGCCCGGAACAGCACGGTCTCGGGTGTCGTCGGCGGGTTCTGCGGCATGTCGACATTGCGGTCGCTCATGGCTCGTCAGTATAGAGGATGTATGTCGAATGCACAGCCTCTCCCGCCATCCGCGCCACCGCGCCGCAAGGCTCCGCGCGCCCCGAAGCGCTTCACCAGGGCCGAGGTGGAAGAAGTGTTCGCCCGCTTCCAGGCGCGCGATCCCGAGCCGAAGGGCGAGCTCGAAAGCGTCAACACCTTCACGCTGCTGGTCGCCGTCGTGCTGTCGGCGCAGGCGACCGACGCCGGCGTCAACAAGGCGACGCGGGCGCTGTTCGCCATCGCCGACACGCCGGCCAAGATGCTGGCGCTCGGCGAGGAGCGCGTCAGCGACCACATCAAGACGATCGGCCTCTACCGCACCAAGGCGAAGAACGTGATCGGCCTGTCGAGAATGCTGATCGAGCAGCATGGCGGCGAGGTTCCGGACGACCGCGCCGCGCTGGAGGCCCTGCCGGGCGTCGGCCGCAAGACGGCGAATGTCGTGCTCAACATCGCCTTCGGCCACCCGACCATCGCCGTCGACACGCATATCTTCCGGATCGGCAACCGCACCGGCCTCGCGCCCGGCAAGACGGTCGACGCGGTCGAGAAGGAGCTGAACCGGATCATCCCGCCGAAATACATGCTGCACGCGCATCACTGGCTGATTTTGCACGGCCGCTATGTCTGCAAGGCGCGCAAGCCCGACTGCGCCGTCTGCCTCATCAACGACCTCTGCCGCTACCCGGACAAGACGCTGGCGTAGTCAAATCTCTCCGCGCCCTGCTCCATCCTCGCCGTCATCCTCGCGAAAGCGAGGATCCACGCAGCCGGGAACGCTGCCCAGCGAAGCTCCCGAGATCACGGCTGAATGGATCCCAAGGCTCCGCCCGGGATGACGCCGGATATGGAATAAGGGCTGGAGCCAGACTCCGCCCCCAGTCGGAAGCGCTCCGCGACCTCTCCCCATGGGAGAGGAGAAGAAAAACTCACATGCCGATGCCGCGCGCCATCATCGACGCGAGGATCGCGACGACCACCAGCATCGCCGTCTCGGCATGGACCAGGCGGCGGACGCCGGCGATCTCGCCGGGCGAAGGCTGGAAGGCAGGATCCGCCTTGGCGGCCTTGCGCCAGGCGAGGATGCGCATGGTCGGCTGGATCGAGAGCAGGCCGAGCGCGGCGAAAGCGATGATCTTCGCCCAGAACACCGGATTGCCGACATAGAAGCCGGAGCCCTTGAGGCCGAGGAAGACCCGGCCGAAGCCGGCGAGCACCAGAAGCGTCGCCGCGCCGCCATAGATAGCATCGACCCGGCCCAGCTTTTCCAGCGCCGCGCCCGCAAGCCCAGGCTTCAGCAGCAGCAGCTCCATCGCCAGCACCGTGACGATGGCGAAGACGAGCAGGAAATGGGCAATGGCGAGCAGCAGATCGACCAGCATCTCATGTCCCCGTGGCGCGGAACCCTGAACCCCGGGGCGATCTTGCCTAGATTTCGAGCGGACGGGAACCCGTCACGCGCTTGTGCACATGCGTCATGAAGGCTGTGGCGAAGAGCGGCGTCAGAAGGTTGAGGATCGGGATCGCCAGGAAGGCGGCGATGACGAAGCCGGCGAGAAGCACGGTGACGGCGTTGTCGCGGCGGAGCTGGCGGGCCGCCTCGACCGGACGGAACCGCGACGCCGCCGCCTCGAAGAATTCGCGACCGAGCAGGTAGCCGTTGCCGAGGAAGAAGGCGACGAGATTGACGCCCGGCACCAGCAGCAGGATCAGGCAGACGATGTTGACCAGGATCACCGTCGCGGTAAAGCCGAGCGTCGACACGACGCTGTCGACGAAGGAAAGTCCCTGGCCGGGCGGATCCTGCGGGTAGTGCGTGGCCTCGACGACCGCCGCGATGTCGTCGGAGAACAGCCCCGCCATCAGCGCCGAAACCGGAGCAATCAGGAAGCCCAAGCCGACGACCAGCCCGAAGCCGGTGACGATGGCGACCGAGGTGTTGATCCAGGGCTGGCTCGGCCAATCGGCGAAATGCACGACCAACGCCTGCAGGCCGAACCAGATGCCGATCAGGAACACGAAGGTCAGGCCCAGCGTCTTCCACAGCACGGCGCGGAAGGGCGGCGTTCCGATATCGGTCAAGGCGAGCCAGGCGGCCGCAAGCATGGACGTTCTCCCAGATGGACGCTGGCAGATAGGATGCGGGCCACGAAGCCGCAAGGCAACTCAGCCGGCGGGGCGGACGCCCAGTTCGCGGGCGAAGTCGAGCGTCGCCGCGACGACCGCCGCGAGCGGGATGTCGGTCATCGCCTCGCCGCCGAAATCCTGCGCCGAAACGATGCGCGAGGCGGGCGCGTTCGGCGCCCAGCGCTCCGGCCGCGTCGGCCCGAACAGGCTGACCACCGGCACGCCGGCCGCGCCGAACAGATGGCCGAGGCCGCAATCATTCGCCACCAGCAGCTTCAGCGACGGCGCCAGCGCCAGCGGCGCGTCGAGCTTTCCGCGCGGCGCGTCGATCATCATCGCCGTCATGTCGACGACATCGACGTCGGGCGCGCTACCGGCGAGCACCGGCAACGCCGCACGCTCGTCCGGGCCCGCGAGCAGCACCGGCCTGTAGCCGAGCGATCGCAACTCCCGCGCCAGCGCGACGAAGCGCTCGAGCGGCCAGTTCTTCCACGTCTTGTTGCTGCCGAAGGCGAAGCCGATCCACGGCTCCGAAGGCGGCAGGATCGTCGCCGCAAGGGCCTCCGCCCCGGCGCTGGCGGCAATCCGGCCGCTGGCATCGACAGGATCGAAGGCCTGGTAGGCAAGATTGAGCGCCCGCTCGCCGATATGCTTCGGCCGGCGCCGGTCCCACCAGGGCGCGCCGACGCGGCGGTTCAGCCCGGGCAGGCAGGCGTAATACTCGTCGTAGCGAAGCACCAGCCGGGCCGCGAGCACGCTGGCGACGCGGGTTCGAGTGTCGAACACGGCGCTGAAGGGCGGCAGCGTCTTCAGCGTGCGCATGCCCTGCAGAAGCGGCTCGGTGAAATCAAGCTCCGCCATCACCCTGGCGATCCCGCCCTCGACATAGGGCAGCACGGCGGTCTGCATGGCGGTGTCGTGCGCCGAGATCCACCAGATCTCGCGGTCGGGCCTCGCATGACGGATGGCGCGCAGAAGCGGCAGCTTCAGGATGACGTCGCCCAGCCCCTCGCGCTCGACGATCACCGCGATGGGGCGGCTCGCCTGGTCTCCGACGGTCTGGTTCATCCTGCGACTCATTTCTGTAGGCGAAGGTGCCGCGACACCTGGCATGCGGGCCGACCGAACGGTCGGCGGGCGTCTCTGTGCTGCCTATTTGTGTCGCTCTCGCGACATCGGCGCGGCGCCATGCAAAAAGGGCGGTTCCGCCGGGCGGCCTCGGTGGTTGCACGGCGAACGACCGGCTGTATAGTCCGGCTCCGTCACCCCTTTCCGCCGGCCGACCGGCCGCTTGCCCTATCAGGAAATTCTCATGACGGAAGCCCGCTACGACGTTCTCGGGATCGGTAACGCGATCGTCGACATTCTGGCGCGGGCGGAGGACGATTTCCTGGTCGAGCAGCAACTGGTCAAGGGTTCGATGCGGCTGGTCGACATGACCGAGTCGAAGCGGCTCTACGACGCCATGGGCCCGGCGATCGAGGCATCCGGCGGTTCGGCCGGCAATACGGTTGCCGGCGTCGCCTCGCTCGGCGGCAAGACCGCCTTCGTCGGCAAGGTCGCCGATGACGAGCTCGGCGCCATCTACGGTCACGACATGCGCTCGATCGGCGCCACCTTCGACGTGGCGCCGCTGGTCGGCGGCGCCCCCACGGCGCGCTGCATGATCTTCGTCACGCCGGACGGCGAGCGGACGATGAACACCTATCTCGGCGCCTGCCACGCGCTGACGCCGGACGACATCGACCCGGTGCTGTTCGCCGATACCAAGATCACCTATTTCGAGGGCTTCCTCTGGGACGCGCCGACGGCGCGCGACGCCTTCTTCAAGGCGGCCGACATCGCCCACAAGGCCGGTCGCCAGGTGTCGCTGACGCTTTCCGACGCCTTCTGCGTCGATCGCTTCCGCGGCGACTTCATGCGCCTGCTGCGCGACGGCACGATCGACATCCTGTTCGCCAACGAGGTCGAGCTGAAGTCGTTCTACGAGACGTCGAGCTTCAACGAGGCGCTGAAGGCGCTGCGCCAGGATTGCCGCATCGCCACCGTCACGGTCGGCGCCGAAGGCTCCTATGTCGTGACCCAGGACGGCATCGAGCACGTGCCGGCGACGACGGTCGAGAACGTCATCGACACCACCGGCGCCGGCGACCTCTATGCGTCGGGTTTCCTCTACGCCGTCGCCAAGGGCCTCGATCTGAAGACGGCGGCGGCCCTCGGCTCGCTCGCGGCCGGCGAGGTGATCAACCATATGGGGCCGCGCCCCTCGACCTCGCTGGTCGATCTGGCGCGGCAATCCGGCTACGCCGTCTGAGGCCACGTTCCAGCGCGGCCGACAGCGATCCGCGCCCGGAAGGCGTGGATCCATCCTCCCGAAGCCTTTCATCGATCCCGCTGCGGATGATGGAAGGCTTTCGCATTTTCGGGGATCTAGACACGCCGCCAGAGGTCCGCGCGCAGGGGATGGCGAGCGGAAGCAGATGCCTTCCGGGGCGGATCGGCTTAGGCGGCTCGGAGTTTTCCCCAGCCCCGAATAATCCCGGACGATCGCATCGTGTCGTGATTGACAAGGCAACGGGGTCCCCTTATTCATCCGTCCGCGCCCAGATGGCGGAATTGGTAGACGCGCACGGTTCAGGTCCGTGTGACGAAAGTCGTGGAGGTTCGAGTCCTCTTCTGGGCACCATTTCCCAACAGTACCGTTGAAGTCCCTGATATTTTCGAGATATCAGGGGCTTAGTCCACCCCGACTGTCATACAGGGGTGCCATACATGGTGCTGCAGATGGCCAGATCTACCAAACGGCCCGGGTCTCTCAACAATCAGTTCGTACGCCGCGTTCCAGCCGATCTCGTTGATCGCCTGAAGGGCAGGACACTTCGCTTCTCGCTCCCGAGCGGCGAACTTGACCAACCGGATCTTCCGGTCCGCGCCAAGGCTGGCGTCCACATTGCCTTCTCCCTGCAGACTGCAGACAAGTCGCTCACCACCGTGCGACATGCCGCCGCGCTGGCTCAAGTCGAGGCGCTATTCAAGGCCGAGCGCACCGGACCGGTGGATCTCTCGTTCAAGCAGGTTCAGGCACTCGCCGGCATCGCCTATCGTCGGCTTGTTGCCGACAACGAGGAAGATCCGGGCCAGCCTCACGACTGGGCGGTGTTCCAGTCTCTAGTCGCGGATGCGGCTGAATATCTTGAACCGGACGATGACGGCGAGATGCGCCCCTCCTACGGAACGCGTACCGCAGAGCAGGCCCTCGCAGCCATATTCGACATCGACGCGTTCTTGGCCTCCGAAGGCGTGACGCTCGCGCGACCGAGTCGCGATGCCTTCATCCAGGCGCTCGTCAGCGCGCTGTACAAGGCCGCCTCGCTGCTCGGCGTGCGCGCTTCAGGCGACTACAGCCCCGACCCGCATGCCGCCCGCTATCCCGACTGGCAGCGTCCCGAGCCGCCCGTAGAGCGAACCACACCGGCCCCAAGCAAGCCCACGCTCCCAGCCGGCGGCATCACGCTCACCGCCCTGGTTGAGGGCTGGTGGACAGAAGCCAAAGCAACCGGTCGCAAGCCCAGCACCTATGAGAGCTACCGCAACACGATGCAGCGGCTGATCAAGCACCTTGGACATGAAGTTGCGGCGCGCGTCACCCCCGAGGACATCATCAGCTTCAAGGACGCGCGCCTCGCCGAGATCAACCCGAGGAACGGCAAGCCCATCTCACCGAAGACCGTCAAGGGTAGCGACCTGGCGGGACTGAAGGTAGTGTTCGACTGGTCTGTCGTGAACAGGAAGCTTGCCGCCAACCCAGCTGCGGATGTCACGCTAAAGCTCGGCAAGACCAAGCGCACACGCCCGCCCGGCTTCACGGACGAGGAAGCCGTCGTCATCCTTCAGCACGCCACGTCCTTCCAGCGCGGGAACGAACGCTCGACAACAGCAGCCGCCAAGCGCTGGGTGCCGTGGCTCTGCGCCTATACGGGTGGTCGCGTGGGCGAGCTGGCGCAGTTGCGCAAGCAGGACATCCGGCAGGAAGCCGGCCGCTGGGTCATCCACATCACGCCCGATGCGGGCACGGTCAAGACTGACGAAGCACGTGATGTCCCGCTGCACGCTCATCTCATCGAGCAGGGCTTCATCGACTTCGTGACAAAGGCAAAGCCGGGCCCGCTCTTCCTCATTCCGGCCAAGGACGGCGACGTCCTGGGACCGCTGCAGGGCGTAAAGAACCGCCTCGCGGAGTTCGTGCGCGAGGTGTTCACCGACCCACGCGTCGCGCCCAATCATGGCTGGCGTCACCGCTTCAAGACCGTCTGTCGAGACATAGGGATTGATGCGGGGGTACGCGACGCCATCCAAGGCCATGCTGCACGCAGCGTGGCCGAAGAATACGGCGAGGTCTCGATCATCGCCAAGGGCAACGCCATCGACAAGCTGCCGAGATATGCGGTCGACTGACCGAGCGGCCGAGACGACCCCGATTGCACTCGGGAGACCGAACACCTAACAATTGCACGGGGGAATTCTTATGGCGTCAGTACAATCGAATAATGGCGGAGATCTCGGCTTTGAGGCCGACCTGTTCAAGGCGGCCGACAAGCTACGGGGCAATCTAGAGCCGTCCGAATACAAGCACGTCGCGCTCGGCCTGATCTTCCTGAAGTACATCTCCGAGGCGTTCGGGGCGCAGCACGAGAAGCTGCAGGCGGAGGACTACGCCGACCCGGAGGACCCCGAGGAATATCTCGCCGCACACGTGTTCTGGGTGCCGCCAGAGGCGCGATGGGCGCATCTTCAGGCCAACGCCAAGCGGCCGGAGATCACCTTTGTCGACGTCACCACAGGCCGCGAACGCAAGGGCGACATCGGCGGACTGATCGACAACGCTATGGAGGCCATCGAGCGGGCCAACGTGAAGGTCCTGAAGGACGTTCTGCCGAAGATTTATGGCCGCCCGCAGCTCGACAGGACCATGCTGGGCGAACTCGTCGACCTCTTCTCCAAAATCGACATGAAGGCCGGCCATGGCGGCGCGCAGGACCTGCTCGGCCGCGCCTACGAATATTTCATCTCGCAGTTCGCGGGCGCAGAAGGCCGGCGCGGCGGCGAGTTCTTCACGCCACGCTCGGTAGTGCAGACCATTGTCGAGATGCTGGAGCCGACCAAGGGCCGCGTCTACGACCCGTGTTGCGGTTCGGGCGGCATGTTCGTCCAGTCTGAAAGGTTCGTCGAAGCGCATCAGGGCCGGCGCAGCGACATCGCCATCTATGGCCAGGAGCGCAACCACACGACCTGGAAGCTCTGCAAGATGAACCTCGCGGTGCGCGGCATCGACGCCAATATCGCCTGGAACAACGAGGGCTCCTTCCTGCGTGATGCTTTCCCGCAGACGAAGTTCGACTATGTGATGGCCAACCCACCCTTCAACGTGTCGGACTGGTGGCAGCCGCAGCTCGAAGGCGACGCGCGCTGGGCCTTCGGCACGCCGCCACAGGGCAACGCCAACTTCGCCTGGCTGCAGCACATCATCCACCACCTCGCCCCGCGCGGCACGGCCGGCGTGGTGCTGGCGAACGGCTCGATGTCGTCGCAGCAGTCCGGCGAGGGTGAAATCCGAAAGGCGCTCGTCGAGCGCGACGTGGTCGACTGCATGGTCGCGCTGCCCGGCCAACTTTTCTATTCGACCCAGATTCCCGCCTGCCTTTGGTTCCTGGCGCGCGATAAGAGTGCGAACGGCCACCGCGAACGGCGCGGCGAGATCCTGTTCATCGATGCTCGCAAGCTCGGCCGAATGGTTGATCGAACCCGGCGTGAGTTCACGGACGAGGACATTGCCAGAATCACAGAGGTCTATCACCGTTGGCGCAACAAGCCCGAGGCGAATGAGGCTGCAGGCATTGAGCCTTATTCCGACGAACCGGGTTTCTGCCGGTCGGCCACGCTGGAAGAGGTACGCAGCCATGGCCATGTGCTGACACCTGGGCGCTACGTCGGTGCGAAAGACGAAGAAGGCGATGGCGTGCCGTTCGAGGAGCAGTTCGCTAACCTGCAGGCAGTGCTGGAAGAACAGTTCAGACTCGGGCGCGAGTTAGAGGCAGCTATTTCGCTATCTCTCCTTCGGGTGGCATCGCGATGATGAACGACTGGAATACGGTTGAGCTCGGGGAACTGGCTGCGGTCTACGACGGACCTCATGCGACTCCAAAGCTCACAACCAGCGGCCCCATTTTCCTCGGCATCGACACACTCCAGAATGGTCGCCTCGCACTCGACAACACTCGCCACGTCAGTGATGAGGACTTCAAGACCTGGACGCGACGAGTCACGCCTCAACCAGGAGACCTAGTGTTCTCATACGAGACCCGCCTCGGCGAAGCAGCGCTAATACCAGAGCGCCTAACGTGCTGCCTTGGCCGGCGGATGGGCCTGCTTCGACCAAAGCCGGACCGGGTCGACTCGCACTTCCTTCTCTACCGCTACCTCTCGCCGGACTTCCAAACCTTCCTGCGCTCCAGAACAATTCACGGTGCGACGGTAGATCGCCTGCCGCTGAAGCAGTTTCCGTCATTTCCAATCACTCTACCCGATCTAGATGAACAGCGCCGGATAGCCGCGCCTCTCATGCAGCTAGACGACAAAATCGAGCTGAACCGGCGCATGATTGGAACCCTGGAGGCCATGGCTCAGGCGATCTTCCGCGACTGGTTCGTCGACTTTGGCCCCGTCCGCCGCAAGATGGAAGGCACCACCGAACCGGTCGCGGTCCTGGGCGGCGTTACCGGAGACCCGACCCTCGCCGCCGAACTTGCCGGCTTTTTCCCCGCCCATCTTGAGCAGGAAGGCGAGCCCGCCGGCTGGACGTGGGGTACGGCCGAAAACCTCATCGAATTCAACCCTTCCATTCCCCTAAAGAAGGGGACAATAGCGCCTTACTTGGAAATGGCTGCCCTTCCCACTACCGGTCCGACCGCCGATGCTGCGGTCGAGCGCCAATTCGGATCGGGCATGCGCTTCGCAAACGGGGACGCCCTCTTGGCTCGCATCACGCCATGCTTGGAAAACGGAAAGGCTTGCTTCGTCGATAGCCTACCGGAAGGCGCCGTGGGGTGGGGCTCGACGGAATTTTTTGTCCTGCGCGCGAAGCCGCCATGCCCGCCGCCGATGGGCTACTTGCTGTGCCGCGATCCAGACTTCCAGACACTGGCGGTACAAAGCATGACCGGAACGTCGGGACGCCAGCGCGCGCAACTCGACATGCTAAGAGCATGGCCCTTGGCAATTCCGCCCGATACGGTACTTCGCGCCTTCGGGACATTCGTCGAGCCACTCTTTGCCAAGATCACAGCGGCCGCGGCCGAGAACCGGACACTCGCTGAAGCCCGGGATTACCTGCTACCCCGGCTGATGTCGGGAGAGATAAGAGTGACTGCTGCTCCGGGGGGGACAGATGAAAGCAGAGGCGACGGACGCCAGCATAGTTGGAGATCCGAATCTGACATACATGGACAGGCTCCCCCAATGGCCTGAGTTCACATTCGACAATGGACCGATGGATGGACTCATCCCATCCTGCAAGATAGCCAGCTGGCGTGACCTCGAACGAGTCGTTTCTCAGGACCCACACACCAGCAATATCGGGCAGGTTATCTATCGAGGTCATCGTCGGCATGATTGGCAACTGGAACCTGGGCTAACTCGAGCTTTCAGCGGTGGCGCGATACCGCCAAACTGGTCCGCCGGGTTGTTGAGGAAGTTCTCGCTCTCCATGAGGGGGAGAGGCTTCGACTTCGGTGGCCGAGATGACAATGAGATCTGGGCTATCGGCCAGCATTTCGGGCTTGCTACACCACTTCTCGACTGGACCGAGTCAGCCTTCGTGGCCTTGTTCTTTGCATTCGCAGATGAAGACCGTCCCGAAGAGCTATCAAATCCAAGCAGAGCCATATATTGCCTGCAGCGCTCTGCGCTTGACGAGCTTCTTCCTGACCTCTTTTTTGAGCCTAGACTCGGGGAAAACAGTCGCCTGGTGAATCAGGCTGGACTTTTCACAGTGACAGCGGCTGGGGGCGATAACCCTGTCACGGAGGTAATCAACGCGCTCTCAGAAGCAGGGGCGATCAATCCTGACGACCCACGGGAACTGTCAAAATTCATCTGCAAGATCCACATCCCAAATACCGAACGGCCAGCTTGCCTCGGGATGCTTCGCAAGATGAACATCCACCATGCCAACCTGTTTCCCGATCCTGGTGGCGCCTCCAGCTATTGCAACGACTGGCTCAACCGAGCGGTCGCTGAAGAACGTCAATTGCAGGCCGCTCGAAAACTGGCCCGAGCCAAAGCTGAGACCCAGGCCTCGAGAGAAGTCGGCGTGCCATCACATGGTGCGGGAGCGGAACAGGCCATTGCTGACCTCCTCGGACAGTTGGGTGATCTCGACAGGACGGGGATCATCGACGTTGAGACGACCGCCGCTCGCATACAGGAGCGCTATCAGATTGTAGCCGGCATTGACTGGTGGGCACATCCAACCGGCCGAGCACGGCTGAAAGTCGACCTCAAACGGCTGCTTGCATCAATCGACTGGCCCGAGAGCTCGCGTGACATTTTAGCAGAGCGCCTAGTCGAGATTTATGCGGAGCGCGACGAACGCAGTGCAAGATTGCAGCAAGGAGGAGGCGAATCATGAATGGCTTCTCCGAGGAGGTGGTAGAGCACGCTGGCATCGAGGTGCTGAAGGAGCTTGGCTGGAACTACCTGCATGGCAGCTCCATCGCGCCAGACGGGCCAGCCCCTCAACGGCAGGCGTTTTCCGACGTCATCCTTCTGCCGCGCCTTGAACGCGCCTTGGAAGACATCAATCCTGATGTACCGGAGGCCGCCCGAAGTGAAGCCATCCGACAGCTCCTGACCAGCCAGACGCCCTCGCTCGTCGAGGAAAACCGGCGCATCCATCGGCTGCTCACGGATGGTATCTCAGTCGAGTATCGCGCCCCGGACGGACGGATCACGTCGACGAAGGTCTGGCTCATCGACTTCGCAGAAGCTGACGCCAATGACTGGCTCGTCGTTAACCAGTTCACGGTCGTCGAGGCGGGTCAAAACCGCCGCGCCGACCTCGTCCTCTTCGTCAACGGCCTGCCACTGGCAGTGCTGGAGCTGAAGAATGCCGCAGCCGAGAATGCGAGCACGACCGGCGCTTTCAATCAGTTCCAAACCTACCTCAAGAGGATCCCGAGCCTTTTCCGCACAAATGCCGCGCTGGTCATCTCGGACGGCATCGAGGCGCGCATCGGTTCGCTCACGGCCGATTTCGAACGGTTCATGCCCTGGCGAACAACCGATGGCGAGGATTTCGCGCATCGAGGCATGGCCGAGCTGGACACCCTCCTGCGCGGCGTATTCGAGAAGCGACGCTTCCTCGCGCTCATTCGCGATTTCACCGTGTTCGGCGACGGAGGCAGCGGTCCGTTCAAGATCCTCGGTGGCTATCATCAGTTCCACGGCGCGCAGAAAGCAATTCGCGAGGCCATTGTCGCCACCCGACCGGAGGGCGACCGCAAAATCGGCGTGATCTGGCACACTCAGGGCTCGGGAAAGAGCCTGCTGATGGCGTTCTTCGCCGGCCTTGTCGTCAAGTCGCCGGAGCTCGAAAACCCCACCATCGTAGTCTTGACCGACCGCAACGACCTCGACGACCAGCTCTACTCGACCTTCGGCCTATGTCGTGACCTGATCCGACAGACGCCAGAACAAGCCGACACGCGTGAGGATCTGAAGCGGCTGCTCAACCGGGCCTCTGGCGGCGTGATCTTCACGACCGTCCAGAAGTTCTCGCCCGAGCGCGGCGAGGAGACATTCCCCGAATTGAGTAGCCGGCGAAACATCATTGTGATGGCGGATGAGGCGCACCGGAGCCAGTATGGTTTCGATGCCAGGCTCAACCAGCAGACTGGCGTGCGGCGCTACGGTTATGCGCATTACATCCGTCAGGCCATGCCGAATGCCTCCTTCATCGGCTTCACGGGCACTCCCATCGAAGCGGACGACGTGAACACCCCCGCCGTGTTTGGCGAGTACATCGACATCTACGACATCAGCCGGGCGGTTGAGGATGGGGCCACGGTCCCGATCTACTACGAGAGCCGTCTGGCGCGCATTGAGCTCGACGACGACGAGAAGCCGCTGATCGACGCCGAGATTGAGGCGATGGTCGAGGACGAGACGCTGACCGAGGCGGAGAAGGCCAAGGCAAAATGGTCGACCGTCGAGTCGCTCGTGGGCGCTGGCAAGCGTCTGTCGCTGGTCGCCGCCGACCTGGTACGTCATCTGGAGGCTCGGCTCCAGGCCCTCGACGGGAAGGCCATGGCCGTCTGCATGAGCCGGCGCATCTGTGTCGACCTCTACAACGAGATCGTCAAGCTACGACCCGAATGGCATTCCGACGACGACAGCCAAGGCGCGGTCAAAATCGTCATGACGGGCTCGGCATCGGACCCGTTGGATTGGCAGCCGCACATCGGCAACAAGAAGCGCCGCGACGATCTCGCGAAGCGGGCCCGCGACCCCAAGGACCCTCTGAAGTTGGTCATTGTCCGGGACATGTGGCTGACCGGCTTCGACGCGCCCTGCATGAACACGATGTACGTCGACAAGCCAATGCGCGGGCACGGACTCATGCAGGCCATCGCCCGAGTCAACCGGGTGTTCCGCGACAAGCCAGGCGGCCTCGTGGTCGACTACATCGGCATTGCCCAGAACCTGAAATCCGCCCTCGGCCAGTACACGCAAGCCGACCGTGAGCGGACAGGCATCGATGAGGAAGAGACCGTTGCCGCCATGCTGGAGCGGTACGAGGTCGTACGCGGCGTCTTCCACGGCTACGACTTCCAGCCCGGCATCACGGGACAGCCCAAGGAACGCCTTGCCTGTCTTGCAGGAGCCATGGACTGGGCATTGAAATGGGGGGAGGCGGAAACTGCGAAGGTCCCCACGCCTGAGGAGAAGAAGCGAGCACACCGACGTTTCCAGGATCTCGTTCTCGAACTGAGCAAGGCCTACGCACTCGCCAGCGCCAGCGACGAGGCCCGTGCTATCCAGGACGAAGTCGGCTTTTTCCAAGCGGTGCGTGCGGCCATCGTGAAAACCACCGCAAGCGGGAAGCTCAGCCTAGCGGGCAGGACGCTCGCGGTGCAGCAGATCATCGATAGGGCCATCGCTTCGGCCGAGATCATCGACATTCTGCAAGCGGCCGGGCTGCGGTCCCCCGATATCTCGATCCTCTCCGATGAGTTCCTTCTCGAAGTGGCGGGAATGGAGAAGAAGAACCTCGCCCTCGACGCGCTGAAGAAGCTGCTGGCGGGTGAGATCCGAAGCCGCTCGCGCACCAACGTGGTGGAAAGTCGAGCGTTCTCAGAGCGACTGGAGGAAGCCGTTGGCCGATATCATGCTGGCGCGCTTTCAGCCGTCGAGATGATCCAGGAGCTTATTGCACTCGCCAAGGAGGTCCAGGCCTCCTATGCGCGTGGCGAGGAAAGCGGCCTGACACCTGAGGAGCTCGCCTTTTATGACGCTCTCGCGGAGCATGAGAAGGCGGTCGAAATCATGGGCAGCGAGGCGCTCCGGGTCATCGCCCATGAACTGGTCGAGCAGCTGCGCAAAAACGTCTCTGTCGACTGGCACCACCGAGAGAGTGCCCGCGCGCAGATGCGGATCCTCGTGAAGCGCATTCTCCGTCGATATGGCTATCCACCGGATCTGGCAGATATCGCCGTGCAGACCGTCCTGGCACAGGCGGAAACGCTGCTGATGGAGGTAGCGTAGCGATGGCGCTATGCAAAATGCATGGCGTAAGGAGTGCATAGGAAGGCGTCAGAAGTCCGAGTCGTCATCCTCTCCATCGTCATCGATCTGATCCGACAGGTGCCTGACGAGTTGCTTCAGGTTCCGCCCGAAGTAGTGGGAGAGAGCCCGCGCGGCAAGCTCGGGGTTCTGCGCCAGCTTGGTGCTAAACGCTTTCGCGAGCTTGTCTGCCCATTCGCCTGCCATCGCATCCAGCTTCGCCTCTTGCTCATCATCGGTGAGTGGCTCTGACGACTTGCCCTTGGCGGCCTGCTGAGCCTGCCACCATTCCCGGTAGGCGAAGGCATCTGGTCCGAGATCCTTTGCCGCGCGACGCATGAGGGCGACCTGTCGATCCGACACGCCCGCAGCCTTAACGACCATCCCTTTCGTGTAGAGCTTGCCCATCAGGACGAGCCTCCACCCGTAGTCCATTCGCTCGCGGGTGCTCATGGGCAGCTTGGCGCGGCTGTTGGCTTCGCCGGCCGCCAGGATGGCCGCGTCAACAGAACCGATGAACGACGCAACCGGGATAGGCTCAGCCCGCCGGGCAAGCTGATAGGCCAGCATGCGGTGATGGCCGTCGATCAGGTAGGCATCCGGGCCTATCCACGCCACGAGAACCGGCTCCAGCTCCTTGCTGACCTCCAGGCCCCGCTTGAGATCCTGGACGTGCTTCTCGTCGGTCCCGTTGGGGCCACGTGGCTGGAACAGCTCCGGCAGCTGTTTGATCGAGCGCCAGGGCAATCGGTCGGGCAGTGGCGAAGGAGATGGTTGCTGTGCCTTCTCCTTCAGCTCAGCGAGGAGCTGGAGTGGCCTGAAGCTGTTCCGCTCGTCGTCAGCCCCAAGCGCACCAGAGGCCTCGCCAGCGGCCGGTGAGAGCACGTCTTCCATCACTGCAATTCCCTCATCGCTTCCGCCAGCCCTGCCGCGCTTGCCGCTCGCGCCTCGCGGTCGCGCCTTTCGAGACGCGAGAGATGCACGCCAACCCCGCCCAGCGCTTCGCCAACCCACTGCGCCATGATCAGGACGGCCCTCGGTGGAACATCGCGCTGGACGCGCTTGGCACGGCCGCCCGCACCACCTTTCCACTCGTCCATGCTGGCCTCCGTGAGGCCCCGCAAGCGGCGGATGAGCTGAGCCCGGAAGGCCTCATCGGAGCGCAGCCGCCTGGGGTCATTCTCCTGCAGCAGGTACATCGCGAAGACCGTCTCGATGATGGCACGCGGCGTCACGGCCTCGCCCAGGACGACCACCTCGCTGGCCGCCGTGCGCTCATAGCGGTTCCCCGGTACGCCGCGCCTGGCCTCGTTGAGGATGGATCGCGCGTGGTCGACGACCGTCTGCCAGCGAGCTTCGGAATGCGCCCAGGTGGCGTTCTCGGCGTTCCTCTCGATCCGCTTGCGCACCAACGCCACGAACGGCGCAAGGTCCGCCTTCGTCACCGCTGTCTGCTCCGCGTGTCCGTGGCGGCGCAGGTTGCTCTTGTGGGTCGGGCAGAAGGTGCCGTAGCGGGTCGTATGCGCGCCACATCCCAGCACGCGACAGGGTCGGATCATCAAGGCCTCGGAGCGGCAATCAAAACGGCATCCATCCCCGGAGAGACAGACGCGGAACTGCAAGAGCGGACAGGCAACAGCCGGTGACGCGACCTAGCGGTGATGGTCTGTCCCGTCAACGGGTCGCAGGAGTGGCATCGTCGATGGACACACGTGGACTTCTGTCCCTTGGACGGGATCACGGGGTCGGTGCCGCTTCCCTGACGATCCTGTCGACCGTGCTGACGCCGATGCCGAGTTCCTTGGCGATCTTCACCTTGCCCTTGCCAGCCGCGCGGGCCTCCAGCACGGCGGCATGAACGCGAGCCCATTCGGCCGCCTTCTTCAGGTCCTTCTCGGTTCCCTTGGCGGGGCGGCCGAGCTTGGTACCGTTGGCCTTGGCGCGGGACAGACCAGCGTTGACTCGTTCGCGGATCATTTCGCGCTCGAACTCGGCGAACACGCCCATCATCTGGAACATCGCCTTGCCGGCTGGGGTCGACGTGTCGAGGCCCTGCTGGTGCAGGTAGAGGTCGACGCCCTTGGCGTGAAGCTCGCCCAGAAAGCTGAGAAGGTCGGTCAGCGAGCGGCCGAGGCGGTCCACGCTCCAGGCGGCGATGAGGTCGATCTCGCGGCGGGCAACGGCCTTCATCATGGCGTCGAGGCCGGGGCGCTTGTCCCGTCCCTTAGCGCCCGAGATGCCAGCGTCCTCGAAGGTCGCAACCACCTGCCAGCCATGGCGCTCAGCGACCGCCTCAAGCTCGCGGCGTTGGTTCTCGACCGTCTGGCCGGTGGTCGACACGCGGAGGTAGAGGGCGACGCGCTTGGTCATGCTGAAGGTCCTTGCTAGGCACGAGGAGGCACGTGCGATGGCAGGAGTCTAGGTGACCATAGATACGAAAATCAACTGGTTTTCGTATATCAAAAGCCCCCTGACCAACTGCGCGGATCACCTCGATTTCCAGACGGCAGTTTCGGACGGGTTTTCCGTATGCCGACCACACGGCTCGACATCGGCCCGAAAGTGCACTCATCCTGCGCGTCCTCAACAGGAAGCGCATAGATGCCATCACGTAACGTCCATGTCTTCTGCGTCGACGTCGGAAGCCCCAAGAATATCGGCTGGGCGGACAGCACCGGCGGCAGCGGTGGTCCAGCAGATTTCGAGGCTGCCCTGGAAGATGTAGCAGCCCGACTGCATCACGGAGAGTTGGTCGCACTGGGGTTCGAGGCCCCAATCTGGACGCCACGGCGGTCTGATCTGAGCCGGATCACATCTAGTCGAGGCGGTGCAGAACTGGAACTGCGGCGGGCATGGTCGGCCGGAGCAGGCTGCGGAGCATTGGGAGCGGGGCTAGCGCTCATGCCTTGGTGCTTTGCGCTCTTGGCCAAAAACGGCACCGTCCCAGCGACGACCTCCGTCAACAAGTTTCAGGAATGGAGCGCTGGACTGTTCGTCTGGGAGGCTTTGGTAACGGGGAAGGCCAAGGGCGCCTCACATCACCACGACGCTTCCTATGGGGTTGCAGCGTTTGTAGCGCGACTGTCTGACCTACGATCTGACGTCCCCGCCGAACCCGCGCTCAACCATGCCGCTGTTGCTCTCTTGGTCGCCGGGTTCCCCGTACCCCTGAGTGAGTTGTCGCAAGCTGGACTGGTGGTCGCCGCTGCGCCCCGCCTGCCAGACGCCGCTGGAGCGATCAATGGCCGACCGGCTCCAATAAGCATCGAGCCGACATAGTCCGGGGGGGGGAGCACGGGGGGATGATGCTTCGAGGCCTGTCGAGGTGCGCAGACAGATTTTTCGCCAAAAATTCACGGGCCTCTCGTGGCAGTTTAGCGCCAAAGGCGACCGGATAACTCCCATTGCTGCGGACGTACGCGACTGCTATACAGACGCCATCGGACGTTCGAAATTAATCAACGATTTCAATGCACTGATGGCAGATATGCCCGATCCTCTTCTGGGCACCAATTTTCGCAAAAGCCCCGCACTCCGGACCGGATGCGGGGCTTTTGCTTTTTGGCATCCCCCAGGTCCACCTTCCGATCATCGCCGAAGCCGAGAGATGGCCTTGCTGCCGCCCGCAGCGAGCTCGACGGCCGATGCACGCAAAACGGAGATCATTTCCGGTTTGCTCCCCTCCGCCCCGACTGCCGGCGCCTCACGGGAGGGACAGGCTGCGCCTGACGAGTTCGCGCGCCCTATTGACCGCCGATGCGCGCGTGCCATCCTCGGAGAGGGCGAGGCGAAGTCGGCTCGACCTTCGATTTTTTGATGTGGGCTGTCGACGAAGACGGCGTAAGCATTTCCGGGGGAGTCGCGACCCCACAGTCGATTGCGGGTGCTGGTGGGTCGAGAGATGTGGGACAGAAGTCCGGTCAAGCTTTCCCTGCTGCACATGGTGCCGGCCGTCGCGGCGAAGTCGGACATTCTCGTCCCGGATCTACTGGGGCGCGCTGGATTGGCGGCCGACGCACTTTCAATGCGCGGCGCCGTGGCGACGCGAAGTCAGATTTGCACGCTGCTGAACATCTTCGCCCGGAGGTCCGGCGAGGCAACGCTCGGTCTTGATCTTGCAGCGGCGGCCGACCCCCTCCAGCTCGGGTTGAGCGGGCAAGCGTTGATCGGCGGCAGGACTATCCGTGAATGCCTGGCCGCGCATGCGCGCCAGATGCCGACACTCCAAGGCGGCGTCGAGCTCTCGCTCGCGGTCTCGGAGGGAAGGGCGTATTGGCGCCATTCGCTTCTAAACAGCGACGCGCTCCATGCGAGCGTGCTCAACGAGGGGATCGCCGCATTCGTTGTTTCGGCGCTTCGCTCCCTCGCCGGCACATCCCTCGACCTGCACATCGCACTGCCGCACAGGGCACGGGCCCCCATTCGGAGCTACGAAGACAAGCTGGCAGCTGACGTCTCGTTCGGCGCGGGCGCAGGAATCACGATCAGCTTCAGCGCCACATGGCTGGATCAGCCGAGCCGCCTCTTCGCGACCACCATCCCGGAAGCGGCGGATCAATCCGCATTCGACACCTTGCCCATGTGGCAAGATGACAGGCAACTCGAAGCGGCCCTCGCCCGCATCTTCGCGAGCGCCGCGCTGGTCGGCACGCTGTCGCTGGTCGATGCCGCCCGCAGCCTCGGTATCTCCCCACGTAGCCTGCAGCGGCGGTTGGCATCGTGCGGAACATCCTTCGAGGAACAGACAGAGGTCTGGCGCCGGAACCTGGCCCAACAATTTCTGGCTGCCTCCGGCATGGAGATTGGCGCCATCGCCAGGGCCCTGGGCTACAGCGACCCGTCGCATTTCATCCGGGCTTTCCGGCGTTGGCATGGAGTCACGCCGCTTGCCTATCGGCGGTCCGCTTTGGCGCGAAATGGCAATTGAGCCACGCGGGGCCTTCCATTACGGCAAGAAGCAGAACCTCTCACGGCCTCGCGCGCTTTCGGTGACCCATGCCCCACTCATCCAATCCCGAAACCAAGGACGCCGCCGGCCCCAGTCGGCGGACAGTTCTGGCTGGCGGCGCGGGCTTCGCAGCCGCCATCGCCGGCCTGTCGCTCCTGGCCCGGCAGGCCCAAGCTGCTCCCCAGCCCCGGCCTCACGTCGTTTATATCCTGGCGGATGACCTCGGCTTTGCCGATGTCGGCTTCCGCGGATCGGACATCCACACTCCGCATCTGGATCGGCTCGCCGCCGAGGGGGCCACGCTTTCGCAGCTCTACACCCAACCCCTCTGCACACCGACCCGGGCCGCGCTGATGACCGGCCGGTATCCCCTGCGCTACGGCCTGCAGACGGGCGTCATCCCCTCGGGAGGCGACTATGGGCTCGCGACCGACGAGTATCTGTTGCCGCAGGCCCTCCAGCAGGCCGGGTACAAGACAGCGCTGGTCGGCAAATGGCATCTAGGCCATGCCGACCGGAAATACTGGCCCCGCCAGCGCGGATTCGATTTCTTCTACGGGCCGCTCGTTGGAGAAATCGACCACTTCAAACATGAAGCGCATGGCGTGACCGACTGGTATCGCGACAACGACCTGCTCGTCGAGGACGGCTACGACACAGAGCTGTTTGGCGCCGAAGCCGTGCGCCGGATAGGGACGCACGATCCATCTACGCCTCTGTTCCTCTACCTCGCCTTCACGGCCCCCCACACGCCCTATCAAGCGCCGCAGCGCTATCTCGACCTCTACCCGCGCATCGAGGACCCGTCACGGCGGGCCTATGCGGCCATGATCACCGCGATGGACGAACAGATCGGCAAGGTGATCGAGGCGCTGGAAGCGCGTGGCATGCGCGACGACACGCTCCTGATCTTCCATTCGGACAATGGCGGAACACGGTCGAGGATGTTCGTTGGGGAAGGGGCCGTTTCGGGTGAATTGCCGCCCAGCAATGCGCCGCTGCGCGATGGCAAGGGGACGCTCTATGAAGGCGGGACCCGCGTCGTCGGTCTGGCCAACTGGCCGAAGCGCATCCCCGCTGGCCAGGTTGACGCCGTCATTCACGTCGTCGATATGCTGCCGACGCTCGGGGCGCTCGCCGGGGCAGACCTGTCGCGATCCAAGGCTCTGGACGGGAACAACGTCCTGCCCGCGCTGCTTGAAGGCCAGGACGGTCGAACCGGCCTCGTCTACAACATAGAGCCTACCCAAGGCGCCGTTCGACGCGGCTCCTGGAAGTTGATCTGGCATGCCGTCCTGCCTCCCAAGATCGAACTCTTCGACCTCGCGGCAGATCCTGGCGAAACGCGTGATGTGTCAGCGGCTCATCCAGAACTCGTTGCAGAGCTGCAGACCGAAGTCGTGAAACTCGCGCAAAGCATGGCACCCCCGCTGTTCTACGGGACCGCCCTGAAGGCGACGCTCTCCGCCCCGCTCGCAACACCGAGTGCTGCGCTCTATGATCTTGGCTCGCACGACGACTGAACACAGGGGGCGGAGCCGGCTCTTCCTCGCCGGAGCCGGCCCGGCCATAGGGCGGCGGGAACCCTCGCGCCTGCGCCGAATTGATCTTTCGGGTCTCGGAAGAGGCGCAGCGTGGGAGGACGACATGGCCCAGTTTACCGAACAGCAGATCGCCGACGAGGCGCACCGGCTCTGGCTCGAAGAGGGCAGCCCCGAGGGCCGCGCCGCCAGCCACTGGCAGCAGGCAATCGAAATCCTGAAGGCCCGCGAGCCGCTGCCGCCGAAGAGCCAGAGCGAGATCGCCGGCGACAAGATGCCGCCGGAACAGATCGCCTCCGAACTCTGAGGGGATCGCCGCGAACCGAGGGATGGCCGCCATGGCGATGCCGCCCGATCCCCGCACCCGCGCCTTCGCCCGCGTCATCGGGCCGTTCGTGGCGATCGTCTCCGTCATCGCTGTCTTTCGCATGCCCGAGATCACCGCGACGGCCTTCCTCGACGCCTTCTTCCAGAACCCGGTCTTGGTCTGGATCGCCGGCGCGACACTGGTCCTGTTCGGCATCCTGATCCTCGCGCAGCACCCGATCTGGTCCTCGGCACCGGCCGTCGGGATCTCGCTTTTCGGCTGGATCCTGCTCGCGCGCGGCATCGCGCTTCTGACGGTGCCGCAGGCCTATGAGCGCATCGTGCTGACGCTGGCGAATGTGACAGGGCTCCGGATCGGCGCCGGCCTGCTGGCGATCATCGGAATCTGGCTCGCCTCCGTCGGCTGGCGGACGCCGCCGGCCAGCCGGCCCTGACGACGCCGCGCCTCAGTTGAAGGCGCGCACCTCGACCGGCGCCCGGCAAGCAATGGCGGCCTTGCGGCCCCAGGCGAGCGCCTCGTCCAGATTGGCGGCCTCCAGCACCCAGAATCCGGCGACATGCTCGCGGGTCGCGAGATGCGGCCCCTCCGCCGCGCGCACCGCGCCATCCGGCCCGGCCCGCAGCGCCATGGCGCGGCGCACCGGCTCCAGCCCGCCGACGAAGATCCGGACGCCCGCCGCCACCATCTCTTCGTTGAGGACGTCGATGGCGCGATGCATCGCCTCGTCCTCGGCAGTGGCGGGATCGTAGTCATCGGGGTGATGGATGGCGACCCAATATCGTGTCATGACGTCTCCTGTCGTGCTCCGGGCCGGCCCGATACCTGCCCCCATGCTGACGACGAACGCCGGCGCCGGAATTCGACAAAGAGCCGGATGATTTTCCGCGTCCGCCTTGCCCGAAGGTCGGCAACCAGCCGCACCAGCGCCCGGATTGCAGATGGGGCCTCGCCATTCCTCCGGGATGTAGCCGAGGCGGCGGCCTGCTCGAACCCGCTGGCATGGAAGCTACCGGCACCCACGTCATCGACCTGTTTCCACCAGCACCGGGTCAATCCGGCTGTGCCGATCGGGGACGTCGCCGGCGCCGTCAACGAGTTGATCGCAAACCGAGGATCCGGCTACGGCGGCGAGAGCCCGGCACCGGCCCGCTGCCGCAGCACGTCCGCCGAAGCCCATTGATACCGGAATAGCTCGACCGGAGGGTCCCCGCGCATGAACCGTTCAACGGGGGCTCCCCCGAGCCGTTCATACAGGGCGCGCGCCGGTTCGTTGGCCCGGTACACCAAGAGATGCACCGGAGCAGCCCTCACATCCGAGCCCAGGCCGGAAACGCCTTCGACCAGCAGGCGTCTCGCGATGCCCTGCCGTTGATGGCTGGAAGCGACGTAGAGATTGTGAAGATAGCTTCCCCAGGCGTCGTTGGGCTCGAGGACGAAGCAGATGAAGCCAACCACCTGGCGAGCGTCGCTCTCCGCCACCAGGATCGACAGACGCTCGCGGTCGGCGCCCGGCGCGAGCCGCGCGCTCCACAGGACGCGCTTTTGGGCAGGCATTTCCTCGCGCAGATATCCCGCAGGAAGAATATGGGCATAGGCTCGCCATTGCTCCTCGACGTGCAGCGCGATGATCGGCTCCAGGTCTGACGCACGCGCATTCCGGTACAGCATCGCCCCTCCCAGCCTTCTCCGCCTGCTCCGGCGACGGTATCGGCAGCGAGGCGCGATCGCCAGCAGCGCGCGCGGCCCTCAGCCCTCGGCGTGGCGGATCTGGATCTGCGGCAGGCCGATGATCTCGATGTCGAACCGGCGCGCCAGGGCGGCGAAGGCTTCCGTCTCGATCAGCCGGCGATAGGGCTGGTCGGGAAAGGTGATCCCGGCACGATGGATGGCGGCATCGACCAGCAGCATGGTGCCGCCGACGGAATCGAGCCGAACCCGGCGGAGATGGCGGAGATCATGCTGGTAGAGCCGCAGATGGCCGACCGGCGGCTGGTAGAGCCCGTCCCGCACATGCTTGATCCATTGGTCGTCGCGCGGCTCGGCCAGGGCGATCCAGGCGTTCAGGTCGAAGCTCGGCCCGCCCGGCTGCCGGACGCAATCGGGATGCACGACGCGCGCCCGCTCGGCCAGCATGCGACCGAGAATGTCGGGCGGAAAATCGACGATGTCCGCATCGATCCAGAGCACCCAGTCCTCATCGACCAGCGCTGCGTCGAGCAGGCGGTTGCGAGCCTGGGCGATGCGGCTCCGCCGCACCCGCTGATGACGCAGGTTCCAGCGCGGACCGCTGTCGGGGGCCGCGAAATCCTGCTCGACCAGCAGGGTCCGGCGGAAGCGCCGCCGCGAGCGGGCGAGGAAGGCGCGCAGTCGCTCGAGGCTGTCATCGATCGAATTGCCGATGAGGAAGGCGATCGACAGCTTCTCGGCCGGATAGTCCAGCGCCTCGATATGGGCGAAGAGCGCGTCGAGCGTGGCGGCGGCGTTGCGGACGGGAATGGCGACCAGCACCGTGCCGTCGGCCGGCGCCTGCCTGGCGAGCGCGGCGCGGTCGACCGACGCCTCGCGTACCGAGGCGGGCTCGGCGCCGCGCTCGCGCCAGCGGAGCCTCGCCTTGCGAAACGCCGTCTTCAAACGCACCGGCAGACGCAGCGTCTCGTCCGCGCCGACCCAGGTGTGCAGCCAGTGATGCTGCGCCAGCGCGGGGCGGGCGGGATCGATATCCGCGCAGTCGCGGCCGGCCTTGTCACGCGGCGAGAACATATAGCCGGGCAGGACCTCGGGGCGGATCTCCGCATTCGTCGCCTCGACCGCGCCGGTCAGCAGGAAGGGCCCAGTCGAATCGAGCGGATCGAGCGCGTGGCGGCATTCGATCGCGAGATCGATCACCGCGTTCCAGAAGGGATGCCCGGCTGGCGACAGCATGACGGCATTGGAGACGACGTGCGAAAACTGCCGCACCGCGACCACCGTCTCGGCGAGATGGCTGCGCGGCTCCTCGGCAAAGACCGGGCGGTCGGCCCCGAGCCATTCATCGAACGGCCGCAGCGCTTCGGCATCGAGATCGGCGTAGACGCCGCCATAGCTCCTGAGCACGAGGTAGCGGCCGAGATCGGCGCGCTGGATCGGCCTGGCATAGCCGAAATATAGCTCGGCGAGATGCGGATAGTCCGTCTCGACCAGCCGCGCCAGGTCGTCATCGGTCCAGAGGCGGATCTCCCAGCCCGGATGCAGCTTCGGCCAGCTGGCGACGAAGGCCTGCATCGCCTGGGGAATGTCGCGGTCGCGCCAGGTCTGGTGGATGATTTTCGGGATCACGGGTTCGGCACGGCTCCAGGGGCGGCAAGCGCTCGAAGCGCGCCAAGGACGGCCCGCTCGATCGGCTCGGGACCGAAGCGCTGCCAGGCGGCGGCGTGCGCCCGGCTGCGCAAGGCGGCGCGCCGGCCCTCATCGCGCCAGAGGCTTTCAATGGTATCGGCGAACACCCGGTCGCTCTCGGCGAGCAGCAGATCCTCTCCGTCCGCAAGCCCGAGCCCTTCGGCCGCGAGCCGGGTCGCCACCACCGGCAGGCCCCACGCCATCGCCTCGACGATCTTGAAGCGCGTGCCGCCGCCACTGGTGAGTGGCACGACGGCGATATGGGCGCTGGCGAGCAGCGGCGCCAGTTCGTCCGGATCCGCCACGATGCGCACGCCCGCAGCGGCGAGGCGACGGACGCGGCGCGCCGGGTGCCGGCCGGCGAGCGTCAGCCTGGCCTCCGGCAGGCGCCGGCGCAGCCTTGGCAGGATCCTGCGCGCCAGCCGCCCGCAGGCGGCGATGTTCGGCTTGTAGCCGAGATGACCGATGAAGAGCAGTTCCGGCCCCGGCGGCGGCGGCACCGCGCCAAGCGCGACCGGCGCCGTCTCCGGGCGCGGCAGGCCGTTCGGTACGACGATGGCCTCGCCGAGGCCGCGCGCCGCGAGCCGCCCGGCATCGTCGGCGGAGCAGCACCAGACCTGGTCCACCCTGGCGATGGCGGCTGCCTCGATCTCGGCGATCGCCCGGCTGTCGCGCCGGCGCTTCGTTCCGAACCAGTCGCGCCGCAGCGGGATCTGCGCGGCGAGATGCGATTCGACATTGTGCAGGTCGAGCACGAGACGGGCGCCGCTTTCCCCCGCCAGCCGCAGGAACGGGTGAAGGCCGAGATGCTCGACGACGACGGTGTCGGGCCTGAAATCGGTCAGCATCGCCGCGAAGGCGGAAAGCATGGGCGGTTCGATGTGGAGGTCGATCGAACTAAGGCCGGCGACCGGCCGATAAAGCGAGGCGGCGGCGCCGCCGAGATGACGCACCTCGATCCCGGCCGGACTAGCGCTTCCCTCCGGCGCGGCCAGCACGGAGACGAAGCGGACCGGGCCGAGTTTCGCCGCGGCCGACGCGTTCTGCCAGTTGCGCAGGTCCGCGCCGGTGATCGCCGGAAAGGCCGGATGCGCGGCCAGGAACAGGATGCGCCTCACTGGGCCGCCCTGTCGCGAGGCCGGGTCCGCAGCGCCAGCTTCAGGCGGATGCGCAGCCACCGATAGGTGTCGGCCGCCGTCTTCGGCGTCCGCCAGGCCACGCCGAGGAAATGATGCGCCAGCGCCGTCTCGCCGCGGGCGAGATGCACGCGCGCCACCTTGATCGCCATGAAGGCCTCGCGCCGACGCAGCGCGCGGCGGCGGATGCCGCGCGCCTCGAGGCTCGAGAGGCAGCGGCGCCAGGCCTGGAAGCGCTCGCGCGAATCCACCGCCAGCCGGTCGTCGGCGCGCGTCAGGCTGACATTGTAGGTCATCACCACGGCATCGACGGCGGCGATCCGGCATTTGGCGAGCAGCGCCGCCCAGAACAGCGTGTCCTCGTCATAGGCGAGGTTGCCGTGGAAGCGCAGGCCCTGCAGCGCCGCGCGGGCGATCAGCGCGCTGCCGACGACGATGACCACCGCCCGGCCGGCGAGATAGCTCTCGGCAGAAAGTCCCTGCAGCAGCGGCGCGAACGGCTCCGGCTCGCGCCCGGCCCGCCGGCAATGATAGCCGCCGAGGATCAGGTCCGGGGCGTCGGCTGCCTGGCCGGCCGCGACCAGCGCCCGCAGGCCGCCCTCGTGGTGCACGTCGTCGGCGTCGAGGAAATAGATCCAGCGGCCGCTTGCGCGCGCCAGCGCCCGGTTGCGCGCCTCGCCGGCATCGCGGCAGTTGCTGGAAAGCACAACCAGGGGAAGATCAATATCGGCGGCGCAATTTCCGGCGATGGTAGCGGTATCGTCGTCGGAATCATCGTCTACCACGATCACTTCATGAATAACCGCCCGCTCGCCCGCCAGCGATCGCAACGTCAATCCAATCGTCTTGGCCGCATTCCGCGCCGGAATGACCACGCTGACGGTTTCGGGCTGCGAGCCCTGCGTGGAACGCGACACGACGGCACCTGCCAAGAATAGCTGCGGCAAAGGAAAAGGATCAGTCTGGATATTATCCAAACCGCGCGCGGCTGAAAATAGGCGATCCCGCCCGACGCCGGGTAACACCCCGAAGATCGGCGGAGACGGCAGGGCGGTGGCGGCAAAGGGACGGCGGCGACTTGGCGCCGCCGCCCCTCGCGGCTCAGGCCGGCGTCGGCGCGTCGGCGCGCAGCAGACCGGCGGTCTTCAGGTCCGACCAGAGCGAGGCCGGCACGGCGCGATCGAAGGCGGCGCGGTTGCGTTTCGTCTCCTCGGCCGCGACCGAGCCCATCACCAGCGAAGCGACGGCCGGATGACCGAGCGGGAATTTCAGCGCCGCGTCGGCAAGCGTCACGCCATGCGCCTCGCAGATCCTCTGGATCGCCGCGACCCGCTCGAGGATCTCCGGCGGCGCGTCGCGGTAATTGTACTTGGCGCCCTTGACCGGGCCGGTGGCGAGGATGCCGGAATTGAACACACCACCCAGCATCATGCCGATGCCCTTTTCCTCGGCCAGAGGCAGGAAGCTGTCGAGCGCCGGCTGTTCGAGCAGCGAATAGCGGCCGGCAAGCAGCATGGCGTCGAAATCGCCGGCGCGGGCGAAGCGCTCGCACATGTCGGCTTCGTTGAGGCCGACGCCGATCGCGTCGATCACCTTCTCGGCGCGCAGTTTCTCCAGCGCCTTGTAGGCCCCCTCCATCGCCGCCTTGAAGTGGCCGTCGACCGCCGCCGCGCCGTGCGAATAGACGTCGACGTCGTGGATCAGCACGATCTCGATGCGGTCGGTGCCGAGGCGGATCAGCGACTGCTCGAGCGAGCGCATGGCGCCGTCATAGGAATAATCGAGCCGGGCGGGATGCGGCAGGCCGCCGGCGAAGTTCGGCGGCTGGGTGTTGCCATCGGCCGGCTGGTGCAGCGGATCCATCCAGCGGCCGACCTTGGTCGAGAGCACGAAGGACTTGCGGGGCACGCCGCGCAGCGCGGTGCCGATGCGGTGCTCGGCGAGGCCGTGCCCGTAGAAGGGCGAGGTATCGAACAGGTTGACGCCGGCCTCAACCGCCGCCGTGACGGCGCCGCGGGCGGTGGCGTCGTCCAGCCGGTGATAGAGGTCGCCGAGCGGGGCGGAGCCGAAACCAAGGACCGTGACCGGAATCCCCGTGCGTCCAAGCGGGCGCGTCTCAAGTGCCATGACGTTCATTCCTTTGCGTTTCCAAGATCGCGGAGCCGTCATGGCAAGACCCGCGACCGCGCCGTTCCGGCTGTCGGTCACGCCCGCAACATCGCTGGATGCGGCCCCGTCCTCGCCCGCAGGTTCGGCGCTCGCTGCCGCCGCCGTCAAGGCCCCAGCTTCGGCGCGGGCGATCCTCGCCCCCTGCGCCACAAGAAAGGGCCGCCCCTGGGGGCGGCCCTTTTCAACCCGCTCGACGCGGCAGCGTCGAATCCAGACATCACAGGCGCCGCGCGGCCGCCCTACTGGCCCGTCTGGCCGCCACCATCCGAATAGCTGCTGTCTTCCTGGAAGCCGACGGTGCCGTTGTCGTTCTTGGTGATGATCACATGCTCACCGCCGTAAACGCCACGCAGCAGTTGCGGATACGTGACCTGGAATGTCTGCCCGCCAACGGAGACGATGCCCGTCGCGGGATTGGCGTAGTCCACCACGCCGCCCATGGTTTCGGCGGCCATGGCCGGTCCGATGGCCAGAACGCCAGCGAGGGGGATAAGCAGAGCAATCTTTCTCATGATGTCCATCCGTTTTTTTTCGGCCCCGTATGGAATTTGGGGCTGCGAAACAGGTCGGCAACGGGGTGGCCGGTTCATGAACAAAATTTCATGCAGCGGACATGAAATCAGCGTTCATCCCGCACCGAACCGATAAAATTAACAAAGTTAATCAATCACTTACTATTTAAGTGACAAGGGTCATCATTAATAACCTGACCGGTGCAATTCGCGTTCGCCCCACAGCGGGCGAGGCTTGGCGGCCGAGGTCTTTGCGGCCGAATTCCTGGCGGCCGAAGTCTCGGCAGCCGCGCGTGGTGTGGCCCCGCGATCTGGCGGCGCCAACACCGGGACGCTTGAAAGGCGCTAGTTGCTGCTGCCGGAGCCCGAATAGGAGCTGTCCACCTGCACGCCGATCGTGTCGTTGTCGTTTCGCGTGATGATCACGTGCTCGCCCGGCGCCAGATGGCGCAGGACCGACGGGTCGCTCACCTGGATATTGGCGCCGCCGAGCAGCACCAGTTCCCCGGTATAGGGGTCTGCCCGCGCGACCACGCCGTTCATGGTCTCGGCCGCGAGAGCGGTGCCGGACGCAAGCAACAGGCCGGCAAGTGGGAGAAGGTAGAGATGCTTCTTCATGGCTGGTCTCCAGCGTTTTCAGCATCGGAGTGCCCCGGTCGCCGATCCCGGCGACGGCCCCAACATGGGGACATCCACCGGCCGGGCCTATAAAGCCTCAAGGGATTGTGATCGGCCGGCCGGCATTCGCGGGCCGCCGGCCCCGACCGCGAAATGCGCCGCGCCCGGCGCCGCCCCACCCCTGCCCGGTGGCGGCAGCAAAGGCCGGCGCCGGACAAAGCGTTGTCCCGTTTCACCATTTCATGCGCGCATCGAAATGCTCTAAGTCTCGGACCATCGAGGCGGGAGCTTGGAATGCGCGGGATGAGCAGGAAACGGAAAATAACGGGCTTGGGTCAGGTGGCGGCGCGCATCGGCGTCGGAACCGTGGCACTGCTGGCGCTCTCGGTCGGCGCCAACGCCGACGACGCCGCAGCCCGCGGCAAGCAGGTGGTCGATCAATGGTGCCGGATGTGCCATCTGCGCGCCAACGACAAGCCCGACCCGAAAATGGCGCCGCGCTACGAGGACATCGTCAAGCGGCCCGGCCGCGACCAGGCCTATTTCACGAAGTTCCTCGCCGAGGATCATTTTCCGATGACGATCTACCGGCTGTTCGACGACGAGAAGCGCGACGTCGTCGCCTATCTGATGTCGCTCAAGAAGCGCTAGCCGGTCCCGCGTCCGCTTGCCGAAGACGGCACCAATCGGTCAGGACGAATCGGGACCCTCGGCCCCGATATCGGCCGGCCGCGCCATCGATCGTATGCGGGAAAAAAGCTGCGCCGGCTTTCGGCTCGCCGATCGGCGGAGAAGCCGTCCCGGATTTTGTGCGCATCCCTGGGTCTACGCGCATACTTGGCCGGCAAAGCCCCAAAAAGCGAAAAGCCGCCCGGAGGCGGCTTTCGTTCCCTTCAGCGAAGGGGGGAGGATGGTGGAGCCAATCGGAATCGAACCGACGACCTCTTGAATGCCATTCAAGCGCTCTCCCAACTGAGCTATGGCCCCACTATCTCGAAGTCGGAGGGGTTGGGGACCCCCCCGGAACGGCGCAACTCTTAAGCCGCGCCTTTTTTCAAATCAAGCGCCAATTCAAAAAATCGAACCGGTGCCTGTGGATAGGTTTACGACTCTTCGTCGTCGACGCCACCGATGATGTCGGTCACGTCGTCACCTTCCTCTTCCTCGTCCTCGATGAAGACGTCATCGCCGTCATCGTCGGCGAGCTCGACGTCGTCTTCGTCGCCTTCGACCGCGATCGCGCCGCCCGAGGTCTCCTCGTCGGCCTCTTCGAGGCTGACGAATTCGGCGCTCTTGTCGCCCTCGTCCTCGATCTCTTCGTCTTCATCGTCCGTCACATTGGCCGGGCGGGCCTTGGGGGCCGTGCCCGATTCAAAGAACGAACGGGGATACGAAACGCCCGTGAAGGGCGAAACGATGGGATCTTTGTTCAGGTCGTAGAACTTCTTGCCCGTCTCCGGGTCGACCCGCTTGGTGCCGAGTTCCGCTTTCGCCACGTCGTGCCTCATCGGTTGAAAAGAGCGGCTGTCCCTTAATGACTCGCACAGGCCCTGTCAAAAGCAATTCTAGCACAGGCGCTCCCTTGCATTCAGGCGGTTCCCGGCGGCAAGCCGCGATCCGACGCCTCGACCCGGATGACGGCGGGCGGTGGCCGTGCTATCCGACGACCGTCCCTTCTGGTCCTTGAGCCGCATGCGCGACCCCGAATTCGCCTGTGCCGAATACCGAGGAGCCCGACCCTATGCCATCTGCCGCGCCACCTCCCGCCGCCCTGACCGCCCGGACCGCCGGCCCGCTCCGCGGCCGCGTCCGCGTCCCCGGCGACAAGTCGATCTCGCATCGCGCATTGATGCTCGGGGCGGTGGCGATCGGCGAGACGACGATCGAGGGCCTGCTGGAGTGCGCGGACACGCAGGCGACGGCCGCCGCCCTGCGCGCCTTCGGCGCCAGCGTGACGCGTACCGGCGCCGGGATCTGGAAGGTTCGCGGCGTCGGCGTCGGCGGCTTCCTCGAGCCGGAGGACGTGATCGACTACGGCAATTCCGGCACGGGCGCCCGCCTCGCCCTCGGTCTCGTCGGCAGCCAGGCGATCAGCGCGACTTTTGGCGGCGATGCCTCGCTGCGCAACCGGCCGATGGGCCGCGTCCTCGATCCGCTGCGCCGCATGGGCGTGCAGGTGCTCGCCCGCTCGAAGGATCGCCTGCCGCTGACCCTGAAGGGCCCCGACATCACCCTGCCGATCGAGTATCGCGTGCCGGTCCCCTCGGCGCGGGTCAAGTCGGCGGTTCTGTTCGCTGGCCTCAACACGCCGGGCGTCACCACCATCATCGAGCCGACGCCGACGCGCGACCACACCGAGCGGCTGCTGCAGGCCTTCGGCGCGGCCATCGAGATCGAGCTCGGCGCCGACGGCGAACGCGTCGTGCGGCTGGAAGGCCGGCGCGATCTGAAGCCGCAGCAGGTTGCCATTCCCGGCGATCCGAGCTCGGCCGCTTTCCTGATCGTCGCCGCCCTCCTCATCGAAGGCTCGGAACTGACGATCGAGGCGGTGCTGCTCAATCCGATGCGGACCGGGCTGATCGAGACGCTGATCGAGATGGGCGGCGACATCGAGATCGGCAATCGCCGCACGATCGGCGGCGAGGCGGTCGGCGACATCCATGTCCGCGCCAGCCGGCTTCGGGGCGTCGTCGTGCCGGCCGAGCGGGCGCCGTCGATGATCGACGAGTATCCGGCGCTCGCCATCGCCGCCGCCTTCGCCGAGGGTATCACCGTAATGGACGGCATCGGCGAATTGCGGCTGAAGGAATCCGACCGCCTCGCCTCGCTCGCCGCCGGCCTCGGCGCCAATGGCGTCACCGTCGAGGAGGGGCCGGAATCGCTTGCCGTCACCGGCGGCGCGGTGCGCATCGGCGGCGGCGACGTCGCGACCCGGCGCGATCATCGCATCGGCATCAGCTTCCTTGTCCTCGGCCTCGCCGGCCAGGCGCCGGTGACGATCGACGACGCCACGCCGATCGACATCCACTTTCCCGAATTCCAGGCCCTGATGAGCGGGCTTGGCGCGCATTTCGAAAGGGCGGAGCCCGCCGCAGCATGATCATCGCAATCGACGGACCCGCCGCCGCGGGCAAGGGCACGATCGCCCTGAAACTGGCGAAGCACTATGGCCTCAACCATCTCGACACCGGACTGCTCTACCGCGCCATCGGCCGGCTGATGACCGAACAGGGGCTCGACCTCGACAACGCCGCCGAGGCCGGCGCCGTCGCCCGCCGGCTGACGCCGAAGGACCTCGACCATCCCGAACTGCGCGGCCGCGAGGCCGGCGAACTGGCGTCGCGCGTCGCCGTGCATCCGGAAGTGCGCGCCGCGCTCGTCGAGTTCCAGCGCGCCTTCGCCCGCACGGCGCCAGGCGCCGTGCTCGACGGCCGCGACATCGGCACGGCGATCTGCCCGAACGCCGACGTCAAGATCTTCGTCACGGCGTCGCCGGAAGTGCGCGCCCGCCGCCGCACCGACGAGCTGAACGCCAAGGGCCGCAACGTGCCCTATGAGCGGATCCTGGCCGAGATCCTGGAGCGCGACGAACGCGATTCGCACCGCTCGGCCGCGCCGCTGCGCCAGGCCGACGACGCGGTGCGCCTCGACACCACGGCGCTCGACGCCGAGGCGGCCTTCGCGGCCGCGGTGGCGATCGTCGAGGCCGGACACGACTGATTGAACGTCGGCACCGGCCAAAGGCGCAGAAATCGGCCAATTTGGCCTTGCCGCTGCGAGATCGACCCTATATAGAGCCCAGATCTTTGCGTTCAGGGCGTCGGAAATGGCCATCCGAGGCCGTTTCGGCGTTCCGAGCGCATCGATAAGCACCCGAATCGCGGTCCGGAAGCGTCGGTCCGCCCCAATGCGGTAGCCCCGATTTCCGTCGTGGGCAGGAACGCGATCCGGGTTTTCGCAACACGAACCGCCGACGCATGCCAGCAATGGCACCAGGAGTTTTCATGGCTGTAACCAATCCGTCCCGGGAAGATTTTGCCGCGCTTCTCGAGGAATCCTTCCAGAATGAAGACCTCTTCGAGGGCAGCGTCGTCAAGGGTACGATCGTCGCCATCGAGAAGGACCTCGCCGTCATCGACGTCGGTCTGAAGACCGAAGGCCGCGTGGCCCTCAAGGAATTCAACGGCCCGGGCCGCGAGAACGCGCTCAAGGTCGGCGATGTGGTCGAGGTCTATCTCGAGCGCGTCGAAAATGCTCTCGGCGAAGCCGTTCTCTCGCGCGACAAGGCGCGCCGCGAGGAGAGCTGGATCCGTCTCGAGGAGCAGTTCAACAAGAACGAGAAGGTCACGGGCGTCATCTTCAACCAGGTCAAGGGCGGCTTCACCGTCGACCTGGACGGCGCCGTCGCCTTCCTGCCGCGCTCGCAGGTCGACATCCGCCCGGTGCGCGACGTCGGCCCGCTGATGCACACGCCGCAGCCCTTCCAGATCCTCAAGATGGACAAGCGCCGCGGCAACATCGTCGTCTCGCGCCGTACCGTCCTGGAAGAGACCCGCGCCGAGCAGCGCTCCGAGCTCGTCCAGAGCCTGGAAGAGGGTCAGATCATCGAGGGCGTCGTCAAGAACATCACCGATTACGGTGCGTTCGTTGACCTCGGCGGCATCGATGGCCTGCTGCACGTCACCGACATCGCGTGGCGCCGCATCAACCACCCGACCGAGGTGCTCTCGATCGGCCAGACCGTCCGCGTGCAGATCATCCGCGTCAACCACGAGACGCACCGCATCTCGCTCGGCATGAAGCAGCTCGAGGCCGATCCGTGGTCTGGCATCGAGGCCAAGTACCCGGTCCAGGCCAAGTTCTCGGGCCGCGTCACGAACATCACCGACTACGGTGCGTTCGTCGAGCTGGAGCCGGGCATCGAAGGCCTGATCCACGTCTCCGAGATGTCCTGGACGAAGAAGAACGTCCATCCGGGCAAGATCGTCTCCACCTCGCAAGAGGTTGAGGTGATGATCCTCGAGGTCGATCCGGTCAAGCGCCGTATCTCGCTCGGCCTGAAGCAGACCCTGTCGAACCCGTGGGAGAGCTTCTCCGAGAAGTACCCGATCGGCTCGATCGTCGAAGGCGAAGTCAAGAACAAGACCGAGTTCGGCCTGTTCATCGGCCTCGACGGCGACGTCGACGGCATGGTCCACCTGTCGGATCTCGACTGGAACCGTCCGGGCGAGCAGGTCATCGACGAGTACAACCGCGGCGACATGGTCAAGGCGCAGGTGCTCGACGTCGACATCGACAAGGAGCGCATCTCGCTCGGCATCAAGCAGGTCGGCGGCGATCCGTTCGTCGAGGCTTCCGGCGAGCTGCGCAAGGGCGCTGTCGTCACCTGCGAGATCACCGCAGTGACCGAAGGCGGCCTGGAAGTTCGTCTGGCCGACAGCGACCTGACCTCCTTCATCCGTCGCGCCGACCTGTCGCGCGATCGTTCGGAGCAGCGTCCGGAGCGCTTCGCCGTCGGCGAGAAGGTCGATGCCCGCATCACCAACTTCGACAAGAAGGCCCGCAAGGTCGCCGTCTCGATCAAGGCGCTGGAAATCGCCGAAGAGAAGGAAGCGGTCGCCCAGTACGGCTCGTCGGATTCGGGTGCGTCGCTCGGCGACATCCTCGGCGCCGCCCTCAAGGCACGCCAGGACAGCGAAGAGTAATCTTCCCGTTCCATCGAACTAAGGAAACGCCCCGGCTCGTCCGGGGCGTTTTCGTTTGGGGCCGATGCAGAAATCGCCTGTGCCGACAATCGCTTGGCACGGACTTGTTTGATTCTGCATTGCAAAACATGTAACCCGTTCTGGGTCTTCGAGATCGACCGGGAGCGCATGGATGAGCATGGACGCGGATCAGATCCTGGATCGCCGACGGTTACGGCGAAAACTGACCACCTGGCGCATCCTCGCCTTCGTGGCGGCGGCGCTCGCCATCGTCGGCGGCGGCCTGCTGGCGGCCGGTCCCGACGGCATCGGCGGACGCTCCCGCCCGCACATCGCCCGGGTGACGATCTCCGGCTTCATCTCCGAAAACCAGGACCAGCTCGACCTGATCGACAAGATCGCGAAGAGCGACGCCGTGCAGGGCGTGATCGTCTCGATCAATTCAGGCGGCGGCGCCACCGCCGGCGGCGAGGCGCTCTATGACGCCATCCGCAAGCTCGCCGCCGAGAAACCGACCGTCGCCGCGATCCGCACCGTCGGCGCCTCGGCCGCCTACATGACCGCCATCGCCACCGACCACATCGTCGCCTATCGCAGCTCGATCACCGGCTCGATCGGCGTGCTGTTCCAGTCGCCGGAAGTGAGCGGCGCCATGGAAAAGCTCGGCATCAAACTGACCGAGGTGAAGTCGTCGCCGCTGAAGGCGGCGCCCTCCCCCTTCGCGCCGCCCTCGCCCGAGTCGCTCGCCGTCATCGACAGCCTGATCCGCGATACCTACAACTGGTTCGTCGACATCGTCGCCGAGCGCCGCAAGCTCGACCGGCCGAAGGCGCTCGCGCTTGCGGATGGCCGCGTCTATTCCGGCCACCAGGCGCTCGAGGCCGGGCTGATCGACGAGATCGGCGGCGAGGAGGCGGCGATCGGCTGGCTGACAACCAAGCGCGGCGTCGATGCGCGCCTGCACGTGATCGACTGGGAGCCCGAAGGCAGCTCCAGCCCGTTCTCCTTCGCCAGCGCCGCTTTCGCCTGGCTGGCGCGCGAGGCCGGCTTCGCGCCGGACTGGCTGCGCGGCAGCGGCCTTTCCGGCCTGATCCCCGCCAGACTCCAGCTTGACGGTCTCCTATCCGTTTGGCAGGCTCCGGCGGGTCTGAACGACGCTGAGGGGGCTCCGCGGTGATCAAGTCCGAACTGGTGCAGAAGATCGCCGAACAGAATCCGCATCTCTACCAGCGGGATGTGGAGCACATCGTCAATTCGATCCTCGACGAGATCATCGATGCGCTGGCCCGGGGCGACCGGGTCGAACTCCGCGGTTTCGGGGCCTTTTCGGTGAAGAACCGGCCGGCGCGACAGGGCCGCAACCCGCGCACCGGCTCGAAGGTCGAGGTCACCGAGAAATACGTGCCGTTCTTCAAGACCGGCAAGGAGATGCGCGAGCGTCTCAACGACGGCGACTGATCGCGGCCGGCTCGACGGGCGGCGGGCCGCCCGTTGAACCAAATGTGATCCCGTGTGTTTATTGGCGGGTTATCCTGTCCGGAGCGGTGGAAGCCATCCGGGCGTCCTGCTTGAGGCGGTATCGATGAAGAAGATTCTTGCGGTCGTCATCCTGGTTCCGATCGCAATCGTCGCGGTGGCGCTTTCGGTCGCCAACCGCCATGCCGTGGCGCTGTCGCTGGATCCGTTCAATTCCACCGATCCGGCCGTCGTCATCAGCATGCCGCTCTTCGTCCTGATCTTCGCCGCCATCGCGCTCGGCGTCGTCATCGGCGGGATCGGCACCTGGCTCGGCCAGGGTCGATGGCGCCGGCAGAGCCGCCGCCTGCGCCACGAGCTCCAGGACGCGAAGCGCGAAAACGCACAATATCGTGCCGCCGCGAGCCCGGCGACCGCGCTGCCGACCCCGCGCCGCGCCGCCTGAAGGCCCATCGCTCCGGCTCTGCCGCTTTTCACGTGAAACCGGTCCACGGACCGGCCGGCCCCGCACCGGCCGGAACCCGTTCGCCGCTTCGCGCCGGCACGGACTTTGCGGCTCGGACTTTTCTTGGACTTGCCGCCGCTTTCGTGCCAAACCCTTCCGCCAAGCTAGGTGCGTGACAATGAACGCTGCCCGTGAACCCAAAGCCGCAACAGAAGCTCGGACGCCCGAGACCGTGACGCCATGTCGGTAACGCTATGTCCGTGATCGTCAAGATCTGCGGTCTCTCCACCGAGGAGACGCTCGATGCCGCGCTCGACGCCGGCGTCGACATGGTCGGCTTCGTGTTCTTCCCGAAGAGCCCGCGCGCCGTCTCGATCGAGCGCGCCGCGGCGCTCGCGGCGCGGGCCCGCGGCCGCGCCGAGATCGTCGCGCTCACCGTCGACATGGACGATGCCGGCCTCGCCGCGATCGTCGACACGGTGAGACCCGACTGGCTGCAGCTGCATGGCGGCGAGAGCGTCGCCCGCGTCGCCGAAATCCGGCAGCGCTTCGGACTCAAGGTGATGAAGGCGCTCGGCATCCGCTCGGCCGAGGATATCGCCAGCGCGCCGGCCTACGCCGGCATCGCCGACCGCCTGCTGCTCGACGCCAAGCCACCCAAGGGGGCGACGCTTCCCGGCGGCAACGGCGTCACCTTCGACTGGCATCTGCTCGATGCGCTTGACCCCGGCCTTTCCTATATGCTTTCGGGAGGGCTGGATGCCGACAACGTCGCGGAGGCCCTGGCGCTCACGCGGCCGTTCGGGATCGACGCTTCCTCGGGCGTGGAAAGCGCGCCCGGCATCAAGGATCCCGCGCGGATCCGCGCCTTCATCGCCGCGATCCGCGGCTTCCGACCCACAGCTGATCAAGGCCGGACGATTGCCGGCGAGAGGATTTCGTCGTGACCGCTCCTGTCGAGCCCAATTCCTTCAAGACCGGCCCGGACGAGCGCGGCTTCTTCGGCATCTATGGCGGCCGTTTCGTCGCCGAGACGCTGATGCCGCTGATCCTCGAACTGCAGCAGGCCTATGACGACGCCAAGGCGGATCCCGCCTTCAAGGCCGAGCTGCAGGCGCTCTCGACCTATTATGCCGGCCGGCCGTCGAAGCTCTATTTCGCCGAAGGCCTGACGAAGCACCTCGGTGGCGCGCGCATCTTCTTCAAGCGCGAGGACCTGAACCACACCGGCAGCCACAAGATCAACAACTGCCTCGGCCAGATCCTGCTCGCCAAGCGCATGGGCAAGACGCGGATCATCGCCGAGACCGGCGCCGGCCAGCATGGCGTCGCCTCCGCCACCGTCGCGGCGCGCTTCGGCCTGCCCTGCGTCGTCTACATGGGCGCGACCGACGTCGAGCGGCAGGCGCCGAACGTCTTCCGCATGAAGCTGCTCGGCGCGACGGTCAACCCGGTCACCGCCGGCAACGGCACGCTCAAGGACGCGATGAACGAGGCGCTGCGCGACTGGGTCTCGAATGTCGAGAACACCTATTACCTGATCGGCACCGCCGCCGGCCCGCATCCCTATCCGGAGCTGGTGCGCGACTTCCAGTCGGTGATCGGCACCGAGGCCCGCGCCCAGATCCTGGAGCAGGAAGGCCGCCTGCCCGACATGATCATCGCCGCCGTCGGCGGCGGCTCCAACGCCATCGGCCTGTTCCATCCGTTCCTCGACGACAAGGATGTCGAGATCGTCGGCGTCGAAGCCGGCGGCCACGGCCTCGACATCGAGAACGGCCACGCCGCCTCGATGAATGGCGGCCGCCCCGGGGTGCTGCACGGCAACCGCACCTATCTGCTGCAGGACGCCGACGGCCAGATCCTCGAGGGCCATTCGGTCTCGGCCGGCCTCGACTATCCCGGCGTCGGCCCCGAGCACAGCTTTTTGCGCGACACCGGCCGCGTCAACTACGTGCCGATCGTCGACCAGGAAGCGCTCGACGCTTTCCAGGTCTGCACCCGCGTCGAGGGCATCATCCCGGCGCTGGAATCGGCCCATGCCATCGCGCAGGCGATCAAGGTCGCGCCGACCATGGCCAAGGACAAGATCATCATCGTCAATCTCTCCGGCCGCGGCGACAAGGACGTCCACACTGTGGGCAAGCTGCTCGGTATGGATATCTGAGCAAGAGGCGGCACGTTCCATGACCGAAACCCGTATCGATCGCCGCTTCGCGGCCCTGAAGTCCGAGGGCCGGCCGGCGCTCGTCACCTTCATGACGGCCGGCGACCCCGATCCCGCCACGACCCTCGCGCTCTTGAAGGCGCTGCCCGGCGCCGGCGCCGACGTCATCGAGCTTGGCATGCCGTTCTCGGACCCGATGGCCGACGGCCCGGCGATCCAGGCCGCCGGCCTGCGCGCGCTGAAGGGCGGCCAGACGCTGGTGAAGACCCTCGATCTCGTCCGCCAGTTCCGCCAGTCGGACGATGCGACGCCGATCGTGCTGATGGGTTACTACAACCCGATCTACTCGCATGGCTCGGAAGCCTTCGTCGCCGAGGCCAAGGCCGCCGGCGTCGACGGCCTGATCATCGTCGACCTCCCGCCGGAGGCCGATGACGAGCTCTGCATCCCGGCGCTCGAGGCGGGCCTCAACTTCATCCGCCTCGCCACGCCGACCACCGACGACAAGCGGCTTCCCGCCGTGCTCGAGAACACCTCGGGCTTCGTCTACTACGTCTCGATCAACGGCATCACCGGTTCGGCAGCCCCCGACGCCTCGCGCGTCGCCGAATCCGTTGCACGGATCAAGCGTCACACCCATCTACCGGTTGCCGTCGGTTTCGGCGTCAGGACAGCCGAGCAGGCGGCAGCGATCGGCGCGAATGCCGATGGCGTCGTCGTCGGCTCGGTCATCGTATCGGCCATTGCGGCATCGCTCGACAGCGAAGGCCGCGCCACAGCCGCCACCGTACCGGCCGTCCTGGCCCTCGTTTCCGAACTTTCGGGCGGCGTTCGCGCCTCCCGCAAATCGGTCGCCGCCTGAACAAGGATCACGCGATGAACTGGATCAACGACGTCGTCCGTCCGAAGATCAAGAGCCTCTTGAACAAGCGCGAGGTTCCCGAGAACCTCTGGATCAAGTGCCCCGAGACCGGCGAGATGGTTTTCCATCGCGACCTCGAGGCCAACCACTACGTGATCCCGAACTCGGGCTATCACATGCGCATGAGCGCGCCGAAGCGGCTCGCCTATTTCTTCGACGACGGCAAGTACGAAGCCGTCACCGTGCCGGAAGTGGCGGTCGACCCGCTGAAGTTCCGCGACGAGCGCCGCTATACCGACCGCCTCAAGGACGCCCGCACCAAGACCGGCCTGCAGGACGCGATCCTGGTCGGCGCCGGCACCGTCGAGGGCGTGCCGATGGTCACCGCCGTGCAGGACTTCGACTTCATGGGCGGTTCGCTCGGCATGGCCGCCGGCGAAGCGGTCATCGCCGGCATGGAAGCAGCGCTGAAGCGCAAGCAGCCCTTCGTCATGTTCGCCGCCTCCGGCGGCGCGCGCATGCAGGAAGGCATCCTGTCGCTGATGCAGCTGCCGCGCACCACCGCCGGCGTCATCGCGCTGCGCGAGGCGAAGCTGCCCTATATCGTCGTGCTGACCAACCCGACCACGGGCGGCGTCACGGCTTCCTACGCCATGCTGGGCGACATCCAGATCGCCGAGCCGGGCGCGCTGATCGGCTTCGCCGGCCCGCGCGTCATCGAGCAGACAATCCGCGAAAAGCTGCCGCCGGGCTTCCAGCGCTCGGAATTCCTGCATGACCACGGCATGGTCGACCTCGTCGTCCACCGCCACGAACTGCGCCAGACGATCGCGCGGCTCTGCAGCCTGCTCGGCCCGCAGCCGGCGAAGCCCGCCGACAAGCCGGAAGCCAAGGCGAAGGCCAAGCCGGCGCCGTCGCAGGACGTCGCGCTGGCGTCCTGATCGACGCCGCGCACACGCAACACACATCGTTTTCGGCCGGCGACCTTCGGGCCGCCGCCCGTATTGCGTGGCTCGCGCCACGCCACGGGATCGCGTCATGGACCATATCATGGACCGCAGCACCGTCATCCTGGAGCGCCTGTTCCAGCTACACCCGAAGGAAATCGACCTTTCGCTCGACCGGCTGAAGCCGCTGATGGCGAAGCTCGGCGATCCGCAGACGAAGCTCGCCCCGGTGCTGCACATCGCCGGCACCAACGGCAAGGGCTCGACCACCGCCTTCCTGCGCGCCATGCTGGAAGCGGCCGGCCTCACCGTGCATGTCTACACGTCGCCGCATCTCGTCCGCTTCCACGAGCGCATCCGCCTCGGTCGCAAGGGCGGCGGCCGCTTCGTCGACGAGGACGCCCTGGTCGACACGCTGCTCGATATCGAGAAGGTGAATGACGGCGAGCCGATCACCCATTTCGAGATCACCACCGCTGCCGCCTTCAAGCTGTTCGCCGACCATCCGGCCGATGTGACGCTGCTCGAGGTCGGCCTCGGCGGCCGCTACGACGCCACCAACATCATCGACCGGCCCGACGTCGCCGTGATCACGCCGATCTCGGTCGACCACGAGAAGTTCTTCGGCAGCTCCCTCGACGGCATCGCGCACGAGAAGTCGGGCATCATCAAGCGCGGCCGCCCCGTGGTGGTCGCGCCGCAGCCGGCGATCGTGCGCGAGGTGATCGAGCGCGACGCGGCCCGTCTTGCCGCGCCAATCTTCCTCGGCAACCAGGATTGGGTGGCGCATGCCGAGCGCGGCCGGCTGGTCTACCAGGACGAGGACGGCCTGCTCGACCTGCCGCCGCCGCGCCTGCCGGGCCGGCACCAGTTCGTCAACGCCGGCACCGCCATCGCAGCGCTGCGCCGCTCCAGCCTCGACGTGCCAGTCGCGGCGATCGAGGCAGGCCTGCAGGGGGTCGAATGGCCGGCGCGGATGCAGCGCCTGACCACCGGAAAGCTGGTCGACCAGGCGCCGCCGGAATCCGAGATCTGGCTCGACGGCGGCCACAATCCCGGCGCCGGCCTGGTTGTGGCCGAGGCGGTCGCCGATCTCGAGGAGCGGGTCTCGCGGCCGCTCTACCTGATCGCCGGCATGTTGGTGACCAAGGACCCGGTCGGCTTCTTCCGCCCCTTCGCCGGGCTGGCGCGGCATGTCTATACGGTGCCGATCGAGGGCTCCAATGCCGGCCGTGACCCGGTCGAGCTCGCCGCCGCCGCCGAGGCCGCCGGACTCAGCGCCGAGGCGACGACGGGCGTCGAGGCGGCGCTCGCCGCCATCCGCAGACAGCTGCCGCCGGGCATCGCGCCGCGAATCCTGACCTGCGGTTCGCTCTATCTCGGCGGCACGGTGCTGGCCGCGAACGGCACGCTGCCCAGCTAGAGCGTTTTTGAGCGAAGTGGGCACCGGTTCGCGTGAAGAAAACGCGATCAAACAAAGAGTTAGAGCCCCTTCGTGTTTTCATGAAACACGGAGGGCTCTAGGCCGATACGATCCTAGTCGCCAAACAAAAACGGGACCCAGCGGGTCCCGTTTCCATATCCAGAATGGTTCGGACGACGATCAGATCGCGCCCTTGATCCAGTCGGCCAGACGGCTCTTCGGTGCGGCGCCGACCTGGATCGAGGTGGGTTCGCCGTCCTTGAACAGGATCAGCGTCGGAATCGAACGCACGCCATAGCGCACGGCAATGTCCGGGTTCTCGTCGATGTTGAGCTTGGCGATGGTCACCTTGCCGGCCATCTCGGCCTGGATCTCTTCCAGAGCCGGCGCGATCATGCGGCAGGGACCGCACCATTCCGCCCAGAAATCGACGACGACCGGGCCGGATGCCCCCAGAACGTCGGCGTCGAAGGAACTATCCGTTACTTTGGCAGTCGCCATGGCAAGCCTCAAAGGGATGGAGGAGAGTGGTTCTAAGGTAGGAACCCGCCTCTTGCCGGTCAAGGCAAAGGGATTTCACCCCGCCGTAATGGCAGCCATGCGACTATCGAGCAACTCCGACGGGATCGCCATCAACAGCGGGATCTCGGTCCAGAGCAGCGCCGTCTCGATCGGCCGGTCGGGGTAGAGCGTCTGAAGCAGGGCGCGATAGAGCGCCAGCTGCGCCAGATGCGCCTCGGGCACTTCGGAGAGCTGGCGCGGCGCCGGGCGGTTGGTCTTGTAGTCGACCAGGATGACCCGATCCGGCAGCACGACGAGACGGTCGATCCGGCCGGAAACCGAAGCCGTGCCGCTGCGCGTTTCGATCGTGCCGGCAATCGGCACCTCGGCGCGGCTCTCCGGCCCGAACAGGGCGGAGAAGCTGTCGTCGTCGAGGATCGGCAGGATCAGCTCCAGCAGCCCCTGGCGGGCCGTTTCCGGCCATTCGCGCCCGACCACCTCCAGATAGCGCGCAGCAACTGTCGCCCTATGTTCCGCCGGCTGGTCGGGCAGCGCCTGCAACAGGCGGTGGATGATGCGACCGCGATCGAGCGCCGTCAGCGCGGCGGGATCGAGCCTTGCATCCAGCGCCGTCACCGGCGGAAATGCCGGCTCGGCCTCGGCGAAACCGACAGCAGCCGACGGCGTCAGCCGCTTCGGCATCGGCGGCGCCGGTGGAGGACTTTCGGCCAGCCAGTCAGGCAACGGCTCGGCGACACGCTCGCCGGAGCCGGCCGTCTCGGCAAGCGCCGCCACCGCCTCACGGCTCCAGTCCTGCCGCCACTCGATCGTCTCGAAACTCTCGCTCGGAAGATCGACCGACACGAGGTGACCGTCGACGCCGAGCGCCTTGCCGACCAGATCGTGCCAGAGCAGATCGGCGCCGGTGTTCGCCTTCATCGTGCCGCAGACGATCAGGTGGTCACGCGCCCGCGTCAGCCCGACATAGAGCAGCCGGCGATACTCTTCCCGCGCCTTTTCACGCAGCACCGCGACGGCGTCCTCGACGACCTGCGGCTTCCGCGCTCCCGGCGCGATCCAGACCAGCGGCGCGCCATCGGCAGCGTCGGGATCCTCCGCCAGCGCCACGATCTTCGGATCATGGCTCGCATGAACGGGCTTGGAGCCGGTATCGACCAGGAAGACGATGTCGGCCTCAAGGCCCTTGGCGCCGTGCACGGTCATGACGCGGATCTCGTCGCGGGCGAGGTCGGCGTCGCGCTTGATCTCGGTCGCCGCCTCGCGCATCCAGCCGACAAAGCCCTGCAGCGACGGCACGGAGGCCTGCTCATGCGCCAGCGCCTGCGCCAGGAACTCGTCCAGCACGTCGTCGGCCTCCGGCCCCAGCCGCGCCAGCAACCGCTTGCGGCCGCCCTCCGGGCCGAGGATGCGGGCGAAGAAGGCATAGGGGCTCATGAACTCGGCCCGGCTGCGCCAGGCCTTCAACCGCGCCGAGGCCTCGATCGCCGCCGGGTCCGTCGAACGGTCGAGCGCATACCAGAGCGAGCCGCCGCGCGGATGCGCCAGCTCGAACAGTTGCTCCTCGGTGAGGCCGATCAGCGGGCTCTTCAGCAGCGCCGCCAGCGCGAGATCGTCGCGCGGCTGCAGCAGGATCTCGGCCAGCGCCAGCAGGTCGAGCACGGCGATATGGCTTGCGAGCGCCAGCCTGTCGGCGCCGGCGACCGAGAGGCCCGCCGCCTTCAGCGCGCGGTTGATCGCGTCGGTCTGCGGGCCGCGCTTCCGCGTCAAGACGAGAATGCCGCCCTCGCGGATCGGCTTGCCCGTCGCCGCGATGGTCGCCTTGCTCTGCTTCCAGCCGGCGATCGTCTCGGCGATCCGCTCGGCCAGCCGCACCTCCGGGCTCTTCTCGTCGAGGCGGTCGAGCGGCGTGTGCCAGTCCTCCGGCTGCGGCGGCTTGTCGGCCTCGATCGGCGGCCAATAGGTGACGCGGCCGGGATCGAGCCGGCGCGCCGCCGCATGGACCGGGGCCGCCTTCGCCTGTGTCAGCCCGGCATGGGCGTCCTCGGGGGCGAAGATCGCGTCGACCGCCGACAGCACGTCCTGCGTCGAGCGGAAGGAGAGCTGCAATTCGAGATTGAACCACTGAGCCTTGGCTGTTTTGGCGCGATCGGAAAACGACTTGCGCTGTCTCGCAAACCAGGCGGGAACGGCGCCCTGGAACGAATAGATCGACTGCTTCTCGTCGCCGACGGCGAAGAAGGTGCGGATGACGTCGCGCGCGCTCTGGCCGGTGAAGAACTCGCCGGCCAGCCGCTCGATCACCTGCCACTGGCGCGGGCTGGTGTCCTGCGCCTCGTCGACGAGGATGTGGTCGAGGCCGCGATCGAGCTTGTAGTGGACCCAGGCGGCGGCGTCGGAGCGCGCCAGCAGATTGGCGGTCTTCACCACCAGATCCTGGAAATCGAGCGCGCCGCGCAGCTGCTTGGCCCGCTCATAGTCGCCGATCACCGCGTCGCCGAGCGTCAGCAGCGCGCTCGTCACCGCATAGGCCTCGGCCGAGGCGATACGGTCGAGCAGCAATTCGATGCGATCGCGCTCGTCGGAGAGCGTCTCCTCCAGGCCGGGCCACGCCGTCCGAATGCCCTTGGTCGTGAGGCTTCCGACCACCCGAAGATCGCCATCCTGCTTCATCCAGAAGCCGAGCCAGGCCGTCGCCCTGCCCTCCGCCGTCTCGGCGGTCAGGATCGGCGCAAGGCGTTCGGCGCTCTTCTTGTCGTTGGCGCCGCTGGCCGCAAGCCGGTCGACCAGTTGCCGGAGCTCGGCATCATCGAACGGGATCTCCGAACCGAGGCGATCGCGAAGACTTTCCGCGGTCTCGCCCGAACCGAGGCTGAGGGCGCGACGGAGGTCGCGCAGGCCGCTTGCGAGATCGCCGGCGCCGACGATGAACTCGCGCACCGCGTCGCGCGACGACACGATCGCCGCCAGCGCCGCTTCGATGCCCTGGTCGCTCGCCGCTTCCAGCACCCGCGCGAACGCTCGGCCCTGCGCGGTGTCAGCCTCCAACGACGCGCGCGCGATGACCCGGCGCTGCGCATCGGCGATCAGGATCGAGGCGCCGCGATCATCCAGCACCTCGAAGCTGCCGGCGACATTGGCCTCGAACGGGAACTGGTGCAGCAGCCTTTCGCAGAAGGCGTGGATGGTCTGGATCTTCAGCCCGCCCGGCGTCTCCAGCGCACGGGCGAACAGCCGGCGGGCGCCGACGAGATCGGCCGGGGTCGCCGGCACGCCCTGATAATCGGCCAGGATCGCCGAGAGCTCGTCATCAGCCAGCGTCGTCCAGCCGGCGAGGATCTCGAACACGCGGCTCGACATCTCGGCCGCGGCCGCCTTGGTGAAGGTCAGGCAGAGGATGGAGGCCGGATCGGCGCCATTCAGCAGCAGGCGGATGACACGCCGCGCCAACACATAGGTCTTGCCGGAGCCGGCATTGGCGGAAACCCAGGCCGAGGCCTCCGGATCGGTCGCCCGCGCCTGCGTATCCCTCGTCTTCGCGTCGACCGAGATCACGCTGCTCATTCGCCGCCCTCCTCGCCATCGCCGAGCGACCATTCGCGGATGCGGGCGAGATGATCGTAGGGGCTCTCGAAGCGGGTCTCGAACATCGGCCGCGCCCGCGAGACATAGGCGCGCTTCGGATCGTCGAAGGCTTCGATCAGGGCGGCGAGCCGCGCCTTCGCCTCGTCGCCGAGCTCGTCGGCCGTCTTGTCCTTGGTGACGGCCGAGGAGAAGGGCTCGCCCTTGCCGACCTTGCCGAGGCCGATCCAGCCCAGCGTCGTCACCGACACGCCCGCCTCGACATCCTGGAAGCCGCCGCCGCGCGCCATCGCCACTTCCAGCGCCAGCTGCGGCGCGAGGCCGGTCGAAAGCTGCTTGGCGCTCGGCGGCGAGCCGGTCTTGAAATCGAGGATCTCCAGCGAACCGTCGAGCCGGACATCGACGCGATCGGCGCGGCCGGTCAGCCTGAATTCGCCGGCCGGCGCCGGGAACGCCCAGGCGCCGCCGATCTCGGCATGACGACGGGCGACGGCATCGCGGCCCGCCTCCCAGCCGATGAACCATTCGGCGATCGCCAGGAAGCGCGGCCACCACAGCGCATAGACCGCCGGGAAGGGTTCGATGCGGGCGAAGACGCGGCGGCCGATGATCGTCAGCGCCGTCAGCGCCGTGGCGTCGAACTGGCCTTTCCATTCCTGGATGAAATCGCCCAGCGCGTCGTGGATCAGCGTGCCGCGCAGCGCCACGTCGGGGACGACGCCGATCGGATCGAGCGGATCGAGCTTCAGGATGCGGCGCGCATAGATCGCGTAAGGGTCGCGGATCAGCGTCTCGATCTCGGTGACCGAAAGCCGGCGCGGACGCGCCTCCAAGGGCGGCAGCGGCTCGGGACGGCGGACCGGCAGGGGCCGCGCCGTGCGATCGAGCGCGCGGGCCCAGTCGAGATAGCGCAGGCCGCGGAGGCCAAGCGCCTTTGCCTCGCTCTTGCCGAGGCGGGCGAGCAGGCGCTGCAGCCAGCGCGCGGCGACGGTTGGCGTGCCGCCCCGGCGCTCGGCGCGGGTGACGACTACTTTGCCGGCTGACAAGGCGCTTGTAAAATCATGCGCCGACTGGCCGAGCTTGCGCTCCGGTGCTTCCAGCCCGAGCTCGGCCCGCATCGAGCGCGACAGCCACGGGTCGGTGCGCGTCTCGGACGGCCAGACGCCCTCGTCCAGCCCGCCCAGCACCATCAGGTCGACGATCTGCAGCCGCGCTTCCAGCGTGCCCCAGATGAACAGGCGCGGATCGGAGCCCGGTCGTGCCGGCACGCCGACGCCGGCCATGGTCGCATCGAGAAAGCCCGGATACTCGTAGCCGGCCATGTCGAGCGCTTCGGCGTCGTCGCTCATCAACCCGGCGAGCAGCGTCGCCAGCGCCTGGCCGGATTCATCGGCCCAGAGGATGTCGTCGCTGCCGTCCTCGCGCGCCGCGACCAGCTTGAGCGCGGCGACGACGGCGGAGGTCATCGCCTTGGCGTCGGACGCGTTGACGCCATCCATGAGTCGGCTAAGCGGTTCGATCGCCTCGGCCATGCGGCCGGCGAGATCGCGCGCGGCCTGCCATTCCGTGGGCCCCAGGCGCTTCACCGCCTGCGGCGCGTAGCGGCCCTTCGGCAGGTCTTCCTCGGCCTGATCCAGCGCCTCGACCAGCCCTTCGACGCCATCGGCAAGCAGCTGGCCGCGGAACAGCACCAGGTCGAGAATGTCGATCGCGGCGCGGCAGGCGGCGCGCCCGAGGCCGAAGGAGGCGAGCGGGTGCTTGGCCAGCGCCAGCAGGTCGAGCGGCGCGCCGTTTGATCTCGCCGCCGCCACCAGCAGGCGCGCCAGCGTGCCCGGCGACGAGGTCATCAGCGGCCGCCCGGCGGAATCATCGACCGACAGACCGAAGCGGCCGAGTTCGATGGCGACGCGGCCGGCGAGGCGGCGATCCGGCGTCACCAGCGCCGCCGTCCGGCCCGGCTCGCGGATCGCCTCGCGCATGGCGAGCGCGATCGCCACCGCCTCTTCCTGCTCTGTACGGGCCACGACCAGCGCGACATCGCCGATCGCCGAGGCGACGACGGGCGGCGCGGTGGCCCAGTCCTCGGTCGTCTCGGCCGGCCGCATCGCCTCCGAGATCAGGCGGACGCGCTCGGCCATGTCCGGCGTCATCGCGCCGAGGGTGACGATCTCGTCGCGGCCGACGCCAATCGTCTCGATCAATTGCTTCAGGCCATATTGCGGGTGGCCGGGCGCCGAGCGGGCCGGCGCCGCGAGCCCGCCGATCGCCATCCAGCCATTGGCGTCGAGCTCGGTATCGATGCCCGGCATGACGACGGCGCCGTTCGACAAATGGGCGATAACCGACAGCAGCTCGGCGACGGCCGGGATCGAGCCGGTCGAACCGGCGGCGATGACGAGGCCGCGCGGCGGCGACGCTTCCAGTCGGGCGGCGGCGGCGCGGAGCAGGTGGTCGCGCCGGACCGAAGGATCGGCGAGGCCGCGCTCGCTGAGGAAGGCCGGCCAGTGCACGCCGACGATGCGCAGGAAATCGAGCGAGATCTGCCAGTAACGGGCAAGGTCCTCGGGGACCAGCGTCTCCAGCTTCTCCCAGGCAATGCCCGTCGTCTCGATGTCGTCGATCAGCCGGGCGAGATCGCCGGCGAGATGAAAGGCGTCGGCGGCGGAGGCCGGCACCAGCACGCGGTCGTCCTCGTCGAGCGCCAGCAATTCGCGCCGCACCGCCCGACCCCAGGCGAGCGTCAGCCGCGTCAGCACCAGCAGGCGGTCGAGCCTCGAGATCGCTTCGGGCAGGACGAGGCGGCCATCCGGATCGTCGGCGGCGGCCTCGAGGATCTGGTCCTCCTCGTCGACATCGCCGATCGGCCGGATCGCCGGCAGGATGGCGGCGCGGCCGCCGAGCCGTTCCAGGATTTCGGCATGCAGCGAGCGCGCGGCGCGGCGCGTCGGCACGAGGATGGTGATATCGGCGAGCGCCAGCGGATCCTTAGCCGGATTCGGAATGGCTCCGAAGCGGCCGGAGAACAGCGCATCGACGAGGGTCGGCAGGAAGGGCGTGCCCGGCGGGATCGTGAAGACGCGCGGGTTCGACCTCGTCATCGTGCCTCAGGCTGCGCTTTCGGAAACCGACATCTCGGCCTCGCGGATCGCTTCCGGCGTGCCGACATGCAGCCAGGTGCCGTCCATGCGGATGCCGAACAGGCGGTCCCTGGCGATGGCGCGGTCGAACAGCACATTCAACGAGAACGAGCCTTCCGGCGCATCGGCGAAGAAGCGCGGCGACAGGATGGCGGTGCCGGAATAGACGAAAGCGGCAACCGTGCGCTCGACGCGGCGGGAAAGCCGGCCGTCCTTGTCCATGATGAAATCACCGAGGCCGGGATAGCCGATCGCGGTCACCGTCGGCGCCAGCATCAGGAGCGCGTCCATCTTGCTGTCGTCCCAGGCGCGGGCGAGCCAGTCGAGATTGGGGCGCGGCCCCTCCAGCCAGAACGAATCCGAATTCATCACGTAGAACGGCTCGTCGCCGAGTAGCGGCAGCGCCTTGGTGATGCCGCCGCCGGTCTCGAGCAGCGCGCCGCGCTCGTCCGAGACGATGACCTTCGGCGCCGTGCGCTTCCTGACGTGGGTTTCGACGAGATCGGCGAGGTAGTGGACATTGACCACCGCCTCCTCGACGCCGGCGTGGGCGAGGCGATCGAGCGCATGGTCGATCAGCGAGCGGCCGGCGATCTCGATCAGGGGTTTGGGAACCGTTGCCGTGACGGGCCGCATGCGCTTGCCGATCCCGGCGGCGAGCACCATGGCGCGCTTCGGATGGATCGGCGTGTTGAGATGGGAGGTCGGCATATCGGTCTCGGACAATTCCGTTGTTCTTGGCTCTGGCTTCAGCCGCCTCGAAGGCGCCGTCAGTCGTCGAGCGGCAGGTATCGTTCATACCAGAGTGCCAGACCGGAAAGAACCGGATGGCGCAGACACCGCCGCAGATAGCCCCTTACACGGGGAATGTGACGAAGATATTGGGGCTTGCCCGCCGCCGCCGCCAGGCGGGCAAATCCGCCCAGCACCTTGGTCGCACGCTGCGCCCCGGAAATCGCATAGGCCTCGCGGAAGGCGGCCTCGTGGAAGGTCCCGAGCGCTCGCCGCGCCGCCACATAACGATCGGCGAGCAGATGCTCCAGCGCCGGCTCGACCGAAACGCGGACGTCCTGCAGAAGCGAGGCGACGTCATAGGCCGAGGCGCCGATCATCGCATCCTGATGGTCGAGAATGCCGATCCGCCGCAATCCCTCGCGCTCCGACAGCCAGAGCAGGTTGGGCGAATGGAAATCGCGCAGCAGCCAGCTCTTCTCGACCGCGTCGAACCGCTCGAACAGCTCGCACCAGACCGCGACGAAGGCCATCTCCGCCTCGTCGGACAGCGGCTCGCCATTGACATAGGGCGCGTACCAGCGCGGCAGCAGGTCGACCTCGATCGCCAGCGCCCCCTCGTCAAAGGGCGGAATGCGATGGATCGTGCCATCCGGCAGCGACAGATCGACGGGACGCGGCACCGCATGCAGCGCCGCGAGCACATCGATGGCGATCCCATAGCGCCCGGGATCCGGCGCGCCGCCAGTCAGCACGCCCTCGCTGCCCAGATCCTCGACAAGCAGCAGCCCCGCCGGCATGTCGGCGGCCAGGATCGCCGGCGCCGAGAAGCCGGCGGCTCGCAGGCCGTCGCTCATCGCCACGAAGGGGCGGACATTGGTGGCACGGTGCGCGAGGTCATCATAGGTGCGGCCATCGCGCACCGCCGGGCCCGGCCGCTCCGGCGCGTCCATCACCACGGCGCGACGGCCATCCGGTGTCTCCACCCGCTCATAGGCGCGCGTCGACGCATCGCCCTGCAAATGCCGGCGGATGGCATCCGCCATGCCGGCGGCAGCAAGGAAGGCGCGGATCGCCAGCGTGCGCCGCAGCCGCTTCAGCCAGCCGGCATCGCCCGAAAGCGTCGCCACGCGGCCGGCGCCATGGATCTCGAGCGCGATCTCGAGCCGGTTGGCTGGCAGGCTTTCCTCGGCCCGCTCCGGCCATTCGACGAGCACGACGCCCTCGCTCACAGCCTCGTCGAAGCCGATCTCCTCCAGCTCGTCGGCGGAGCCGAGGCGATAGAGATCGAAATGAGCGATCGGCAGGCGGGTATCGTAGGTCTGGACGATGGTGAAGGTCGGGCTCGGTACCTCGAGCTCGGAATTGCCCGCGACGGCACGGATCAGCGCGCGGGCGAAGCTGGTCTTGCCGGCGCCGAGATCGCCGCGCAGCGCGATGACGTCGCCTATGGCGAGCTTGGCCGCGACGTCCTCGGCGAGACGGATGGTGGCCGCCTCGTCGGGCAGCTCAACCCGGATCGGATCCAGCGGGCTCATTCAGCGGCAACAGCGAGCTCGGTCGGCCGGATCGGCAGATGCACGCTGACCTCCGTGCCGTGACCTTCCTCGGAGCGGATGCTGACCGTGCCGCCATGCAGCTCGACGAAGCTCTTGACGATGGCGAGGCCCAGGCCGGCACCGCCGCGCGCCGAGCCAGCGGCGCGGCTCTCGAAGCGATCGAACACCGAGGCGAGGAATTCCGGCGCAATGCCCGGGCCCTGGTCTTCGACGCTGAAGACGATCGCCTCCGCGGTGCGGCTGGCGCTGAGCACGACCGAGCTGCCGAGCGAGGAGAAGCCGACGGCGTTCGAAAGCAGGTTGTAAAGGATCTGGCGGACGCGCTTCTCGTCGGCGATGAAGCTGCCGATGCCGGCCGGGATCCGCGTCTGCAACAGCAGCTGCGATTCCTGCAGCCGGTCGCGCACGCCCTCGATCGCCGCAGCGACGGTGCGCTCGATATCGACCTCGCCCAGTTCGAGCGCGATGATGCCGGCGTCGACGGTCGCGAGGTCGAGAATGTCATTGACGATCGCGAGCAGCGCGCCGCTCGAGGACAGGATGTAGCCGGTATATTCCTGCTGCTTCTCGGTCAGCGGCCCGATCGAGACGTCCGAAAGCAGCTGGGTGAAGCCGATGATGTTGGTGAGCGGCGAGCGCAGCTCATAGGACACATGCTGGATGAAGGCGTTCTTCAGCCCGTCGGCGGCTTCCAGCGCCTCGTTGCGGTCGGTCAGGGCGCGCTCGACCTGCACCGTATCGCTGACGTCCATGAAGGTGACCATGGTCTGCCCGCCGGGCAGCGGCACGGTCGCATAATCGACGACGCGGCCATCGGAGCGCTCCATGCGCCCGGACGTCGGGGCGCGGCCCTCGTCGAGACCCGCGACCGAGGCGGTGAAGCGCGTCCAGGCGGCCGGCGCGTCATGGAGGCGGCGGCAGGCGCGCTCGACCTCGCTGATATGGGGATGGCCGGCCAGGAAGGCCGGATCGAGCCGCCAGATCCGCGCGAAGGCGGGATTGTCGAGCCGCAGGCGTCCATCCGAGCCGAACACCGCGACGCCTTCGGCCAGATGGTCGAGCGTCTCGCCCTGCACGCGCGACAGCGCGTTGTAGCGGCTCTCCAGCTCCAGCTGCTCGGTGACGTTCTCGTAGATCCAGGTGATGCCGCCCTGCGGATGCGGATTGGCGAGGACGCGCAGCGTCTGGCCGTCCGGCAGGTGCCACCAATGCTCGCGCGCATCGAGCGACTGGTAGGCGGTGAGCAAGTCGTTGCGCCAGCTCTTGAAGTCCGCCTGTTCGGGCAGGCGGCGGCTGGCGCGCATCCGGTCGAGCACGGCGCTCTCGTCGGGCTGGCTGTCGAGGAAACCGGCCTCGAGGCCGAACAGCGAGCGGAAGGCGGCGTTATAGGAACGCAGCCGGCGATCGGAGCCGAACACGGCAACGGCGGTGGCCAGCTGGTCGAGCGTCCGGGCATGGAACTCGACCAGCCGCTTCATCTGGTTCTGCACGGTCTCGAGTTCGGTCGCGTCGATGGCGATGCCGGCGCTGCCGGTGCCGGAGACAACGTCGACGACGTCGAAGATGCGCCGGGCGCCGGCGACGATGGCCGGCAGGCGGCGCTCCGAAACCGGCTGGCCATCGTGACCGGAACCGATCGCCTCACGGCCGGCGGTATCGAGGAATTCGAGATTGCGCGTGACGGCGTCGACCGGGTCGCGCGCCTCGACGGCGCGGGCAAACGCATTGTTGACCCAGGACAGCTTGCCATCCCTGCCACGGATCCAGGCCGGCATCGAGGTCGCCTGGAACAGCGCCCGCATCGCCTCGACGTCCTCGGTCAGGCGATGGTGGCGCGCCTCCAGCTCGGCCAGCGCCAGCCGGTCGCCCGAGAGATCGCGGAAACGCACCACGGCGCGGCCGCCGGCGGTCCGGCCGACCGCCTCGACGAAGCTGCCATTGCCAGTCTCGAGCGTGATCGCGAAGGTCTCGCCGCGCTTGCGCAGGGTTGCGATCGCCGTATCGAGCGAGCTCGCGGCCATCGGCTCGAGCCAGGCGCCAAAGGCGAGGAAGGCGGAGCGATCTTCCGGCGCGCCGCAGGATTTCGGCAGGCGCCCCATCACCAGCGGCGGCTCGCCGGGAGCGCTCCAGGCGACCAGACGCTGGTCCTCGGCATCGACCAGCGCCTCGGCGCGATCGGCGCCGGCCTTGAAGTCCGCCAGGCGAAGCTTCAGCGCGGCATTCTCGGCTTCCGCCCGGTTGCGCGCTCGCATCAGCGCCATGGCGCCGAGGACGGAGAAGGCGACGACTCCGAGCAGCGCGCTCGTCAGGGCGGTGTTGCCGGCATTCAGCGTGGCGGCGACCGGCCCGGCGGCGAGCGCTTCGCCGGCAGACAGGGCAAGACCGGTCAGGGAGGTGGCGGCAAGCAGGGTCTGGCGCAGATGTGGCCGGACGAGGCTCCAGCGGCGTGCACCGCGAGTTCCATCCATATTCCTGCGATGCCAGAGCATGCGGCAGGGCCCTTCCGCCGTCAGAGTAATGTATCGACCCGTCCCGGCGCCGACTACGAACTCCGGCTCTCATGCGAATCATCCCCAATGTAGCGGCAGGGGGAATCCGGTGTGAAGCCGATGACGACGAGAAAAAGGCCATGCGGTGGATCCGCATGGCCCTGGATTGTCAGATGATCGTGGTTAACCGCCAGTTAAGGCGATGGGCACTCAAAATATAGCGCTCACGCCTCTCTCGAACCACGATGGGTAGCGCTCGACTGCGACGGATCGTCAGCGCCGGATTATTCGGTCAGTAACGATAGTGGTCCGGCTTGAACGGACCAGCCGGAGAAACGCCGATATAGGCCGACTGCTTCTCGTTCAGCGTCGTCAGCTTGACGCCGATCTTGGCGAGATGCAGCGCCGCCACCTTCTCGTCGAGGTGCTTCGGCAGCGTGTAGACCTTCTTCTCGTACTGGCCCGGCTTGGTCCAGAGTTCGATCTGCGCCAGCGTCTGGTTAGTGAAGGACGCCGACATCACGAAGCTCGGATGGCCGGTGGCGTTGCCGAGATTGACCAGTCGGCCTTCCGACAGAAGGATGATGCGCTTGCCGTCGGCGAACTCGACCTCGTCGACCTGCGGCTTCACATTGTTCCACTTCAGATTGCGCAGCGCCGAAATCTGGATCTCGCTGTCGAAGTGGCCGATGTTGCAGACGATGGCGCGATCCTTCATGGCGCGCATATGGTCGATCGTGATGACGTCGACATTGCCGGTGGCGGTGACGAAGATATCGGCGCGCGGGGCGGCGTCGTCCATCGTCGTGACCTCGTAGCCTTCCATCGCCGCCTGCAGGGCGCAGATCGGGTCGACTTCGGAGACGAGCACGCGGCAGCCGGCCTGGCGCAGCGAAGCGGCCGAACCCTTGCCGACGTCGCCGAAGCCGGCGACCATCGCGACCTTGCCCGACATCATGACGTCGGTGCCGCGGCGGATGCCGTCGACGAGCGATTCACGGCAGCCATAGAGGTTGTCGAACTTCGACTTGGTGACGGAGTCGTTGACGTTGATCGCCGGGAAGAGCAGCGTGCCCTTCTTCTGCATCTCGTAGAGGCGATGCACGCCGGTCGTGGTCTCCTCGGTGACGCCCTTGATCGAGCGGGCGATCTCACCGTACCAGCCGGGCTTGGTAGCGAGGCGCTTCTTGATCGCGGCGAAGAGGACTTCCTCTTCCTCGTTCTCAGCCTTGTCGAGGAAGGCGGTGTCGCCGCCCTCGGCGCGCAGGCCGAGATGGACCAGCACGGTGGCGTCGCCGCCGTCGTCGAGGATCATGTTGGGAACGCCGCCATCCGCCCATTCGAAGATGCGGTGGGTGTATTCCCAGTAGTCCTCAAGGCTCTCGCCCTTGATGGCGAAGACCGGGACGCCGGACTTGGCGATCGCCGCGGCAGCGTGGTCCTGCGTCGAATAGATGTTGCACGAAGCCCAGCGGATGTCGGCGCCGAGCGCCTTCAGCGTCTCGATCAGCACGCCGGTCTGGATCGTCATGTGCAGCGAGCCGGCGATCCGGGCGCCCTTCAACGGCTGCGACGGGCCGAATTCGGCGCGCACGCTCATCAGGCCGGGCATTTCCGTCTCGGCGATGGCGAGTTCCTTGCGGCCCCAATCGGCGAGACCGATATCCTTGATCGCGTAGTCGTTGGCGGCAACCATCTTGGCTATCTCCATGCGTTGCGTTTGTCGCGCTTATAGCGGAGACGACGCCGGGCAGCAATCAGGATATAAAGATGTCTTTATGTGGCGCAGCAATGCGCCGTTCGCCGAGCCGGAGGGAGGGGTTATTCCTCTTCGCCGAAGCGATCGGCCACCAGCGCCGCGATGGCGTCGAGGGCGGCTTCCGCATCCGGCCCCTCAGCGGCGACGCGGATGGACGAGCCAATGCCGGCGGCCAGCATCATCAGGCCCATGATCGAGGTGCCGCCGACCGTATTCTGATCCTTGGACACAGTGATCGACGCCTCGAAGGCGTCGGCGCACTGGACGAACTTGGCGGAAGCGCGGGCATGCAGTCCCTTGCGGTTGACGATCGGCAGGTCGCGATAGAGCTCGGTCGTGTCGATGTCGGTCATGCTACGCAACCCTAATGCCCGGCCAGAACCTGACTGGCTACATTGATGTATTTGCGGCCGGCTTCCTGGGCGCCGGCCACCGCGTCGGCGAGCGGCTTTTCGATGCGCACGCTCGCCAGCTTGATCAGCATCGGCAGGTTGACGCCGGCGATCACCTCGACGCGGCCCGCTTCCATGACCGAGATCGCCAGGTTGGACGGGGTGCCGCCAAACATATCGGTCAGAAGAATGACGCCGCTGCCATCGTCGACGCTGAGCACGGCCTCCAGAATGTCCTGACGGCGACGCTCCATGTCGTCTTCCGGACCGATCGCGATCGTCTCGATCTGCGTCTGGCGACCAACCACGTGCTCCAAAGCCGCCCGAAATTCGGTCGCGAGCTGGCCGTGGGTTACAAGGACGAGCCCGATCATGCCCTTCGAATACCTGCTTTTCTCAGTTCGAGCCCCGAAGGGACCCTGGAAAACGTCGAGACCGCTTTGTTCCGGCGGCCGGTCATGATCGGCCATGGCGCCGCATCTTGACCGAACCCTACCGCAACGCAAGAAAAAAGCGGGGCGCTCTCCATACGAACAAGAACGATACTAGACAATCGCCGAACGGAACGCCAATGCGGCCCGGACGCGGATCCAGCCATCCGCCTGCCCCAGCGGAAGGGCCAGCCGGCGAAGGCCGACGCCGAGGATCGAAACCGTCCGATCCGCCGCCTCGGGCATACGCGGACAGCGCTCGGACGCTTCGAAATCGACGACAAGTTCGATCGGAACCGGCGACAAATACGGCACAGTTACAAGGCCCTGGCCGCGAATCTCCAGAAGCCCGGCGAGAATTTCCGGTACGCCGGCGAAGAGCCGCCCGTCCGAGACGGAGAGGATGACGCGGTCGTCGGCGACCAGCCGGCCGGCCTGGCGGTCGGCCATCAGCAGGGCGAGAAGCAGCGACGATTTTCCACACCCGGAAGGCCCGCGGATCAGCACGCCGGCGCCGTCGACGAGGACGGCGCTGGCATGAACCGTGGCCGGAGCCGCCGTCACGAGTCGGCCGCGGGAAGGCGGACGGTGAAGCGCGCGCCGACGATTTCGGCCCGATCCGCCTTGCTCGACTTGCCCCTGGAACGGTTCTCGGCCCAGATCCGGCCGCGATGCGCCTCGACGATCTGCTTGGAGATCGACAGGCCGAGGCCGGAATTCTGACCGAACGCCTCCTGCTCGGGACGATCCGTATAGAAGCGCTCGAAGATCCGGTCGATCTGCTCCGCCCGGATGCCCGGCCCGTCATCGTCGATGACGACGTCGACGAAGCTGCCGTTGCGGCGCACCTGCACGCGCACGGCGCCATCCTGGCGGCAGAACGAGCGGGCATTGTCGATGAGATTGGTGAAGACCTGCGCCAGGCGGCTGTCATGGCCGAGCACGATGAAGGCGTCGGTCTCCTCCGCCTCGGCGATCTCGATCAGGATGCGCGGCCCCTCGGGGGGCGTGGTGTCGCGCGCCATCGAGACGACCGCCTCGACCACGCCGGCGACGTCGATCGGCGTCGCGTCCTGGCGCGCCAGCTCGGCATCGAGACGCGAGGCGTCGGAGATGTCGCTGATGAGGCGGTCGAGCCGGCGGACGTCATGCTGGATGATGTCGTTCAGCCGCTTCTTGGACGCCGCCGTCTTGGCGAGCGGCAGCGTCTCGACGGCGCTGCGGAGCGAGGTGAGCGGGTTCTTCAGTTCATGGCTGACATCGGCGGCGAAGCTCTCGATCGCCTCGATGCGATTGAACAGCGCGCCCGTCATCTCGCGCAGCGCCACCGACAGATGGCCGATCTCGTCGCGGCGGTTGGAGAAATCGGGGATCTGCGGCCGCGCCGTGACGCCGCGTCGGACACGGTCGGCGGCGTCGGCGAGCCGGCGCAGCGGCGCCGCGATGGTGCTCGCGAGCAGGATCGACAGCAGCACGACGACGCCGGCCGAGACGAGGAAGACGCGCACGATCGCCATGCGCTCGGCATGGACGATCTGGTCGATGTCGCCGCCCTGCGTCGAAAGCAACAGCACGCCAAGCACGGAGCGATAGCGCTGGATCGGCACGGCGACCGAGACGATCAGCTCGCCACGGTCGGTGATGCGCACGATCGAGGACGGGCCGCCGTCGAGCGCCGTCGCGACCTCGGGATAGCCGCGGCCGTTGGAGCCGCCGAGTTCCTGGTAGATCGGCAGGTCGTCGCGCTGCAGATGGACGTTGAACCATTGCCAGATGCGATCGAACAGCGCCGGCTCCTCGTCCGCCGGCGGCAGATCGAAGCGCAGGATCTGGCCGCGCGAATAGAGATGGCGCGAATCGACGACGAGGCTGCCGTCGCGGTCATAGATGCGGGCGCGGGTGCGGGTCGGTGAAATCAGCCGGCGCAGCACCGGCGCGACGCGCTCCGGATTGATCGGGAAATCGAGCCCCTCGATCGAATTCTCGCCCGGCACCAGGCTTTCGCCCGCCTGCAACTCCAGCAGCTTGTCGGGATCGATCGTCAGGTTGTTGGTCTCGACCGTGGCCGAGGCGGCGATGGCCCCGGCGATGATCTCGCCCTGCGTCAGCAGGCTCTCCAGCCGCGCGTCGATCAGACCGGCGCGAAACTGGTTCAGGTAGAGAATGCCGGAGACGAGAACGATCAGCGCGGCCAGATTGAGGATGATGATCCGGCGCGTCAGGCTCGAGAAGGCATGCGGGCCGATCGAGCGCATCATGCGGCCGAAAGAACGGCGCATCATGCGCATGCGAAAGCGCCAGGGGCGCCTGCGCGTCGCTACCGTCGGCTCCTCAATACTGATCGTCATGCCTCTTTGCGCAGCCCGACTTCGCGTCAGGCCTCCTTGAAGCGATAACCGACGCCATAGAGCGTCTCGATCATGTCGAAGTCGTCATCGACGACCTTGAACTTCTTGCGCAGCCGCTTGATGTGGCTGTCGATGGTGCGGTCATCGACATAGACCTGATCGTCATAGGCCGCGTCCATCAGGGCATTGCGGCTCTTGACGACGCCGGGCCGCTGCGCGAGCGCGTAGAGGATCAGGAATTCGGTGACCGTCAGCGTCACGGGCTGACCATTCCAGGTGCAGGTGTGGCGCTCCTGGTCCATCGACAGCGCACCGCGATCAAGATTGCGGGCGGCGTCCGGCACCTTGGCCGGGACGACGGCCTCGCGCGGCTGGAAGCGGCGCAGCACCGCCTTGACCCGCTCGACCAGCAGGCGCTGCGAGAACGGCTTCTTGATGAAATCGTCGGCGCCCATCTTGAGGCCGAACAACTCGTCGATCTCGTCATCCTTCGAGGTCAGGAAGATGACCGGCAGGTCGGTGCGCTGGCGCAGGCGGCGGAGCAGCTCCATCCCGTCCATGCGCGGCATCTTGATATCGAGAATGGCGAGGTCCGGAAGCGACTGCTGGAAGCCGTCAAGGGCGGAGGCGCCGTCGGTGTAGGTCTGGACCCGATAGCCCTCGGACTCCAATGCGATCGACACGGAGGCGAGGATGTTTCGATCGTCGTCGACCAGAGCGATCGTCGGCATAGATAGGCTTCTCCCGAAATCTGCCCCGGATGGGCGTTTGACCGGCCTGAAGGCAAGCGGATGTCACGTCACGCCGGCCCCCGCCTAAACGTCGCAGGAATACGCGGAAAATATGGCGTGCAGCCTACCGGATTTAAACCCTCGGCGCCAATCGCCCGGAAAACCGCCATCGAATGAGAGACATAGAAAGTTGAAGGTGTTAATCAGCTTTCGAAGTAGCTAGTCCCAAGGAAAGCAATATGTCCGAGAATTTTCCGTTCGATCCGGTCGAAACCGGCCGCGCCGTGATCCGCAGCACGATCGCCGGCAGCCTGGCGACGCTGGACGAGGCCGGCAATCCCTTCGCCACCCTGGTCACCATGGCGACGACGGTCGACCTGCGGCCGGTCCTGAGCCTTTCCGACCTCGCCGTACACACGCAGAACCTGAAGCGCGATCCGCGCGCCTCGCTCCTGCTCGTGGCGCCGGGCGGCGAAACCGGCAATCCGCTCGCCGGGGCCCGCATCACCCTGGTCGGCACGATCGAGCGCGTCGACGACGAGCATGCCGCCTGGCGCTACGGCCTGCGTCAGGGCAAGGCGGCCCGCGCCTCCGCCCTGCCCGGCTTCCACCACTACGTGATGAACGTCACCAACTCGCACCTCGTCGCCGGCTTCGGCAACATCGCGCAGATCGCGGGCAAGGATCTTCTTCCCGATTACTCGGACAGCAAGGATCTACTCGACGGCGAGAAGATGGTCGTCGAGCACATGAACGATGATCATGCCGACGCCATTGCGCTCTACGCCATCAAGCTGCTCAATCAGCCGGGCGGCGCCTGGCGCATCACCGGCTGCGACCCGGAAGGCATCGACATTGCTACGAGCACCTTGCGCGCGCGGCTGCCTTTTCCTACCCGCGCCACCACGGTCGGCGAGGCCGGCGGCTATCTGAAGTCCTTCGCAAAACAGGCGAGATCGCTGGAACAATAGTGTCATTTTACGAACAAATAGAATATTCTGTTTGTTCGGATGTCAAATAATTGGTTTCCGGCCATCGGTTGCTTTGGGACCAGTCGATTAAATCGTTTTAATGCGATCACGATAACTGGACCCATGCAGTTTTTGTTGCAGTTGCGAAATCCGATCCTCTAGGTTCTGGCCTGCCGGCAGCGTTGTCGCCGGCAGAGCCGGTGCCGTCCGCTGATGCGGCGCACCATTCCCGGAGCGAGGCCTCGCGAAGGTGCGCGTGCCTCTCAGAGCGGAGACGACCCTGTGACCGAGAACGGCATTCGCAATCCTGCCCATGGCGCCGAGCAGTTCGGCCTGAAGTGGCTGGCCGGTCTCTATTGGAACTATGGGGCGCCGGCTCTCTATGAGGAATCGCTGCGCCGCGGCGAAGCCGTGGTGTCGATCGACGGCGCGCTGACCGTCGAGACCGGCGTGCATACCGGCCGCTCGCCGCAGGACAAGTTCGTCGTCCGCGACACGCTGACCGAGAATGCGGTCTGGTGGGACAACAACAAACCGATGTCCCCGGCGCATTTCGAGACGCTTTACGCCGACATGCTGGCGCACGCCTCCGGCCGCGAGCTGTTCGCGCAGGACCTGCAGGGCGGCGCCGACCCGGCCGAAGCGGTCGCGGTTCGCGTCTTCACCGAGAAGGCATGGCACTCGCTCTTCATCCGCAACCTGCTGATCCGTCCGGACGCGGCCGCGCTGAAGAGCTTCGTGCCGAAGCTCACCATCCTCGACCTGCCGAGCTTCAAGGCCAATCCGGAACGGCATGGCTGCCGGACAGAGACCGTCATCGCCTGCGATTTCGCCCGCGGCATCGTGCTGATCGGGGGCACCTCCTATGCCGGCGAGATGAAGAAGGCCGTCTTCACCTACCTGAACTTCACCCTGCCGCCGAAAGGCGTCATGCCGATGCACTGCTCGGCCAATGTCGGCCCGGACGGTGATGCCGCTGTGTTCTTCGGTCTCTCCGGCACCGGCAAGACGACACTCTCCGCCGACCCCGCCCGCACGCTGATCGGCGATGACGAGCATGGCTGGGGCCCGGACGGCATCTTCAACTTCGAGGGCGGCTGCTACGCCAAGACGATCAAGCTCTCGGCCGAGGCCGAGCCGGAGATCTTCGCCACCACCAAGCGCTTCGGCACGGTGCTGGAGAATGTCGCCATCGATCCTGCGACCCGCGAGATCGACTTCAACGACGCCTCGAAGACCGAGAACACCCGCGCCGCCTACCCGCTGCACTTCATCCCGAATGCGAGCGAGAGCGGCCGGGCCGGCCACCCGAAGACGATCGTCATGCTGACCGCCGACGCCTTCGGCGTGATGCCGCCGATCGCCAAGCTGACGCCCGAGCAGGCGATGTACCACTTCCTCTCCGGCTACACCGCCAAGGTCGCCGGCACGGAGAAGGGCGTGACCGAGCCGCAGGCGACATTCTCGACCTGCTTCGGCGCGCCGTTCATGCCGCGCCATCCGGCCGAGTACGGCAACCTGCTCAGGAGCCTGATCGCCGAGCACGGCGTGTCGTGCTGGCTGGTCAACACCGGCTGGACCGGCGGCGCCTACGGCACCGGCCGCCGCATGCCGATCAAGGCGACCCGCACACTGCTCACCGCGGCGCTGAACGGCTCGCTGGACGGCGGCCGCTTCTATACCGACCGCACCTTCGGCTTCCAGGTGCCGACCGACGTCGCCGGCGTCGAGCCGCACATCCTGCATCCGCGCAAGACCTGGCAGGACAAGGCCGGCTACGACGCGCAGGCGGCGAAGCTGGTCGGCATGTTCCTGAAGAACTTCGAGAAGTTCGAGAACCATGTCGACGCCTCGGTGACGGCCGCCGCTCCGGGCACGATGGTCGCCTGACCGGCCCCGGTCGCCGCGCCCTTTTCGCGGGGCGCCGCATTCACTACCCTCCCGGGCTGTCTCGCGCAGCCTGGGAGTTTCTCATGCCTCCGCCGATCCCGGTCGATCTCCAGCCCCATACGCCCGCCTGGTCCGATGCCGCTGCGCGGGAGGCGCAGCGCCTCGCCGAGGCGCTCGGGCCGCAACTGATCGCCGTCCACCACATCGGCTCGACCGCGATCGCGGGCCTTCTCGCCAAGCCGATCCTCGACATGATCCCCGAAGTCCGCGCGCTGGCTGCGTTCGACGCCTGCCAGGCAATCCTCGCGCATCTCGGCTATGAGTGGTGGGGCGAATACGGCATGCCCGGCCGCCGCTATGCGACGCTAACCGACGGCGCGACCGGCCAGCGCTGCATCCAGCTGCATGTCTTCGAAACCGGCTCGCCGCATATCGTGCGCCACCTGGCATTCCGCGACTATCTGCGTTCGCATCCCGCCAAGGCGCGCGAATATGAAACGGTCAAGCTCCGGAGCCGGGAGCAGCATCCCTACGATTCGCATGCCTATTCCGAAGCGAAATCGGACTGGGTGCGCCTGACCGAAGCCGAGGCAATCGCCTTCTACCGGACGCGCTAAGGCGGGCTGGCCCAGCGGAGCCGAGCCTTCCGTATGGCCACGCAGCTGCAAATCGTTCTAGCCTGCGACGAACGGGAGCAAGCCAAATGCGCCAGCCAACCTTTCATCGCGTCGTCGGCCTCGGCGAGAACTGCCGGGCGAAGCACAATATCGAGCGGAAGTGGACCGAGTATCGGCGCACGAGCTTGCGGGCGACGACGGATTGCCTGACGCGTACGGTGTTCGATTGGCAGGCCACGCCCTACCCGGCCCTGCTCGAATATCTCCGCCGCGATTTTCGCGGCATGTTCGAGCTGGAAGACCTGGGCATGCTCGACGGCCGCGTCGTCAACAAGCGTTATGGAACGCTGCATCGGCACGACTTTCCCGACAGTCCCGACCTCGCCGTCCACTATGCGGCCGCGCGCTCCCGCCACGACCATCTCTGCAACAAGACGCGAAGCGCCGTCACGGACCGGCTGCCGACCCTGTTCATCCGCTATGGCGCGCTGGCGCCCGGCGAGGAACGCGTGCTGCACGACGCCATCGCCGCGCTCCGGCATGGCCGGCCCTTCGCGCTGGCGCTGATCGACGATGACGGGCACCCGCCTTCCGATCCGGCCGAGCCCTGGCAGGGCAACCACGACTATTGGCATGCGGCGCTGTCCCGTTATTCGATGCGATCCGACGCGTCGCTCGGCACCCTGCTGCCGAAGATCGCCCGCGAGCAGGCCCGCCGCATCGCCGGCCACATCCGGCACCTCCGCTTCTGAGGCCCCCCAATGCAAAAAGGCCCGGCGATCGCTCGCCGGGCCTTCTCATTTTGTCGACAAAAGCGGGCGATTACTCGCCGGCGGCTTCCGTCTTTTCCTTGATCTCTTCGCCGGTCGCCTGGTCGACGACCTTCATCGACAGGCGGACCTTGCCGCGCTCGTCGAAGCCGAGCAGCTTGACCCAGACCTTGTCGCCTTCCTTGACGACGTCCTGGGTCTTCGCCACGCGCTGGCTCGAAAGCTGCGAGATGTGGACGAGGCCATCCTTGGCGCCGAAGAAGTTGACGAAGGCGCCGAAATCGACGGCCTTGACGACGGTGCCCTGGTAGATGGCGCCGACTTCCGGCTCGGCGGCGATGCCCTTGATCCAGTTCAGCGCGGCGGTGATAGCCTTGCCGTCCGAGGAGGCGACCTTGACGGTGCCGTCATCGGAGATGTCGATCTTGGCGCCGGTCTTTTCCACGATCTCGCGGATGACCTTGCCGCCCGAACCGATCACTTCACGGATCTTGTCGGTGGGGATCTGGATGACTTCGATGCGCGGAGCATGCTCGCCGAGCGACGGACGCGCGGTGGTCAGCGCCTTCGCCATCTCGCCGAGGATGTGCTCGCGGCCGCCCTTGGCCTGGTCCAGAGCGACCTTCATGATCTCTTCGGTGATACCGGCGATCTTGATGTCCATCTGGAGCGAGGTGACGCCCTCGGAGGTGCCGGCGACCTTGAAGTCCATGTCGCCGAGGTGATCCTCGTCGCCCAGGATGTCGGAGAGGACCGCGTAGCGATCGCCTTCGAGGATCAGGCCCATGGCGATGCCCGCCACCGGACGCTTCAGCGGCACGCCGGCATCCATCAGCGACAGCGAGCTGCCGCAGACGGTCGCCATCGAGGACGAGCCGTTCGACTCGGTGATCTCGGAGACGACGCGCAGCGTGTAGGGGAACTCGTGGTGGTTCGGGAGAACCGGACGGACAGCGCGCCAGGCGAGCTTGCCGTGACCGATCTCGCGACGGCCGGGCGAACCCATGCGGCCGGTCTCGCCGACCGAGTAGGGCGGGAAGTTGTAGTGCAGCAGGAAGGTTTCCTTGTAGGTGCCTTCCAGCGCGTCGATGAACTGCTCGTCATCGCCGGTGCCGAGGGTCGCGACCACCAGGGCCTGCGTCTCGCCGCGGGTGAAGACCGCCGAGCCGTGCGTACGCGGCAGGACGCCGACTTCCGACACGATCGGGCGGACCGTCTTCAGGTCGCGGCCGTCGATGCGGCTGCCGGTGTCGAGGATGTTCCAGCGAACGATCTTCGCCTGGAGCTCCTTGAAGACGGCGCCGATCTTTTCCTTGTCGAAGCGGGGCTCTTCGCCTTCCGGGAAGAAGTGTGCCAGCACCTTCGCCTTGACGGCGTCGACGGCGGCATAGCGCTCCTGCTTGACGGTGTTCTTGTAGGCCTCGCGCAGCTCGGCCTCGGCGATGCCGAGCATCTCCGTCTCGATCGCCGAAAGGTCGGCCGGCGCGAACTCGCGCGGCTCCTTGGCGGACTTCTCGGCGAGCTGGATGATCGCGTCGATCACCGGCTGGAAGCCGCGATGACCGAACATCACGGCGCCGAGCATGGTCTCTTCCGAAAGCTCCTGCGCTTCCGACTCGACCATCAGCACGGCGTCCTGGGTGCCGGCGACGACGAGGTCGAGCTTCGAGCTCTCATTCTGCTCGAGCAGCGGGTTCAGCACGAACTCGCCGTCGATCAGGCCGACGCGCGCGCCACCGACCGGGCCCATGAAGGGCACGCCGGAGATCGTCAGCGCAGCCGAGGCGGCGACGAGGGCGACGATGTCGGGATCGTTCTCGAGGTCATGCGAGAGAACGGTCGTGACGACCTGGGTCTCGCAGCGGAACCCTTCCGGGAACAGCGGGCGGATCGGACGGTCGATCAGGCGGGAGGTCAGCGTCTCCTTCTCGGAGGGCCGGCCTTCGCGCTTGAAGAAGCCGCCGGGGATCTTGCCGGCTGCGAAGGTCTTCTCCTGGTAGTTGACCGTCAGCGGGAAGAAGTCGACACCCGGCTTCGGCGCCTTGGCGGCGACGACGGTCGCCAGCACGGTCGTTTCGCCATAGGTGGCGAGAACGGCGCCGTCAGCCTGGCGGGCTATCTTGCCCGTCTCGAGGACGAGCGGGCGGCCGCCCCATTCAATTTCGACGCGTTGGACATCGAACATGGCAATTCCTTTCCTGCGCGGATGCGCCCAAGGAGCCATGAGCAAGACGGCTAGAGGCTTTCGACCCTACGAGGAAAAAGCATCCGGCGATCCTGCCATGGCTCGACCGCTGATCCGCGGGCAAATCGCGCGGCAGCCCCATGCCGCCGCGCCGTACAGGCGTCTGTGGAGGCAGGCCCCGAGGGCCCGCCTGTCTCAGCGACGCAGGCCGAGGCGCTCGATGAGCGTCTTGTAACGCTGCTCGTCCGTCTTCTTCAGGTAGTCCAGCTGGCTACGACGCTGGCTGACCATCTTGAGCAGGCCGCGGCGCGAATGATTGTCCTTGCTGTGACCCTTGAAGTGTTCGGTGAGGTTGGCGATGCGCTCCGAGAGCACGGCAACCTGCACTTCCGGCGAGCCGGTGTCGTTCTCGACGGTCGCGAATTCCTTGATCAGTTCCGCCTTGCGAGCAGCTGTGATCGACATCGGGTATCCCTTTCCTGGGCTCTAGTCCCGGCTTCCTCGCCGGAAAATCAAAATCCGACCGACTTCCGCAGCAGGCCCCACGCCGGCTCGCGCCGTTCGGGACATGCAGGACGACGGTCTCGACGTCCCCGGACGGCCGAGGCCGTCGCGGTCGCCGCTGTTTCGACGGCCAGTGCCGGGATGTCGTCCAGCACGGTCGCCGTTCCAAGCGGCTTGGCCCGGACGGCAAAACCGTCCGGGAGCGCGGCCTATATGGCCGAATTTGCCTGCAATAGCCAGAGGAAACTTCCCTGACGTCCGTTCACGCGCCGACGAAGACGCGTGATGGATGCAGCTCGCCGCGCTCGACTTCGCCGATCGCGACCAGGGTGCCGGCGACGGTGGCGAACACCGTCGCGCCATTTTCAGGCGCGTCGCGGCCGCGCAGCAGCACGCTCTGGCCGTTGCGCAGCCGGGCGCCGTCGGTCTCGGAGATGCGCACCTCGGCGAGGTCGCCGAGCGCGAGCTCGACGGGCGCGAGATGCGCGTCGCAGCCCTCGGCCCCGCCCTCCTCCTGCGCGGCGCGCAGATCGTCGAGCTTGATCATCGACGCCTCGTCGAACGGCCCGACCAGCAGCCGGCGGAGGCCGACGACGTGGCCGCGCGTGCCAAGCGCCCGCGCCATGTCGCGGGCGATCGCCCGCACATAGGTGCCCTTGCCGCATTCGGCGGCGAAGACGGCGGTGTTCTCGTCCGGCATGTCGACCAGGTCGAGGCGATGGATCTGGATCGGTCGCGCCTCCAGCACGACGTCCTCGCCGTCGCGCGCCAGGTCATAGGCGCGCTCGCCCTCGACCTTGATGGCGGAAAAGGCCGGCGGAACCTGCATGATCTCGCCGGTGAACTGATCCAGGATCGCCTCGATCGCCGCCCGCGTCGGGCGCACGTCGGAAGTGGCGACCGGCTGGCCTTCGGCGTCGTCGGTGCGCGTCTCCTCGCCCCAGCGGACGGTAAAGCCGTAGATCTTGCGGCCGTCCATGATGAACGGCACGGTCTTGGTCGCCTCGCCGAGCGCGATCGGCAGGCAACCGGTGGCGAGCGGATCGAGCGTGCCGGCATGGCCGGCCTTCTGCGCGCCGAACAGGCGCTTCACCACCGAAACGGCCTGGGTGGAGGTCATGCCCAGCGGCTTGTCGAGGCTGACCCAGCCGGAAACCGGCCGCCCCTTCTTCTGGCGTTGGCCCATGATCTACTCTTCGTCGGTCTCGTCGTGGCCGCGACCCGCCTCGATATCCTGGCGGACGACGGGGTCGTTCCGGAGCAGCGCATCGATCTTGGCGGCTTCGGCAAAGGACTTGTCGAGCACGAATTTCAGGTCGACGGCGAACTTGAGCTCGATCCGGCGCGAAACCTCGCCGCGCAGATATTTGCGATGCTGCTCGAGCGCCGCCACCACGGCGTCGCCATTGTCGCCGCCGAGCGGCATGACATAGCAGGTCGCCATCTTGAGATCGTTCGAGACGCGGACCTCGGGCACCGTGACGATAACGCCGTCGAGCACGGGCTCGTTCAGATTGCCGCGCGACAGAACCTCGGACAGGGCATGGCGGACCAGCTCGCCGACGCGCAGCTGACGCTGGCCGGCGACGCCGATCTTCTTCCCATTGGCAGCCGTTCTGGCCATTTCGGAAATACTCCATCGCGCCTTCAGGCGGCGCGTGCGGGCCGCTTGTGCGACGGATCCGCCTCGGGCCGCGACATCCGCCGGGCCGAACCAATTTTAAACGGGACGAACGCGACCGAGACGGCCGCGTTCGTCACCACGATTTCGGGATCGAAGCGTTCGCGATCAGAGCGAGCGCTTGATCTCCTCGACGCGGTAGCACTCGATGATGTCGCCTGCGCGCATGTCTTCGTACTTCTCGAAGGCCATGCCGCATTCCTGGCCCGCCGGCACTTCCTTGACTTCGTCCTTGAAGCGCTTGAGCGTCGACAGCTTGCCCTCGTGCACCACGACGTTGTCGCGGATGAGGCGGACATTGGCGCCGCGCTCGACCGTGCCGTCGGTGACGCGGCAGCCCGCGACCTTGCCGACCTTGGAGATGTGGAACACCTCGAGGATCTCGGCATTGCCGAGCATCGTCTCGCGCCGCTCGGGCGTCAGCAGGCCGGACATCGCTGCCTTCACGTCATCCACGAGGTCGTAGATGATGTTGTAGTAGCGGATCTCGATGCCTTCGCGGTCGGCCACGTCGCGCGCCTGCTTGTTGGCGCGAACGTTGAAGCCGATGATCGCGGCGTTCGAGGTCGCGGCCAGCGTGACGTCGGACTCGGTGACGCCACCGACACCGGACAGGATGATGCGAGCCTGCACCTCGTCGGTGCCGAGCGCTTCCAGCGCACCGGCGATCGCCTCGACGGAGCCCTGCACGTCACCCTTGATGACGAGCGGGAATTCCTTGAGACCGGCGCTCTGACGCTGGTTCATCATCTCGGCGAGCGAGCCGCGCGCCGTCGTCTGGCGGGCAACAGCCTTCTCGCGCTTCTGGCGGGCGCGGTAGTCCGCGATCTCGCGGGCACGGGCCTCGTTCTCGACCACGGCGAAGCGGTCGCCGGCGGCCGGCGCGCCCTGGAAGCCCAGGACCTCGACCGGCATCGACGGCGCGGCGTCGGTCATTGCGATGCCACGATCGTTCAAGAGCGCGCGGACGCGGCCCCATTCCGAGCCGGCGACGACGATGTCGCCCGGGCGCAGCGTGCCGCGCTGGACGAGGACGGTCGCGACCGGGCCGCGGCCCTTGTCGAGCTTCGCCTCGATGACGACGCCGTCGGCGGTGCGGTTCGGGTCGGCCTTGAGGTCGAGCACTTCCGCCTGCAGCAGGATGGTCTCGAGCAGCCGGTCGAGATTCTGGCCGGTCTTGGCCGAAACCTCGACGTCCAGCGTCTCGCCGCCCATCGATTCCACGAAGACTTCGTGTTGCAGCAGCTCGGTACGCACCCGGGTCGGGTCGGCCGAGGGCTTGTCGATCTTGTTGATCGCCACGATCACCGGAACGCCAGCCGCACGGGCGTGATTGATCGCCTCGATGGTCTGCGGCATCACGCCGTCATCGGCGGCGACGACCAGGATGACGATATCCGTCGACTTGGCGCCGCGCGAACGCATCGCCGTGAAGGCGGCGTGGCCCGGCGTGTCGATGAAGGTGATCTTCTGGCCGTTCTGCTCGACCTGGTAGGCGCCGATGTGCTGGGTGATGCCACCGGCCTCACCCGACACGACGCTGGTCTTGCGGATGGCGTCGAGCAGCGAGGTCTTGCCGTGGTCGACATGGCCCATGATGGTGACGACGGGCGGCCGGGTGACCAGCTCGCCTTCCGACTCGCGGGTGTCGAACAGGCCTTCCTCGACGTCGGACTCGGCGACGCGGCGAACCGTGTGGCCCATTTCCTCGGCGATCAGCTGGGCCATGTCGGCGTCAATGACGTCGGTAGCCTTGAGCAGCTGGCCCTGCTTCATCAGGAACTTGATCACGTCGACGGCGCGCTCGGCCATACGATTGGCGAGATCGCCGATCGAGATGGTCTCCGGCAGCACGACCTCGCGCGACACCTTCTCGCGCGGACCCTGCGAGATGTTGCGGTTGCGCTCGCGTTCGCGGCGACGACGGACCGAGGCGAGCGAACGCTCGCGCTCGGAATCATTCAGCGCGTTCGAGAGCGTCAGGCGACCGCGCGACGCGCCGTCATCCTTCTTGACCGGCTTCGGATCGACAGCCTTCGGACGCTTCGAGGTCGACGGGCGCAGACCGCCCGAACGATCGTCGTCGTCGAGCGCGCGGCTGGTCGGGCGGGCGCCCGGGGCCGCGGTGCGCTGCGCCGGCTTTTCGGTCGCGTTGGGGTCGCGCTGCGTCGGCGCGGCCGCACGGGCCGCCGGCTGGGCGGCCGTGGTCTGGCGAGCCGCCGGCGCGGCCGCAGAGGTCTCGCTCTGGCGACGGCGGGCGGCCTCCTCGGTCTTCTCGCGAAGGGCTGCCTCGGCGGCGCGGCGGGCGTCTTCCTCAGCCTGGCGCTTGGCGGCTTCCTCGCGCTCCTTGGCGAGGCGAACCTCTTCCTCGGCGCGGCGGATCGCATCGAGCTCGGCCTGACGGCGCTCTTCGGCATCGCGGACACGGGCATCGGCGAGCGCCTTGGCGCGAGCGTCGAGTTCATCAGCCGAGAGCTGGCGCAGCACCATGCCGGGGCGTCCGCCCTGCGGACGCGACGACTGGGCCGGAGCGGCCGGTCCCTGGCGCGACGGCGCCGAAGACTGGATGGGCTTCACGGAAGAGGTCGGCGAAGGAGCCGGCGACGGACGCGGCGCGACGGGCTGGGCCGCGGTCGGCTCAGCCTTGCCATGCATCAGAACCCGCTTCTTCTTCTCGACGACGACGGTATTGGTCCGGCCATGCGAAAAACTCTGGCGCACGGTACCGCGCTCCGGATCGCGGCCCTTGAGGCTCAGGGTCTTCTTCGCGCCGCCAAGATCCTTGTCGCCGCTGTTGTTCGTATCGTTCATTCGGTCTTCTGTCCTGCGGGGTCTTCGGCCATTGCCGACACGTTCGGTTCACGCACTTGCGGCGCGTCGATCGCGCCAACGTCATCGCCAATAGCAACGAGCCCGTCTTCTCCCAGAAAACAGGCGAGCGCGGCGACACGCTCTATCACATTTTCGCTCGCCCGGCCCACGAGCAGAGCAGCATGTATCACATTTGACCGGCCCAATGCCAAATCCAATTGCTCCGATCGGAACATACGGAGCACCGGAACGGCATCGGTTCGTCCAAAACGGCGTTTCAGGGCCGCCTCGATCTTCGCACGGCCATCCTCGGCCGCTTCCTTCGCCTGGACGATCCCGGCAAGGCCCTCGCGGGCGATCGCCGTCTCGACCTTGGCGAAACCGGTGACGATCTCACCGGCCTTTCGCGCGAAGGACAGGGCCTGAAGGGCCGCATCCTCCAGCAGGCTCTCGACGCGCCCGGCCAGGCCGGGCTCGACGACGACTTCCTGCTTGAAGCCGCGCGCGAAGAGCCGCTTCTTTTCCGCCTGCGCCACGAGATCCGCGCGGGCGGTGATCCAGACGCCCCGGCCCGGCAGGCGATGCCGGAGATCCGGAACCACCCTGCCTTCCGGGTCGAGGACGAACCGGATCAGTTTCTCGGTTGGCATCGCCTCTCGCGTGACGATGCAGCTTCGGGTCGTCGGTTCGCTCTTGCGCGGCAAAACTTCTCTCCGCGGTCCGAACGCCTCAGGCCTCGGCCTCTTCGCCGGCGGCATTGGCTTCCTGCTCGGCGGCGGCCTCGTCCTCGGTGATCCAGCCGGCCCTGACGCGGGCGGTCATGATCATGTTCTCGGCGTCGCTGCGCGAGAGGCTGAAGCCGTCGAGCACGCCGCCATGGCGGGTCGTCTCGCCTTCGTTCCGCTCGGCCCAGCCGACGAGATCGTCGGGCACGTAGCCAGCAAAATCCTCGATCGTCTTGACGCCGTCCTTGCCGAGCGCGACGAGCATGGAGCTCGTGAGGCCCGGGATTTCCTTGAGCTCGTCGAGCACGCCCAGCGACTTGCGCTCCTCGTCGTGCTCGGATTCGAGCCGGTCGAGATAGTCACGCGCGCGCTGCTGCAGCTCGGCGGCAGTCTCTTCGTCGAAGCCTTCGATCGATGCCAGTTCATCCGGCTCGACGAAAGCGATTTCCTCGAGCGAAGCAAAGCCTTCGGAAGCGAGCAGCTGGCCGACGACTTCGTCGGCATCGAGCGCCGTATTGAACAGCGCCGAACGCTCCTGGAATTCCTTCTGACGACGCTCGGATTCTTCCTGCTCGGTCAGGATGTCGATATCCCAGCCGGTCAGCTGCGAAGCAAGGCGCACATTCTGGCCGCGACGGCCGATGGCAAGGGATAGTTGGTCATCCGGGACCACGACTTCAATACGCGACGCGTCTTCGTCGAGCACGACCTTGGCGACTTCCGCCGGCTGCAGCGCGTTGACGATGAAGGTGGCAGCGTCGGGCGACCACGGAATGATGTCGATCTTCTCGCCCTGCAGCTCGTTGACGACGGCCTGGACGCGGCTGCCGCGCATGCCGACGCAGGCGCCGACCGGATCGATCGAGCCATCGCGCGAGATCACGGCCATCTTGGCGCGCGAACCCGGATCGCGGGCGACCGACTTCACCTCGATGATGCCGTCATAGATCTCGGGCACTTCCTGAGCGAACAGCTTCGCCATGAACTGCGGATGGGTGCGCGACAGGAAGATCTGCGGGCCGCGCTGCTCGCGGCGCACGTCATAGACATAGGCGCGGATGCGGTCACCATAGCGGAAGGCTTCGCGCGGGATCATCTCGTCGCGGCGGACGATGCCTTCACCACGGCCGAGATCGACGATCACGTTGCCGTATTCGACGCGCTTGACCGAGCCGTTGATGATCTCACCGATGCGATCCTTGAACTCGTCGAACTGGCGGTCACGTTCGGCCTCGCGCACCTTCTGCACGATGACCTGCTTGGCCGACTGGGCGGCGATGCGGCCGAAATCCATCGGCGGCAGCGCTTCGGCGATATAGTCGCCGACCCGGGCCGCAGGATTCTGGTCGGTCGCGAGATCGAGCGAGATCTCGATCGCCGGGTTCTCGACATTGTCGACGACCTGCAAGAGGCGCTGCAGCCGGATCTCGCCCGTCTTCGGGTTGATCTCGGCGCGCACGTCGGTCTCCGAACCGTAACGCGAACGGGCCGCCTTCTGGATCGCATCTTCCATGGCGGCGATCACGATCTGCCGATCGATCACCTTCTCGCGGGCAACCGCGTCGGCAATCTGCAGAAGTTCGAGGCGGTTGGCGCTGACTGCCATCGTCCTGTCTCCGTTAACCTGAACCTGATGACGGCGTCGCGATCAAGCGTCGCTGGTCTCGTCTCTTAAGTCGTTGTCGTCGATGTCGTCGTCGGGTTGCTGGCGCTTGGCGTCGCGCAGCGTCTCGGCGATCAGGGCGTCGGTCATGACGAGCCTGGCATCGGAAATGGCGTCGAGCGGCAGCCAGACCCGGTCGGGCGCGCCCTGCGGCGCATCCTCGAGCTTGACGCCGGTGGCGTCGCCGTCGAGGCCGATCAGGATGCCGCGAAAGCGCTTGCGGCCCTCGATCGGCGCGCTCAGCTCGATCTTCGCCTCATGCCCGGCCCAGCGCACGAAATCGGCGCGGCGTACGAGCGGGCGATCGATGCCGGGCGACGACACCTCGAGGTGATAGGCGCCGGAGATCGGGTCCTCGACGTCGAGGGCGGGCGAAATGTTGCGGCTGACTTCGCCGCAATCCTCGACCGTCATCGTGCCGTCGGGACGCTCGACCATAACCTGCAGCGTCTGACCGTTGCGGGTGGAAAGCTTGACGCGCACCAGCCGGTAGCCGAGCCCCTCGATGATGGGTTCGACGATCGCCGCGACGCGGGCGTCGAGCCCCGTCTCGGTGACGATGCGTGCTTCGTTTTCCGGGGCGATATCCGCCAAATGCATGCTCCGTTCAAGGATCTCGTAGAGTGCGTCCGGCCGGAGCGGGCCCGGAGGTCCACTCTCTCTTACGACCGATCGTTTGAGATGAATGAAAGGCGTATAGGCCCAGGATCGCGCGAATGCAAGCAAAAGTGGCTCTATCGGCGAGCGGCGAGGCCGGATCGGCCGCGCCGCGGGGCGAACAGGGCGCCCTAGCGGCGCTGGAAGGTCAGGTAGCTTCCCTGCCGACCCTCGCGAAAAGCCTTCTGCTCGTAGCGCGTTCCCGGCCAGCCGGCCCAGGGCTTGCGCCAGTCGTCGGCGTCGCGCGCCGTCCAGGTGAATTCGGCGTGATCGCGCACATGCAGAAGCGTCCACTCGACATAGGATTCGATGTCGGAGGCGAAGCGGAACAGGCCGCCCGGGCGCAGCACGCGGGCGAAACGCGTCAGGTTCTTTTCGGAGACGAAGCGGCGCTTCCAGTGACGGAACTTCGGCCAGGGATCGGGATAGAGCAGATCGATCGCCGCGAGGCTCGCCGGCGGCAGCCAGTCGAGCAGCTCGGCCGCGTCGCGATCGAACAGGCGGACATTCGCGAGCCCGCCCGCATCGATCGCCGAGGCCGCCTTGGCCATGCCGTTGACGAAAGGCTCGACGCCGATGCGGCCGACGGCCGGCTCGGTGGTCGCGCGATGCACGAGATGCTCGCCGCCGCCGAAGCCGATCTCGAGCACGACCTCGCCAACCGGCGCCTTGAACAGGGACGGAAGAGCGGCGGGCGCCGGTGCGGAAACGTCGATGCTCAGCCGCGCCAGGACGTCGGCGAGCGTTTCGGCCTGACCGGCGCGGAGATTGTGTCCCTTGCGCCGGCCATAGAAGGAATCGCGCCGTAGCGCGTGGTCAGGAGTGGTCACAGCGATTTACGGATCGCTTCCACGAGGTCGGTCCGCTCCCAGGAGAAGCCACCATCCGCTTCCGGCGCACGGCCGAAATGACCATAGGCCGAGGTCCGGGCGTAGATCGGCCGGTTCAGCTGCAGGTGCTCGCGGATACCGCGCGGCGACAGGTCCATGACCTGGGCGAGGACCTGCTCGACGCGGGATTCCTCCACCTTGCCGGTGCCGTGCAGGTCGACATAGATCGACAGCGGCTGCGACACGCCGATGGCGTAGGAGAGCTGGATCGTGCAGCGAGCGGCGGCGCCGGAGGCGACGACGTTCTTGGCAAGATAGCGGGCGGCATAGGCGGCCGAGCGGTCGACCTTGGTCGGGTCCTTGCCGGAGAAGGCACCGCCGCCATGCGGCGCGGCGCCGCCGTAGGTGTCGACGATGATCTTGCGGCCGGTCAGGCCGGCGTCGCCATCGGGCCCGCCGATGACGAACTTGCCGGTCGGATTGACATGCCAGATGGTGTTGGCGCCGATCCAGCCCTCGGGAAGCGCCTCGCGGATATAGGGCTCGACGATCGAACGGACGTCGTGCGAGCTCAGGTTCTCGTCGAGATGCTGGGTCGACAGCACGATCTGCGTGACTTCGACCGGCTGGCCATTCTCGTAGCGGACGGTAACCTGGCTCTTGGCATCCGGACCGAGCGCATGCGTCTCGCCGGAGCGACGCGCCTCGGAGAGGCGCTTCAGGATGCGGTGGGCATAGAAAATCGGCGCCGGCATCAGCTCGGGCGTTTCCGAGCAGGCATAACCGAACATGATGCCCTGGTCGCCGGCGCCTTCATCCTTGTTTCCCGCGGAATCGACGCCCTGGGCGATGTCGACCGACTGGGCGTGCAGATGCACGTCGATGTCGGCCGTCTCCCAATGGAAGCCGCCCTGCTCGTAGCCGATATCCTTGATCGCCAGCCGGGCGATGTGGGAAACGAGATCGCGGGTGATCGCGGCCGGGCCGCGCGTTTCGCCGGCGATCACCACGCGATTGGTGGTGGCGAGCGTCTCGGCGGCGACGCGAAGGTGGCTCGGATCCCAGCCCTGCTCCGGACCGATGCGGAAGAAGGCATCGACGATTTCGTCGGAGATACGGTCACAGACCTTATCAGGATGCCCTTCGGAAACTGACTCACTCGTGAACAGATATGACGTTCTCGACACCGCAACGGACCCCGTGCAGAAAATGGCCGGAGCAGGTGCTCCGGCGATACCATGGCTTTTTTAGCCAGTACCGCCAGTGGGTCAAGCCGCAAAGGGCCCGTTCGCGCGGAACCGCGACGACGGAGAAGAAACTTCCGACCCAACCCTGTCCGACGCAAGCTGAAACTCAATTGCCGCCTGCCCGCCCGGCCTCAGCCGGCGAAGCAATCAATCGTCGGTTTCTTCGCCGGCCACGGCCCGCACGAGTTCGACGATACGACGACGCACCTTGGTGTCCTTGATGCGGACGAAGGCCTTGTTCAGCTGCAGGCCTTCGGTGCTGGTCAAAAAGTCGGTGACGAAGGCGGCAGGGCGCGCTTCGGCGAAACCGCTTTCTGCAGATGCGCCCGGCGCATCCTCGAAAAAGAACGAAACCGGCACTTCGAGCACCTGCGCGATGTGCTGCAAACGGCTGGCGCCGATGCGGTTGGTGCCCTTCTCATACTTCTGAATCTGCTGGAACGTGATGCCGAGGCTCTCGCCCAGCTTTTCCTGACTCATGCCCTGCATCATTCGGCGGAGCCGGACGCGCCCACCCACATGCATATCGACGGGATTGGGCTGCTTCTTGTTAGCCATCAAGGGCTTCTTCTCCTAGACCCATGCCGCACCGGCCGGAAATTACAGAAAGAGCTTCTACCCTGACTAGTCCGCGTGCCTGCACGCACTATCGGCGGAAGCTCCGCCGATCTAATAAGCCCCGCCCGCGCGCAAAATGCCGCTGCGCAATCTGCGTGTCAATTGCGTTGTTTAGTCCGGGTGAAACTTCCAGTAGAGGCTACAACGATCGCGAGTATGATCAAGGCGAAATAAAGACTGTCCCGATACTTGGAATAGATTGTAGGCCTTATTGCAACTGGAAGAGTACCGTCGACAACGCCATCTTGGTCAACTCCAAGATATGCCAAGAGGTTCCCATAGGGATCGATGATTGCCGACACGCCTGAGTTTGCAGAACGTGCTACCGGGATGCCCTCTTCGACCGCTCTTATGGTTGCCTGATGCAGATGCTGCCAGGGGCCCGGAGTATCGCCAAACCAGCCATCATTGGTGACATTGACGATCCAGCCGGGTCGATCGGCACCGTCGACCACCTCGCCGGCGAAGATAATCTCGTAACAGATGAGCGGACTGAAGGACGGCGCCCCCGGCAGATCCAGCGTCATCCGTCGTTCGCCGGCGTCGAAACCGCCCGGCAAAGCAATCATTTGACTGATGCCGAGACCCCGGAGAATTCTGTCGAATGGCAGGTATTCTCCGAATGGGACTAAGTGCACCTTATCGTAACTGCTCCGAACTATCCCGTCGGAATCGACTATTTGCAGGCTGTTGAAAACCCGCGGCTCGATTTCTTCGCCCACAACCGCCTGGCCGCGGGCGGCGCCGGTGATCAACGTCGCGTTGTCCGGCAGGAACGAACCGATCAGCGCCAGCGCGTTCGGCTGCTCGTCGAGCAGGAAGGGAAAGGCGGTTTCCGGCCAGATCAGATGGGTGAAAGGGGCGGGTTTTCCCTCTTCCATGCCGGTTGCGCTCAACCGTAGATATCGACCAAGAATTTCGTCGCCGCGACCGGAGGCCCATTTTTGGTCCTGTGCGATCACAGGTTGCACCAGACGGAGCCTGACGCCAGGTACCATTGCCGTTTCGGCCGATGCGAGGCGTGCAAAACCGAAGCCGAGGTCCGCCAGGAACAGCGCGGCGATCACAAAAAACGCACAACGATCCACAACTCGATCGCCGGGATCGCGGCTGAACCACAGGATTGGCGCCGCGGCGACGAGAAAGGCGAAGAAGGTGACGCCCCAGACGCCGATCAGCGAGGCGACCTGCATCATCACGGGCACCGGCATCATGGCATAGCCGAAGGCGTTCCATGGAAAGCCGGTCAGGACGTGCCCGCGCAGCCACTCGACCAGGCTGAGGCAGACGGCGAGGACGAGGATACGGGGCCAGCCGCGCGGCCAGGCGATGCGGGCGACGCCGGCGCCAAGCCCCCAGAACAGGGCGAGGCCGGCCGGCAGGACCAGAACGGCGAGCGGCATGAGCCAGGCGAAGGCCGCCGCGTCGACGAGGAAGGCGGCGCCGATCCACCAGAGCCCGCCGACGAAATAGCCGAAGCCGAAGCTCCAGCCGACGGCGAAGCCGGAGCGGAAGCGCGATAGCCCACCGGCAGAGGTGACCGGCGCGCGGTCGAGCAGGAACACGAGGAACGGGAGCGTGATCCAGAGGACGGGAAACCAGCCGAGCGGCGGCAGCGCCAGGGCCGAGCCGGCCCCGGCGAGAATGGCGAGACCGGCCCGCCGCCAGCCTCGCGCCAGTACCATGGGGCGGGGCCGATCCGGCGCCGCCAGACTGTTCGAGCGAAAGGCCATGGTCTCCCGGATCTCTGGTGGGCCGCGCTCAGGCGCGGGAACGAGGGATGCGGGAGCGCGGCACGGCGGTCACGCGGCCGCCGCGTCCGTGCGGCGGATGCGCAGGCGCTTCACGCGGCGCGGGTCGGTCTCGAGGATCTCGAACTGCAGGCCACCGGGAACGTCGATCTGCTCGCCGATGGCCGGGATCCGGCCGAGCAGCGTGAACACCATGCCGCCGAGCGTGTCGACGTCGTCATGCTCGGAGCCGAGATCGAGCCGGGTGCCGAGCACCGCCTCGACATCGTCCAGGTCGGCGCGGGCATCGGCGAGATAGGAGCCGTCGGCATCGCGGACGATCATCGGCGCCTCGACGTCGTGCTCGTCCTCGATATCGCCGAAGACGATCTCGACGACGTCCTCGAGCGAGACCAGCCCGTCAGTGCCGCCATATTCGTCGATCACCACCGCCATCTGCACGCGCTTCGCCTGCATGGTCGAAAGCAGCGTCGCGGCCGGCATGGAGGGCGGCACGAACAGCACTTCGCGGATCACCGATGTCTCGCCGAGAGGAATGCCCAGATTGATCCGGGAGAGGTCCAGTCCGCCCTCGATCGAGGCCGCCGACATCATGTAGTCCATCAGATCCTTGATATGGACCATGCCGATCGGGTCATCGAGGCTTTCGCGGTAGACAGGCATGCGCGAATGGCCGGAATCGCGGAAGGCCGCCACGGCCTCGCCGACGGTCTGGTCGACGTCGAGGGCAAGGATGTCGGCGCGCGGAATCATCACGTCGTCGACGCGGACCTCGCGCAGATGCAGGATGTTGCGCAGCATGCGGCGCTCTTCGGCGGTGAAGGTGTTGTCCGCCTCGCCCGCGTCCAGGGCGTCCTCGATGTCGTCGCGCAGGGATCCGGCTACCTTGAGCCCCACCGCCTGGCGGATTCGATCCAGCCAGCTTTCGGGTGCGCGTTCCGTCTCGCGCAATTCCGGCGCGGGGGTTTGACTACTCTGGGGCTCGGGGTTCGATTCCGCGCTCGAACCGGGCGTCTCGGTGTCACTCATCGTCCGTCGTTTGTCAGTGCTGATCGATCGCCGCCGCCTTACAGCGGAGGCTCGGCGTAAGGGTCGGCAATGCCAAGGCGGGCCAGGATCTCCGTCTCCAGAGATTCCATGCGTTCCGCTTCGTCATCCTCCAGATGATCATGCCCGAAGAGGTGAAGCAACCCGTGCACCACCAGATGGGTCAGATGGTCCTCGAAAGCCAGCCCCTGCTCGGCGGCTTCGGCGACCACTGTTTCACGTGCAACCACGATGTCGCCGAGCAGCGGGCCGAAGCGCTTGGAGTCCGGCGGGCTGCCGGGAAAGGACAGCACGTTGGTCGCCTTGTCCTTGTCGCGATAATCCGCATTGAGCTGCCGCACATGCTCGTCGTCGGTGAAGACGACGGAAAGCTCGGAGCCCTTGACCGCAGGCAGCTGGCCGACGGCAAAGCTCGCCTCGACCGCCTGCGCCACCAGACGCGCGAGCTGGTCCTCCTCCGGCCAGTCGCCAGCCTCGACCAGCAGGTCGATCGCGATCGGCAGGGTATTTGCGCTCATGCCGGGCCTCCCGAGAGAGCGCCGCGCGGCGGCGGCGAGACGGGACGCGGCGGCGCCTTGTCATAGGCGCGCACGATGCGGCCGACGAGCGGATGGCGAACGACGTCGACATCCGTGAACTTGATCTGGACGATGCCGGGCACGTCGCGCAGCAATTCGCTCGCCTCGACGAGGCCGGAGATCTGGCCCGGGGGCAGGTCGACCTGGGTCGGGTCGCCGGTGACGATCATCCGCGATCCCTCGCCGAGACGGGTCAGGAACATCTTCATCTGCATCGAGGTGGTGTTCTGCGCCTCGTCCAGGATGACGACGGCGTTCGCCAGCGTGCGGCCGCGCATGAAGGCGAGCGGCGCCACCTCGATCATGCCGGAGGTCAGGCCGCGCTCGACCTTTTCCGGCGGCATCATGTCATAGAGCGCGTCATAGAGCGGGCGGAGATAGGGATCGACCTTCTCCTTCATGTCGCCGGGCAGGAAGCCGAGCCGCTCGCCCGCCTCGACGGCGGGCCGCGACAGGATCAGGCGCGAGACATCACCGCGCTCGATCAGGGCGGCGGCATAAGCGACGGCGAGATAGGTCTTGCCGGTGCCGGCCGGGCCCATGCCGAAGACGAGCTCGGCCCGGTCCATCGCCCGGATATAGGCGTCCTGGGCCGGATTGCGGGCCATCACGGTGCGGCGGCGGGTCGAGATCTGCGCCATGGCGAGCCGGCCCTTCGGCTCCAGGCTCGGCAGCGAGAGCTGTTCGTCGTCGGCGATCGCCATGCGGATGGCGCCCTCGACGTCGGCGGGACCGACCTCGTGGCCCTGCTGCAGGCGGACATAGAGCAGGTCGAGCGCCAGCCGCGCCTGGGCGCAGGCTTCGGGGCGTCCGCGCACGGTCACCTGATTGCCGCGCGCCACCGCCTCGACGCCGAGCTTCTGCTCGATGATGGCCAGGTTCTGGTCGAACTGGCCAAGGAGCTCGCTCGCCAGCCGGTTGTCGTCGAAGGCGATCACGACATGGGTGATGTCGGAAGCATGCGACATGTCAGCGGCGCGGCCACCCGGCACTCCGGGCGGCGTATGGGAGCGTGCATTCACGTAATGGCCTCCACGGTGCTCGAGATCGCGGCCGTCCGGCCAACCGGCTCGGCCAAGGTGCCAAACAGGGAATTCGAACCAAGTCCGGTGATCGCAACCCGGCCGATCGTGCCGATCCGGCTCTCGTCGCCGTCGACCAGCACGGCCTGCAGATAGGGCGAGCGGCCCATCAGCTGGCCGGGGCGGCGGCCGGCCTTCTCGAACAGCACGTCCATCTCGGTGCCGACGCGCGACCGGTTGAACGCCGTCTGCTGGTCGAGAATCAGCGCCTGCAGACGCTGCAGCCGCTCCGACATCACCCGCTCGTCAACATGGCCGTCCCGGCCCGCCGCCGGCGTTCCCGGGCGGGCGCTGTACTTGAACGAATAGGCCGCGGCATAGCCGACCGTCTCGACCAGGCGCATCGTCGCTTCGAAATCCTCGTCCGTCTCGCCGGGGAAGCCGACGATGAAATCGGAGGAAAGCGCGATGTCGGAGCGTGTGGCGCGGATGCGGTCGACGAGGCGGAGATAGTCGTCCGCCTTGTGCTTGCGGTTCATCGCCGCGAGGATCCGGTCGGAACCCGCCTGCACCGGCAGGTGCAGATAGGGCATCAGCGCCGGCAGGTCGCGATGCGCCGCGATCAGCGCGTCGTCCATGTCGCGGGGATGGCTGGTGGTGTAGCGCAGCCGGTCGAGGCCCGGGATTTCGGCGAGGCGGAACAGCAGCTCGCCGAGGCCCCATTCGCGGCCGTCGGTGCCGGCGCCGTGCCAGGCATTGACGTTCTGGCCGAGCAGGGTCACCTCGCGCACGCCGGCATCGGCCAGCCGCTGGGCTTCCTCGACAATCCGGGCGACCGGTCGCGAGACTTCCGCCCCTCGCGTGTACGGCACGACGCAGAAGGTGCAGAACTTGTCGCAGCCTTCCTGGATGGTGAGGAAGGCGGTGACGCCGCGCGCCCGCGTGCGCTCGCGGGTCGCGGCCGGGAGACGCTCGAATTTCTCGGCGAGCGCGAACTCGGTCTCGACCGCCCGCTTGCCGCCGGCGACGTCGCGCAGGAGCTGCGGCAGGTGCTGGTAGGATTGCGGCCCAACGACCAGGTCGACGACCGGGGCGCGGCGGGCGATCTCGGCGCCCTCGGCCTGGGCGACGCAGCCCGTCACACCGATGGTCACGGCACGGCCGCTCCGCGCCGCCTCTTCCTTCATCACGCGCAGGCGCCCGAGTTCGGAATACACCTTCTCGGCCGCCTTCTCGCGGATGTGACAGGTATTGAGGAGGACGAGGTCGGCGTCATCGACCTTGTCGGTCGCTTCGTAGCCATCGCTTGCCAGGGCATCCGCCATACGATCGGAATCGTAGACGTTCATCTGGCAACCATAAGTCTTGATGAAGACGCGCTTCTTTTCTTGGGTTCCGGTCATTGATCCGGTTATCTACCGCCACGGTTCGGCTTGGCACGATCGCTTCCGGCGGGTGTCCCGCCGTCGCCTGTCCCTTCCTATCCGCTTTCTGCCTCGCTGAGAATAGGCGCTTCCGGTGACGGCGCGGTGACGGTGATGTTCTTGAGGCCCCGCGCCCGGATCGAGCGCACCAGCGCGCGCACTTCCGCCTCGGCCGAGGCCGTCACCTGCTTGCGGTCGACGTCCGGTCCGAACACGATCGGCTCACCGAACGCGACCACGGCATCGATAGCGCCGATATCGATCAACCCGACCAGATGCGGCGCCAGGTCCATGTCGCCATGCCAGGCGATCTCGGCCATGCGCGAGCGGTCGATCGGCAGGCCCTGGAAGCCGACATAGACGATGGCGACGGGCTGAACGACGATCGGCCGGTCGCCGCCGCCCGCCTCGCGCGCGGCCCCGACCAGGGCGCTGCGGAAGGGCAGGATCGAGATGCCGTCGCCGGTCGTGCCCTCGGCGAATAGCACCAGCGCCTCGCCGCCGGCCAGCCGCGCGGCGATGGCATTGCTGGCGGCGGCGGTCGCCGTCCGCCGCGTGCGGTCGATGAAGACGCTTCGCTGCAGCCGCGCCAGCCACTTCACCACCGGCCAGCCGCCGACCTCGCTCTTGGCGACGAAGGAGACCGGCAGCAGGCTGCCGAGCGTAACGATATCGACCCAGGAAACATGATTGGAGACGATCAGGAGCGGCCGGTCCGTCGCCGGCGTTCCCTCGACCCGGACGCGCAGGCCAAGGCAGCGCGCCGCCACACGCTGCCACCACATCGGCACGCGGGCAGCCAGCCCGGGCCGGAAGCGAATGGCGAAGAGCTGGACCGGCAGCAGGACCAGCGTCGTCAGCAACAGGCCCGCCAGGATCGCGGCGAGCCGCAGCCGCCCCATCAGGAACGGCCCTTCGGCGTCTTGTCGTCGATCGGCACGGCATAGAGCTCGAGCCGATGGTCGACCAGCTTGTAGCCGAGACGGCGGGCGATCAGCTCCTGCAGCGCCTCGATCTCCTCGCTGCGGAACTCGATGACGTCGCCGCTGCGCAGGTCGATCAGGTGGTCGTGATGCTCTTCCGACACCGCCTCATAGCGGCTGCGACCGTCGCGAAAATCGTGACGCTCGATCATGCCGGCGTCCTCGAACAGCTTCACGGTGCGGTAGACGGTCGAGATCGAGATACGCGGATCGATCGCCGAGGCGCGGCGATAGACTTCCTCGACATCGGGATGGTCTGTGGCGGCATCGAGCACGCGCGCGATGACGCGGCGCTGCTCGGTCATGCGCATGCCCTTCTCGACGCAGGCGTCTTCCAGGGTTGTCGGATGCTGCAGCTCTTGCGTCACACTCATCTCCTGCCCCCTGACACCAACTCGCTTCACCGGAGCTTCAAGCGCAGCACCAGCGCCGTTCCGCCCGGACCATGGTCCTCGGCATAGTAGCCCTTTCGGCGGCCCACTTCGACAAATCCGAGCGAGCGGTAGAGTGATACCGCGCTGGCATTCTTTTCGTCGACTTCCAGAAAGATCTCCGGCACGAGGTCGCGATAGAGCGCGCGCAGCGCCGCCTCCATCAGCCGGCGGCCATAGCCGCGGCCGCGCGCGGCGGGCGCCACCACGATGGTCAGCACCTCGGCCTGGTCAGCCACGGTGCGGATCAGGATGAAACCCTGCGGCCGGCGGACCCCGAACAGGGATTCGCGCCGCAGCACATGGCTGCTCACCGTCTTGTCGGCGATCAGCGCGTCGATCTCGTCGGCGCTCCAGCCGCGCCGGAAACCGGTGGCATGGATCTCGGCCAACGCCTCGGCATCCTCCGCCTCGGCGGCGTCCAGGATGATGCGAGGCCGCAACAACATATCCATCATCGGCGCGCAATTCCCTTGTGAAGCTGCGGCTTGGCGTCGGGAGGGCGGACATAGAGCGGCTTCGGCGGATGACCGGCGGGATCGAGCGCCGCGCCGAGCTCCAGCAGGGTCGCGATATCGGGAGCCGAGCGGTCATGGAGGATCCGTCCCGACGATCCGAGCCGCGCCGCGCCGGCGCCGGCAAGGTCCGCGCCCGACTGCGCCGCCAGCTCGGCAAAGAACGGCATGGCTTCAAGCACCGCCTCGCCGACCGGCTCGGCATTCGCTGAGAAGAGCTGGCCGTAGAGATCGTCACCACGCGCCGGCAGCAGCGCCAGGATCGGCCGATCGGCGACCTCCCCGCGCTCGCGCTTCGCCAGCGCCGCATGGACCTGCAGCGTGCCGACTCCGACGACGGGGATACGGTGGACGAGCGCGAGGCCGCGCGCCGCCGAAATCCCGACGCGCAGGCCGGTGAACGAACCCGGGCCGATCGAGACGACGATGCGGTCGAGGCTCGCCGCCGACACACCGGCCTCGGCAAGCAGCGCCGCGATCTCCAGCATCAGCCGCTCGGCATGGCCCTTGCCGATGGTTTCGACGCGCGAGAAGACGACTCCGCCGGTCGCGAGACCAACGGAGCAGTTTTCGAGCGCGGTATCGATGGCGAGCAGGTTCATGCGCCCCGGATAGAGGCTGAACGGGCCGCTGTCGAGCGCTGCGGATCAGGAAACCGCTTCAACCTCGCGCACTTCAGGCACGAAATGACGCAGTAGGTTCTGGATTCCGTGCTTCAGCGTCGCCGTCGAGGACGGGCAGCCCGAGCAGGAGCCGCGCATGTTGAGATAGACGACGCCATCGCGGAAACCCTGGAAGGTGATGTCGCCGCCATCCTGCGCCACGGCCGGGCGGACGCGAGTCTCGATCAGCTCCTTGATCGTCTCGACCAGCTCGGCATCGCCCTCGTCGAAGAATTCCTCGTCGCTGGCATGCGGCTTCAGCGTCGCCATCACCGGCACGCCGGCCATGAAATGCTCCATGATCGCGCCGAGGATGGCCGGCTTCATGTGCTGCCACTCGCCGTCCTTCTTGGTCACGCTGATGAAATCGTGGCCGAGGAACACGCCGGAGACGCCATTGACGGAGAACAGGCGCTCGGCCAGCGGCGAGCGTTCGGCTTCGCCGGCATCGCGGAAATCGGCCGTGCTTTCCGGCAGGACGAGCCGGCCGGGCAGGAACTTCAAGGTCGACGGATTCGGCGTCGCTTCGGTTTGGATGAACATGATGCGGGCTCCGCGCGAACTTGTTTAGAATATTTCCAGAATTGGCATCGTAGCCATTGTCGAGGCCCGATCCAAGCGGAATCCGGCTCCGGCGCCTAAAATCGTAGTCTCGGGGTCAGGTTTCAAGCGATGGCGGCGATGTCGTCGTCGGAAAGCGTGCCCGGGACGATGGTGATCGGCACCGGGAAGGTCGCCGCGAGCTTGCCGGCGATCGAGGAAACCAGCGGTCCCGGCCCTTCCTTGTCGGTGCCGGCCGCCAGGACGAGGATGGCGATGTCCTCGTCGCCCTCGATCAGCGCCGTGATCTGCTCGGCGCGGGTGCCTTCGCGAATCACCAGTTCCGGCTCGATCGAGGAATGGCGGCGGGCGAGATCGGCGAAGCGGCCGAGCGCCGCCTCGGCCTCGTCCATCGCCTCGGCCCGCATGATGTTCTCGACGCCGATCCAGTGCTGGAAGCCGGTCGGCTCGATCACATAGAGCAGGACGAGGCCGCCGCTGGTGCGGTCTGCGCGCCGGGCGCCGTAGATGACGGCGCGCGAGCATTCGGGCGTGTCGTCGATCACCGCCAGAAACTTGCGGCGGTGACCCGTTTCCGTGCTCTTGCGCTTCATCAGCATGCTGCAATGCTGCCATCCGGCGGGCCGCCCGGCAAGCGCCGGATGGCCCCGGGGAGGCCCTACTTGCGGCGGATGAAGCCGACGATGTCCTTGACGCCGTCGAGGATCGGGCGCGCGATCGCGTCGGCGCGCGCCGCGCCATCGGCGAGGATCGCGTCGATATGGCCGGGATCGGCCATCAGGCGGCGCATCTCGCCGCCGACCGGACCAAGCTTGTCGACCGCGAGATCGGCGAGCGCCGGCTTGAAAGCGGAGAACTGCTGGCCGCCAAACTCGCGCAGCACGTCGTCCTTGGTCAGACCGGAGAGCGCGGCATAGATGCCGACGAGGTTGTCGGCCTCGGGACGGCCCTTCAGGCCCTCGGCCTCGCCGGGAAGCGGCTCGGCGTCGGTCTTGGCCTTGCGGATCTTCTGCGCGATCGCGTCGGCGTCGTCGGCCAGGTTGATGCGCGAATAATCGGACGGATCCGACTTCGACATCTTCTTCGAACCGTCGCGCAGCGACATGATGCGGGTGGCCGGCCCGGTGATGACCGGCTCGGTGATCGGGAAATAAGCGTCGCCGAAACCATGCGCGGCGATCGACTCGGCATAGTCGTTGTTGAACTTCTGGGCGATGTCGCGCGTCAGCTCGAGGTGCTGCTTCTGGTCCTCGCCGACGGGCACATGCGTCGCCTGGTAGGCGAGGATGTCGGCGGCCATCAGGCTCGGATAGGCGAGCAGGCCAAGCGAGGCGTTCTCCTTGTCCTTGCCGGCCTTGTCCTTGAACTGCGTCATGCGGTTCATCCAGCCGATGCGCGCGACGCAGTTGAAGATCCAGGCCAGCTCGGCATGGGCCGAAACCTGGCTCTGGTTGAAGACGACGTGCTTCACCGGGTCGATGCCGGCGGCGACGAAGGCGGCCGTGACCTCGCGGATCTGCCGCGTCAGCTCGGCCGGCTCCTGCCAGACGGTGATCGCGTGCATGTCGACGACGCAGTAGATGCACTCATTGGCTTCCTGCAGCGCGACGAAATTGACGATCGCGCCGAGATAGTTGCCGAGATGCAGATTGCCGGTCGGCTGGACGCCGGAGAAGATGCGCGTCTTGAATTCAGTCATCGGAAACCCCGTTTTTCCGGCGCGTTATCGCGCGGAGCGCCGCGCCGTGCAAGCATTCGATCAGCGACGGCCGCGGTTGCGCAGCTTGCCGACGATCGCGCCGAAATGGACGACGCCGGTCAGCTGGCAGAAGAGCGCGAACAGCACCAGCCCGATACCGCAGATCGTGCCCATCGCCACCGCGCGGAACAGGATGCGCTGATCGGCGAAATAGGGCTCTGCCCACCAGGCGGCGAGGAAGACGGAGAGCCCCATCGCCATGGCGGCGACGAGCACCATCGGCATGTTGCGCTTCACCTTGTCGTCGAACTGGAAATGACCGCGCCGGTGCAGGGCCCAGGCGAGCAGGGCCGCGTTGACCCAGCCCGAAATGCTGGTCGCGATGGCGATGCCGACATAGGTCAGCGACGGGAACAGCGCCAGCGAGCCGATGATGTTGACGGCGACGCCGATGGCGGCGAACCACATCGGCGTCTTGGTGTCCTCGCGGGCGAAGAAGCCGGGCGACAGCACCTTGATCAGCACGAAGGCCGGCAGCCCGACGGCATAGCCCATCAGCGTGTGCGCGGTGGCGATCGTGTCGTCCAGGCCGAACTCGCCGCGCTGGAACAGCACCTGCACGATCGGCTTCGCCAGCACGAACAGCGCGATCGCCGCCGGCAGCGTCAGCGTCATCGCGAATTCGAGGCTGCGGTTCTGGGTATGATGGACCAGGTCGGTGCGGCCGGAACGGACATGGCGCGACAGGTCGGGCAGCATGACGACGGCGATGGTGGCGCCGACGATGCCGAGCGGCAGCTGATACAGCCGATCGGCATAGCCGAGGATGGCGATGGCGCCCGGCGCGAACGAGGCGATCATCGTGCCGATGACGATGTTGATCTGGGTAACGCCGCCGGCGACGAGGCCCGGAACGGCGAGCGTCGTCAGCCGCCGAACGCCGGCGGTCAGCCGCGGCCAGCGCAGCTTCAAAAGCATGCCCGTCCGCCAGGCGTCGACGACGACGACGGCGAGCTGCAGAACGCCGCCGATCAGCGTCGCCCATGACAGCAGGATGCCGGCCTCGGCCGTGTTTTCGAGCTTGTAGAACAGGATGTAGGCGAGCGCGGCCACCAAAACGACGTTGAGAAGGCCTGGCGCCATCGCCGCCGCCATGAAGCGGCCCTCGGCGTTGAGCACGCCGCTATAGAGCGCCAGCAGCGAGATCAGCGTCAGATAGGGGAACGAGATCCGCGTCAGCAACACGGCGAGATCGAATTTAGACGGCTCTGCCACGAAGCCGGGCGCCATCACATACATGAGCGGGACCATGGCGATCAGCGCGATCACCGTCAGCACGATCAGGAAGGCGAACAGGGCCGACAGCGCCTCGGAACCAAATTCCTTCGCGGCGTCGCGGCCCTCCGCCTCGAGCTTGCCGGCGAACAGCGGAATGAAGGCGGAGGAAAAGGCGCCCTCGGCGAAAAGCCGGCGGAACAGGTTAGGGAAGCGGAAGGCGACCATGAAGGCGTCCGCCACCGGCCCGGTGCCGAGCGCCGCCGCCATGAACATGTCGCGCACGAAGCCGAGAAGCCGGCTCGATGTCGTCGAGCCACCGACGGTGACAAAGTTTTTCAGGAGAGACATTGCCACCTGGCGGATCGGAAGGAGGGACATGACCGCCCGCGGCCGCGGGCGGGTCGAGTTAGACCCTTGGTTGCTGGAAAATCAAGGCAAAGGGAAGGCCGGGCCGACAGGGCCCGTTCGAGACGCGCCACGGGTGAAACCCGCCACGGCCCGCCTTGGACGGCACGGTTCACCCGGCCTTGCGCGCCGGCGTCTTGTCGGTAGGCGTCGTACCCTCGAAGGCCTGGCGCAGGCGACGGCGGATGCTCGCCTCGCGATTGGCGTTCATCACCTTCCGGCCGGTGAGATCGGTGACGTAGAAGACGTCGACCGCCCGCTCGCCGAAGGTCACGACATGGGCCGAGGCGATGTTGAGGTTGAGATCCGAGATCGACCGGGTCAGGTCATAGAGCAGGCCCGGGCGGTCGAGCCCGGACGCCTCGATGGCGGTGAACTGGTTCGACCAGGAATTGTCGAGCAGGATCTGCGTCTCGACGGTGAACGCCTTGATCTTGGCGCGCGGCTTCGCCTTCTTGGCGATCACGTCCGGTAGGGCGACGGCGCCGGAAAGTGCCTGTTCGATCAGCGCGCCGACCCGGCGGGCGCGATCGGTTTCCTCCGCATCGGTCTCGAATTCGCGCGCGATGAAGATGGTGTCGAGGGCGAAACCGTCCGTCGTCGTGAAGATCTGCGCGTCGACGATGTTGCCGCCGGCAGCCGTGCAGGCGCCGGCGATCATCGAAAGCAGGCGCGGATGATCCGGCGCCAGCACGGTGATCTCGGTGATCGCCTCGAAGGCGTGCGCCGAGACGGCGGTGGCGAGGGTCTTGCCGGAGCGGTCGGCGTCGCGGATCAGGCCCGCATGGGCGATCTTGCGCGGCAGGTCGACCCGCAGCCAATAGGCCGGGTAGTGCCGGTCGAGATAGGTGGCGAGCTCTTCCTTCGGCCAGTCCTTCAACGCATCGGCAAGCTCCGCCTTGGCGGCGGCGACGCGCTCGTCGCGCGATACCTGGCTGTGGCCGCCGGTCAGGAGCGGCTCGGTCTCGTAATAGAGCGTGCGCAGCAGCTGGCCCTTCCAACCGTTCCAGACCCCGGGCCCGACCGCCTTGATGTCGGCGATCGTCAGCACCAGCAGCATGCGCAGCCGCTCGAGGCTCTGCACGACGGCGGCGAAATCCTGGATCGTCTTGCGGTCGCCGAGGTCGCGCGATTGCGCAGTCATGCTCATGACGAGATGCGCCTCGATCAGCCATGCGACCGTCTCGGTCTGCGCCGGCGTCAGGCCGAACCGTGGCCCGAGCTTGCGCGCTACCCGCGCGCCGGCGATCGAATGGTCCTCCGGCCGGCCCTTGGCGACATCGTGCAGGAACATCGCGACATAGAGCGCGGTGCGGTCCTGGATCGTCGGCATCACCGTGTTGGCGAGCGGATGCTCCTCGCTGCGCGCGCCGGCGTCGATCTCGGCCAGCACGCCGACCGAGCGGATCAGATGCTCGTCCACCGTATAGTGGTGGTACATGTTGAACTGCATCATCGCCACGACCTTGCCGAACTCCGGCACGAAGCGGCCGAGCACGCCAGCCTCGTTCATGCGGCGGAGCACGGTTTCGGGCTGGTTGCGCGAGGCGAGCAGTTCCACGAAGAGCCGGTTTGCCTCGGGATCGTCGCGCAGCTTGGCGTCGATCAGCTTCAGCGAGCGCGTCACCTCCTTCATCGCATCGGGATGGAAGGCGAGGTTCTGCTTGTCGGCGAGATGGAAGATGCGGATCAGATTGACGGGATCGCGCTCGAAGATGTCCGGCGCCGCCATGTTGATGCGGTCATGCTCGACGATGAAATCGCTCGTGCCGGTGATCTTGCGATGGCGGCGGCGCGAGCCGAAGTTGAAGAACCGGTTCAGGAGCGGCGCCGGCTTGGCGTTCTCCTCCTCCAGCCCGGCGCAGAAGATCATCGTCAGGTCGCCAACGTCCTTGGCGACGAGGAAGTAGTGCTTCATGAAGCGCTCGACATCCTTCATGCCCGGATGCGAGGTGTAGCCGAGCCGCACCGCCATCTCGCGCTGGACGTCGAAGGACAGCCGCTCCTCCGGCCGGCCGGTCAGGAAATGCAGGTGGCAGCGCACCGACCAGAGGAAATCCTCGGACTTGCGGAACAGCGCGAGCTCGGAGCGCGAGAACAGCCCGGCCTCGACCAGCGCGTCGCCGGAGCGGACGCGGTAGAAATACTTGGCGATCCAGAACAGCGTATGCAGGTCGCGGAGGCCGCCCTTGCCTTCCTTGACATTCGGCTCGACCAGATAGCGCGAGGCGCCCTGGCGCCGATGGCGCTCGTCGCGCTCGGCGAGCTTGGCGGCGATGAACTCCGGCCCGGTGCCCTTGACCACCTCGGCGTCGAAGCGCTGGGTCAGTTCGTCGAACAGCTTCTGGTCGCCCCAGAGGAAGCGCGCCTCGAGGATCGCGGTGCGGATCGTCATGTCGCCGCGCGACAGGCGGATGCACTCGTCGACATTGCGGGTGGCGTGGCCGACCTTCAGGCCGAGGTCCCACAGCATGTAGAGCACGAATTCGACGATGCTCTCGCCCCAGGGAGTCTGCTTGTAGGGCAGCACGAAGAGCAGGTCGATGTCGGAGCCGGGCGCCAGCATGCCGCGGCCATAGCCGCCGACGGCAACCAGCGCCATGCGCTCGGCCGAGGTCGGGTTCTCGGCCGGATAGATGTGCCGGGACGCCACCTCGTAGATGGCGCCGATGATCTCGTCCTGCAGGGCCGAGAGGCTGCTGGCGCAGACGCTGCCGCGCCCGTCGGCGATCAGTTGCGCCTCGGCGCTCGCGCGCCCCTCGCGCAGGCGCTGCTTCAGATGAGCGAGGACCGCCGCCCGGATGGCCGATTTCTCCAGCCCGGCCGCCAACGCGAGCAATTCCGCCGCGAGGGATGGGCGGTCGAGAAGCGCGGTATCGGATCGGGTCATGGAGGCAATCGGCCTTGAGGCGTGACGGGAGGCGAGGACCGTAAACCGCTTTTTCCGCGCACGCCAACAAAAGGCGGCGCCTCAGGCCCGGCGGGGCCGTAGCGCCTTCAACCGGTAGAGCGCCTCCAGCGCCTCGCGCGGGGTCATATCGTCCGGCAACAGCCCGTCGAGCACGGGACCGAGGGGATCTTCCGCAACGACGGGCGCCGGTTTCGCCACCAGCGCGGCAAAAAGCGGCAAATCGTCTATCAGCGTCGCGGCAGGGGATTTCCGGTCGGTTTCCTCCAGATGCGCCAGCACGTCGCGCGCCCGCGCCACCACCGAGGCCGGCAGGCCGGCGAGCTTCGCCACCTGGATGCCATAGGAACGGTCGGCGGCGCCGGCGACGATCTCGTGCAGGAAGACGACGTCGCCGTTCCATTCCTTGACGCGGACAGTGGCGTTCTCCAGCCTGGCCAGGCGCTGCGAAAGCGCGGTCAGCTCGTGGTAATGCGTCGCGAACAGGCCGCGCGCGCGATTGACCTCGTGCAGGTGCTCGATCGCCGCCCAGGCGATCGACAGGCCGTCGAAGGTCGCCGTGCCGCGACCGATCTCGTCGAGGATGACCAGCGAGCGGTCGGTCGCCTGGTTGAGGATGGCCGCCGTCTCGACCATCTCGACCATGAAGGTCGAACGGCCACGGGCGAGGTCGTCGGCCGCGCCGACGCGGCTGAACAGCCGGTCGACGATGCCGAGATGCGCGCTTTGCGCCGGCACGTAGGAGCCGATCTGCGCCAGGATGGCGATCAGGCCGTTCTGGCGCAGGAAGGTCGACTTACCGGCCATGTTCGGTCCGGTGATCAGCCAGATCAGGCCCGGGTCGCCCTCCTTGCGGGCGCCGAGGTCGCAGCCATTGGCGACGAAGGCGGCGCCGCCCTCGCGCTTCAGCGCCTGCTCGACCACGGGATGCCGGCCGCCCTCGATCGAGAAGGCCAGCGAGCGGTCGACCACCGGGCGGGCGTAATTGTCGGTCTCGGCGAGCGTCGCCAGCGCGGCGGCGACGTCGATGACCGCGAGCGCCGCCGCCACGGCGCGCAACGCGTCGGAGACGGCGACGACATGGGCGAGCAGCGCGTCGAAGGTCGCCTGCTCGACCGCCAGGGCCCGGTCGCCGGCCGAGGCAATTTTCGCCTCGAGATCGGCGAGCTCGGTGGTGATGAAGCGCATCGCCCCCGCCATGGTCTGGCGGTGGATGTAGCGGCCGGCATAGTCGGCGCCGAGCAGGCGCTCGCCATATTGCTGCGGCACCTCGATGAAATAGCCGAGCACGTTGTTGTGCTTGATCTTCAGCGCCTTGATGTCGGTCTCGGCCGAATAGGTCGCCTGCAGCCCGGCGATCACCTGCCGGCTTTCGTCGCGCAGCGCCCGCGTGGTGTCGAGATCGGCGTCATAGCCGGGCCGCACGAAGCCGCCGTCGCGCTTCAGGAGCGGCAGCTCGTCGGCCAGCGCCGCCGCCAGCTCGGCCGCGAGATCGTGCGGCGCGCCAGCCAGCACGGCACAGGCCTCCGCCAGTTCGTCGGGCAGCGCCTGACCGTCGCCGCCCAGGACCTCGGCGAGCCGCGCCGCCGCGTCGAGGGAGTAGCGGATGCCGGCGAGGTCGCGCGGGCCGCCGCGATTGAGCGACAGGCGCGACAGGGCGCGGGCGAGATCAGGGCTCGCCGCCAGCGCCTCGCGGATGGCGGCGCGGCGACGGCCCTGGCGCAGCAGATGGTCGAGCGCGTCGAGCCGGCGCTCGATCCGCTCCGGATCGGTGGAGGGGCTGGCGAGCCGCTCGGCCAAAAGCCGCGAGCCGGCGCCGGTGACGGTGCGGTCGATGGCGGCGAGCAGGCTTCCGCGCCGCTCGCCCGAGAGCGTGCGGACGAGCTCCAGATTGGCGCGCGTCGCCGCGTCGATCAGCATCACCGCGCCATCGCTCTCGCGGACCGGGCGCGACAGCGGCGGTCGCTCGCTGATCTGCGTCTTCTCGACATAGGCGAGCGCCGCCGCGGCGGCCGAAAGCTCGACGCGCGAGAAGGAGCCGAGGCCGTCCAGCGTGCCGACTCCGTAATAGGCGGCAAGCCGCGCGCCCGCGGTCGAGCCGTCGAAGAAGGCGCCCGGCAGCGGCGTCACCGACACGGGCAGCTCGCGCACATAGGGGCCGAGCTCGTCATCGGCGAAGAAGCTGTCCGGCACCAGCAGCTCGCGCGGATCGACGCGGGCGATATCGGCGGAAAGACGCAGCTGGTCGGTCTCGGCGAGGCGGAAATCGCCGGTCGAGATGTCGATCCAGGCGATGGCGAAGCGATCGCTGCCATCCACCGCGCCGCCGCGCAGGCGGGCGACCGAGGCGAGGTAGTTGTTGCGGCCGGCCTCGAGCAACGTGTCCTCGGTCAGCGTGCCGGGCGTGACCAGGCGGACGACGCCGCGCTTCACCACCGACTTGCCGCCGCGCTTCTTCGCCTCGGCCGGATCCTCCTGCTGCTCGCAGACCGCGACCCGATGTCCCAGCGCTATCAGCTTCTGCAGATAGTCGTTGGCGGCGTGGACCGGCACGCCGCACATCGGGATGTCCTCGCCGAGATGCTTGCCGCGCTTGGTCAGCGTGATGCCGAGCGCGCGCGACGCGATCTCCGCATCGTCGAAGAACATCTCGTAGAAGTCGCCCATGCGGTAGAAAAGCAGGCTGCCCGGGTTGGCTTCCTTGATCTCAAGGAACTGTTCCATCATGGGCGTCGGGCGGAGCGCGGCGGCGTCGGAGGTCGGGCTGGAGTCGAGCATGGCCGAACGCTAGCAAAACGTTGAAGGTGTTTCACCCTCGTCCGCGTGAAGGGCAGGCTTGAGATCACAGAAACCGGTGATATCGTCGCCGTCCACCAAACGAGACGGCTCATGCCGTCCGCCCCGGAAACGCCCACGCCGAGCTCCATACATGACCGAGACCAAACGCCCCGCCAAGAGCGGCCCTGCGCTGACCGACAAGGAGGCGCTGGATTTCCACGCCCTGGGGCGGCCCGGCAAGCTGGAAATTTCACCCACCAAGCCGATGGCGACGCAGCGCGACCTGTCGCTGGCCTATTCGCCCGGCGTCGCCGTGCCGGTGAAGGCCATCGCCGAGGACCCCTCCCGCGCCTTCGACTACACCACGCGCGGCAACCTCGTCGCCGTCATCTCGAACGGCACCGCCATCCTCGGGCTCGGCAATCTCGGCCCGCTCGCCTCAAAGCCGGTGATGGAAGGCAAGGCCGTCCTGTTCAAGCGTTTCGCTGACGTCGATTCGATCGACCTCGAGCTGGATACGGAGGACGTCGACGCCTTCGTCAATTCGGTGCGCTATCTCGGGCCGTCCTTCGGCGGCATCAATCTCGAGGACATCAAGGCGCCGGACTGCTTCATCATCGAGAGCCGCCTGCGCGAGCTGATGGACATCCCGGTCTTCCATGACGACCAGCACGGCACGGCGATCATCGCCACCGCCGGCATGATCAACGCGCTGCACCTGACCGGCCGTGACATCAAGACCACCAAGCTCGTCTGCAACGGCGCCGGCGCAGCCGGCATCGCCTGCATCGAGCTGGTCAAGGCGATGGGCATGCCGTCGGAAAACGTGCTGCTCTGCGACACCAAGGGCGTGGTCTACCAGGGCCGCACCGAGGGCATGAACCAGTGGAAGACGGCGCATGCGACGGCGACCGAGGCCCGCACGCTCGAAGACGCCATGAAGGGCGCCGACATCTTCTTCGGCGTCTCGGCCAAGGGCGCGCTGACGCCGGACATGGTCCGCTCGATGGCGCCGAAGCCGATCATCTTCGCGATGGCCAATCCCGATCCGGAGATCACGCCGGAGGAAGTGGCCGATATCCGCGACGACGCCATCATGGCGACCGGCCGCTCTGACTATCCGAACCAGGTCAACAACGTCCTCGGCTTCCCCTACATCTTCCGTGGCGCGCTCGACGTGCGCGCGACGACAATCAACGAGGAAATGAAGATCGCCGCGGCGCAGGCGTTGGCCGCGCTTGCCCGCAAGGACGTGCCCGACGAGGTCGCCGCCGCCTACCAGGGCGTGCGCCCGCGCTTCGGGCCGCAATACATCATCCCGGTGCCGTTCGATCCGCGCCTGCTGTCCGAAATCCCGGCCGCCGTCGCCCAGGCCGCGATGGAAACCGGCGTCGCCGGCAAGCCGATCGCCGACATCGGCGCCTACAAGATCGAACTCTCGGCCCGCCGCGACCCGATCGTCGGCACGCTGGCGCGCATCTATGAGCGCGTCCGCCGCAATCCGAAGCGCGTCGTCTTCGCCGAGGGCGAGGAGGAACAGGTGATCCGCGCCGCCGCCAGCTTCGTCGCCCAGGAGCTGGGCACGGCGATCCTGATCGGCCGCGAGGACATCATCCGCGAGACCGCGGCGAATGCCGGCATCGAGCTGGTCGACGGCATGGAGATCCACAATGCGCGGCTGTCGCAGCGCAATCCCGCCTATATCGACTTCCTCTATGCCCGCCTGCAGCGGCAAGGCTACCTGCACCGCGACAGCCAGCGCCTGATCAACACCGACCGCAACTATTTCGGCGCCACCATGGTGGCGCTCGGCGATGCCGACGCGATGGTCTCGGGCGTGACGCGCAACTATTCGACCGTGCTGCACGACGTGCGGAAGGTGATCGACACCCGCCCCGGCCACCGGGTGATCGGCGTCTCGATCGCGTTGGTGCGCGGCCGCACCGTCGTCGTCGCCGACACCGCCGTGCACGACATGCCGACGGGCGAGGAACTGGCCGACATCGCCATCGAGGCCGCCGGCGTCGCCAAGCGCCTCGGCTACGAGCCGCGCGTCGCCATGCTCGCCTATTCCACCTTCGGCCAGCCCGAGGGCGAGCGTTCGCGCCATGTGCGCGAGGCGGTGCAGATCCTGGAGAAGCGCCGCGTCGGCTTCGAGTTCGACGGCGAGATGGCGGCGGACGTCGCGCTCAATCCGAAGGCGATGGCGGCCTATCCGTTCTGCCGCCTGTCGGGCCCGGCGAACGTGCTCGTCATGCCCGCGTTCCACTCGGCCTCGATCTCGACCAAGATGCTGCAGGAACTCGGCGGCGCCACCGTGATCGGCCCGCTGCTGGTCGGCCTCGACAAGCCGGTACAGATCCTGTCGCTCGGCGCGCGCGACAACGACATCGTCAACATGGCGGCGCTCGCCGCCTTCAACGTCGGCGGCTGACGCAGATTTCGGGCGCGGACGGCCAGGCCGCCGCGCCCGTTACTTCCCGTGGCCGCTCAGCGCGCCACGCTGGCCGAATGGACGCGGCGAACGCCGGCGCGGTCCATCACCGCGATCGCCTTGGCCAGGGACCCCTCGGTGTCGATGGCGCGGCAGGCATCCTCGATCATCACCGTCTCGAAGCCGTGCTCGCGCGCATCCTGCGCCGTCCACGACACGCAGAAATCCGTTGCCAGGCCGACGACGAAGACCCGCTCGATGCTGCGCTCGAACAGGTAGCCGGTGAGGCCGGTCGGGGTCTTGCGGTCCGCCTCGAAGAAGGCCGAATAGCTGTCGGTGTGGGCGTGATAGCCCTTGCGGATGATCAATTGCGCGTGCGGGATGTCGAGGCCCGCCGCCAACGCCGCTCCCTGCGAGCCCTGGATGCAATGATCCGGCCAGAGCACCTGGGGCCCGTAGCGCAGGTCGATCGTCTCGAACGCGCTCCGCCCGGGATGGCTGGAGGCGAAGGAGATGTGGCCGGCCGGGTGCCAGTCCTGCGTGATCACCACATTCGCGAAGCGCCGCGCGAGATCATTGACCAGCGGCACGATAGCATCGCCATCCGTCACCGCCAGCGCGCCGCCCGGCAGGAAATCGTTCTGAATGTCGGTAACGATCAGCACGCTGTTTGAATCCGGCACGACGTTTCCTCTGTTGTCGCAGGAAGGTTCGAAGCCCTTAGTTAACCAACAATGGCCGGATCGGGAATAGCGCCGATCACTTTCGAGACCCGGCGCAACGTCAGATTGATCCGCCCGCCTTGCGACAGCAGGGTCGAGGTGGAGGGGTAGATCCGGTCCACCCCATGGAATGCAAGCCTCGATGCGCCGCCGAGCAGCACCACGTCGCCGGAGGCGAGCCGCAGCGAACGGGTCGGATCGCCGCGCTTGGCGCCGCCGATCCGGAACAGACAGGTGTCACCGAGCGAGACCGAAAGCACCGGCGCGCCGAATTCCGCCTCGTCGAGATCCTGGTGCAGGCCCATGCGCGCATCCGGCTCGTAGAAATTGACGAGGCAGGCCTCGGGCGGCGCGGGATAGTCGGCCAATTCCTGCCAGAGCTCGAGCAGCACCGGCGGAATGGGCGGCCAGGGCGCGCCGGTTGCCGGATGGCTCGGCTCGTAGCGGTAGCCGGCCTGGTCCGAGACCCAGCCGAGGCTGCCGCAATTCGTCATCCGCACCGAGAACGGCTTGCCGGTACGCGGCATGGTCGGACGGTAGAGGGGCGCCGCCGCGACGACGGCGCGGATCGCGTCGCGCAAGGCCTCCTGCGTCGCGCGGTCGAGCCTTCCCGGCACGACGCGGAACCCATCCGGCGGTGACGCGGGCGGTGCGGTCATCGGCATTTCCTCACATTCGGTCCGGCAACCGCAGCTTGCCCCTCAATCAAGCGAGAGAGCCGCCTTGCGGCCGTTTAGGCATCTTCTTATATACGCGCTGAACCTGCGAAGGCCGGCACGTTTTGCCGACACCGCGCAAATCACAGTGTTCATGGGGGCCGTACGGGCAGTTGCCCGGCACGGCGGAAGCCTCGAAGAGGGTCCGCACGGCCCGCCGACAAGGAGAGAGAATATGGCTAAGGTCATCGGCATCGACCTCGGAACGACGAATTCCTGTCTCGCCGTCATGGACGGCAAGACCCCGAAAGTCATCGAGAACGCCGAGGGCGCGCGCACGACGCCGTCCATGGTCGCGTTCACGGACGACGGCGAAAAGCTGGTCGGCCAGCCGGCCAAGCGCCAGGCGGTCACCAATCCCGAACATACCTTCTTTGCGGTGAAGCGCCTGATCGGCCGCCGCTACGACGACCCGATGGTCGAGAAGGACAAGCACCTCGTTCCCTACAACATCGTACGGGGACCGAACGGCGACGCCTGGGTCGAGGTCGAGGGCGAGAAGTACTCCCCGGCCCAGATTTCCGCCTTCATCCTGCAGAAGATGAAGGAAACCGCCGAGGCCTTCCTCGGCACGCCGGTCGAGCAGGCCGTGATCACGGTTCCGGCCTATTTCAACGACGCCCAGCGTCAGGCAACCAAGGACGCCGGCAAGATCGCCGGCCTCGAGGTCCTGCGCATCATCAACGAGCCGACGGCGGCAGCGCTCGCCTACGGCCTCGACAAGAGCGAAGGCAAGACGATCGCGGTCTATGACCTCGGCGGCGGCACGTTCGACATCTCGATCCTCGAGATCGGCGACGGCGTCTTCGAGGTGAAGTCGACCAACGGCGACACTTTCCTCGGCGGTGAAGATTTTGACATGCGACTGGTCGGCTACCTCGCCGACGAGTTCAAGCGCGAACAGGGCATCGACCTGCGCGGTGACAAGCTCGCCCTGCAGCGCCTGAAGGAAGCCGCCGAAAAGGCCAAGATCGAGCTTTCCTCGGCCCAGCAGACCGAAATCAACCTGCCCTTCATCACGGCCGACGCCAAGGGTCCGAAGCACCTCGCGATCAAGCTGACCCGCTCGAAGTTCGAAGCGCTGGTCGATGATCTGGTGCAGCGGACCGTGGCGCCCTGCAAGGCCGCGCTGAAGGATGCGGGCCTTTCGGCCGGCGAGATCGACGAAGTGGTTCTGGTCGGCGGCATGACCCGCATGCCGAAGATCCAGGAAATCGTGAAGCAGTTCTTCGGCAAGGACCCGCACAAGGGCGTCAACCCGGATGAAGTCGTCGCCATGGGCGCGGCGATCCAGGCCGGCGTTCTGCAGGGCGACGTCAAGGACGTGCTGCTGCTCGACGTCACCCCGCTGTCGCTCGGCATCGAGACGCTCGGCGGCGTGTTCACGCGCCTGATCGAACGCAACACGACGATCCCGACGAAGAAGAGCCAAGTCTTCTCGACGGCTGAGGACAGCCAGTCGGCCGTGACCATCCGCGTCTTCCAGGGCGAGCGCGAAATGGCGGCGGACAACAAGATGCTCGGCCAGTTCGACCTCGTCGGCCTGCCGCCGGCGCCGCGTGGCGTGCCGCAGATCGAGGTCACCTTCGACATCGACGCCAACGGCATCGTCAACGTCTCGGCCAAGGACAAGGGCACCGGCAAGGAGCAGCAGATCCGCATCCAGGCCTCGGGCGGTCTTTCCGACGCCGACATCGAGAAGATGGTCAAGGACGCCGAAAGCCACGCCGCCGAAGACAAGAAGCGCCGCGCCGTCGTCGAGGCGAAGAACCAGGGCGAGGCCCTGATTCATTCGACCGAGAAGTCGCTCGGCGAGTTCGGCTCGAAGATCTCGGCCGCCGACAAGTCGACGATCGAGACCGCGATCGCCGATCTGAAGACGGCGCTGGAGGGCGAGGATCCGGAAGCGATCCAGCAGAAGACCAACACGCTGGCCCAGGCTTCCATGAAGCTCGGCGAGGCGATGTACGCCGCGCAGCAGGCCGACGGCAGCGAAGGCAATGCCGAGAAGGCCGGCTCCGACGATGTCGTCGACGCCGACTTCGAGGAAGTCGACGACAACAAGAAGTCGTCCTGAGGCACGAATGCACGTCATGGAGGCCCGGCGCGCCGCGCCGGGCCTCTATCCTATCCAGGCGCGGGCCCAGCCCGTGCCCTCCACCCTTGAGTTCGGCTCGGATCCTGAGTTCCAACTCGTTTGCACCACGGGCGCCGAATGGCAAAAGTCGATTATTATGAGTTGCTGGGCGTCGCGCGCGATTGCGACGACAAGGGCCTGAAGGTCGCCTTTCGCAAGCTCGCCATGCAGTATCACCCGGACAAGAACCCGGGCGATCACACTGCCGAGGCCAAGTTCAAGGAAATCAACGAAGCCTACGAGATGCTGAAGGACCCGCAGAAGCGGGCGGCCTATGACCGCTTCGGCCACGCGGCCTTCGAAAACGGCGGCGGCGGCCCGGGCTTCTCCGGCGACTTCTCCGCCTCCATGTCGGACATCTTCGACGACATCTTCGGCGAGTTCATGGGCGGCGGGCGCCGCGGCGGCGGCGGTGGACGCTCCGGCGGCCGCGAGCGCGGCGCGGACCTGCGCTACAACATGGAAATCACGCTCGAAGAAGCCTTCAACGGCAAGACGGCGGAAGTACATGTTCCGACCAAGGTCGCCTGCGACGCCTGCTCCGGCACCGGCGCCAAGCCCGGATCGCACCCCAAGGTCTGCACCACGTGCGACGGCCACGGCCGCGTGCGCGCCGCACAGGGCTTCTTCTCGATCGAGCGCACCTGCCCGACCTGCCAGGGTCGCGGCGAGATCATTTCAGACCCGTGCGACAAATGCGCCGGCTCCGGCCGCAAGACGCAGGAGCGCACGCTCTCGGTCAACATTCCCGCCGGCATCGAGGACGGCACCCGCATCCGCCTGTCCGGCGAGGGCGAGGCCGGGCTGCGCGGTGGACCGGCCGGCGATCTCTACCTGTTCCTGTCGGTCAAGCCCCACAGCCTGTTCCAGCGCGAGGGCGCCGACATCTTCTGCCGCGTGCCGATCTCGCTGACGACGGCGGCGCTCGGCGGCCAGTTCGACGTGCCGACGGTGGATGGCGGCAAGACCCGCGTCAAGGTTCCGGACGGCACCCAGACCGGCAAGCAGTTCCGCCTCAAGGGCAAGGGAATGCCGGTCCTGCGGTCGAGCCAGATGGGCGACATGTACATCCAGGTGGTCGTCGAGACGCCGCGGAACCTGTCGCGCCGCCAGCGCGAACTGCTCGAGGAGTTCGAAAAGGCTTCCTCCGAAGAGACCAATCCGGAATCGGCCGGTTTCTTCGCCCGCATCCGGGACTTTTTCGGCGGCACCTGATCGCTGTGGACTGCCACAGGATTGCCGTGAACCATCGCGCATAGTTCGGTCGGTCAATGATTCGGGTGCTGCATGTCCTCAATCCAGAAGCGGAAGTTCAAGGCGCTTGTGGCGGACGAAGTCCGCTTCTTTCGGAGTTGGATGGGCAAGCCGCTTTCGATGGGCGCCGTCAGCCCGTCCGGCAAGGCGCTGACCCGGCTGATGGCGAGCTTCGTCGATCCCAACGACACGCTGCCCGTCATTGAGCTCGGGCCCGGCACCGGCGTCGTCACCCAGGCCCTGCTGGAGCGGGGCGTGGCGCCGGAGCGGATCGCCTCGATCGAATACAGCGCCGACTTCTGCCGGCTGCTGGAAACGCGCTTTCCGGGCGTTCGGATCATCCAGGGCGACGCCTATGCCTTCGACCCGTCGCTCGCCGGCATCGTCGACGGCCCCGTCAGCGCGGTCATCTCCAGCCTGCCGCTTCTGACCCAGCCGCCGAAGCGGCGCAGCGCCCTGATCAGCGCCGCCTTCGCCCGCCTGAAGCCGGGACAGCCCTTCATCCAGTTCTCCTACGGGCTGAACTCACCCATTCCGCCGGATCCGGATCTCTTCTCCACCTCGCATACCGGCTGGGTGATGAAGAACGTGCCCCCGGCCCGCGTCTGGATCTATCGACGGACGCATTGAGTTCTGCGTCGCCCCGTGGCATTGCCTAACCGCATTCCCCGCCGATGATCGACCGAACCGCCTAGCGGACGGTCCGTCGCGCGAATGTGCTTGCCACGGGGGCGGCCGCCCCTGCTCCGCCTCTTGCCAACCCTGCGTTGTCGCGCGAATTGATCCCTGCGAGCCGCCCCGTCGCGGCGAACCATAAGGCCACGCCCATGCCCCTTCTCGATATCCGCGACCGCCTGATCGTCGGCCTCGACGTCCCCACCGTGGAAGCCGCGGAAGAGATGGTGGCGACGCTCGGCGACACGGTCACCTTCTACAAGGTGGGGCTGCAGCTGACCTTCGCCGGCGGCCTCGCCTTCGCGGAGCGGCTGGTCGACCAGGGCAAGAAGGTCTTCCTCGACGTCAAGCTGCTCGACATCGACAACACGGTCGAACACGCCGTGCAGAACATCGCCAAGCTCGGCATGCATTTCTGCACCATCCACGCCTATCCGCGCGCGATGCGCGCCGCCGTGCAGGGCAAGGGCGCCAGCGACCTGCGCCTGCTCGCCGTGACGGTGCTGACCTCGATGGACGAGAGCGACCTCGCCGCCGCGGGCTACGCCGTCGGTCCGGCCGAACTCGTCGCCCGCCGCGCCGCCGACGCCCGCGCCGCCGGCATGAATGGCATCGTCTGCTCGCCGGAAGAAGCCGGCGCCATGCGCGCCGTCGTCGGCGCCGGCATGGCCATCGTCACCCCCGGCATCCGCCCGGCCGGCAGCATGCTCGGCGACCAGAAGCGGATCGCCACGCCGGCCGCCGCGATCAAAGCCGGCGCCGATCATCTCGTCGTGGCGCGGCCAATCCTCGAGGCCGCCGATCCCCGGGCGGCGGCGAAGGCCATTCTCTCCGAAATCGAGACGGCTTCGGCAATCTAGTCTCCCGCACGGGCGATCTGCCTGCTATATGCGCTTGGAACCCGGGGGATACCTGCCATGACCGATATGGGTCTCGTCATCGTCGGCGCGGCCGGCCGCATGGGCCGGACGCTGATCCGGACCGTCACCGAAACCGAAGGCGTTGTTGTCGCCGGAGCGATCGAGCGCGAGGGATCGCCCTTCCTCGGCCAGGATGCCGGCGTGCTGGCCGGGCTGCCGCCGCTCGGCATCACCGTCACCGACGATCCGCTGCCCGTCTTCGCCAAGGCGCAGGGCGTGCTCGACTTCACCAGCCCGGCCGCCACCGTCGGCTTCGCCGAAGTCGCCGCCCAGGCCCGCATCGTCCATGTCGTCGGCACCACCGGCCTGGCGCCGGAAGATCATGCCGCGCTGGACGCGGCGGCGCGCCACGCCGTCATCCTGCAGTCCGGCAACATGAGCCTCGGCGTCAACCTGCTGGCGCAGCTGGTGCGCCAGGCGGCGAAGGCGCTGGACGAGGATTTCGACATCGAGGTGCTGGAAATGCACCATCGCCACAAGGTCGACGCACCGTCCGGCACGGCGCTGATGCTCGGCAAGGCGGCCGCCGACGGCCGCGAAATCGACCTGAACGAACACGCCGTCCGGGTCCGCGACGGCATCACCGGCCCGCGTCCGCGCGGCGCCATCGGCTTCGCCACCTTGCGCGGCGGCAGCGTCATCGGCGACCATTCGGTGATGCTCTCCGGCGAGGGCGAGACGATCACCCTGTCGCATCACGCCTCGGACCGCGCCCTGTTCGCCCGCGGTGCCGTCAAGGCGGCGCTCTGGGCCCATGGCCGCAAGCCGGGCCGCTATTCCATGGCCGACGTGCTCGGCTTCACCGACTGACCCCAAAAGGAGCCTTCCGTATGGATCGCCTTCTCGTGCTCGTGCGCCATGGCCAGAGTGACTGGAACCTGAAGAACCTGTTCACCGGCTGGCGCGACCCCGACCTGACCGAACAGGGCGTCGCCGAGGCGTCCGCCGCCGGCAAGCGGCTGAAGGCGCTGGATCTTTCCTTCGGCCTCGCCTTCACCTCCGAGCTGACCCGCGCCCAGAACACGCTGAAGCTGATCCTCGGCGAGCTCGGCCAGCCCGACCTGACGACGATCCGCGACCTGGCGCTGAACGAGCGCGACTATGGCGACCTGTCGGGCCTGAACAAGGACGACGCCCGCGCCAAGTGGGGCGAGGAGCAGGTCAAGATCTGGCGCCGCTCCTATGACGTGCCGCCGCCGGGCGGCGAGTCGCTCAAGGATACCGGCGCGCGCGTCTGGCCCTATTACATCTTCAACATCCTGCCGCCGGTGATGCGCGGCGAAAAGGTGCTGGTGGCGGCGCATGGCAATTCGCTGCGCGCGCTGATCATGGCGCTGGAAGGCCTGACGCCTGCCGAGATCCTCGAGCGCGAGCTGGAGACCGGCGTGCCGATCGTCTACCGCCTCAACGCCGACACCACCGTCGCCGAGAAGAAGGTCCTCAAGGGCTGATCCATGGGCCGGCCGGGGCGCGCGTTCGGTATGCGCCGAGCGGAAGTACAGCAAGCCCCTCACCCAGCCCTCTCCCGCTCGCGGGAGAGGGTTGGGTGAGGGTCTTGCCTTGCTTGCGACGGCGGGCCCCGTCCCGCCATGTTCAGCTCGCCGACTGAGCAGCCCGCCATTCCTCCAGGACCGTCGCGTCCGGCTCACTCTCCATCGCGGCAAGCCCCAGCGCGACGAGTTCGTCCGGCGCGAGCCGTGACAAGGCCCAGACGGCGGCGCCCCGGACCACCGGCGCCGGATCCTCGAGCAGCCTCCGCACCGCCTCCAGTAGGCCGGCATCGCCGGAATTGCCGATCGCCACCAGCACGTTGCGCACGAAGCGGTCGCGCCCGATCCGCTTCACCGGCGAGCCGGAGAAGAACGCCCGGAAGGCGGCATCGTCGAGCGCCGCCAGTTCGGCAAGCTTCGGCCCCTCATATTCGGGCCGCGCCTTCAGCTTCATCTCCGCCGACGCCTTGGCGAACTTGTTCCAGGGGCAGGCGGCGAGGCAATCGTCGCAGCCATAGATGCGGTTGCCCATCGCGACGCGGAACTCGCGCGGGATCGGCCCGGCATTCTCGATCGTCAGGTAGGAGATGCAGCGCCGCGCATCGATGCGGTAGGGCGTCGGAAACGCGTTGGTCGGGCAGGCGTCGAGGCAGGCGCGGCACTTGCCGCAATGATCGCGCTCGGGCGCATCGACGGGCAGCTCCAGCGCGGTGAAGATCGAGCCGAGGAACAGCCAGGAGCCGAACTCGCGCGAGACGAGATTGGTGTGCTTGCCCTGCCAGCCGAGGCCGGCGGCCTCGCCGAGCGGCTTTTCCATCACCGGCGCCGTATCGACGAACACCTTGACCTCATGGCCGGTGCGCGCGGCGAGCCGGCCGGCGACCTGCTTCAGCTTGCCCTTGATGATGTCGTGATAGTCGCGGTTGCGCGCATAGACGGAGATGTTGCCGCGATCGCGCGCCGAGAGCAGCCCGCGCGGATCCTCCTCCGGCCCGTAGTTCAGGCCGAGCATGATGACGGTGCGGACATCGGGCCAGAGCACCTTCGGATCGGCACGGCGCTCCGCCGTCTCTTCCATCCAGGCCATGCTGCCGTGATGGCCGTCCCTCAGGAAGGCCTGCAGACGCCCGGGCGCAAGCGGAATGGCGTCCGGTCCAGTGATGCGGACGACGCTGAAGCCCTCGGCGAGCGCATCGGCGACAAGCCGCGACTTTTCCGCCGCGAGTTGCTTCGGCGTCAACAGATCGGAAATCAGAAGTCCAGGTCGACGTAGTGCGGCGCCGGCGGCACGCCCCGGACCACGTCGTTCAGCAGCGACCGGAACGACGGTCGCGACTTCACCCGCGCGTACCACGCCTTCGCCGCCTCGTCCGCGTCCCATGGCACCTCACCGAGATAGTCGATGACGGAGATCTCGGCAGCGGCCGCGAAATCGGCGAGCGTCAGTTCGCGTCCCGCCAGCCAGTTCCGCCGCGCCGCCAGATAGCCGATGTACTGGATATGATAGCGGACATTGGCGCGCGCCGCGCGGATCGCGGCCGGATCGGGCGAGGTATGGCCCTCGCCCTGCTTCATCTGCCGCTTGTAGATCTTCTCGGTGACGAGATAGTTCGTCACTTCGCCATGCAGCTTGCCGGCAAACCATTCGACCAGGCGCCGCACTTCGGCGCGGTCGGCGGCATGCTCCGGCATCAGCCGGACCTCGCCCATGCGGGCGCCCTTGGTTTCGACAAGATATTCCGTGATCACGGAGCCGCCGGCGACGACCGTCTCGTTGTCATCAATGAAAATCGGCAGTATTCCAGCCGGATTCAGCGCCAGAAGCGCCGCATTGCGAACCCAGGGTTTCTCTTCGACGAACTCGACGGCCTCGTCATATTCCGACAGGACCAGGCGGGCATAGCGCGAAGCGGCGGAAAAGGGATGATGATGGAGGAAGGACATCGTTACGCAGATCGAGAGCTGAAAATGCGAAGCGATTCTGCGGCGGTCTTGCCAGTTGCGAGAACGGCTCCAGCGCCCGCATATAGGCCGCGATTGTGGCGAGTATCAAGCCGAATCGCGGTTTCGACCTTCAACAGCAATCGCAGGAGCGATGATGGATATCCCAGGTTTGCTGGATGCGCTCGTACTCGGCCTGATCGAAGGCCTCACTGAATTCATTCCCGTCTCCTCGACCGCGCATCTGCTGCTGGCTGGCCATTTCCTCGGCTTCGACAGCCCGGGACGCGCCTTCGAGGTGCTGATCCAGCTCGGCGCCATCCTCGCCATCCTGACCGTCTATTTCGGGCGGCTGCTGAAGATCCTGCGCGACCTGCCCTCCGATCCGCGTACGCGCCGCTTCGTGCTCGGCATCCTGCTCGCCTTCCTGCCGGCCGCCGTCATCGGCGCGGCGGCGCACGGCTTCATCAAGCAGGTGCTGTTCGAGAGCCCGATGCTGATCTGCGTCATGCTGATCCTCGGCGGCTTCGTGCTGCTGATCGTCGACCGGGTCGACCTGAAGCCGCGCTATCACGACGCGATGGACTTCTCGCTCGGCATGTATCTCGGCATCGGCTTCGCCCAGTGCCTGGCGATGGTGCCCGGCGTGTCGCGCTCCGGCGCCTCGGTGGTCGCCGCCATGCTGTTCGGCAGCGACAAGCGCTCGGCGGCCGAATTCTCGTTCTTCCTGGCCATGCCGACCATGGTCGGCGCCTTCGCCTACGACCTCTACAAGACGCATGACCAGATCACCGCGGCCGGCGCCTGGAACATCGTGGTCGGCTTCGTCGCCGCCTTCGTCGCCGGCGTCTTCGTGGTTCGCCGCCTGCTCGACTTCGTCAGCCAGCGCGGCTTCGCCCCCTTCGCCTACTGGCGCATCCTCGTCGGCGCCGTCGGCCTCGCCGCCCTGCTGACCTTCGGCTGATCGCGGCTCCTTGCCACAACGAAAAAGCCCTCGTCCGGGTCCCGGACGAGGGCTTTTCAATGTCGGCGACAGCGCGGGACTAGGCCGTGCGCTTGTGATCGAACTGGCCGTGCGGCTTGAAGCGCTGCAGATAGGACGGCAGCACAGCGAGCAGATTGCTCGCATTGATGCCGATGCCCGAAAGCGTACGGCCCTCCGCCTCGGCGGCGGTGGAAACGATATTGTCGTGCTTCAGCAGCCGGACCTGGTCGGTGGTCAAGAGCGGGTTCGGCAGAAGCTGCGTCAGCACCGCGCCGTAATGCGCGACCGACCACGGCACCGACACCAGGAGCGGCGAACGCTCGATCTCGGTCAGGAGCAGCTCGAGGCACTGGCGGAAGGTCTTCACTTCCGGCCCGCCGAGCTCGTAGATCGTGCCGCCGGAGAGCTGGCCCTCGACGCCGCGCGCGATCGCCTCGGCGACGTCGCCAACGAACACCGGCTGCAGCTGGGTCTTGCCGCCGCCGATCAGCGGCAGGAAGGGCGAGATGCGGGCGAGATCGCCGAACCGGTTGAAGAACTGGTCTTCCGGTCCGAACACGATCGACGGGCGCAGGATGACCGCGTCCGGAACGGTCTCGAGCACGGCCGCCTCGCCCAGCGCCTTGGTGCGGGCATAGAGCGAATCCGACTTCGGATCGGCGCCGAGCGCCGACTGGTGCACCAGCGTCTGGATGCCGGCGGCGCGGGTCGCCTCGGCGACGGCGCGGGCGCCGAAATTGTGCAGCACCGAGAAGTTCTGCCGGCCGCTCTCGTTCAGGATGCCGACGAGGTTGACGACAGCGTCGGCGCCCTCGACCGCGCGGTCGACCGACCAGCGGTAGCGGAGGTTCGCCTGCACCGGCATGATCTGGCCGACAGCGCCGAGCGGCTGCAGATGACCGGCAAGATCGGGCCGGCGCACGGCGACACGGATGCGCCAGCCGCGCTTGGCCAGCGCGCGCACCACATGACGACCGATGAAGCCAGAGCCGCCGAAAACCGTGACCAGTTTGTCGGTACCCGTCGCCATGTTCTCGTCTCCGTTATCTTTGAAGCGTTCTCATATCGGCTTGCCGCGATGCTGTACAGACGCCAGACGGTCGCGCTCAGCCGATCAGCCGGCCGACCAGCTTGGCGGTATAGTCCACCATCGGCACGATGCGCGCATAGTTGAGCCGCGTCGGCCCGATGACGCCGAGCACGCCGACCACCCGGCTTTCGGAATCGCGATAGGGCGACACCACCAGCGACGAGCCGGACAGCGAGAACAGCTTGTTCTCCGAGCCGATGAAGATGCGGACGCCGTCACCCGCCTCGGCGCTGCCGAGCAGGCGCACCAGCTCGCGCTGCGTCTCGATGTCGTCGAACAGCAGGCGGATCCGTTCGAGATCCTCGGCGGCGCGCACGTCCTCGAGCAGATTGGCCTGGCCGCGCACGATCAGCGTGTCCGGCCGGCCGCCGGTCGCCTCGACCCAGCTGGCGAGGCCGGCATCGATCAGACGCGCCGTCAGCTGGTCGAGCTCGGCGCGCACGCGGACCTGCCGCTGGTTCAGCTCGGCGCGGGCCTCCGCCAGGCTGCGGCCGCGCAGATGCGTGTTCAAATAGTTCGCCGCCTCGACCAGGCTCGACGGCGTCGTGCCGGGATCGAGGTCGATCAGCCGGTTCTCGACCGAGCCGTCCTCGCCGACCAGCACGACCAGCGCCTTGCCCGGCTCGAGCCGGACGAATTCGATGTGCTTCAGCCGCTGGTCGCTCTTCGAGGCGAGCACGACGCCGGCGCCACGCGACAGGCCCGACAGCATCCGCCCGGCCTCGCTCAGCACGCCGTCGACGGTCCGGCCGCCGCCACCGCCGGCCACCCGGCTCTCGATGTCGCGCCGTTCCTCCGAGGTCAGGTCGCCCACTTCCAGCATGGCGTCGACGAACAGGCGCAGCCCGCTTTCGGTCGGCAGTCGCCCGGCCGAGGTATGCGGCGCATAGATCAGGCCGAGCCCTTCGAGATCCGACATGACGTTGCGGACGGAGGCCGGCGACAGCGCCATCGGCAGGATGCGAGCGAGGTTGCGCGAGCCGAGCGGTTCACCCGTCTCCAGATAGCTGTCGACGATGCGGCGGAAGATCTCGCGCGAACGCTGGTCGAGCGCCGAAAGCGCCGACGTCGCCGTCTCGGAAGTCGTGCGGTCGACGGGCAAGACGCTGGATCCTCTCCTCGAATGGTTCGAACTCTTTGATTAAGTGTCGATTTCCGCCCCCGGTTCAAGCAGGGCTTTACGTTTTGAGCCGGCGACCTGTACAAGCGGACCAACGAAACAGCCAGGAATATCCCATGCGACCTTCGAAACGCGCCGCGGACGCCCTGCGTGCGGTAACGCTTGAACGCGGCGTGGCCAAGCACGCCGAGGGCTCCTGCCTGGTCAAGTTCGGCGACACGCACGTGCTCTGCACCGCCAGCCTCGAGGACAAGCCGCCATCCTGGCTGCGCGGCACCGGCAAGGGCTGGGTCACGGCCGAATACGGCATGCTGCCGCGCTCGACCGGCGATCGCATGCGCCGCGAGGCGGCGACCGGCAAGCAGTCCGGCCGGACGCAGGAAATCCAGCGCCTGATCGGCCGCTCGCTGCGCGCCGTCGTCGATCTCGTTCATCTCGGCGAGAAGCAGATCACCATCGACTGCGACGTGCTGCAGGCCGATGGCGGCACCCGCACGGCCTCGGTCACCGGCGCCTGGGTGGCGCTCTATGACTGCGTCCAGTGGATGAAGTCGCGCGAGATGGTCGGCCCGAAGGTCATCCGCGACCACGTCGCCGCCGTCTCGGTCGGCATGTATCGCGGCACGCCGGTGCTCGACCTCGACTATGCCGAGGATTCGGAGGCCGAGACCGACGCCAACTTCGTCATGACCGGCGCCGGCGGCATCGTCGAGATCCAGGGAACCGCCGAAGGCAAGCCGTTCAACGAAGCCGAGCTGACCGCGATGCTGACGCTCGCCAAGGGCGGCATCGCCGACCTGGTCGAGCTGCAAAAGCTGGTGATCGCCGGATGAGCATGTCCGACCATCGCCTGTCGGCCGGCGACACGCTCGTGCTCGCCTCGCACAATCGCGGCAAGCTGCGCGAGTTCGCCGGCCTGATGGAGCCATTCGGCCTCAAGGTCGTCTCGGTCGGCGAACTCGGCCTGCCCGTTCCCGACGAGACCGGCACCACCTTCGAGGAAAACGCGGCGATCAAGGCGCATGCCGCGGCGACGGCGTCGGGCCTGCCGGCGCTTTCCGACGATTCCGGTCTCTGCGTCGACGCGATCGGCGGCGACCCGGGCGTCTACTCGGCCGATTGGGCCGCGCCCGACGGCGACTTCGCCCGCGCCATGCGCAATGTCGAGGAGAAGCTGCAGCTTGCCGGCGCCACCACGCCGGAGAGCCGCACCGGCCGCTTCGTCGCCGTGCTCTGCCTCGCCTTCCCGGACGGCACGACGCGCTATTATCGCGGTGAGGTCGAGGGCACGATGGTCTGGCCGCCGCGCGGCGAGCTCGGCTTCGGCTACGATCCGGCCTTCCTGCCGGAAGGCCATGCGCGTACATTCGGCGAAATGGAAGCGGAAGAGAAGCACGGCTGGTCGGCCGGCCGCACCGATGCGCTGTCGCACCGGGCGCGCGCCTTCGCGCTGTTCGCTGAAGCCGAGCTCGGGGCCTGAACCCATGGCGGCACCGATCGACCCCGGATTTGGCGTCTATGTGCACTGGCCGTTCTGCGCGGCCAAGTGCCCCTATTGCGACTTCAACTCGCATGTCCGCCACCAGGGTGTCGATCAGGAGCGCTTTGCGAAAGCCTTCGTCACCGAGATCCAGACGATGGCGGCCAAGTCGCCCGGCAAGACGGTCAATTCGATCTTCCTCGGCGGCGGCACGCCGTCGCTGATGGACCCGAAGACCGTCGGCACCATTCTCGACGCCATCGGCGCTGCGTGGAACGTCGCGCCGGACGCCGAGGTGTCGATGGAGGCGAACCCCTCCAGCGTCGAGGCGGAACGCTTCCGCGGCTATCGCGCCGCCGGCGTCAACCGCGTGTCGCTCGGCGTGCAGGCGCTGAACGACGTCGACCTGAAGGCGCTCGGCCGGGTCCACAATGTCGAGGAGGCAATGCGCGCCATCGACATCGCCCGCGCCACCTTCCCGCGCCTCTCCTTCGACCTGATCTATGCCCGCCCCGGCCAGACGCCGGACATGTGGCGGGCCGAGCTGCTGCAGGCGCTCGACCGCGCCTCCGACCACCTGTCGCTCTACCAGCTCACCATCGAGCCGGGGACGATGTTCGAGAAGCTCTACGCGGCCGGCAAGCTGGCGATCCCGGACGAGGACACCGCCGCGACCCTGTTCGAGATCACGCAGGAGATCTGCGACAAGCATGGCCGCCCGGCCTACGAGATCTCCAACCACGCGGTCCCCGGCGGCGAATGCCGGCACAATCTCGTCTACTGGCGCTATGGCGAATATGCCGGCATCGGCCCGGGCGCGCATGGCCGCCTCGTCATCGACGGCCAGCGCCACGCCACCGCGACGACGCTGCTGCCGGAAACCTGGCTCGGCCGCGTCGAATCCTGGGGCGACGGCATCGAGACGGATGAGATCCTGACGCCGGAAGAAGCCGGCGACGAGATGCTGCTGATGGGCCTGAGGCTGACCGAAGGCATCGATCTGCGCCGCTACAAGGCGATCGCCGGCCGGCCGCTCGATCCACGCCGCATGGCGGATCTGATCGAGCACGGCATGGTCGAGCAGCTCGACGAGAACCGCGTCCGCGCCACCCGCTCCGGCTCCTTCGTGCTCGACGCGGTGGTCGCCGACCTCGCGGCCTGAGATCGTTCCTTCCAGCTTCTGAAGAAAAGGCCCTCGCCCCAGCCCTCTCCCGCAAGCGGTAGAGGGGGCCGGCCTGCGCCCGTCCGGCGGCCGGTGCCAAATGCTCTCCCTCTCTCACCTCTCCCACACGGGGAGGTCTGACCGAAGATCCGGGTGAGGGGTTGAGATCTCACCGGCGAGGGCTGAACCCCTCACCCGTCGGCCTGCGGCCGTCGACCTCTCCCCATGGGAGAAGTGAAGATCCCCCGCCTGCCGCAGCGTCCATAGAGACCGCCGGCCCAAAAGCGCTCGCTCGCTTGCGGGAGAGAGGTGGGTAAGGGTCTCGCTTGCCGCCTCGGCGAGCCGGCTACGCCCCCGTGCGGGCAAAGGTCTGCGGCGCCGGGGCGATCATGACCGGGGTGCCGCCGCCGAGCTCGTAGATCGCCAGCTGACGCTGGTTGGTGCCGTCCGGCAGGAAGCGGAAGGCGCCGTCGACGCCGATGAAGCCGTTCGGATTGGCCAGCATGTCGGCGGTGAAGCGCTTGTCGCCATAGCGGGCGGCGAGTCCGGCGGCGAGGCTGGTCGCGTCATAGCCGAGCGAGGCGGTGCGCAGCGGCGGCGCGCCGAAGACACTCTGGTAGCGAACGGCGAAGGCGGCATAGCCGGCGCGGTCGGGCGCCGGATACCAGCCGCCGCGCAGCGTCGGCTCGGCGGCGATGCGCGGATCGTCCCACTGGCCGGAGCCGAGGAACTTGACCTGGCCTGGCCTTATGCCGCGCGCGCTCAGGATCTGCGCCAGGAACGGCGCGGCGTCGCCGGCGTCGGGCATGAACACGGCGTCGACCTGGCCGCTCTGGATCACGGTGGCGAGCGCCTCGGCCTTCTGCTGCATGGCGACGCGATCGAGGCCGTAGCGCTCGATGGCGACGACCCGGGCTCCATTGGCAGTGGCAGCGCGCTGCAGCGCCGCCTCCATCACCGTGCCATAGCCGTTTTCCGGCAGGATGGCCGCGATCGAGCGTTTCCCCTGCGAGGCGGCATAGCCGATGACGCGGTCGGCGTCCGATTGCGGCAGGAAGCTCAGGAGATAGACGTTGCGCGCGGCGACGCTGGTATCGGTCGAAAACGCAACAATCGGGATGCCGGCGGGCCTTGCCACGGAGGCGGCCGCTGCGACGGAGGGCGAGAAGAGCGGACCCATGATGAGCTCCGCTCCCTGCGAGATCGCCTCGGTCGCCGCCTGACGGGCGCCCTCCGGCGTGCCGCGATCATCCTTGATGAGGATCTGCAGATTGGCGCCGCCCTGGAATTCGCGCAGCGCCAGGTCGGCGGCATTCTTCAGGTTGGCGGCGATGACGCCGGCATTGCCGGTGGCCGAGGAGGGCAAAAGCAGCGCCACGCGAACCGTGCCGTTGCCGAGCGTGTCGCCGACGACCGGCTGGCCCCCCGTCGCAGACGGCGTCACGCCGGCTCCGGTGCCGGGTCCGCCGACGGTCGAGGCACAGGCGGCCAACAGGCCGAGCGCGGCGAAACAGGATGCGAACAACCCTGCCCTGCCACCGTCCAGCCGTTCGGAACGGAACCAACCCACACGCCTTCTCCTGTTCAATCGCAAGATGTAACTGTACTGGAAAGCCCATGGTTGTTCAGCGGCAAAGAGCGGCGGTCTCGGTGAATTCAGGTCTGGTGTCACTTCTCCACAACGTCGGCGCGGGCGCGTCATGAGCGGTCCCGGACAGGCGGAAACGCCGGAAGCAGGGCACGGCGAAAGCCGCGCCTTCTATCTGATCGACGGCCAGCGCCTGCGCGCGCCACGGATCGAGCCGGGCCTCTACATCGTCTCGACGCCGATCGGCAATCTGCGGGACATCACGCTGCGCGCGCTCGCGACCCTCGCCGCCGCCGACGTCATCGCCTGCGAGGACACCCGCGTCACCCGCGTGCTGACCCGCCACTACGGCATCGACACCGAGCTATTCGCCTATCACGAGCACAATGCCGACCGGCAGCGCCCGAAGCTGCTGGCGGCACTCGCAAGCGGCAAGGTGGTGGCGCTGGTCAGCGACGCCGGCACGCCGCTGGTCTCCGATCCCGGCTTCCGGCTGGTCGGCGACGTGCTCGCGGCCGGCCATCGCGTCGTGCCGATCCCCGGCGCCTCGGCGCTGCTGACGGCGCTGGTCGCGGCGGCGCTTCCGACCGACACCTTCCTGTTCGCCGGCTTCCTGCCCAACCGCACCGTCGGCCGCAAGAAGCGGCTCGCGGCGCTTGCCGACGTGCCCGGCACGCTGATTTTCTATGAGTCGCCGCATCGAACCGCGGATTCGCTCGCCGACATGGCCGAGACGCTCGGCGGCGACCGCCCGGCCGTGGTGGCGCGCGAACTGACCAAGACTTTTGAAACCGTCCGACGCGGAACGCTCGCTTCCCTCGCCGAGGCCTTCGGCAGCGAGCCGTCGCCGAAGGGCGAGATCGTCATCCTGATCGGCCCGCCGATCGATGCCGAGCCCGATGCCGACGAGGTCGACACGCTGCTGGCGCGGCTGCTGGAAAGCCACCCGCTGAAGGAGGCGGCGTCGCTTGCCGCCACCGCCACCGGCCTGCCGAAGCGCGACCTCTACCAGCGCGCGCTGGAGCTGAAGGCGGAGGCCGCAGAGGCCGAGGATGACGAAGACGGCGCCGACCCGGACGCCGACGACGATGGCGCGGCCTGACCGCCGCGCCTCGGAACGACGCGGCCGTTTCGCCGAAACGGTCGCCGCCCTCTATCTCAACCTCAAGGGCTACCGCACCGTCGCGCGACGCTTCCGCAGCCCGCTGGGCGAGATCGACCTCGTCATGCGGCGTGGCGACCTGCTCGTCTTCGTCGAGGTCAAGGCACGGCGCGAACTGGACACCGCCATTCTGGCGATCACGCCGGCGGCGCGCGACCGCCTCATCCGGGCGGCGCAGAGCTTTATCGGCCGCCATCCCGAGACGGCAGGGCTGGCACTCCGCTTCGACATCGTCGCGATCCTGCCGCGCCGGCTGCCGCACCACATCGTCGACGCTTTTGCCCGGGATCGCTGACGACGGCATTGCCATTCGGCCCCGCCACACGACATAAGAGGCCTATTCCGCATTGGGGGCCTATATGTCGCTTTCCGTCGCCGTCCAGATGGACCACATCGCCAGGATCAACATCCGCGGCGATTCCACCTTCGCCCTGATGCTGGAAGGCCAGCGGCGCGGCCACAAGCTCTACCACTACACGCCCGACCGCCTGTCGCTGAACGACGGCCGCGTCGAGGCGGCGATCGAGGCGGTCACCGTCCGCGACGTGCCGGGCGACCATTTCTCGCTCGGCGAGGCGGAGCGGACCGATCTCTCGACCATGGACGTCGTGTTCCTGCGCCAGGATCCGCCCTTCGACATGGGCTACATCACGACGACGCATCTGCTCGAGCGCATCCATCCGAAGACGCTGGTGGTCAACGACCCAGCCGAGGTGCGCAACGCGCCGGAGAAGATCTTCGTCACCGAATATCCGAAGCTGATGCCGCCGACGCTGATCTCGCGCGACGCCGACGAGATCCGCCGCTTCCGCCAGGAGCATGGCGACATCATCATCAAGCCGCTGTTCGGCAATGGCGGCGCCGGCGTCTTCCGCCTGTCGGAAGGCGACCAGAACCTCGCCTCGCTCTTGGAGATCTTCTCGGCCGCGTATCGCGGCGAGCCCTATGTCGTGCAGCGCTACCTGCCGGCGGTGCGGGCCGGCGACAAGCGCATCATCCTGGTCGACGGCGTCGCCGTCGGCGCCATCAACCGCGTGCCGGCGGATGGCGAGTCGCGCTCCAACATGCATGTCGGCGGCCGGCCGGAGCCGATCGAGCTGACCCGGCGCGACCGCGAGATCTGCGAGGCGATCGGACCGGACCTGAAGAAACGCGGCTTCGTCTTCGTCGGCATCGATGTCATCGGCGACTACCTGACCGAGATCAACGTCACCTCGCCGACCGGCATCCGCGAGGTGAAGCGCTTCGGCGGCGCCGACATCGCCTCGCTGGTCTGGGACGCCGTCGAGAGCAAGCGCTAGGGTTAACGGATTGCTACCAGGATCCGCGCCGGCCGCCGGCGCGGATGTTCACGACCTGTTCTTGTATTCATCCGAAAGTTGACGTAGCGTCATTCCGCAACGGGGATGACGGATATGGTCGCGCATGTCACGACGGTGGCGTTCCAGGGCATCGAGGCGGTGCCGGTCGACGTCCAGATCCAGATCGCGCCGGGCTTTCCCGGCATCGTCATCGTCGGCCTGCCGGACAAGGCCGTGGCAGAAAGCCGTGAACGGGTGCGCGCCGCCCTGCACGCCTCCGGCCTCGCGCTGCCGCCGAAGCGGATCATCGTCAATCTGGCGCCGGCCGACCTGCCGAAGGAAGGCAGCCACTACGATCTGCCGATCGCGCTCGGCCTGATGGCGGCGCTCGGCGTGCTGCCGGGCGACCAGCTGGCCGATTTCGTCGCGCTCGGCGAACTGGCGCTCGACGGCACCATCGCCTCCGTCGCCGGCGTGCTGCCGGCGGCGATCGGCGCCAACGCCATCGGCCGCGGGCTGATCTGCCCTTCCGCCTGCGGCCCGGAAGCGGCATGGGCCGGCGGCGGCATGGAGATCCTGGCCCCGCGCAGCCTGATCGCCATCGCCAACCACTTCAAGGGCACGCAGGTGCTTTCGCGGCCCGAGCCGGCGCTGAAGCGCGACGGCGCGGCGCTCGCCGACCTCGCCGACGTCCGCGGCCAGGAGAGCGCCCGCCGCGCGCTGGAGATCGCCGCCGCCGGCGGCCACAACCTCCTGATGGCCGGGCCGCCCGGGGCCGGCAAATCGATGCTGGCGAGCCGCCTGCCCTCGCTGCTGCCGCCGCTGTCGCCGAAGGAACTGCTTGAGGTGGCGATGATCGCATCCATCGGCGGCGAACTTGCCGGCGGCAAGCTGACCGACCGGCGTCCGTTCCGCGCGCCGCACCATTCGGCCTCGATGGCGGCGATGGTCGGCGGCGGCCTGCGCGCCCGGCCGGGCGAAGCCTCGCTCGCCCATCACGGCGTGCTCTTCCTCGACGAACTGCCCGAATTCACGCCGCAGGTGCTCGATTCGCTGCGCCAGCCGCTGGAGGCCGGCGAGGTGATGATCGCCCGCGCCAACCATCGCGTCCGCTATCCCTCCCGCTTCCAGCTGGTCGCCGCCATGAACCCGTGTCGATGCGGCATGGCAGGCGAGCCCGGCATGAGCTGCAAGCGCGGCCCGCGCTGCGCGGCCGACTATCAGGCGCGGCTGTCCGGCCCCTTCCTCGACCGCATCGACATGCGCATCGACGTGCCGGCGGTGACCGCGAGCGACCTGATCGGCGCGAGGCCTTCGGAGAGCAGCGCCGTCGTCGCCGAACGGGTTGCGGCGGCGCGCGCGCTGCAGGCCGAGCGGTTCGAGGCGCTGGGGATCGACGACATCCGCACCAACGCGCAATGCGGCAGCGCCCTGGTCGAGACGATCGCGACGCCGGACAAGGCCGGGGCGAAGCTGCTTGCCGAGGCCGCCGAGGCGCTGCGCCTTTCGGCGCGGAGCTATCATCGCGTGCTGAAGGTCGCCCGCACCATCGCCGACCTCGACGGCGCCGAGACGGTCGGCCGGCCGCATCTCGCCGAGGCGCTCCGCTACCGCATCGCCGGCGACCGGCTGCTGGCCGCCGCCTGAGCGCGGCCGGAGGCCCGGCCGGCGACTCTGGATCGGCCCGATATTTCGACGGCTTGCCGGCTGGACGCGCCATCGCCGTCAGCGACCGGGCCCGAACGACGGAACCGCGGACGGCCAAGACCGAGAAAGCGCTTCGTCACCGAACTGTCGGAGAACTGTGTTCTTCTCCGCAACGGGGTCAGAAATCCCGGCGGGAAAGCGCTGGGGACCAGCAGGAGAAGGTCAGATGGTCAAGCGCGGCAATGCGGCGACCCAGCAGGTTCTGCGCGTATCGGAAGCGATCATTGCTTTGCCGGCTCTATCGAAGCGGGCAATTGGCGGTATAAGACTCCCGATGCCGAAAGCCCTTCGCCCTGCTGCCATCCTGCCTGAAACGCTCGGTCGAATCGGAGCGCTGGAAGTGCGCCTTGCCGCCACGCCGCGCGAGGTGAAGAAGGCGCAGAAGCTGCGCTACAAGGTCTTTTACGAGGAGATGTCAGCGATCCCCGACGTGCAGGCGCAGCTGTCGCGCCGCGATCGCGACGGTTTCGACAAGATCTGCGACCACCTGCTCGTCATCGACCACGACACCCGCCTCGCTTCAGGCGAGGCGGCGATCGTCGGCACCTACCGCCTGCTGCGCCAGGAAGTGGCGAACCGCCACACCGGCTTCTACACGGCGAACGAATTCGACATCGGGTCGCTGCTGGAGCGGCATAGCGGGCTGAATTTCCTGGAGCTCGGCCGCTCCTGCGTGCTGAAGCCCTACCGCACCAAGCGCACGGTCGAACTGCTCTGGCACGGCATCTGGAGCTATGTCCGCAGCCACGGCATCGACGTGATGGTCGGCTGTGCCTCGCTCGAAGGCACCAATCCCGATGCGCTGTCGCTCCCCCTCTCCTTCCTGCACCACAGCGCCCGCGCCCCGGCCGAATGGACGGTGAGCGCGCTGCCGCACCGCCGCGTGCCGATGGACCGGATGGCAGAAGACGCGATCGACATGAAGGCGGCGCTGAAGACGCTGCCGCCGCTGATCAAGGGCTATCTGCGCCTCGGCGCCTATATCGGCGACGGCGCCGTGGTCGACCGCCAGTTCGGCACGACGGACGTGCTGATCGTGCTGCCGGTATCGGCGATCAGCGAGCGCTATGTGAACCACTACGGCGTCGACGCCACCCGCTACGCCGCCTGAAGGCCGGCAACCGCGGCTCCGGATGCGGGCCTAGCGGGGCGGAAAGGCGCGGCCGGGACGCGACCGGTAGGTCGGCAGCGTCCAGCCGAAGGTCAGTGCGCCTGCCCGCACCGCGAAGGCCGAAAGCGCACCCAGCACGGAAGCGGTCCAGAACGGCACGTCGAGCAGGATGGCGAGCACGAACAGGGTCGCGCCCACCACCGTCGCTGTCACATAGATTTCCCGGCGCAGGATCACCGACGGCTCGCCGGCGACGATATCGCGGATGATGCCGCCGAAGGTCGCGGTGACGACGCCCATCACCACCGCGCCGAAGGGGCTGGCGCCCGCGTCGAGCGCCCGCGCCGCGCCCATGACGCAATAGCCGGAAATGCCGATCGCGTCGGCCCAAAGCAGCAGGCGGTAGCGATATTCGACGAAGGGCGCGACAAAGTAGACGAAAACGGCGGTCGCGACGCAGAGCACGACCGGGGCGGGCTGGGTGATCCAGAACACCGGCGTCGCGCCGAGGATGACGTCCCGCAGCGTACCGCCGCCGACGCCGGTGATCGACGCCAGAAAGGCGAAGCCGACGATGTCGAGCTGCTTGCGAGACGCCGCGAGCGCCCCGGTCAGGGCAAAGACGAAAACCCCGATGAGATCGAGGCTGTAGAGCACGGGAGCATCCACAGCCTCGTCCGCCTCAGACGGAGTTGGGCGAGGAATCGCCGGCTTCGGTCTTCGCTTCCCTCGGCTTCGGCGCGCCCTTGGCAACGCCGACCATGGCCGGGCGCAGGACGCGGTCGCCAATCACGTAGCCGGACTGGACAACCTGCATGACGGTGCCGGCCGGCTGCTCGATGGTCGGGACCTCGAAGACGGCCTGGTGCAGATGCGGATCGAACTTCTGGCCGAGCGGCTCGAGCTTGCGGACGCCGTGGCGCTCCAGCGAATTGACGAGATCGCGCTCGGTCATCTCGACGCCGTCGATCAGCGCGGTCAGCGCCTCGTTGCCGCCGCGCGCCTCATCCGGAACCGCCTCGATGGCGCGGGCGAGGTTGTCGCCGGCGGTCAGCATGTCGCGAGCAAAGGCGGCGATGGCGTACTGGCGCGCATCCGCGACCTCGCGCTCGGTGCGGCGGCGCAGGTTTTCCATCTCGGCGATGGTGCGCAGGACGCGATCCTTCAACTCGGTCGCTTCAGCCTCGAGCGTCGCGATGCGAGCCGCCGCGGCGTCGCCATCCGCAGCCGTCGCGGCCGCGTCGGCGGCTGCTTCGGTGGAGGAGACGGGCTGGGTATCGTCAGACATGGCGAACTCTCTTTTGATCAGAACCAAAGGTTAGGCCCGATATCATGAGTTTGGGGCAGAAAATCAAGCTCTGCGCCCCTCCGCCGCGCCGCGATATGGGGCGGAAACGGACGGAAGGACGCTAGAGAACGATCACGCCGTGATGCAGCGCCTCGGCCTCGGGCTCGATGTGGATCAGGACTTCCGAGCCCTCGATCGCCTTGTTCAGCGCCGCCTCGATGCGATCGCAGATGACATGGCCGGCGGCGACCGTCATCGATCCCGGCACGACGAGATGGAACTCGATGAAGATGGCGCGACCGGCATTGCGGGTGCGGAGGTCGTGCACCTCGATCGCGCCAGTCGCCTCGGTCGAAATGATCGAGCGGATCTCGCTTTCCACCTCGCCCGAGACGGCATGATCCATCAGCCCGCCGACGGAATCGCGAATGACGCGCCAACCCGACCACAGGATGTTGACGGCGACGATGACGGCGAGCAGCGGATCGAGCACCACCCAGCCCGTGAGCGCCACCAGCACGAGGCCGATGAAGACGCCGACCGAGCTGATGACGTCGCTGGTCAGGTGCCAGGCCTCGGCGATGAAGGCAGGCGAGCGGCGGCGGCGGCCGAAACGGAACAGATACATCGCCCAGGCGCCGTTGATCGCCGTGGCGACCAGATTGATCGTCAGGCCGATACCGGCGTTTTCGAGCGCCCGCTTCTCCTCATAGGAGATCCAGGCCTCGCGCAGGATGAGCAGCGCCGCCACGACGATCAGCACGCCTTCCAGCACGGCGGAGAAATACTCCGCCTTGTGGTGGCCGAACTGGTGGTCGCTGTCGGCCGGCTTGTGGCTCAGCCGGATCGCCCAGAACGCCGCCACCGCGGTGGCGAGATTGACGATGCTCTCCAGCGCGTCCGAATAGAGCGCGACGCTGCCGGTCTTCCAGTAGGCCGCATATTTCAGCGCCATCACGACCAGCGCGATGACGATCGAGGAGAGCGCGACAAGCGTTATCCTGTCGTTCCATTTCGGCATGATCGTCCTCGGTGTGTCGGCGGTTTCGGCGCATTAACACCGCCGGCAGGAGGCTTCAACGGCTATCTTCGCAACTGCGAACGAGTGGCAATCAGAGCTGCCGGAAACCCAGCAAATGCCTCAAAGACGACGCAGCGCGACCCGCTCGATCAGGTGGCTTTCCCCTTTGCTGAGGATAAGGTCGGCGCGCGGGCGGGTCGGCAGGATGTTCTCGTAGAGATTGACCCGGTTGATGCGAGACCAGAGCCGGTCGGCGATCGCCAGCGCCTCGGCGTCCGACACCATCGCATAGCGGTGGAAGTAGGAGTTCGGGTCCTGGAACGCGGTTTCGCGCAGGCGCTGGAAACGCTCGACATACCAGCGCCGGATGTCGGCCTCCTCGGCGTCGATATAGATCGAGAAATCGAAGAAGTCGGAGACGAAGGGCACCGCCGTGCCGTCGCGCGGCAGGCGCGGCGCCTGCAGGACGTTGATGCCTTCGACAATCAGGATGTCCGGCCGGTCGATGGTGATCCGCTCGCTCGGCACGATGTCGTAGACGAGATGCGAATAGACGGGCGCGGAGACGCTGCCGAGCCCGGCCTTGATGTCGGACAGGAAGGAGAGCAGCGCCGGCAGGTCGTAGCTCTCCGGGAAGCCCTTGCGCTCCATCAGCCCTTCGCGCTCGAGCACGGCATTGGGATAGAGGAAGCCGTCCGTGGTGATCAGGTCGACCTTCGGCGTGTTGGTCCAGCGCGCGAGAAGCGCCTTCAGCACGCGCGCGGCGGTCGACTTGCCGACCGCGACGGAGCCGCCGATGCCGATGATGAACGGCGTCTTGCCCTCATTGGCGCCGAGGAAGGTGCGGGTGGCGTTGTAGAGCCCCTGCGTCGCGGCGACATAGAGGCTGAGCAGGCGCGACAGCGGCAGGTAGATCGTCACGACCTCGTCGATCGAGATCGGATCGTTCAGACTGCGCAGGCGGAAAAGATCCGCCTCGGTCAGCGTCAGCGGCATGTCGGCCCGGAGGCTCGCCCATTCCTGACGGCCGAAGGTGCGATGCGGTGCGTGCTCGATCCGCGCGGACTTGTCCATGTTCTTCTCCCCGACCGCGAACTACTCCGCCGGCCGCGACGCCTTTTCCTGCAGTCCGGTCTGCCGGGTGCGGCCCTCGAGCTCCTGCATCACCGCGTCAAGCGGCAGATCGGACGCCTCGAGCATCACCAGCAGATGGTAGAGCACATCGGCCGCTTCCGCCGTCAGCTCGGCCTTGTTGCCCTCGGTCGCGGCGATGACGGCCTCGACCGCCTCCTCGCCGAACTTCTTGGCGCAGCGCGACGGGCCCTTGGCCACCAGCTTGGCGGTGTAGGAGCCGGGATCGCCCGAATGGGCGCGGTTCCGGATGATGGCCGCGAGGTCGGAAAGCGTGAAATCGGACATGCCCTGCCCTCCTCAGCCGTCGAGCCGGACGGGAATGCCGGCCGCCGCCATGTGTGTCTTCACCTCGCCGATGGTGAACTGGCCGAAATGGAACACCGAAGCCGCCAGCACCGCGCTGGCATGGCCTTCGACGACGCCATCGACGAAATGATCGAGCGCGCCGACGCCGCCCGAGGCGATCACCGGGATCGGCACCGCATCGGCGATGGCGCGGGTGAGCGCGAGGTCGAAGCCGTCGCGCGTGCCGTCGCGGTCCATCGAGGTCAGGAGGATCTCGCCGGCACCCAGCGCCGCGACCTCGATCGCATATTCGATCGCGTCGATGCCGGTCGCCTTGCGGCCGCCATGGGTGAAGATCTCCCAGCGGTCGTGGTGGTCGCCGCTCATGCCGCGCCGCTTCGTCTGCTTGGCGTCGATGGCGACGACGATCGCCTGGGCGCCGAACTTCTCCGCCGCGCGAGCGACGATCATGCGGTCCGTCACGGCGGCCGAGTTGATCGCTACCTTGTCGGCGCCGGCCAGCATCAGCGCGCGGATATCCTCCACCGCCCGGACGCCGCCGCCCACCGTCACCGGCATGAAGCAGGCTTCGGCGGTACGCGCCACGACATCGAGGATGGTGCCGCGGTTCTCGTGCGTCGCGGTGATGTCGAGGAAGCAGAGCTCGTCGGCGCCGGCGGCGTCATAGGCCTTGGCGGCCTCGACCGGGTCGCCGGCGTCGATCAGGTCGACGAACTGCACGCCCTTGACGACGCGGCCGTCATGCACGTCCAGGCAGGGAATGATGCGGGTCTTGAGCATCAGGCGGTCTCCCGCGCTTCGCGGATCAGCTTCAGCGCCTCGGCCGGGTCGAGCCGGCCGTCATAGAGCGCGCGGCCGGAGATCGCGCCCTCGAGGATGGCGCAATCCGGCTGCAGCAGGCGCTTGACGTCGTCGAGCGAGGCAAGGCCGCCTGAGGCGATGACAGGGATCTCAACCGCGCGGGCCAGCGCCAGAGTCGATTCGATGTTGAGGCCCTTCAGCACGCCGTCGCGATCGATGTCCGTGAAGACGATCGCCGCGACGCCGGCATCCTCGAACCGGCGCGCCAGCTCGATGGTGGTAAGCTCCGAGGTCTCGGCCCAGCCCTCTACCGCGACCTTGCCGCCGCGCGCGTCGATGCCGACGGCGACCTGACCCGGATAGGCCTTGCAGGCCTCGCGGACGAGGTCGGGATCGCGTACGGCGATGGTGCCGAGGATCACGCGGGCGATGCCCTTGTCGAGCCAGGCCTCGACGCCGCCGCGGTCGCGGATGCCGCCGCCGAGCTGGACCGGCATCTTCACGCGCTTCAGGATCGCCTCGACGGCGGCGCCATTGACCGGCTGGCCGGCGAAGGCGCCGTTCAGGTCGACGACGTGGAGGTATTCAAAGCCCTGGCTCTCGAATTCATGCGCCTGGGCGGCGGGGTCGGTGTTGAACACCGTCGCCTGCTCCATGTCGCCGAGCTTCAGGCGAACACAGGCGCCGTCCTTCAAATCGATGGCGGGAAAGAGGATCATCAGGGCTTCCACTTCAGGAAGTTGGCGAGAAGGGCGAGACCGAGCTTCTGGCTCTTCTCGGGATGGAACTGCGTGCCGGCGACGTTGCCGGTGGTGACGATCGCCGTGACCGGGCCGCCATAGTCGGCGGTGGCGATGACGTCGCCCGGCTGCTCGGCAAAGAGCTGATAGCCGTGCAGGAAATAAGCGTGCCAGCCATCGTCGCCGAGCGCGATGCCGTCGAGCAGCGGATGCGAGCCGGACGCGTTCAGCGTGTTCCAGCCCATATGCGGGATCTTCAGGCGCGGATCGTTCGGCTCGATACGCCGGACCTCGCCCTGGATGCGGCCGAGGCCCCTGGTGACGCCGTATTCGATGCCGCGCGTCGCCAGCAGCTGCATGCCGACGCAGATGCCGAGGAACGGCCGGCCGCGCGCGTCGATCGCCTCGTTGATCGCCTCGATCATGCCGTCGACGCTGTCGAGATTGGTGCGGCAATCGGCGAAGGCGCCGTCGCCGGGCAGCACGATGTGATCGGCCCTGGCGACGACGTCAGGGTCGGCGGTGACGACGACAGGCGCCGTCGAGCCGTTGCGCGCAGCGGCGAGCTCCAGCGCCTTGGCGGCCGAGCGGAGATTGCCGGCGCCGTAGTCAATGATCGCAATGGTCATCGGGTTGTCCCCGGGGTCGGAAAGAGGCCAACGATGTCGGCCGAGAAATGGGGTTGCGCGAGCGGAGCGGCAGCCGGTCCGGAAGGGCCCGGCGTCGCGTCGTCGGCACGGACGAAGAAACGGATCTCCGCCTCTTCGAGCGAACGGCCATCGGCGATGCCCTGCTCCCTGAAGCGGCGGCGCGCCAGCGTCCAGCGCCGGAGCGTGTTGCCCTCGAAGCCGAGATAGAGCGCGCCGAGCAGCCCGAGCGCCGCCGCCGTCGGGGCGCCGAGCGTGCGGCCCACCCATTCGACGCCGACGGCGAACAGGGCATAGAAGCAGAGCACCAGCCACAGGCGCCGATAGAGCATCCAGATCACCGGGATCAGGAAAGCCGCCCAGCAGAAACCGTCCCTGACGAAGACCATGCGCTCGGCCTCGCGCATCCCGCCGGTCGCGGAAACGGGCGGTGCGTGCACGGTGTAGGTCGTCATGACGCTCCCTCAGTCGCCTAGCTTGCCCTTGGTCGACGGCACGCGGTCGGCCTGGCGCGGGTCGATCGACGCCGCCACCCGAAGCGTACGCGCCACCGCCTTGAAGCAGGTCTCGGCGATATGGTGGTTGTTGTCACCATAGAGGTTTTCGATATGCAGCGTGATGCCGGCGTTCTGGGCGAAGGCCTGGAAGAATTCCTTGAACAGCTCGGTGTCGAAATCGCCGACCTTGGGCCTCGTGAACTCGACCTTCCAGACCAGATAGGGCCGGCCGGAAACGTCGATGGCGCAGCGGGTCAGCGCCTCGTCCATGGCGAGGTGGGTATCGGCGTAGCGGGTGATGCCGCGCATCTCGCCCAGCGCCTTCCTGAGCGCCTGGCCGATGGCGATGCCGACGTCCTCGACGGTGTGATGCTGGTCGATATGCAGATCGCCCTTGCAGCGAATGGTAAGGTCCATCAGGCCATGGCGAGCCAGTTGATCGAGCATATGGTCGAAGAAGCCGACGCCGGTTGCGATGTCGGCGCGGCCGGTGCCGTCGAGATCCAGCGTCACCGCGATCTCGGTTTCCTTCGTCTTGCGCTCGATCGTGGCGCTACGCATATCTGCTTTCCTTCTCGGTCCCTGCTCGGTCCAGCGATCTGGGCGCATTTCGCTCAGGACAGCCGGCTTTTATCAGGCGTTTCCCCATAGCGCCATAAGGTTGAGCAAGCCTTTGCATCGACCGAGGAGGCGCCTACATAAGACGCTCTAGCCAACAGGGATCGCCGCGGGGCCTGATGGGACCAAGGCGATCCGCCACGAAAGCAGATCATGACACATCCCCAGAATGACAGCCCCTATGCGGCGTGGCACGGGACGACCATCATTACCGTCCGCAAGGGCGACAAGGTCGTCATCGCCGGCGACGGCCAGGTTTCGCTCGGCCAGACGGTGATCAAGCACACCGCCCGCAAGGTGCGCCCGCTCGGCAAGGGCGGAGTCATCGCCGGCTTCGCCGGCTCGACCGCCGACGCCTTCACCCTTTTCGAGCGCCTCGAGGCCAAGCTCGAGCAATATCCCGGACAACTGACCCGCGCCTGCGTCGAACTCGCCAAGGACTGGCGAACGGACCGCTATCTGCGCCATCTCGAGGCGATGATGCTCGTCGCCGACAAGTCCACCAGCCTGGTGCTGACCGGCAATGGCGACGTGCTGGAGCCGGAAGGCGGCGTGATGGGCATCGGCTCCGGTGGCAACTACGCCCTCGCCGCCGCCCGCGCCCTGATGGACAGCGATTTGACCGCCGAACAGATCGCCCGCAAGGCGATGGCGATCGCCGCCGACATCTGCGTCTACACCAACACCAGTGTCACGCTCGAGCAGCTCGACGCGGCCTAGGGAAACTCCATGACCAATTTCTCTCCCCGCGAGATCGTCTCCGAACTCGACCGCTACATCATCGGCCAGAACGACGCCAAGCGCGCCGTCGCCATCGCGCTCCGCAACCGCTGGCGCCGCCAGCAGCTCGAAGGCACGATGCGCGAAGAGGTGCTGCCGAAGAACATCCTGATGATCGGGCCGACCGGCGTCGGCAAGACCGAGATCTCGCGCCGCCTCGCCAAGCTCGCCGGCGCGCCCTTCCTCAAGGTCGAGGCGACCAAGTTCACCGAGGTCGGCTATGTCGGCCGCGACGTCGAGCAGATCGTGCGCGATCTCGTCGAGATCGGCATCGGCCTGACGCGCGAGAAGAAGCGCAAGGACGTCGAGGCCAAGGCCCATCTTTCGGCCGAGGAGCGCGTGCTGAACGCGCTGGTCGGCGAGGCCGCCAGCCCCGCCACCCGCGAGAGCTTCCGCAAGAAGCTGCGCGCCAACGAGCTCGATGACAAGGAAATCGAGATCCAGGTGCGGGACCAGTCAGGCGGCATGCCGCAATTCGACGTTCCCGGCATGCCGGGCGCCTCGATCGGCGTGATGAACATCGGCGACATGCTCGGCAAGGCCTTTGGCGGCAAGACCAAGACGCGCCGCGTCACCGTGCGCGACAGCTACAAGGTGCTGATCGACGAGGAATCCGACAAGCTGCTCGACGACGACCAGCTGACTTCAGAGGCGATCGCCGTCGTCGAGAATGACGGCATCGTCTTCCTCGACGAGATCGACAAGATCTGCGCCCGCGAAGGCCGGTCGGGCGATGTCTCCCGTGAAGGCGTGCAGCGCGACCTGCTGCCCCTGATCGAGGGGACAACGGTTGCCACCAAGTACGGGCCGGTGAAGACGGATCACATCCTGTTCATCGCCTCGGGCGCATTCCACATCGCCAAGCCGTCGGACCTGCTGCCGGAACTGCAGGGTCGACTGCCGATCCGCGTCGAGCTCAACGCGCTGACACAGTCCGACTTCCGCCAGATCCTGACGGAGCCGGAATCGAGCCTGATCAAGCAGTATATCGCTCTGATGCAGACGGAAGGCGTCAACCTCGTCATCACCGAGGATGCAATCGACGCAATCGCCCGCATCGCGGTCGAGGTTAACGCGTCGGTCGAGAACATCGGTGCCCGTCGCCTGCAGACGGTGATGGAGCGGATCCTCGACGAGATCAGCTTCGCCGCGCCGGATCGCTCCGGCGAGACGGTGACGATCGACGCCGCCTATATCGAGGCGCATATCGGCGATCTCTCGCGCAACATCGACCTGTCGCGCTACATCCTCTGACGAGAACTGCCGCCCCCGCGCCAGCCGCGCGGGGGCGGCAGCCGACGCGGCGTTATCCGGGCCAGTGTGGCAGGTAAGCCGTATTCGCGGCCGGATTTCCGATGCTATAAGCCGGGATCGGCCGATCCGTCCCGGGTGCGGTCATGTTGACCGACCGACGGAATTTCCATGCGTCTCCTGCGCAGTGCCCTGCTCGCCTCCCTGATCCTTGCGACCACCCTGCCCGCTTTCGCCGTCGTCGCGGTGCCACCCGGCAACCGCTCGAAGCAGCAGCCGACGATCGACATGAGTTCGATCAAGCGCGCCGGCGAGACCAAGGAAAGCTTCGAGGCGAAGTACCGCCGCATCTATTCGCTGCTGCAGCGCGACAAGGGCCTGATGCGCTCGATCAAGCGCGCCGCCGCCACCTATGGCGTCGATCCCGTCCACCTGGTGGGCGCCATCGTTGGCGAGCACACCTACAATGTCGGCGGTCTCGACAGCGCCCAGGCCTATTACGTCAAGGCCCTCGCCTATCTCGGAACCAAGGACCTCTCCTTCGGCTACCAGGGCGAATCCGTCGCCGACTTCGTCGCGCGGCCACAGTTTTCCGAATGCGACGGCCTTTCCAGCGCCTATGACCTGTGGACCTGCCGAGAAGACGTCTGGGACAAGGAATTCCGCGGCAAGAAGGTCGATGGCAAGTCGTTCCCGCGCGACCGCTTCTCGAAGGTGTTCTTCCAGCCGCTCTTTGCCGGCCAGACCTTCGGCCTCGGCCAGATCAATCCGCTGACCGCCCTCACCGTCACCGATATCGTCCACCGGAAGAGCGGCCTGCCGCTGCTCAACGCCGAACAGGCGCCGCAGCTCTACCAGGCGATCATGGATCCCAACATGTCGCTGGACTACATGGCGGCGATCATCCGCCTGTCGATCGATGTCTATCGCGACACGGCCGGGGTCGACATCTCCAACAATCCCGGCATCACCTCGACGCTTTACAATGTCGGTGACGTCAAGGTCCGCGCCCGGGCGCTCGCGGCCGATCGCAAGCGCAACAAGAACGCCTTGCCGCAGGAAAACTACTATGGCTGGCTGGTGAACGACCGCATCGACGAGCTGCGCAAGTTGCTCTGAAGAGCCTTTGCTTCGGCTCAGGCGCCGTCGACATGATCGCGCGCCGCAGCGTCGCGAACCGCTTTCTTCAGATCCCGCAAGGACTTGGCGCTGAGGCCACGGATTGTCGATGCCAGCAGGTGGGCGAGCTCGGTCGCGGCCGGGTCGAGGCCGGCCGTATCGACGACGACGCGCGGATGCGACGTCTCTGCCAGGCGCTGCAACTCCTCGGCCTCGTCCCAGATCACGTTGAAATAGGCGATGATGCGCTGGACCATGAACCAGCTCGGACTGCCGCGCCGGCCATGCTCGAGCGCCGACAGGTAGGAGCTCGACACCTGCAGCCCCTCGGCCATCGTCTTCAGCGACAGCCCGCGCTCGTCGCGCATGGCGCGCAGCTTTCGTCCGAACGGCGTCACACGTCGCCTGCCTTGTGCGCCGTCCGCTTCTTGCGGATGCGCACATAGAGAGCGCCGCCGCCGCCATGGCTGCGATGCGCCTCCTCGAAACCGATAACGATGTTGCGCAGGCCGGGCTCCGCCAGCCATTGCGGCACGCGCCGCCGGAGCACGCCACGCTCATTCATGCCGAACGGGTCATCGCCGCCGACCTTGCCCTTGCCGGTGATGACGATCACCAGCTTGGAGCCGCGCGATTGCGCGTCGATCAGAAAACCACGCAGGCGATCATGCGCGTCGAGCTGGGTCAGGCCATGCAGATCGATGCGGCCATCGATCTCGATCGTGCCGCGCGCGACGCGGGTCAGCGTCCGGCGCTCGATCGGATGCAGGGGCGGCGGAGGCGGCGGCACCGCCTTGCCGATCTTGCCGGCCTTGGCGGGCATCGCCGTTCCCTTCGCCGTCGCGGCTGCGACCGGCGGCATTTCGGCCGGCGGTTCCGGCGGCTCGACCATCGCATCCTCCGGCCGGAGCGGCGCCACGGTGCGGGCGACGGTCGCCCAGAGCGTGCGCTCCTCGCCGGACAGATTGCGCTTGCGACGCGTCATGGATCGCTCCGCGGCGCCAGCACGACGAAATCGCCGGCGGCCTGCATGCGTCCCGCGATCCGGCCGGCCTCGTCGCCGGAACCGAAGAAGATGTCGCCCCGCGCCGGGCCGAGAATGGCGGACCCGGTATCCTGCGCCATCATCAACCGCCGATACGTGACGCCGCCCTCGGCTGCCGGCAGGCGCGTGTCGATCCAGATCGGCGCATGGAAGGTGTGCAGCGTGCGATCGACGGCGAGGCTGCGGCCGGCCGTCAGCGGCACCTTGGCGGCGGCGATCGGGCCGAGCTCGGGATCGATCACCGGCGCCTCGCGGAAAAAGATGTAGGAGCGGTTCTGCCAGATCACCTCGGAGGCCTGGTCGGGATGCTCGGCGAGCCAGGCGCGGATCGTCTGCATGCTGACGCCGCCCTTCGGCAGTTCCTGCCGGTCGAGCAGGACCTTGCCGACCGAGGTATAGGCATGACCGGATTTGGCAGCATAAGTCACGCGTAGCAACGCGCCGTCCGGCATGCGCAGGCGGGCCGCGCCCTGGATATGGATGAAGAGCGCGTCGACGCGGTCGGCGACATAGGCGAGCTCCAGGCCACGACCGTCGAGCGCGCCGCGCTCGATCTCGCCGCGGTCGAAGAAGGGCTCGAACCCGGCCGTCGTCCTGCGGGCAAAGCGCATGCCGGGCTCGAGGCCCGGCGGCGGCGCCTGCTCGTCGACCTCGACCAGCTCCGCCGGCGGCCCCAGCAGCGGCACGCGAAACGTCTCGTCGGGATGCCGCGAGGCGGCGACTTCCGGCTCGTAGAAGCCGGTGAAGAAACCATTGCCGGCGGCCGACGCCACCCGCATCGGCTGGAAATGGGTCTCGAAGAAGGTCCGGGCCTCGCCGGCGACAATCTCCGCCGGCATGGCGGCGGCGATCCGGGCGATCCGGGCGAGGGCGGTACCGTCGATGCCGAGGCTGCGGGTCTTCGGCTCGTTGGCGGCGGCGTAGACGGCGCTCAGGCGATAGGCGCGCCACGCCGCGGCATGGTCATCATCCTGCCAACCCTCGATCGCGCCGAACGGCAAAGGCACAAGCCGGGCGTTTCCTTCCGTGGACACGAGCGAGGTTCCCGGTCATTCAACGGTTTCGGTGGCGACGAGCAGCCAGTTGGGATCGCGCGAGCCGACGTCGCGCGCAAAGGTCCAGATGTCGGTGACATCGGCGATGTGCACGGGATCGCCGTCGACGACCTCGCCGGCCTTGTCGCGGGTCGCCGAGATCAGCTTCGACACGAACTTGACCGAAACCTGCGCCGTGCCGCCCTTGAGCGCCGCATCGACCATCTCGACCTTCTCGAAGCCGACGAAATTGAACTCGACCGTCTCGCCGCGCGACTCGCGATCTCCGATGGCGCTGACGAAGCCGTCATAGACCTCGCGGCCGAGCAGCGGCTTCAGCGTCTTCTGGTCGCCGCGGGCGAACGAGGTGACGATCATCTCGTAGGCGGTGCGGGCGCCGTCGATAAACTGCTGCGGATCGAAATTGCGATCGGCCGCCATGATCTGGCCGAGCGCCGTCGCGAGCGGGGTGCCGGCGGGCGCGATGGCGGCGATGCGCTGGTCGTCGGCCGTCGCCCCGGCGGGCGCGGGGGCGACGTCGTCATTGGCGCGACGGGGCAGGGGGATGACCTTGTCGTCGGCGCTGGCGTCCGGTTCGCTCGCCTTGCGGCGGGTGAACGGATCAAAGGGCGGGCGCTCATTGCCGGTCCGCTGGCCAAGCACGCCACGCAGCTTGAAGAAGATCACCACCGCGAGGACGAGGAAGATCAGCGTGTAGATATCGACGAAGCCGTTCATGCCGAAGGCATCCTGTCCTATTCCGGGGGCGTCCATGAAGCCGATTGCGCGATCGGCCGGCACGGACCCAATGTGGTAATCGTTGGGCGTCGATCCAAGTCCGTCAAGACCACAAAGGCCGACCGGGCGGGAATGCCGGGGTCCGGCCCTCTGCGCGTCTTCGACGAGCTCGGCACAGCCGCTTGTATCACCGAGACGGAAGTGTTAGCGAGCCCACTTGTTGAGATCGGGCCATTCGGCCGGATTGTTCCAGGGGAGCCGCCTTCAATGGCCGATGATAACGAAAATGGCGCGGGCCAGCTCGCCCAGCCCAACCTTTCGATCCTGCTGCAATATGTGAAGGACCAGTCCTTCGAGAACCCGGCCGCGCCGCGCTCGCTCGGCCCGCGCCGCACGGCGCCGCAGATCAACATCGGCATCAATGTCGGCGCCACGCCGCTGGACGGCGACGACTACGAGATCGAACTGCGCCTCGAAGGCCGCGCCACCGACGGTGACCAGGCGCTGTTCGTCGCCGAGCTGGTCTATGCCGGCGTGTTCCGCGTCTCGAACGTGCCGCAGGAAAACCTGGCCCCGATCCTGATGATCGAGTGCCCGCGCCTGCTGTTCCCGTTCGCGCGCCAGATCCTCGCCGACATGACCCGCAATGGCGGCTTCCCGCCGCTGCTGGTCGACCCGGTCGACTTCACCCAGCTCTACCGCCAGCGCCTGATGGAAATGGCCGCCGCCCAGCAGGGTTCGCGTCCGAGCTGATCGAACTTCGATCACCCGAGATGAAAAAGCTCCCGAGCCGGCGGTTCGGGAGCTTTTTTGTTGCCTGCCCGGAAAGCCCGGGTCAGCCCGGCTCGACTTCCTCGGGCATATAGGTCTTCCACAAGGCGCTGTCGCCCATCTTGGCGATGAAGGCGCGATGCGCCGCCTGCTCTTCCGCCGTGACGCGAAAAGCGCGCGGCACGGCCCGCTGCTGCGGCGCGGCCACGACCGCCAGGCCGCCATCGACGGTCACCTCGGCGACGGCTTCCGGCACCAGGACCAGGTCCGGCTGGCGGCCGCCGATCAGCTCCAGATAGACGTCGGCCAGAAGCACGGAGTCGATCAGGCCGCCGTGGACGGTGCGCGAGCTGGTATCGATGCCATAGCGCGAGCAGAGCGCGTCCAGCGTGTTCGCCGCCTTCGGATGCTTGCGCCGCGCCAGCGCCAGCGTGTCGATGACGCGCTCGGGCGGAATCGGTGGCTTGCCGAGCCGGGCGAATTCGGCGTTCAGGAAGCTGATATCGAAATTGGCGTTGTGGGCGATCAGCGTCGCGCCGTCGATGAAGGAGAGGAATTCGTCGACGACGGCGCCGAACAGCGGCTTGTCGGCGAGGAACTCGTCCGACAGGCCGTGCACGCGGAACGCCTCTTCCGGCATGGAGCGTTCCGGATTGATGTAGACGTGATAGTCACGACCGGTCGGCAGGTGGTTGAACAGTTCGACGGCGCCGATTTCGACGAGCCGGTCGCCCTTCAGCGGCTCCAGGCCCGTCGTTTCGGTATCGAAGACGATTTCGCGCAAGGCTCAGCTCCGGTTCGTTCCAGTCATCATGGCATGTCGGCGGGCGGATTGGATCCGCTTGCCGCCCGCGCCGCCAGCGCGCGAACGATATCGGCCACGCAACGGGCCGAAGCCGCCTTGCTGCCGCCGGTATCGACAATGAAATGCGCCCGCCGCCGCTTCTCGGCGTCCGGCATCTGGCGCGCGAGAATGGCGGCCAGCCGCTCGGCCGTCATGCCCGGCCGCTGCAGCACCCGCTCGGCCTGGATATCGGCCGGCGCGCTCGCGACCACCACGACGTCGACCCGGCCCTCGGCGCCGGTCTCCAGCAGCAGCGGCACGTCGACGACGAACAGGGACCGCCCCTCGGCGCGGGCCGCCGCCATCCGCTCCTGTTCGACCGCCTGTACCATCGGATGAACGATCGCCTCGAGATCGGGCAGGGCGGCGGGATCGTCGGCCAGGATGGCCGACAGCTTGCCGCGATCGACCGCGCCGTCGGTGATCGCATCGGGGAACCGCTCCGCAACGCGCGGCACGGCAGCGCCGCGATAGAGCGCGTGCACGACGGCATCGGCGTCATGCAGCACGGCGCCATGGGCGGCGAACAGGCGGGCCGTCGTCGACTTGCCCATGCCGATCGAGCCTGTGACGCCGATGACGATCACGCCGCCACACCCGTTTCCGTCACGCCCATGTCGGCGAGGATCAGGCGCCGGAGTTCCGGTGTCACCACCGGGCGGCGGCCGAACCAGCGCTCGAAGCCCGGCACCGCCTGGTGCAGCAACATGCCGAGGCCGTCGACCGTCTTCAGGCCGCGCGATCGCGCCACCTTCAGGAGCGGCGTCTCGAGCGGGATATAGACGATATCGGTGACGAGAAGATCGTCGCGCGCCGCGGCGAGATCGATCACCAGCGGCGGCTGGCCTTCCATCCCGAGCGAGGTAGTGTTGACCAGAAGCGAGGCCTGCGGCAGCAGGGCAGGGAGATCCTCCCAACCGGCCGGGTGGATATCGCTGCCGAAACGCTCGGCCAGCGCCCCGGCGCGGTCGCGCGTGCGGTTGATGACATGGATCGGCGCGAAGCCGCGCGCCTGCAGGGCCCAGATCACCGCCCGGGCGGCGCCGCCGGCGCCGAGCACGATCGCCGCGCCCGGATTGGCGTCGAAGCCCGGCGCCCCATGATCGAGATTGGCGATAAAGCCTTCCGCATCGGTATTGGAGCCCATCAGGCGCCCGTCTTCCAGCCAGACCGTGTTGACGGCGCCGAGCGCGGTCGCCACCGCATCGGCGTGATCGACGGCGGCGAAGGCCACCTCCTTGTGCGGGACCGTGACGTTGCAGCCGACAAACGGGCCCGTGGCGAACCCGGCGAAGAAGGCAGCCGCCTGCTCTGGCTCGACCGGATGGCGCACATAGTCGCCGGCTAGTCCCAGTTCGGACAGCCAATGGCGATGGATGATCGGCGAACGCGAATGCTTGACCGGCCAGCCAATCACGCAGGCGGTTGGAACGGCGGCGGTCGGAGAAGCGGAAATCGTCATGTCGCCTCGTCAGGAAGGAAGCACGCCACGCTGGCGCAAAATGTCGAGCAGCGGCAGCAGCGGCAGACCGAGAATGCTGAAATAGTCGCCATCGATGGCGGAGAACAACTGGATTCCGACGCCTTCGAGCAGATAGGCGCCGACCGACCATAGCGCCGTCTCGCCGGCTTCATCCAGATAGCGATCAATCGCGGCGTCGGTAAGCGGGCGCATGGTGAGGCTCGCCGTGCTGACATGCTCCCAGACGATGGCGCCTTCGCTCGCCAGCGCGACCGCCGTGCGCAACCGGTGGGTCCGGCCGGCGAGCCGCGCGATCTGCCGGAATGCATCGGTACGATCCGCCGGCTTCACGAAACGTTCGCCCTCGAGATCGAGCACCTGATCGGCGCCGAGCACGACCGCGCCGGGCGACGCGGCGAGCGCCAGCGATTTGGCCCGGGCAAGCGCCTGCGCGATCTCGGTCGGGCTGGCGCCGGCCGCCAGCAGCGGCATTTCCAGCGCGCGCTCGTCGACGCCGGGCGACCGCGCCTCGAAAGCGATGCCGGCATTGCGGAGGAGGGCGATGCGGGTCGAACTGGTCGATGCGAGGATAAGCGTCATCGTCAGTCCCCCACCGGGCCGAGGCCATCCTTCGCCGCGCCCTTGTTGCGCAGCGCCAGGATGGCGGCGGCGGTTTCCTCGATCGAGCGGCGTGTCACGTCGATCACCGGCCAGCCCTTGCGGGCGCAGATCTTGCGCGTCGAGGCGATCTCGTTGGCGACCGCGGCGCGATCGACATAGGGATCGTCGTCGCCGAAGCCCGAATTGGTGAGCAGGCGGTTCTCGCGCATCTGCACGATGCGGTCCGGCGTCGCCACCAGGCCGACGATCAGCGGCCGGGTCGCCGCCTCCAGTTCCGCCGGCAGGCCGATCCCCGGCACGATCGGGATATTGGCGGTGCGCACGCCGCGATTGGCGAGATAAATGCTGGTCGGCGTCTTCGATGTCCGGCTGACGCCGATGATGACGATCTCGGCAAGGTCGAGATCCTCCGGCAGCTGACCGTCGTCATGCATCATCGTGAAAGTCAGCGCCTCGATCCGGCGGAAATAGTCGCCATCGAGCGAATGCTGCGCGCCGACCCGCCCCTGGATCGAGGCGCCGAGATAGGACTGAAACACCTGCAGAACCGGATCGAGCACGGAGAAGCAGGGAACGCCGATGTCCCGGCAGCCCTGTTCGAGCATCGACGCCATAGACCGATCCACCAGGGTGAACAGGACGATGCCCGGCTCCTGACCGATTTCAGAGACGAGGCGCTCGATCTGCTTCGGCGCACGCACCATGGAATGCATGTGCTCGATCACCTCGACACCGGGATATTGGGCCGAGGCGGCGCGGCCGACCGTCAGCAGGGTCTCGCCCGTGGCGTCGGAAATCAGGTGGAGGTGCAGGTGGCGAAGCTCGTTTTTCACACTGTCATCCCCAGGGCTGTGGACAGGAACGGGAGAACTCGGCGGCCGGACGGTCAGAGCCCGACTTGTCCCCGATGGCCGGAAAATGATCAACAGCCGCTGAGGCTGGGGAAAGAGATTCACAGCTGTCGAGGCAAATGGGGATTAGGGATTTGTTAACCAATTCCTTGCGTGGATATTAACAGTCCGATTCAGGCACCCGGATTTGCGGTCGCGATCGGATAATCCGGTGCTGACTCAAGGAGATGATCCGAAACGACCCGAGCGGTTCCCGGATTGGATTCACAGGCCGTGGAAAACACGTCCGGGTTGCGCGGTCGTCTCGGTCGCATTGTGGACAGCCGTGAATGCCGGTAATCCACCGTCAAAGAAAAGAAGAAACTACAGATAGATCTCTTTCTTTGGTGATGGTGGTGCAGAACGACCCGACGGCTTTGATGACGAAGGCGCGCCTTTTGCGCGTGCTCGATGGCGAAGCGATCGCCCAGCCGCCGATGTGGCTGATGCGACAGGCCGGCCGCTATCTGCCGGAATACCGGGCGCTGCGCGCACAGGCCGGATCGTTCCTCGATCTCTGCTACACGCCGGAACTGGCGACCGAGGTGACGCTCCAGCCGATCCGCCGCTTCGGCTTCGATGCGGCGATCCTGTTTTCCGATATCCTCGTCATCCCGCATGCGCTCGGCCGTGACGTCCGTTTCGTCGAAGGCGAGGGACCGCGGCTCGATCCGATCGAGCGCGCGGATATCGACCGGCTCACGACCGATGCCGTCCTCGAGCGGCTGGCGCCCGTGCTGGAGACCGTCGGCGCGGTTCGCCGCGAATTGGCTCCGGACAAGGCGCTGATCGGCTTCTGCGGCGCGCCCTGGACGGTTGCCACCTACATGATCGCCGGCAAGGGGACACCGGACCAGGCACCATCGCGCCTGCTCGCCGCACGCGACCCCGAGGCGCTGGACCGGCTGATCGACAAGCTCGTGCAGGCCTCGATCGTCTATCTGGTGGCGCAATTGCGCGCCGGCGCCGACGCCGTGCAGGTTTTTGACAGCTGGTCGCGCGTGCTGTCGCCGGCGGCTTTCGAGCGCTGGTCGGCCGGACCGATCGCCCGGATCGTCGCCGGCGTTCGCGCCGAGGTTGCCGGCGCCCGCTTCATCGGTTTTCCGAAGGGAGCCGACCGCGGCCTGGCCGATTTCGTCGAGACGACGAAGGTCAACGCCGTCGGCGTCGACTGGACGGTGCCGCTTGCCACCGTTCGCCGGGAGATCGACGGACGCGCCGCCATCCAGGGCAATCTCGACCCGATGGTGCTGGTGGCCGGTGGCGCGCAGCTGGACGAAGCGGTCGACGAAATTCTCGAGGCGATGCGCGGGGCCAGGCTGATCTTCAATCTTGGTCACGGAATTGTGCCGCAGACGCCGATCGAGCATGTCGAGCGGCTGGTCGAGCGCGTCCGCCGCTAGGCGCGGCGGCGGGCTCCGATATTGCCGTGGCCGCGTTTTCCGCGCGCCGGCCGGTATCCATTTCGTTCGAGAACGCGCTTAGGGCAGGGGAAACAGATGGCCTATTACGACTGGATCAAGGCGCTGCACGTGATCTCGGTGATCGCCTGGATGGCGGGCATCTTCTATCTGCCGCGCCTGTTCGTCTATCACACCGGCGCCGCGATCGGATCCGACAAGTCCGAGACGTTCAAGGTGATGGAAGCCAAGCTGCTCAGGATGATCATGAATCCGGCGATGATCCTGACCTGGATCACGGGACTGACGATCGTTCGCCTCGGCGGCTGGGAGCAGCAGCCCTGGTTCATGGCGAAGTTCGTGCTTGTCATCGCCATGTCGGCTTTCCATATGTGGCTTGCGTCGTGCCGCAAGGCGTTCGCGGCGGACCGCAACACCCGTTCGGAGCGGGCCTACCGTCTGGCGAACGAGATTCCGACCGTCCTGATGGTGCTGATCGTCATCCTGGTCGTGGTCAAGCCGTTCTAGATTTCTGCGAAATTGCGACGTTTCTGACGCTTGCCGTGGAACCGGCGAGCGATTATGGTGCGCCATCTTGTCGAAGCAGACGGATGCCGGTTGACCTGCCAGGGTCGACCGAAGCGTCGCGCCGGCGGGCCTTGTCCCCGCCAGGCTGAAGTTCTGCCAATCCCCATTTTCGATACCATTCGACCCTTCCTTTCTTGAATCCCAACGAGATTCACAAAACCCATGCGTGAAATGAAACTACAGGACCTCAAGTCCAAATCCCCGACGGAGCTGCTGGCCTTCGCCGAGGAACTTGAGGTCGAGAATGCGAGCACGCTGCGCAAGCAGGAGCTGATGTTCGCCATCCTGAAGCAGTTGGCAGACAACGACGTCGAGATCGTCGGACAGGGCGTCGTCGAGGTCTTGCAGGACGGTTTCGGCTTCCTGCGCTCCCCCGACGCCAACTATCTCGCCGGACCGGACGATATCTATGTCTCTCCCTCGCAGATCCGTCGCTTTTCGCTGCGGACCGGCGACACGGTCGAGGGCTATATCCGCAGTCCGAAGGACGGTGAGCGCTATTTCGCCCTGCTGAAGGTCTCGACGATCAATTTCGAGGACCCGGACAAGGCCCGGCACAAGGTTCACTTCGATAATCTGACGCCGCTCTACCCGAACGAGCGCTTCAAGATGGAGCTCGAGGTTCCGGCCGGCAAGGACATGACGCCGCGCATCATCGACCTGGTTGCGCCGCTTGGCAAAGGCCAGCGCGCCCTCGTCACCGCGCCGCCGCGCACTGGTAAGACGGTGTTCCTGCAGAACATCGCCCACTCGATCGCCCAGAACCATCCCGAGTGCTACCTCATCGTCCTGCTGATCGATGAGCGCCCGGAAGAAGTCACCGACATGCAGCGCTCGGTGAAGGGCGAGGTCATCTCCTCGACCTTCGACGAACCCGCTACCCGCCACGTCGCCGTCGCCGAGATGGTGATCGAGAAGGCCAAGCGCCTGGTCGAGCATGGCCGCGACGTCGTCATCCTGCTCGATTCGATCACCCGCCTCGGCCGCGCCTACAACACGGTGGTGCCGTCTTCCGGCAAGGTGCTGACCGGCGGTGTCGACGCCAACGCGCTGCAGCGGCCGAAGCGCTTCTTCGGCGCCGCGCGCAACATCGAGGAAGGCGGCTCGCTGACGATCATCGCGACGGCGCTGATCGATACCGGCAGCCGCATGGACGAAGTCATCTTCGAAGAGTTCAAGGGCACCGGTAACTCGGAAATCATCCTGGACCGCAAGGTGGCCGACAAGCGGACATTCCCGGCGATTGACATCACCCGTTCCGGCACCCGCAAGGAAGAGCTGCTGGTGCCGCCGGACGTGCTCAAGAAGATGTACGTGCTGCGCCGCATCCTCATGCCGATGGGCACGGTCGACGCGATCGAGTTCCTGCTCGACAAGCTGCGCCAGACCAAACACAACTCCGATTTCTTCGATCAGATGAACACCTGATCGGCGAGATCGCCAGAAATCCAGAATGCGAAATGGCCGGGCTCGTCCCGGCCATTTCCGTTTTCGGATCCGGTTAACGCGTTAGCCTTTCGTTAGCCATGCGGTAACCAGGCGCCGTGCAATTCGGCGACGAGCGCTTCCGGCTCGATGATCGGCAGCGAGCAGTTGCCTTCCCGGCAGACATAGGCGGTCGCCCGGCCGTCGATCGCCCGTTTGCCATGCGCCGGGTGGCTGGCCGGCAGGTCGCGATCCTCGGGCTGGACGTCGAGCACGAAGGTTGGCCGCCAGTCCTCGCGCAGCGCGCGCCGGAGTCCGGCGCCGTCATCGGTCGCCGAGGTCAGGATCACCACCGTGCGCACGGCGAGGCGGAGGTCCAGTCCGGAGAGCAGGCTCGCCGTGCCGAAGACGTTGCGGTTGATGATCGGCGCGGCGGCGGCGAGCACGCGGTCGGCGCGGTCGCGGAAGCGGTCCTCGCCGGTCAGCGCCCAGAGCCGGACCAGGCTGTCGACGGCAAGGCCGTGCGGATTGGGCGAGGCGTCGTCGATCCGCTCCGCCTTGCGCAGGATCAGCGCCTCGGCGTCGTCGGCGGTGAAGAAATAGCCGCCCTGGCCGTCGCCATGATGCGCCTCGAGCTGGTCGAGATAGCCGATGGCGCGGTCGAGATAGGCGCTCTCCTGTGTCGCCTGGTGCAGGGCGATGGCGGCGCGGGCGAGCGAGGCGAGATCGGACGAGAAGCCGGGATGGACGGACTTGCCGTCCCGCGTCGCATGGCCGGGCCGGCCGTTGCGGGAAATCGATTCGGCCAGGAAACGAAACGCCGTCGCGGCGAGTTCGGTCCAGTCCGGCCGGTCGAGCAGCCAGCCGGCGGTTGCGAGCCCGGTGATCGCATAGCCGTTCCAGTCGACCAGGATCTTGTCGTCGAGGCCGGGGCGCACGCGCGTCTCGCGCGCTGAAAGCAGCTTCGCGAACAGCGTTTCGGCGCGTCGCTCGTCATCGGTTGCGAGGGGGGCAGGGTGCCGCAATCGATTCGGGATCGAAACGCCCTCCCAGTTGCCGCCAGCCTGGATGTCGTAGAGATCGCCAAGGAAGGCGGCGTCCTCGGCCCCGAGCAGATGCTCCAGCTCGGTGCGGGTCCAGACATAGAAGCGGCCCTCATGGCCCTCGCTGTCGGCGTCGAGGCTGGCGGCGAAGGCGCCGCCCGGCAGCCGCATCTCGCGGACGAGCCAGCCGATCGTGGTCTCGATCCGGGCGCGATAGAGGGCGCCGGCGCCGCTGATGCCCGCGAGCAGGGCGAGCTGCTCGAGGAGAAGGCCATTGTCGGAAAGCATCTTCTCGAAATGCGGCACCAGCCAGTCGGCATCGGTCGAGTAGCGGGCGAAGCCGCCGCCGACATGATCGAAGATGCCGCCGTTGCTCATGCCGATCAGGGCTGCGTCGACGGCGCGCGCCATGTCGCTGTCGCCGGTGCGGTGGGCGCTGCGGGTGAGGAAATCGATCACCGCGGTGTTCGGGAATTTCGGCGCGCCGCGCGTGCCGCCCTTGTCGAGATCCATGATGCCGAGGATGGCGCGCGCCGCCTCGTCGAGCAGCGGCCGGCCGAGCGGCGGCCCCTCGCCCACCGGGCGCGGCTGCAGATGCGCCGCGATGCGGTCGGCCTGGGCGACGATCTTGTCGCGGTCCTCGGCATAGAAGCGGGCGATCTGCTCCAGCACGACGACGAAGCCGGGGCGGCCATAGCGCGAGGTCTTCGGGAAATAGGTGCCGCCCCAGATCGGCTTGCCATCCGGCGTCAGGAACATGGTGAGCGGCCAGCCGCCCTGGTCGCCGATCGCGTGCAGCGCCGCCATGTAGATCTGGTCGATGTCCGGCCGCTCCTCGCGATCGACCTTGATGTTGACGAAGAGACGGTTCATCACCGCTGCGGTCGCCGGATCCTCGAAGGATTCATGCGCCATGACATGGCACCAGTGGCAGGCGGCATAGCCGATCGAGAGCAGGATGGGCCGGTCGAGTTGCCGCGCCTCCTCTAGCGCGGCGGCGTTCCAGCCGCGCCAGTGGACGGGATTGTCCCGGTGCTGCAGCAGATAGGGGCTGGTCTCGAGGCGCAGCAGGTTTTCGGACATCGCGGCTTTCGCTGGCTGGAAGGCTTTCAACAATCAGCCGCTGAAGGTAGACCGCTGCGGCGGACACGCAAGCGCGAAGGCATCGGCCGGGCGGGCAGGACGACGAGCAGGACGGCATGACACAACGACGCGACGATACGATCTTCGCCCTTTCGAGCGGCGCCGCGCCTTCGGGCGTGGCGGTGATCCGGCTCTCGGGTCCGGGTGTTCGATTCGGACTCGAAACATTGATCAGCGATGTGCCGAAAGCGCGGATGGCAGCGCTGCGGACGCTGCGCGCGCCGGAAACGGGCGATATCCTCGATCGCGGACTCGTTCTGTTCTTTCCCGGCCCGGCCAGCTTCACCGGCGAGGATGTCGCCGAGTTGCAGGTGCATGGCGGCCGGGCGGTGATCGCCAGCCTGCTGAAGACGCTGGGCGGCCTACCCGGCTACCGCCAGGCCGAGGCGGGCGAGTTCACCCGCCGCGCCTTCGAGAATGGCCGCGCCGACCTGACCGAGATCGAGGGTCTGGCCGATCTGGTCGCCGCCGAGACGGAGATGCAGCGGCGCCTCGCCGTGCGTCAGGCCGAGGGCGGCCTGCGCAAGCTCTATGAGGACTGGCGGCGGCGGCTGATCCGCGCCCGCGCCCTGATCGAGGCCGGGCTCGACTTCGTCGACGAGGAAGACGTGCCGGACGACGTGATGGCGCCGGCCTGGCGCGAGGCGGCGGAAGTGGCGGCCGAGATGGCGGCGCATCTCGACGACCAGCATTTTGGCGAGCGCGTCCGCGATGGTTTCGAAGTGGTGCTGCTGGGGCCGCCCAATGCCGGCAAGTCCAGCCTCCTGAATGCGCTGGTGCGGCGCGAGGCGGCGATCGTCACGGCCGAGCCGGGCACGACGCGCGACCTGATCGAGGTCTCGCTCGACCTTGGCGGCCACGCTGTCACCCTGGTCGACACCGCCGGCCTGCGCGAGACGGAAAGCCTGGTCGAGCGCGAGGGGATCGCCCGCGCCCGCCGCCGGGCCGGCGCCGCCGATCTCGTGCTGGCGCTGTCGGACAACGACTCCTGGTCCGAAACGATTCCCGAAGGCGCGGTGAGGCTGCTTGTGCGCACGAAGCTCGACCTTGTCGATTCGGACTCGAAACTATCCGCCGGGACGGCCGACATCGCCCTGTCGGCGCGGACGGGCGAGGGACTGGATCATCTGGTCCGGGCGATCGGCACGGCGCTGGATCTGGCCCGGCCGATGCCGGCCGCGCTGATTACCCGCGCCCGCCAGCGCGACGGCATCAGCCGCTCGCTGGAGCATCTGCGCGAGCTGGAGCGCGAGGCCGGCCGCGCCATCGAGGTCAAGGCGGAACTCTTGCGCAGCGCCGCCGATGCGCTCGGTCGGGTCACCGGCAAGGTCGATGTCGAGGATCTGCTCGACGTCATCTTCGCCGAGTTCTGCATCGGCAAATAGGATCGTTTCGGCCCCTGTTCCACGTGAAACAGTTTTCGGCTTTGACGTCGTTCCGGCGAGCGATTAGGAAGGCCGCATCAGAGGGATCGGAACCATGACAAGCGCAGCAGAGGCGACCTTCGACGTCGTCATCATCGGCGGTGGCCATGCCGGAACCGAGGCGGCCGCCGCCTCGGCGCGGATGGGCGCCCGCACCGCCCTGGTCACCCATTCGCGCGATACCATCGGCGTGATGTCGTGCAACCCGGCGATCGGCGGTCTCGGCAAGGGTCATCTCGTGCGCGAGGTCGATGCGCTGGACGGCCTGATGGGCCGCGTCGCCGATGCCGGCGGCATCCAGTTCCGCATGTTGAACCGGCGCAAGGGGCCGGCGGTGCGCGGCCCGCGCGCCCAGGCCGACCGCAAGCTCTATCGCGAGGCTATGCAGGCGGAGATCGCCGCCACCGCCAATCTGACCGTCGTCGAAGGCGAGGCGGACGACCTGACGGTGGTCGATGGCCGCATTGCCGGCGTCGTGCTTGCCGATGGCCGCCGCATCGCCTGCGGCGCCGTGGTGATCACGACCGGGACCTTCCTGCGCGGGCTCATCCATATCGGCGAGACCAAGATCCCGGCCGGCCGGGTCGGCGAGAAGCCGGCGATGGGCCTCTCCGGCGCGCTGGAGCGCCACACCTTCAACCTGGCGCGGCTGAAGACCGGCACGCCGGCGCGGCTCGATGGCCGCACCATCAACTTCGACATTCTGGAGCGCCAGCCCGGCGACGACGAGCCGGAGCCGTTCTCGACGCTGACGGCGCGGATCGAGCGGCCGCAGGTCGACTGCTTCATCACCCGCACCACCGAAGCGACGCACGACGTCATCCGGGCCAACCTGCATCGCTCGCCGATGTATTCCGGCCAGATCGAAAGCCGGGGCCCGCGCTATTGTCCCAGCATCGAAGACAAGATCGTCCGCTTCGCCGAGCGCGAATCGCACCAGATCTTCCTCGAGCCGGAAGGGATCGACGACCCGACCATCTATCCGAACGGCATCTCGACCTCGCTGCCGGAGGATGTGCAGAAGGCGCTGATTGCCACCATCCCGGGCCTGGAGAATGCGGTCATCCTGCGTCCGGGCTATGCCATCGAATATGACCATGTCGATCCGCGCGAACTGACCGCGTCGCTCGAGACCAAGAAGGTGCAGGGCCTGTTCCTGGCCGGCCAGATCAACGGCACCACCGGCTACGAGGAGGCGGCGGCGCAGGGCGTCGTGGCCGGCCTCAACGCGGCCCGCCGCGCCGGCGGCCAGGACGGCGTCGCCTTCAGCCGCTCCGACAGCTATATCGGCGTGATGATCGACGACCTGATCACCCGTGGCGTCACCGAGCCCTATCGCATGTTTACCTCGCGGGCCGAATACCGGCTGTCGCTCCGGGCCGACAATGCCGATCAGCGCCTGACGCCGTTTGGCCTGTCGATCGGCGCCGTCGGCGCCCGGCGCGAGCAGGCATTCGCCGCCAAGCTGGCGCAGCTCTCGGAAGCGCGGCAGGCCTTTGCCGAACGCAGGCTGACGCCGAACGAGGCGGTCAAGGTCGGGCTCGGCGTCAACCAGGACGGCGTGCGCCGTTCCGCCTTTGACCTGCTGGCCTACCCGGATATCGACGCGGCGCGGCTGGTGCAGGTCTGGCCGGAGCTCGGCCGCTTCGCGCCGGCGATCCTCGACCAGATCGAGGCCGATGCGAAATATGCCGTTTATTTGAATCGGCAGCAAAACGATATCGAATCGGTGAAGCGCGACGAGGCCGTGCCGCTCGGCGACGACATCGACTATCGCGCCATCGAGGGCCTGTCGAACGAGCTGCGCCAACGGCTGATGCTGGTGCGTCCTGCGACGCTCGGCCAGGCCGGCCGCATCGAGGGCATGACGCCGGCGGCGCTGGCCCTTCTCCTCACCACGGCGCGTCGTCGCCCGCAAGCCATCCGGACCGTTGCATGACCGATACGATCGCGGCCGTCGAGGCCATCCTCCCCGTTTCACGTGAAACAGGCGAGCGGCTGGAGCGCTATGTGGCGCTGCTGCGCAAGTGGCAGCCCGCGCAGAACCTCGTCTCGCCGAACACGCTCGGCCAGATCTGGACCCGGCATGTCGCCGACTGCGCCCAGCTGGTGGCGCTGTTTCCGGACACGCGGAAATGGCTCGATCTCGGTAGCGGCGCCGGCCTGCCGGGCCTGATCACGGCCATCCTGCTCGCCGACACCGAAGGCGCCATCGTTCATTGCGTCGAGGCTAACCAGCGCAAATGTGCCTTCCTGCGCACGGTGATCCGCGAGACCGGCGCCAAGGCGATCGTGCATGAGGGGCGGATCGAATCGGTTCTGAAACAGTGGAAAGAGCCGGTCGAGCGGATCAGCGGCCGCGCGCTGGCCTCGCTGGCGGATCTGCTCGATCTCTCGGCGCCGGTTCTGGCCGCCGGTGCCACAGGAACCTTTCACAAAGGTGAAGATTTCGAGGGGGAATTGGCGGAAGCCTCTAAATCTTGGTCCCTCGATCTGATAAGACACAAGAGCATGATCGACGAACGCAGTTCGATCGTCGAGATTTGCCGGGCAGAGCGCCGGATCGTCTGATCCCGCGCGCCATCGATGAGGCCGCCATGTCCTATGCCGATACGTTTTCGCCGCCGTCCCTGCTGCCGCCGCAGCCCCGCGTGATCGCGCTGGCCAACCAGAAGGGCGGCGTCGGCAAGACGACGACGGCGATCAACCTGGGGACCGCGCTGGCGGCGATTGGCGAGGAAGTGCTGATCGTCGATCTCGATCCGCAGGGCAATGCCTCGACCGGCCTCGGCATCGACCGCAAGAGCCGGCTGCGCTCGACCTATGACGTGCTGGTCGGCGAATCCACCCTGGCCGAGATCGTCATGGAGACGGCGGTACCGCGCCTGTCGGTGGCGCCGTCGACGATGGACCTGCTCGGCGTCGAGCTGGAAATCGCCAGCCGTTCCGACCGCGCCTTCAAGCTGCGCCGGGCGATCGCCAGCCACATGCAGCGGCCGGAGTCGATTCGGTCCCGAAACTACAGCTATGTGCTGGTCGACTGCCCGCCCTCGCTCAACCTGCTGACGATCAACGCCCTGTCGGCGGCGCATTCGATCCTGGTGCCGCTGCAGTGCGAGTTCTTCGCGCTCGAAGGCCTGAGCCAGCTGCTGCAGACGGTCGACCAGGTCAAGCATGCGCTGAACCCGGAACTGTCGATCCACGGCATCGTGCTGACCATGTTCGACAGCCGCAACAACCTGGCCAGCCAGGTGGTGGCCGACGTCCGCGCGCATATGGGCGACGCCGTCTATGACACGGTGATCCCGCGCAATGTCCGGATTTCGGAAGCGCCGTCGCATGGCAAGCCGGTGCTGCTCTACGATTTCAAGAGCACGGGCAGCCAGGCCTATCTCCGCCTGGCCTCGGAGATCATTCAACGCGAGAAGCGCCTGCGTGCCGCCTGAGGCGCCGCGGGCTCTGGGATTTGTGGGAGTTGACGCTATGAGCATGGAAGACGGATCGCGCCGGCGTCTGGGCCGTGGGCTCGCCGCCCTGATCGGCGATGTCGGCAGCGCCGATCAGGTTGCGAGCGACCCGCGCAGCCGCAATTCGCGCCGCGTGCCGGTCGAGTTCCTGCGTCCCAATCCGCGCAACCCGCGCAAGGCGTTCGAGGAAGAAGACCTCGCCGATCTCACCGCCTCCGTGCGCGAGAAGGGGATCATGCAGCCGATCCTCGTTCGTCCGGTGCCGGGCGGGCCGGCCGACGCCTATGAGATCATCGCCGGCGAGCGGCGCTGGCGCGCGGCGCAGCGCGCCGCCCTGCACGACGTCCCGATCATCATCCACGACGTCAACGACAAGGAAGCGCTCGAGCTCGCCATCATCGAGAACGTCCAGCGCGCCGATCTGAACGCGCTGGAAGAAGCGCTCGGCTATCAGCAGCTGATCGACGAGTTCGACTATAGCCAGACGGCGCTCGCCGACGTCATCGGCAAGAGCCGGCCGCATGTCGCCAACACGCTGCGCCTGCTGAAGCTGCCGCCGGCGGTGCAGACCTATCTGCGCGACGGCAAGCTGACCGCCGGCCACGCCCGCGCGCTCGTCACCGTCGACAATCCTGAAGCGGTGGCGCAGCGCATCGTCGACATGGGCCTGACCGTGCGCGACGCCGAGGCGCTAACCCAGAACGAGCCGAAGAAGGGCCAGCGCGCCGCCAGCAAGGCCGAGAAGGACGCGGATACGCGGGCGCTCGAGAAGCTGCTCGGCGACGTGCTCGGCCTGATGGTGACGATCGACCACAAGTCGAACGGCAGCGGCGAGCTGAAGGTCCGCTACAAGTCGCTCGAACAGCTCGACGAGGTCTGCCGCCTGCTGAAGCGCGACTAGATCTTTCCCACCTGGGCGCTGTCTGCGGCCGGGGCAGGATCGAAAACAGACGCCGACGCCGACCGTTCGCCCAGGGGCCTGCGGTCGGCGTTTTCGTCTGGGTCGAGGTTGTCGTGCCGAACGGCGGATGCAGACGGCCGGATCGGACAGGATCGGCCAAACAAAATAGTTGGTCGGCTAACAAAACCAAAAAGTGACAAAAAACCTAGCGGCGGGCGCGGGACATCATGGCGATGGCGAGCAGCGCCTGGCTGATTACTTCGTCGGCTATGCTGGCCTTCAGGCGGCTGTCGAGGATGGCGCGGTCGAGCCGTTCGAGCGCCTGCTGCAGCCGCTCGGTCGACCAGCTGCGCAATTGCTGTTCGAGCTTGCCCTTGCGCTGGAAGAAGATGCCGCCGGCGTAACGCTCGATCGCGGTCGATTGCGGCATGCCCTCGTCGGCGGCGGCGCGGATCCGGTGCAGCAGCTGGAAATGGCGCAGCGCCGCATTGGCGACGACGAAGGCGGCGGTGCCGGAGCCGAGGATGCGGCGGAAGGCCTTGTCGAGGCCGGTAGCGTCGCCGAGCGCCGCGGCGTCGACCGCCTCGTCGGTTGCCGAGGCGCCGGCATCGCCGACGACCGCGCGCACGGCGTCGGCGTCGATCGAGCCCTGGCCGAGGGCGTAGAGGCAGAGCTTGGCGACCTCGGAGCGGCTGGCGAGCCGGTCGGCGCCGAGCAGGCCGCGCAGCATCTGCCGCGCCTCCGGCTCCATCCTGAGCCCGGCAAGCTGCAGTTCGGAATCGATCAGCCGGTCGAGCGCGGCGTCATTGTCGGCATAGCAGGCGATCGCCGCCGCGCCGCGGGCGTTCTCGCAGACCTTGCGCAGGCCGACGCCCTTCTTGATGTCGCCGGCTTCGAGGATGACCCAGGCGTCCTGAGGCGGGTTGGCGAGCACGGCCTCGACGGCAGACTGGATCGGCCGGTTGCCGGCCACCTTGACCCAGATGGCGCGGGTGCCGCCGAAGAGCGCGATCGTGTTGGCCTCGTCGGCGAGGCGTCCGGTGTCGGAGGCGATCTCGGCGGAATCGAGCCTTACCAGCGCGAAGGGATCGTCGCTCTGGCCGAGCACGGTCTTCGCGAAGGCGGCGGCGCGCTCGGAGATGAGGCCGGTGTCGCTGCCATGCAGCAGCACCACGCGGATGCCGGGATCCGGCCGGCTTAGGAACCGGTCGGCATCCTGGGGCTTGATCTGGACCATTCGTCTGGCCGGCGCCGGGCCTAGCTCGACTTGCCGGTCGCCAGCGCCGCTGCCAGGCGCAGCTGGATATCGTCGGCGACGGACTGGGCGGCGCGGTTCTGCGCGTCGATCTGGGCCCGCTGGTTGGCGAAGGCCTGGTTCGAGCGGTCATAGGAGGCGACGCCGCGATTGATCGAGCGGAGAATGACCTTGCCGGTGGCAATTTCCTTCAGCTGGTAGGCGACGGTGACCGTCACCGAATAGGCCGGCGCCGTCTCGTCGCGTTCGAAGCCGAGGCGCGCGTCGGCCGAGGTGACCCGCATGGTCAGTTCGTAGCGCGGCGGGGCGGGGTTGCCGCCACCCGTGAAGCCGAAGATCAGGTTGTTGCGGACTTCCTGGCCGACGCGGTCGCTGACATCCTCGACCTGGATGGCGGAGAGGTCAGCGGCGACGTTGGGGCCGCTGGCGATAGGCATGTAGATTGGCTGGACCGTGCAGCCGGCCGCCAGCACGCCGAGCGCGAGGGCGGCAAGGCCGCCCCGCACCAGCCGCGTCAGGCCGCTGCCCGAGGGGCGCGCCAAATCCAGTCCGCGATCAGACGACGACATTGACGATCCTCTTCGGCACGATGACGATCTTGCGGGGCGTACGGCCCTCCAGCGCCTTGACGACGCCGTCGAGCGCCAGCGCGGCCGCTTCGATGTCAGTTTCCGACGCCGTCGCCGAGATTGTCAATTCGGCGCGTTTCTTGCCGTTGATCTGGATCGGCAGGACGATCTCGTCCTCGACCAGCAGCGCCGCGTCGACGGTCGGCCAGGGCGACTGCGCGGCCAGACCATCGCGACCGAGCGCGACCCAGAGCTCTTCGGCGAGGTGCGGGATCATCGGGCCGATGGCGGCGACGAGGAACTCCGCCGCTTCGCGGAGCGCGTAGGCAAGGTCCGCCGGCAGCTTGTCGCCGGCCTTGCGGGCGGCGCCGATCGCATCGCCGAAGACGTTGGCGAAGCCGTGGATGCGGGCGACGGCGACGTTGAAGCGCAGCCGGTCGATGTCGTCCTCGACATTCGCGGCCAGCTTGTGGCTGGCGCGCCGCAGCGCATTGGCCTCGGCGCCGAAGGTCTCCGGCCGGGCCTGGCCCGCCTCGGAAAGCTCGACCGCGTCGCCGACCAGGCGCCAGATGCGCTGGGTGAAGCGCCAGGCGCCCTCGATGCCGGCTTCCGTCCATTCGCTGTCGCGCTCGGGCGGCGTGTCGGAGAGCATGAACCAGCGGGCGCAGTCGACGCCGTAGGTCTCGGCCACCACTTCCGGCGGCACGACGTTCTTCTTCGACTTCGACATCTTCTCCGGCGGGCCGACCGTCACCAGCTCATCGGTGCCGACCTTGACTGCCGTGCCGTCGGCGCGCTTCTCGACCTCTTCGGGGAACAGCCACTTGCCGTTCTGGTCCTTGTAGGTCTCGTGCACGATCATGCCCTGGGTGAACAGGCCCGCGAAGGGCTCCGTCACCGAGACACGGCCGGTGCGCTCGAGCGCGCGGGTGAAGAAGCGCGAATAGAGAAGGTGCAGGATCGCGTGCTCGATGCCGCCGATATACTGGTCGACCGGCAGCCAGTGATCGACCGCGTCCTTCGAGAGCGGCGCCTCGCCGGGCGCGCTGGCGAAGCGGGCGAAATACCAGGACGAGTCGACGAAGGTGTCCATCGTGTCCGTCTCGCGGACCGCCGGCTCGCCGCAGTGCGGGCACTTGACGTGCTTCCAGGTCGGGTGACGGTCGAGCGGGTTGCCGGGCTGGTCGAAGGTGACGTCTTCCGGCAGCCTGACCGGCAGGTCCTGCTTCGGCACCGCGACCGGGCCGCAGCTCGGGCAATGGATGATCGGGATCGGGCAGCCCCAGTAGCGCTGGCGCGAGATGCCCCAGTCGCGCAGGCGGAAGTTCACCTGGCGCTTGGCCTGGGGCGCGTTGCCCAGAACCTGGCCTTCCAGGCGCAGCGCCACCGCTTCCTTCGCCTCGGGGATGGTCATGCCGTTCATGAAATCGGAACGGAACAGCGTGCCGTCATCGGTATAGGCGACGTCGCCGACCTCGAAGGAGAGCGCGTCGGCGCCTTCCGGCAGCACCACGGCCTTGACCGGGAGATCGTATTTGCGGGCGAAGTCGAGGTCGCGCTGATCATGCGCCGGGCAGCCGAAGACGGCGCCGGTGCCATAATCCATCAGGATGAAGTTGGCGACGTAGACGGGCAGGTACCAGCCCGGCACCAGCGGGTGCTTGGCGCGGATTCCGGTATCGAAGCCCTTCTTCTCCTGCGTCTCGATCGCTTCGGCCGAGGTGCCGGTGCGGCCGCATTCGACGATGAAGTCGGCGAGCGTCGGATTGCTCTCGGCGAGCTTGGCGGCGAGCGGATGGTTGGCGGCGATGGCGACGAAGGAGGCGCCATAGAGCGTGTCCGGACGGGTCGTGTAGACCTCGATCTCGGTCTCGCCCTGCGGGGCGGAAATGGCGTCGAGGCCGAAGCGGACCATCAGGCCCTCGGAGCGGCCGATCCAGTTCTTCTGCATCAGCCGGACCTTGTCCGGCCAGCGGTCGAGACCGTCCAGCGCGCCGAGCAGCTCCTCGGCGAAATCGGTGATCTTGAAGAACCACTGCGACAGCTTGCGCCGCTCGACCAGCGCGCCGGAGCGCCAGCCGCGACCGTCGATCACCTGCTCGTTGGCGAGCACTGTGTTGTCGATCGGGTCCCAGTTGACCTCGCTCTCCTTGCGATAGACGAGGCCGGCGGCATGCAGGTCGGTGAAGATGCGCTGCTGCTCGGCATAATAGGAGGGATCGCAGGTGGCGATCTCGCGGCTCCAGTCGAGCGAGAGGCCGAGCAGCTTCAGCTGGCCCTTCATCGTCTCGATGTTCTCGTAAGTCCAGATCTTCGGATGGCTGTTGCGCTCGATGGCGGCGTTCTCGGCCGGCAGGCCGAAGGCGTCCCAGCCCATCGGATGCAGGACGTTGAAGCCCTTCTTCCTCTTGAAGCGGGCCACCACGTCGCCCATCACATAGTTGCGGCCATGGCCGATATGGATGCGTCCCGACGGATAGGGGAACATTTCCAGCACATAGTATTTCGGACGCGGGTCGTCGTTCTTCGTCTCGAAAATGCCCTGCTCGGCCCAGGCACGCTGCCAGCGCGGTTCGGCGTCACGAGGGTTGTAGCGTTCTGTGGCCATGGTCCGTCGTCGAAAGGAGTGGGAAAAGGGCGGCTTCACGCCGCCGGAGCAGGGTGCGACCTTCACCAGAAACACGCCGCCCGGTCAACCGCTATCGCTGCCGCAGGCCGATCCGGGGCGGTCGGCGGGCCTCTGCGCGCCGCCGTTCGGTTGAGCGCGGCGGTCCAGCATGCTAGGCGCAGCATCAGCTCCGGTCTGAACGTCGTTTCCCTGAAGCGAGGCCCGACCCAGCATCCGTTTCGCCCTTGCGCGCGAACCCTATCTTGCTCGAAACGCTCCAGTCCGGAGGCGACATGCCCGATCCAGCGCCCGATACCGTCCAGTCCCGTCTTGCCTCCGTCCTCGCCCGCGTCGAGGCGAGGGAAGCGCAGTCCGGTCGCGCTCCAGGATCGGCCCGGCTGATTGCCGTGTCGAAGACGTTCGGCGTCGACGAGATCCGTCCCGTCATCGCCGCCGGCCAGCGCCGCTTCGGCGAGAACCGCGTTCAGGAGGCGCAGGCGAAGTGGCCGCTGCTGCGCGAGATGGCCGATGACATAGAGCTGCACCTGATCGGGCCGTTGCAGTCCAACAAGGCGAAGGAAGCGGTGGCGCTGTTCGACGCCATTCATACCGTCGATCGCGACAAGATCGCCGGCGCGCTGGCGGACGAGATCGCGAAGCAGGGCCGCAAGCCGCAGCTCTTCGTGCAGGTGAATACCGGGCTGGAACCGCAGAAGGCCGGCATCGCGCCGCGCGAGGCGGCCGAATTCGTCGAGCGCTGCCGCACCGTGCACGGGCTGGCCATCGGCGGATTGATGTGCATCCCGCCAGCCGGCGAGGCGGCCGGCCCGCACTTCGCCCTGCTCGCCAAGATGGCGGCCGAGATCGGCGTTTCCGAACTTTCCATGGGCATGAGCGGCGATTTCGACACCGCGATCGCCTTCGGCGCGACCTATGTGCGCGTTGGCGGCGCCATTTTTGGCTCGCGCCCGCCGATCGCGCCGGCGACGCCGGAAGAGCCCGCCGCGGGCTGAGCTTTCCGCTGCACCTGAGCCGGGTCTTGCACCTCTCCCATGGGGAGAGGTCGACGGCCGCAGGCCGGCGGGTGAGGGGTTCAGTCCTCCCCGGAGGTCCGCAACCCCTCACCCGGAGCTACGCTCCGACCTCTCCCCACGGGAGAGGTGAGGGCGGGCGCCTCAGCCCGTGACCACGGCCGCTATCTTACCTCGATCGCCGACGAAGCATGGATCCCTGCTTTCGCAGGGATGACGGCGAGGGTCTGGCTTCGTTCTTCGCGCGTTTCTTGGCGCCGACCTTGTAGCAGGCGCGAGCGCGCCCCCTCTACCGCTCGCGGGAGAGGGTTGGGGTGAGGGTCTTTACAGAACTCCTACCGCACCTCGATCGCCGCGCCGGGCTTCAGTCGGCGCAGGATGTGGCGCATGTCGGCGAGGCGGACCGCGACGCAGCCCTCCGTCGGCAGGAAGCCGGGGCGGGCGAGATGGAAGAAGATGGCGCTGCCTCGGCCCTGGCTGCGGCGGCTCAGGTTCCAGTCCAGGATGACCACGACGTCGTAGAGAGGGTCCGCCCGCCACATCGTCTCGGCGCTCTTCGGATAGGGCATGCGGACCGGCCGGTTGTAGTTGCGGTCGCCGACGGCGTCGCACCAGCCGTCGAGCGGCCGCGACGGGCGCAGCGGCAGGCGGGTCGCCGGCCGGCGGATGCGGTCGGCTCGGTAGCGGATGTCGACGATCGCGTAGCGGCCGGCCGGGGTGGCGCCGTCGCCCTCGCGCTTGGCGTGGGTGACGCCGGAGCGGCCAAGCGCGCAGGGGAAGCGGCGGTCGCCAAGACGGAGGATTCCCTTCGTCGGCGCGCCGGGGCGGACGTGAACGAAAAGCGTCTGGCTGCTGGCGCCGGGAGCGGGGCGGAGGGATTTCTGCATCCAGGCTTTCCCGAGGCGAAGGCCGGCTTAACCGGCGAAACGGGGCGCTTCTTGCATCGCGCCATGATTGGGGTCTAAACCTTACGCCAGCGATTCAGAAGAAGCTTCGGGTCTTCTCTCGAAATCCGAAGAACCGTCAGGGGCAAGAGCCATGGCCGCACGGCGAATTCTGGTTGTTGATGACGATGATCTGCTGCGCGAAAGCCTTGTGGAGCAATTGTCGCTCTACGAAGAATTCGAGCTGATGGACGAAGCCACGGCCACCAAGGGCGTCCAGCGCGCCCGGGCGGAGCCGACCGACCTTCTCATCATGGATGTGGGCCTGCCCGACATGGACGGCCGCGAGGCGGTGAAGCTGCTGCGCAAGGGCGGCTTCAAGGGTCCGATCATCATGCTGACGGGCCAGGATTCGGAATCCGACACCATTTTGGGCCTCGAGGCCGGCGCCAACGACTATGTGACCAAGCCGTTCCGCTTCGCGGTGCTTCTGGCGCGCATCCGCGCCCAGCTGCGCCAGTTCGAGCAGAGCGAGGACGCCACCTTCTCGATCGGCCGCTACACCTTCCGCCCCAGCGCCAAGCTGATGCTCGACGAGCGCGGGCAGAAGATCCGTCTCACCGAAAAGGAGACGTCGATCCTGAAGTTCCTCTACCGCGCCGGCGAGAAGGTCGTCGGCCGCGACATCCTGCTGCACGAAGTCTGGGGATATAATTCCGGCGTGACGACGCACACGCTGGAAACCCATATCTATCGTCTCAGGCAGAAAATCGAGCGCGAGCCGTCGATTGCGGAACTGCTCGTCACGGAAGCGGGCGGATACAAGCTGGTTCCATGATACAGTTCCGGCGTGGCTGCTTCGTTCGTGGCCCCGGGGCAGGGATAACGGTGTGACGCTTGAACAGGATATCGCACTCCTCTCGACGGTGCCGCTCTTCGCGGAGCTGGCGAACGACCATCTGCGGCTGATCGCCTTCAGCGCCACGCGGCTGGAGTTGCCGGCCGGGCGGGTGCTGTTCCGCGCCGACAGCAAGGCGCTCTCCGGCTTCATCGTGATGTCGGGTGAGATCGAGCTTTCCGAGGGCCATGGCGAGGACCACCACCGGCTCGGCGTCTACGGGCCGGGCACGCTGCTGGGCGAGATGGCGCTGTTCATTGAGACGCGCCGGCCGGCGACGGCGACCGCCGTCGGCGAGGCGCTGGTGATCGAGATCGACCGGACGCTGATGCGCCGCATCCTGACCGAATATCCGGACGTGGCGGCGCGGATGCACACCCGCATCGCCGACCAGCTGATGGAAACCGTCAACGAGCTGGGCGGGCTGGAAGGCCGGCTCGACGCCGTGCGGTTCGCCGCGCCGACCCAGTAGGCCGCTGTTTCCTCAGTCGAGCACCGAGCCGCAGGTCAGGTTCGCCAGCGCGCCGGTCATGGCGCCGGCGCGGTCGGAGGCGACGAAGGCGGCATAGTCGGCCACCTGGTCCAGCCGCGGCAGCCGGCCGAGCAGCGTGTCCTGTTTCGCATGCGTCTCCAGCCAGGCCTCGGTCGTGGTGCCGAAGCGGCGGGTCATGTCGTCGAACAGCCCCTGCGTATAGGAAAGTGGCACCGCGTCGGGAATGGCGTCCGAGCGCAGGCAGATGACGCGGATGCCGCGATGGCCGAGCTCCACCGCGAGCAGGCGCGAAAAGGTCTCGACCGCGCTGCAGGCGACGCCGTGGCCGAGGAAGCCGGGGCTGGTGATGCGCGAGCCCGGCGCCGTCAGCGTCAGGATGACGCCGCCACCCCTTTCGGCCATGTGCGGCGCCACGGCCTTTGCCGTGACGTAATTGGTGCGGGCATTGGCGTTGATGACGTGCAGGAACTGGTCGACGCCGACATCGGCCATCGGCAGGCCCTGGGTATGCACGACGCTGACCGCATTGAGCGCGATGTCGATGCCGCCCGCGCGTCTGGCGACCCGGCCGGCATGCGCGTCCACGGCGTCCTGGTCCTGCGCGTCGACGACGTCGACGCTGGCCCGGCCGCCTTCGGCGCGGATGTCGGCGGCGACCCGCTCGAGCCGTTCGAGCGTGCGGCCGGCGAGGAAGATCTCGGCCCCCTCGCGGGCAAAGGCGCGGGCGGTGGCTCCGCCGATGGCGCCGCCGCCGCCATAGATGACGGCGATCTTGTCTTTGAGCAGCATGACAGCCTCCCTGGCTGGTAGGGAAAATGCAAGTCTGGAATCGAGTGGTGCGTGCGGTGCGTCGCTACCAGGCCGGGATCTGCCGCTCATAGGCGGCGTCGAGCCGGGTCATGGTGCGCCAGAAGCTCTTCGGCGCCTCGCCGGCGAGGTTGGCCTCGAGAATGCCGAGATGGGTCTGCCATCCGGCCGAAACGCTGACCAGCGCCGCGCGCGACGGCAGGCGGGTATGGGTCAGGCGCAGCAGCACCTTGTCGCCGCTCGGCTCCATCTCGACGCGCACGTCGGATTCGAGCCCCGGCCCGTGCTGCCAGCGGAACCCGAACAGGCGCGGCGGCTCGCAGACGGTGACATGGCCGATGATCCGGCCCTCGTTGCCATGCTCGGCATATTTCGGCGGCGGCAGGTCGCCGGCGTCGGAGAGGTCGCCGTTGCGGATCTCGATGGCGACATGGCCGCCGGCGCGCGGCTCGATCTCGCCGGCACCGAACCAGGTGCGGCGCTTGTCCGGATCGATCCAGTAGCTCCAGAGGCGTTCGATCGGTCCGGGCATCCATCGTTCGATGCGCACGGCGTCCTTGGCGATCAATTGGCCGAACAGGGTTTCGCCGGATACGGCCTGGTCAAGCATGGTCATGACTGGACTCCTTCGCTGTCGTCCCGCTTCGGGTCTGGGTCGGCCCCCGTCCCGTGATCCTTGTCTTTCCGTTTGGCGTCCTCGGCGACGAGCAGGCCTTCGAGCGTGTCGAGGCCGCGCTGCCAGAACCGTTCGTAGTGGCGCATCCATTCCATGCCGGCATGCAGCGGCGCGGCGTCGAGCCGGCAGACATGCGTGCGGCCGGTGACGGTGCGGGCGACGAGGCCGGCCCGCTCCAGCACCTTGATGTGCTTGGAGGCGGCGGCCAGCGTGATCGCGAACGGCGCCGCCAGCTCGCCGACCGTCTGCTCCGATTGCGACAGGCGCGCCACCATCGCCCGCCGCGTCGGATCGGCCAGGGCATGGAAGACGTCGTCGAGGGGGAATGCGCTATGTTCAACCATGTAGTTGAATATAGCGCATCACCGCTGACAGTCAACCGATCGGTATAATGTTTTGGCGCAGGCGGTCCGGGGGGGCGGCCTCACCCTTTCACCTCTCCCATGGGGAGAGGTCGGAGCGAAGCTCCGGGTGAGGGGGGGCTGGGCTATCCGGTGAGGGCTGAACCCCTCACCCGCCGGCCTGCGGCCGCGCCGATAGACTGCGCCGCCTCAGACCGCGAGGCGGGCGATGACCGGGACGTGGTCGGACGGCTTGTTCCAGCCGCGCGCCTCGGTCAGCACCTTGATGCCCTGCAGGCGGGCGCTGAGCGGCGGCGTGACCCAGACATGGTCGAGGCGGCGGCCGCGATTGGAAGTCTCCCAATCCTTGGCCCGGTAGCTCCACCATGTGTAGAGCTTCTCGTCCATCGGAACGAACCGGCGCATGGCGTCGATCCAGCCGCCGGCCTCGCGCACCTCTTCCAGCAACTTCGTCTCGACCGGCGTGTGGCTGACGACGTCGAGCAGCTGCTTGTGCGACCAGACGTCGTGCTCATAGGGCGCGATGTTCAGGTCGCCGACGAGGATGGCGGGGCCGCTGGTCTCGGCGCCGGTCAGCCAGCTCTTCATCTCTTCCAGGAAGCCGAGCTTGTGGGCGAACTTGTCGTTGATCGCGGGATCCGGCTCGTCGCCGCCGGCCGGGATGTAGAAATTGTGCAGCGTGATCGGCAGCTCGCGGTCGGTCAGCGAGACGGAGATGTGGCGGGCATCCTCCTTGCCGAAGAAGCCGCGCCGCTTCGTCTCGATGAACGGCTTGCGCGAGACGGTGGCGACACCGTGATAGCCCTTCTGGCCGTGGATCGCCTGGTGGACATAGCCGAGCTTGTTGAAGGCACCGGCCGGGAAATTGTCCTCGATGCACTTGATCTCCTGCAGGCAGAGCACATCGGGCTGATGCGCCTCCAGGAAGGCGGTGACGAGATCGATCCGGAGGCGGACCGAATTGATGTTCCAGGTCGCGATGCTGATGGTCATGACAGGCCCCTGCGGCGGAAGAACCGCAGGCCCGCAATACGCAATCGGGCCGCGCATCGCCAACGAAAAATCGTCGCCGCCGCGCGCCGCCGGCGCGGCGTGGCGGACGGGCGACAATGGGAGGAGCGGTCAGAAGCAAGCCCAAAAAGGAACGCCCAGCTCCGGGGGGGAAGCTGGGCGTTGCGCTTTTCAGCGCCTTGCGCCCGTCTGTGACGCGGCGCTTCGCGGGACCATCTTCGGCGAGACGGGGGGCACTACCGATCGATGGAATGGCCCGCTGTCTATAGACTTGGGGATGTCGGAACCGAATTCAAGGCTGCGTGGCATTTCCGTCGCAGTGGCCCGTTCACAAGGTCGCGAGCCCGGCGTGTCGGGGCAGGTCCGTCAGCGCAGGCTCTTGTTGGGCAGGTAGTAATTGATCTTGAAATGCTTCGGATCGGCCGGCTTGCCGATCTCGACGTCATAGACGGCGACCGAGGTGTCGAGGCCCTGCGCGTCGGTGACGACCCACTGGCGCAGCTCGTAGGTCTTGTTGTCGAAGATCAGCTTCAGGCTGCCGCCGCCGAAGGCCGAATCCTGCTCCAGCACCAGCGAGATCAGGTCGGGTTCCTCGATCAGCTTGCGCACGATGTTGGACGAGGTCAGGTCCATCTGGTCGGCGAGAAGATAGCGCAGCGGCGTCTTCTTCAGCGGATAGAGGTCCTGCGTCATCATCTTGTTGTCACGGATCGCGACCTGGTTGCCGTCGCTGACGACGTCCATCTTGACCGGCGGGCTGTAGTTGAAGCGGATCTTGCCGGGGCGGGCGAGGAAGAACACGCCTTCCGACTGCTCGCCGTTCGGGCCGAACTGGATGAAGCGGCCCTGCATGGTGCGGATCGAGTTGAAATAGGCGTTGATCTTGCGCAGCGCCGCCATCTGTTCGGCGTTGAAGGCGGCTTCGGCGCGGCCGGGCAGGCCGATGGCGCCGAGGCCGAGCGAAGCGCCGAGGCCGAGCGTGGTGGTCAGGAACCGACGCCGGGTCATGCCGGCAGCTTTATCGATCGTCACGATGGGCATCCTTCGCGTGGTTCGCGTTTCTCGCGTTCTTGTCGTTCTTGCGTCAATCGCGGCTCTTGCCGCGCCTGCCGGACGCTCGTCTCCGACCGGCCGCAGGCGGCGGCTGAAAACGAGGGCACTCGCGACCTAGTTCCGCTTGATGGCGATTTCGCGACGTCAGAAGCGGCCGTCTTCCTCGCCCTCGACCAGGATCTCGCGCTTGCCGGCATGGTTGGCGGGGCCGACGAGGCCCTCCTTCTCCATGCGCTCGATCAGCGATGCGGCGCGGTTGTAGCCGATGGAGAGGCGACGCTGGATATAACTGGTGGAGGCCTTCCGGTCCCGCAAGACCACGGCGACCGCCTTGTCGTAGAGGTCGTTCGATTCCTCGCCGCCCAGCACCGACGCGGCCGGATCGCCGCCCATTTCGCCCTCGCCGTCGTCCTCGGTGATGGCGTCGAGATAGTCGGGACGACCCTGCAGCTTCAGGTGGTTGACGATCTTCTCGACTTCCTCGTCGCTGACGAACGGGCCATGCACGCGCTGGATGCGGCCGCCGCCGGCCATGTAGAGCATGTCGCCCTGGCCGAGCAGCTGCTCGGCGCCCATCTCGCCGAGAATGGTGCGGCTGTCGATCTTCGACGTGACCTGGAAGGAGATGCGGGTCGGGAAGTTGGCCTTGATCGTGCCGGTGATGACGTCGACCGACGGGCGCTGCGTCGCCATGATGACGTGGATGCCGGCGGCGCGCGCCATCTGCGCCAGCCGCTGCACGGCGCCTTCGATGTCCTTGCCGGCCACCATCATCAGGTCGGCCATCTCGTCGATGATGACGACGATGTAGGGGATCGGATCGAGCGGAAGGTCTTCCTGCTCGTAGATCGCCTCGCCGGTCTCCTTGTCGAACCCGGTCTGGATCGTCCGCGTCAGGATCTCGCCGCGCGCCTTCGCCTGGCCGACGCGGGCATTGTAGCCGTCGATGTTGCGGACGCCGACCTTGGACATCTTGCGATAGCGGTCCTCCATCTCGCGCACGGTCCATTTCAGCGCGACGACGGCCTTCTTCGGGTCGGTGACGACCGGGGTCAGGAGATGCGGGATGCCGTCATAGATGGAGAGCTCCAGCATCTTCGGGTCGATCATGATCAGCCGGCATTCCTCCGGCGTCAGCCGGTAGAGCAGCGACAGGATCATGGTGTTGATGGCGACCGACTTGCCGGAGCCGGTGGTGCCGGCGACGAGCAGATGCGGCATGCGCGAGAGGTCGACGACGACGGGCTCGCCGCCGATCGTCTTGCCGAGGCTGATCGGCAGCCGCGCCTTGGAGTTCTCGAAATCCTCGGCGGCCAGCATCTCGCGCAGGAACACCATTTCGCGGCGGGCGTTCGGCAGCTCGATGCCGATGGCGTTCTTGCCGGGAATGACGGCGACGCGCGCGGCGATCGCGCTCATCGAGCGGGCGATGTCGTCGGCAAGGCCGATGACGCGCGACGACTTGATGCCGGGCGCCGGCTCCAGTTCGTAGAGCGTCACGACCGGGCCGGGGCGGACATTGATGATGTCGCCGCGAATGCCGAAATCGTCGAGTACGCCTTCGAGCACACGGGCGTTCTGCTCCAGCGCCTCGGTGTTGATCTTGGTGCGCGGATCGACGGCGCGCGGCGCGGTCAGGAAGTCGAGCGTCGGCAGTTCGAAAACGTCGTTCTGGCCGCGCGTCGGCTGCACGTCGCGGGTCTGGCGCTTGCCGGGTTTCGCGCGCGCCGCGGGCTGGGCGGCGCGGCCGGTGGGCGCCGGCGGCGGCAGCTCGTCCTCGTCGTCGCCGGACCAGTCGTCCTCGGCGTCGTCGAGCGGGGCGGTGCGGACGCGGCCGCCGGCCTGGCCGGCCGCCTGGCCCGCCATGCGTGGCTCGACCCGGCCGCCTCGAACGTCTTCAAGGTCCGGGTCGCTCCTGCGCACGGCCTTGCCGGCCTCGCCGCGACCGAACAGGCGCGCCAGGCTCGCCTTGGCCGAATAGCCGAAATGGGCCATGGCGCCGAGCGGCACGGCCAGGAAGCTCGTCCGCTCCTCCTCGCCCATCAGGTCGTCGGCATCGAAATCCTCGTCGCGGCGCGGGCGCCTGGCCGGTGCGGCGCGGGCGGTTTCGCGGGCCTGCGGCCGTTCCTCTTCCTCGCGGCCGAAGCGGATGAAGCCGGTGGCGTGCAGGAACAGGACGACGGCGACGATGGCGAAGAACGCGGCGGAGACGAGCGTGGCGTTGGCGCTGACGGGCGTGCCGACGACGAGCGCCGGCAGGCGGGCGAGGATGTCGCCGATGACGCCGCCCATGCCGGTCGGCAGCGGCCATTTCGGCGTGACCGGCATCAGCGCCATCACCGCCGCGGCGAAGGCGCTGGCGCCGAGCCAGGAGAGCAGCATCGTCTTGCGGAAGGGGCGGCCGCCGAACAGGCAGCGCCAGCCCCAGACCACCGCCGGCAGCAGCAGCACCGAGACGGCGAGGCCGAGGAACTGCATCAGGAGGTCGGCGATGATCGCGCCCGGCAGGCCGAGCATGTTGGCGGCCGGCTTGCTCACCGCATAGGAAAGCGAGGGATCGTCGACCGTCCAGGTGGCGAGCGCCGTCGCGGTGGCGGCGATGGCGGCGATGAGCGCCAGGCCGAGCAATTGTCCGAGATGGCGGCGGACGAGGCGGCTCATCCCGCCTTCGTCCTCGGCGGGCATGGGCATTGTAACCGATCGTGTCGAACGCATTGTCCGCTCATGTCCTTTGCGCATCTGGCGCGCCGATGGTCCGACATTGCCGGGCCATCGCCGCGCTGCCTCCTTCGCCGGAGCTGTCGGGCCGATGCCCGTCGATGCTCCCTTTCATGCATGGCCGCGTCGTCGTCACGCGGGCCGGTATTCGTCGCGCATCGCGGCGCTCAGCCAAGCACCCCCGCCATCCGGGTCAGCGCTTCCTGGGTGATCGCGAGATCCTGCACCATGGCGACGCGGATATAGGGCGCGCCGGGATTGCTGCCGTCCGGCAGCGGCAGCGACAGATACTCGCCGGGAATGGTGCGCACGCCCGCCTCGCGCCAGAGCCGGTCCGCCGCCGCGACGCCGTCGCCGACCTCGAGCCAGAGGAAGAAGCCGCCTTCCGGCCGGCTGGCGCGGACCTTCGGTCCCAGCGTCTGCAGCGCGGCGTCGTATTTGGCGTTGTAGAGGGCGCGGTTCTCGGCGACGTGGCTCTCGTCCGAATAGGCGGCGACGGCCACGGCCTGGATCGGGCCCGGCACCTGCGGCGCCGCCACGTTGCGGAAGCGCTGCCAGTTGTCGAGGAAATCGGGGTCGCCGGCGACGAAGCCGCAGCGCAGGCCCGGCAGGTTGGAGCGCTTCGACAGCGAATGGAAGGTCAGGATGTTGCCATAGCCGGCGCCGAGGCTATCGGCCGCCTGCAGCACGCCGGGCGGCGGCGCGTCGCGGTAGATTTCGGAATAGCACTCGTCGGCGAACACCATGAAATCATGCGCGCGGGCGATCTGGATCACCTGCGTCCAGTCGGCCAGCGTGGCGACGTCGCCCTGCGGCGCGGTCGGCGAGGCGACGTAGACGGCGATGGTGCGGGCGAGCACCGCTTCGTCGACGCGGCCGAGATCCGGGAACGAGCCGTCGCGGCCGGAGCCGAGCAGCACCACCTCCGCCCCGGCGACTTCGGCGCCGGCGGCATAGGCCTGGTAGAACGGGTTCGGCAGCAGCACGACCGGCGTCTCGATGTCCGGCCGGCGCTGGCGGGCGCTCAGCGCGGCGAGCGTCAGCCCCTCGCGCGAGCCGTTCAGCGGCAGCACCATGCGCTCGGGATCGATGCGGGCCGTGAGGCCGTAGCGCTGGTCGAGCCAGCCGGCGATGGTCTGTCGGAACGCGTCGGTGCCGCGGATCGGCGGATAGCGGCCGAACAGGGCGACGTTTTCCGCGATCACCGGCGCCACGAAGGACGGGATCGGGTGCTGCGGTTCGCCGATGGTGAGGTTGATCGCCGGCATGCCAGGTTCGACGCCGGCCAGCTGTTCATTCAGGCGGGCGAAGGGCGAGGTCGATTTTCTGGTGCTCGTCGGGCCGAGCATGGCGCCGATCCTTGTATCTGGGGTCCGAGGAAACCACCGTAGTGGCCGTTGGTTAAGCCCGCTTTAACCATGGCCGGCATGGCCAAAAAAAGACCCCGGCCGCGGGGCCGGGGTCTCGTCGCTCTGGAAGGTGTTGTTTCTTGTGTGGTGTGCGGGTGGCGCCTCGCGGCGCCAGCCGGTCTTAACCGTGGTAGGCGCGCTCGCCGTGCTCGACGATGTCGAGACCTTCGCTCTCGACTTCCTTGCGGACGCGCAGGCCGACGATGACGTCGACGATCTTGTAGAGGATCGCCGAGCCGACGCCCGACCAGACGAGGGTGAACAGCACGCCTTCGATCTGGATCCAGAGCTGGTGGCCCATCGCGTAGTCGGCGACGCCGACGCCGCCGAGCGACGGGGAGACCAGGATGCCGGTGGCGATGGCGCCGACGATGCCGCCCACGCCGTGGATGCCGAAAACGTCGAGGCTGTCGTCATAGCCGAAGGTGTTCTTCACCGTCGTGACGAAGAAGAAGCAGATCAGCGAGGCGATGAAGCCGAGGACAATGGCGCCGACCGGGCCGATGAAGCCGGCAGCCGGGGTAACGGCGACCAGGCCGGTGACGACGCCGGAGATGGCGCCCAGCATGGAGGGCTTGCCGCGGACGATCCACTCGATCAGCGACCAGCCGATGGCGGCACCCGCCGTGGCGACGAAGGTGTTGATGGTGGCGAGACCGGCGACCGAGCCGGCCGTCAGGGCCGAACCGGCGTTGAAGCCGAACCAGCCGACCCACAGCATGGCCGCGCCGACCATGGAGAGCGTCAGCGAATGGGGAGGCATCAGGTCCTTGCCGAGGCCGGTGCGCTTGCCGATGATCAGGGCGCCGACCAGGCCGGCGATACCGGCGTTGATGTGGACGACCGTGCCGCCGGCGAAATCAAGCGCGCCGCGCTTGAACAGCCAGCCCGTCGACTGCCAGACCGAGTGGGCGATCGGCAGGTAGACGATCGTGATCCAGAGGATCATGAACAGGATGACGGCCGCGAACTTCGTGCGCTCGGCGAACGAGCCGACGATCAGCGTCGCGGTGATGGCCGCGAAGGTCATCTGGAACGACAGGAAGACATATTCCGGGATGGTGCCGGAAAGCGTATCCGGCGTGATGCCGGCGAGGAAGGCCTTCGACAGGCCGCCGATCAGCGCGCCGCCATCGGTGAAGGCGAGGCTGTAGCCGTAGAACACCCAGATGATCATCGCCACGCAGGCGATCAGGAGAACCTGCATCAGCACCGACAGCATGTTCTTGGCGCGGACGAGGCCACCGTAGAACAGCGCGACGCCCGGAACGATCATGGCGAGGACGAGGATGGTCGAGACGAGCATCCAGGCGGTGTCGCCGGAGTTCAGCGTCGGCACGGCGGCGGTGACCGCCTCGACCGCCGGTTCGGTGGCGTCCTGCGCGAAGGCGGCGACGGCCGAAGCCAGAAGCGCGCCTCCCGCCGCAGCCAGAGAGAAGGGAGCATTTCGAAGGTTCATTGCATTTCTCCTGTCGGGCCGGCGTTTCCGCCGGTTGCCTGCGCCCGGGGCGGTGCCCTTCTCGCAGCTGGTCTTCGATGGGATGGTGGGTCGACTTGAAATTCTGCTCATCCGCCGCCGCCGGGCGACGGCGCGGTCGGACGTGGCCTAGAGCGCGTCGGCGTCGGTCTCGCCGGTGCGGATGCGGACGGCCTGCTCGATCTGGTAGACGAAGATCTTGCCGTCGCCGATCTGGCCGGTCTTGGCGGCGCCGGCGATCGCCTCAACGACCTTGTCGACGGCCTCGCTCGCCACCGCGACCTCGATCTTGAGCTTGGGCAGGAAGCTGACGGCGTATTCGGCGCCACGGTAGATCTCGGTATGACCCTTCTGGCGTCCGTAGCCCTTGACCTCGGTCACGGTCAGGCCCTGCACGCCAATGCCGGTCAGGGCATCGCGGACCTCATCCAGCTTGAATGGCTTGATAATCGCCATGACGATTTGCATCGGTTCGGATCCCATTTCTCTCTGCGTCTGGTGGACGAAGGGCTCCGATCTCTCTCGGCCCTCGGCAACGATCGCGGACAAGCGAGCGCCGCCGCTGGCATAGGCCAATCAAGGTCCGTGCCAAGTTCTGAAATTTGCCGAAAAAAATGCGGACCGCCGAGAACAACGGCAGATAAGACGTCAAAGAATGGGCGTTGCCGCGCTCTTGCCGCAAACCGTGATCACGGCGAAGGCAATTGCGATCATTTGCCTAAATAATAGGCGTCCGGATGGCGCCTGCGCAAATCCGCGTCAGCGGCTGACCGGCCGGACCAGGCCTTCCTGCGCCACCGAGGCGACGAGCACGCCGCGGCGGTCGAACAGGCTGCCGCGGTTGAAGCCGCGCGCGCCGAAGGCGGACGGGCTGTCCTCGACATAAAGCAGCCAGTCATCCATGCGCAACGGCCGGTGGAACCAGAGCGCATGGTCCAGGCTCGCGACCTGCAGGCCGGCGTCGAAGGCCGACCTGCCATGCGCCAGGAGGGTGGTGTCGAGCAGCGTCAGGTCGGAGGCATAGGCGAGCACGCAGCTGTTCAGAACCGGATCGTCGCCGATCGTGGTCTTGGCGCGGATCCAGATCGCCTGGTGGCTGCGCGGCTCGTCGCGGCGGAAATAGCCCTTGAGGTCGACCGGGCGCAATTCGATCGGCCGCAGCCGCTCCCAGTAGCGGCGCACGCCGGGCGGCGCGCCGTCGAGCAGGGCGGCGCCGATCTCGCCGTCGACCGGCAGCTCTTCCGGCGCCGGCACGTCCGGCATGGCGATCTGGTGGTCTAGCCCGGCCTCGCGGATGTGGAAGGAGGCGGACATGATGAAGATGGTCTGGCCGTGCTGGATGGCGACGACGCGGCGGGTGGAGAAGCTGCCGCCGTCGCGGACGCGCTCGACCTCGTAGACGATCGGCGCGGCGGGATCGCCGGCGCGCAGGAAATAGCCATGCAGCGAATGCACGGGCCGGTCGGTGACGGTGCGCGAGGCGGCGACCAGAGCCTGGCCGATGACCTGGCCGCCGAAGACGCGCTGCCAGCCGGGGTCGAAGCTGCGACCCCGGAACAGATTGTGTTCGAGCGGTTCGAGATTGAGTATCGAGAGAAGGTCGTCGATCATGCTTGCATCGGTCGCGTTCGGGAATTTCGTATCGGCAGGTAGCGCTCCGGCGGCTGGCCGGTCAAGTCAAGCGGCGGATCGCCGGAAGGGATGGAGTCCATGGCCACGCAGCAGCAGCGAACCCCTGCCATCGACGTCCTGATCGCCGGCGGCGGCTATGTCGGGCTGTGCACGGCGCTGGCGCTGAAGCAGGGCGCGCCGTCGCTTGCCATCGCCGTCGTCGATCCGGCGCCGGCCGGCAGCGGCGCGCGCGACGGCCGCGCCTCGGCGATCGCGGCGGCGGCGAAGCGGATGCTCGGCACGCTCGGCATCTGGGACAAGATCGTCGACACCAGCCAGCCGATCCACGAGATGATCGTCACCGACAGCCGGCTGCGCGACGCGGTGCGGCCGGTGTTTCTCACCTTTTCCGGTTCCGTCGACGATGGCGAGCCCTTCGCGCACATGGTGCCGAACGGGGCGCTGGTCGGCGCGCTGTCCGAGGCCTGCCGCGATGCCGGCGTCGAGCTGATCACAGGTGATTCGGTCGCCGATTTCGTCACCCGCGCCAGCGCCGTCGAGGCGAAGCTCGGCAGCGGCAGGACGATCTCCGCCCGCCTGCTGGTCGCCGCCGACGGCGCCAGGTCGCGCCTGCGCGATCTCGCCGGCATCCGCACGGTCGGCTGGGACTATGGCCAGTCCGGCATCGTCACCACCGTGCAGCACGAGCGGCCGCATCACGGCCGCGCCGAGGAGCATTTCCTGCCGGCCGGTCCCTTCGCGATCCTGCCGCTGCCGGGCAACCGTTCGTCGCTGGTCTGGTCGGAGCGCAGCGAGCACGCCGAGCGGCTGGTCGCGGCGGACGAGTTCACCTTTCAGCTCGAGCTCGAGCGCCGCTTCGGCCACCATCTCGGCCCGATCGAGGCGATCGGTCCGCGCCGCGCCTATCCGATCGGCCTGAAGCTGGCGCGCTCCTTCATCGCGCCGCGCGTGGCGCTGGTCGGCGACGCCGCGCATGCGATCCACCCGATCGCCGGCCAGGGGCTCAATCTCGGCTTCAAGGATGCGGCGGCGCTTGCGGAGACGGTGGTCGACGCGGCCCGCCTCGGGCTCGATCCGGGCACGCTCGACATTCTCGAGCGCTACGAGCGCTGGCGCCGTTTCGACACGGTGCAGATGGGCATCGTCACCGACGGGCTGACGCGGCTGTTCTCGAACGACAATCCGGCGCTGCGGATTCTGCGCGATGTCGGCCTCGGCCTCGTCGACCGGCTGCCACGGCTGAAGGACAGTTTTATCGGCGCCGCCTCCAATGTCGGCCAGGCCGGCCCCCGCCTTCTGCGCGGCGAGGCGATCTGAGGGAACCCTCGCTGCGCTTCCTTACCTCTCCCATGGGGAGAGGTCGGAGCGAAGCTCCGGGTGAGGGGGGACGGCCCCTCCGGTGAGGACTGAACCCCTCACCCGCCGGCCTGTGGCCGTCGACCTCTCCCTCAGGGAGAGGTGAAGGAAGCTCACCTCGTCGAGGCTAGGCCGCCTCAGAACGGTCGGGCTTCGTCCGGCAGCAGGATCGGGATGCCGTCGCGGATCGGGTAGGCGAGCCGCGCGGCGCGGCTCACCAGTTCCTGGCGCTCGGCGTCATATTCGAGCGTCGTCTTGGTGAGCGGACAGACGAGCAGCTCCAAGAGCTTGGCGTCGATCCGGCTGGCCGGGCGCTCGACATGGACCATGGTCCGCTCCTATTGCAGCTGCGAATTGGCGGTGCCGTCGCCGCGCCGCGCCAGCGAGATCTCGGTGAGCGCGATCAGCGTCTCGGCGCGGGTGCGCAGGTCCGGCGCCTCGAGCAGCGCCTGCTTCTCGGCCATGCCATAGGGGCTCATCATCGACAGCGCGTTGACCAGCGTCTCGTTCGACGCCTTCTCGATGCTGTCCCAATCGGCCTCGAGCTGGTTGGCGTCGAGATAGAGGCGGAACGTGTCGAGCAGGTGGCCGCGGTCGACCGTCTCGGAACCGGCGTCCTCGACGAAATCCGACGGGAAATCGGCGGCCGAGACGCGGCAGCGACGAAAGCCCGATTCCGGCTCCACCTCCTCCAGGATGCGGAATCGGCTGATGCCGGTCAGGCAGATCATGTAGCGGCCATCGCCCGTCTCCGAATAGGAGGTGATGCGGCCGGCGCAGCCGACGGCGAACAGCTCTGCCGCCTCTTCGCCGTCCTCGGTCACCGTCATCGGCTGCACCATGCCGATGATGCGGTCGCCGGCCATGGCGTGGTCGACCATCGCCATGTAGCGCGGCTCGAAGATGTTGAGGGGCATCTGGCCGCGCGGCAGGAGCAGCGCTTCGGGGAGCGGGAAGACCGGAATCAGGCCAGGCAGATCGTCCGGACCTTCGTAGGTGGCATTGCCTGCCTGCATGCGAACAGCGCCTTACGCGAAGAGAAGGGAAGAAAGCCGGCGACGACCATAGAGGGTCGCCTCGTCGGTCGGCCCCCAGGCCTCGAAGAACTGCACGAGCTGCTTGCGGGCCTTGTCCTCTTCCCAACTGCGGTTCATGCGGAAGATGTCAAGAAGCTGGTCGGCGGCGTCTTCGCGCTGGTCCTTGGCGTTGAGCAGCAGGGCGAGGTCGAAGCGGGCGTCGAAATCCTTCGGATTGCCCTCGATGCGGGCGCGCAACTCGCCCTCCTCGCCGAGATCGGCGGCCTGGTCGGCGAGCGCGATCTGGGCGCGGATGGCGCTGACGCCGGGATCTCTGGCCTTGTCGTCGGGCAGCGAATCGAGCAGTTCGCGCGCCGCGTCGATATTGCCGGTCGCGACATCGCAGCGGGCGAGGCCGACCAGCGCCTTGAAGGTGTCCGGCTCGGCGGCGAGGATCGCGGCGAAGAGCTCGGCCGCCTGGGCGAACTGGCCCTGCTCGACGAGGCCGTCCGCCTCGGCCAGCGCCGCCTCGATCTCGGCGCCGCCGGCGGGGCCGGCCACGCGCTCGATGAATTCCTTGATCTGGCCTTCCGGCAGCGCGCCCATGAAGCCGTCGACCGGGCGGCCGTCGACGAAGGCGATGACGGCCGGGATCGACTGGATGCCGAGCTGGCCGGCGATCTGCGGGTGATCGTCGATGTTCATCTTGACCAGGCGAACCGTGCCGCGCGCCGCCTGCACGACCTTCTCGATCACCGGCGTCAGCTGCTTGCACGGGCCGCACCAGGGCGCCCAGAAATCGACGAGCACCGGCTGGCGGCGCGATTCTTCCAGCACGTCCTTGGCGAAGCTGTTGGTCGTCGTGTCCTTGATCAGCGCGTCGGCGCCGTTGCCGGGCTGGGTCGCGGTCGTGCCGGAGCTGAAGCTTTGCTGGTTCATGCGGATTGCCTCGATCGTCGGGGGCCGGCGCGGCGCCGGCATGTTGGGCTGAACATGGCGCTTCGAGCCCGGATTTACAAATCCGGATTGCCGGAAGGCCCGGAAAAGGCGAGCAGAACCGGCTCGTGCCCGGTGGCGCGCAGGAAGGTCATGAGATCCTCCGCGGCGATCGTCGTCGTCGCCGTGTTGACGAGCGGATGGAAGTTGACCGGGCCGCCCTCGACCAGCGCCGCGTCGAGCACGACCCGGATCTCGGCCGGCTGGTCGCTCAGCACGCCGAACGGCGTCACCGAGCCTGGCAGCACGCCGAGCCGGCTCTGCATCAGCTCGGCCGAGCCGAACGAGACGCGGCCGGAGGCGCCGATGCGCTCGTGCAGGCGCTTCAGGTCGATCACCGCGTCCTCCTGCGCGACAACGAGGAACAGCGCTCCCTTCTTGTCCTTCAGGAACAGGTTCTTGCTGTGCAGGCCCTCGATGGTGCCGCGCAGCGCCTGCGACTGCTCCACCGTATGGAGCGGCGGATGGGTGACGGTGGTCGTCTCGATGCCGAGGCTTTCGAGAAACGCGAACAGATCGTCCTGGCTGGCCGGCATCTTTCCATCGCTCTTCGTTGCGGGTTTGCGCCCTTGTGAAGCATGTCGCGGCGGGGGCGGCAAGCGCCCGCGCCAGTGGAGATTCGTCCAAAAAGAAAGCCCGGCGCGAGGCCGGGCTTTCCATGCATTCGGGATCGGGTCGATCAGAACTTGAAGTTCAGGCCGGCCGTGATCGCGTGGCCCGTGGCGCCGCCATTGACGACCGGGTCGAAGTTGCCGATGTCCTTGTTGCCGAGGTCGACATAGTCGTACTCGAGACGGGCGGTGAGGTTTTTGGTGAAGGCGTATTCGACACCGGCACCCGCCGTCCAGCCGACCGCCCACTGGCTCTCGTCGGCATATTTCAGGTCGCCATAGGCGACACCGCCCTTGGCGTAGAGCAGGAAGTTGTCCCAGGCGTAACCGGCGCGGGCCGTGGTCTTGCCGAGCCACTGCAGTTCGGCGACGTCCTTCAGCGACGAATAGGCGATGTCGGTCTCGACGCCGATCACCCAATGGTCGATCTGGTAGTTGTAGCCGGCCTGCGCGCCGACGAGGCCGCCGGTGCCGCTCAAGCCATCGAGATCGCCGGTGAAGTCGCCGAACAGCGCGCCGCCATGCACACCGACATAGAAGCCGGTCCAGTCGAAGGCGGCTTCGGTGACGACAGGGGCGGGAGCGGGGGCCGGCTCGTAGGTGAGATCGGCGGCCGATGCGGCGCCGGTGAGTGCGACCAGGGCGGCGCCGGCGAGAAGGAGCTTATTCATGGGAACCTCAAGAGATGCGAGTCCGGGCAAGAACGCACCCGAAACTTCCTATCTCAGCCACCCCTGGCTTACCCGTGTCGGGGAGGTAGCACGCTCTTTGCCGCCTGACGACCCTGAAGCCGGGGGCGAGGGCGCGAAAGGCCGGATTCACGGGTGCGCTGCGGTAAAAAGGTCGCGCATCGTGGCGGACCGGTGGCAGCTTTCTGGCCCAAATCGGGATGAAAAAACCCTCTTGCAATCGATCAGAGCTTCGGTCATAAGGTGCGCACGCCGGCGGCGCCGGATGTATGCGGGTGTAGCTCAGGGGTAGAGCATAACCTTGCCAAGGTTAGGGTCGAGCGTTCGAATCGCTTCACCCGCTCCAATTCTTCCGGTCACCCACCGGATGCTTAAAAAGGCCACGGTATTCCGTGGCCTTTTTGCTTTTCCGGCCCCGATCGTCTTTGGATCGGGCTGTGGCAACTTTCTCCGAATGGCGCAATCCAGCCGAAATTGCTGCGCCGGCCTGGCGGTTCCCGCCTTCGGCCGGGCGCGTCGCGCCGGCGAAATCGGGGGCTATCGTCTCGTTCCGAAGGCCTGTGCAAACTCGCTCGGACGCTTGCAATCGATCCGGGCTTGCGCCATAAGGTGCCCATGCCCGGCGCGAGCCGGACGGAAGCGGGTGTAGCTCAGGGGTAGAGCATAACCTTGCCAAGGTTAGGGTCGAGCGTTCGAATCGCTTCACCCGCTCCAATGTCTCCGGTCACCCACCGGACGATCAAAAAGGCCACGGTTTCCGTGGCCTTTTTGCTTTTCGGGCCTGCCTCCCGCCGCCGGCCAGGCGCCCGCATGCGTTCCCTCGAAACTCCATCGCCGCACGCTATCTGCTTTCTTGCTGAGACGGCATGCGGCCGGCTTTGGGCTTCTGGCTTGAGCTCCTGGCGCCGGCTCGCCGTCCTGCGCCGCGACGCCGGCCGGGGCAGGGCGGTTCGCATCGGCGAAAGGCCGGCGATCGCATCGACAGGAGCAACATCATGGCACGTCATCCGCTCGCCCCCTTCGGTGGCAGCCATCTGACCGGCGGCGATCCGTTCTCTTCGCTTCAGCGCGGGATGAACCGCCTGTTCGAGGACGTGCTCCGAGGCGGGGGACTGCCTGCGACCGGCGCGGAAGGCCAGGAAGGCGGCATGCTGATGCCGCAGATCAACGTCTCCGAGAGCGATACCGAGATCCGCATCACCGCCGAGTTGCCCGGCGTGGCGGAGAAGGATGTCGACGTGACGCTCGACGACGACATGCTGACCATTCGCGGCGAGAAGCGGCTGGAGCAGAAGGGAGACAAGGAAAACTATCACTTCGTCGAGCGGTCGTTCGGCCGCTTCATGCGCTCCGTCCGCCTGCCGCAATCGGTGAATCGCGACCAGGTGCGGGCGAATGTCGAGAACGGCGTCCTCACCATCGTGCTGCCGAAGAACGCGGCCCAGGAAAAGACCCGCCACATCCCGGTGATGGGCGCCGAGTCCAAGGGCAGCGGCACCGGCACCAGCCACTGAGGCGCGCTGCGCCGTTCCCGACGGAGCGCGGACCCTAGGGCGATTCCGGCAGGCCGAGAAGCTCGTCACGGAGCGCGATCACGTCGGGGCGCAGGTTTTCCGGCACGCGCGGCGAGGCGGCGCCATCGAAATCGACGAAGGCGGCGAGCCGCGCCAGCGCGTGGCTCGTCCTGCCGGCGTATTTGAGCGCCAGCGCCTCATGATAGACCGCCCGCCACAGGAGGTCGGATTCGACCACGGCGGTGTGCGGTCTCAATCGGATCTTGGTCCGGCACAGCCGCGCGGCAGCCCGGAAGCGCTGTGCTGCGCCCGCATAGTCGGCTCGGTGATTGAGCATCAGCATGCCGAGATAGTAGGTTGACGCAGCAATGCAGAGCGGCCAGCGAGCGGCAAACTCCTCCGCGGTCTCGATGTTGTCGGTCTTGGGTGCTACGTCCGTCATGTCGGGCGCGAAGACTGCTTCGGCCAGGGCATAGTTTCCCGCATCGATGGCACCTCGGAACAGCCGATAGCGTAGCCCGGTTTCCACCGGCGTGCCGGGTGTCGCTCGGTCGAGCGCTTGCTCCAGGTAGCCATGCATGAGATCCGCAAATTGCGCCGGCGATCTGTCGAAAAGGCGGAGCGGCTGCCGCGACGCGTAGACCAGCATGCTCGCCGCGCTCTTGTCGACCTCGACATGGTCGAAGCCGGCAGCCTTGAGCGCACGCACTAGAGAGATATCGCTGAAGAGTATGGTATGAGCCCCGGGCGAGAGCAGTCCCAGCAACAAGCTCGTATCGGTTCCACGGTGAATGCGATCGGCATCCGGCGTGGTGAGGATCAGGATGCCGTCGTCCGCGAGATGGCTCGCGAGGATGTCGATGAATTCGCGCGGATCGTGGACGTGCTCGATGACTTCGGAGCAATGCACGATGTCGAAGCGGTCGCCGGGTTCGGCATTCCGGTTCGCGAATGCGCTGACGATATCGAGCTTCAGCTGCTCGCGCCCCAGTTCGCCGTAGCGGGAAGGCTCGTAGCCCTTCACCTGCCAGCTGGACATGTCGCGGATCGCTGCCAGACCGAAGCCGAAGCCGCAGCCGATGTCCAGCAGCCGGCCGTGGCTTTCTTCGGGAATGGCGCGCAGGATGTTTCGCGCGATCAGATCGATCGCGCCATTGAACTCGACATATTCGCGGAAGACGAATTCGGTCGAGGTGTGCTGCGTGTAGTCGATCTCGGGGAACGGATCATAGGTCAGCGACAGGCAGTCATCACAGCGATAGAGATGCAGCGGCGAGCCCGGCGCTTCCGCCGACTGGGTGTTGCCGACCGTGAGAAGATGCGGCTTCGGAGCCGAGCCGGCGCAGACTGGGCAGGCGAAGGTCGAAGGCTGCCAGTGACCTTCGTTGAATCGGATGGACAAGGTTCGGTCCTTTCCGACCGTGCGTTTCGTTGGGAGGGCGTTTCCGGCGCTTCAGCCGGCGCCATGCGACGGATAGGCCCTGCCGTGCTCGAAGGAGGCGTCGCGCTGTAGCGGCCAGCGGACGGCGTCGTCCGGTAGGTCGGACGTCTTGCGGGCGAGGATCCAGGCGGTCACCATGCCGTCATGCAGCTGGAACTCCAGCATCGGCCCCGATCGGACCGAGGGATGCGCCAGCATGCGCACCGGGTTGATCATGCCGGACGCGACGACCTCGAAGCCCATGGCCGGCGAGAAGAGCACCTTCAGCCCCTCGCTCGACATGCGCCAGAAATCGTTCGGCATCTCGTGGATCGGAAACGAGTGCGGCACCGCGTGCAGGGTGAGGCCGCCGATCTTGAGGACTTTGTTGATCTCGTGCGCCACCAGCCATGGACAGGCGAGGTGCTCGATGACGTCGAAGGAGCAGACGCCGTCCAGGCTGCCGGCGGCGACGTGGTCGCTGAGAAAATGCGCGTCACCGACGATGTCGACGCCGGGAGCCTTGTGGATGTCCAGCCCGACGAATTTGCATTCCGGGGCGAACCTGCCGGCGTTCAGGACCGCTAACGGGCTGACGGCGCGCGCGCCGATTTCGAGGACCGTGCCGCCGCTTCGCTTCATCTCGGCGATGAACTGGTCGACCGGCAGGCCGGCATCGCTGGCGGGGGAATTGAGCGGGTGGTCGGCGGGAAGGCCGGCCACGTCGAATTCCAGCGTGCCGTGCGCGGTTTCGACCTGCAGCGTCACGGGGCGGAACGGCGCGCAGGGCAGGTAGACGGCAAAGCCGCAGCGGGTCGAGGCGAGCGAGGGAAAGAATTGCAGCAGGTCCGGACGATCGAAAAGCTCCGTCGCCGTCGTGCGGGATTCGCCGCTACGCAGATGGATGGCCGTCGGAGCCGCGAGATAGGCGTGCGCCCAGCCCTTCACATACACGCCATGCAGATCGCACCACAGCGCGTCGATCATGTGAAATGCGTAGGGGTCTAGCGTCGAGTTCTCTGCGGTCATGGATGATCGATTCAATCAGCGTTGCATACCGCATTCTCTGTACCGGGTGGGCTGGCAATCGTCAGCGATTTTTCCTAACGATTCAGGATCGGACAAGGGTGTGATGAAGCTTGTCTTTTCGGGAGCCATGCATGACGATCCTTACGATCGCGACGATCATCCCGCTCTATAATGGTGGCCCCTTCATTCGCGACGCCCTGGAGAGCGTGCTGGCGCAGTCGGTGCCGCCGGACGAGATTCTCGTCGTCGACGACGGCTCGACCGATGACGGCCCCGCGATCGTCGAAGAAATGGCGAAGATCCATCCGATCACGCTTCTCCGCAAGCCGAATGGCGGCCAGTCGTCGGCCCGAAACTTTGCTGCCGAACGATGCAGCAGCAGCCACATCGCGCTGCTGGACCAGGACGACGTCTGGTATCCGGACCATCTCGCCACCTTGCGGGCCCCCTTCGTCGACGGTTCCAACGACGAGCGGCTGGCGGTCGTCTATGGCAACCTCGATCACGTCGACCGCGACGGGAAGATGGTGGCGCACAGCTGCTTAGACGGCTTCGGCTCGGTCCATCCCAAGACGACGCTGCAGCAGTGCCTGGAGCGGGACATGTTCATGCTTCCGGGAGCCTCGCTCCTGGAAAAGGAGGCGCTCTTCAAGGCGGGACGCTTCGACGAGAGGCTGTCGGGCTACGAGGACGACGATCTCTTCCTGCGGATATTCCGGGAAGGCTATCGCAGCCGTTACATCGATCGGCCGGTAACGAAATGGCGCATTCATCCGGGCTCCACCTCCTACAGCCTGCGAATGGCCGTCTCGCGGATGATCTACTACCGGAAGCTGGTGGAAACCTTCCCGAACGAGCCGAGGCTGCATCAATTCTGGGTGCGGGACTATATCGCGCCGCGGTTCTTTCGTTCCGTCGTCGGCGACTACATCAACGGGTCGAAGGCTGGCGACAAGCCGCGCATGGACCGTTGCTGGGCCGACATGCGGGTCATTGCGCCGGAACTCCCGCGCCGGACGCGCCGGCGCTTCCGGCGGGTTGCGCCACTGATCCATGTCGTCCACCGCGCCCGCTTGACGAACCTTGCCCGGATGCTGCTTCGCTACGCGATATCCGACCGCAAGAAGGCGGCGGTCGTGCTTCAGCGACAGGTCGCCTAGGCGCGCGCGGGGCCGTTTACTCGATCCGGTTGCCCGAGTCCGGGTCGAACAGGCTGATCGAGTCGGGCTGGATGGCGAGGCCGAGGGGTTCGCCCGGTGCGATCGCGAGCTTGGGGCCAAGCCTTGCCGTGATCGATTGCCCGCCCAGCGTCAGAACCACCAGCGTGTCCGGGCCGGTCGGCTCGACGACGTCGATCGTGCCCGTCAAATCCGGCTCGGAGGCATTGGCCGCGAAGGATTCCGGCCGCACGCCGAGCACCACCTTCCGGCCGGCAAGGCCTTCCAGATTGGCGGCGACGCGGGGCAGGCGAATCGTCGTCGGGTCCCTGCCTTCCGTTTTCAGCACCATGTGCTCATCGTCGCGTGCCAAGACGCCATGGACAAAATTCATCGAGGGCGAGCCGATGAAGCCGGCGACGAACATGTTGGCCGGCTTTTCATAGGTGGTCATCGGGTCGGCGAGCTGCTGGATCACGCCGCCCTTCATCACCGCGATGCGGGTGCCGAGCGTCATCGCCTCGATCTGGTCGTGCGTCACATAGACGACCGTGGTGCCGAGCCGGTTGTGCAGGCGCTTGATCTCCGTGCGCATCTCGGCGCGCAGCTTGGCGTCGAGGTTGGAGAGCGGCTCGTCGAACAGGAACAATTCCGGCTCGCGCACGATGGCGCGGCCCATGGCGACGCGCTGGCGCTGGCCGCCGGAGAGCTGGCCGGGCTTGCGGTCGAGCAGGTGGTCGACCTGCAGCATGCGCGCCGCGCCATCGACGGCGCGCTTGCGGGTGTCCGTCTCGACGCCGCGCATTTCCAGGCCGAAGCCGATGTTCCGCTCGACCGGCATGGTCGGGTAGAGCGCGTAGGACTGGAACACCATGGCGATGTTGCGGTTCTTCGGGTGGACGTCGTTGACCCTTTTGTCGCCGATCCGGATGTCGCCTGCGGTCGGCGTCTCGAGCCCGGCGATGATGTTCAGAAGGGTGGACTTGCCGCAGCCCGAGGGGCCAAGCAGGACCAGGAATTCGCCATCCTCCAGCTTCAGGTCGATGCTCTGCAGCACATCGAGCGCGCCGAAGCTCTTGCGTACGCCGTTCAGCGTCAGTGTCGACATGGTTTCGTCCTCAACCCTTGACCGCGCCGGCGGTGATTCCGTGGACCATGGTCCGCTGCACGATGGCGAACAGGATCATGACGGGGATGATGCTGATGATGCCGCCGGCGGCGAGCACGCCCCAGGGCAGCTGGAATTCGCCGACCATCAGCTGCAGGCCGACCGGCCAGGTGCGCGAGCCCTGGCTGGTGGTGAGCATCAGCGCGAACAGGAACTCGTTCCACGCCGCGATGGCGACGAAGACGGAGGTGGCGACGAGGCCATTGCGGGCGAGCGGCAGCACGATGCGGACCATGGCGCCGAGCCGCGTGCAGCCGTCGATGCGGGCGGCGCTTTCGAGCTCCTTCGGCGCCGCGTCGAAGAAGCCCTTCAGCATCCAGACGAACAGCGGCAGCAGGAAGCTCGTATAGGCGAGCGCCAGGCCGAGGCGGCTGTCGAGCAGGCCGACGCCGCGCATCAGGATGAAGAGCGGGATGATCATCAAGACGGCCGGGAACATGCGGATGACCAGATAGCCCAGCATCAGCGCGCTTCGGCCGCGATAGTGGAAGCGCGAGAAGGAATAGGCGGCGAGCGTGCCGGTGATCAGGCAGAGCCCCACCGTGGTCGCCGTGACGACGAAGGAATTGAACACCAGCGTCGGGAAGCCGGACTGGGTCCAGATCGCGACGTAATTGTCGAAGGTGATCCGGGTCGGGATGTACTGGATCGTCTGGGTGACGATGTCGGCTTCGTATTTGAGCGAGGTCAGGAAGGTCCACAGAAGCGGGAAGATGCAGAAGACCGTCAGCGTGATGAGCACCGCATAGGTGGCGATGTTCCAGGCGAGACGGGCGCGTCGGCTTGTCGTGATCATGGCTCGTTCCTCAGTCCTGGTTCACCTTGGAGACGCGTACATAGGCCCAGGCGAACAGCATGAGCAGCACGAACATCACGACGGAAAGCGCGCCGGCATAGCCGAAGTTGAAGTCCTTGTAGGCCTTCTGGAACGCGTAGAGCGACAGCACCTGGGTCGACTGGCCGGGGCCGCCGCCGGTCAGGATCAGCAGCAGATCCGGCGAATTGACCAGGCCGATGACACGGAGGATGACGGCGGCGGCGATGACCGAGCGCAGCATCGGCAGCGTGATCAGCCGCAATTGCCGGATCGGGCCGGCGCCGTCGACGGAGGCTGCCTTGTAGAGGTCGTCCGGCACGCCCTTCAAACCAGCGAGCAGCAGCAGCGCGAAGAAGGGGAAGCCGTGCCAGGCCTCGACGAGGATGGCGGCGCCGAGCGCGGTCGAGGGATCGGCGAACCAGGCCTTGTAGGTTTCGAGGAAGCCGAGGCGGACGAGGATGTCGTTGATGACGCCGAGGCGCGGATCGAGCAGCAGCGCCCACATGTGGCCGGCGACGACGTTGGGCAGGAAGTAGGGCAGCAGGATCAGCACGCCCATCAGCTTGGTGCCGGGCAGGTTGCGGTTGAGCGCCAGCGCGGCGACGAGGCCGAGCCCGAACTCGATCACCACGGCGAAGGTGACCCAGACGGCGGTGTTGCGCAGCGACAGCCAGAACACCTTGTCGGACCACATGGCGATGTAGTGCTTGAAGCCGACGAAGCCGGTGCCGAGATCCGGCCGGTTCAGCCGCATCTGGCGGAAGCTGAGCTGGAAGCCGTAGACGGTCGGATAGAGCACCACCGCCAGGATCAGGATCGCGCTGGGGACCAGCAGCAGATACATCCAGTAGCGGCTTTCGGAGAGACGGCCGAGCGCCGTCGCCGGATCGAGCCGCCGCCAGATCGAGGGTGACGGCTCGGAAAGGGCTGACATGCGTTCGGCCATCCGCTTCTCCTTAGACGATTGCGAGCGCGGTGCGCTCCAGATGGGCCCAGTCCGGCTCGAAGCCGAGGCCCGGCGTCTCCGGTACGGTGATGTAGCCGTCGACGACCGGCAGCTCCGCCATGGTGGCGAGGCCGGCGATCTGCTCGCTCGACATCACGAGCTGCTCGTAGAAGTCGTTGTTGGGGATGGCGCCGCAGATATGCGCGTTGGCGACGCCCATGCCGTGCACCTGGGCGCGCATGCCGTGCGATTCCGCCAGATGCGCCACCTTCATCGCGCCGGTGATGCCGCCCTTGTAGAAGGAAGAGGTGCGCATCATGTCGAGCGCGCCCATGTCGATCCAGGTGGCGGCGTTCCAGTGACAGCCATCCGAGGTCTCGGCCGCGAGCACCGGGATCTCCAGCTGCTCGGTCAGCTTCACATAACTGCGCAGGTCGAATTCGCGCATCGGCTCCTCGTACCAGAGGAAGCCGGCATCCTCGAGCTGGCGGCCGAACCAGAGCGAGGTGACGAAATCCCAGCCGGCCGAGCCGTCGAACATCAGCGCCGCGTCGTCGCCGGTCCATTTGCGCAGATTGTGGCTGAGCCTGGCGTCCTGCTTGGCGTCGCCCCAGGCATGGAGCTTGAAGGCGGTGAAGCCGACATCCATGCATTGCTTGATGTAGCGCTCATACTCTTCCATCGTGTTCCAGGTGACGGTCGAGGCATAGGCCTGGATGCGGTTCGAATTGCCGCCGAGCAGCTGGTAGAGCGGCAGGCCCGCCTTCTTGGCCTTGATGTCCCAGGCGAGCTGGTCGATCAGACCGAGATGGCGCATGTGCAGTTCCTCGATCCGGTCGATCTCCCAGATCCTGGTCCAGAGCCGCTCGGTCATCAGCGGGTTCTCGCCGATCAGCGACTTCAGCCGCCGGCGCGTCAGGCTGGCGATCGCCTCGCCGTCGCCGATCTTGATCGCGCCGGTGATGCCCTCGTCGGTATCCATGCGCAGGATCGCCGATTTCGGGCGCTGGTCGAGCGGCGTGCCGTCGCCCGAGCCGGCGAGGCCCTCGCGCCAGCGGAACGGATATTGCGGGTGATCGTCCTCGACGATGTAGGCACGGATATCGGTGATCTTCACGAAAGGCTCCCGGCGTGATCGGCACGCCTTGACGGATTGCGATGAGCGGTAGGGATGGCGTTTCAGGAACGGTCGAGGGGGGGCGTCGCCTTACCTCTCCCAGAGGGAGAGGTCGGCTCGCAGAGCCGGGTGAGGGGTTAGGGAACCATCCGGAGAGGCCGTAAACCCTCACCCGCCGGCTACGCCGTCGACCTCTCCCTCAGGGAGAGGTGAAGACGATGCCTTGATGCACGGGGCTACTTGGTCTCTTCGAGCCCGGCGATCATCTCGTCGACGGCGTCCTCGGCCGTCATCTGGCCGATCAGCACCTTCTGGAAGGCGGCGAGCACGGTATGCTCCGACCAGCCGGCGATGCCGACGAAATTGGCCGGCAGGCGGCCGAACGAAAGCGTCTCGACGGCCGGCGCATAGAGCGGGTTCGAGGTGATGCGCTCGTCCTTGACCACAGCGGCATTGGCGGGGAAGTAGCCCGTCTTCTCCAGGAAGGCGATCGCCGGCTCGGACTGGCCCCAGTAGCTGATCCAGTCCCAGGCCGCGTCGGCGTTCTCTTCCTTCATCAGCGCATTGTAGAGATAGGCGAGGCGGGCGACCCGGGCCGAAGGGCCGGCGGGAATGGCGAAGGTCTTGAACTCGACGCCCGGCTTCAGCGCGGCCGAGATCTCCTGGAACGAGCCGGTATGGTGCCAGACCATCGCCGTCTGGCCGGTGCGGAAGGCTTCCATGATCTGGCGGTAGCCGTCGCCCGGCGCGCTCGGCGGCACGACCTTCTCGGTGGTGAAAAGGCCGGCATAGAACTTGACCGCCTCGATCGCCTTGTCGCGGTCGAGGCCGATATTGCCCTCCGCGTCGACGACCGGCGCGCCGAAGGATTCCATCATGTCGAGCACGTATTTCTGGCCGCCGGCGCCGCCGCGCATGCCGAAGCCGAAGCGGCCCTTGGCCGGGTCGGTCAGCTTCTTCGCGATGTCGACGAACTCGGCATAGTTGGTCGGCGGACCGGCGATGCCGGCCTCCTCGAACCAGTCGGAGCGGTAATAGCCCCAGTCGACGAAGGCGAAGGCGGGTACGCCGTAGATCTTGCCTTCGCGCGAGATGCCCTTCCAGCGGTCCTCCGGGAAGTGGGCCTTTTCGCTCCAGCCGTCGACGCGGGCGGTGATGTCGACGAGGCCTTCCATCGCCAGCATGTCGGCGAGGCGCTCGGCCGTCACCATCGTCGTGTCGGGGCGGCTGCCGGAGACCACGGCGGCGGTGAACTTCGCCATGAATTCCGGGTTCGGGATGTTTTCCTGGGTGACCGTGATGTCCGGCTTCGCCTTGGCGAACGCCTCCATCACCGCCTGCAGGCCGGCGAACTCGGCCTGGCTGGTGAAATGGTGCCAGTAGTTGATGTTGCTGGCGGCGAGGGCGCGCATCGGCGCCAGCGCTGCGCCGGCAACGAGCGCGGCGCTGCCGGCCATCAGGCTGCGGCGGGTGATGTTGGCGACCATTGGTTTCCTCCCAGTGTCGACATATGGGCGAGTTTGGCCGCCTCTCCCGCAACCAAATTCCGCATCTGATTATTCATATCGATCATCTGATAGCAACAGGCTTGCTGTTTCATATATGAAGAATGTGCTATAGGGCTGGCGAGGAGGACTTTCGTCACCATGGCCCAGATCGCCGAAGCCCCGACCAAGCTCAGCCAGATCGCCTATCAGCGCTTCAAGGAGGCGCTGTTCTCGCGCCGGATTCCGATCGGCGCGACCGTCTCGCAGGGCGAGCTGGCGGAGCTGCTCGAGGTGCAGACGGGCGCGCTGCGCGAGGCGATGCAATTGCTCGAGAAGGAGGGCTTCCTCACGGTCCTGCCGCGCTCGGGCATCCGCATCGTCAAGCCGGACATGAGCCATCTGAAGGACTGCTTCCAGATGCGCCGCGTGCTGGAGGGGGAGGCGGTGCGCCGCTTCGCCGAGCGGGCGACGATGAGCGAATTGGCCGACTGGCGGGCGCGGCACGAGGCGATCATCGAACTCGCACGTGGTGGCACGGTCGAATCGGCCCTGATCGCGCGCTCGGCCGAGGTCGACCAGGCCTTTCACCGGGCGCTGCTGGAGAGCACGCGCAACCCGCTGATGATTTCGGCCCATGCGCATATGATGGAGCAGATCGGCGTCATCCGGCTCGACAACATGTACATGCTGTCCTCGCTCGCCATCGTGCAGACGATGCAGGAGCATCTCGCCGTGCTGGCCGCGCTCGAGGCGCAGGATCCCGACACCGCCGTCGCGGCGATGGACGCGCATCTCGCCCGCGCCATGCATCGCGCCATGGGCCTCTGACGCCGCGCGATCGCAAAAGGCGAAGCAAAAAAGAAGGCCAGGGCATCCCGCCGTACCGGCGAAAGGCCCTGGCCTTTTTCGTGTCGACCGGTCCGGGCGAAGCGCGGCGCCTCGCCCGGACGAAGCGCTAGAGCTTTTCCGTGCTTCACGGAAAGGCTCTAGCTCTTTGTTTGGTCGCGTTTTCTTAACGCGAACCGGTGCCCACTTCGCTCGAAAACGCTCTAGCGCTCCATGAAGATCTCGCGCTTGCCGGCGTGGTTGGCCGGGCCGACGATGCCTTCCTGCTCCATCCGCTCCATGATCGAGGCGGCGCGGTTGTAACCGACCTGCAGGCGGCGCTGGATGTAGGAGGTCGATGCCTTGCGGTCGCGCAGCACCACGGCCACGGCCTGCTCGTAGGCGTCGCCGCCTCCCTCCTCGCCCATCGTGCTCTTGTCGAACACGGCGACGTCGTCCTCGGCCGGCGCGGCGGCTGCCTCGGTCTCTTCCTCGTCGCCGGCGGTGACGGCGTCGAGATATTCCGGCCGGCCCTGGCGCTTCAGATGCGCCACGACATGCTCGACCTCGAGATCCGAGACGAACGGGCCATGCACGCGCTGGATGCGGCCGCCGCCGGCCATGTAGAGCATGTCGCCCTGGCCTAGCAGCTGCTCGGCGCCCATCTCGCCCAAAATGGTGCGGCTGTCGATCTTCGACGTCACCTGGAAGGAGATGCGGGTCGGGAAGTTCGCCTTGATCGTGCCGGTGATGACGTCGACCGACGGGCGCTGCGTCGCCATGACCAGATGGATGCCGGCGGCGCGGGCCATCTGGGCGAGCCGCTGCACGGCGCTTTCGATGTCTTTGCCGGCCACCATCATCAGATCGGCCATCTCGTCGATGATGACGACGATGTAGGGCAGGTTGGAGAGGTCCATGACCTCCTCTTCCTGCATCATCTCGCCGGTGGTGCGGTCGAAGCCGGTCTGGATCGTGCGGGTGATCACCTCGCCGCGCTCGCGCGCCTCGGCGACGCGCTGGTTGAAGCCGTCGATGTTGCGGACGCCGAGGCGCGACATCTTGCGATAGCGCTCCTCCATCTCGCGCACGGCCCACTTCAGGGCGGTGACGGCCTTCTTCGGATCGGTGACAACAGGGGTGAGCAGATGCGGGATGCCCTCATAGACCGAGAGCTCGAGCATCTTCGGATCGATCATGATCAGCCGGCACTCTTCCGGGCGGTGCCGGTAGAGCAGGGACAGGATCATGGTGTTGATCGCGACCGACTTGCCCGAGCCGGTGGTGCCGGCGACGAGCAGGTGCGGCATGCGGGCGAGGTCGGCGATCACCGGCTCGCCGCCGATGGTCTTGCCGAGGCAGAGGCCGAGCTTGGCCTTGGCCTCCGCGAACGCCTCGCTCGCCATCAGCTCGCGCAGCCACACCGTCTCGCGGGTCTGGTTCGGCAGTTCGATGCCGATGACGTTGCGGCCCTCGACCACGGCGACGCGCGCCGACACCGCGCTCATCGAGCGGGCGATATCGCCGGAAAGGCCGATGACGCGCGACGACTTGGTGCCGGGCGCCGGCTCCAGCTCATAGAGCGTGACGACCGGGCCGGGATTGGCGTCGATGATCTCGCCGCGAATGCCGAAGTCGCGCAGGGTCTGCTGCAGGAAGTTGGAGTTCTGGTCGAGATATTCGGCCGAGAGCTCGAAGGGCGGCTCGGTCACCGGCGGTTCGGCCAGCAGCTCGAGCGGCGGCAGTTCGTATTCGCCGGCATGGAAGCTGACGACCGTTTCGGTGCGGACCGGGGCGATGGGGGCCTCGGCCACGACGGCGACGGGCGCCGCCGGTGCGTCAGAAACCTCGGCCGCCTCGACCGCGGCCTCGATGGCGGCGGCTTCGGCGAAGCTCTCGCGGCGCAGGCGGCGGGATTCGCGCGAGCGGACGCTGAGGCTCTGTACCGGCGTCACCCAGATCGGCCATTCGAACCAGACCTGGATCGAGGCCTGGACATGTCCCGGCAGCAGCGTTTCCGGCGCACGCAGGACCGGAGCGACGATCTGCGGAACCGTGATGGCGACCGGCGCCGGAGCGACGGTTTCGACCGGGGCGGCAACGACTTCCGGCGCGGGCGCGACGGGAGCCTGCACGGCCGCGGGCGTTTCCGCCTTTGGCGCATGGCGGACCGGCTGCGTGACGCGGGCCGGCGCAGCTTCGGCGACCGGCGCGCGCGGCGCGGCCTCGAGGCCGATCGCGCGCTGCGGCGGCACGGCGCGGCCGACCTGGATCAGGCGCTCGAGCCGGCGGATGTTGGAGGGACGCGACGCCGCGACGATCTCGGCCTGGTACTCGGCCGGTTCGGTCGGCAGCGGCGCCTCGGCGGCAGGGGCGGGCGGCGGCGGCGCAAGCTCGACCAGCGGCTTGACCGGAGCGGCGACCGCTTCCTCGATGGCGATGGTCTCGGCGATTACGACTTCGGCGACCGGTTCGGCGGTGACGGCCTCGGCGACGACCGGCGCCTCCTCCGTCTCCATCGTCTCGGCCGGCGCTTCAGCCTCGGTCTCGGCATTGCGCGGGCGGCGCAGATAGTCCGGCGTGCGCGTGAAGCGCGCGTTCATGCCGGCGGTGAAGGGCTGCAGCCAGGACGGCAGCGGCTCGCCATCGGGCCCAAGCACGGGGGCCTCGCGCAGGACGGGCGGCGCCGGCGGAGCCGCATTGGCGCGCGTCGGCGCGGCGGGCGCGCGGGACGGATTCTGGTAGCGGGAAGCCTCCCGATCCACCGAACCCGGCACCGCCGGCTCGGCTGGAATGAAGGGGAGAGGCTGGGGAGGCCGATTGGAAGAACGCATGTTTGTCGCTGACCCTGGTACGCGGTCTGGCCGACCGTTGCTGGTCGCTCAGAGATACGAAGAACAGCGTTAACGAATGGTTTGAGTCGGCTGTTCAATCCACCATTCGACCCCCCCTGTTGCAGCGCTCCCACAGGGGGCGGATCCGCCGGCCGCGACGTGTGGACGAGGCCGGCGCGCCGAGCCCGGGAATTCCCTGCCGGACGGTGTGGAAACCAGCCTCGATTTTTCCCCCTTGTCGAAATCCGCAACTGCTAGCAAGCTGCGAGAACTTGGCCGAAAGGCTGGGAGTTAAACGATTACCATTCGGAGGCACCACGCATGGATACGATCGATCCGACGACCAGCCGGGATGGCGTCGCCGCCGTCTCCTACAAGGACCCCGCAGCACCGGCGCTCTTCACGGATTCGCTCCACCGCACCGGCTTCGGCGTCGTCCGCGACCACCCGATTCCGCAGGCGCTGGTCGAGCAGGTCTATGCCGAATGGCTGGACTTCTTCGATGGCGACGCCAAGCATGCCTATGCCTTCGACAGGGCGAAGCATGACGGCTTCTTTTCCTCGGCGGTTTCGGAGACGGCCAAGGGCAACACCAAGCGCGATCTCAAGGAGTTCTTCCACGTCTTCCCGTGGGGGCGCTATCCCGCCGAGGTGTCCGACGCGGCGCGGCGCTATTATGCGCTCGCGAGCGAATTTGCCGGCGAACTTCTTTCCTGGGTCGAGGCGCATACGCCGCCCGAGGTCAGCGCCAAATTCTCGATGCCGCTCGCCAGCATGATCGACGCCAGCCCGGCGACGCTGCTCCGCATCCTGCGCTATCCGCCCCTGACCGGCGAGGAGGAGCCGGGCGCGGTCCGCGCCGCCGCGCATGAGGACATCAATCTCCTGACCGTGCTGCCGGCCTCGAACGAGCGCGGCCTGCAATTGCTGACGGCTTCGGGCGAATGGGCCGACGTTCCGTCGGATTTCGGCACGCTGGTGATCAATGTCGGCGACATGCTGCAGGAGGCGTCCGGCGGTTTCTACAAATCGACGACGCACCGGGTGGTCAATCCCTCCGGCGAGGGCGCCCGCCGTTCGCGCATCTCGATCCCGCTTTTCCTGCAGCCGCGGCCGGAAGTGGTCCTTTCCGAACGCTACACGGCCGAATCCTATTTGGACGAGCGCTTGCGCCAGCTCGGCGTCAAATAGCGCCGTCAGATGTCTCGGATAGACCGGACGCTGTCGCGTTCGGTCAGTTCGACCTCGAGCGATGTGACCTCGGTCGCTTCGCGATCGGTCATCAGCGTCACGATGCGCGCCACGACATGGGCGGCGATCTGCGGGATCGACGGCGAGACGGTGGTCAGGCGCGGCGCGCACTGCTCCGTCTGCTTGCAGTCGATATAGCTCAGGACCGAGAGGTCGCCCGGCACATTGATGCCAAGCTGATAGGCGGCCTGCAGCACGCCGAAGCCGAACTGCGTGCCGAAGGTGAAGACCGCCGTCGGGCGGGGCGATTTCTCCAGCATGGCGCGCGCCCGGTCGCGGGCGTCGGGAAAATCATAGCTCGTCTCGACCATCCAGCGCGGGTCGAGGTTGAGGCCGAGCCGATCCGCCGCCTTGCGCGACGCAGCCAGCAGCCCTTGCGCGCGCGGCAGGCTCGGGCCGGTCATCAGGCCGATGTCGCGATGGCCGCGCTCGGCCAGGTAGGTCAGCGCCCTGTCGGCGCCGAGGTCGAGATGCTCGACCAGGCCCTGCTCGCGGAATTCCACCAGCCGGTCCCAGTTCAGCATGACGGTCGGCAGTTGCGCCGCCAGCGCCGCCTCGTCCTCGATCCATTCGTCGGAATGGCCGAGCACGACGACGCCGGCCGCCCGTTGCAGCAGCGAAGCGAGCGGGCCGCCGCGCCGCATCCGTTCCAGCGTCGCCAGCTGCACCCGCAGCACGCTCAGATCATGTCGGTCGAAGCGTTCCTCGATCGCCGCCGAGACATCGTCGAAGAACGAGGTGTCGGCATGCGGCGTGGCGACGAAGATGACCGGGACCTGGGAGGTCTTGAACCAGGCCGCCATCGAATCCTTGCTGTAGTCGAGATCGGCGATCGCCTTGCCGATGCGCTCGGCCGTCGCCTCGCTGACCGCCTTGGTCTTGTTCATGTAGTGCGAGACCGTGGCGATCGATACGCCCGCCAGCGCCGCTACGTCCTTGATCGTGCTCATGCAAGCCACCTCGTTGGCGCGATCATGGCGTCTCCTTCCGGCCTGTCCAGTCCCTCGGCCGGCGAAGGTTGCATTGTCCCGTCCCGTCTGCCCGCTTCTTCAGCCGCGGCAGCCTGCGAAATCGGCTTGACGCTTCGATAGCCTCGATTAAGCTCATGGAAAACGTTTAACCGAATTCAATACCGTCGTCATCCGGGCCGTGGCGACTCCTAAGAAAACGAGCCCGATCCAGAGCGAACAAGCGAGCAGGGACAATAAAGATCATGGCGCACATCACCCGCAGGGGACTCTCCAGGCTTCTTCTCGCCACCGTCGCGGCAGCGACGTTCGGCTTCGCCGCCTCGACCGGCGCGGCGCTTGCCGACGGCCCGAAGAAGGTGGTCTTCCTCGTCAACGGCAATCTCGGCGACAAGTCGTTCTTCGACCTCGGCGCCGCCGGACTGAAGGAAATCAAGGCCAAGTATGGCGATGCCGTCGAGACCAAGGTCATCGAGATGGGCACCGACCAGACCAAGTGGATGCCGACCTTCGAGGACGTCTCCGAGCAGGATTGGGATCTGATCGTTTCCTCGACCTTCGAAATCTCCGACATCATCGGCGAGGTCGCGCCGAACCATCCCGACAAGACCTATGTGCTGGTCGACGGTGTCGTGCCCTATGAGAATGGCGGCTACGACAATGTCTATTCCGTCGTCTTCAAGCAGAACGAGGGCTCCTATCTCGCCGGCATCCTCGCCGCCGGCCTGCTGAAGGACGGCACGATCCCGGCCGACCAGGGCAGCTCGATCGGCTTCCTCGGCGGCATGGACATCCCGGTCATCAACGACTTCCTCACCGGCTATGTCGAGGGCGCGCGCTCGGTCAATCCGGACATCAAGGTCGCGATCTCCTATGCCGGCTCGTTCAACGACGCCGCCAAGGGCAAGGAACTGGCGCTGGCGCAGTATCGCACCGGCACGGCGATCGGCTTCAACGTCGCCGGCCTGACCGGCCTCGGCCAGCTCGCCGCCGCCAAGGATGTCGGCAAGTGGGCGCTCGGCGTCAATTCCGACCAGGAAGCGATCTTCAAGGAGAGCGATCCGGCCATGGCCGCCAAGGTCGCGACCTCGATGGTGAAGAACATCGACGTATCGATCCTGCGCGCCTACGACCTGTTCCTCGAAGGCAAGCTGCCGACCGGCAAGGTCGAGGCAATCGGCTTGGCCGAGAACGCTGTCGGCCTGGTCGAGACCGGCAACTTCGTGACGCTCGTCCCGGAGGCGCTGAAGAAGCAGATCGCCGATGCCCGCGCCGGCATCATCGACGGGTCGATCAAGGTGACCTCGGCCTTCGGCCTGGAGACCGACAAGCTCAACGCGCTGCGCGACAGCGTTCGCCCCTGAGCCGTCGCCTCCTCCCGCTCCGATAGTTCCAGGAGGTCGCATGACCGATCGGCCGATCATCGCCTTTGCCGGCATTTCCAAGACCTATGGAAACGGCACCCTGGCGCTCGACGACGTCTCGTTCGCGATCCGGCCCGGCGTCATCCACGCCGTCTGCGGCGAGAACGGCGCCGGCAAGTCGACCCTGATGAAGATCCTGTTCGGTCTCGAGCAGCCTTCGGCCGGATCGATCCTGCTCGACGGCGAGGCGGTGGCGATCGCGTCGCCGCGCGTCGCCGCCGATAGGGGCATCGGCATGGTGCACCAGCATTTCTCGCTGGTGCCGTCGCTCTCGGTGGCCGAGAACATCGTTCTCGGCCAGGAGCCGCGCCGCGGTGCCTTTCTCGACCGGGCGGCCGCGCGCCGCCGGGTCGAGGATCTCGCGCGGCGCTACAATCTCGCCGTCGATCCCGACGCGGTCGTGCGCACCCTCTCGGTCGCCGCGCAGCAGAAGGTCGAGATCCTGAAGGCGCTGTCGCGCGACGTCCGCGTACTGATCCTGGACGAGCCGACCGCCGTCCTGACCCCGCCGGAAACCGACGAACTGTTCGAGCGGCTGCGCGACATGCGCGCCACCGGCCTCACCATCCTGTTCATCTCGCACAAGCTGCGCGAGGTTCGCGCGCTGGCGAGCCACGTCACCGTGCTGCGCGCCGGCAGGCTTGCCGGCGACGCGCCGCTCGCCGCGATCGACGACGAGGCGATTGCCCGCCTCGTCATGGGCCAGGCGGCCGGCCCGGCGCTGAAGCGCGGCGGTCGGGTTTCGGGCGCTCCGCGTGTCCAGCTTTCCGACGTCCATCTGAAAGCTCGCGACGCCAATGACCGCATCGACGGCATCGACCTGACGGTGCATGCCGGCGAGATCCTCGGCGTCGCCGGCGTCGATGGCAGCGGCCAGCGCGGGCTCGTCTCGCTGTTGACCGGCCGCGCCCAGCCGACCGCCGGCAGCATCGCCTATGAGGGCCAGCCGACCGCCGGCCTCGGCACCGCCGCGCTCCGACGCCTTGGCCTCGCCCATCTGCCGGCCGACCGCTTCCTGGACGGCGGCTCGAAGCGGATGACGCTGGTCGAGAACGCCATTGCCGGCGCCCATCGCCTCGCCGCCTTCTCAAGCGGCCCCTTCCTGAAGCGCCGCGCCATGGAAACGCGGACCGAGGAGATGATCGCGCGCTACAAGGTGCGCTGCCCCGGCCCGAACGCGCCGCTCTCGGCGCTCTCCGGCGGCAATGCGCAGAAGCTGATCGCGGCGCGCGAATTCGCCACCGAGCCGCGCTTCATGATCGCCGACCAGCCGACGCGCGGCATCGACGTCGCCGCCGCCGCCTTCCTGCATGAACGCCTTTCCGAGCTGGCGGCGAAGGGCGGCGCCGTGCTGCTCGTCACCGCCGATCTCGACGAACTGCTCACCCTCTCCGACCGTATCGTCATCCTCTATGCCGGCCGCATCGTCGCCCGGATGGAGAACGAGCCCGGCCTGACGCCGGAACGGCTCGGCCCCTACATGCTCGGCCTGGAGAGCGCCGCATGATCCGCTCCGCCTTCGCCTCCTTCGTCATCACCGCGGTCCTGCTGGTGCTGGTCGTCGGTATCGTGCTCGTGCCGATCGCCATGAGCCTGCCCGATCCGCTCGCCGTGCTCGACACCTTCGTGTTCGGCCCGTTCCGCAATCCGCGCCACACCGGCAACATCATCGAGATGGCGACGCCCGCGATGATGTGCGGTCTCGCCGTCGCCGTGATGTTCCGGGCCGGCATGTTCAATCTCGGCGTCGAGGGCGCGTTCTTCCTCGGTGGCCTCGCCACGGTCGCGACCGTGCTGCTGGTGCCGCTGCCGGCCTTCGCCATGGCGCCGGTCGGCATTCTCGTCGGCGCGATCGTCGGCTCGAGCGTCTGCGTGGTGCCGGGCTATCTGCGCGCCCGCTACGAGGCGTCGGAACTGGTCTCGTCGCTGATGCTGAACTTCGCGGCGCTGTTCATCGGCCTGTTCGTCGTCAACTACTTCCTGCGCGATCCCGCCGCCGGCGCGATGGTGTCGTACAAGATCCCCAATGACGCGAAGCTGCCGAAGCTGATCGCCGGCACGCGCATCCATCTCGGCACCCTGATCGCGCTCGCCGCATGCGGGCTCGGCGCCGTCTACCTGTTCATGACGCGGGCTGGCTTCGAGGCGCGCATCGTCGGCTCCAATCCGAGCTTCGCCGCGCATCTCGGCCTGCCGATCCGCTCGATCCTGCTGCGCTCGCAGGTGATCGGCGGGCTGATCGCCGCCGGCGCCGGCGGCATCGAGATGCTGGGCCTCTACCAGCGCTTCTCGTGGCAATCGCTGCCCGGCAATGGCTGGACGGGCGTCGTCGTCGCCATCCTGGCGCGCGACAGCCCGATCCTGCTGATTCCCGCCGCCCTGTTCCTCTCCTACCTGCAGGTCGGCGGCGATTTGATCGCCCGCAATTTCGACGTGCCGAGCGAGGCCGTCGGCCTGATCCAGGCGCTGGTGCTCATCGTCGTCACCGCCCAGGCGATCATGCGCAATCCGCGCCTGCTCCGCTTCGTCGCGGGCAGCAAGCCGGCGACGAACGCCGCCAAGGAGACGAAGGCCGTGGAAGGAGGCATCGCGTGACCCAACTCGACCTCGCCAGCCTGATCACCTTCATTCCCGCCATCCTGCGCGTCACCACGCCGATCCTGCTGGCCGCGCTCGGCGTGCTGATCTCTTCACGCGCCGGCGTGCTCAATATCGGCGTCGAGGGCATGATGCTCTCCGGCGCCTTCGCCGGCGTCGTCGTCAGCGCCGCGACCGGCAGCGCCACGCTCGGCTTCCTCGCCGCGCTGGTGGTCGGCGGCGCGCTCGGCGCGGCGCTTTCCTTTGCCGTGCATGTGCTGAAATCCGACCTGATCCTCTCCGGCATCGCGCTCAACATGGCCGCCGCCGCCGGCACGACGCTGCTTTTGTTCATGCTGACCGGCGACAAGGGCATGTCGGGATCGCTGTCGAGCCAGGTGCTGCCGAGCCTGACCATTCCCGTCCTTGCCGGCATTCCCGTGCTCGGTACGCTGCTCTCCGGCCACCACATTCTGACCTATGCCGCCTTTCTGGCGGTGCCGGGCGTCGGCCTGTTCCTGATGCGCACCCCGATGGGGCTGCGGCTGCGCGCCGTCGGCGAAAATCCGGAATCGGCGGAGATCGCCGGCATCAATGTCCGTCGCGTCCAGGTCGGCGCGCTGGTGGCATCCGGCGTCTTCGCGGGCGCGGCCGGCGCGTTCCTGTCGATGGGCTATGTCAGCTGGTTCTCGCAGAACATGAGCGCCGGCCGAGGCTTCATCGCGCTCGCCGCAGAGGTGATGGGCCATGGCAGCGCGACCGGCACCATGTTCGCCTCGCTGCTGCTCGGCATCGCCGAGGCGGCGTCGATCGCGCTGCAGGGCGTTGGCCTGCCGAGCGAGCTGATGCAGACCGTGCCCTACCTCGTCCCCGTCATCGCCCTCGTCGTCCACGCCCGCCGCCGCCAGCGCCTGCTGGCGCGGGCGTGATCGCGCGGCCGGAACGCACCCGCCCTTCCCTTCCTGCCCGGCCACGGCATCCCGGCCGGACGGCAATCGATAACCAGAGGAAATGCCCCGCATGAGCAAGATCAAGGTCATCTTCGATACGGATCCCGGCGTCGACGACGCCATGGCGCTGCTGTTCCTGAAGCACTCGCCGGAGATCGAGCTGGTCGGCATCACGACGACGCTCGGCAATGGCACGATCGCGACCACCACCCGCAACGCGCTCTATCTGGTCGAGCGCTTCGGCATCGACGTTCCCGTCGCGCAGGGCCCGGCGACGCCGCTGGTCGGTCCGGCCGGTGATCCGCCGCATTATGTCCATGGCCACAACGCCATCGGCGACATCGAACTGCCCGAGACCATCGCCAGGACCGTCGATCCGCGTCCGGCGCATCGCCTGATCATCGACCTCATCCGCGAAAATCCCGGCGAGATCGCCATCGTCGCCGTCGGCCGCATGACCAATCTGGCGCTGGCGCTGCGTGAGGCGCCGGAGATCGCCGGGCTGGTGAAGCAGGTCGTGATCATGGGTGGCGCCTTCGGCTTCCACGGCAATCACGGCAACGTCACGCCGGCCGCCGAGGCCAACATCGCCGGGGATCCGCTGGCGGCCGACGAAGTGGCGGGCGGCAGCTGGCCGGTTACCTGGGTCGGCCTCGACGTCACCCAGCGCACGCAGCTTTCGACCGAATATCTGGAAGCGCTGGCGAAGGACGGCGGCGAAGCCGGCCGGTTCATCTGGGACATCACCCGCGTCTATGTCGCCTACCACCACGCCGCCGGCGTGGAAAACATGTTCGTGCATGATTCCTCCGCCGTCGCCTACCTGCTCGATCCCACCCTGTTCACGACGCGCAGCGGCGCCATCCGGGTGATCACCGAGGGCATGGCCGTCGGCCAGACCATCCAGAAGCCGGACAGCCACCGCTTCCCGCCGGGAGACTGGGACAACCGTCCGTCGCACAGGATCTGCACCGAGGTCGATTCCGAGCGCTTCAAGGCGCTGTATCGCCAGACGATTCTCCGCGGGGCATAGGCGGAGCCGGAGGCGACGGGCGGGTCAGCAGCAGGACCCGCCGGTCGCCCAGCGCCCTCGTCTCCGCCCGCCATTCCGGCCGGCCGGCCAGCGGCGCGAGGAGGCCCAGTTGTTCGGTGGCCGCGATTTCGCGGTCATGCAGCATGGTGGCGAGGTGGAGCGGCCGGCTGACGGTCTCGACCGTCATCGAGGCGAGAAGGATCCGCTCCGGCGCGCCGCTTTCGAGCACGAGATTCGGCGTCGGCCAGAAGCGAAGCACCAGCCGGCTCGCCGGCCCCGTTTCGCGCACCATCGTCAGTCCGGCAAACCGGCCGGCATGGGTGAGCGGCAAGGGCGGCAGGCTGTCGAGCGCCGCTTTCGGCGACAGGAACCCGGCTATGCCGACGACATCGCCGGCCGGCGCGATCTGCCAGCCGGACGCGATCAGCCCCTGCCGCAGCGCCGCGAGCGAGACGTCCGCCTGTAGCACCAGCGCGCCGCCATCCGATCCGTCGAGCTCCAGCCTCTCCGCCGCAAGATCCGCCCAGCCGCCACCCAGCCAGCTTTCCGCCGTCACCGTGGTTTCGACGACGCGCGGCCGATAGACCTCGAGCGCATGCGGGAAATTGGTGTAGGCGCGCGCGCCGCCGGCAACCAGCAGCGTCGCCAGCACGACGGCGACCAGCCGCCACGGACCCATGGTGCGGCTGTCGGTACGACGGAAAACGAGCGCATAGATCGCCGCCAGCGCCAGGCCGAGCGTCAGGCCCGCCAGCACGTCGGAAGGCCAATGCGCTGCGAGATAGACGCGCGAGGCGGCAATCGCCGTGATCAGGACTCCGGCCAGCGCGAAGCCGGCGATCTTCCAGCGCAGCGCCGCATTGTGGGTCGCGAGCCAGGCGAGCGAGGCATAGAGGGCCGCTGCCGACGTGGCGTGGCCGCTCGGAAAGCTGAAGGCATCGGCGCCGGAATAGATCTCGATCGGACGCGGGATTGACAGCACGCTCTTCAGCGCCGGCACCGAGACTGCCGCCAGAACCATGGTGAGCGCCAGCCCGACGCCGAGCTTCCGCTCGCGGCCGACGAACAGCCAGATCACGGCCGCGGCCACCACGGCGGTGACGACGACGCCGTCACCAAGGCTGGTGATCGCGATCATCACATCGTCGAGCGCCGGCGTGCGCCAGCCCTGCACCAGCGTCGAGATCGCCGCATCCATGCGGGTGATCTGCTCGCGCATGAACACGTCTTCGGCGAGGCCGACGAAGATCCGCGCCAGCGCGATCACGGCGACGCCCATGACGATCAGCGTCGAGGTGCCGGGATCGTCCGGATCGAGCGCATAGACGATGGCGCGGTCCACCCAGCTGCCGCGGCGCTTGCAGCCGGCGACGAAGCGGCGGTAGCGCCGGGCGGCGCCGGGCGCGATCCAGCGCACGCCGAGATGAATGGCCCAGATCGCGAGGCCCGCGAAGACGAGGACGCCGACCAGGACCGCGACGAGCCTTCCGGCGATCGAGCCGAGCACGCCGAGCGCGAGGCCCATCCCGGCGCCCGGCAGGATATGCGCCGGCGCCCAGACCATGGCCGAGAGGATGTTGACGGCATAGAAGCGCAGCGGCGGCATGCCGACGACGCCGGCCACCACCGGGATGATGGCGCGGACGCCGGGCACGAAGCGGCCGATTGTGACGCTCATGGCGCCGTAGCGATGGAAGAACGCCTCGCCCTTCTCGAACAGTTCCGGCCGCTCGCTGAGCGGCCAGGTGGCGCGGATCTGCTGCTTGTAGCGATGGCCGAGCCAGTACGAGACGCCGTCGCCGGCGACCGCGCCGAGCGTCGCCCAGACCAGCAGCGGCCAGAGCTTGAGCTCGCCGAGCCCGGCAACGGCGGCAATGCCGATCAGGATCGCCGTTCCCGGCACGAACATGCCGACGACGACGATCGATTCGGCCATCGCCGTCACGAAGACGAGCAGGCCCGCCCAGTGCGGGTGCTGGACGACGAGATCGATGAAGCCCTGCAGCCAGTCGTTCATGGCGGTGCCCGCTATCGATCCCGGATCGCCCGTTCCCGCATCAGGCGGCCGCTTCGTCGCCGCCGACCTGCAGCACGGTCAGCCGCTTCAGCTCGCCATTGCGGGTCTCCCAACTGATCGATTCGCCAACCCCGACGCCGATCAGCGCGGCGCCGATCGGAGTGAGGACGGAGATCCGGCCCTGGCCGATATCGGCGTTTTCCGGATAGACGAGCGTCACCTTGCGCACCGTGCCGGCGACGTCGTCGCGAAACTCGACCTCGTGATTCATGCGGACAAAGGGATGCGAGCGCCTGGCATCGGCGACGACCCGGGCCCGGTCCAGCTCCTCGGTCAGCACGGTCGCGACATCCGGCAGCGTATGGGCCGCGGCGCGCGCCAGTGTCGAGAGCCGCTCGTGATCGGCCGCCAGAATGGTGATCCGGGGCTTCAGGCGGCCGGCGCTGCGGGTGGTCATGTCTTGTCTCCAGTCTGGGTCGGGAGCTTCGCGCTTCAGCGGCGGTCCCGGGAAGGGGGTTGGGGTCGTTCGCTCCCCGCGCAGCGCTCGATGGCAGGGAGCGGTAAGATTCCGGCAGCCCGCGCGAAATGCGCATGGCGGCCCGTCTGTCAGGAAAGGTTTGGGCAGGAGCAGTCGTACCGGCAGAAGCCCCGTGTTCGGGGCGAACGCGCACGCCGAACCCGGGGCTAATGGCCCGCGATCAGGAGACCCGCATGGTGCAGGGAACGGCAGAAGGTCGAATGGCTCAACATGGTCTTCAAGACATAAGCACGCCGGCTGGAAAGTCAAACGGTCGGCGAGGGAGGGCGAATCAGGGCCGCGCCGGGCGCTCCGCGCGGAAAAACGTCACACGTGAAACACCGGCATCCGCCTAGCGCGGCGCAAACGGCGCGATGTCGACCTCGGGTCGGACGCCGGAGATGTGGTCGGCCAACGTCTTGCCGGAGCCGCAGGCCATGGTCCAACCGAGCGTGCCATGGCCGCTGTTCAGATAGAGATTGGGATAGCGGCAGCGGCCGATCCGCGGCGGTCCGTCCGGGGTCACCGGCCGCAGGCCCGACCAGCGTTCGGCCGAGGCGATCGCCGCTTCGGGCACCTTCGGGAACAGCATTCGGAGCGAGGCGATCAGCCCCTCATAGCGCTTCTCCGGCTGGGAGAAATCATAGCCGGCCAGCTCCGCCGTGCCGCCGACGCGGATGCGGTTCTCCAGGTTCGTATGGCCGACCTTGAGCGATTCGTCCGAGACCGTGCTGACCGGTCCGACGTCGTCGGAATGCGCGTCGATGGTCAGTGAATAGCCTTTCACCGGATAGATCGGCACGGGGATGCCATGCGGTTCGAGCAGGCCCTTCGACCAGACGCCGAGAGCGACGACGACGGCGTCCGCCGCGACCGTCTCGCCGCCGTTGGCGACGCCGATCACCCTCTCCCGCTCGATCACCAGCTTGTCCGCGGTGCGGCCATAGAGGAACCGCACGCCGCGCGCGGCGCATTGCTCGGCCAGCGCCTGGGTGAACAGGAAGCAGTCGCCGGTCTGGTCGGTCTCCAGCAGCACGCCACCGACGACGCCGCTTTGCGGGTCGATGTTCGGCTCCAGGCCGAGCAGGTCGTCGCGGCCGAGGCGGCGATGCGGCACGCCGAGTTCGTCGAGCACGGCGAGGTCGCGCTGGTAGCCCTCGACCTGCTTCGCCTCGCGGAAGGCGACGATCAGTCCCTTCTGCCGGCCATCATACTTTATGCCGATCTCGGCGCGCAGCGCGTCGGAGCAATCGCGGCTGTATTCGGCGAGCCGGACCATGTCGCGCTTGGCGCGCAGATATTGCTCGAGGCTGGAGGCGCGCCACATCCGGAACAGGAACTGGCTCATGGCGAAGTCGGGCATGCGGCTCAGGATCAGCGGCGGATGCTTGGCGAAGATCCACGACGCCGCCTTGCCGATCAGACCGGGAAAGGCCCAGGGCGAAGACAGCGCCGGCGAGATCTGCGCCGCATTGGCGTAGCTGGTGCCGTGCCCGGCGGAAGCGTTCTTCTCGATCACCGTGACCTGGTGGCCGGCCTCGGCCAGATACCAGGCCGTCGTCACGCCGATCACACCGGCACCGAGCACGACTATGCGCATTGCGTTCCTGTCCCCATCGCCGGAAGCCGAGTGGCTCCAGCCGCCGCCGATGCAGCGCCTTTATCGTTCAAGCGGAAGTCGGTCCGACGATCAAGCGCTCCCTCCCGAAAGCCGGACGGCGGCGCGAAGATCGTTCAGGCGAGGCGGGGGATCGGATCACTGCCGAGCGTCTCGACATGCCGGCGCAGCATCGCCTGATAGAGCGCGCGCCAGCCAGTCTGTGGCGTCCGCAGGAACCAGGAACGGCGGAGATCCCAACTGCGCCCCATCTGCGCCAGCACCGCCGGATCCGAGTTGGTCATGAGCCCGGCCGAGGGATAGGGCGTGATCTCGCCGCCATGGAGCTTGCCGTCGACGACCATGAAATCGACGCGGAGATAATCCGTGTCGGCCGCGAGCCGCCGCGCCACTTCGATGGCGCGACCGAAGCAGTCTGGCACGCGGTAACCCGCAGGCAGCGCCCGGCCGGGATCCTTGGCCACGACCGAATTGGTGACGCGGAGCCGGCGGCCATCCCGGTCGAAGATGCCGGACCGGCCGTCGGGCGTCTTCTCGCCCCGGTAGATCAGCGCATAGAAGACCTCGCCCGAGAACAGATGCACCTTGATCTCGTCAATCCCGCGCGGATCGTCCGCGAGGACGCGTTCGGCAAGGAGCCGCTTCGGCGCCGCGCCATAGGCCCATTCGAGCGCGTCGACGCCAAAAGTCTGCTCCAGCCAGCCCCGGCAGGTCGCTTCGAAGGCGGCGCGGTCCTCGTCGCGGTGGCGGAAGAACCAGTTGCGGTCGCAGGCGGCGTTCATTTTCACCACGACGTCGCCATGGCGCAGCGCGTCGGGCAGGGCGGCCGGGTCGGTTCCGCTCCACAGCAGTTCGGCCACCGCAACGTCCTGTTGGGCGAAAAGCCGCTTCGTCGCGAGCTTGTCGCAATGGGCGACGAAGGCCGGGTTGCGGTCGAACATGCGCCGCCAGAACATCTTGTCGCTATAGCTGACGGGAAGCAGGATCCGCGGCAGCGCGCCGATCTCGGCCCGGAAGGCGCGCGTCGCCTTGCGATGCTTCGCGTGCAGCGCCGCATCGATCGGGCGCGCCAGCAGGCGGTGTGCCCCCGTCATGCCGGGCTCCCCGCCGCCGGGCCCGAATCAAGGCGGGTCGGCAGCATTGCCGCGGCATGAGGATGAAGACGGTGTCGCAAGATTGGCCCCCCGGCCCTTGTGGCGAAAGCCGTGCTTCAACCGTCCCGCGTCACGGTCGTCAAGCCGCGGGCAGATCTTCCGCGCTGTGGCCCTGCGGTTCAGGCGTCGAGCACGGCCGGCGCCACCGTCTCGTTCATCAGGATCGACACCGCCTTGTTGCCGAGCGCGAGCGCGATCGCGTTGGTGTTGGCGGAGGGAATGAAGGGGATCGCCGCGCAGTCGATGACGCGCAACCCCTCGACGCCGCGCACGCGCAGCTTGCTGTCGAGCACCGCCATCGGATCGTCGTCGCGCCCCATGCGGGCCGAACCGGAGGGATGGTAATTCGTCTTCACCGTCTTGGCGCAGAAGGCGGCGAGTTCATCGTCGCTGAGCTTGTCGGAACCCGGCAGCAATTCGCCCCTGATGTTCGAGCCGACCGGCTCGGTCTGCAGCAGTTTTCGAGCGAAGCGCATCGAGGCGATGGTCAGGCGCAAATCGTCGGGATCGCCGAAGAAGTTGGAATCGACCACCGGCTTCGCCGACGGGTCGGCCGAGCGCAGCTTCACCGAGCCGCGCGCCTTCGGCCTGAGCAGGCAGGAGGTCAGCGTCACGCCATGCGTCGGCTGCATGTCGGTGACGTCGCGGTCGAGATAGACGATCGGCGCGCAATAGAGCTGCACGGTCGGCCGGTCGCCGCCATCGGGATCATAGAACAGGCAGGATTCGATGCCCGTCGTCGTCACCGGACCGGTGCCGAACATCATGTATTGCAGGCCGTTGCGCAGCATCGGCCAGCCCTTGTCCTCGCCGAAATAGCCGCTCGCCCGCCTGGTCGTGGCGATCACCGGCACCTCATGGTGATCCTGCAGATTCTGGCCGACGCCGGGCAGGTCGGTATGGACCGCTATGCCGTGCTCCTTCAGATGCGCCTCGGGCCCGATGCCCGACAGCATCAAAAGCTTGGCCGTGTTGTAGGTGCCGGTCGCGACCAGCACCTCCTGGTCGGCCCGCGCCTCGATGCGCTTGCCCTCCCGGACATATTCGATGCCGACGGCGCGGCTGCCCTCGATGAGGATGCGCGTCACCAGAGCGTCGGTGACGACGGTGAGGCGCTTGTCGTTCATCACCTGCGACAGGAAGGAGAACACCGCATCGCTGCGGCGCATCCTGCCGTCGACCACGCCCATGGTGTGCTGCATGACGCCGACGCCGTTCTGCCGGGCGCCGTTGAAATCGGGATTGTAGGGAATGCCGGCGCCCTGCGCGGCGAGAATATAGTCGCGCGTCATCTCGCAGAGCTGGCCGGGATCGGAGACGAGCAGGCTGCCGTCGATGCCGTGATAGGCATCGTTGAACTTCTGGTTCTTCTCCAGCGCCTTGAAGTGCGGCAGCAGGTCGGCATAGCTCCAGCCGGCATTGCCGCCGAGGAAATTGTCCCAATGGTCATAGTCGGCGCGCTGGCCGCGCATATAGACCATGGCGTTGACCGAGCTGCCGCCGCCGAGCACCTTCGCCTGCGGCACGATCGGGCCGCGGCCGCCAAGGCGCGGCTGCTCGACCGTGTGGTGCATCTCGAGGAAATCCTCGCGGCCGAGATATTTCATGTAGCCGGCCGGCATCTGCATCAGCCTGGCGTAGTGCGCCGGGCCGCGCTCGACCAGCAGCACGCGCGCGCCGTGGTCGCGCACCAGCCGGGTCGCCGCGACGCAGGCGGACGAGCCGCCGCCGGCGATGATGTAGTCATAGGCCATCAGGATCGGTCCTGTCAGAAGCGGAAGCGCGGGGTGCGCGGCGCTCCAAGCTGAATCGGCCGGGTCGATTGCGCAAGGGTGGCGCGGCTCTCCCTTTCACCAAGGCGTGATGCGTGTGTGATCACAACCGCGCGATCATCCGGGCGGTTCGTGTGGCGCCGGTAGGCGAGGGCCACCCCGGAATCGGCAGCGGAGGTCGCTCCCGGCGCCGGCATCTGCGGCGTGTCGGTCGGAAAATCGACCGGGAAGCTGAGCCGGCGATGTTGTGGCGAACCTCTGCTTGAGCTCCAGGGCGGTGTCGTCCGGCCCGATCGATCAGGCTCGATTGTCTGCTTCGGCAGGCTTGCTAATTGCTAATGAAAATTAATGTTTGTCAGTGTGTTAGCTGGAACCAAGCAATTGCGCGGCTTTGCGCCTGGCGCGGCCCGTCTTATCCACATGGCGGGCCGGCCGGCGTCAGGAAAGTTCGAATTTTCGGAAAATGTCGATTGACGGGGTGGGGCTCGGTGCCTATAACCCGGCTCAAGAACGCGGGCGGCACCGCTGCCGGCGAACGGAAAACTCGTCTTCGAGTTTTGTTAATTTGGTAGTTGACTGGTTGTCGGAAGGCGACTAGATAGCTGCCTCCGGTT
>NZ_JBBCUO010000004.1:0-617053 GCF_037147815.1 Kaistia sp. MMO-174 | reverse complement strand
TCTCTCTACGATGAAACCATAAAAAACCCCGCCGCGCTCCAAAGCCGGCGGGGTTTTTGCATTCAAAACAAAAACACACACAACGAAGAACGAAGAACAGCGGCGCGGACGGCAAAAGCAAAACGGCATATGTGAACTCGATTCCAAGCTGCTGTTATCGCCAGGCTCTCAGTCGATCCGGACCGGCCCCCTATCTTGGGCGGGATCCTGAACCACAAAGAGCTTCCTCATGCCCCTCGCGCTCCTTGCCCTGACCGTCGGTGCCTTTGGCATCGGCGTCACCGAATTCGTCATCATGGGCCTCTTGATGGAGGTGGGCGCCGATCTGGGCGTCGCCATCTCGATGGCCGGCCTGCTCATCTCCGGCTACGCGTTGGGTGTAGTCGCCGGCGCGCCGCTGCTGACGGCGCTCACCGTCCGCTGGTCGCGCAAGACGACGCTGCTGACGCTGATGGCGATCTTCACGATCGGCAACGCCGCCTGCGCGGTGGCGCCCGACTATGCGAGCCTGATGGCCGCCCGCGTGCTGGCCGCCTTCGCGCACGGCACCTTCTTCGGGGTCGGCTCGGTCGTGGCCACCACCCTGGTGGCGCCGGATCGCCGCGCTTCGGCGATCGCCATCATGTTCACCGGCCTGACGGTGGCCAATGTCCTCGGCGTGCCCTTCGGCACGTGGCTCGGCCAGGCCTATGGCTGGCGCGCGACCTTCTGGGCGGTGGCCGGCGTCGGCGTGGTCGCGTTCGTGGTCATCGCGCTGCTGGTGCCGCGCGACGTGCCGGATGCCGACGCGCCGGACCTGAAGCGCGACCTCAAGGCGCTGATGCGTCGGCCGGTCCTGCTCGGCCTGCTGACGACCGTGCTCGGCTATGCCGGCCTGTTTGCCGTCTTCACCTATATCGTGCCGCTTCTGACCGAGGTTACCGGCCTGCCGCAGGCGGCCGTGTCGCCCATCCTGTTCGTCTTCGGCGGCGGCCTGATCGTCGGCAATCTGCTGGGCGGCCGGCTGGCCGATCGCAGGCTGGTGCCGACGATGCTCGGCAGCCTGCTCGTTCTCGCGGCCGTGCTGCTGGCGACCGGACCCGCCCTGCATCACCCGGCAGCCGCCGTGGTGATCATCGGCCTGCTCGGCGCATCGGCCTTCGCCACCGTGGCGCCTTTGCAGATGTGGGTGATCGAGCAGTCGCGCGGCGCCGGCCAGAGCCTCGCCTCGAGCTTCAACATCGCCGCCTTCAACCTCGGAAATGCCATCGGCGCCTGGATCGGCGGCGTTGTCATCGATCATGGCCCGGGGCTGGAAGGGGTCACCTGGGCCGCGGCGCTGCTGCCGATCGCCGCCTTCCTCGTGGCGCTGTGGGCGCTGCGCACGACGCCGGCGGCGCCCCGAAAGGTGGAACTCGCGACCGGCGGCTGCACGGACTAGTCGGGTTTCGACGCTCGGCGGCGCCGGCCCCGCCGGCGCCGTTCCTATTCGGCCGCGTCGACGGTGAGCGGCAGCATACGCTCGCGCGAGGCGGCGAGCAGGCGGGTCATCGCGTCGGCGGCCTCGGACGGCCGGCGGGCGAGGATCGCCGTGCGCACGGCGTCATGCAGGGCGATGTCCTCGTTCGGCTGCGCCGCGTGCTGCTGCAACAGCTCGGACGAGACGCGCAGCGCCGACTTGACGGCACTGCCGATCGTGACGAACAGGCCGTTATGCGAGGCGTTGATCACGGCGAGATGGAATCCGAGCGCCGATTCCGATGTCGCCTTGATCGGCAGCTTCTGCTCGTAGGCGGCGACGAGCTCGTGAAAATAGTGCTCGATCTTGCCGAAATCCTCGGCCGTGCCGTCGCGGGCCGCGAGAAACGAGGCGCGCGGCTCGAAGCAGAGCCGCATCTCGAAGATGTCCTCGACGATCTTCTGGTCGAACTGCGCCTGCAGGCGCCAGGCCAGCACGTCGCGGTCGAGCAGGTTCCATTCGGCAAACGGCAGCACGCGGGTACCGACCTTCGGCGAGACCTCGATCAGCCGCTTGCCGGCCAGGCTCTTCACCGCTTCGCGTATCGTCGTCCGGCTCACGCCATAGGTCTGGCAGAGCTCGCTTTCGATCGGCAACGACGTTCCGGGCAGGAATTCGCCGGAGACGATCCGGACGCCAATATGGTTGGCGACCTGCGCGCTCATCGTTCCTACCGGTAGAAGCTCGCGCTCCAGCATCACACTCTCTCCCGCCAAGTGTCATCCTTTACGCGGTTTGCGATGCGGAGGCCAAGACCCCGCATCCTGCTTCGGCCGGATTCCGGGGCTCGCGCCGCCGGCGTCCCCGCCCGTCGACAGGGCTGGAAGACCGGATTGACAAACCCCGGGATCAAAATCATGATCGAGGCATATGATAATACCATTGACCACCTCTTGGGGAGGGGCTCGGTTGGGAAATCGTATGCGGGGCCGAAAACGGGGATGTCCCAGTCCGGATGTTCCAAGCTCTGCCCTGGGGTGGTCGCGCGTCTTCGACGATGAGGAAGTCGGGGTGCGCGGTGATGAGGCAGGGCGGGACGACATGCAGGACGTGTCGGCCGCCGCGGCAGTGGAGCTACTCCGCCATCGGCGGGGCGAAATGAAAGTCGCCGGAGGACGGATCTTGTTGGGAGATCCGATGGGCGGCAACAAAGCGGAGGAAACGCGATATGCGAAAGTTTATGACGAAGGCGCTCGCCACGGCGGCGCTGCTGGCGATGACGGCAGGCGCCCAGGCGAAGGAGACGGTCGTCTGGTGGGACTTCCTGTCCGGCGGTGACGGCGTGCGGATGAAGGCGCTGCTCGACGAATTCAACAAGACGCATCCGGACATCGAGATCCAGGCCACCACGCTCGAGTGGGGCGTTCCCTTCTACACCAAGGTGCAGACCTCGGCCGCCGTCGGCGAAGGCCCCGACGTCATGACCTATCACCTGTCGCGCCTGCCGCTCGGCGTCGATTCCGGCGTCCTGCGCGAGATCTCCCCGGACGAGCTGAAAGCCGCCGGCATCGAGGCCGGCAACTACCAGCCGGCCAACTGGAAGGCCGCGCAGGTCGACGGCAAGCAGTATGCCGTGCCGTTCGATATCCATTCGGTCGTGCTCTACTACAACAAGGACCTGCTGAAGAAGGCCGGCCTGCTCGGCGATGACGGCCTGCCGAAGGGTCTCGACGGTCTCGAGAACTTCGACGCCGCGCTGCAGAAGCTGAAGGATGGCGGCACCGACTACGGTGTCTCGATCCACAGCGCGACCGGCGATTCGCAGTGGCGCATCTTCTATTCGCTGCTCGGCCAGCAGGGCGGCGAGTTCCTGAAGGACGGCAAGATCCTCGACGGCGATAACCTCGACAAGGCCGTCAACGCCGCTGCTGCCGTCGCCAAGTGGACGACGTCGGGCTGGGCGCCGAAGCAGGTCGATTATCCGGCCTCGGTCGCGCTCTTCACCTCGGGCAAGGCCGCGATGCACATCAACGGCGTCTGGGAAGTGCCGACGATGGTCGACCTCGCCAAGCAGGGCAAGCTCGGCTTCGAGTGGGGCGCGATCCAGCTGCCGACGCTGTTCGCGCAGCCGGCGACCTGGGCCGACTCGCACGCCTTCGCGATCCCGAACCGCAAGGGCAAGGAAATCTCGCCCGAGAAGCTCAAGGCCGTCCTCGCCGTCATCAAGTGGATGAACGAGAACAGCCTGTCCTGGGCTACCGCCGGCCACATCCCGGCCTTCCTCCCGGTTGCCGATAGCGCCGAGTTCAAGAAGATGGAGCCGAACGCGACCTACTCGACGCTCGCCAAGACCGCCGTCTTCGATCCGTCCTCGAAGATCGCCGGCGTCGCCTCGCCCGTCTATGACGCGGCCGGCAACTACCTGGTTCCCGCCATCAATGGCGAGAAGGACCCGAAGGAAGCGATGACCGAAATGCAGGAAGAGCTGCAGGGTCTCCTCGACGACTAACGCCGTCTGCAAGACCGCCCCCGGCCGGCATGCCCCGTCGCATGCCGGCCGGATCCCTCTTCCTCGGCGGAGCTTCGAGATCGCATGAGAAACCGTTACCGTGAGTATGCCTGGGCTCTCGCCTTCGTCGCTCCGTTCCTGATCGTCTATCTGGTCATCTTCATCTATCCGACGATCAAGATGATCGAGCTGACCTTTACCGATGCGCCGCTGATCGGCGACGGCAACTGGGTCGGCCTGAAGAATTACGTCAAGCTGTTCAAGGACAAGCTGTTCACGACGTCCGTGCTCAATACGGGCTATTTCGTGCTGCTGACCGTCATTCCGAACACGCTGGTCGGGCTCGGCATCGCGCTGATGGTCAATCGCCTGAAGGGCTGGACGCAGAGCGTTATCCTGGCGATGTTCTTTTTGCCCTACATCCTGCCGGTCTCGGTGATCTTCCTGATCTGGCGCTGGATCTTCGACGTCCAGTTCGGCATCGGCCAGTATGTGATCGAGTTCTTCTATGGCGAGCGCGTGCCGGTGTTCCGCAATCCGGTCTGGCTGATGCCCGCCGTCGCCTTCATCACCATCTGGTGGACCAACGGCTTCAACCTGCTGCTGTTCATCGCCGGCCTGCGCAACATTCCCCAGGACATGTATGACGCGTCGGCTCTCGACGGCGCCCGCCGCTGGCAGCAGTTCCGCTACATCACCTGGCCGCTGATCTGGCCGATCACGGCTCTCGTGCTGACGATCCAGCTCATCCTGCAGCTGAAGATCTTCGATCAGGTCTACCTGTTCACCATCGGCGGCCAGGCCAATCCGACCATGGTCATGGTGCAGTATGTCTACAAGCTCGCCTTCCAGATGAACAAGGGCGGCTATGGCGCGACCGTCGCCCTGGCGCTGTTCGCGATCATCGTCGTGTTCTCTGTGTTCCAGTATCAGTTGCTGCGCGTCAGGGGAGGCCGGTCATGAGCGCTACCGCGGAAACCAAGGTGCTGGCCGAACCGCGCGTCGACATGATGCGGATGCGGCGCTTCAACGCCGTCGGCCTCGCCCTCACGCTCCTGACCGTCGTCATCGCGGTGATCTGGGCCTTCCCGCTCTACTGGGCGATGGTCACGACGCTGAAGCCGGAATTCGAGGTGGTGGAGCCGGGCATACGCCTTTGGCCGAAGACCTTCACCATCGGCGCCTATCTCTATGTGCTGACGCACACCTCGATCGGCACCTGGTACGTGAATTCGCTGGTCACCTCCGGCGCTGTCACGGTGCTGGTGCTCCTGATGGGATCGACCTGCGGCTATGCGCTGTCGCAATTGCGCTTCCCAGGCCGCAGCCTCATCTGGCTGATGATCCTGGCCAGCTTCATGGTGCCGATCCAGACGCTGATCGTGACGCATTTCATCCTGATGAGCGATTTCGGGCTGATCAACACCTGGCTCGGCGTGATCCTGCCGCAGCTGATCGTTCCCGTCGTCGTCATCGTCTACAAGCAGTTCTTCGACAGCGTGCCGAAGGACTTTCGCGAGGCGGCGCGCGTCGACGGCGCCAACGAGTTCAACATCTTCTTCCGCATCTACCTGCCGATGAACTGGGGTGTGACGACGGCGCTCGCCATCATCACCTTCATCGGCGCCTGGAACAACTTCCTCTGGCCGTTCCTCGTCTCCACCTCGGAATCGACGATGAACGTCACGGTCGGCATCACCCAGGTCAAGGATGCGTTCGGCGTGCAATACGCCCGCGAGATCGCCGGCGCCGTCATGGCCGGCCTCCCTGTCGCGATCGCCTACCTGCTTTTCCAGCGTCGCGTGACGCAGGCGATCATGCTTTCCGCCGGCATCAAGGGCTAGCGGCACTTCACCGTCGCCGCCCGGCTCCGGCCGGCGGCGATCCCCTCCCACGTTTACTGCAGATCAATTCGAGAGCTTTCCATCCATGTTGAACGCCAAACTCATCGTCGACCGCGACTTTGTCGTCTCCGAACTCGACCGGCGCATGTTCGGCACCTTCGTCGAGCATATGGGCCGCTGCGTCTATGGCGGCATCTACGAGCCCGGCCACGCCACCGCCGACGAGGATGGCTTCCGCGGCGACGTGCTGGAGCTGACCAAGGAACTCGGCACCACCATCGTCCGCTATCCCGGCGGCAATTTCCTCTCGGGCTACAATTGGGAGGACGGCGTCGGCCCGGCCGACAAGCGCCCCGTCCGCCGCGACCTCGCCTGGTTCTCGACCGAGACCAACCAGTTCGGCACCAACGAGTTCATGAAGTGGGCCAAGAAGGCCGACATCGAGCCGATGTTCGGCGTCAATCTTGGCACCAAGGGTCCCGACGAGGCGCGCCAGTTCCTCGAATACTGCAACCATGAGGGCGGTTCGGCGCTGTCGGACCTCCGCAAGGAGCATGGCTACGAGAAGCCGCACGACATCAAGTTCTGGTGCCTCGGCAACGAGATGGATGGTCCCTGGCAGATCTGCCACAAGACCGCCGAGGAATATGGCCGCGTCGCGCTCGAGACGGCCAAGGTGATGCGCTGGGTCGATCCGACCATCCAGCTCGCCGCCTGCGGCTCGTCCCACCGCAACATGCCGACCTATGGCTCCTGGGAATACCAGGTCCTTGATCATTGCTATGACGAGGTCGATTTCATCTCGCTGCACACCTACTTCAACAACCATGCGGATTCGGCCGCCGAATATTTCGGCGTCATCGAATTGCTGGATGCCTTCATCAAGGAAGTCGCGGCGATCTGCGACGCGGTCGGCGCCAAGCGCCGCTCGCACAAGAAGATCATGCTGTCGCTGGACGAATGGAACGTCTGGTACAAGACCCACAAGATCGAGCACATGCGCGTTCCCGGCTGGCCGGAAGCGCCGAAGCTGATCGAGGAAGTCTACAATGCCGAAGACGCGCTGATCGTCGGCGGCGCCCTGATCGCCATGCTGAACAACGCCGATCGCGTCAAGACGGCCTGCCTGGCGCAGCTCGTCAACGTCATCGGCCCGATCATGACGGAAACCGGCGGCGCCGCCTGGCGCCAGACGATCTTCCATCCCTTCGCGCTCGCCTCGAAGTACGGCCATGGCCGCGTGCTGAAGAGCGTGGCGGAGTCGCCGTCCTATAGCGCCAAGACCTTCCCCGAGATCCCCTATCTCTATGCGACGGTGATCGACAATCCGGCCGATGGCACCACGACGGTGATCGCGCTCAACCGGAGCCTGACGGATTCGATGGACGTCGAGGTCGAGCTGCGCGGCCTTGGCAAGGATCGCGAGCTCGTGCACGCGACCGAGCTGCACCATTCGAACCTGAAGGCCGTCAACACCAAGGACGCGCCCAACACGGTCGCGCCGAAGGAGAACAAGGACGTCACCATCGACGGCGAGCGCCTGACGCTGCGCCTGAAGCCGGCCTCGTTCAACGTCATCACGACGAAGGCGACCGCTGCCGCCTGAGCCTCCGGCTCCTGAATGCCGCCTGACGGCGGCCTGCGCCCGCATCCGATGGATGCGGGCGTTTCTTTTGGCCCGGAAGCGCGGATTGCCGGCGCGAAGCTGCGTCCGTTCGCCCGAAATCGCCGGCGGCTGCAATCGGTCGCGTTGCGAAGTCGGCCGGGTGACCCTATGACATCGGCATGGCCCTTCTCGATCTCGCCAATCCGACGCGCTTCATGTCGTTGACCGACCGCCTGCTGCCCTGGCTCTGGGGCGCGGCGCTGCTGGTGCTCGGCACCGGCCTCTATCTCGGCCTCTTCGTCGCGCCCGCCGACTACCAGCAGGGCGAGACGGTCAAGATCATGTTCATCCATGTTCCGGCCGCCTGGCTCGCCATGTTCGGCTACGGCATGATGGCGGTCTCGGCGCTCGGCACGCTGATCTGGCGCCATCCGCTCGCCGACGTCGCCGCCAAGGCGACCGCGCCGGTCGGCGCCGCCTTCACGCTGATGGCGCTCCTGACCGGCTCGCTCTGGGGCAAGCCGATGTGGGGCACCTGGTGGGAATGGGATGCCCGCATGACCTCGGTGCTGATCCTGTTTCTGATGTATCTCGGCCTGATCGCGCTCTGGAACGCCATCGAGGACCCGATCAAGGGCGGCCGCGTCGGCGCCGTGCTGATCCTGGTCGGCTCGATCAATCTGCCGATCATCAAGTTTTCCGTCGACTGGTGGAACACGTTGCACCAGCCGGCCAGCGTCTTCCGCATGGGCGGTTCGACGATCGACGCCAGCATGCTCTATCCGCTCCTCATCTCGGCCGTCGGCGCCACGCTGCTGTTCCTGGCGCTCAGCGTCATGGCGATGCGCAACGAGATCCTGCGCCGGCGGATCCGCGCGCTCCGCCTCGTCGCCGCCGCCACTCCGGCCGGAGCCCAGGCATGATCGAAACCTTCGGGCCGCATGCCGGCTTCATCCTGGCCGCCTATGGCGTCAGCGCCGCCATCGTCCTCGCCCTGTTCGGCTGGATCCTTCTCGACGGCATCTCGCTGCGCCGGACGATGCGCGATCTCGAGGCCCGTGGCATCCGGCGCCGCTCTGCCCGCAAGGGGGCGGCCAAAGCCGCCGACGCCGCATCATGACCGAGGCAGGATCTTCGCAGGAGGCGCGGCCGCCGCGGTCGCTCGGCCGGCGGCTCGCCATCTGGGCGCCGATCGCCGCCTTCGCGGCGCTCGCCGTGATTTTCATCATCCGGCTGGAGCAGGGTGGCGACCCATCCCTGATTCCCTCGGCGCTGATCGGCCGGCCGGCGCCGGCGACCGTGCTGCCGCCGCTCGAGGGCCTCGACCGGCCCGGCATCGACGCGGCGGATTTCGCCGGCAAGGTGACGCTGGTCAATGTCTGGGCGTCGTGGTGCGTGCCTTGCCGCGAGGAGCATCCGATCCTGGAGAAGCTCGCGACCGACAAGCGCATAAATCTGGTCGGCATCAACTATAAGGACAAGCCGGCCAACGCGCTCGGCTTCCTTGGCCAGATGGGCAATCCCTACGCGGCTGTCGGCGTCGACGAGAAGGGGCGGAGCTCGATCGACTGGGGCGTCTATGGCGTGCCGGAGACGTTCCTGGTCGGGCGCGACGGCAAGATCCGCTTCAAGTTCGTCGGCCCGCTCAGCGACGAGAGCCTCGGAAAGGTGCTGATGCCGGAAATCGAGAAGGCGCTCGCCGGGTCCTGATCGACCATTGGGATATGCGGCACAGGGGCGCTGGCAGCTCCACCTTTACCTCTCCCGTGGGGAGAGGTCGGCTCGAAGAGCCGGGTGAGGGGGGAAATCGTCCGGTGAGGCTTCAGCCCCTCACCCGCCGGCCTTCGGCCGTCGACCTCTCCCCATGGGAGAGGTGCAGACCTTCACTCCTCAGCGCGTCGGCTGCGTTTCGGTTTTTTCGTCCGGAATCGTCGTGCGGGTGATCAGCGGCAGCTGGAACAGGGTGAACAGGAAGGTCAGCGGCATGATGCCGAACACCTTGAAGTTCACCCAGAGATCGGTTGCCGCCTTCGGATCGGCGAGATAGGCGTCTGCGCCCTTCCAGACCACCACGTTCAGCACCGCTAAGGCCAGGAAGAACAGGCCCCAGCGGAAGGTCAGCTTGCGCCAGCCCTCGTCGGTCAGGCGGAAGACGCTGTCGAAGACATAGCCGAGCAGCGATCGGCCGAAGGCGAGGCCGCCGAGCAGGACCAGGCCGAACAGCGTGTTGACGATGGTCGGCTTCAGCTTGATGAAGGTGTCGTCGTGCAGCCAGAGCGTCAGGCCGCCGAAGACAACGACGACCACGCCGGTGACGAGCGGCATGATCGGCAGCTTGCGCGTCAGCGCGTAGGAGACGGCGAGCGCCGCCAGCGTCGCCGCCATGAACAGCCCGGTCGCCCAATAGATGTCGGCGCGCGCATTGGCGAAGAAGAACACGCCGAGCGGTCCGAGTTCCAGCGCGAGCTTCAGGAGCGGGTTCAGCTCCTTGCGGGCGGGATCGTTGGGCGCGCGTTCGATTTCGAGGGTCATGTCCAACTTTCGATGGTGATCGCGCTTTGAAATAGGGCGATCATCGCGGCTGATCTATGGCGCGCTTACGCTGCGATACCGGCGATGGCGCGGGCGAAGTCGTCGGCGGCGAAGGGCTCGAGGTCGTTGATGCCCTCGCCGACGCCGATGAAGTGAATCGGCAGGCCGTATTTCGCGGCGATGGCGACGAGGATGCCGCCGCGCGCGGTGCCGTCGAGCTTGGTCATCACCAGGCCGGTGACGCCGGCGACGCGGCCGAAGATCTCGACCTGCTGCAGCGCGTTCTGGCCGGTAGTGGCGTCGAGGGTGAGCAGCACGCTGTGCGGCGCGGTCGGATCCTGCTTCTTGATCACGCGGATGACCTTCTCCAGCTCCGCCATCAGCTCGGTGCGGTTCTGCAGCCGGCCGGCGGTATCGATCATCAGCACGTCGGTGCCGTTCGCCTGCGCCTCCTTCAGCGCGTCGAAGGCGAGGCCGGCCGCGTCCGCGCCGATCGAGCGGGCGATGACGGCGGCGCCGGTGCGCTGGCCCCAGATCTTCAGCTGCTCCACCGCGGCGGCACGGAAGGTGTCGCCGGCGGCGAGCATCACCGAGCGGCCATCGGCGCGCAGCTTCGAGGCGAGCTTGCCGATCGTCGTCGTCTTGCCGGTGCCGTTGACGCCGACGACGAGGACGACATGCGGCTTGCGCGCCGGATCGATCACCAGCGGCTTCGCCACGGGTGCCAGAACCTTCGAGACTTCCTCGGCCAGCACGGCGCGGACCTCGTCGCCCTCGATCTCCTTGCCGAAGCGGCCCTTCTTCAGCGCTTCGGTGATGGCGGCGGCGGTGGTCAGGCCGAGATCGGCCTGGATCAGCACGTCCTCGAAATCCCCGAGCGTGTCGGCGTCGAGCTTGCGCTTGGTGAAGACCGAGACGATGCCGTCGGAGATCGCGCTCGACGAACGCGACAGGCCAGCCTTCAGGCGCTGGAACCAGTTCTGCTTCGGCGCCGGCTCGGGGGCGGGCGCCGGAGCGGCCGGAGCGGCGAAGAAGCCGGTCGGGCGCGGCGCTTCGACGGGCGCCGTGGCCGGGATTGGCTCGGCCTCGACGGGGGCGGGGACCGGCTCAGCCTCGACGACCGGCGCGGCCGGCTCGATGGCGACGGGCGCTTCGGGTTCGGCCGGAGGCGGCGCGGCCGCTTCGACCGTTTCGACGGTAGCCTCCGCCTCAACCGGCGGGGGCCCGGGAACCGGGGCCGGCGGTTCGACCGCAGCCGGCTCGACCGCGATCGGCTCGGGTGCGGCGACGGGCGCCTCCGCTACGGGCTCCGGCGCCGGGGCGGGTTCGGGCTCGGCCGGCTTCGGCGCACCGCCGCCGAAAAAGCGACGGAACAGGCCCTTCTTTTCTTCAGCCATGGTTCAGGCGGCCTCTGCGAGTGGGGTGGCGAGGAGGCCCGATGCCGTCCGTCCAACGATATGGGCCGGGACGAGCGTCCCGGCGGCGATGCCCGGCATGGAAACCGGGGTGAAATGCTCGGTGCGGCCGACGCCGCCCTTCTCCATCAGCACGTGGCGCGTGGCGCCGACCTCGCCGTCGAGATGGGCGGCGAGCGTCGCCTGGCCCTTTTCGCGCAGGCGCGCGGCGCGGGCCTTGATGGTCTGCGAATCGAGCTGCGGCATCCGCGCCGCCGGCGTGCCGGGGCGGGGCGAGAACGGGAAGACATGCAGATGCGTCAGCCCGCAATCGTCGACGAGCGCCAGCGAGTTCTCGAACATCGCCTCGCTCTCGGTCGGGAAGCCGGCGATGATGTCGGCGCCGAGGACGACGTCGGGCCGCAGCCGCCGGACCTGTTCGGCGAAGCGGATGGCGTCGGCGCGGCCGTGGCGGCGCTTCATCCGCTTCAGGATCAGGTCGTCGCCGTGCTGCAGCGACAGGTGGAAATGCGGCATCAGCCGCTCGTCCTCGCCGATCGCCCGCAACAGGGCGTCGTCGACCTCGATCGTGTCGATCGAGGAGAGCCGCAGGCGCGGCAGCTCGGGAACGAGCTTCAGGATCGTCGCGACCAGCGTGCCGAGGGTCGGCCGTCCCGGCAGGTCGCTGCCATAGGCGGTCATGTCGACGCCCGTCAGCACGATCTCGGCATGGCCGGTCTCGACCAGCCGGCGGATCTGCTCGACCACGGCGCCCATCGGCACCGAGCGCGACGGACCCCGGCCATAGGGGATGATGCAGAAGGTGCAGCGGTGGTCGCAGCCGTTCTGCACCTGCACGAAGCCGCGCGTGTGGCCGTCCATGCCGGCGATGAGATGGCCGGCCGTCTCGCGCACGGCCATGATGTCGGCGACCTGGACGCGCTCATGATCGGCGATCTGGAGCCCGAGCGGCCGATAGGCGGCGCTGGTCAGCTTTTCCGCATTGCCGAGAACGAGATCGACCTCTTCCATGGCGGCGAAGGTGGCGGATTCCGTCTGCGCGGCGCAGCCGGAGACGACGATCTTGACGTCGGGCCGCTCGCGGCGGGTCCGGCGGATCGTCTGCCGCGCCTGCCGGACGGCTTCCGCCGTGACCGCGCAGGTATTGATGATCACCGCGTCGGCAAGGCCGGCTTCCGCCGCCCGGTTCCGCATCACCTCGGTTTCGAGCGTGTTGAGGCGGCAGCCGAAGGTGATGGTCTCGATCGTCATGCGCGGCGGGCGACCGTGTCCGGCGCGACGTCGATGCGGATTTCGTCGCCGAGATTTCCCTGGCCGAGCGCAATCACGCCCTCATGCTCGAACTCGGCCGCGCCGGTCATCAGGATGTGGTTGTCGGCGCGCCATTCGATGTTGAGGACGCCGCCCGGCAGGCGGACGTCGACGATGCGGCCGGTCTTGCCGAGGCGGGCGGCGGAGACGGCGGTGGCGCAGGCGGCCGAGCCGCAGGCCAGCGTCAGTCCGGCGCCGCGCTCCCAGACGCGCAGCGTGATCGAATGGTCCGACGTCACCTCGGCGATCGAGATGTTGGCGCGCTCGGGAAACATTGGGTCGCGCTCGAGGATCGGGCCGATGCGGCCGAGGTCGATCGCCTCGACGTCCTCGACCCAGTAGATGACATGCGGATTGCCGATATTGGCGGCCGACGGGCGCGACAGGATCGGCGCGTCGACGGGGCCGAAGCTCAGATCGATGGCGCGCGTGTCCTCGAACGGCACGGCAAGCGGGATTTCGGCCCAACCGAACCGCGGCTCGCCCATGTCGACGGTGATCGCGTCGGCGTTCCGGGCTCGCACGTCGAGCAGCCCGGCCGAGGTTTCGAGCTTGATCGCCTCGCGGCCGCTTTCGCGGTTCAGGACGAGCGCGACGCAGCGCGTGCCGTTGCCGCAGGCGCCGGAGAGCGAACCGTCGGTGTTGAAGATCGTCATGAAGGCGTCGGTGCCGGCGCTCTTCGGCGGCTCGATCACCATTAGCTGGTCGAATTCCGTGCGCGGGTCGGCGGCGATGGCGCGCGCCTGGCTTGCATCGAGGCGCGTTTCGGCGCCGCGCATGTCGAGCACGGTGATCCGGTTGCCGATGCCGTTCATCTTGGCGAAGGGGGCGTTCATGACGTTCCGATCATCACGCTTCCGGAGCGGTGCCGGAAGCCGAGGTTGTCGGGGCATATATGGCGGAAAGATCAGAGAAATTCCATACTGCCGCTGAGTTTCGCCGGTGCGAACCGGTCTTCCGGCCGGGCGTCGAAGCGATTTGCGGCGCCGTCACCGGTCGACATGACGAATTCTGAATGAAAATCGGCGGCAAAACAGGGGGGAAGTGACGTAATCTCATCTCCGCCGCAGGCTTCCTCTCTCGCCCGACTTGCGGGAGGACGCCGGGGCTGCTTCACTGGCGGGCCACGTCGCAAGGATCTCGCTCGCCTCTCGCACGCCCCGTCATCATCCGCCCGCACCGGGCCGAGACCGGGCGTCGCCTTCCGTTACGGACATATCCATGTCGCTCGACATCGCTACCCGCGTGTACAATCACGGCTTCCGCATCGACCCGATCGTGCGGACGCTGCTCGATACGGACTTTTACAAGTTCCTGATGTTGCAGCTGATCCGGGCGAAATCGCCGGATGTGCGGGCGACCTTCGGCTTGATCAACCGCACCAAGTCCGTGCGGCTGGGCGAGGTCATCGACGAGCAGGAACTGCGCGACCAGCTCGATCACGCGCGGACGCTGCGCTTCCAGAAGAACGAGCTGATCTGGCTCGCCGGAAACACGTTCTATGGCGTGAAGCAGATCTTCAAGCCGGATTTCCTCGACTGGCTCGAGGACTTCCAGTTGCCGGAATACGACCTGCGCCGCACTGAGGACGGTCAGTACGAGCTTCTCTTCGAAGGCCTCTGGGCCGAGACGACGTTGTGGGAAGTGCCGGCGCTCGCCATCGTCAGCGAGCTGCGTGCCCGCGCCGCCATGAAGGGCATGAGCCGGTTCGAACTCGATGTGCTCTATGCCAAGGCGAAGGCCAAGCTCTGGGGCAAGATCGAGCGCCTGCGCGTGCTCGCCCAGGAAGGCCCGCTGAAGATCTCCGATTTCGGCACCCGCCGCCGCCATGGCTATCTCTGGCAGAAATGGTGCGTCGAGGCGCTGCAGGAGGGTCTCGGCGACAATTTCGTCGGCACCTCCAACGTCAAGATGGCGATGGCCGCCGGCCTCGAGGCGGTCGGCACCAATGCGCATGAGCTACCGATGGTCTATGCGGCGCTCGCCGAAAACGACGAGGCGCTGCGCGACGCGCCCTACCAGGTGCTGCGCGACTGGCAGGAAATGTATGACGGCAATCTGCTGGTCATGCTGCCGGATACCTATGGCACCACCCAGTTCCTGCGAAACGCTCCCGACTGGGTGCTGAACTGGAAGGGCCTGCGCCCGGATTCGAAGCCGCCGATCGAGGGCGCCGAGGAGGCGATCGCCTGGTGGCAGCTGCATGGCTGCGACCCGCGCGAGAAGCTGCTGGTGCTGTCGGACGGCATGGACATCGACACGATCGAGGAGGCGGCGCGCCATTTTCGCGGCCGGGTCAATCTCTCGATCGGCTGGGGCACCAACGTCACCAACGACTTCCGCCATTGCGCCCCGGACGGCAAGGACGACCGCCTGCAGGCGATCTCGCTGGTCTGCAAGGTGGTGTCTGCGAACGGCCGTCCGGCGGTCAAGCTTTCCGACAACGCCAACAAGGCGACCGGGCCGGTCGAGGAGATCGCCCGCTACCGCCGCGTCTTTGGCCACCAGGACCTGATGGCGCAGCCGCTGCTGGTCTGAGGGTTTGGGGGCCGACTACTCTTCGCTTGAAGCACGGCTCCCGTCATTCCTGCGAAAGCAGGAATCCATGCTGCGGCCAGGCTCGTACGCGTCGGAGCGAGCAAACTCATCTGCCATTCCGCCTGCTGGCGGAGCGCGGCGCCACCGGCGGGTGGGTCCCTGCTTTCGCAGGGATGACGGCGTGGGTGGCTCGCGGACAGTGCGCAAATGCCGGTTTTCTGCTGAGTCGCCCGTTCTCTCAGGGAGCTACCCCACCGGCGTACCCGAAAAATGCGGGCTCTGGAAATCGAGCCGCTGCAGGCCGCGGCGGACTTCGGCGTCGCGCATGAAAAGGTTCCAGATCAGGCCGGTCCGGTAGTTCTCGATCATGATGATCTGCGGACCCTGGTCGATGGCGAGATGGGTCTTCGCCACCCAGCCGGCGCTCTCGCTGAAGGCGTCGAAGAAGCCGTATTCGCCCCAGAGCCGGTCGCCCATGTCGTCATGGAAGTGACGAAGCGCCGGCAGAACGAGTTCCGGCGCATAGGGCAGGCTGGAGATCGCCGCCGTCGGCGCAATGACGCCGCGGTCGTTGTCGGGCGAATGCGCCGAATAGCCGGTGGGGTTGTCGCAGGCCGTCAGTCCCCAGCAGTCCGGGCCGTAGCCCTTGAAGCCGCCGGGATTTGCGACGCAATAGGCCTGGTTCAGCCGCGTGTGGGCGATGTTCTGCGCCCAGTAATCGGCATAGCGGTCGCTGAGCCCGCGCGGGTCGAGGCCGAGAAACGAATAATGCGCGAAGAAGAGCGGCCCGCCGCCATCCGGGCCGAGCGGCAGTTCGACGCCATATTGCGGCCGGCGGTTGATGAAGGTGCGGCTCTGGGCGAAGCCGTTGTGATAGGCGAGGGGCGGGATCGAATATTGCTCGGCGCCTGCGGCGAGCACGAACAGGATCAGGCACTCGTTCCAGCCGAGAATTTCGTGGTTCATCGCCCAGCCATGGTTCGGGCTCCAGTGCCAGTAGAGCCCGTCGCGGCCATCGCGGGTGAACCAGCTCCATTCGACGGCGCGGCGCATGTCGCCGATGCGGGCGCGCAGCCAGGGCTCCTTGCCGTCGTCGCGGTCGAAATAGACCTGCGCGGCGACCAGACCCTGGATCCAGAACGCCGTCTCGACCAGGTCGGCGCCATCGTCCTTGCGGGCATAGCGCACCACCTTGCCGGTCGTGCCGTTCATGAAGTGCGGATAGGCGCCGTGGAAGCTCTCCGCCTGCTCCAGGAAGCCGATCATCCGGTGCAGCCGATCGACCGCTTCGCCGCGCGAGATCCAGCCGCGCTCGACGGCGACGACGATCGCCATGACGCCGAAGCCGGAACCGCCGAGCGTGATCACCTCGTCATTGCCATGGGTACGGTCGCGGGCCAAGCCGCTTACCGGATGGGCGAAATCCCAGAAATAGCGGAAGCTCTGGCGCTGGACCCGTTCGAGCAGCGCGTCGTCGTCGAGCCGGGCGGTCGTGGCGGCAGCCTCCTCCGGCGGCCTAGTCGACGGGGCGGGGGCTCGACGGCTCGGCTTGCTTGGCTTGTTCATCCGGGATCGCTCGGGTTGGGACGAGGGCAGTGACGGAGTGGGGAGTGGGCGCTGGTGGAGCGGTGTCCACCAGATTGATCGTCCGCGTGTAGAAATCGCTGGTCGTGGCGCGATCTGAAACGGTCACCACGGCGGAACCGGCGAGATCCTGGTTGATGATCGAGGTGAAGATCCCGCGCTGGTTCTCGTCGAGCCCGTCGATGGTCTGCTCGGTGAACACCCAGCGCGGCTTCAGCAGGAGGAGACGGGCAAAGGTCAGCCGCTCCTCGTCGTCATAGGAGATTTCCTTGCCCCATCGCGCCTTGCGGTCGAGCGATCCGGCAAGGCGGCCGAGTCCGACGCGCTGCATCGCCTCTGTCAGCACCTCGTCGCGGAATCCGGCGGGATCGGACGGATAGGTGAGGGCGGCGCGCAGCGAGCCGTCGGGAACATAGGGGCGCTCGGGCATGAACATGACACTGGCACGCGGCGGCCGGCTGATCTTGCCGGATCCCCAGGGCCACAGCCCGGCCAGGGCCGAGAACAGCGCGCCATGGGCGGCGCCGGTGCGGTCGATGATCAGCACGCGGTCGCCGGGCGCGATCTCGACCGAGGTTTCGTCGAGCACGGCGCGCTGTCCCGTCCAGTCGACCGCGACATGGTCGAGCTCGAGATTGCCGAGCGGCTCGAGGTCATATTCGATGCGCTCGCCGCTGGAGCGCGGCTGCTCGAGCGTCACCAGCGCCTGGCGGAAGGTCATCACGCGGGCGAGCGTCGCGCGCCAGTCGGCGATCGAGCTGAAATTGTCGACGAACCAGCGCAGGCTGTTCTGCACCTGGTTGAAGGCGCCGACCACCATCATCAGTTCGCCGAAGGAGAGCGTGCCGCCAAAATAGGCGGGCGCCGCGATGACGATCGGCGCGACCAGGCCGATCCAGCCATAGCCAGCCGTAACCCATGTCAGCCGGGCGAGCGAATTGACGAAACGGCGCATCACCTCGATGACGCGACCGAGCTCGTCGTCGAGGCGCCGCTTCTCGTCCGCCTCGCCGGCGTTGAGGACGATGCCGTTGGCGTTCTCGTTGACCTGCACCATGGCGAAACGGAGATCCGCCTCGCGGGCATAGCGCTCGACGCCGATGCCGATCAGCGGCCGGCCGACGCGCCAGCTCACCCAGGAACCGGTCAGGGCGAAGATCAGCGCGCACCAGACCATGTAGCCGGGAATGGAGAAGCTGTAGTCGCCGACATGCAGCACCACGCCACTCGACAGCACCCAGAGCACGCCGACGAAGCTGATCAGGAGAAGCGTCGACTGGAACAGGCCGATGCCGAGGCCGGCGGAGAGCTCGGCCAGGTGGCGGGCATCCTCGTGCACGCGCTGGTCCGGGTTGATGCCGATGTCACCGGCGTCGCCGAGCAGCACCAGACGGCGCGGCGCCATCCACTGGGCGATGAGGTCACGCGTCAGCCATTGGCGGGACTGCAGTGTGATCATCTGCGCCAGCCAGGTCTGCGCGACGTTTAGCACGAGCAGCACGCCGGCGATGCCGAAGAACACCATCAGATAGTAGAGGAAGGACGAGAAGTTGCGCGTCTCGATCGCGTTGTAGAACGGGCTGTTCCAGCGGTTCAGCACCACCTGCATGCCGGCGGTGGCGATGATGACGGTGACGATGCCGACGGAGAGAAGCACGAAGGTGGGCCGGCCGGAAGAGTTCCACAACGCCGCGACGAAGGCCCTGAATTGCTGAATCAGTTCCGCGATTTCATCCGTCACGCCGTCTCCGGCGTCCGGCATGGAGTCATCAGGTCTTTCGGTCATTGCCTCGACGATCCGGCTTCGGCGCAGCAGAGCATACGCCCTGGCGTGAGATTATCGCGCATCATTCCATCCGGTGTCGCGCGGCGAATGCGGTTTCCCGAGCAAACTGTTGCCGAACAACATCAAGTCAAGTCGATGCGGCCAACCGTCCCGGTTGCGGCGCCGGCCGCCCGTCTCGCGCTCGCGCTGGCGACAGGCTAGCATCCGCGGGAAGTGGATTCCGGAACGGCCCTGAGGGAGCGGCGCGGACCGCCCGCCCGCCGCGCGGCAAGCGCGGGGGCCCGCGGCGCGACGGCTCCGGCCGGCTCCGGACGCGAAGCAGGGGTTCGGGAGGACCGCATGAGCCAATTCATCCTGGCGATCGACCAGGGCACGACGTCGACCCGCGCCATCGTCTTCGACGAGACCTACCATGTGCGCGGTACAGGCCAGCAGGAGTTTCCACAGCATTTCCCGCGCTCCGGCTGGGTCGAGCACGATCCGGAGGACATCTGGCGCACGGTGCAGGAGACGATGCGATTCGCGCTCGCCAATGCCGGCCTCGCGCTGTCCGACATCGCCGCCATCGGCATCACCAACCAGCGCGAGACGACGATCCTCTGGGATCGCGCCAGCGGTCGGCCGATCCATAACGCCATTGTCTGGCAGGATCGTCGGACCGCGGAGCGCTGCGCCGCGATGAAGGCGGACGGGATCGAGCCGGCGCTCACCGCGAAGACCGGCCTGCTGCTCGATCCCTATTTCTCCGGCAGCAAGATCGGCTGGATCCTCGACCAGGTGCCCGGCGCCCGCGCCCGTGCCGAACGGGGCGAACTCGCCTTCGGCACGGTCGACACCTTCCTGCTCTGGCGGCTCACCGGCGGCCGCGTGCACGCGACCGACGCCACCAACGCGTCGCGGACGCTGCTGTTCGATATCCGCAGCGGCGAATGGGACGACGAGCTTTTGGCGCTGTTCGGCGTGCCGCGCGCGATCCTGCCGGAGGTGCGCGATTCGGCCGCCGATTTCGGCGTCACCGACCCGGCGGTGGTCGGAGCCGCCGTTCGCATTGCCGGCATCGCCGGCGACCAGCACGCCGCGACGCTCGGCCAGGCCTGCTTCCGGCCCGGCATGCTGAAATCGACCTATGGCACAGGCTGCTTCGCTTTGCTCAACACCGGCGCGGACCTGGTCCAGTCGAAGAACCGGCTGCTCACCACCATCGCCTACCGGCTCGACGGCAAGACGACCTATGCGCTGGAAGGCTCGATCTTCGTCGCCGGCGCGGCGGTGCAATGGCTGCGCGACGGACTGCGCATGCTGGAGCGCGCCGATCAGGCCGGCCCGATGGCGGCCGAGGCGGACCCGCACCAGAACGTCTATCTCGTGCCGGCCTTTACCGGCCTCGGCGCGCCGTGGTGGGACGCCGAAGCGCGCGGCGCGCTGTTCGGCCTGACGCGCAATACCGGACCGAACGAGTTCGTGCGCGCGGCGCTCGAATCCGTCTGCTACCAGACGCGAGACCTGCTCGACGCCATGCGGCGCGACTGGACCCGCGCCGGGGAGACCGTGCTGCGCGTCGACGGCGGCATGGTGGCGAGCGACTGGACCATGCAGCGTCTCGCCGACATCCTCGACGCGCCGGTCGATCGGCCGGTGGTTCTGGAGACGACGGCGCTGGGCGCCGCCTGGCTTGCCGGCCGGCAGGTCGGCGTCTGGCCGGCCGAAGACGGCTTCGCGGCGAGCTGGCGGCTCAACCAACAGTTCCTGCCGCACATGGCGGCCGACCTCCGCGAGGCGAAGCTCGCCGGCTGGCGCGACGCCGTCCGCCGCACGCTGACCGGAGGCTGAGCGGCCGGCTGTGACGGCGGTCATCCTCCCGTTACGGAATGTCTGCTAGTATGGCGGTTTCTGTCAGGAGGGTGCCATGCCCCGCAGAATCGCAATGGCCTTCGCCTTCGTGGCGTTCTCGAGCCTCGTCGTCACCGGGGCTCTTGCCGAAAAGGACCGGCCGGCGGGTTCGCCCGCCGGGGCGGCATGCGGCAAGATTGATCGCTGCACGCCGCCGCTCGGCGAACCAGACGGCAAGCCGACGCAGAACCGGACGGACAAGAGCCGGCACGACACGGTTAAGAACTCGATCAACAATGTCCGTTGACCGGTCCCGCATGACCGCGTGCCGGCTTTCGCGCCGCGGCTACAGCTTGCCGAGATAGTCGGCCTTGCCGATGGCGATGCCTTTGTGGCGCAGGATGTCGTAGGCTGTCGTCACGTGGAAGAAGAAGTTCGGCAGCGCATGGCCGAGCAGATACGCCTTGCCGTCGAGCTGCACCGCGCCGTTTCTCATCGAGATCGTCCGCGCCTCGCCGCCGTCGAAGGCCTCGGGCGGTATCGACTTCAGGAAATCGACGGTGCGGCCGATGCGGGCCCTGAGCTCGGCGATCGTCGTCTCCGTGTCGGCGAAGCTCGGATTGTCGACGCCGGAAAGGCGGGCGCCGGCGCCCTTGGCGGTGTCGCTGGCGCGCTGGATCTGTCCGGCGAGCGGCAGCATGTCGGGCGCGAGTCTCGCCTCGACCAGCTTTTGCGGATCGGCGCCGTCCGCCGCGCTCTGCGCCGCAGCCTTGTCGAGGATGGCTTCCAGATTGCCGAAGGCCCGGAGGAAGACCGGGATCGAAACCTCATAGATCGATAGCGCCATGGTGATCTCGGATGGTTGGCGCGCGGGAGGGTTCCGTCGCGCGCGGGTGCGGGACTGGAACATGGGCGTGCGGCCGGATCCGTTTCAAGGGGCGGCGGAAGAGATCGTGGGGGAGGGGCGCGGCGGCGGCGATGGCCGGAAAAGCGCGCATAAAAAAGCGCCCGTCGGGGAGGAGGTCGACGGGCGCTCTAGTTGACGGTGCCACACAAGGGAGGAGGTTTGTGGGCACCTAATCGCAGGGAACAAGGGAGGAGGTTTGTTCCCAGACGAACCGTGAAATTCTCAGTAACCGGCGGCCTGCTTGGCGATCGCCTTGATGTCGTGGCGGCTGATGCCCAGATCAGCGAGCTCGCGGCTGTCGAGGCGCGACAGTTCGCTGCGGGTCTCGCGATACTTGAGCCAGGTCTTGTAGGAGTTCATGAGGTTCATTGCCATCATCTGTTCCTTTCCTGCCAGCCGCTTCATCTTCGTCATCTTGGCGCCGGATTGCTCTGTCGCCGTCTTGATGATTGGAATTTAGTCGGACCGGCCGGGAATGAGCAGTGCGAAAAAACTCATGCCAGCATTGCACTGAATGCAGAGCAACATGGACGGCAAATGCAATGTTGCAGTGCACAAATAGCTTTGACGCTATCGGAAACTGCGACCTTACGTTGCCGTAAGGCGCGCGCCGGGCCAGGCGGGCGCTGCGTCAGCCGCATCCGAGGGCGCTTTGACGTGGAAATGGGGCCGAATCATGCCGCGTTGCCGATGGAGTCCGGACCCTAGCGCGCGACGACGGCCAGCGTCGCCACCACCACGCACGCTGCCCAGAGGCCGGTCAGGCCGATCTGGCCATAGGTGAAGGCGCCGAGCACCGCGCCGAAGCACAGCGAGCCCCAGAGCCAGAGGCTCGACACCCAGCCCCATCGGTCGCCGCCCTGCAGCGCCATAGCCAGCCGCTGGCCTACCTTGACCAATGCGCCGGTGACATAGGTCAGGCCGATGCCGGGGCTGCCATTGCGCTGGAACACGGCGTTCTCGACCCCCATGGCGAGCGCCATGGCGATGCTGCCGATGATGGCGAAGGGGAAATTGTCGGAGACGGCGGCGACCGCCAGCAGCGCAGCCTCCGTCCAGAGTATCGCGGCGCGCCGCTCGCGCTTGCCGTCGAGGCCGACCAGCGAGCCGAGCGCGGCGCCGATGACGAACAGCACGATGATGCAGGCGATCTGCGCCGCCTTCATCCAGTCGCCCGAGCCGATGTCGACGCCGAGCCGGGTCGTGTTGCCGCTCATGAACGACACGAACACGCCGCCGAGATGGCGGAAACCCATGGCGTCGACATAGCCGGCGACGCCGGCAAGCAGATAGGCGAGCGCCCTTTGTCTTCTCGTATAGTCCATCATGGCGGCGAACCGGCGGTACGGAGGGAAGGATGCGCAAGGATTGCCGCGTCCCGGTTAAGAATTTTTAACCCTACTTGCGCAAATTGCTGTCGATGACCGTGCAATTTGCCGCGTTCCCGGCATGGAGAGCCCGCCTTGTTCGTCACCTGTGTCCGAGTGGCGCTTGTTCCCTCCTTTCTGATGTTCGGCGCCGTCGCGCTTCGCGCGGAAGAATGGCGTGAGCCCTACCCGGAGGCGCCGCAGCCGGAGCGGTACTATTCCGAACCGGCCTATGCCGAACCCGCCTATGCCGAACCCGCCTATGCCGAGCCGCGCTACGCGCCGGCCGAGCCGCAGCGCTATGTCGAGCCCGCGGCGCCGGCCGCCGCGCCGGTTGCCGTCCGCCGCAAGCCGACCGCGCCGCTTTCGGCCGAGTTCATCGCGCTCGCCAACGAGGCGCCGCTTTCCGGCAATCTGGCGAAGAGCGACAAGCCCGATCCGCAGGTGGTCAAGCTGCAGGTCCTGCTCGACCGCGTGCATGTCTCGCCGGGCGCGATCGACGGCCGCTCGGGCGGCAATCTGAACAAGGCGATTTCGGCGCTGCAGAGCATGCACAGCCTGCCGGCCAGCGGCCGCCTCGGCCCCGATATCTGGGACATCCTGCAGGCGGCGTCGGAGCGGCCGGTGCTGATGGACTACACGATCAGCGACAAGGACGTCGCCGGGCCGTTCGTGCCGGTGATGCCGAAGGACTATGCCGAGATGGCCGCGCTGCCGAAGCTTGCCTATCGCGACCCGGCCGAGCTGCTGGCCGAGAAGTTCCACATGGACGAGAATTTCCTGCGCAACCTCAATCCGGATGCCGATTTCAGCCAGGCCGGCACGATCATCACCGTCACCGATGTCGGTTCCAACGCCAGGGCCAGGGTGGCGCATCTGGTCGCCGATGCCAGCACGCGGCAATTGCTCGGCTACAACGAGAACTGGGATGTCGTCGTCGCCTACCCAGCGACGATCGGCAGCGCCGACCTGCCGTCGCCGTCGGGCATCCACGCCGTCAAGGCGGTGGCCGAGAACCCGGAATACTGGTACCGGCCGAAGGTCAATTTCCAGCAAGGCAACAACGACAAGCCGCTGAAGCTCGCCTCCGGTCCCAACAATCCAGTCGGCACCGTCTGGATCGGCCTCGACAAGCCGACCTATGGCATCCACGGCTCGCCCGAGCCGAGCAAGATCGACAAGACCAACAGCCATGGCTGCCTGCGCCTCACCAACTGGGACGCGCAGGAACTGGTGAAGCTGGTCAAGGTCGGCGTCGACGTCGAGTTCGTCGACCAGACCCCGACGGCCTCCGTCGCCCCGGCCAAGCCCACGCCGGCGCAGGCGCCCTACGAGGCCGCGTCGAATTATGGCGGCTACCAGGAAATGCCGCCGCCGCCGCGCTGAGGCGACGGCCGCGCGATCCGCCTGCCACGCGATCCGCCTGCCACACCTGGCATAAATCGCCGTCGCGCCGCCGCGCGGGCTTGCCGCCCGCGCTTTCGGCTTGGTAGCTATGCCCCATCATTTCGACGAGGACACAGCATGAACCGCTTCGCACTTCCGCTGGCTCTGGCCGCCGTTTCGGTCGTCGCGGCCTTCTCCGCCGGCGAGAGCTTCGCCAAGTCGAAGGCCGCCGCCCCGGCCGAGGCTTCCGCCAAGGTTCGAGACGCTTCCTGCAAGCAGTCGCGCTGGGAGCTCAAGGGCGCCGGCGCCAAGACGATCGCCGAGGGCAGCCAGGATCGCGTCTGGCGCGTCTCGGTGGCGGGCGTCCCGGCCAAGGCTTCCGTCGTGCTGGAATATACCCGCTCGAACGGCACCAAGGGCGAGGTCGGCATGCCGTCGGGCTATGCGACGCTGGTCGAGGGTTCGTCGGTGCGCATGGTGCTTTCGAGCCCGGGCCTCGGCAGCGCCGTGGCCGTCGCCGGCACGATCAACGCACAGTGCAAGTAGTCCGGCCTCTCAGCCTGCCATGACCGTTCCAAACCGGCGCCTCTCGGCGCCGGTTTTTCTTTGTCCGGATGGTAGAGCGTTTTCCTGTCGCGGTTTCCTCACGCGACCCGGTATTCGCTTCGCTCGAAAGCGCTCTAGCCCTCGAGGAAATGTCCGACGGTGTTGAGCGGCCGCACGCCGTCGCAGATGATCTTGGCGATGGCGAGCATCGGCACGGCGAGGACCGCGCCCGGCACGCCCCACATCCAGAACCAGAAGATCAGCGAGATGATCACCAGCACCGGGTTCAGCGTGAAGCGGCGCGCCAGCAGCATCGGCGTTATCGCCTCGCCCTCGACGATGTGGATCGCGAGATAGAGCCCGGCCGGCAGCAGCGCCTGCCAAAGCGGATCGATGGTCAGCAGTCCGGCGAGCAGGAACAGGCCGACGCCGACCAGTGGCCCCATGATCGGCACGTAGTTGAGGAAAAAGGCCACCGCGCCCCAGAGCACGGGATCACCGAGGCCGCAGGCCCACATGGCGAGCCCGGTGGCGACGCCGACCGCCCCGTTCATCAGCGTGATCGTCACCAGATAGGCGGAGACGTTTTCCTCGATCTGCTGCGACAGGTCGACGACGCGGCGCTTGTCGCCGAAGCTCGGCACGATCTCCACCATCCGCCGCAGGAAGGTGTCGCCGGAGACGAGCAGGAAGAACAGGATCAGGATCGTCTCGAAGAAGCCGCTGGCGAAATGCTGCGTGCCCTTCATCAGCATTTCGGCCAGGGTCGGGCCGCCGCCGCCGGTGGCGGGACCGTCGAACTGGTGCAGGAATTTCTGCAGCGCGCCGATTGGCTGGCTCAGGAATTTGAGCCGCTCCTCCAGCCGCTGCACGCCGTCCGGCAATTTCTCGCCCCAGGCGGTCGCCGGACCGGAAAGCGCCGCGCCGACGCCGACGATGACGCCGAACACGGTCAGGATCAGCATCAGCGCCGCCAGGCTCCTCGGCACACGCAACTGCTCCAGCAGCCGCATCGCGGGCTGGAACAGCAGCTTCAGCACGATGGCCAGCACGATGGGCAGGATGATGTCGGAGGCGAAGTAGCAGACCGTCAGCACCGCCAGCACCAGCAGGCAGGTCTGGATCGCCAGCCTCGGGTCGGAGCGGAACGGGCCCTTCTCGCCCAGATCCGGCGTCTCCAGCGGCACGGTTTCGGTGGTCGGGATCTCGACTCGGAAGGGATCGGCCATCGGCGCAACTCGCTTTGAGGCGGCCGGGAAGGCGCGGCGCGCCAGAGGCTCCCGGACTGGCCTGCCAATGCGCGGACGTCGTCCTTGGTTGCACGGTGCCGGCAAAAACCGCCGGACGGAGGAGTTCGCCTCCGCCGCGGCGCGGGCGGCGCGCCCTAGTTCTGCGCCTTGCCGATCGAATCGGCCATTGCCGCGCCGCGCTTGCCGAGCGGCTTCGCCCGCCCGACCGTCGAATCGCGCGCCGTCTGGTGCTCGATCTCGGCATTGAGTTCGGCCCCGAGAAGGAGGACCGTCGAGGACAGCCAGATCCAGGTCATGAAGCCGATGATGGCGCCGAGCGCGCCGTAATTGCGGTCATAGCTGCCGAAGCTGGAGACGTACCAGGAGAAGCTGATCGAGGTCAGGATCCAGAGCGCGGCGGCGACCGTGCTGCCCCAGGTGACCCAGCGCCATTTCGGCTGCTCGCGACAGGGACCGAAGCGGTAGAGGATGGCGAGCGCCGCCCAGACGAAGAAGCCGAGGACCGGCCAGCGCAGGATATTGATCCAGACCTCGGAGGAGCGGCCGATTTCGAGGAAGCGCAGCGCGATCGGAACCGCGATGATGAAGGCGATGGCGCCGATGCCGGCGACGATCGCCAGCAGGGTGAAGATCAGCGATTCGACGTTGAGGGCGATGACGCTGCGCCGCTCGCGCTCGCCATAGGCGACGTTGAGGCCGTCGATCGTCGCCTTGATGCCGGCATTGGCGCTCCAGATCGAGAACAGGAAGGAGAGCGCGAAGCTGAAGCTGAGCGCGCCGCTCGACGCGCGGACCGCCAGGTTGATCTGGTCCGAGATCAGTTCGAAGGCGCCGGCGGGCAGCACGAAGGCGAGGCTCGACAGGTGGCTGCTGATGGTCGAGTTGTCGGCGACCAGGCCATAGAGCGTCACGAGCGCGCTCAGGCCGGGAAAGATGGCGAGCAGGCAGAAGAACGCCATGCCGCCGGCGACCGTCAGCACGCGGTCCTCGAGCGAGCTTTCCCAGACCCGCCACAGGATGTCCTTCCAGCCGCGCGCCGGGATTTCGGCCGGCGCATTCGCCAGCCGGCCGCGGCCCGGCTCGGCATGGTCGATGGCCTGTTCGATCGTCAGAGCGTAAGGCGCGCCGGTCGGGGACTGGGGAGGGATTTTCGCGGACGCCATATGCCGTGCCTGTTTATCGCTGTGGGGGCCGGAGATCGCTGGCCGGCGCCGAAACGCCGATTCACCGGCGGACGCGGCCAGTCTAGCCCAGTCGGCAGGCTCTCGTCTTCGCTTCCGCGGCGATCAGTGCCGTCCGCCGAAGGCGGTGCCGAACTTCACATAACCGGCGATCTTGATGCAGGTTCCCGTCCCCGGCGAATAGGTGAAGCCCTCGCCGAAGGCGTCGCAGATGCGGGCGTAATGCGGGTCGTCCGCTTCCGGCTCGGCGGCGGTCGGCGCGGCTGGCCGCAGCCCGTCGCTTGCCGGCTTCTTCGGATTCGTCGGCGATGGCGTCGACGGCAGCTGCCAGATATCGGCCCGCGCCGCGCCGGCGGGGAGGCCGAAGGCGAGGGCAAGGCCCAGCGCGACGCCCGCCCGCCACCATCCAATTCCGTCGTTGCTGAAGATCCGGTGTGTCATGAATCGTGAAATCCGAGCCAGGGTTCCAGGGCTTCGAAGGTCATGTCCATCGGCCAGGTGGGGCTGAGCGGCAACGCCACATGGCCGTAGCGGAACGAAATCTGGTCTTCGGCCGCTTCCTCGCCGAGCTTGGCGACGGCGGCGACATAGAGCGCCGAAGCGAGGCCGGTGCGGTCGCTGCCGTCGGTGCAATGCACAAGGATCGGTTTCTCGGCCGTCTTGAAGAGCCGGATGAGCGCTTCGGCCTCGGCCTGCGTCAGCTCGGTGCGCGAGGACATGCGGAAGTCCTCATGCGCGACGCCGAGCTTGCGCGATTCGTCGATCTCGGCGCGATACCAGGGGGCGGATTCGTTTGCCCCGCGCAGGTTGATGACGGTCTTGATGCCGAAGTTCTGCACATAGCTCGCGAGCGCCGTCGGCGTCGGCTGGGCCGAGCGGTAGAGCTCGCCGGCGATCACCGAGTGAAAATTGCCGGTGATGAGCAGGAAGGAGAGGTAGATGCCGAAAAAGAGCGGCACGGCCAGCACGGCGCCGCCGATCATCAGAATCCGCTTTCTGGTCATGTGCCGGCCATATCCCGCTTTGTCATGCAGCCTCGGCCGCATGGTGAAAGAGTACTCGAAACGGCCTTGTCGGGCCAGATGGCTGGCAGGTGGCTTTCCGTCGCGGCAAAGGCGGGTCAGACGACCGTGCCGAAGGCGGCGCCGATCGCTGCCGTGACCGCCATGGCGATCGCGCCCCAGAAGCTGACGCGCAGCATCGCCTTGCCGACATTGGCGCCACCTGCCTTGGCGCCGATCGCGCCGAGCAGGGCCAGGAAGGCAAGCGAGGCGAGCGATACCGCCGGAACCAGCCAGGATGACGGCGCGACCAGCACCATCAGGAGCGGCATCAGCGCGCCGATGGCGAAGGTCGCGGCCGACGCGAGCGCCGCCTGCACTGGCCGCGCCGTGGTGATTTCGGAAATGCCGAACTCGTCGCGGGCATGGGCGGCGAGCGCATCCTTGGCCATCAGCTGCTCGGCGACCTGGCGGGCCAGTCCCGGCTCGACCCCGCGCTGGACATAGATGTCGGCGAGCTCCTGGCGCTCGGCTTCGATGTCATCGGCCAGTTCCGCGCGCTCGCGGTCGAGGTCGGCGCTCTCCGTGTCGGCCTGCGAGCTGACCGAGACATATTCGCCCGCCGCCATCGACATGGCGCCGGCGACGAGCCCGGCCGTGCCGGCAAGCAGGATCTCGTTCGGTCCGGTCGCCGCGGCGGCGACGCCGACGATCAGGCTCGAGGTCGAGAGAATGCCGTCATTGGCGCCGAGCACGGCCGCGCGCAGCCAGCCGATCCGGTGCACCAGGTGGTTTTCGCGGTGGGTGAGGGCGCGGGGCATGGGCCAGGTTCCTTCGATCAGGCGGGAGGCGGGGCCGCGGAGGGCGGGCCGGATGGTTGCCGGGGCGCGGCGGAAAAGATCAGCGTCGCTACCGTGCGGCGGCCCGGGTCGACGGCAAGGTCGAGGCGGCCGCCATGCATGGCGGCGATGCGCTTGACGATTTCCAGGCCCATGCCGAGCCGATCGCCGCTGCGCCCGTCCGGCGTTCTGTCTCGATAGGCGCCGGCGCCGTCGATGACCGCGATGCGCGGACCCGGGCCGGCCCGCAGCAGGATCCTGGTGCCGGGCGGCGTGTGGGTGACGGCGTTGGTGACGAGATTGACCAACGCGTCCTCGAGCAGGCCGGGATCGCCGCGGATGACGGCGGCGCCCTCGTCGGCGAAGGCGATGCTGTGCGCGTTGTCATAGACCCAGGGTCCGGTCGAGGCGACGACGCCGCGTCCGAGCGCGGCGAGATCGATCGGCGCGAAGCTCTTCCGCTCCAGCGCTTCCAGCCGTCCGAGCGCCGTGATCTGGCCGACGAGGCGCGCCAGGGCCTCGACGTCCTGCTCCATCCGCCGCGCGCGCGGATGGTCGATCTGCCCGAGCTCCAGTTGCAGCATGGCGAGCGGCGTGCGGATCTCGTGCGCGACCGCCGTGTTGAACAGGCGCTGGTCGCGCATCAGCCCGCCGATGCGGGTGAGCGAGCGGTTGACCGCCGCGCCGAGCTCGGCGACCTCCTGCGGCATGCGGCTGACGTCGATCTTGTGGTCGGGATCGAGCGGGTCGATGGCTCCGGCCTGGCGGGCCGCCGCCCTGACCGGCTGCAGGGCGAGCCATGCCGAGGCCAGCGAGCCGCCGAGGATCAGCACGAGCTGCAGCGACATCGGCACGGCGAGATGGTCGGCGAATTCGTGGCCGAGCGCCCGCCACATGGCGATCTCGTTTTCGTCGAGCACGGCGACCTCGATCACGACGCGCTGGCCGTCGATCTCGACCGCCCTTCCGCCGGCCACCCGCAGCGGTTTGCTGGCGCCGAGCAGTCTCGTCCAGCGGTCGGGCGGGTCGACCTCCTCGGGCAGGAGATGCAGCACGCAGCGATCGCCGCAATTGGAGAAGATCGCCGACCCCCGCTCCGAGCGGATGCGGGCGAGCCGGGTCTCGCTGCCGGGCGCATACGCCTCGGCGCCATCCGGCAGCCTGAATTCCCAATGGCCGTCGCGGCGGTGGATGCCCTCGGCGAGGATGGCCGTCTCGCGGTCGACGATGAGCGAGCCGAGCTCGACATCGTCGAAATAATAGGTGGCGAAGACAATGACGAGCTGCAGCGCCATCGCGATGCAGGCGAAGAGGACAATGCGTCCTGCGATGGTTGCCACGAGGCCGGGCCGTTCGATCGCGGGCTCCGCCATGCGCGCGTCAGCCATTCTTGAGATCGCGCAGCAGGTAGCCGGCGCCGCGCACCGTCTCGATGGCGACGCCGGAGGCGACGCCCTCGAGGCGCTTGCGCAGGCGCGACACGGCGAGCTCGATGGCGTTCGCGGACAGTTCTTCGCCGAATTCGGATAGCTTCGCCTCGATCCGCTCCTTGGGAACCACCGAGCCGGCATTGCGCAGCAGCACCGCCATCACCGAGCGCTCGCGCGGCGACATGGCGATCGTCTCGCCGGCGCAGGAAAGCGCCGAGCTGGCCGGGTCGAAACGGATATGGCCGAGCTCGATCAGATCGGCCATGTGGGCGGGCGCGCGCCTTAGCAGCGCCCGGCAGCGCGCCAGCAGCTCATAGTGGTTGAACGGCTTGACCAGGTAGTCGTCCGCGCCGGCATCGAGGCCGGCGATGCGTTCGTCGACCGCGCCGCGCGCCGTGATGATCAGGACCGGCACGGCGAAGCCGGCGACGCGGATCGAACGGATCAGCTCGAGCCCGTCGCCATCCGGCAGGCCGAGATCCACCAGAACGAGGTCATAGGGCGCGACGTCCATGGCGGCGCGCGCGTCGGCGACCGTCGCGACGGCGTCGACGCGCCATTCCGCCTGATGGATGGTCTCGATCAGCAGGTCGCGAAGCCGGGCACTATCCTCGACAAGCAGAAGTCTCATGCTCTCTTGCGGCCCGTCACCATGGCAAGCACCAGATTTTCGCGATGACGCAGACTCTCGAGGATCGCCGCGGCGGCATGGACGAAAGCCAGCACCATGATGGCGTCGGCCAGCGTGCCGTGCAGTTCCTGCAGCCAGTCCTCGCCCCAGAAGGCGTCGAGCCCCATCATCCACCCGGTCAAGCATACGCCCGCCAGCAGCAGCATGAGAAGGATCATCATGACCGCGCCGGCCGGATTGTGCCCGATATGGCGCGGCTCGCGCCGCCGCATCAGGGCGCCGAGATAGGGCACCAGCCGCCTGGGCGTCGGGAAGAAGTCGGCGAAGCGGGCATGGCGCGTGCCGACGAAGCCCCAGACGAGGCGGATGGCGAGCGCGGCGGCGACGGTGTAGCCGAGCGCCCGGTGCAGCGCGTGGCCCGGTTCCAGGACGAAAAGGTTGAGGATGCAGGCGGTGGCGACCGTCCAGTGAAAGAGCCGGACGATCGGGTCCCAGACCGCGACCGTGGCCGCCCCTTCAGGGGCAGCCACGCGATCTCGTGCCGGGACTCTGGCTTTCCCCGGCTCAGCCACCGATCTCGGCCTTCACGATCGAGCCGTCGACCGGGTTGAAGTAGACCTCGGCCTTCTTGTTGTCCTTGTCGTAGCCGTAGATCTCGTAGCAGGAGCCGGTGATCTTGAAGGTCTTGATCTTCTGGTAGCCCATATCCTTGATCATCGCCTTCATCTTGTCCTGGCTCATCCAGGCCGTCCGGGGCTCTTTGGTGCATGCGGGGCTTGCCAGCGCCGCGCCGGCAAGGAAGGGCAGCGACAGGGCAGCGAGGGTAGCGGCGGATAGAATACGCATGGTTGCTCCAGGTTCGGGTTGGGCGCGGCCACCGGCCGGCCCGTGCAAGGTGCCGGAGCAAGCTGTCAGTCGGCTGTCAGCCGCGGCGATGCACGGGAGGGTCCGGCCTGTCCGGGCGAAATCTCCGTCGCGGCCGGTCGGCGCACGCGCCGCTTTTAAGGTTGTGGCGGCGGATTTCTTCAACTATCAATTCGCCCCATCCCACCTTCGGTCCAGCCTTTCGGGGGGCTGGCCGGCCTGCGGCGGCATTGATCTTGCGAGCGCTCGATGGACGACAGGAAACGTTCGGTCGATGTTCTGGGGCCGTGCCCGGCAGGGGCGGTCGATCTGCGCCCATCCGGCGGATCCGTCACAATTCATTGAACCCGGGAGGCTATGCCGCTTGAGGCGCAGCTTGCCACGCGGCCAGGCCCGGCCGGAACTTGCCATCCAACCAAGGAGAAGAGATCTGAATGTGCACGTCGCTTGGATACACGGACGCGGCTGGTAAGGCCTATTTCGGCCGTACGATGGAACTCACGATGGACCTGCCCTATCAGGTCGCCCATTTCCCGGTCGGTTTCGAGAGGACGAGCGTCGTACCCGGCCATCCGGCGCTGAAGTTCACCGCGCGCTACGCCGTGCTCGCTATCACCATGCCGGACCGGATGCCGACTGCGGCCGCGCCGGCGACGATCGCCGACCTCCGGGTGCTCGAGGGGCTGAACGACCAGGGCCTGACCTTCAGCCTGCTGTCCTATCCGGCGGCGGCCGGCAAGCAGAAGTCCATCGACGTCACGCAGGCGGTGCTCTCCGCATCCGATCTCGGCGCCTGGGCGCTCGGCCAGTTCGCCACCGTGGCCGAGGTCAAGGCCGCGCTCGCCGACCAGCCCGTCATGCTGCAGCCGCTCGGCCTGCTCGGCGGCGTCGAATCGCCGTTCCACTACGTCGTCCACGACGCCTCGGGCGCGGCCGCCGTGATCGAATTCGACCATGGCACGATGACGGTCTACGACAATCCGGTCGGCGTGATGACCAACGGGCCGAAGTTCGACTGGCACCTGACCAATCTCGACAACTACACCTTCCTGACCAATGTCGATAAGCCGAGCGCGACCTTCGGCAGCTACACGGCCAATCAGCCGGACGCCGGCATCGCAACGGCGGGGCTGCCCAGCTCCAACACCTCGGTTGGCCGTTTCGTGCGCGCTGCCTATTACGCGCAGTTCGCGGAAAAGGCGGACTCGCCGGACCTCGCGATCCAGACCCTCGCCCATGTCATGAACAATTTTGACCGGCCGCGCGGCGTCGCGATCGCCTATCCGGCGGATGGCGGCGCGCATATGGAGGTGCCGGGCCTGTCATCGACGGGTTCCAAGCCCTACGAGACCGAGTACACCTGCTGGACCGTCCTGTCGGACCACGATCGCAAGCGCTTCTTCGTCCGTGACTATCGCGGCCTGAACTTCACCGGCTTCGATCTCATCGCGATGGCCGGCGCCACGGTGCCGACGGTTATTCCCCTCGACAAGCTCTCCAGCGGCGCAATCGACGCGACCGGGCTGATGAAAGCGAAGCCGGCAAACTGAGCCCGGGCAGCTTCGGGATGATCGCCATCGGCGATCATCCTTTTCCTGCTTCAGCGGCAAGGCCGATCGCGATGGTTTGCGTCGGCCTCAGAACTTGTAGTTCAGGCCAAGCTTGGCGGACTGCATCTTCAGATCGACCGGGAATGGTCCGGCATCGCCCAGGTGAAAATCCTTCGAGCCGAGATCGGCGTAGAGATATTCGACCTTGGCGGTCACATGGCTGGTGACCGCGTATTCGAAGCCGGCGCCCACCGTCCAGCCGGTGAAGGTCTGGCTGTCGGAGCCATGGCTCGAAAGGGCCGGGAAGTCGGGCATCGAGAACTGGGTGTCATAGGTGGCGTTGGCCCAGGCAAAGCCGCCGGTGACATAGGGCAGGAAGCGATCCATGCCATAGCCGAGGCGTCCACGCACGGTGCCGAACGCATCGATCTTGGTCCGGAAATCCATCGAATAGGGGAAGCCAGAGGTATCGGTGAAGCCGCTGGAATCGGACAGGTCGGCGAAGGCGGCGTCCGCCTCGATGCCGAGCACGATCTGGCTCGGGAACTGGAAATTGTAGCCGATCTGGCCGCCGCCGAAGAAGCCGTCCGGCTGCGGGTTGTCCGCCGGCGCGATCACAGGGCCGTCGGTCTTGGCCCAGCCATAGCCGCCATGCACGCCGGCATAGAAGCCGCTCCAGTTGAACGCCGCCGGCTCGGCGGCGGGCGGCGTGGAAAGGTCCGCCGAAAGGGCCGGCAGGCTGCCGAGGGCGAGGGCGAGAACGGCCAGGCGGATGCGCATGATTGGCTCTTAGCTAGGGAATCCCGAGCCGAACGTTAACACAACCGGAATCCACGTCTGTGACTTTCATGCCACAGGCAGGCTGCCGCTGCGATAGCTGGCCTTTCGCGCCCGCCGCGCCGTCGGGGGCCGGCAATCCGGTCCGTAGTCCGCCGGCTTTGCGATTGTCCTTGCTCGACGCATCGGTGTACTCACGGCATGCCTTCGAGGCGTTCGCGGGCACGAACGCCCGGACACGAGACATCTCCAGAATGACCAGCCTTTTCAGCACGATCGCCGTGGTTCTGGCGTTGACCTGCGTCCTGTATCGCCTGCGCCGCCGCTATCTGCGGGCGCATCACAGCCGGGTTCGCCTGCGGGCGGAAAAGGTCGGCTGGCCGCTGGTGGTGGCGAGCCTGTTCGCCATGGTGCTCGGGCTCGCGGCCCAATTTCCCTCCCTGCTGGCGCAGGGCCTGCTGGTCGCGCTCGGTGCCGTCCTGCTCGCCGTCGCTGCCGCGATCGATCTCTGCAGCCGGCAGTATCTGGGCGCGCCGCCGCTGACGATCTGGCGCCATGTCCGCCTCTCTACCGCCCGGGTTTCGACCTCCGTCCTTGCCTCCACCTATCTCGGCGCCTTTCTTCCGAAGCGCTTCATGCTGGCGATGGCCAGCCTGTTCGGGGCGGGCTGGGTACTTGCCCTCGCGCTGGCCGGATCTGACTTTGCCTCCCTCGGGACGGCGTCCGTTCTCCTCGTCGCCGGCTTCGTCGGCTGGGCCGGGCTCGAAAGGATGCGGTTCCGTCCGGCGCTGTCGCAGGAGGCCTGGGCCTTCCTGCTCCGCGAACCCAAGCGCGTCGGCGACGAGGGCATTGCCCGCGAGCTTCATGCCGCCGATCGTTCGAACGCCTGCCGGCCGGGCCCCTCGGCCGAGCTGCTGCCGAAGACCATCCTGCTGGTCATCAACGAATCGGCCGGGCACTGGCTACCGTCGAGCGATGGCCAAACGTCGCTTGCCGATCGGATCCTGGCGCTGAGCGGCGCGCCGGGCGAATGGTTCGTGCCGAGCAACGCCGTCACGAATTCCTGCTGCACCGAGATCAGCTTTCCCTCGATCCTGACCGGCGCCGGCGCGCATGAGGGCATCGACACGCTGCATCGGCTGCCCTTCGTGTTCGATCTCGCGCGGTCGAGGGGCTATCGCACCGCCCTGCTGATGTCGTCTTCGCTCGGATGGCTGAACCTCGACCGCTTCGTTTCGGCAGCCCGGCTCGACGAACTCTATTGCGCCGAAACGAGCGGCGAACCGCTGGTCAACGACCTCGGCATCGACGATGCCTTCACGGTGCGCCGCTTCGAGCGGCTGATCGGCGAGAGCGAAGGCCCGGTCTTCGCCGTTGTCTTCCTGAACGCGCTGCATGTGCCGTTCCAGGCCGAGAGCCTCTATCCGCTCGCCGCCGGGCTGAAGGACCGGCGCTCGCGGGCGCTTTCGATTATCGAGCAGGCGCATCGGCATCTGTTCGACGTGTTGCAGCGGGCGGGACGGTACGAGGATGCGCTGATCGTGTCGGTCGGCGATCACGGCGAGCTTCCGGGGGATCGGGACGATCCGCGCGCGACCATTCCCCGCCAGGAGAATTTCAGCGACTGGGTGCTGCGGACGCTGTTTCTCATCAAGCCGCCGCGCGACCTGCCTCCCGCCTTGGTCACGGCGCTGCACGGCAATGTCGATCGCCTCGTCGCCAATGTCGACCTGGCGCCGACGCTCGCGCATCTCCTCGGGACGACGCTGTCCGACGGTCTCGCCTATTCGGGCAAGAGCCTGTTCGAGCCGATTCCGGCCGGGCGCATCGCCATCGCCACCAGCGCGAACGAGTGGCGGCCCTGGCACGGCGCCGCCGTGGCCCTCGCCCGCGGCCGGGAGCGGCTGACCTGCGACCGCTTCGATTTCCTGCAATATGAGAGCGGCGGCCCGGTCGACCGCGACACGGGATCGCGCGGGCGCAGGGAACTCCTGGACGCGGCGATGGAGATCCCGACCCTGCGCCAGAACATCGCCCACATCTACCGCGAACATCACTAGAGCGTCTTCGAGCGAAGTGGGTCAGGTTCGCGTGGAGACACGCGGCAAAACAAGCAGGCAGATCGTTTCGGCCTTTCCATGAAACGCTGGAATGACCTGTGCGCGGCCGCCGGGAATGCCCCCCGTCGGCCGCGACGGTGTCGGTGGTCAGAAGTCCATCCCGGCGGAGAGGCGAATATCCCAGGTCGTCTCGTCTGCGTCCCGGCGCAGGTTCGCGGCCAGCTTCGCAGCGGCTCCGTTGCCATTGGAGAGGATCGCGCCGATATCGAGACGACCGAACACGCCGTCCGAAACATCCGCGTAGTTCGCGATGTCCGAGATCGACACATCACCGCCCGACAGCACGCGGTCGCCGACGCGCCATCCGGCGAACGGCTTCAGTTCGCCGAGCGCCGTCGACCATGTCCTCGCGACATCGAATCCGGCTTCGGCCGTGAAGGCGGCGCTGTTCTCGAAGCCGACGCCGAGGTCCTGCATGGTGAAGCCGTCGAAGCGCGTCAGGCTCGCGGAAATCGCCGCCACTGGCGTCAGTTCGTAGCTGCCCTGCGTCATGCGGCGGCCGACGGTGATCCTGCCGCCAACGCTGCTGCCGTCCTGGCTGGTGCTGAGGCCGGAAAGGTCGATGTCGGTATCGAGCTGCTGCCAGGCCAGGGTCGTGTCGACGAAGGCGCCATTGGCGAAGGAGAGGCCGGCATAGGCGCCGACGCCCGGACCGGCCAGCGTCTCGCGGTCGCCGTCCGTGAAGCTGAGGCGCGTCGCGCCGTAGCTGGCAAAGAGGCCAAGCACCAGATCCCGCCCGCCATCGAGCGAGAAACGGCCATCCAGGCCGCCCTCGATCGCGCCCGAACGGCGCAGATAGCCGTCGCCGTCGCCATAGGCGCCGACGGTGCGAGCCCAGGCGGCGTAGACCGGCTGGTTGCTGGCGGCGATGGCCTGCGCGGCGGGATCGGCCGGTCGGTCGGGTTCGGCATAGGCCGTTGCCGGCACCGCGGCCGCTGCCTTCGGCCGGTCGGCCCGCAGCCAGGCCAGGCGGTCTTCGGCCGCGTCGAACTGGCTTTCGAGCAGGTACCGGCCGGCCTGGTTGAGACGCGACAGCGTCTGCCCCGCGGCGTCGGTATCATAGGCGAGATGCCAGCTCTGGTCGCCGGCGGCATAGTCGAGCCCCAGCGTCAGCAGGCCGTAGTTCTGCCGCATGGTGAAGCTCGAGGCGCCGGCGTTGTTGCTGCCTTCCGCCTGCACGACGGTGCCCCGCGGCAGCTGGTCCCAGTCGAGGCCGCTGAGCGCGGAGGGGTCGGCCAGGCTGACTTTCGTGACCCCGGTGACGTCTCCCTCGATCGTCAGCACGGCATCGCCGGCCGTGGCGGAGAGCGACGCCGTGTCGAACACGAAGGTCGACGCGGTCCCGCCCGCATAGTCGCCAGTAATGGTGAGTCGGCCGGCCGTGTCGCCAAGGCTGGTCACGTAGAGCGCGCCGTCATTGTCGAGCGCTGAATCGAGGACGCTGTCGCCGAGGCTCCAGATCGTTCCGGTGTTGGCAAGCGAGCTGGTCTCGACCGCCGCGCCGAAGCCCGATTCGCCGGAAAAGGCCCACAGCCCGGCGTTCTCGATCGTCGCCGCGCCGATCTCGGGGATGTCGCCGCCGAGGGCAATCCGGATGTTGCCAAGCAGGGTGCCGGCATTTTCGACCGTCGCCGACCCTGCGCTGGCGCTGATGTTCACCGCAGTGCCCGACACCGCCGAGGCGAAGATCTCCTGCTCGGGCGCGGAGAGATCGGCGAGATGGCCCGGCGCGGCATAGGTTTCCAGCTGCGAAGCCGCCGCGACGAGGCCGCTTGCCGCATTCGACACTTCCACCGTCGTCAGGCCGGCTCCGTCGACGTCGATCGCGCCACCCTCGCCATCGGCGGCGACCAGGCCGCTGTTGGAGATCGTGACGGCGCCTCCGGCCGTCTGGGCGTGCAGGCCTGCCCCCGCGGCCCAGACCGAGCCGTCATTGACGATCGCGACCGAGCCGCTCTCGTTGCGGCCGAAAATGCCGTCATCGGCCGTCGCGCTGATCGTCGCGCCGGCGTGGTTGGTGATGACGGTCGCGCCTTCGACCTGCGTGTAGCCGTCAATGCCGTAGAAATGCGTCTGGGTCGTCACGCGACCGATGGTCTGGCCGGAGACGATGCTGCCGTAATTGTCGATGGTGGCGCTGTCGGAACCCCACACGACGATCGCCGAGCCGTTTTCCGACGTGACCGATCCATGGTTGACGGCGACGGCATCGCCATCCGCGGACCAGGCGACGACGCCCTGCCGGTTGTGGCTCAGGATGACGCCGTCGACACCGTTGATGACCGTTGCCGTGCCGAGATAGTCGATGGCGCGCGCGCCGGCGAGCCAGGCGTCGATCGAGCCCTGGTTGTCGATCGTGACCGCGACCGGGTCCTCAGCGCCGGAGCCGCCATCGGCGTAGATGCCTCGTCCGAACGTGCTGGTCACCTGCCCGTTGTTGGTGATCGAGACCGAGCTGCCGATGCCGTTGGCGGTCGCATCGATGCCTTCCGATCCCGCATCGCTGCCATGGCTGGTGTAGTCGTCGGTCAGTCCCGCATGGACGGTGCCGTCATTGACGATGGTGATGCTGCCGCCATTGACGTTCCATCCGGTGACGCCGGCGCCGTTCGAATTGACGGTGACGGTCGAGCCGATGGTGATGTCGATATCGCCATCCGCCTCCGTCCGCGCCATGACGCCCTGCGCGCCGGTGGAGTTGACGATCGTCTGGCCGTCCACGGTCAGCGAGAGGTCGATGCCGGTCAACGGGTTGGCGACGCGCAGGGAAATCAGGCCGTAGTCGGCGTTGCCGCCTTCGACGGTGATGTCGCTGACATGGAGCGATGCCGGGCCGGATTCGGCCCAGCCATAGACGCCGTCCGCGCCGCATGCGCCCGGCGGATTGCTGATGTTGACGTTGCCCGTCGTGGTGCAGCCAGCCCAGGCCGGCGCCGCCGATCCAACAACCATCATCCCCATCGCAAGGATGGAGTTGCTCAACAAGACACGTTTCATCGAAGACCCCGGCCGCTGCTTTGCCGGAAGGCCCCCCAACCAGCTCACGTCGGTGACGTTGCGACGCGCAGGCTGGAGCGGTCAAGAATCCGCGCTGGTAATTGAAAGTTCGCAATACTTTCTTAATGAGTTGTTGCGGATTTGCAGCGTCGACGTTGCGGGCGAACCGGCGCTGTTTCTCGCGCCGACACGCGATCGCCAACGTACCGGAATTGTTCCGCGTCCTGGGGAGGATGTCCTCTTTGGCCGGCGCGGCCGGCAGTCGATCAGCTTGCCGCCAGCCGCACTCGTGGATCAGGCCGCATTGGCCGCCCGAGCGGGGTTCAGTATGCCTTGAAAATCCTCTTTGGCGAGCGCGGCGGCATAAGGGCGCTTGAGTCCTAGATTTCAGATATGCGCATCACCGCGCGGCTCGTTTGCCTGGCCCGGCGAGCACAGCGGGCCATGGCTGGTGGTGGTCGCGGATTTTCGTTCCTGCTTGCCTCGGTCGGACAGGCGCTCCTTCGAGACATTTCGATCGTTGCTTGACCGAATTATTCCATGTGATATTTCATAAATAATGTTAGTGATGTTTCGATTGGTGTGGGCGCGAGCTGCGTTCGCAGCGCCCCAAGAGGTCATATCGTGATAGCTGGCGTCACCCTCGACGATACCGCCTGTTTTTCTTCGGACTACCAATCTGCCCGTGAAAAGCTGCGCAGCCTGGCTCTGCCGCTCGTGACCCGGCACGAGACTTACGCAAACCCGAATCTCGGCCCGAGCGGCGAGGCGCTTGCAACCGACGCCTACTGGTTCGGTCCGGCCGATGTCCGGAACGTGCTCGTGTTGGTCTCGGCAACGCACGGTGTCGAGGGGTTCTGTGGCTCGGGCGCGCAGGTCGACTGGCTGGTCACGGACGGTCTGGGCTTGCTGCCGCCCGCCACGGCCGCTCTCGTCGTTCATGCCCTGAACCCGCATGGTTTCGCCTGGCTGAGGCGAACGACGGAGGAGGGCGTCGACCTTAACCGCAATTGCCTCGACTTCGCTGCCGGCCTGCCCGCCAATCCCGGATATGACGAGCTCGCCTCTGCCTTCGTGCCGGCCTCGATCGATGCCGCGACCCTTGCCGAGGCCGATGCCCGCATCGAGGCATACCGCGCCAAGCATGGTCAGGTCGCCTTTGAGACGGCGCGCAGCAGCGGCCAGTACAGCCATCCGGAAGGCATCTTCTATGGTGGGACGGAGACGACCTGGTCAATCCGCACGCTCGGCCGGATCGTCGCCGATTTCGATCTCGCTTCGCGCGACCATGTCGCCGTAATCGACTATCACACAGGGCTCGGTCCCCATGGCTATGGCGAGCCGATCTGCGGCCACCGGCCCGGCGAGAGCGGCCAGGCGCGCTGCCGTGCCTGGTATGGCGAGAGCCTCGGCGAGCCGATGCTCGGCAAGTCGGCATCGCTGCCGATCGCGGGTCTCACCCAATATGCCTGGGGTCGCGAGGTGGGAGCGGACCGTCTGACCTTCGTCGCGCTGGAGTTCGGCACGTTTCCCCCCGACGAGGGCGCGGCGGCCTTGCGTGCCGATCACTGGCTGCACGCGCATGGCAGCGTCGACTGGCCGGGCGAGGAAACCCGGCGCATCAAGGCGGCGCTTCGCCGCTTCTATCATCCCGATACGCCCGACTGGCGTCAGATGGTGCTGCTGCGCAGCCGCCAGGTGATCGCGCAGGCCTTGGCCGGCATGGCGGCGACGCCCCCGGACCGCTCCCTCCCGCAACCGACGATCGGCCATACTCCATGACTCGCATTCTCGTCCTCAATCCCAACAGTTCGGTCGATGTCACCCAGTCGATGAATGCCGCGCTCGATCTCGTCCGCGCGCCGGGTGGTCCCGAGGTGGTCTGCGCGACGCTGCAGGAGGGTCCGCCCGGCATCGAGACGCAGGAGCATGTCGAGAGCGTCGTTCTGCCGATCGCCCGCTATTTCGAGGCGAACCCGGCCGATGCCTATGTCATCGGCTGCTTCTCCGATCCGGGCCTGGCCCTGGCGCGCGAGAATTTAAAGCGGCCGGTGCTGGGCATCGCCGAATCCGCCTTTCACATGGCGACCGGGCTCGGCCGCCGCTTCGGCATTGTCGCCATCAAGCAGGGCTCGATCGCCCGCCACATGCGCGCCGTTCGCAGTCTTGGCTATATGGACCGTCTTGCCGGCGACCGGCCGCTCGATATCGGTGTCACCCAGATGCAGGGCAGCGGCGTCGTCGAGCGCATCGTCGAGGTCGGAACGGAGCTGCGGGACCGCGACGGGGCCGACGTCCTGATCCTCGGTTGCGCCAGCATGGGCGGCTATCGCAGCGAGATCGAGGATCGGCTGGGCCTTCCCGTCATCGACCCCACCCAGGCTGCCGTGATGCGCGCCATGAGCACGATTTCCCTCGGCTACAGGCAGGTGGCATGACGATGGAATTCGACCGTATCGTCCGCGGCACGCTGGTGCTTCCGGATCGCCTGCTGCCGCACGGCTGGGTCGCCATTTCAGGCGAGCGGATTGTCGCCATTGGCAATGGCCCGTCGCCATCGGCGCAGTCGGTCGAGGATTTCGGCGCCGCGCTGGTCTTTCCGGGCTTCATCGACGGCCAGACCCATGCGACCAGCTACAAGGGGTTGCCTGGCTTCGAGGCCACCAGCCAGTCGGCGCTGGCCGGCGGCATCACGACAATGGTCGACATGCCCTTCGACAATCCAGACCCGCTCAATACCGTCGAGCGGCTCGCCCTGAAGGTCGAAGCGCTGGAAAGCCTCAGTTACTGCGACGTCGCGCTCTATGCGACCATCGCGCCCGGGCAGGGGACCGCCGAAATGGCGAAGCTGGCCGCAGCGGGCGTCTGCGCCTTCAAGATTTCCAGCATCGAAAGCCACCCTGTCCGCTTTCCCCGCCTGCCGGCCGATGACACGCTGGCGATCTTGAAGGCTTCGGTGGAGACCGGCCTTCCCGTCGGGCTGCACAATGAGGACCAGGAGATCGTCCGCGCCGCGATCGCCGCCCTGAAGGCCGCGGGCCGGACCTCGCCGGAATGGCACGAGCCGAGCCGCCCGCTCGCGGCGGAGATGGCGGCGACCGCCAATTTCCTCGAACTGGGCAAGGCGACCGGCGCGCATGTCCATATCGTCCATATCTCGCATCCGCGTGGCTATGATCTGGTCGCCCGATACCGCGAAGAGGGCGTCCGCGCCACCGGCGAGATGTGCGTGCACTATCTCCATTTCGACGCCGCCCGGGATGTCGGCCGTCTCGGCGCCCGCATGAAGGTCAGTCCGCCGATCCGGTCTGGCGTGCTCGACGCACTGTGGCAGACCCTGGCGGATGGCAAGATCGCGCTCGTCTCGTCGGATCATTCGAGCTGGCCGGTCGACAACAAGCTGGTGCCGTCGATCTTCGATGCCGGCGCCGGGATTCCCGGGCTGGAGACATTGGTACCTTCCTTCTTCACCGATCTCTCCGCCCGTGTCGCCGAGTCGGCGCGTGTCCTCTACGAGCAGGTATGCGAGAAGCCGGCTAAGCTGTTTGGGCTCTGGGGGCAGAAGGGAGCGCTCGCGCCGGGTTTCGACGCGGATATCGCGGTCCTCGAAGCCGGCTCCTTCCCCTTCGATGCGTCCACCACTCGTGACGGGCTCAACTGGAGCCCGTACGATGGCGAGACATTCGGCGCTCGCATCGCGGCCACCTTCCTGCGTGGGCGCAAGGTATGGGACGGGCACGATGTTCTCGGCTCGGCCGGCTTCGGCCGCTACGTGAAGCGGGCGGCCTGAGACCGATATGGCGACGGAGACCTTCCATCAATCGCTCTGGTCGGCGCTGACGCCGGCCGCTGAACCCATGCCGCCGCTGGTCGGCGACGTCTCGTCGGACATCGTGGTTGTTGGCGCGGGCTTTCTCGGCCTGTCGACAGCGCTGCACATGGCCGAGGGTGGCGCCAAGGTCGTCCTTCTCGAAGCCGACGAGCCTGGCTTCGGCGCATCGGGGCGCAATACGGGCTTCGTTGTGCCCAGCCTCAAGACGGCCTTCGGGCCTGCCGATGTGCGCGGCCTTCTGGGCGAGGCAGGCGACCGGCTGACTGCGCTGGTCGGTCAGTCCGGCAATGCTGTCTTCGACCTGATCCGCCGTTATGCGATCGATTGCAGCGCCGAGCAGACGGGATGGCTGCAGCCGGCCCATACCGCGGCGCTCCAGAGAATTCTCGAGCAGCGCCAGCGTGACTGGGCGACGCTTGGCCGGCGGGTCGAGATCCTGTCTCGCGAAGAGACAGCCGAAAAGATCGGAGCGTCCGGCTATCACGGCGCGCTTCTTGACCCGACTGGTGGTCAGATCAATCCGCTTGCCTATGCGCGCGGTCTTGCCAGGGCCACGATGGCGCAGGGCGTGGGCATCTACGCAGGAAGCCGCGTTCAACAGGTCACGCGGGCCGATGGCAAGTGGATGGCCGTGACCGACAAGGGGCGCGTCCGCGCGGATCGGATGCTGCTGACCACCAACGCGCTGGTCGACAAGCTCTACCCCGCAGTCGCCGACGCGATCATTCCGGTCCGCGTGCACCAGATCGCCAGCCAGCATTTCGGCGAGGCCGATCAGGCCAGCATTCTTCATGGCCGGTCGCCTGTCGCCGATACCCGACGGCACACTTTCGCCGTGCGCTGGTCGCCGGACGGGCGGCTGGTGACCGGCGGACTGGTCATGCCGGGCCCGATGCCGCTCGAACGCGCGACCCGCTATTTCTCGAAGCGCCTCGAGAACATCTTTCCGGCGCTGGGTCGCATCCGCGCCGAGCATGTCTGGAGTGGGGTGATCGCCGCGACGCTCGATTCCATGCCGCGCTTCATGAGCCTCGAACCGGGACTGGACGCGGCGATCGGCTGCAATGGTCGCGGCATCGCGCTCACGACCTCGCTCGGCCGGGCGATCGCCGGTCTCTATTCCGGCACGCTGGCGGTGGGCGAGTTTCCGCTGCCGCACAAGCCGCCGCAGCCAGTGCCGGGGAAGCTCGTCGCGCAATATGGGCCGGCCTTCTGGCTACCCTGGAGCAATCTGCGCGACCGCCTCGAGAGCGGCGCCGGCCTGGCCGCATCCTGACCCGATCTAGCTCATTGTCTTCATCGCGGTCTTTCCGCGCGAGCCTTTACACACTCCGCTCGAAAACGCTCTGGGAGTCACTATGGATCTTGGAATTTCCGGCAAGGGCGCGCTGGTGCTTGCGTCGTCGCGCGGGCTGGGTCTCGGCGTCGCGGCCGCGCTGGTCGCCGAAGGCGTGCGTGTGGTCATCACCGGCCGTAACGAGGCTCGCCTGCAGGCGGCGACGGCGTCGCTGAACGCCAGCGGCCCTGGCAGCGCGGATTATGTCGTCTGCGACTTTGCCGGAGAGGACGCCGTCGAGGCGCTGGTGGCCGGTGCCTCGGCGAGGCTGAATGCGATCGACATTCTCGTCAACAATACCGGCGGTCCGCCGCCGGGCAGCGTTCTGGCGGTGACGGGCGAGACCTGGGACGCGCAGTTCAGCGCCATGGTCCGCAACGTGTTCCTGCTGACGGCGCGCATCGTGCCGGAGATGCAGGCACGCGGCTGGGGGCGCGTGCTGACGCTCGGGTCTTCAGGCGTGATCCAACCGATCCCCAATCTCGGCGTTTCCAATGCGCTGCGCTCGGCGCTAGTCGGCTGGTCGAAGACGCTGGCCGATGAGGTCGCCGCGAGTGGCGTGACCGTCAACATGCTGGTGCCCGGCCGCATTCACACCGAGCGCGTCGACGAACTCGATGCCGCGGCGGCCAAGCGGACCGGCAAGGCGGTGGAGGATGTCGCGGCGGCGTCGCGGGCCTCGATCCCGATCCAGCGCTATGGCCGTATCGAGGAATTCGCGGCGGTCGCGGCCTTCCTCGTGAGCGCGCCGGCAAGCTATGTGACGGGCGGAATGCTCCGCTGCGATGGCGGCGCCATCAAGTCGGTTTGATCATCCGGGCATGTTCCAATCGAAAGCGGCGCCAGTAGGCGCCGTTTTCAATTTCTGAGGTAACCGCCTATGCCGGGCGGGCCATGCGGCGTTCGAGCCTGTTCATGAGCCCGGTCAGTTCGGCCAGGTCGAGAGCATCCAGTTTGGGGCCAGGGCTGCGGACATGCGCCGACGCGATGGCGCCGCGGCGGCGCAGGATTTCCTTGCGGACCGCGAGGCCGAGGCCGGGCTGGGTCTCGTGCCGGATCAGCGGCAGGTGAACGTCGAACGCATCCTCGGCGCCCTCGACATCGCCGGCACGGAAGCGTTGGACGACGTCGGCCAGCATCTCGGGATAGGCGTAGCCGGTCATTGCACCATCGGCGCCGCGCGCGAGTTCCTGCGGCAGGAACAGGCCACCATTGCCGACGAGGATGCTGATCCGGCGGTCGCCGCGCTCGCTCTCGCCGCGCCGGATGCGCGAGAGCTTGGAGAGCCCGGGCCAGTCCTCGTGCTTCAGCATGACGATCTGCGGCAGTCGGGCGAAGATCGTCTCGAGCGTCGGCACCGAGAAGCTGACGCCGAGTACCAGCGGGAAGTCCTGCAGCACGACGGGAACGTCGGGCCCGAGTGCCTGGCAGACCATGACGTAGTAGTTGATGATCTGCTCTTCGGTCTTGAGGCTCGGCAGGGGAGCGACCATGACGCCGGCAGCGCCTGCGGCCATCGCTTCATGCGCCAGCGCCGCCATGGCAGACAGGCCTGGATTGCTGACGCCGACGACGACCGGGATGCGGCCGGCGACGCACGTAAGCACGACCTTCAGGAAGGCGGTGCTTTCCTCCGGCGACAGCTTCGGCGCTTCGCCCATCATGCCGAGGATCGTGAGGCCGGTCGCTCCACGCTCGAGATAGAAATCCGTCAGCGTCTCGGCGCTGGCGAGGTCCAGTTCTCCGGAATCCAGAAACGGCGTCGCAGAAATCGGGAATACGCCGCTGGCACTGGTATCGAGTCGCATCGGAGGCCTCAAACCGTTCGTGGAAGACAGGGATTGCGCGATATCGCGATCTGCTGCTTGATCTGATATATCTAGTAGAATGTCAACCAATGAGCCTGCCTTGCCGTATTCGGCGAGCGGAGCCGTACATTCCGATCTCGGAACCGCCGAGATTTCTCGCGCTTTTCCTTGTCACGAAATTATCTGTAAGATATTACATAGCACATCAGATTGGATGCGTGGCTTTCCACCCACCGATGCCGGAATGGCGAGGGTCGAGGGAGGCAGATCGCGGCCCGGACCGCGAAAGCGAAACAGGAGAATCAGCGTGGCGAAATCGTCTGGCGAACCCATCGGGGTCATACTTTTCGGGCTCGGCTGTCTTGGCTCGCTCGTCGTCGAATGCCTGAGCCAAGGCTATCCGGGTATCCGTGTCGTCGGCGCCGTTGACCACGATCCCGCCAAGGCCGGGCAGCGGCTAGACGCGCTCTATCCGGGTTTCGTCGGCGCGGGCGACGTCATCGTGCGCCCGACACTGGCAGAATGCCTCGCCGATGGCGGCGATGCGGCGGACCTGCTCTATCATCTCACGGAGTCGGCGCCGGCGAAGATCGAGGCGCAACTTCTCGACGCGCTGGCCGCCGGTCTCGACGTGCTCTCCGCTTCCGAGGCGATGTTTCATCCGGCGCTGCGCCATGGCGCGTTCGCCGCTCGGCTGGACCAGGCCGCCAAGGCCAAGGGTGTCACGATTACCGGCACCGGCATCAATCCCGGCTACAGCTTCGACGCGCTTCCTCTCGTGCTTGCTCGAGCCACGTCGGGCGTGCGCCGCGTGACCATCACCCGCGCCATCGACGTGACGGGCACTGGACCGGGCGATATCGATCATGTCGGCTATGCGCTCTGGCCCGCCGAGTTCGACGAGAAGATCGCCTCCGGACGGATCGCCGGTCACATGGGAATGCCGGAATCGATCGCGCTGGTCTGCGAGCGTCTCGGGCTGACCATCGATCGGGTGGAGGAGAGCTGGGAAACCGAAGTCGCTGACTTTCCCGTCGATTCCGGCACGCCGAGCCTTGGCCTGATCGAGCCGGGACGGGTCATTGGCATCACGCAGACTGGCCGGGGCCTTCGCGGGGCCGATGCGATCGTCACCATGCGGCTCGTCATGTACTACGATCCCGAGCGCTTCGGCATTCCTGCCGCCGACACGATTGATATCGAGGGCGCGCACCACATCCGCGCCAGTCTGACACCGGCCGCTTTGTCGCTGTTCGGTGCCGCCAACACGATCGTCAACGCAACCGAGGATGTCGTCACCGCCCCGCCGGGGCTGTTCAACTTTCTGGATGCTTCGATGGCGGGCGCACGGCGCGGTGGTTTCCGCTATGAGCGCGAAGCAGGCGGCGCGGAGCGCACCGACGTCGTCCGCCTGCGTCAGGTTCCCGCCTGAGCGGCGAGATCGGCAGCCGGAATGAAAAAGCCCCGGCGCCTGGCGCCGGGGCTTTTTGCTACATGTCGCCGTCTTCCTTGCTCGGATTGGCGCAGACCGCGATGACCAGGCCGGCATCGCCGATGATGTGTCGGTAGCGGTAGTTGACCGGCAGGTACATCGCGTCGCCTGGACGGAACATGCGTTCCTCGCCGGTCGCCTCGATGATCTGCTTGGACCATCCCTGCAGGCAATAGAGGATGACCTCATGCTTGCCGTCGCCTTCGACCATGACGTCGAAATGCGGCATGTAGGTCGTGATGTGGAAGGACATCGAAGAACCCTGCTTCTTCTGGGTGATCAGCCGATGGCTGAACTCCTGTCCCTCATGCACCCACGTCTTGGTCGTGCCTTCCTGGCGCGCCCACATGATCTTGTCACCCATCGGACTGTCCCGCATGTTGAAGATATCACGTGATATTCCAATCGATATGTCATGTCGAGGGGATATCGCAGGCAGCGATGCATGGCGTCGGCCGGCGCAGACGCACGAAGGCCGCGCCGGAGACCGGCGAACCCTCGTGATCCGATATGCTGGGTTGGGAAGCAGCTAGAGACTGATCTGGGCGAAGTTGCGCGAACTGGCCAGCGCCTTGAACAGGCCTTCGCGCGTGATGTCGTTGTGCTTGATCATGATCTCTCGTGCCGCGACCGGATCGCGCGAACGCAGCACTTCGACGATCGCCTGGTGGTCGTTGATCGTCTCGCTGTTGACGTCGCGAAGGCGGGCGCCGAGGTAGAAGAAGCGCTCCAATTCGTCGATCTGCCGGGTGATCAGCAATTGCAGTCGGTCATTGCCGGATGCCCTGGCGATTGCGGCATGGAAATCGCGATTGGCCTTGATGAAGCGCTGCAGGCTCGGCTGCTCGCTGCGGTCGTAGACGACGTCGGCCAGCTTCTGCAACTGGTCGAGTTCGGCATCCGTGATGCGGGCGCAAGCCAGTTCGGCAGCGCCTGCTTCCAGGATCGTGCGCAAATCGAAAAGTTCGCTCATGTCGCCGAAAGTTATCGGCACAACCTGGTATCCGCGGCGCGGAAAGGTACGGACGAAGCCCTCGGAGCGCAGCTTCGCCAAGGCCTCGCGGACCGGCGTCTTGCTGACCTCGAAGCGCTGCGCCAATTCGGCCTCCGACAACTCGCGGCCGGGCTCCAGCGCACAGGTCAGGATTTCCCCGCGCAGGAGATTGTAGACCTTGTCGGTCAGCGACGCCTTGCCCGTCTTTTTGGGCGCGCGCACCTTCTTCACGGCCGCCGGGCTGGCTTTTGCTGCGATCTTTTCGGCGACCAAATCCATCATCCACTTCTAGCTCTTGTCGGGTCGCATCCGTAGGCGCGACGACCCGCATTATATCATTGCGAATATCAAGCGCTACACGCTCGTCGCGGCCGATGCAATCCACGCGAGAAGGTCGCGGCGGCGGGATCGAGGCAGCCGCGACGCGCGGCATTCTCGTCAGAGACACCATCAGATATTTTTGACGGAATATCAACGATGCGCTACAGCTTGAAGGTGTTGCAGCTTTTGAGGTGGAGTGGATCGATGGACCAGCCGGAGCGGGGGGACATGCACGGCGAGGATATTTCGGCACAGATTGCCGGGAAGCTCGCGTTGGAGCACCCGGAGCTTCGAGCGGGCCTGGCGCCGCCTTATGCGCCGCCGCCATTGCCGGATGCGCAGGAGCGCCTCGACCGGCTCAGCCGCCGGGTCCGCCACGATCTGGAGATTCTCAACTACCCCAAGGACGACTGGGTGCTCCCGCGCGAGCACCCGCGTGGCCATCACGTCTACGATGTCGTGATCGTCGGCGGCGGCCAATGTGGCCTCACGGTCGCCTTCGGTCTGATGCGCGACCGCGTCTCCAACGTGCTGATCCTCGATCGCGCGCCAAAGGGACAGGAGGGTCCGTGGATCACCTATTCGCGGATGTGGACGCTTCGCTCGCCCAAACATGTTACCGGGCCGGATCTCGGTATCCCCTCGCTGGCGCCGCGCAGCTGGTTTGAGGCGGTGTTCGGCGAGACGGGGTGGGAGCAGCTCGGCAAATGGCCGCGTCAGGCCTGGCAGGCTTATCTTGACTGGTACCGCGCGGTCCTCGACCTGCCGGTCCGCAACGAGGCCGACGTCACCGCCTTCGACGACGAGGACGGCCTCGTCCGCCTGACCGTCAATGGAAATGAGACCGTCTATGCCCGCAAGGTCGTGCTGGCGACGGGGCTGGAGGGGATTGGCGGATGGTATGTGCCGCCCTTCGTCAAGGACAAGCTGCCGCGCGAAAGCTGGACGCTGTGCACCGATGATGTCGACAGCCTCGACTGGAAGGGCAAGCGCATCGGGCTGCTCGGCGCGGGGGCGACGGCGTGGGACCGGGCCGCGGACCTGCTCGAACTCGGAGCGACCGGCGTCACCATCTACATGCGTCGCAGGCAGATCTTGATGGCCAACCCGTTCCGCTATCTCGAGAAGGCTGGCTATCTTCGCCACTATGCCTCTATGTCCGATGCCGACAAGTGGCGCTGGATCCAGGCGATGTTCAAATTCGGCCAGCCGCCGACCCAGGATGGCGTCGATCGCTGCGCCGCGTTCCCGAATTTCTGCATTCACGCCGGTGCGTCCTGGACCGATGTCGAGCAGCGTGAGGACGGCATCCACGTCACGGCCAGCGATGGCTCGGTCGTGGTGTTCGACCATCTCTTCATCGGCTGCGGCTTCTCGATGGACCCGCGCAACCGGCCGGAGCTGCTGCCGCTCGCCGACAACATGGCGACCTGGTCGGATCGGTTCACGCCGCCCGAAAGCCAGCCAGATGCCTGGCTCGCAACCTATCCCTATCTCAACCGTGATCTTTCCTTCGTCGAGAAGGTACCGGGCCAGACGCCGGTGCTCGCCAACATGTTCTGCTTCAACTACGGCGCCACGGTTACGAACGCGCATTCGGGCGCCTCGCTGTCGGGGCTGCGCTACGGCATCGAGCCTCTGCTGCATGGCATTACCCATGCGCTCTGGATGGATGACGAGCCGGTGCATTTCCAGCGCACCGAGAATTGGGCGGAGGTCGACACGGACCCGTCCGCGCTCGAAAAACACCGCTGGCAGCAAACAGGTTGATCGGAGGAACTGGCGGCTGCTTGACGGGCCGCTGGTTTCCCTCGTGTCGAGCGTGACTTGAAGGCACAAGAAGGGGAGCGGATCCGATCCGCTCCGCTCCCCTTTCTTGCCGTCGTCCGTTGGCGGACGCTATTTCAGCACTGCCTCCAGGAAGCGGATGCTGCGCTCGTGCTTCGGCCGCTCGAAGAATTCTTCCGCCGTCGCGATCTCGACGATCTGGCCGCCATCCATGAAGATGACCCGGTCGGCGACCTTGCGGGCAAAGCCCATCTCGTGGGTCGCGACCAGCATCGTCATGCCGCTGGCGGCGACGTCTTCCAGCACCTGCAGCACTTCGCCGACCAGTTCGGGATCAAGCGCCGAGGTCGGTTCGTCGAACAGCATGATGTCCGGCTTCATGGCGAGCGCCCGCGCAATCGCGACGCGCTGGCGTTGGCCACCGGAGAGATGGTTCGGGAAGGCGGTCAGCTTGGCGCCGAGGCCGACGCGGGCGAGCAGCCGCGTCGCCGCATTGCCGGCCTCGAGGCCTGTCTGGTGGCGCACGCGCAGCAGGCCCTCGGTGACGTTCTCGATCGCCATCTTGTGCGGCCAGAGATTGAAGTGCTGGAACACCATGCCGACATGCGAGCGCAGCCGCGCCAGTTCCCGCCCGCCGACGCCGCGATGCGTCGGGCCGAAAGCGAGGTCGAAGCCGGCGCCGCGGGCATGGATGCCGATGCGGCCGGAATCCGGGCGCTCCAGCAGGTTGATGGAGCGCAGCAGCGTGCTCTTGCCTGATCCGCTCGGGCCGAGCAGGCAGACCACTTCGCCCTCCTGGATCGAGAGGTTGATGCCGGAGAGCGCCTTGACGCCGCCAAAGCTCTTCTCGAGCGCCGCGATATCGAGCACGCGCCTTTGGCGGTCCGGCGGCGATGGCAGCAGGTCGTGCGCTGCGGGATCGGCCAAGGCCACATGGCCTGGCGTCAGGCCCAGTCGGCGCAGGCGCCGACGGGCAGGCGGGCGCTTGTCATAGTCGAGGTAGCGTTCGAGCTGGAGCTGCGCCAACGCCAGGATCGAGGTGAGGAACAGGTAGATCGCGCCGGCGACGAGCAGCGCTTCCATCGCGCGAAACGTGTTCGAATAGATCAGCGTCGTCGTCAGCAGCAGCTCGCGGACCGTCACGACGGACGCCAGCGACGTGCTTTTCACATGGCTGATGAAGTTGCTCATATAGGGCGGCGTGATGATCTGGATCGCCTGCGGCAGTACGATCCGCCACATCACGGTCGGATAGCTCATGCCGACGGCGCGGGCGGCCTCGATCTGGCCGGCGGGGATGGACTGCAGGCCGGCGCGCAGCGTCTCGGCATTGTATGCCGACGAGGTGATCGAGAAGGCGATGATCGCGGCGGGCAGCGGTTCGAGCGAGATGCCGATGCTGGGCAGGCCGAAATAGATCAGGAACAGATGGATCAGCGGCGGCGTGCCGCGTGCGATCCAGATGTAGAAGAACGCCGGCACGCTGAGGATGCGCCAGGACGACATGCGCGCCAGCGCCAGCAGGAAGCCGCAGATCGTGCCGATCACCTGCGAGGTGACGGCGAGGAAGATCGTCATCATCGTCGCTTGGAACAGCAGCGGCGCATAGGGAACGATCGAAGAGAAGTCGAAGGACATGGAGCGTTATCTCGGCAGCGGCTAGCCGTGGTCGCAGGCGGCGCCGGCACGGCAGGACGACCATCGCGAGCTCGGGCACGAGCTGCGCAGCCTCGGGATGGAGATGTCGTCGGGATCGGCGTCGCGCGCGGCAAGCGATCCCGCAGACGATCGGCAAGACCCGGAATGCCCGGCCTTGTGGGCAGAGCCGATCCGGATCGCGTCGACCCGTCTCGGCCCTGCAAAGATCGTTCCGCGGTCCTACTTCTTGGCGGCGTCCTGACCGACCGGCGGCAGGGCGGAGTCATAGTCGTCGAGGGCGAAGCTGGCCTTGGCCATCTTATTCAGCGTGCCGTCGGTGCGCGCATCCGAAATGACCTTGTCGACCGCGGCCTTCATGTCGGCCGAGCCCTTGCTCATCGGATAGCCGACCAGATTGACCTTGTAGGGCTTGCCGACGATCTTCGCGATACCGGGGCGGGCCTGCATGAATTCGGCTGCCTGCTTGTCGCCGACGATCGCCACTTCGATGCGGCCGGCGACGAAATCGGCGAACAGTTCGGCGACGCCCGGATAGACGCGCACTTCCTTGTAGCCGCCGATCTCGCGAACCACGTCCTCGCCATCAGCGCCGATGCAGGCACCGACGACCTTGCCGCCAATGTCGGTAGGGCCGCTAATGTCGGTCGTTGCTTCAGGCACCATGGCGATGATCGCGGTGCGCGAGTAGGGCACCGAGAAATCGAACACTTCCTGGCGCGCCGGTGTGATGTTGACGCCCGAGCAGATCATGTCGGTACGGCCGGCGGTGATGGAGGGAAGCAGGCCTTCCCAGGCGAGCACGTTGAGATCGAGCTTCACGCCGAGCTTGTCGGCGATGAGCTGGCACATGTCGACTTCAAAGCCGATCGGCTTGCCGGACGTGTCCATCGAGACGTTCGGCTTGTCGTTGCCTGTCGTCAGCGCGCGCATCGTGCCGGCGGCTTTGATGGCGGCGAGGTCGGCGGCGGAAGCCGGCATGGCTCCGGCAATGACTGCCAGGGCGGCAGCCGCTACAGTCCTGCGGAATTTTGTCATGAACCCTGTTCCCCGAATGGTGTGCCTGAGCGATTTGCCGGGCGCTGCGTGTGGCGTCATTCGCTTCCAACCCTGGCCCGGAACCGCGTGCCTTCTTTGAGCCGCTGGATCTTCTCGCCGGGAACGCATCTACGATCTGATAATATCAGTTGAAGTGTCAAGTGATATATCTATGCTCATGGGCGGCAGCGATGGCCACGCAGCATGGAGAACCCGGATGTTTTTGGTGACGTCGACCTACACGGCAACGCCGGAGGCGATCGCGGCGGCATTGCCCGCGCACCGCGACTGGGTCGCAACCCTCTATGATCGCGGCATCTTCTTTCTTTCTGGCCGCCTCGTTCCGCCGACCGGCGGTTTCATGATGGCGACCGGCGTCACAAGGGGCGAACTGGATCAGATTCTGACGGGTGATCCGTTCCGTCAGCTGGATCTGCTCACCCATGACATCGTGGAAATGAAGCCGACGCGCTGGGCGGCCGGGCTGGACGATGTGAAGGGGATATTCTGATGCGCGTCGCTCTTTTCGGCTTCGGCAACCTCGGTCGGGCATTGTTCGCGGCGCTTCAGGCGAGCCCGGACTTCGAGATCGTGACGATTATTGACGATGCGCCGGATCTTGTCGGCCATCCGGTCGCCGACGTGGTGCCGGGCACATCCTGCGACCTCTCGATCCAGGCGACCCTGCCGCCGGCAGCCGGTCCGACGATCCTTTTTCACGCGTCGACGTCCGCGCCGGATCGGGCTACCGCGCAGATCCTGGCTGGGCTGAAGGCCGGCTATTCGGTCTTGTCGGCCGCTGAGTGGCTGTTTCACCCCTGGCTCCGATATGGGGCGGAATTCGAGGCACTGGATGGGGCGGCGCGCGCCTCCGGTACCACGGTTATGGGTTGCGGCATCAATCCCGGCTTCTGCTTCGAGACTCTGCCGATCCTTTTGTCGCGCACGCTCGTCGAGGTGACGAAGCTCGATATCCTGCGCGTCTCGAATGTCGGCGGCGTCGGCCCGGCGGATTTCGCCCATCTGGGCTTCGGGCTTTCGCCTGAGACCTTCGCCGGCCGGGTCGCTGACGGGTCCATCGAGGGCCATATGGGCTTCCCGGAATCCGTCGCGGCGGTCGCGGAATGCGTCGGCATCCCGATCGACACCATCACGGACAGCCTGGAGCCGACCTTCGCAACCACCCCGATCGTGCTGTCGCACCGCACCGTTGGGATCGGCGAGGTCGCCGGTATCACGCAGACGGCAACCGGATCGCTGGGCGGCGTCACCAGCATCGTGATGAGGCTGGAAATGTTCCTTGATCCCGCCGCCTATGGCCGCAAGCCGCAGGAGGCCGTCTCGGTCGAGGGAAGCCGGGATTTCTCACTGTCCCTCAGCCCCGCCGCGCCGCCGGTGCCGGGCGCCGCGGCGATGATGCTCCACGCGGCGCGCGGCCTGGCCGGAATGCCGCATGGCTTCGTCAGTCTGCTCGACATGCCGATCAGCGGCGGCCGCCTGTCCCGGACGCTGCGCGCCGGTCCGGCAAAGCGCAGCACTCGCGGAAGTCAGTTTGGCGTGCTCGCCGCTGACCTTCAGGGAGCCCGCCTTTCGTGATCCCGCACTGCGTGGCCATTGGCGCTCGCCCGTGGATATCGATGGGTTGAGGGCGCGCTAGCGACCTTCCATCCGTGTGAAGTCTGCATTTGCCTGCATTAATTCATTGGCGATCCGAGTGATGTCCGCGACGATCGCCGGATCCGACGCGCTCTCGAAGAACGGGCCGATCGGGCCGGTATCGGCGATCCCTGCCAAGCGGATCGCGTCATGCACGACGGGAATGGCGGAATGGGCGGCGCGGGCCGCGTCGAAATCCACGAAGGGCCGGCTGAGGCTCTCGATCGCGGCGCGGTCGCCGCGCTTCACCGCCTCCAGCAACGCCATCGAGATGTGCGGCGCCAGCAGCCCGGTGCCGGAAGTATAGCCCTGGATGCCGAACTTCGAGCTCTCGACGATGGTCAGTTCACCCGCGCCGTCGATCAGCCGCTCGGCCGAGCCGACGAGATCGAGCAGCGTGGTCAGGTGCGGCGACTCGCCGTTTTCATCCGGCACCACGCCATATTCGACGCCGCAGAGCGCGCCATCTTTCAGGAGCGCCGCGACGTCCTGCGGGTCTAGATAGTCGAGCGCCTTGAAGAACACCATCAGCGGCTTGCCATAGGCATCGGCGAGCTTGCGGATGCCGGTTGCCACGCCCTTCGGCTGCACCAGCCAGAACGGCAGCAGGATCGCCGTCGGGAAATCCCGCTCACGCAGCATCGCCACCTGGTCGATCGCCTTGCCATAGTCGCCGCCGATCGCCGGGATCATCCAGGCGTCATCGGAAGGCGCCACCGCTTCGATCAGGTCGAGCACCGCGCCATACTCGCTGAGCCTCGCATTGAACAGGTTGGCGATGCCGCCATACATGAACGAGCTGACGCCGGCCGAAGCGAGCCAGTCGACGATCTTTTGGCTTTCGCCGGGGTTGATGCCGCCGTCCGGGTTCCGGGCGATGGGCGGCAGGGCAATGATCGAGGCGACGAGATCGGCGGGCGTTACGGGCGTGGTCTTCATCGAGGAAACTCCGGATGCGGGGGAGGGATTCCGCCGGGCGTGGCCGGCGGGGAGGAAAGGGACGGGCGCGCGAAAGCGCGTCGCGCGCGCCGGGGCGCCGCGAAAGCAGGGGTGATCGCGGAAGCGTGGCGCGTGGCTAGTTGGCGTAGGCCTTGAGCACGAGGCGTTCGACCAGCCCGATCAGCGCATAGAGGAGGATGGAGAAGGCCGTCGTCAGCGCGACGCGGGCCCAGAGTCCTTCGTAGTCCGAGACGGCGGCGGTGGTGACGATGGCGTAGCCGAGCCCCTTGCCCGTCGCGAGCCAGGCCGCGAGTAGCGCGCCGGTGATCGCGAGCGGCGCGGCGGTGCGCAGCGAGGTGAACAGTGCCGGCAGGGCGCTGGGTATCTGCACCGTCATCAGCGTCCGGAAGCGCGAGGCGCCGAACACCCGCATCAGGTCGCGCGAGCGGGCCGGCGTCTGCGCCAGCGCCAGCGTCATGTTCACCAGCGTCGGGAAGAAGGTGACGATCGCACCGATCATGACGACCGCCAGCATGTTGCGGCCGAAGACCAGCGTCACCAGCGGCGCCATGGCGACGAGCGGGATCGAGCGTAGCGCGATGGCGACGCCCATGAACGCCCGTTCGACGCCGCCCCAGAGGTTGAAGGCGACCGCGACGACGATGGCGGCGACCGTGCCGACGACCAGCCCGGCGGCGCTGTCGCGGATCGTCACTATAGCTTCGCGCATCAGCTGAATACGGTTCTGCGCGCCCATCAGCGGATCGACAAGATAGTTCCACACCTCCAGCGGCCCCTTGCCGAAGAAGGGCGGCACGGAGAAGCCGCGCAGGATCGCCCACCATACGACGAGCACAAGTCCGAGCGAACCGAGCGCCGAGGCGATCGCCATCGCCCAGCCGCCGGCGCCGCCCGAATTCGCATGCAGGCCGCTGCCGATGTCGGCGGACATTTCCCGCGCCCAGGGCGTCAGCAGGCGGGCGGCCACGCTGGTCGCGGCATAGGCGATGGCGGCCAGCACGCTGGCGACGACCGCGATCGCCCAGGTTCTCGGGATTTCCATCGCCTGCTGCGAATTGACCAGCATCAGCCCGAGGCCGGTTTCGGTGCCGCCCATATATTCGCCGACGATGGCGCCGAGGACGGCGGCGGGCGCCGCGATGCGGAGCGCGGCGAAGAGATGCGGCAGGGCGGATATCAGCCGGACCTTGAACAGCTTGTGCCGGGTGCCGCCGCCGAAGCCGTGCACGAGGTCGAGCATGGTGCGGTCGACATGGCGCAGACCGGTCACGGTTCCGATCAGCGTGGTGAAGAAGACGGACAGGCCGGCCAGCACCACTTTGGGCGTATCGCCGGAGAACAGGATCATCATCAGCGGGCCGATCGCGACGATCGGCAGGCAGTAGGAGACGATGCCGAGCTGCAGGATCGGCCGCTCCAGAAACGGAATGGCGACGGCGACGAGGGCAAGCGTGATCGCGAGGCCATTGCCCCAGAGCCAGCCCCGCAAGGCGGCCGACACCGTGTAGGAGGCCGCGTCGGCATAGAAGCGGAAGCCGTCCGCCTGCATCTGGCGGGCAATCTGCAGCGGCGACGGGATTGTGCCGTTGCCGGACGAGATGAAGGCGACAGCGAGCTGCCAGAGCAGCAGGACCACGACAAGCCCGGCCGCGCCATGGAGGAAGCCGGAACCGTTCAGGGCGCGGAGACGGTCGAGCGGGCGAAGCGCGAGCGCGGTCATGACGCCCCCTCCAGTTCCTCGATCTTCGATCCGAACAGGAGCTCGCTGAAGCGATCGCAGAGGCGGTGGAACTCCGGCGTGCGCATCATTTCCGGTGTGCGGGGGCGCGGCAGGTCGATCGCCAGCGTCTCGACGATCCGCCCCGGCCGCGCGGTCATCACTGCAACCATGTCGGACAGGAACACCGCTTCCGGGATCGAGTGCGTCACAAGCACGGTGGTCGTGCGTCTCTCCATCCAGATCCGCTGCAGCCCGAGATTGAGCCGCTGGCGCATCATGTCGTCGAGCGCGCCGAACGGCTCGTCCAGCAGCAGCGCCTTCGGCTGGTTGACGAGCGAGCGGGCAATGGCGACGCGTTGGCGCATGCCGCCGGAAAGCTGCGCCGGCCTTGCCTTCTCGAAGCCCTGCAGGCCGACCAGCGCGATCAGGTCGCGGATGGCGGCGTCCTGCCCCTTCATGCCGCTGATCTCGAGCGGCAGGCGGATATTGTCCTCGACCGAGCGCCAGGCGAGCAGGGAGGCGTCCTGGAAGGCAATACCGATCTCGTGGTTGGCGCGCGAGACGCCGGGCGACTTGCCATGGATGAGCGCGCTGCCATCGGTCGGCACGTCGAGATCCGCGAGGATGCGCAGGATCGTCGACTTGCCGCAGCCCGAAGGGCCGAGCAGCGACACGAAGGAGCCCGCCGGCGTGCGCAGATCCGCATCGTGCAGCGCCGTGACGGTGCGGCCCTGCAGCGAGAAGGTCTTGGAGAGGCCATAGAGCACGATGCCGCTGGCATCCCCGGCCGGACGCGACGAGGGGGTCGCATTCGGCTTCAGCTCGGACTTCACGTTGGACATCTCCATCGGAGGGTGCCTTTCGGTCGGCGGATGGCGCGGCGGCGGATGCCGGACGCGCCATGCCAGAATCAGGCCGGAGTCTTGGTGCGGAGCGTGTTCAGATAGTCGAGGTACTTGCTGTCGACACCTTCGAGCATGTTTTCGAGATCGCCGCCGCCGGCAGTCGTCCAGTGCTCCGGACCGCGGCCGAGCTCGACGCCGCGACGGGTGTGATAGTCCACCATGAAATCCTGGATCTCGAACTGCCGCTCGCCGCGCGACGTCACCTCGATCGCCCATTGCGCCAGCTGCGGCGCGGTTCGGTCCTTCTTGTTGGTGACGATGATGCGGATCGCCTGGACCGCGTAGATCCAGCGCTCGGTGCGATCGGCATAGCGCTGCCGCTGGGCATTCAGCGCCTCGATGATGGCGGGCGCCGTCACCAGGCCGAAGCCGACTTCCTCGGTGGCGATGATCTCGATCCGCCGCCAGAGCAGTTCTTCCGTCTCGAGGCCGCTCAGGTGCAGCTCGTAGGCGGCGAGGATCGCCTCTTCCAGCCAGCCGCGCCGGACGGACTTCTGGAAGACGGAGCGGACCTCGTCGACGGGATAGCCGTTGATGGTCTTGGTGCGGGACCAGACGTCCGCGCTCTGGTAGTTCTGGGTCATGCTGGGTTCCTGTCGAACGAAGGCCGTCGCTCCCCGGACAGGCAGGTCCGGGGCTTCGATCGTGGGCGGCCTGGCCGCCGCCGTGTCCTGGGGGAGGGTCCGGGGCGTTCCGGCATGCGCCGGACCGCCCCGGAACAAGGGTCTCAGAGCGTGGTCTTGCCCTGGAAGGCCTCTTCGAGGATCTCGTTGGTGAAGAGATCCTTCTTGGCGACGATGCCCGCCGTCGCCAGCGTGGCGATGGTCTCGTCGACAGCCTTGTCCGTCATCCAGAACAGGCCGTGCTTCTCGGTATCGGGCGTGACCATCAACTCGTTGGTCGCCGCGGCGGATTTCTCCTGCGCCGCCTGGTCGAGGCCGTTGCCCTTGCCATAGACGTCGACGGTCAGCTGCGCCGACAGCGCCGGGTTCTTGACCGCTTCCTGCCAGCCGCGGATGGCGCCGCGCATGAAGGCGACGACCTGGGCGCGCTTCTCCTTGTCCTTCAGCGTCTCCTCGGTCACGAGGTAGTTGCAGTTGAACATCGGGTAGCCGTAGTCGGCCATCAGCAGGTAGCTGACGTCCTGGCCCTTTTGACGCAACTGCACGACGTCGTCATTGGAGAAGCCGAAGAACGCGTCGAGTTCGCCGGAAACCAGCGGCGTGAAATCGTGCTGGGCGGGGACCGTGTTGACGCTGGCGGGATCGATGCCGTTGATCTTCAGGAAGGCGTTCCAGACGACCTGGTTGTTGGCCTGGATGCCGACCGTCTTGCCGACCAGGTCCTTCGGCGCCTTGAGGCCGGTCTTGGTCAGCGAGATGATGGAGGACGGCGACTTCTGGTAGTTGGTGCCGATGATCTTCAGCGGCGCACCCTTGGCAACCGCATTCGCCGTGTTGTCGGTGCTGTTCTGCCCGACCAGCGCCTTGCCGGAGATGACGATCGGCTCGGCCGAGACGCTGGGGCCGCCGGCGAGCAGGTCGACCGCGATGCCTTCCTGCTCGAAATACTTGTTGGCATCGGCGATGTATTCGCCGGCGAACTGGAAGTTCTTCACCCAGCCGAGCTGATAGGCGATCTTGCCAAGCTTCGGTGTATCGGCCAGGGCTCGCGATGTCACAAGGGCCGGAGCCGCCAGAGCGGCAGCGCCGATCTTGATGAAAGTCCGTCTATCCATTTCCACAGGCTCCGAAGGATGATGTGCGTTCGACGAGGAGTAGTCAGGGGTAGAGAAGATGGGCTTCATCGCCCGGAAATCAGCCCGTTCCGGCCGGCAATGAACATCCTGTTACAGAAAGACTGTCACGGCGTTCTAATTTGTACAATTGGGTCGGCTGCTGAAATGGTCGTCACGCGGAGCGTGGAAAACCCAAGCGAAAACAATGATCGTAGTCGCGCTGCCTAGCGAGGCGAGGCGCGGCTGATCATTCAGGCATCACTGTCTGTCGGGGCTGCGGGCGGGCTATTGGCCCGGGCGCTCCAGCCAGGGCAGTTCTAGCGTCGTATATTGTTCCGCGAGTTCCACGGCCCGCTTGGTGCGGTGGGCGACGGCGGCGACCAGCGCCTCGATCAGCGTGATGGCGGCGGCATTCGACATCGAGCCGAACTGGCGTTCGGCCCGGCAGAACAGGTTGATGTCGGCCAGCGGCGCAAGGGGCGACTGGTGGCTGTCGGTGATCGCCAGCACCTTCGTGCCGTGCGCGCGGGCAAGGCTCGCCAGCTGGATCACGTCGCGGATATAGTTCGGAAAGGCGATGGCGATCGCGAGATCGTCGCGGCCGAGCTCGGTGAACTGCCGCGCCACGCCGATCGCGCCGCCATAATTGGCGATCGAGGTGACGTTGCCGCGCAGCCGTTGCAACTCGTTGCACAGGATCGCCGCGCAGCTGGCGCCATTGTCGAGCCCGAACACGATGACGTTCCTGGCGGCAAGCACGGCATCGACCGCCTGGTTGGCGCGCTCGTCGCTGAGCCCGTCCATGGTGGTCTGGACGTTGGCGATGTCCTCGTTCATCGAGGCGCGGAACACGTCGAGGCTGGTCGAGGTGCGCGACACCTGCACCTGCAGCCGCTTGACCGGGTCGAAGGCCGGTTCGAAGCTGCGGATCAGTTCGGTGCGGAATTCGGCATAGCCGGAATAGCCGATGGCGCGTGCGAAGCGGTTCGCCGAGGCGACGGAAACATCAAGGTCCTTGACCGCCTCATGGATGCTGATCCGCGCGACCTTCACCGGCTCTGCCAGTACGAAATCGGCGAATTTCTGCAGCGCGCCCGTCATGTGCGGGTATTTCGAATGGATCCGTTCGGCGATCGAAATCAAGATGGCTCCATCGCACCTGCAATGCGCTCGCCGGCAGGAGCAAGCGCTACGGGTCCACTGTACGCTGCCGTACAAGGAATCGACCCGTCAATCCGTAGCGACTGACCAAGCAAAATCCAAGCCGGCGCGGATCCAAATCGGATTCGGAGCAGTCGGCCTGAACCCCAGCAAGCGGCGTTTCGTGGTCACCATGTGGTCACCATAATGAACGCACCAATTCAGCGCTGAAGCTGCGTGGTGAAATTATCAATGATTTCAAGGAGGTTGGTGGTGCCGCTTACAGGATTCGAACCTGTGACCCCATCATTACGAATGATGTGCTCTACCAGCTGAGCTAAAGCGGCGTACCCGGGGATTCTGGTGGCCCCGCGAGGGGTGCCGTGAAATCCACGGGGTTCATAGCCACATTCGATCCGGGTTTCAAGCCTCCCCGATCGTTCTCCACCGCCTCACTGCAGACGCAGACGATCGGCCGGTTCGGTGTCGCGGTCCTCAACGCCCGGATCGTCCGGAATCGGCGCCACGACCGTCGCCGCGGGGCCGGCGGGACCGCCGTTCTTCGCCGCTGCCGGCGGGGTCGGCGCGGGCGCCCTGGCTGATTCCGGCGCGGGGGCGGGCGGCGCGGCGGGTTCCGGCGTCGGCGTGGGCGCTGGCACGGGGCTCGCCTCGATGACGAGCGGCTCGGTCGCTTCCGGCTCCTCGACGTCGAGCTCGATCGCCGGGCGCTGGTCGGCGGCGAGCGCCACCGTCGGCGTCCGCCACTCGAAGGCGTCGAGGCGGCCGGTGATGGGCGAAACCGGCGCCCAGGCCGGGAAGACATAGCCGTCGGCGGTCCATTGCGGATCGCGCGGCGCGCGCACGGCGCGCGTCAGCCATTCGCGCACATGGCCGCGATTGCCGTCCGGCCCTTCCTCGATCTCGGCCATCAGCAGGCAGAAGCGCTCGGTGCGGGCGGTATCGGGGATCGCCGCCAGTTCGCGGCGGGCCAGCGCCCAGTCGCGCGCGTCGATCGCGGCGCGCGCCACCGCCAGGCGGCTCTCGACATGGCCGGGACGGAGCGCGGCGAGCTTTTCGGCCCGCTTCAGGCGCTCCTGCGCGGCGTCGCCGGGGCGGACATTGGCGTAGGCCTCGGCGAGTTCCGGATGCGGCTCGAATTTCCAGCTCGTCTCGATGACGCGAGCGGCGCGCTTGACGTCGGCCTGGCGGGCAAAGAGCCGGGCGGCCAGGGTCGCGGCCGGAACCAGGCCGGGCGCCAGCTTGACGGCTTCCTGCGCGGCGGCGCGCGCCTCTTCCGGATCGGAGGCCTCGATCTCCATGCCGCGCGCGGTCAAAAGCACGGCGCGCAGGCGATGCGCCGCGCCGCGCTCGATCAGCTTGGCATGCAGGTTGGAGCCGAGCGTCGAGAGCGCCGCCGACCATTCGCCCTTGGCGGCCTGGTCCTCGAACAGGGCGTTGCCGGCCCAGGCGAGGCTCGGCGCCGCCTTAGCGGCTTCCTCGGCATAGTGGCGAGCGGCCGCGTGCTCGCCGCTCCGCTGCGCCTCGACATAGAGGCCGCGCAGGCCGAGCAGCCGCGTCTCGGGATCGTCCAGCATGGTCTCGAAGGCGGTGCGCGCGCCGGCGCCGTCGCCGGTCAGCTGCGCCGCCTGCGCCGCGAGCAGCAGCGTCAGTGGCTCGTCCTTCAGGATCTTGCGCGATTCGACGGCGAAGCGCTTCGCCCGCTTCACGTCGCCGGCGCCGATCGCGATCATGCCGCGCGACAGCGCCCGGTAGCCGCGATCGCGTTTGCGCCCGGACAGCCAGCCGCCGAACAGCTTTGGCGCACGAAAGACGGTGGCAATGATCCAGAGCAGGATCGCCAGCGCGACGAACAGGGCGGCGAGGCTGACTGCGGCGACCATCAGGCTGGTCTGGTAGTCATAGCCCTGCCAGGTCAGCACGACATCGCCGGGCCGGTCGGCAAGCCAGGCGAAGCCCGCGGCGATCGCGAAGACGAGGGCGACATAGACGAGGATGCGGATCATCGTCGCTCCGTCAGTTGGGAGAATTCGCGGCGCCGAGGCCGGCGAGCGCGGTGTCGATGGTGATGCGGTTGCCGGCCTTGGCCGCCCAGTCGGCGAGCGGCGCCCGGGCGATAGCGTCGAGAGCTTCGCCCTCGCGCAGCGCTTCGGCGAGGTTGCCTTCCTTCACCGCCGCTTCCATGCGCGAGACGATGGCGGTGGCGGAAGGGCCGGCCATCGGGCCCGACGGCTTGACGCTGACCAGCGAGCTTGCCGAAGCCGCGAGCCGGTCGACCAGGCTGGCGCCGGGATCGACCTTGGCGGCGGCGATGCGGATCTGTTCGGCGACGGCCGGGAAGCTCGCGGCAAGCTCCGCCTTCGACGGCGCGCCGGTGGCGGCCAGCGGCTGCAGCGCGGCGAGCCTGCCGTCGTCGCTGCCGAGCGCGATGGCGGCGGCGAGCTCGTCGGTGAACGGGCCGGAACCCGTGGCCGCCTGGCGCAGCGCCGTCACCGCGATGACGCGGGCGGCGGCTTCCGTCTTCGGGTCGGCCGGCGGATGCGCCTCGACGGCGTCGAGGCGGCCGGTCAGGGCATCGAGGCGCGATTGCAGCGGCGACAGGTCGACGGGCGGGGCCGCCGGGGCTGCCGGCGCCGCTTCCGGCCGGGCTTCCAGCGCGGCGAGCCGGCTTTCGAGCGGGCCGAGGTCCGGCGCCGGGGTCGTGGCGACGGGGGCCGGCGCGTTCGCGGCGGCCTCCTTCAGCGCGGCGATTTCCTTTTCGAGACTGGCGAGGCGGGCGGGATCGACGTCGGGAGTCGCCGTCGGTCTGGAGGCGGTTTCGCTGGCGGCCGCCTCGACGCGGTCGAGGCGGGCCGACACGGCGGCGAAGCGCGAATCGAGGCTGGCGCTGGCGACTGGGTCCGTGCCGGTCGAGGAGGAGAGCAGGGCGACGAGCAGGCCGCCGATGACGCCGCCGCCAAGAGCGGCGAGCGCCGGAATGACGAAGCGCGCGCCAGCCGATTCGCGCGGCGTGGATTCGAGCGCGGGCGTCGGTTCGGCAACGCCGACTTCCGGCTCATAGGCAGGTGGCGGAGGCGCGGCGGGCTCGGCCGTCGCGGCAGCGTCCGTGGCCGCCGGCACGTCGGCTTCCGTTTCGGGCGCGGGCTTCGTCGTGCTCGATTCGGCCTCGAGATCGATCGTCACGGGAGGCCGCTTGCGGCGGGGGGCGGACGATGCGCCTGCCGGATTGAAGGTGTCGTCGTCGCTCATGTCACCTCGATCTCGTCGGTCGCTTGGACCCAGTATAGACCAATGCGTTAACGGACGCCTGAAGGCGATGTTCCCATGCCCGGCGGGATCCGCGCCAGCAGGGCGTCGTCGGTCGGTTCGTCGGCAATAAGCACGCTACCGAATGTCAGGACGGAGGCGACGTTTGCCGAAAGCGCATAAATCGACAGGTGGTCGAGCGGCGGCTGTGGATCAAGCCGCGCCACCAGCCCGACGAAGGTCTTCGCCGTGCGCGGCGAATAGAGCAGCACACCGTCGAGCCTGCCTTGATGCAGATCATCCGCGACCGGATCCGGCAGCGCCGCGACCGGATCCATGCGGTAGGTCTCGACGAGGGAGATCGTGAAGCCGGTGGCCGTCAGCTTGTCGGGCCAAAGGCCGGCGCGATCGATGGCGGCCGGGTAGAGCAGCGTCCCGGCGGCGGGATCGAGCGTGGCGATCGCGAGCGACGCCAGCGCCTCGCCGTCGCCATCGGCCGAACGCACGTCTCGGAAGCCTGCCTCCCGCGCCGCCGTGGCGGTACGGTCGCCGACGGCGAGCACGGGTATGTCGAGCCAGGCGCGGAAGTTCGGCCAGCGCAGCAGGCCGCGCAGGCCGTTGCCGCTGGTCAGGAGAATGGCGGCGGGCCGGAAGCCGGGTGGCGGGGGGGCGAGAAAGACGGTCTCCAGCAGCGGCGCCAGCACCGGCTCGTGCCCGAGCGCGCGCAGCCTTTCGGCCGTTCGTGTCGCCTCGGGCTCCGGCCGGGTGACGAGCAGCCGCATGGCGCGCCTCAACCCGTCGCGAAGAAGGTCTTGCCGCCGCGGCCGATCAGTTCGTCGGCGGCGGTGGTGCCGATACGCGCGGCATCGGCAAGCGGCGCGGTCATCCGGGTGGCTTCCGACTGGCGGCCATCCGGCGACAGCACGATGCCGCGGAAGAGCAGCGCGTCGCCCGAAAGCGTCGCAAGGCCGCCGATCGGCGTGCGGCAGGAGCCGTCAAGCCGGGTCAGGAAGGCCCGTTCCGCAACCAGTGCCGTCTCGGTCGCCGGATCGTTGATCGCGGCGAGCAATTCGCGCACGCGAACATCGTCGGCGCGGCCTTCGACCGCGACGGCGCCCTGGCCGACGGCGGGCAGGAAATCGTCGAGATCGAGGATCGAGGTGGCGAGCTCGGCGCGGCCGAGCCGGCGCAGGCCGGCGAGCGCCAGCAGCGTGCCATGCGCGACGCCGTTTTCGAGCTTGGCGAGCCGCGTCTGCACATTGCCGCGAAACTCGACGACGACGAGATCGGGCCGGACGCGCAGCGCCATCGCCCGGCGGCGCAACGACGAGGTGCCGAGCAGCGCGCCCTGCGGCAGGTCGCGGATCGAGCCGGCGACCGGCGACAGGAAGGCGTCGCGTACGTCCTCGCGCGGCAAAAAGGCGATCAGCGTCAGCCCTTCCGGCAGGAAGGTCGGCACGTCCTTCGAGGAATGGACGGCGATGTCGATCGCGCCGCTGAACAGCGCTTCCTCGAGTTCCTTGGTGAACAGGCCCTTGCCGCCGGCCTCCGACAGCGACCGATCCTGGATCCGGTCGCCCGACGTCTTGATGACGACGATCTCCATCGACGCCTCGTCGAGGCCGTGGGCGACGGCGAGCCGGGCGCGCGTCTCATGCGCCTGGGCGAGCGCAAGCGGGCTGCCGCGCGTACCGATGCGGAGGACGGGAGTGGAGGCTTCGGATTGCACGGGGTCGGGTCCGGATGTTAGGGCCTGTCGGATCAATGCCCGTCAGGGCAGAATTCGGCGCCAGTCTAGCCACGACGCGCCCATCCGCAAGCAAGCCGCCCGATACGCGGCGAAAGGCCCCGGTGTGACTGCTACCGTCCTGGTTCTGGGTATTGAGACGAGCTGCGATGAAACGGCGGCCTCCGTCGTGTCGCGCGACGCCGGGGGGCGCGGCGAGATCCTTTCCAATGTCGTGCTGTCGCAGATCGACGACCATGCCGCCTTTGGCGGCGTCGTGCCGGAGATCGCCGCCCGCGCCCATGTCGAGGCGCTCGATCGCATCGTGCAGGCGGCGATGGACGAGGCGGGCGTCGGCTTCGGCGATCTCGACGCCATTTCGGCGACAGCGGGCCCCGGCCTGATCGGCGGCGTCATCGTCGGGCTGACGACGGCCAAGGCGCTGGCGCTCGCCGCCGACAAGCCGCTGGTCGCGATCAACCACCTGGAGGGCCATGCGCTGACGGCGCGGCTCACCGACGGCATCGCCTTTCCCTATCTGCTGCTGCTGGTCTCCGGCGGCCATACCCAGATCCTGCTGGTGCGCGGCGTCGGCGATTATGAGCGCTGGGGCACCACCATTGACGATGCGCTGGGCGAAGCCTTCGACAAGACGGCGAAGCTGCTTGGCCTTCCCTATCCGGGCGGCCCGGCTGTCGAGCGCGCCGCCGCCCGCGGCAATCCCCATCGCTTCTCGCTGCCACGGCCGATGTATGGCCGGCCCGGCGCCGATTTCTCCTTCTCCGGCCTGAAGACGGCGCTGCGCATTGAGGCCGAGGCGATCGCGCCGCTGTCGGAGACCGACGTCGACGATCTCTGCGCCGCCTTCCAGCAGACGGTGACGCTGGTGGTGTGCGACCGCATCGGCCATGCGCTCGACCGGTTCCGGGCCGAGTTCCCGGATCTTGCCGACCCGACCCTGGTGGTGGCCGGCGGCGTCGCCGCCAACAAGGCGCTGCGCGCCGGCCTCGACGCCGAGCTTTCCGCGCGCGGCTTCCGCCTGGTGGCGCCGCCGCATGCGCTCTGCACCGACAATGGCGCGATGATCGCCTGGGCCGGAGCGGAAAGGCTGGCACTCGGCCTGCACGACGATCTCGCTGCGCCGGCGCGGCCGCGCTGGCCGCTCGACCAGATGGCGGCGCCGATGCTCGGCTCCGGCCACAAGGGAGCCAAGGCGTGAGCGACGCCGTCATCCGCAAGAGCAAGGTCGTGCTCTATGCCACCTGGCGCGGCAGGCTGCTCGTCTTCCGCGAGCCGGATTTTCCCGAATATGGCATCCAGGTGCCCGGCGGCACGATGGAGCCGGGCGAGACGCCCGAGCAGGCGGCGCGGCGCGAATTCCTGGAAGAGACCGGGTTGGTCGCGCCGGATGCCATGACGCGGCTCGGCGAGCGCGACTATCGCTACGCGCCGGAGGGCGGCCCGGAGCGGCAGCACCGGCGCTGGTTCTTCCATCTGCCGCTCGAAGGCGACTTCGCCGAAAGCTGGGAGCAGCTGGAAATGCACCCGGATGCCGGCGGCCCGCCGATCCGCTTCGCGCTCTATTGGCTCGACCTGCCGCTCGGCGAGGCGCTGTTCGGCGAACTGGATGCGCTGCTCGACCGATTGCCCGCGCTGGAGATGGCATCATGACGATCGACCATATCGCCGTCGTCGGCGCCGGCGCCTGGGGCTCGGCGCTGGCGCTCGCCGCCCACCGCGCCGGCCGCAGGGTCACGCTCTGGGGCCGCAACGCGGCCGACATGGCGGCGTCGCGCGAGAACGCCGCCCATCTGCCGGGCGTAAAACTGCCGGACGCGATGCTGGTTACGGACCGGGTCGAGGCGGTGCTTTCCGCCGACGCGATCCTGCTGGCGACGCCGGCGCAGACGGTGCGCGAGGTCGCCGGCCGTCTCGAGGCCATCCGCGAGGACACGCCGGTCGTGCTCTGCGCCAAGGGGCTGGAGCGCGGCACCGCCAAGCGGATGACCGAGGTGCTGGCCGAGGCGCTGCCGCCGGCCGCTCCCGCCGTGCTGTCGGGACCGAGCTTCGCCGTCGACGTGGCGCGCGGCCTGCCGACCGCCGTCACCATCGCCGCGACGGAGCTGAAGCTCGCCATGGCGCTCTGTCACGCGCTCGGCTCCGCAAGCTTCCGCCCCTATGCCGAGACCGACATGCTCGGCGTCGAGATCGGCGGCGCCTTCAAGAACGTGCTGGCGATCGCCGCCGGCATCGTCGCCGGCCGCGAATTCGGGGCCAGCGCGAGTGCTGCCGTGATCGCGCGCGGCTTCGCCGAATTGCGCCGGCTCGGCGAGGCGCAGGGCGCGCTGCCGGAAACGCTGATGGGCCTTTCCGGCCTCGGCGACCTCGTCCTCACCTGCTCGTCGGTGCAATCGCGCAATTTCGCCTATGGCCATGCGCTTGGCAGCGGCGCCGCTCTGCCGCCGGCCCTCGCCGAGGGAGCCGCCACCGCGCCGGTGGCGCGCGATCTCGCCCGCCGCCTCGGCGTGCCGATGCCGATCACCGAGGCGGTGGCCGCCATTCTCGACGGTACGCTGTCGATCGACGCGGCGGCGGAAGCGCTGATGCTGCGGCCGCTGAAGCGCGAAGTCGATTGAGGCGCGCCGGCCCGGAGCCGTTCGACCGCTATCCCCTTTCGCGTTGAACACCGCCCTTTACGTGTGCCCGCCCGCCGCCTACCGTGCGGCCCGCATTTGCTGGAGGTCCTCATGCATTTTGTTGCCATCCTGAACGATCGCGATGACGGCCTGCCCGTCCGTCTCGAGAACCGTCCTGCCCATATCGAGTGGCTCAAGGAAGCCGGCATCGCCATCGCCGGTCCGTTCCTGAACGACAAGGGCGACATGTGCGGTTCGCTGCTGATCCTCGAGGCCGAGGACGAAGCGGCGGCGCGCGCCGTGCTCGCCGGCGATCCCTATGCCAAGGCGGGCCTGTTCAAGTCGACCGAAGTCCGGCCGTGGCGCTGGGCAGTCGGCAAGCCGGCCTGACCGGCACACCGGCTTTCATCGTTTCCATCGGAGCGTCCCATGGCCTACTGGCTCTTCAAGTCCGAACCCGACGTGTTCTCCTTCGACGATCTGGCGAAGAAGGGCGCGGCCGGCCAGGAATGGGACGGTGTCCGCAACTACCAGGCGCGCAACAACATGCGCGCCATGCAACTCGGCGATCGCGGCTTCTTCTACCATTCCAATATCGGCAAGGAGATCGTCGGGATCGTCGAGGTGGCAAAGCTCGCCCACCCGGATTCGACCGATGACAGCGGCCGCTGGGAATGCGTCGACCTGCGCGCCGTCCGGCCCGTCCCAAAGCCCTATTCGCTGGAGATGGCCAAGGCCGAGCCGCGGCTTGAGGGCATGGCGCTGGTCGGCAATTCGCGTCTTTCCGTGCAGCCGGTCGGCGACGCGCACTGGAAGCTGATCTGCGAGCTGTGCGGGCTCGATCCGGCCGCGATCTGAGCCCGGATTGATCGCCGATCCCGCGCGCTTCGTCGTCGAGCAGACCCGGCTGGCGCCGGTCGCCTTCGTTCCGGAAATTGAGCTTTATCAAGCGGATGAGGCAACCGCGCTTTGGCATCTGACCGAAGCGGCGCTGGATCGCGCCGACTTGCCGCCACCGTTCTGGGCCTTCGCCTGGGCGGGCGGGCAGGGGCTGGCGCGGCATGTTCTCGACCATCCGGAACTCGTGCGAGGCAGGCGCGTGCTGGATTTCGCCTCCGGTTCCGGGCTGGTTGCGATCGCCGCCGCCAGGGCCGGCGCGAGCCATGTCGCCGCCGTCGACATCGATCTCTTCGCAGTTGCAGCAATTTCTTTGAATGCTGCAGCAAACGGCGCGACGATCGACGCCCGGCAGGCCGATGTGATCGGATCCGCGGCCGGCGATTTCGACGTGCTGCTCGCCGGCGACGTCTTCTACGATTCCGGTTTCGCGGCGCGGCTGATGCCCTGGTTGGCGGCGCTCGCCGCGGCGGGCGTGACGGTCATCGCCGGCGACCCGGACCGGACCTACCGGCCGAGGATCGCGGTGCGCGATCTCGCCGTCTACCAGGTCCCGGTTCATCCCGCGTTGGAGGACGCGGCGGTGAAGCGGGTGCGGGTTCTTGAAGTCGGCTTTTGCGAACCGCTCCAGACTGGCTTGCCGGAAGTGCCGGGATTCGCATAATGCCGCCTGCATAAGGGCGTGCACCGCCACAAGCGGGGCTGCCAGGGAGGAATGAAGATGCACGACAAGATCTATCCGGTCTCGGACGACTGGGCGAAGAGCGCACAGATCGACGAGCCGACCTATCGCGCCATGTATCAGCGCTCGGTCGAGGATCCGGATGGCTTCTGGGCCGAGCAGGCCAAGCGGATCGACTGGATCACGCCGTTCACCAAGGTGAAGAATACCTCGTTCGCGCCGGACAACGTCTCGATCAAATGGTTCGAGGACGGCGCGCTCAACGTCTCGGCGAACTGCGTCGACCGCCACCTCGCCAAGCGCGCCGAGCAGGTGGCGATCCTCTGGGAGGGCGACAATCCCACCGAAAGCCGCTCGATCACCTATCGCGAGCTTTCCGAGCAGGTGAATGTCTTCGCCAATGTGCTGAAGGAGATGGGCGCCAAGAAGGGCGACCGGATCACCATCTACATGCCGATGATCCCGGAGACGGCCTTTGCGATGCTCGCCTGCACGCGCATTGGCGCCGTGCATTCCGTGGTTTTCGGCGGCTTCTCGCCGGACAGCCTCGCCGGCCGTATCGAGGATTGTGGCTCGAAGCTGGTGATCACCGCAGACGAGGGCTTGCGGGCCGGCAAGAAGATCCCGCTGAAGGCCAATGTCGACGCGGCGCTCGCCAAGCTCGGCGGCGACGTGAAGACGCTGGTCGTGCAGCGCACCTTTGCCGATATCCCGATGCAGAACGGCCGCGACGTCTTCTACAACGATCTCGCCAAGACCGTGTCGCAGCACTGCGAGCCGGAGGCGATGAACGCCGAGGACCCGCTGTTCATCCTCTATACGTCGGGTTCGACCGGCAAGCCGAAGGGCGTGCTGCACACCACCGGCGGCTATCTCGTCTATGCCTCGCTGACGCACAGCAAGGTGTTCGACTACCGCGACGGCGATATCTACTGGTGCACGGCCGATGTCGGCTGGGTCACCGGCCATTCCTACATCGTCTATGGCCCGCTTTCGAACGGCGCCACCACGCTGATGTTCGAGGGCGTGCCGAGCTATCCGACCAACTCCCGCTTCTGGGAGGTGATCGACAAGCACAAGGTCAACATCTTCTACACGGCGCCGACGGCGATCCGCGCGCTGATGCAAGCCGGCGACGAGCCGGTCAAGAAAACCTCGCGCGCGTCGCTGCGCCTGCTCGGCTCGGTCGGCGAGCCGATCAATCCGGAAGCGTGGGAGTGGTATCACCGCGTCGTCGGCGACGACCGCTGCCCGATCGTCGACACCTGGTGGCAGACCGAGACCGGCGGCATCCTGATCACCCCGCTGCCGGGCGCCATCGCCCAGAAGCCGGGCTCGGCGACGCTGCCCTTCTTCGGCGTCCAGCCGGCGATCGTCGACGGCGAGGGCAAGGTGCTGGAAGGTGTGGCCGAGGGCAACCTCATCATCACCGACTCGTGGCCGGGCCAGATGCGCACCGTCTATGGCGATCACGACCGCTTCGTGCAGACCTATTTCTCGACCTACAAGAACGCCTATTTCACCGGCGACGGCTGCCGCCGCGACGCGGACGGCTATTACTGGATCACCGGCCGCGTCGACGACGTGCTCAACGTCTCCGGCCACCGCATGGGCACGGCCGAGGTCGAGAGCGCGCTGGTGGCGCATGAGCATGTCTCGGAAGCCGCCGTCGTCGGCTACCCGCACGACATCAAGGGCCAGGGCATCTACGCCTATGTCACGCTGATGGCGGCGGTCGAGCCGACCGACGCGCTGCGCAAGGAACTGGTCGCCTGGGTGCGGATGGAGATCGGCCCGATTGCCTCGCCCGACCTGATCCAGTTCGCGCCCGGCCTGCCGAAGACGCGCTCGGGCAAGATCATGCGCCGCATCCTGCGCAAGATCGCCGAAGGCGAATTCGGCAATCTCGGCGACACCTCGACCCTGGCCGATCCGGCCGTCGTCGACGACCTCGTCGCCAACCGCCAGAACAAGCGGTAGTCGATTTCGGGAGGCCGGCTCAGTAGCCGGCCTTTCTTTGATGTCTCGTCATCTCCTGGCTCGATGGGTGCAACATCCTCGGCGTCATCCCGGGCTTGACCCGGGATCCATCCATCCGCTGTCTCGTTCGTAGTCGTTTGACGAAGGCTCGTCATCGCGCCGACGGCCTCAGGCCACGGCGGCACGGATCCCGGATCTCCGCTTCGCTGCGTCCGGGATGACGGAGCCTGGGGGATTACGGCCTTGGCAGCCGCATCAGAAGTCGCTGGCGATGCCCTTGTTCTCCCAGTCGCCGTAGCGCACCGGTTCCGGGCCGGCGCGGCCGAGGATCTCGCGCGGGCGCCTCGTCGCGGCGTCGATCTCGGCGCGGCGCGCTTCCGCTTCGGCGAGCGCGCGGCGGGCGACGTCGCTGAGCGGGCGGGGCGGGTGTGCGGTTTCGGCTTCGTCGCTCATCGGGGCCTCGAAGATGGGGCGCTGGGGCGCAAATGGCGCGGATTCCCGCGCCCGGGGCCGGCGCCGCAACTTGCAGCTCGACCGGTACCCTCCCATCATATAGGTCGAACCCGCCGGCCGCCGCAACGCGCCCGGCCATCGCGGCCAATCGGGAGTGATCGATGAACGTCATGCGCACCGCCATGCTGATCGCGGCCTTGACCGCCCTGTTCATGGGCGTCGGCTACCTGATCGGCGGATCGAGCGGCATGATGATCGCGTTCGTCATCGCCGCCGGCATGAACATCTTCAGCTACTGGAATTCCGACAAGATGGTGCTGTCGATGTACGGCGCCCACGAGGTCGACGAACGCAGCGCGCCGGAGTACTACGGCATCGTCCGGCAGCTGGCGCAGCGCGCCGATCTCCCCATGCCGAAGGTCTATGTCATCGACTCCGCCCAGCCCAACGCCTTCGCCACCGGCCGCAACCCGCAGAACGCGGCCGTCGCGGCCTCGACCGGGCTGCTGCAGGTGCTGACGCGCGACGAGATCGCCGGCGTGATGGCGCATGAGCTGGCGCATGTGAAGAACCACGACACGCTGACCATGACGATCACGGCGACGCTGGCCGGCGCCATCTCGATGCTGGCGAACTTCGCCTTCCTGTTCAGCGGCAATCGCAACCGGGAAGGCGGCGGCATCGGCATGATCGGGACGATCGTCATGATGATCGTCGCCCCGATGGCGGCCATGCTGGTGCAGATGGCGGTCAGCCGGACGCGCGAATATTCGGCCGATCGCCTCGGCGCCGAAATCTGTGGTTCGCCGCGTTCGCTAGCGAGCGCCCTTGCCAAGATCGCGCGCGGGGCGCACGAGATCCCCAACGAGGCGGCCGAGGCGAATCCCGCCTCCGCGCATCTCTTCATCATCAATCCCCTATCCGGGCAGCGCATGGACAATCTCTTCTCGACTCATCCGGACACGGAAAACCGGATCGCCGCCCTCATGGCCATGGAGGCGGAGCGCGGTGGCTCCGGCGGCGGCGCGCGCCCGGCTGCCCGTGTCGACCTGCCGGGAGGCTTCCGCTCCAACCGGCCCGCCGCGTCGGAGCCGCGCGGTCCCTGGGGCGGCGCCAATCCGGACTCCGGTTCCTCCGGCAGGGGGCCGTGGGGTTGAGCCAGAAGTCGAAGTCCGGCAAGCCGTCGGCAGGCAAGTCATCCACCGGTAAGTCGTCCACCGGCAACCGTCCCGCCCGCAACGCGCCGCGCAAGCCGCGGCTCGCTCCCGGCGTCGCCGCCCGCCTTGCCGCGACCACGGCGTTGATGGCGGTGCTCGCCGATCATCGCGCCCTCGACAGCGCGATCGACGCCACCGACGGTCCGTTCGAGGCCCTCGACCCGCGCGAGCGCGGTCTGGCCCGCGCCATTCTCGGCATCTCGCTGCGCCGGCGCGGCCAGATCGAGGATGCGCTCGGCCGCTTCCTCGACAAGGCGCTGCCGCGCAAGTCGGGTCCGCTGCCGGCGATCCTGCATGTCGCCGCGGCGCAGATCCTGTTCATGGATGTCCCCGACCACGCCGCCGTCTCGATCGCCGTCGACACCGCTGAGGCGGATCGCGACGCGCGTCATTTCAAGGGGCTCGTCAACGCCGTGCTGCGGCGGCTGACCGAGCAGCGCGACGCCATCCTCGCCGCGCAGGACGAGGTTCGCCTGAATACGCCCGACTGGCTCTATGAGCGCTGGGTGATGGACTACGGCGCCGCCACCACGGCGGCGATCGCGGCGGCCCATCTGCTGGAGCCGTCGCTGGACCTTTCGGTAAAGTCCGATCCGGCCGGCTGGGCGGAGAAGCTCGGCGGCATCGTGTTGCCGACCGGCAGCGTCCGGCTGATTGCGCACGGACCGATTGACGCACTGCCGGGCTTCGGCGAGGGCGAGTGGTGGGTGCAGGACGCCGCCGCCGCGCTCCCCGCGAAGCTGCTCGGCAAGGTCGACGGGCTTGACGTCGCCGACCTCTGCGCGGCTCCGGGTGGCAAGACGGCGCAGCTCGCCGTGGCCGGCGCCCGGGTGACGGCGGTGGATGTCAACGAGGCGCGCCTGCTGCGCGTTCGCGAGAATCTCGGCCGCCTCGGGCTGGAGGCCGAAACCGTCGCCGCCGACGTCGCGAGCTGGCAGCCGGACCGTCTGTTCGACGCCATCCTGCTCGATGCGCCCTGCTCCGCGACCGGCACGATCCGCCGCCATCCCGACGTCGCCGTGCTGAAGCGACCGTCCGACATCGACACGCTTGCCGCATTGCAGGCGTCGCTGCTGGCGCGCGCCGCCGCCATGCTGAAGCCGGGCGGGACGCTGGTCTATTGCACCTGTTCGCTCGAGCGGGCCGAGGGCGAGGATCAGGTTGCGCAGGCACTGGCCAGCCTACCGCTGGTTTTGGAGCCGGTCCGGCCGGAAGAGGTCGGCGGCGTCGACGCGATTTGTCGCGACGGCTTTCTGCGCACCCTGCCGTCGGACCTTCCCCATGCGGAGCCGCGGCTTTCCGGCCTCGACGGCTTCTTCGCCGTCCGCTTCCGGCGCCTTTAGGGCGCCGGGAACGGTTTCAATTTGTGCGAATCCGCAATTAGATTGCTCGAATCGCCGGCCGACTGATTCGTTTCGAGCGTTCGAAAATCCGGTCAGCACGAATTCAGCAGTAGATGAGGGAGCGAGAGAGTATGGCGCTCGGAGCAGGATCCGGTCGGGGTCGGCTCGTCCGCTTCGCGCTCGCGTCCGCATGGCGCCGGGTGCGCTATGCGTTCCATGCCAGCCCCCTCTATCGGTGGAAATATTCGGGCCAGGTGCCGGAGCGGCTGCTGATCGCGCCGACCGACCTTCGAACCGCCGACCCGACCATCGCCAACGACATCTATGCCGGCCGCTTCGTCTTCGCCGGCGAGGTGGTCGATGTCACCGGCTTCTCCGTGTTCGAGATCGAGGCGCCGTCTCGCGCCTGGGCCGAGCGGCTACACGGCTTCGGCTGGCTGCGCCACCTGCGCGCCTCCGACCTCGCCGTCTCGCGCTCCAACGCCCGCGCGCTGCTCGACGAATGGATCAAGTTCCAGAAGAGCCATGATCCGGTCGCCCGGGATCCCGACGTCATGGCGCGCCGGATCCTGTCCTGGCTAGCGCAGACGCCGCTGGTGCTGGAAGGCTGCGACCACGGCTTCTACCGCCGCTTCATGCGCTCGCTCACCAAGCAGGTGCGGCATCTGCGCCGCGTTGCGCGCGACGTGCGGCCCGGCCTGCCGCGGCTGCGGGTGATGATGGCGCTCGCCGCCGCCGGCCTGTCGCTGTCCGATCAGCCGCGCCTGGTGCGCCAGGCGTCGCGCTGGCTCGACCAGGAACTGGCGAAGCAGATCCTGCCGGATGGCGGCCATGTCGGCCGCAATCCCGGCACCATGCTGGAAATCCTCGTCGACCTGCTGCCGCTGCGGCAGGCGTTCACCGCGCGCGGCCAGCAGCCTTCCGCCGTGCTGCTCGGCGCGATCGACCGGATGATGCCGATGCTGCGCTTCTTCCGGCACGGCGACGGCTCCTTCGCCCGCTTCAACGGCATGGGCGAAACGCAGCTCGGCCTGCTCGCCACCGTGCTCGCCTATGACGACGCGCGCGGCAACCCGTCGAAGAATGCGCCCTATGTCGGCTACCAGCGGCTCGAGGGCGGCGACACGGTCGTGCTGGTCGACACCGGCCCGCCGCCGGAACCGGTGCTGTCGCTCGACGCGCATGCGGGCTGCCTTTCCTTCGAGATGAGCGCCGGCCGCCAGCCGCTCATCGTCAATTGCGGCGTGCCCGGTCCAGGCGCCACGGCGCTGCGGCGCATGGCGCGCACCACGGCGGCGCATTCGACCGTGACGCTGAACGATTCCTCGTCCTGCCGTTTCCTGACCGGCACCTATCTCGCCGACAAGCTGGGCGAGGCGATCCTTTCCGGCCCGACGCGCGTGGAGGTCCAGCGCCAGGACCATCGCAACGAGACGGTGCTGAGCGCGTCGCATGACGGCTATCTCTCTCGCTTCGGCATCCGCCATGAGCGCCAGCTGGTATTGTCGGCCTATGGCGACAGGCTCGACGGCGTCGATTCCTTCACGGCGCCGAGCGGCAAGCGCGGCGGTCGCGACGCCTTCGCGCTGCGCCTGCATCTGCATCCTTCCGTCGAGGCGACCCGGATCAACCACGGCCATGGCGTCTTCCTGGCGCTGCCCGACGGTTCGGCCTGGCAGTTCGACACGCAGGGGCTGGAAGTACTGCTCGAGGAGAGCATCCGCCTTTCCGACATCAGGGGCAGCCGGCGCACCGAGCAGATCGTCGTCTATGGCCGCGCGCTGCATCAGGATTCGATCGAATGGACCCTGCACCGCGTCGTCGAGCCGGGCGGTCGCCAGCGCCATCATGACGATCCCGGCGACGATCTGCCGCTCGGTGCGTAAAGCGGGCTGCGTCCCCAGAAAAAACGTGGTATCGCGCGGGCCTTCACTTATCGAACCCGCGAGGATGCCATGGCCGTACCGCCGTCAAAGGTCGCCCTTCCCGAACTCGTTCCGATGAAGCGCGCGCTCTTTTCGGTGTCGGACTCAACCGGGCTGATCGACTTCGCCCGGGCGCTGCATGAGCGCGGTGTCGCCCTCGTCGCCACCGGCTCGACCTGCAAGGCGCTGATCGACGCCGGCCTGCCGGCGACCAATGTCGCCGACGTTATCGGCTTCCCCGAGATCCTCGGCGGCCGGGTCAAGACGCTGCATCCGAAGATCCATGGCGGCCTGCTCGGCATCCGCAACGATCCCGTCCACGCGGCCGAGATGGAAGAGCACGGCATCGAGGGTTTCGACCTCGTCGCAGTCAACCTCTATCCGTTCGAGAAGACGATCACCGCGACGGAAGACTACGCAACCGCCGTCGAGAACATCGATATCGGCGGCCCTGCGATGACGCGCGCCGCGGCCAAGAACCATGGCTTCGTCTCGATCGTCGTCGATCCCGCAGACTATGCCTCGGTGCTGGAGACGCTGGACGCGAATGCCGGCTCGACGCCGCTCGCCTTCCGCAAGCGCCTCGCCGGCAAGGCGTTCGCCCGCACGGCGGCCTATGACGCGGCCGTCTCCGGCTGGTTCGCCCGCGTGCTGGAAGAGCCGGCGCCGGCCTGGCGCTCGTTCGGCGGTTCGCTCCGCGAGGTCATGCGCTATGGCGAGAATCCGCACCAGCAGGCGGCATTCTATGCCACGGGCGAGGTGCGCCCCGGCGTCTCGACGGCGAAGCAGCTGCAGGGCAAGCAGCTCTCCTACAACAACATCAACGACACCGACGCCGCTTTCGAGCTGGTCGCCGAGTTCGATCCCGCCGAGACGGCGGCGGTCGCCATCATCAAGCACGCCAATCCCTGCGGCGTGGCGACGGGCGCGACGCTGGGCGAGGCCTATGACAAGGCGCTGCGCTGCGATCCGGTCTCGGCTTTTGGCGGCATCGTCGCGCTGAACCGCACGCTCGACGCCGAGGCGGCGAAGAAGATCGTCGAGATCTTCACCGAGGTGATCATCGCCCCGGATGCCACCGACGAGGCAGTCGCCATCGTCGCGGCGAAGAAGAATCTGCGCCTGCTCGTCACCGGCGGCCTGCCGGACCCGGCCGCCAGGGGCACGACGGTCAAGACGGTCGCCGGCGGCCTGCTGGTGCAGGACCGCGACGCCGGCCGGGTCAGCAAGGCCGATCTGAAGGTCGTGACCAGACGCGCGCCCTCGGACGCCGAGCTGGACGACCTTCTCTTCGCCTTCCGCGTCGCCAAGCACGTCAAGTCGAACGCCATCGTCTATGTGAAGGACGGCGCCACGGTCGGCGTCGGCGCCGGCCAGATGAGCCGCGTCGATTCATCGACCATCGCCGCCAAGAAGGCGGCCGACGCCGCCCGCACGGCGGGATTGCCGGAGACGCTCGCCAAGGGTTCGGTCGTCGCTTCCGACGCGTTCTTCCCGTTCGCCGACGGTCTGCTGGCGGCGGCCGAGGCGGGCGCGACGGCCGTGATCCAGCCCGGCGGCTCGATGCGCGACGACGAGGTGATCGCCGCCGCCGACGAAGCCGGCCTCGCCATGGTCTTCACCGGCATGCGCCACTTCCGCCACTGAGCGGAACGGTCATCTTCGAAATCACTAGAACGCGGCCTCCGGGCCGCGTTCTTTGTTTCTGGACGGCGCCGCGCCTCCACCATGGTGGAGAAACCGAAAATCGGATCCGAGGACTCAGTCCATCCCGGCGCGCAGCGCGGCGGCGCCGGCGACGGGGCCGATCACGGCGCTTGCCAGCGTCAGGGCGATCAGGATCAGCATCGGGTTCAGGACCGGCATGCCGACCGTCGTCGCGGCGGTGATGGTGCTGACGCCGAAGATCAGCACGGGAATGGTGAAGGGCAGCACCAGGATGGCGACCAGCAGGCCGCCCCGGCGCAGCGCCGTGATCAAGGCGGCGCCGATCGCGCCGATGAAGATCAGCGCCGGCGTGCCGATCAGCAGCGTCAGAGTCACCAGGCCGATCGCCTGCGCTTCCATGCCGAGGATGAGGCCGAATACAGGCGCGCCCAGCACCAGCGGCAGGCCGGTCGCCAGCCAGTGGCCGATCGCCTTCGCCAGCACCACCAGCTCCAGCGGCAGCCCGGAGAGGATGAACTGGTCGAGGCTGCCGTCGTCGCGGTCGTCCTGGAACAGCCGGTCGAGCCCGAGCAGGGTGGCGAGCAGGGCGGCGATCCAGAGCATGGCCGGGCCGATGCGGGCGAGCAGCTTCATGTCGGGTCCGACGCCGAACGGCACCACGGCGACCACCGACAGGAAGAAGATCAGCCCGACAAAGGCGCCGCCGCCGGCGCCGAGCGACAGGCGCACCGTCCGTCCGATCAGGCCGAAGAAGAAGCCGGTCATGCGGCACCGAGAGCGAGCGTCGCCGAGCTTGCGACGGGGAGGGGACGATGTGTCGCGGCCAGGGCCAGCCCGCCGCCGGCGAGATGCCCGGCCAGCAATTCCCCGAAGGTCGCCTCGGAGCGGGCATCGAGCGCGGAGGTCGGTTCGTCGAGCAGCCAGATCGGACGGCGCACGACGAGCAGGCGGGCGAGGCTGGCGCGCCGCCTTTGGCCGGCGGAAAGATAGCCGGCTGGCAGATCGTCGAGGTGATCGAGTTCCACCTGTTCGAGCGCTTCCCGCGCCGGAAGGCCCGGCTCGCCGGCGACGCGGGTCCACAGCGCCAGGTTGTCGCGCACGCTAAGCGCCGGCTTCAGCCCGTCCAAATGGCCGAAATAATGAGCATTTTCGCTGATGCCGGCGTCGCTTTCGCGAGCGGCATCGAAGCGGAGGCTGCCGGCCGCGAGCGGCAGCAGGCCGGCGACGGCGCGCAGGAGTGTTGATTTGCCGGCTCCGTTGGCGCCGGTGACGGCGAGCAGCTCGCCTGCGCCGATCATGAAGCTGATCTGCGCGAAAATGGTGCGCCCGCCACGACTTACGGCAAGATCCGTCGCGGATAACCGGTTAGCGGCGCGGTTCATGCGCGGATCCCACCGTGAGGTGACGCCGCGTCCGATTGCGTTTGAGCAGCTTTGAAAGATTCCAAGCGCGGCGACTTTCGTTGATCTGGCTTCTCCTTACGAAATTCATTATAAGGCCTGCAACCCGGCGCGCCGGTCGCGCCGCGGTCAGGACCTGCGTCACCACCCCAGGGATGGACCGCGTGCCGAGCGAAACTCCGCCGCCACCTTGGGTGCGCCTGACCGGGTCGGGCACGCTTCGTGCATCGACTTCGGCCATGCGTTTCCGCGACAGAAACGAGGACGATCCGTATCGTGAGCAACGAGCATCCCGACAGCTTTAAATCCCGCAAGATTCTCCAGGTCGGCGCGGAAAGCTATGTCTATTTCAGCCTGAAGGACGCGGAGCAGAACGGGCTTCCCGGCATCTCCAGCCTGCCTTTCTCGCTGAAGGTTCTGCTCGAGAACCTGCTCCGTAACGAAGACGGCCGCACCGTCACCAAGCAGGACATCATCGCCGTCAAGGACTGGCTGGTGTCGCGCGGCAAGGATGAGCGCGAGATCGCCTATCGCCCGGCTCGCGTGCTGATGCAGGACTTCACCGGCGTTCCGGCCGTGGTCGACCTCGCCGCCATGCGCGACGCGATGGTCAATCTCGGCGGCGACCCGAAGCGCATCAACCCGCTGGTGCCCGTCGATCTCGTCATCGACCATTCCGTCATCGTCAACTTCTTCGGCAACGCCCAGGCGTTCGGCAAGAACGTCGACGAGGAATACAAGCAGAACCAGGAGCGTTACCGCTTCCTGAAGTGGGGCCAGTCGGCCTTCGACAATTTCCGCGTCGTGCCGCCGGGCACCGGCATCTGCCACCAGGTCAATCTCGAATACCTGGCCCAGACCGTCTGGACCAAGACCGAGAACGGCGAGACCGTAGCCTATCCCGACACCTGCGTCGGCACCGATAGCCACACCACCATGGTGAACGGCCTCGGCGTGCTCGGCTGGGGCGTCGGCGGCATCGAGGCCGAGGCCGCGATGCTCGGCCAGCCCGTCTCGATGCTGATCCCGGAAGTGATCGGCTTCAAGCTGACCGGCAAGCTGAATGAGGGCATCACCGCCACCGACCTCGTGCTGACCGTCACGCAGATGCTGCGCAAGAAGGGCGTCGTCGGCAAGTTCGTCGAGTTCTTCGGCCCCGGCCTCGAGCACCTGTCGCTCGCCGACCGCGCCACCATCGGCAACATGGCGCCGGAATATGGCGCCACCTGCGGCTTCTTCCCGGTCGACGGCGAGACCATCGCCTATCTCGACGAGACGGGCCGCAAGGCCGAGCGCATCGCGCTGGTCGAGGCCTATTCGAAGGCGCAGGGCATGTGGCGCGAGCCCGGCCTCGCCGATCCGGTCTTCACCGACGTGCTCGAGCTCGACATCTCCTCGGTGCTGCCGTCGCTCGCCGGCCCGAAGCGCCCGCAGGACCGCGTGCTGCTCTCCGACGCCAAGGCCGGCTTCCTCACCTCGCTCGAGGGCGAGTTCAAGAAGCCGGGCGAGGCCGACAAGCGCGTCGCCGTCGCCGGCACCGACTACACGGTCGGCCATGGCGACGTGACGATCGCCGCCATCACGTCCTGCACCAACACCTCGAACCCGAGCGTGCTGATCGCCGCCGGCCTGCTCGCCCGCAACGCGGTCGCCAAGGGCCTGAAGTCGAAGCCGTGGGTGAAGACCTCGCTGGCGCCGGGATCGCAGGTGGTCGAGGAATACCTCGCCTCCGCCGACCTGCAGAAGGACCTCGACGCCCTCGGCTTTAACCTCGTCGGCTTCGGCTGCACCACCTGCATCGGCAATTCCGGCCCGCTGCCGGAGGACATCTCCGTCGCCATCAACCAGGGCGACCTGGTCGCCGCCGCCGTGCTGTCGGGCAACCGCAACTTCGAAGGCCGAGTCAATCCGGACGTCAAGGCGAACTACCTCGCCTCGCCGCCGCTGGTCGTCGCCTATGCGCTGGCCGGTTCGCTGCAGATCGACCTGACCACCGAGCCGCTCGGCACCGGTTCGAACGGCCAGCCGGTCTATCTGAAGGACATCTGGCCCTCCAACCAGGAGATCGCCACCTTCATCCGCGAGAACGTCACCAAGAAGATGTTCCAGGCCAAGTATGCCGACGTCTTCAAGGGCGACGCCAACTGGCAGAAGATCGCGGTGCCGCAGGGCGAGACCTATGCCTGGGACGGCCAGTCGACCTATGTGCAGAACCCGCCCTATTTCGTCGGCATGGAGCGCGAGCCCGAGGCCGTGACGGATATCCTCGGCGCCCGCGTCATGGGCCTGTTCCTCGATTCGATCACCACCGACCACATCTCGCCGGCCGGTTCGATCAAGGAAGCCAGCCCCGCCGGCAGCTATCTGCGCGATCACCAGGTCCGCCCGGCCGACTTCAACCAGTACGGCACCCGTCGCGGCAACCATGAAGTGATGATGCGCGGCACCTTCGCCAACATCCGCATCAAGAACCAGATGCTGGGCGGCAAGGAAGGCGGCTTCACCAAGCATTGGCCGGACGGCACCGAGATGCCGATCTATGATGCCGCGATGAAGTACAAGGCCGAGGGCGTTCCGCTGGTGGTGTTCGCCGGCAAGGAATACGGCACCGGCTCGTCCCGCGACTGGGCGGCCAAGGGCACCAAGCTGCTCGGCATCCGCGCCGTCGTCGCCCAGTCCTTCGAGCGCATTCATCGCTCGAACCTGGTCGGCATGGGCATCGTGCCGCTCGTCTTCGAGGAAGGCACCTCCTGGCAGACGCTCGGCCTCAAGGGCGACGAGACGGTGACGATCAAGGGCATCGCCGGCGACCTGAAGCCGCGCCAGATGCTCGACGCGGAAATCACCTTCGCCGACGGCACCCGCAAGGTCGTCCCGCTGCTCTGCCGAATCGATACGCTCGACGAGCTCGACTACTTCAAGAACGGCGGCATCCTGCAGTTCGTGCTCCGGAAGCTCGTTGCCTGAGCCCAATAGTATCGAGTTACGAACAATTTCGTGATTCTGCCGCGCGGCGATTTTCTTAATTGCCGCGCGGGTTTAGCCGGACAGAGGCTGTGGATGACCGGTACCGATTCACAGCCGGTCACCCTTAATTGAATGGCTTACGATCAATCCCGGATCTAGCTTTTCGACGGCACGCACGGCGTGCGGTTGTCTCGGCGATCAGGATAAGTTTGCGGGCATGTTCGTTCCGAAACCCACTTGGATTGTCTTGGCCATTGGCCTGGGCATCATCCCGGCTATCTCGGCTTGGGCCAGCGAGCCCGGCAGCGAGATAAAGACCGAACCGAAAATCTCCGCGGTGCTGGAATTGTTCACCAGCCAGGGCTGCGCTTCCTGTCCCCCGGCGGACGAGGTGCTGGAGGGCTTCGCCGAACGCGACGACATCGTCGCCCTGTCGCTTCCCGTCGATTACTGGGACTATCTCGGCTGGAAGGACACGCTCGCCAGCCACGAATTTACCGCCCGCCAGAAATCCTACGCCAATGCCCGCGGCGACCGGCAGATCTATACGCCGCAGATGATCGTCAACGGCACGCAGCACGTCGTCGGCAGCGACAAGGCGGCGATCGAGGCGGTGCTGAAGTCGGAGCCGCCGCTGGCCGTTCCCGTCGCCATGGAGATGGCCGGCGACGCGATCCGGGTGAAGATTGGCCAGACCGCGGACCGGGCCATCCCCCGTGTGCGCAAGGCGACGATCTGGCTGGCGCTCTATAAGCGCCATGTCGACGTGCCGATCCGCACCGGCGAAAACCAGGACCGCACGCTCGCCTACTACAACGTCGTCACCAAGCTGCGCCCGATCGCCATGTGGCGCGGCGAGGCGGTCGACGTCGATCTGCCGATGAGCGAGTACCACCAGGCCAATGCGGATGGCTGCGCCATACTGCTGCAGGCCGAGAACGAGCGCGGGGAGCCCGGTCAGATCCTGGGAGCCGCGTTTTCTGAAAAGGGCGCCGACTGGTAGCCCTGCCGCAGCGAGGCCGGAAGATCCCGACCGCCCGGCCGATCCATCGCCATTGCCATAACCATGATCACGCGCCGGCCGCATAGCGTCCGGCGCCGATCATCTGCCCTCCCGGCAGCGCCGGCCTGGCGGTGTCGCGGCCCGGTCTTTCCGCCCGATCGGGGCAGCAAGGCCGGTGCCCGTCTTTCAGCCGATGGTCTTCTCCATCAGGCCCGCAAGCGCCCTGGCGAAGGCGGCCGGCTCGTCCGGCGCCTCGCCGTCGAGAATGCGCGCCAGGCCGAAAATCAGCGGCGCGGCCGCGTCGACCCGCTCGGCAGCAGCTCCGCCCGCCGCCGCCTGGGCGGCGAGGCCGGCCACCAGCGGATGGGCCGGATTGAGCTCGAGGATCTGGGCGGCGCGGCCGCCGGCCCCGTCGCGGCTCGCCAGGATCTTTTCCAGCTGCCTGTCGGGCCCGAACTCCGGCGCCACCAGGCAGGCCGGGCTGGTCGCCAGCCGGTTCGAGCCGCGCACCTCGACGACCTTGTCGCCGAGCGCCTGCTTGAGGCGCAGCGTCAGCGCGGCGAGCGCCGCTTCGGAGGCGGGCTTCTCCTCGCTGGCGGCGTCCTTGGCGGCCTCCGCTTCCAGCACCGGGATCAGGTCGAGGCTGGCGGCGCCCTGCGTTACCGACTGGAACGGCTTGCCGTCGAAGCCGAGCGCGGTGCGGACCCAGAAGGCGTCGACCGGGTCGGCGAGCACCAGCACCTCGACGCCGCGCTTGGCGTAGCCCTCGAGATGCGGGCTGGCGGCGATGGTCGCCGCGTCGTCGCCGAGCGCGTAGTAGATCGCCGTCTGGCTGGGCCGGAAGGCGGTGACGACCTCGGCGAGGCTGCGCCAGTTGTCGCCGCCAGTCGTCGTCTTGAAGCGCGCCAGCTTGAACAGCGCGTCGCGCCGGTCGGGCGCCTCGTAGAGGCCCTCCTTCAGCACGGCGCCGAAGGATTCCCAGACCTTGGCGAAGCTGTCGGCATTGTCGGTCGCGAGCTTGTCGAGGTCGGCGAGGATGCGGTTGGTGACGCCCTTGCCGATCGCCTCGATCACCGGGTTCTTCTGCAGCATCTCGCGCGAGAGATTGAGCGGCAGGTCTTCCGAATCGATGACGCCGCGCACGAAGCGCAGCCAGGGCGGCAGGATCTCGGCCTCGTCGGTGATGAAGACGCGGCGGACATAGAGCTTTACCTTGCCCTGCCGCTCCGGCTCGAACAGGTCGAACGGCCGCGACGACGGCACGAAGAGCAGCACGGAATATTCCGTCCGGCCCTCGGCGCGATAGTGGATGGTGACGGCCGGCTCGTCGAAGCGGCCGCCGACATGGCCGTAGAAGTCCTTGTATTCTTCCTCGGTGACCGAGGCCTTCGACTTCCGCCACAGCGCGCTGCCGTCGGCGAGTTGCTCCTCGCTGCCGTCGGCGAGCTTCAGCACGATCGGAACCGGCACATGCGCCGAATAGGCGGTGACGATGCGCTCGATTGTCTCCGTCTCGGCATAGCTGGCATTGTCGGGGTTCAGGTGCAGCACGATCCGCGTGCCGCGCGCAGGCGCTTCGGCCAGGTCGACGGGCTCTATCTCGTAGGCACCCTTGCCGTCGGAATGCCAGCGCCAGGCCTCGTCGGAACCGGCCTTGCGCGAGAGGACGGTGACGCTGTCGGCGACCATGAAGGCGGAGTAGAAGCCGACGCCGAACTGGCCGATCAGCGCCGAACCCTTCGCGCCCTCGCCGGCCTGCTCGAGGAAGGCGCGGGTGCCGGACTGGGCGATGGTGCCGAGATTGTCGATTAGCTCCTGCCGGTCCATGCCGATGCCGTTGTCGGAGATGGCGAGGCTGGGCGCTTTCTTGTCGGCCTCGATGACGATCCGGAAGGCGTCGCCGCCCTCGGCGATGGCCGGATCCGACAGCGAGAGCGTGCGCAGCTTCTCGCAGGCGTCGGCGGCGTTGGAGATCAGTTCGCGCAGGAAGACGTCGCGATTCGAATAGACCGAATGCACCATCATGTGCAGCAGGCGGGAGACCTCGGCTTCGAAAGTGCGGGTTTCGGCGGCTGGCTTCTGTTCAGACACGCTTCTCTCTCCGGTATTTTCGTCCCGTCGCCACGGGCCATCGGCAGGCGGGGAACGCGATCGGCATCAGGCCGGCGCAGGCGCGGCGGCGCTGATATCGCCGGTTGGCAGCGGAGATTCAAGGCCGGAGGGCCGCGCCCGTCCCGCAGGCAAAGAAAAAGGCCGGCGGGGGCCGACCTCAGGGGACTTTTTGGGAGGGGGAATGCAATTCGACGTCTGCTTCGAAGGTGGTCCGGCTCGACTGAGGACCCCGGGGGGCTGGGGGGCTGAGAAATTCCGAAGCCTTGGCCAAGCCGGACCGTTCGAAGCGATGATGAGATATTGCCGGGCCAATGCGGCCGGTGCCGGGCCGAAAAAGGGCGGAATAAAGGAATTTTTAGGCTTAACTTCAAAGCGGCGTGATGATTGCGGCGAAATCGCGTTTGCCGGCTCCGGAATGCCGGCGGACCGCCGTTCCGGGCCGAATCGTTCGCGAGCCTTGCCAGTCGTGTCGATCGGAGCGATCATGACGCTTCGATGACGGAGCGGCTCGTAACAGGAGGCGCCATTGAGCGAAGGTGACGAGAAGGCGTCGGCCGGCGGCAGCGCGACGCTGGTCACGCTGAAACCGCCGGAAGCGACGAAGGTCGCGCCCCTGATTGCTTTCAACCGACTGGAGCTGAACGAGATCCTGCGCGTCTATGGGCGCATGGTCGCCGCCGGCGAATGGCGCGATTATGCGATCGACCATCTGCGCGACAAGGCGGTGTTCTCGATCTTCCGCCGTTCATCCGAAATGCCGCTCTACAAGGTGGTGAAGGACCCGGAGCTGCGGAACCGCCAGGGCGCCTATGCGGTGATCGCGGCGGGCGGCTACATCATGAAGCGCGGCCACGACCTGCGGCAGGTGCTGGCGGTGCTGGATACGAAGCTGAAGCTCGTCCAGGGCTGAGCCGTCCTAGATCGGCTTGGCGGGTCTATTGGTGCTGATTGGAGATCTCGTCGGCCTCGCATCGCGCATAGTCATATGCCTCTCGCGCGAACCGGCTGGCTTGCTGCGACAACGCATTGGCCTCGCTGACAAACGAGTTCAGCTTTTCGATATATTCCTCGACCTCGCGCTTGTAGCTATCGATTTCCCAGCTATCGCACTCATGCTTCCCTGACCATTTATAGCTGGAGAGGCAGTAGGGCACATCGGGACGGTCGAACCTGCCGGGTGCACTCGGAGCGGAAAAACGGCCGTATGGCTCGGAGCAGAACGCATGGGCGTTGCCCGCTCCCGCCAGCATAATCCCCAACGCAGCGGCGAAGCGCTTCACGGCACCTTCCCTCTCATCTGATATCCCTTCGCTATATCTGAAGGTCGGGGGCACTAGAAGGGATGCCCGGCGGCGCGTCGCTGCCGGCGCCGAGGGCGCGCTGCATCAGCACGCTGTCGATCCAGCGGCCATGCTTCCAGCCGACATTCTCGAAGATGCCGACGAGGCGGAAGCCGAGCGCCCGGTGCAGGCGGATCGACGCCTGGTGGCCGGAATCGCCGATGACGCCGACCATCTGGCGGAAGCCGGCCTCCGTCGCGGCCTCGATCAGCGCCGCCAGCAGGCGGCGGCCGACGCCGCGCCCCTGCGCGGCCGGGCTCAGATAGATCGAATCCTCGACCGTGTGGCGGTAGGCAGGCCGGGCGCGATAGGGGCCGGCATAGGCATAGCCGAGCAGCTCGTTGCTCTCGGTCGCGACCAGATAGGGATGGCCGCCGGCGAGCAGCGCGTCGTGGCGCCGCCGCATCTCGTCGAGGTCGGGCGGATCGAGCTCGAAGCTTGCCGTGCCGTGCAGCACCGAATGCGCGTAGATCGCCGTGATGGCGGCGAGGTCGTCGAGGGTGACGGGGCGGATTTCGATGGGGTCCGGCGTGGCATGCATGGCGCTGTCTCGCATTGAGCGGGGCGACCATAGCGACGGCAAGGGCGCTGGCAACGAAAATGCGCGCCGGCAATAAAAAAGGGCGCGGCCTAGGCCGCGCCCTCGCTATCCGCTGGATGCCCCGCCTTAGCGGCGGTCGCCGAACAGGCGCAGCAGCATCAGGAACAGGTTGATGAAGTCGAGGTACAGCGTCAGCGCGCCCATGATCGCCTTGCGGCCGGCCACGGTGCCGTCGTCGCCGACATAGTACATTTCCTTGATCTTCTGCGTGTCATAGGCGGTGAGGCCCACGAAGATCAGCACGCCGAGGACCGAGATCGCGAAGCCGAGCGCCGACGATCCGATGAAGATGTTGACGATCGAGGCGATGATGATGCCGATCAGGCCCATGAACAGGAACGAGCCCATTCCGGTCAGGTCGCGCTTCGTCGTGTAGCCATAGAGGCTCATCGCGCCGAAGGTGGCGGCGGTGATGAAGAACACCTGCGTGATCGACTGCGCCGTGTAGACAGCGAAGATCGACGACAGCGAGACGCCCATCAGCGCCGCATAGCCCCAGAACACGAGCTGGGCGGTCGACGTCGACATCTTCTGGATGCCGAAGGACAGCCAGAACACGAGCGCGACCGGCGCGAGCACCAGCACCCACATGATCGGGCCGGTGTAGATCGCGGCGCCGAGGCTGGTCAGCATCAGGCCGTTCTGCATCTGGCCGACGGCCTGCGCCGGGTCGCTGGTGACGGCCAGCTTGAAGATACCGAGCGCGGCTGCGCCGGTGATCATCAGGCCGATCGCCATGTAGTTGTAAACCTGCAGCATGTGGCTGCGCAGGCCCTGGTCGATAACACCGGTTTCGGCACGCGCTGCGCCAAACGGTGAGACGCGATTGTCGAAATCTGCCATCGAGCTCCCTCTCCGAACCAAAAAATCCGCGGACTTTCCGCCGCGAAACCCCCGTTTCCATCATCCGGCGTCAGAAACCCTTTCGGTTCCGCCGGGCGATAAGCCCTCGGGTGCACATGCGATATGGGCACCCCGATCGCACCCCGCAAGAGATCGCCGAACGAATTCGGGACCTCGCGTGGCCCAACTATCGCAATGGTACTGGACGATGGCTTCTGCGCCTACAGGTTTCTAAGGACGGGAGCCGCCTTCTGTCCGAGGAGCCGCCAGGTGCCGGCGAGGCCGAGGCCGATCGTCAGCGCCACGGCGACGAAAGCGGCGGCGAGCGCCGTCATCGGGAAGACGGCGAAGGGCTGGCCCATCACCCCGGCGACGACGCCCCAGGCGGCGATCGAGCCGGCGAGCACGGCGAAGACCGCCGTCGCCAGCCCGAGCAGGCCGTATTCCAGCCCGAACGCCTTCAGCAGCTGGCCGCGCGTCGCACCCAGCGTCTTCAGGATCACCGCATCATAGAGCCGCTGCCGGTGGCCGGCGGCGAGCGCCCCGGCGAGCACCAGCACCGAGGCGGCGAGCGCGATCGACGAGGCGACGCGGATCGCCAGCATCAGCTGGTCGAGGATCGACGAGATGCGGTCGAGCGCCTCGCGGACCCGGATCGCCGTCACGGAGGGAAACTGCGCGCCGGCGTCGCGCATCAGCTTCGCCTCGGCCGCCGGGTCGGCGGGGCCGGGATGGGCGAGGGTGGCGAGCACCGAATAGGGCGCCCCGGCGAGGTCGACGGCGAGAACACCATCACGAAGTTGATCGCCAGGCTTTCCCACTCGACCTCGCGCAGATTGGCGATGGTCGCCGTGATCTCGCGGCCGAGCACGTTGACGGTGATGGTGTCGCCGGTCTTCAGCCCGAGCCCGCGCGCCACGCCCGCCTCCATCGAGACGAGCGGCGGGCCGGCATAGTCGGGCGCCCACCATTCGCCGGCGGAAAGGCGCGAATTCTTCGGCGTGGTGGCCGAGAAGGTGACGCCGCGATCGCCCTTCAGCACCCAGGCGACCTCAGGCGTCGGCGTCGCCTGTTCCGCCGGCGTCTGGTTGAGCGCGATGATGCGGCCGCGCAGCATCGGCACGCTTTCGACCGTCGCCTCGGGAATCTCCTTCTGGAGGAAATCCATGAAGGCGGGCGCCTCCGCATTCTGCACGTCGAGGAAGAAGAAGCTCGGCGCGCGGTCGGGCAGGGATTGCGTCAGCTGGCGGTGCAAATTGCCATCGATCAGCGCGATCGTCACCAGAACGGTCAGGCCGAGCCCGAGCGACAGCACGACCGAGCCGGTCAGCGCGCCCGGGCGGTGGATGTTGCCGACAGCGAGCCGCCATTCGGTCGAATTGGCGCGCGGCGCGCGGCGGGCGATCGCCGTCACCGCCCAGGCGACGAGCCGGAGCAGCAGGAAGGCGGCGGCGACGCCGACGACGAAATAGAGCGCGATGCGGCGGTCATAGGCGAGCAGGATGGCGAGCCCGGCGAGGACGACGGCCGAGCCGATCGCCGCCGCCAGGAAGACGAGGCGCGGCCGCACCCGGCCGAAGGCGCTCGCATCGCGGAACAGCGCCGTCGGCGCGATGTCGCCGGCGCGGCCGAGCGGCACCAGCGCGAAGGTGAGCGCCGTCAGCAGGCCATAGAGCGCGGCATAGCCGAGCGCGGCCGGATAGAAGCCCGTCTGGGCGCCGACCGGCAGCACGTCGGCCAGGAAGCGGAGCGCCAGCACCGGCACCAGCGCGCCTATTGCCAGGCCGATGACGACGCCGAGCAACGCGATCATCAGGATCTGGGCGAGATAGAGCTGGGTGACGAGGCTCGCCGGGGCGCCGAGCGAGCGCAGGGTGGCGATCACCGGCCGCTTCAGCTCCAGGAAGGCGCCGACGGCATTGGCGACGCCGACGCCGCCGACGATCAGCGCGGCGAGGCCGACCAGCGTCAGATATTGCGCGAACTGGGAGATGTTGCGCTTCAGGCCCGGCGAGGCGTCGTCGCGGCTGCGCACCTGCCAGCCGGCCTGCGGCAGCGCCTTGTTGGCCGCCTCGACGAGGTCGACGACGGCGCTGTCGGGCGCCTTGTGCGGCAGCCGCAGCCGATAGCTCCACTGCACCAGGCTGCCGGGCTGGACGAGGCCCGTGGTCTCGAGCGTCGGCTTCGAGATCAGCAGCCGCGGCCCGAAGCCGAGGCCGGTGGCGAGCTTGTCGGGCTCGTCGGCGATCTGGCCGGCCAGCGTCAGCTTCGCCCCGCCGACCTGCACCGTATCGCCGATCTTGACGCCGAGGCGGGTGAACAACTCGGGATCGGCCAGCGCGCTGCCGGCATTGAGCGCGGCGGTGGCGTCGACCGCCTCGCCGGCCTTGAGCGTGCCATAGAGCGGATAGGCGCTGTCGACCGCCTTGATCTCGACCAGCGTCTGGTCGGAGCCGTCGGCGAGCCGGGCCATGCCGCGCAGGGTCGCGACCTCCGAGACCATGCCGTGCTTTTCGAGATACTGGCGCTCCTCTGCCGTCGCCTGGCGCTGTACCAGCGTGAAGGCGACGTCGCCGCCGAGAATGGCCTGACCCTCGCGGGCGAGGCCGTCGGTCATGGCGCGCGACACCGAGCCGACGGCGGCGATCGCGGCGACGCCGAGCGCGATGCAGGCGAGGAAGACGACGAAGCCGCGCAGGCCGCCGCGCAGTTCGCGCAGCGCGAAGCGGAAGGGGAGCGGCAGGTTCGATGCCGTCATTCCGCCGCGCTCCTGAGCGGGCTCGCCTTGGCCTGGCGCGGGTCGACCACGCCGGAATGGATGCGGATCATGCGGTCGCAGCGGCCGGCGAGCGCATTGTCGTGCGTGACCAGCACCAGCGTGGTGCCGCGCTCGGCGCAGGTCTGGAACAGGAGGTCGGCGATCTCGCGGCCGGTCGCCTCGTCGAGATTGCCGGTCGGCTCGTCGGCGAACAGGATCGCCGGCTCGGCGACGAGGGCGCGGGCGATCGCCACGCGCTGCTGCTCGCCGCCGGAGAGGGCGGAAGGATAGTGGTTCATCCGGTGGCCGAGGCCGACCAGCTTCAGTTCTTCCTCGGCGCGCGAAAACGCGTCGCGGCGGCCGGCGAGTTCCAGCGGCACGGCGACGTTCTCCAGCGCCGTCATGTTGGGGATGAGGTGGAACGACTGGAAGATGATGCCGACATTGCGGCCGCGGAAACGCGCCAGGCCGTCCTCGTTCAGCGAGGCGAGGTCGGTGCCGGCGACGCGCACGCTGCCCTTGTCGACGCGCTCGAGCCCGGCCATCGTCATCAGCAGCGTCGACTTGCCGGAGCCGGACGGACCGACCAGTGCGACACTTTCGCCGCCGTCGATCGTCAGCGAAATATTGCGGAGAATATGGACCCGCGCGGCCCCGACGCCGAGCGCCAATTCGACCGATGAGAGCCGGATGACGGCATCGGAACTGTTCGGGACTGTATCCACCACGCGCGCGAACCCTATATCGTGCGACGGGCAGGCTCGTCGCTCGGCGGAAGCCGTCGAACGCCAGCGTCCTGCCGATCGCGGCGCGTTCGGCTCAATATGGTGGCTCGGTTCGGAGGATAAAGACCTGTACATGATGAAGAATTGGGCGCTGGCCGTTCTGTTCGCCGTGGCCGCCGTTTCCGCCGGCGCCGCCAGGGCCGACCCGCTCCGCCTGGTCGTGCTGGGCGACAGCCTCTCCGCCGGCTATGGCCTCGGCCCCGGTGAGGGCTTCACCGACCAGTTGCAGAAGGCGCTGACCGCCAGGGGCCTGGACGTCGCCGTCGTCAATGCGGGCGTTTCCGGCGATACGGCAGGCGGCGGTCTGGCGCGGCTCGACTGGTCGGTCGGGCCGGATGCGCAGGCGGTTCTGGTCGAGCTCGGCGCAAACGACATGCTGCGCGGGCTCGATCCCTCGGTGCCGCAGCAGGCGCTCGACGCCATCCTGACCCGGCTTGGCGCGCGCAAGCTGCCTGTCCTGCTCGCCGGCATGCGCGCCGCGCCCAATCTCGGCCCCGACTACGCCAAACGTTTCGACGGCCTCTATCCGGATCTGGCCGCGAAGCACGGCGCGATGCTATATCCGTTCTTCCTCGACGGCGTCGCGGCCGAACAGGCCCTGCTGCAGGCCGACGGAATGCATCCGAACGCGGCCGGTGTCGCGGTCATCGTCGAGAAAATCCTTCCCGCCGTGGAGGATCTGGTCGCGCAAGCCCGGCGCTGACCGGGCCTCCGCACGCCTGCCAATCCGCTTCCGGCCTCGCCGCGCCCAAAATTCTCGGAGCTTTTCGCCATGGAATATCGTTCGCTCGGACGGACCGATCTCAGCGTGTCCTCCATCTGCCTCGGCACCATGACCTGGGGCCAGCAGAACACCGAGGCCGAGGGCCACGAGCAGATGGACTACGCCTTCGAGCAGGGCGTCAATTTCCTCGACACCGCCGAACTCTATTCGATCCCGCCGAAGCCGGAGACGCAGGGCTCGACCGAGCGGATCATCGGCAACTGGATGAAGGCGCGCGGCAACCGCGACAAGGTCATCCTCGCCTCCAAGGTGGTCGGCCGCAACGGCCTCACCTGGTTCCGCGACGGCGCCAAGCCGACTCTTTCTCGCGCCCATATCCGCGACGCGATCGAAAAGAGCCTGAAGCGACTGCAGACGGACTATATCGACCTCTACCAGTTGCATTCGCCCGACCGCCACGTCACGCAGTGGGGCTCCAATCCGACCGTCTACCGCCATCCCGAGCCGGCCGCCGACGAGGTGCCGATCGAGGAGACGCTGGCGGCGCTCGGCGAACTGGTCCAGGAAGGCAAGGTCCGCCATGTTGGCCTGTCGAACGAGACCGCCTGGGGCACGACGCGATTTGTCGCAGCCTCGGAAGCCGGCAAGGGACCGCGCGTCGTCTCGATCCAGAACGCCTACAACCTCCTGAACCGCACCTTCGAGGTGAACCTCGCCGAGGTCGCGATGCGCGAGCAGGTGGGGCTCCTGGTCTATTCGCCGCTGGCGCAGGGCTACCTGTCCGGCAAGTACCAGAAGGGCGCCCGCCCCGCCGGCGCGCGCACGACGCTGTTCAAGCGTGGCGACCGCTATGAAACGCCCGGCGCCGAAGAGGCGATCGACGCCTATCTGGCGATCGCGCGCGATTTCGGCATGGATCCGGCGACGCTCGCAAACGCCTTCGCCACCAGCCGCTGCTTCGTCACCTCGAACATCATCGGCGCCACGACGATGGAGCAACTCAAGGTCGACATCGCCGCCGCCGACGTCGCGATCACGCCCGAAATCGAGGCGCGGATCGATGCCGTCCACCAGTGGCGCGGCAATCCCTGCCCCTGAGGCGGGCGGCCGGTGCCTGGGGAAAGGGCTTTACAGCCGCCCGGCAAACCGCGAACCTGATCTTCCGTCCCACCGATAGAGGAGGGCGATCATGCCGCGCCTGTTCACCGGTCTCGAGATTCCGGCCGACATTGCCCAACGGCTCTCGCTCCTGCGCGGCGGCATTCCCGGCGCGCGTTGGATCGACGCGGAGAACTTCCACGTCACGCTGCGCTTCATCGGCGACATCGACGATCGCACCGCCGACGAGGTCGCCGACGCGCTGGCGCGCGTGCGGCGGAACGAGCTCGACCTGCAGTTCTCCAGCCTCGATTCGTTCGGCAATGCCAAGCCGCATTCGATCGTGGCCCGCATCGCGCCCTCGCGCGCGCTGAGCGAATTGCAGGCCGAGCACGAGCGGATCCTGCAGCGGATCGGCCTGCCGCCGGAGGGCCGCAAATACACGCCGCATGTGACGCTCGCCCGATTGCGCAACACCCCGCATCGCGACGTCGCCGCCTATCTCGCCGTGCGCGGCGGGCTGCTCTCGGCGGCGTTTCACGTGACACGCTTCGTGCTGTTCTCGTCGAAGGCGTCGAAGGGCGGTGGTCCCTACATCGTCGAGCAGGCCTACCCGCTCGCCGAACTGGTGGAAACACGGCCATGATCGAGAAGCTGGAACCGGCCGAGCGCCAGGCGGCGCTGGCGAAGCTCGATGGCTGGACCTCGGTCGAGGGCCGCGACGCCATCACCAAGGTATTCACCTTCGGCGATTTCCAGGAGGCGTTCGCGTTCATGACGCGCTCGGCCCTGCTGGCGGAGCGGATGAACCATCACCCGGAATGGAGCAACGTCTACCGCACCGTCACGGTGACGCTGGCGACGCATGTCGTCGACGGGGTGACGTCGTTCGACATCAAGCTCGCCGAGGGCATGAACCGCTTCGCGGGGCAGGGCGGTTAAAGAATACCCTCATCCCAACCCTCTCCCGCAAGCGGTAGAGGGCGCGCTTCGTGCTCGCACGGGCGTCGGAGCCACTCCGGCGAAAAGCCCTCGCCCGCTTGCGGGAGAGGGTTGGGGTGAGGGCCTTCGCTTCGCCGAAAGCTACCGCGTCATTTCCACGGCAGCTCGAGGCTGGCGGCGCCGCAGAGATGGCCCTGGATGCGGCTGACGCCCCATTCCGCCAGCATCGCCGCCGTTTCCTCGTCCTGCACCCATTCCGCCACGGTCTCGATGCCGAGATCATGCGCGAGCTCCACCAGCCTGCGCACGAAGATCTGGTCGTCGCGACTCCTGGGCAGGGTGGCGATGAAGCTGCCGTCGATCTTGACGATGTCGACCCGGAGCTCCCGCAGATTGCGGAACGAGGTGAAGCCGGCGCCGAAATCGTCGATGGCGAGGCGGGCGCCGAGATCGTGGATTGTCGAGACGAAATAGGCGGTGTCGTCGAGGCTGCGGATGGCGCTCGTCTCGGTGATCTCGACGATCAGGCGCTGGCCGAGATCGGGGCGCTGGTCGAGCGTGTGGGCGAACTTCGCCAGCCAGTCAGGTCCGGCCGCGGTTTCCGGCGAGACGTTCATCGACAGATGCGCGTCGGGATGGCGGATCAGCGTCTCCAGCACCTGGTCGAGCACGGCGAGGTCGAACAGGCGCGACAGGCCGAGGCGCTCGGCGAGCGGTACGACCTGGCCGGCCGAGACGATGGTGCCATCGGGATGCGCCAGCCGCAGCAGCGCCTCGTGGAAGCCGACCTTGCGGGTGTGGATGTCGACCACGGGCTGGAAGGCGAGGCGCACGCGCTGTTCCGACAGAGCGCCGATCAGTTGCTGCGACAGCGCGATGTTGGACTGGCGCTCGGCCTCCCGCTCGGCCGAGGGGGCGTAGGCGAAGAAGCGGCCGCGGCCGGTATCGCGCGCGAAGCCTAGGCTCTCCTGCGCGCGCTCGATCGCCTCGTCCGGCGTCTGCGCGTGGCGGGGCAGCGAGACGCCGCCGATCGAGATGGTGACCGAGGCGGCGCCGTCGGGCGTGGCGACGACGTCGTCGCGGATGGCGGCGAGGAACCGTTCGGCCGCGAACGGCATCTCGTGCTCGTCGCAGTTCATCAGGATCAGGCCGAGCTTGTGGCCGGAGAAGCGGCCGATGGCGTCGCCGTCGCGCAGGCGGCCGCGTATGCGCCGCGCCACCGCCGCGAGCACGCGGTCGCCGATGCGATAGCCATAGGCGTCGTTGATCAGGTGGAAATCGTCGATGGCGATGACGAGGAAGGCCGCCGCCGTGTCGAGCTTTCGCGTGCTCGTGATCGTCTCGTCGAGCAGGTCGAGCAGGTAGGAGCGGTTGTAGAGGCCGGTGACGTCGTCATGGCGCGACAGGAAGGCGAGGCGTTGCTCGCGGGCGTGGCGCTCGTTGATGACGCGCAGCACCCCTTCGGCGCGCACCGCCTCGCGGCCGCCATCGGCATACCAGCGGCCGGTATCCTCGACCCAGAGGATCGGGCCCCTGGCGCCCTTCGGCCGCAGGGCATACTCGATCTGATAGGGTACGCCGTCGCCGGTGTCGGTGCCGGCCAGAGCTTCCTGGCGCGCGAGCTGGCCCGGTTCCTCGACGAGCTCGGAGAAGGCGGCGCCGGTCGCGACCGATTCGGGCGAGGCGAGGCCGAACAGGGCGGCGGCGTCGCCGTTCCATTCGATGCGGTCGTCGGCCTGCGACCAGCGATAGACGACTTCGCCGATCGTCGAGAGAATGGCCGCCGTCCGATCGGATCCCTGGTGACGCGATTCATGGATCGCCATGCCGCCGTTCACCTCGTTTTCCACTGCGGGCATTCCTTTGCACGAGACGTCTCGATATCGCGGGCCGGACCCGGCACCAGCCGGATCTATTGCGCCGTCGGATCCGCGAGGGGTCTCTCCGTTCGGTGGCGACAACAGCAGCAAATCGCGCAAAAGAAAAGGGCCGGCGCGGCGCCGGCCCTTGAACGTCGATCCGGGGCGGAAAACTCCGCCTGGCGCGCGGCGTGTGCGCCCCCGAAATCAGCCTTCGCTCTTCGGCGTCAGGATCTGGCGACCGCGATACATGCCGGTCTTCAGGTCGATGTGGTGCGGACGGCGCAGCTCGCCCGAGTTCTTGTCCTCGGTGTAGGTCGGCTGGGCCAGGGCGTCGTGCGAACGGCGCATGTTGCGCTTCGACGGCGACGTCTTTCGCTTCGGAACTGCCATTTTACTCTTCCTTCGTCATATGCCGTCGAACCGGCGGCGCGCCGCCCGGCTGGGCATAGCAATCCAATCTGAATGCGGCCTTATACAGAGATCACCGGGCCTTGACCAGTCAGGGCCCGGCAAAAAGATTCAGCCGCGAAACGCGTCATTCTCAGGCCGAAAGGAGGTCGAGCTCCTTGAGGATGGCCGCGCCCATCTCCTTGGTGCCGACCTTCTGCGTGCCCTCGGTATAGATGTCGCCGGTGCGCAGACCCTTGCTCAGCACGCTCGAAATGGCGCGGTCGAGCAGGTCGGCTTCCTCGACCAGGCCGAAGGAGTAGCGCAGCGCCATCGCGAAGGACGCGATCATGGCGATCGGGTTGGAGATGCCCTTGCCGGCGATGTCGGGAGCCGAGCCGTGCACGGGCTCGTACATCGACTTGCGGCGGCCGGTCACCGCGTCGGGGGCGCCGAGGGCGGCCGACGGCAGCATGCCGAGCGAGCCGGTCAGCATCGCCGCGACGTCGGAAAGGATGTCGCCGAACAGGTTGTCGCAGACGATGACGTCATACTGCTTCGGCCGGCGGACGAGCTGCATGGCGCAATTGTCGGCGAGCACATGCTCGAGCGCGACATCAGGATACTCTTCCTTGCCGACCTTGGTGACGACCTGGTTCCAGAGTACGCCCGACTTCATGACGTTGCGCTTCTCGGCCGAGGCGACGCGGCTCGAACGGGTCTTGGCGAGGTCGAAGGCGACGCGGGCGATGCGCTCGATCTCGGAGGTCGTGTAGAGCTGGGTGTCGACGGCGCGCTTCTGGCCGTTCTCCAGCGTGACGATCTCCTTCGGCGAACCGAAATAGACGCCGCCGGTCAGCTCGCGCACGATCAGGATGTCGAGGCCTTCGACCAGCTCGCGCTTCAGCGACGAGGCGTCGGCGAGCGCGGGGTAGCAGATCGCCGGGCGCAGGTTGGCGAACAGCTCCAGATCCTTGCGCAGGCGCAGCAGCGCCGCCTCCGGACGGACGTCGTAGGGGACGCTGTCCCACTTCGGGCCGCCGACCGCGCCGAAGATCACGGCGTCGGATTCCTGCGCCAGCTTCATCGTCGCTTCGGAGATCGCCTTGCCGTGCGCGTCATAGGCAGCGCCGCCGGCCAGGTCCTGCTCGCTCTCGAACGACGCGACGCCCCGTTTGCCGAACCAGTCGATGACCGTCTTCACTTCGGCCATGATTTCGGTGCCGATGCCGTCACCGGGAAGGAGAAGGAGCTTGTAGGTGGTCATGTCGCGGGTTCTCTTGTCGAGCGGGTCTGCGGGCGGGGTCGTTGCGAGCGAGCGATAGCGGCGCGAAAGCCTTGATGCAAGCCGAACCGCACGTCTCGCGGCCGCGAGGGCAAGCGAAGGCCGGTCCCGGCGTCCCGGGATCGGGCCAGTCGGCCCGGCAGCGGCCGGCCGGGAATCAGACCTTCAGGGCCGTGACCTCGATCTCGACCTTCATCTCCGGGCGAATCAGGCCGCACACGGTCATCGTCGCTGCCGGCCGGATATCGCGGAAATGCGCGCCGACGACGAGGAACACCGCGTCGGCGAAGGACGGGTCGGTGACATGATAATGCACGCGCACGACGTCGCGCATCGAGAAGCCGGCTTCCTCCAGCGCCGCGGCGATGGTCGCCATGGCGTTTTCGGTCTGCTCGGCGACGCTGTCGGGCATCGTCATGCTGGAATAGTCGTAGCCGGTCGTGCCGGCGACGAAACACCAGGGGCCCTGGGCCACGGCGCGGGAATAGCCGGCGGCCTTCTCGAAGGGGGATCCGGTAGAAATCAGATGGCGCGTCATCGGTTTCTCCTGGTTGCTGCCGCCCGGGCCGGCTTCCCGCCCGGCGGTCGCCGGTTCGATCGCGGCGACCGATAGAACGCTTCCGTAGGATTGCCAAAATGGGGCATGATGGCAATCGTGCCGCACGGCGCCCGAAAAAAGCGCGCCGCCTCACCCAGCGTCATGCAAAAGACCGTTTTGACCGCGTCGCACAATGGGGTTAGAACCGGTCCAATCTCTCTACCCTAAATGCTTACGTTTACGTAAGCGATTGAGGATGAACGCAATGTCGAATGCCGAGGCGAAGACGGGCCGACCGCTCTCCCCGCACCTTCAAGTCTATCGCTGGCCGATCACGATGACGATGTCGATCCTGCATCGCGTCACCGGCGGCGCCCTGTATTTCGGCACGCTTCTCCTCGCGTGGTGGGTGATCGCGGCGGCGGCCGGTCCCGGTCCCTTCTCGGTGGTCTCCTGGGTCTTCGGCTCCTGGATCGGGCTCCTGGTCCTGTTCGGCTACACCTGGGCGCTGATCCATCACCTGCTCGGCGGTCTTCGTCATTTCGTCTGGGACGTCGGAGCCGGCTTCACCAAGCCGGCGCGCGACAATCTCGCCTGGGCCAACATCATCGGCTCGGTGGCGCTGACGATCCTGATCTGGATCGTGGCGCTGGTCATTCGCTGAGGGGCATCAAGATGCGTACACCGCTCGGCCGCGTTCGCGGGCTCGGTTCCGCCAAGGACGGCACGGATCATTTCTGGCACCAGCGCCTCACCGGCGCGGCGCTCGCCATCCTCACCGTGATCTTCGTCATCCTGGTCATCGTCCTCGCCGGCAAGCCCTATCCGGAAGTCGTCGCGGCGCTCGCCAATCCGTTCGTCGCGCTGATCATGATCCTGATGATCGGCACCGGCGTCTGGCATATGAAGCTCGGCATGCAGGCCATCATCGAGGACTATGTGCATGGCGGCCTGAAGATCATCGCCGTCCTCGCCAACACCTTCTTCTCGGTCGCCGTCGGCGCGGCGGCCATCCTCGCCCTTCTCAAGATCAGCTTCGGAGGCTGAAGCCATGGCTGAAGCCAACGCCAGCGTGTCCGTCAACGGCCGCGCCTATTCGTTTGTCGACCACACCTTCGACGTCGTCGTCGTCGGCGCCGGCGGCGCGGGCCTCCGCGCCACGCTCGGCGCCAGCGAGGCCGGCCTGAAGACCGCCTGCATCACCAAGGTGTTCCCGACCCGCTCGCATACGGTCGCCGCCCAGGGCGGCATCTCTGCGGCGCTCGGCAACATGGGCGAGGACGACTGGCGCTTCCACATGTACGACACCGTCAAGGGGTCGGACTGGCTCGGCGACCAGGACGCGATCGAATATCTCGTCCGCAACGCCCCCGCCGCCGTCTATGAGCTCGAGCATTTCGGCGTGCCGTTCTCGCGCACCGAAGAGGGCAAGATCTACCAGCGGCCTTTCGGCGGCATGACCACGAACTTCGGCAAGGGCATCGCCCAGCGCACCTGCGCCGCCGCCGACCGCACCGGCCACGCCATCCTGCACACGCTCTATGGCCAGTCGCTGCGCCATTCGGCCGAGTTCTTCATCGAATACTTCGCCATTGACCTGATCATGGAGGATGGCGCCTGCCGCGGCGTCGTGGCGCTCTGCCTTGAAGACGGCACGCTGCACCGCTTCCGCGCCGCCAAGACCATCCTCGCCACGGGCGGCTATGGCCGCGCCTATTTCTCCGCCACCTCGGCCCATACCTGCACCGGCGACGGCGGCGGCATGGTGCTGCGCGCCGGCCTGCCGCTGCAGGACATGGAATTCGTGCAGTTCCACCCGACCGGCATCTATGGCGCGGGCTGCCTGATCACCGAGGGCGCGCGCGGCGAGGGCGGCTACCTGACCAATTCGGAAGGCGAGCGCTTCATGGAGCGCTATGCCCCCTCGGCCAAGGACCTGGCCTCGCGCGACGTCGTCTCGCGCGCCATGACGATGGAGATCCGCGAGGGTCGCGGCGTCGGCAAGGCGAAGGACCACATCCACCTGCATCTCGACCATCTCGATCCGGCGCTCTTGCATGAGCGGCTGCCAGGCATTTCCGAGAGCGCCAAGATCTTCGCCGGCGTCGACCTGACCAAGGAGCCGATCCCGGTCCTGCCGACCGTCCACTACAACATGGGCGGCATCCCGACGAACTATCACGGCGAGGTGCTGAACAAGGTCGGCGGCGATCCGGACCAGGTCGTGCCGGGCCTGATGGCCGTCGGCGAGGCCGCCTGCGTCTCGGTGCACGGCGCCAACCGCCTCGGTTCCAACTCGCTGACCGACCTCGTCGTGTTCGGCCGCGCCGCGGCGCTGCGTTGCGTCGAGACCGTGCAGCCGAACCAGGCGCAGAAGGAACTGGCCAAGGGTGCCGGCGAGGACGCGATCGCTCGCCTCGACCGCCTGCGCTACGCCAATGGCTCGACCTCGACGGCCGAGATGCGGCTGAAGATGCAGAAGGTGATGCAGTCGAATTGCGCCGTGTTCCGCACCGGCGAAGTGCTCGACGAGGGCCACGAGCTGATCCACCAGGTCTGGAAGAACTCGGACGACGTCAAGGTCACCGACCGTTCGCTGATCTGGAACTCGGACTTGGTCGAGACGCTCGAATTCGAGAACCTGATCGTCCAGGCCGTCGTCACCATGGACTCGGCGCAGAACCGCAAGGAATCGCGCGGCGCCCACGCCCGCGAGGATTATTCCGAGCGCGACGACGTGAACTGGATGAAGCACTCGCTCGCCTTCATCGACACCGAGAACAAGACGGTGAAGCTCGACGACCGGCCGGTGCACACCTACACGATGTCGAACGACATCGCCTATATCGAGCCGAAGGCTCGCGTGTACTAAGGGCGGATGATGGCCGCAGCCACGCTTCCTTCGGCCGGCTATTCGGGGCGCACGCTTCCCGAAAAGCTCGGCTTTAGGGCCGGCATGGACGTGGCCTTCGTCGCGCTGCCGACGGAGCTGGAGGCGCTGGCCGACAGCGTCGCCTTCGGCCAGGTCGTGCGCACGGAAGGCTGGGCGGCGCCGCTCGGTCCGGATCGCGCGCTCGACGCGGTCCACGCCTTTACGAAGAGCCGCGCCGAGGTCGAGACCGGCCTGTCGCGGCTGCAGGACGCCATCCGGCGCGACGGCATGATCTGGGTGTCGTGGCCGAAGAAGGCGTCGAAGGTCGCGACCGACGTGACCGAGGATGTCGTGCGCGACGCCGCGCTCCGCCTCGATCTCGTCGACATCAAGGTCGCGGCGATCGACGCCACCTGGTCCGGTTTGAAACTCATGGTCCGCAAGGACCGCCGCTGAACGAATCTTACGCCCGAGGACGCTCACTATGGTCCAGCTGACCCTTCCGAAGAACTCGAAGCTGACTGAAGGCAAGGTCTGGGACCGCCCGGCCGGCGCCAACAATGTGCGCGAGTTCCGCGTCTATCGCTGGAGCCCGGACGACGGCAAGAACCCGCATGTCGACACCTACTTCGTCGATCTCGACGATTGCGGCCCGATGGTTCTCGACGCGCTCATCAAGATCAAGAACGAGATCGACCCGACGCTGACCTTCCGCCGCTCCTGCCGCGAAGGCATCTGCGGTTCCTGCGCGATGAACATCGACGGCTCGAACACGCTCGCCTGCACCAAGGGCATCGACGAGGTGAAGGGCCCGGTCGCGATCTACCCGCTGCCGCACATGGAAGTGGTCAAGGACCTCGTCCCCGACCTGACCAATTTCTACGCCCAGCACCGCTCGATCGAGCCCTGGCTGAAGACGGCGACGCCGGAGCCGCAGAAGGAATGGCTGCAGAGCCATGCCGACCGCGAGAAGCTCGACGGCCTCTACGAGTGCATTCTCTGCGCCTGCTGCTCGACCTCCTGCCCGAGCTACTGGTGGAACGGCGACCGCTATCTCGGCCCGGCCGTGCTGCTGCAGGCCTATCGCTGGCTGATCGACAGCCGCGACGAGGCGACCGGCGAGCGGCTCGACAATCTGGAAGATCCCTTCCGCCTCTATCGCTGCCACACCATCATGAACTGCGCGCAGACCTGCCCGAAGGGCCTGAACCCGGCCAAGGCGATCGCCGAGATCAAGAAGATGATGGTCGAGCGCCGCGTCTGACCGGCGCTGCCCTTTCTTTCAGCAGAACGGCGCGGAACCCTTCCGCGCCGTTTTCGTTTGCCCGGACCGATCGCGTTTTCGGAAGGAGACGACCATGACCATCAAGCAGGATCTCGAAGCGACCTGGACGATCGAGGCGATCGATCGGCTGCGCGAGCTCGCCGTGGAACATGTTCCGGCCGAGCTGATCGCGACGGCGATGCACCGGCCCGAGGAGCAGATCCGCCAGAAGGCGGCCGAACTCGGCCTGTCGCTCGAGATCGGTTCGACGACGCACTGATTTTCCGCCGGGCGGCGCGGCTGCGCGGTCCGGCAGGCTTTCGTTCGCGCGCAGCGGGGCGGCGGCCATGCGACCGCCGCTCCGTTTTCGCGGGCGAGGACGACCGCGGGCCGACGGCTTACTTGCCGTAGCGCTCCATCGCGGCGCGGATCAGGCCCTTCGCCGCTTCCGGGCTGTCGAAGCCCTTGAGTTCGATGACCTTGCTGCCTTCCGGCAGCTGCTTGTAGACGCGGAAGAACGACGTCAGCCGATCCTGCTCGATCTTCGGCAGGTCGGCGAGGGTCTGGATACCGTCATAGGTCGGGTCGACCTTGGAGACGGGAACCGCGACGATCTTGTCGTCGATGTCGCCGCCGTCGATCATCTTCAGCACGCCGATCGGGCGGACCTTGATGATGACGCCCGGATGCAGCGGCGCGCGGGTATAGACGATGACGTCGAGCGGATCGCCGTCCTCGGCGCTGGTGCGGGTGATCGAGCCGTAATTGGCCGGATAGACGACCGGCATCGACTGGAAGCGGTCGACGACGATGAAGCCGGTGTCGACGTCGGTCTCGTACTTGGTGAAGCTGCCGGCCGGGATCTCGATGACCGTGTTGATCTCGTCCGGGGCCTTGTCCGACTGCTTGAACGACAGGACGTTGTCGGCGAGGGCCGGTAGGGCGGTCAGGGAGGCGAGGGCGAACGCCGCGGCGGCGAGGGTCTTCTTCACGTGCAATTCTCCTGGAGTGAGGAACGGAAGAAGCGCTACGGTCGTCGCGCGACAGGCTTATGACATGGCAGACCGCCGTGGCGGCTGGGAGCATGCGGGGGCAGCATAGGGGGCAGCATGGGCGTTCTGGATCACATCGGCATCACGGTCAGCGACCTCGATCGCGCCATTGCCTTCTACAGCGCGGCTTTCGCGCCGCTCGGCGTCAGCGAGCAGATGCGGGTGCCGGGCGAGCTCACCGGCTATGGCGACGTCGTCGGCTATGGCGCTGCCGGCAAGCCGGAGATCTGGCTGAGCGGCGGCGCCCGCACCGAGCCGCATGTCCATATCGCGCTCGTCGCGCCGAGCCGGGCGGCCGTCGACGCGTTCTATGCGGCGGCGATGGCGGCGGGCGGCACCGACAATGGCGGGCCCGGCATCCGGCCGCACTACCACGCCAATTACTACGGCGCCTTCGTTCTCGATCCGGACGGCCACAACATCGAAGCCGTCTGTCACCGGCCGGAATAGGCGCAATCGCAACACGTCGCGCTTTCTTCGTTAACGGGGTGTTAACGAGACTTGTCGCGCCCGGCGATATGCCGTATTGCGCCAAGTAAGATAGGCTGCGGAATATCGAGTGATCTCCCGTCATTTTCCTCCCGTCCAGATCGACCGGTCCGTGCCTTTGGTGCGGCCGCCGATGCGGTTTGGCGTGCGGAATGGTGTTTTTCCGCCTGCCTCAAAGCGGCTCGATTGTGTGCGTATGCTGATGCGGCACCGAGGATTTCGATGATGGAGAAGCTTATGTCCCGACGTCTCGCGCCGATCGGCCTGGTCGCCCTGATGGCGGCCGCCTTGAGCGGCTGCGGCTCGTTCGGGGCCATCGGCCTGGGGCCGATGGAGCGTTCGGCCAAGCCGGTCGAAAGCGACACGCTGCCGCCGGTCGCCTCGGCGCCGGTGACCCGCAATACGCTGCCGCCGCCGCCGGTCGACCCCAACGCGCAGACCGCGCCGATGGCCGAGCAGGGCACGCTGCCGGGCGCGACGCCGATCGAATCCACCCCGTCGGCCCCGCCGCCGGTTTCGACCGCCTCCGGCGCCGAAATCGGCCGCACCGACCTGCTTGGCGGCTGGACCCTGCAGTCGGGCGGCGAGAGCTGCCAGCTGTTCATGACGCTGACCAGCTGGACCGGCGGCTATCGCGCTTCGACGCGCGGCTGCCAGTCGGCGACGCTGAAGTCGATCTCGGCCTGGAGCCTCAACGGCTCGCAGGTCGTGCTGGCGGGAGCCAACGGCGTTTCGGTGGCCAGCCTCACCTCGTCCGGCAAGACGCAGTTCAACGGCCAGCTCAACAGCGGCGGCGCCGTTTCGTTCTATCGCTGATGGATGCAGCCCGGCCTCGGTCGAGGACGGGGTAGGGGTGTTCGGGTGAGCCAGGGTCTGCCGGTCGTATCCCGCGTCGCGGATGCCTATCGCGAACGCCTCGCCGCGGGCGAGATCGAGGAAGATCCGGCGCAGCAGGCGCTGGTCGCCAGGTTCGACGCCCTCAATGCCCGCCTGGCGGAACGCCGGCTCGCCCGCAAGTCGAGCGCGCTCGGCTGGCTGTTCGGCAAGCGCGAGGCGGTGACGCCGGAGATCCGCGGCCTCTACATCCATGGCGATGTCGGTCGCGGCAAGACCATGCTGATGGACCTGTTCTTCGAGCGCGCCGCGCCGCAGCGCAAGCGCCGGGCCCATTTCAACGACTTCATGGCCGACGTGCATGCCCGCATCTTCCGGATGCGCGAGGCGATCAAGGCCGGCACCGTCTCCGGCGAGGATCCGATCCCGCCGGTCGCCGACGAGATCGCGGCGGAGACGCAGCTGCTCTGCTTCGACGAATTTACCGTCACCAACATCGCCGACGCGATGATCCTCGGCCGCCTGTTCACGCGGCTGTTCTCCCGCGGCGTCGTTCTGGTCGCGACCTCGAACGTCGCGCCGGACGATCTCTATGCGGGCGGCCTCAACCGCACCCTGTTCCTGCCCTTCATTCAGCTGCTGAAGGAGCGGGTGGAGGTGGTCCGCCTCGCGGCGCGGACCGATTACCGGCATGAGAAGACCTCGCGCGCGCCGGTCTATCTGAGCCCGCTCGGTCCCGATTCGGACGCGGCCATGGACGCCGCATGGCTCCGCCTGACGTCAACGTCATCGGGCGAGCCGATCACGCTCGAGGTGCTCGGGCGCGATGTGGTGGTGCCGCAGGCGGTCGATGGCGTCGCCCGTTTCAGCTTCGCCGATCTCTGCGCCAAGCCTCTCGGCGCCAGCGACTATCTCGCCATCGCGCATGCCTTCCACACGGTGCTGATCGATCACATCCCGGTGATGGGCGAGGCGCGCCGCAACGAGGCCAAGCGTTTCATCACGCTGATCGACGCGCTCTATGACGGCGCGGTCAAGATCGTCGTCTCGGCCGATGCTGAGCCGGAGCGGCTCTACACCGCCGACAGCGGTCTGGAGGCTTTCGAATTCGCGCGCACGGCGTCGCGGCTCACCGAAATGCGGTCGGAAGAATATCTTGCCAAGCCGCATCGGGGTTTCATCGTAGAGACATGACCTTTACGTAAGGTGCTGCCCGAATTGGCGGATTGCCGCCACGTCAGGTGCTGCGACGACTTGCACCGGGCGCGCAATGGGGTTAGACCACCCGCGTTCCGACAGAGTCAAGCTGTCGCATTACGTTTAGGTAAACCTCCATCGGGAGACCTGCACATGGCACGAGCCAAGATTGCTTTGATCGGTTCCGGTCAGATTGGCGGCACGCTCGCCCTTCTCGCCGGCATCAAGGAACTGGGCGACATCGTCCTCTTCGACATCGCTGACGGCGTTCCCCAGGGCAAAGCACTCGATATCGCCGAAGCCGCTCCGGTGGAGGGTTTTGACGCCAGCCTTTCGGGCGCGTCCTCCTACGCTGCCATCCAGGACGCCGACGTCGTCATCGTCACCGCAGGCGTGCCGCGCAAGCCGGGCATGAGCCGCGACGATCTTCTCGGCATCAATCTCCAGGTCATGGAGCAGGTCGGCGCCGGCCTGAAGAAGTACGCCCCGAACGCCTTCGTCATCTGCATCACCAACCCGCTCGACGCGATGGTGTGGGCGCTGCAGAAGTTCTCCGGCCTGCCGGCGAACAAGGTGGTTGGCATGGCCGGCGTGCTCGACTCGGCCCGCTTCCGTTATTTCCTGGCCGAAGAGTTCAAGGTCTCCGTCGAGGACGTGACGGCCTTCGTGCTCGGCGGCCATGGCGACACCATGGTGCCGCTGACCCGCTATTCGACCGTTGCCGGCATCCCGCTCACCGACCTGGTCAAGCTCGGCTGGATCGAGAAGGATCGCCTGGAAGAGATCGTCCAGCGCACGCGTGACGGCGGCGCCGAGGTCGTGAACCTGCTCAAGACCGGCTCTGCCTTCTACGCGCCCGCCGCTTCGGCGATCGTCATGGCCGAGAGCTACCTCAAGGACAAGAAGCGTGTCCTGCCGGCGGCAGCCCTGCTCGACGGCCAGTACGGCATCAAGGGTCGCTACATCGGCGTGCCGATCGTCATCGGCGCCAACGGCGTCGAGCGGATCATCGAGATCGAGCTGAACAAGTCCGAGCAGGCCATGCTCGACAAGTCGGTCGCCTCGGTCGAGGGTCTGGTCGAGGCCTGCGTCAAGATTGCCCCGGCTCTCGGCGCCTGATCGTCCGAGCCCGCACCAGAGACAACAGCCCCAAAAGGCGGAACGTCATCGATGAATATTCATGAGTATCAGGCGAAGGCGGTGCTGAAGGAATTCGGCGCCCCCGTATCGCGCGGCATCGCCATCTTCACTCCCGAGGAAGCCGAGGCAGCCGCCAAGGAACTCGGCGGCCCGCTCTGGGTCGTCAAGTCGCAGATCCATGCCGGCGGTCGCGGCAAGGGCAAGTTCAAGGAAGCCGCGGCTGGCGAGAAGGGCGGCGTCCGCCTCGCCAAGTCGATCGACGAGGTCAAGGCCTTCGCGGGCCAGATGCTCGGCAACACGCTGGTGACCATCCAGACCGGCCCGGCCGGCAAGCAGGTCAACCGCCTCTACATCGAGGACGGCTCTGATATCGAGAAGGAGTTCTACCTCTCGCTGCTCGTCGACCGCGAGACCTCGCGCGTCGCCTTCGTCGTTTCGACCGAAGGCGGCATGGACATCGAGGAAGTCGCCCATTCGACGCCCGAGAAGATCAAGACCTTCTCCGTCGATCCGGCGACCGGCATCATGCCGCATCACGGCCTGACCGTCGCCAAGGCGCTCGGCCTCAGCGGCGCGCTCGCCAAGCAGGCGAACGACGTCGTCGCCAAGCTCTATGCGGCCTTCGTCGCCAAGGACATGGCGATGCTCGAGGTCAACCCGCTGATCGTCACCAAGGACGGCAACCTCAAGGTGCTCGACGCCAAGGTGTCGTTCGACTCCAACTCGCTCTACCGTCATCCCGACGTCGTCGCGCTGCGCGACGAGACCGAGGAAGACGCCAAGGAGATCGAGGCGTCGAAGTATGACCTCGCCTATATCGCGCTCGACGGCTCGATCGGCTGCATGGTCAACGGCGCCGGCCTCGCCATGGCGACGCTGGACATCATCCAGCTCTACGGCGAGAGCCCGGCCAACTTCCTCGACGTCGGCGGCGGCGCTTCCGAAGAGAAGGTGACGGCGGCGTTCAAGATCATCACCTCTGATCCGAAGGTGAAGGGCATCCTCGTCAACATCTTCGGCGGCATCATGAAGTGCGACGTCATCGCGCGCGGCGTCATCGCCGCGGTGAAGGCGGTCGGCCTCCAGGTTCCGCTCGTCGTGCGCCTCGAGGGCACCAATGTCGAGCTCGGCAAGCAGATCATCCGCGAGAGCGGCCTGAACGTGATCCCGGCGGACGACCTCGACGACGCTGCCCAGAAGATCGTCAAGGCCGTGAAGGAAGCCGCCTGATGTCCATCCTGATCGACAAGAACACCAAGCTCATCACCCAGGGCTTCACCGGCAAGAACGGCACGTTCCACTCCGAGCAGGCGCTGGCCTACGGCACCAAGCTGGTCGGCGGCACGTCGCCGGGCAAGGGCGGCCAGACCCATCTCGGCCTGCCGGTGTTCGACACCGTGGCCGAGGCGAAGGACGCCACCGGCGCCGACGCCTCCGTGATCTACGTGCCGCCGCCGGGCGCCGCCGACGCGATCTGCGAGGCGATCGACGCGGAGATCCCGCTGATCGTCTGCATCACCGAGGGCATCCCGGTGCTCGACATGGTGCGCGTCAAGCGTTCGCTGTCGGGTTCCAAGTCGCGCCTGATCGGCCCGAACTGCCCCGGCATCGTCACCGCCGACGCTTCGAAGATCGGCATCATGCCGGCCAACATCTTCAAGAAGGGCTCGGTCGGCATCGTCTCGCGCTCGGGCACGCTCACCTATGAGGCCGTGTTCCAGACCACCCAGGAAGGCCTCGGCCAGACCACGGCGGTCGGCATCGGCGGCGATCCGGTCAAGGGCACCGAGTTCATCGACGTTTTGGAAATGTTCCTCGCCGATGATGAGACCACGTCGATCGTCATGATCGGCGAAATCGGCGGTTCCGCCGAGGAAGACGCAGCGCAGTTCCTGGCCGACGAGGCCAAGCGCGGCCGCAAGAAGCCGATGGTCGGCTTCATCGCCGGCCGCACCGCGCCTCCGGGTCGTCGCATGGGCCATGCCGGTGCGATCATCTCCGGCGGCAAGGGCGGCGCGGAAGACAAGATCGCGGCGATGGAAGCCGCGGGTATCCGGGTGTCGCCGTCGCCGGCGCGCCTTGGAAAGACCTTGGTTGAGGTCTTGAAGGGCTAAGAGGCAAGACCGACATTCCGACTGCCGGAATGTCGGTTTTTCAGCAAGAGCGCGGCGCGTGGCCGCGCGATCAAGGAGAGAGGGGCGTGGCGCTCCTCAACCAGCACATGTCACGCGAGCAAGCCAACGCGGCCTTTGCGACCTCTTCGTTCCTCTATGGTGGCAACGCCACCTATATCGAGGATCTCTATGCGCGCTATCAGAACGATCCCGCTTCGGTCGATCCGGAGTGGCAGACGTTCTTCTCGGCGCTGAAGGATGATCCGAAGGCCGTGGTGGCGGAAGCGCGCGGCGCGACCTGGAAGCGGCCCGACTGGCCGCTGCATGCCAATGGCGAGCTCGTCTCGGCCCTCGACGGCAATTGGGGCCAGGTCGAGAAGGTCGTCACCGACAAGCTGAAGGCGAAGGCGGCCCAAGCCGCGGCGACGCCTGGCACCGCGCCGGCCGGCGCGGCTCTTTCGGAAGCGGCGATCCAGCAGGCGGCGCGCGACAGCGTCCGCGCCATCATGATGATCCGCGCCTATCGCATGCGCGGCCATCTGCATGCCGATCTCGATCCGCTGCATCTCGTCACCGTCGGCGATCACGAGGAGCTGCATCCCTCGACCTACGGCTTCACCGAGGCCGACTACAGCCGCAAGATCTTCATCGACAACGTGCTCGGGCTCGAATTCGCCACCATCCCCGAGATGCTGGAGATCCTGAAGCGCACCTATTGCTCGACGCTCGGCGTCGAGTTCATGCACATTTCCGATCCGGCCGAGAAGGCCTGGATCCAGGAGCGCATCGAGGGCCCGGACAAGGCGATCACCTTCACGCCGGAAGGCAAGAAGGCGATCCTGAACAAGCTGATCGAGTCCGAGGGCTTCGAGAAGTTCCTCGACGTCAAGTATACCGGCACCAAGCGCTTCGGCCTCGACGGCGCCGAAGGCCTGATCCCGGCGCTCGAGCAGATCATCAAGCGCGGCGGCAATCTCGGCGTGCACGAGATCGTCGTCGGCATGGCGCATCGCGGCCGCCTGAACGTACTGACGCAGGTGATGGCCAAGCCGCACCGCGCGCTGTTCCACGAGTTCAAGGGCGGTTCCTACGCGCCCGACGACGTCGAGGGCTCGGGCGACGTGAAGTACCATCTCGGTGCCTCGTCCGACCGCGAATTCGACGGCAACAAGGTCCACCTGTCGCTGACCGCCAACCCGTCGCATCTCGAGATCGTCGATCCCGTCGTGCTCGGCAAGTCGCGCGCCAAGCAGGACCTGCACAAGGATTATGTCCGCACGGGCACGCTGCCGCTGCTGATCCATGGCGACGCGGCCTTCGCCGGCCAGGGCGTGGTGGCGGAGTGCTTCGGCCTGTCGGGCCTGAAGGGCCACCGCACCGGCGGCTCGATCCACTTCATCGTCAACAACCAGATCGGCTTCACGACGAATCCGCGCTTCTCGCGCTCGTCGCCCTATCCGTCCGACGTCGCCAAGATGATCGAGGCGCCGATCTTCCACGTGAACGGCGACGATCCCGAAGCGGTCGTCTTCGCCGCCAAGATCGCGATCGAGTTCCGGCAGAAGTTCCACAAGCCGGTTGTCATCGACATGTTCTGCTACCGTCGCTTCGGCCATAACGAAGGCGACGAGCCCGGCTTCACCCAGCCGCTGATGTACAAGAACATCCGCAGCCATCCGTCGATCGTCGAGATTTACTCCTCGAAGCTGGTGGCCGAGGGCCTGATGACTTCGGAAGAAGTCGACGCGGCCAAGGCGGCCTGGCGTTCGCGCCTCGAGGTCGAGTTCGAAGCCGGCCAGTCCTACAAGCCGAACAAGGCCGACTGGCTCGACGGCGCCTGGGCCGGCCTCAAGGCGGCTGCCGCCGACGACGAGCCGCGCCGCGGCAAGACCGGCGTCGAGATGGACACGCTGAAGGCGCTCGGCGCCAAGCTGACCGACGTGCCGGCGGACTTCCACGTCCACCGCACCGTCCAGCGCTTCCTCGACAACCGCAAGAAGGCGATCGAGAGCGGCAACGGCATCGACTGGGCGACCGCCGAGGCGCTCGCCTTCGCGACGCTCGCCAATGAGGGCCATCCGATCCGCCTGTCCGGCCAGGATTGCGAGCGCGGCACCTTCTCGCAGCGCCATTCGGTGCTCTACGACCAGGAAAACGAGGAGCGCTTCATCCCGCTCAACAATCTCCGCGAGGGCCAGGCGCGCTACGAGGTCATCAACTCGATGCTCTCGGAAGAGGCGGTGCTCGGCTTCGAGTACGGCTATTCGCTGTCGGAGCCGAATGCGCTGACCCTCTGGGAAGCCCAGTTCGGCGACTTCGCCAACGGCGCCCAGGTGGTGTTCGACCAGTTCATCTCGTCGGGCGAGCGCAAGTGGCTGCGCATGTCGGGCCTCGTCTGCCTGCTGCCGCATGGCTATGAGGGCCAGGGTCCGGAGCACTCCTCCGCCCGTCTCGAGCGCTTCCTGCAGATGTGCGCGGAAGACAACATGCAGGTCGCCAACGTCACGACGCCGGCGAACTACTTCCACATCCTGCGCCGGCAGCTGAAGCGCGACATCCGCAAGCCGCTGATCCTGATGACGCCGAAGTCGCTGCTACGCCACAAGCGCGCCGTGTCGACGCTGGCGCAGCTCGGCCCGGATTCGTCGTTCCACCGCCTGCTGTGGGACGATGCCGAGTTCCTCAAGGACGAGCCGATCAAGCTGGTGGCCGACGAGCGCATGCGCCGCGTCGTGCTCTGCACCGGCAAGGTCTATTACGACCTCTACGAGGAGCGCGAGAAGCGCGGCATCAACGACGTCTACCTGCTGCGCGTCGAACAGCTCTATCCGTTCCCGCTCAAGGCGCTGGTCCAGGAGCTGTCGCGCTTCAAGAACGCCGAGGTCGTCTGGTGCCAGGAAGAGCCGAAGAACATGGGCTCCTGGTCCCATGTCGACCCGTATCTCGAATGGGTGCTCGGTCAGGTCGGCGGCAAGTCGACCCGCGCCCGCTACACCGGCCGCCCGGCTTCGGCGGCGACGGCGACGGGCCTGATGTCAAAGCATCTCGCCCAGCTGAACGCCTTCCTCGAAGACGCGCTCGGATAAAGATCCCGGCCGGCGCCCTCAGGGCGCCGGCCGGCACCGCAATTCATCAAGAACGTCCACCCAAGTTCGAACGGTAAGAGACCAAGCCATGGCAACCGAAATCCGCGTCCCGACCCTGGGCGAGTCCGTGACCGAGGCGACGATTGGACGCTGGTTCAAGAAGGTCGGCGAGGCTGTCGCGGCCGATGAGCCGGTGGTCGAACTCGAGACCGACAAGGTCACCATCGAGGTTCCGGCGCCGGCCGCCGGCGTGCTCGAGGCCGTGGCCGCCAAGGATGGCGACACCGTCGGCGTCGGCGCGCTGCTCGGCACCATCGCCGCTTCCGGCGCGGCCGCCGCGCCCGCCAAGGCCGAGGCTCCGAAGGCCGCCGCCCCCGCTCCGGCGCCCGCCGCTGCCGCGGCTCCGGCCAAGTCGGTCGCTGCCGACGCCAACGGCCCGGCTGTCGCCAAGCTCGCGGCCGAGAGCGGCGTCGACGTTTCCGCCGTCGCCGGTTCGGGCAAGGATGGCCGCGTCACCAAGGGCGACCTGCTCGGCGCGATCGCCGGCGGCGCCACCGCGCCGGCTCCGGCCGCTCCGGTCCAGGTCCGCGCCCCGTCGCCGGCCGCCGATGCCGCCCGCGAAGAGCGCGTCCGCATGACCAAGCTGCGCCAGACCATCGCGCGCCGCCTGAAGGACGCGCAGAATACCGCCGCCATGCTGACCACCTTCAACGAGGTCGACATGGGCGCCGTGATGGCGCTGCGCAGCCAGTACAAGGATCTGTTCGAGAAGAAGCACGGCGTGAAGCTCGGCTTCATGAGCTTCTTCACCAAGGCCGTGATCCAGGCGCTGAAGGAAATCCCGGCCGTCAACGCCGAGATCGACGGAACCGACCTGATCTACAAGAACTACTACAACATCGGCATCGCCGTCGGCACCGACAAGGGCCTCGTCGTGCCGGTGCTGCGCGACGCCGACCAGCTGTCGCTCGCCGGAATCGAGAAGACGATCGCCAGCTACGGCAAGCGCGCCCGCGACGGCCAGCTCAAGATCGACGAGATGCAGGGCGGCACCTTCACGATCACCAATGGCGGCATCTACGGTTCGCTGATGTCGACGCCGATCCTGAACGCGCCGCAGTCGGGCATCCTCGGCATGCACAAGATCCAGGAGCGGCCGATGGTCGTCGGCGGCAAGATCGAGATCCGCCCGATGATGTATCTGGCGCTTTCCTACGATCACCGCATCGTCGACGGCAAGGAAGCCGTGACCTTCCTGGTGCGCGTCAAGGAGTGCCTCGAGGACCCGCAGCGTCTCGTTCTCGATCTCTGATCGAACGGACGGAACCGACATGGCTTTCGTCCCCCAACCTCCGGTGGTCCCGGCGCGCGCCAGCGTTCCGGGTCGCCTTGTGGTGGCAGGGGTGAGGGCCCGACAACAGCGCGCCCGGTTCGGGCGCGTTTTTCCATCAAGCCGGCCGGAGCAGCGGATTGGCGCCTCGTGCGTTCCGCCACGCCTCCGGCCATTTGCATTTGCGCTGAACGCGCCGCTGGCTAACGCCTAAATCGTTCGGGAGTCCCCATGTCCTACGATCTCATCGTCATCGGTTCTGGTCCGGGTGGCTATGTCTGCGCCATCAAGGCAGCCCAGCTCGGGCTGAAGGTCGCCGTCGTCGAGAAGCGGGCCACCTATGGCGGCACCTGTCTGAACATCGGCTGCATCCCCTCCAAGGCGCTGCTGCACGCCTCCGAGATGTTCGAGGAAGTCGGCCATCTGGATGCGCTCGGCATCAAGGTCGCCAAGCCCAAGCTCGACCTTCCGGGCATGCTGGCCCACAAGAGCGCAACCGTGAAGTCGAACGTCGACGGCGTCGCCTACCTGTTCAAGAAGAACAAGATCGACGGCCATATCGGCACGGGCTCGATCGCCGCGCCCGGCAAGGTCGTCGTCACCAAGGAAGACGGCTCGACCACGACGCTGGAGACGAAGGCGATCGTCATCGCCACCGGCTCCGATTCCGCGCCGCTGCCCGGCGTCCCCATCGACGAGAAGCGCATCGTCACCTCGACGGGCGCGCTCGAACTCGACAAGGTGCCGGCGAAGCTGATCGTCGTCGGCGCCGGCGTCATCGGCCTCGAGCTCGGTTCGGTCTGGCGCCGTCTCGGCGCCGAGGTGACCGTGGTCGAGTTCCTCGACCGCATCCTGCCGGGCATGGACGGCGAGGTCACCAAGCAGTTCCAGCGCATGCTGGAGAAGCAGGGCTTCACCTTCAAGCTCGGCACCAAGGTCACCGCGGTCGACACCAGCGGCAAGACGCTGAAGGTCACGGTCGAACCGGCCAAGGCGGGCGAGGCGGCTGCCGAGACGCTGGAAGCGGACGTCGTGCTGGTGGCGATCGGCCGCCGTCCGTTCACCGAGGGTCTCGGTCTCGAAGCGGTCGGCGTTGCCCTCGACGAGCGCAAGCGCGTCAAGGTCGACGGCCACTACCAGACCAACGTTCCCGGCATCTACGCGATCGGCGACGTCATCGCCGGCCCGATGCTGGCGCACAAGGCCGAGGACGAGGGCGTCGCGCTCGCCGAGATCCTCGCCGGCCAGGCGGGCCATGTGAACTACGACGCCATTCCCGGCGTCGTCTACACCAGCCCGGAAGTCGCCACCGTCGGCAAGACCGAGGAAGAGCTGAAGGCCGCAGGCATCGCCTACAAGGTCGGCAAGTTCCCGTTCTCGGCCAATGGCCGCGCCCGCGCCATGCTGGCGACGGACGGCTTCGTCAAGATCCTCTCGGATGCCGCGACCGACCGCCTGCTCGGCGCCCACATCGTCGGCAAGGGCGCCGGCGAGATGATCCACGAGGCGGTGGTGCTGATGGAGTTCGCCGGCTCGGCCGAGGATCTCGGCCGTTCGACGCACGCGCACCCGACCATGTCGGAATCGATCAAGGAAGCGGCGCTCGCCGCCTGGTCCAAGCCGATCCACATGTAAGCGCAGTGTCGCCGAGGCGTTCGGCGGCGACGCAGACAACAAAAAGCCGGCGCTCCTCTCGGGGCGCCGGCTTTTTCGTTTCAAGGAAGTAAGACCCTCACCCAACCCTCTCCCGCAAGCGGGCGAGGGCTCGTTGGCCGGCGTTTGCCCGGCTCAGCGATTCATCGGGCGCAGGCAGGCTCCCTCTCCCGCCGGGCGGGAGAGGGTTGGGGTGGGGGCGCTTGCGGGCCTCAGGTCAGCGGTTGCTGCTTCGTTTCCACGTCGATCGCCGCCGTGGCGATGGCACCGAGCAGCAGGATCGCCGCGAACAGGCCGAGCGCGACGTTGAAGGAATAGGTCACCACCATGCCGACCACGGTCGGCGCCAGCAGGCCGCCGAGGCGCGCCATGGCGCCGGCGAGGCCCATGCCGCTGGCGCGCAGCGGGGTCGGGTAGAGCTCCGGCGTGAAGGCGTAGAGCGCGCCCCAGGTGCCGAGCAGCGCGAAGCTCATCAGCATCATGGCGGCGGCGATCGCGAGCGGGTCGCTCAAGACGGCATAGAGGAAGCAGCCGACGGCCGAGAGCAGCAGGAAGGCGATCAGGGTCGGCTTGCGGCCCCAGCGCTCGACGCCGAAGGCTGCCAGCGCATAGCCGGGGATCTGCGCCAGCGCCAGCAGCACCAGGAAGCCGTAGCCGCGCAGGAAGCCATAGTGCTCGCCGGCCGAGACCAGCTTGCCCGGCAGCCAGACGAAGATGCCGTAATAGGAGATCGACACCAGCAGCCAGGCGGCCAGGATCAGCCAGGAGCGGCGGGCATAGGGACCGGAGAACAGGGCCGAGAGCGGCAGGCGCTGCTCCTTGGTGTCGGTCAGCTTGCCGGCGAGCACCGGCTTGCCATTGGTGGTGGCGACGCGGTCGAGCACGGTCTTGGCCTCGGTCGCCTTGCCCGTCCGCAGCAGGTAGTACGGCGATTCTGGCACCCAGAAGCGCAGCGCAAGGCCGATCAGCGCCGGCAGCGCCGTGATGACGAAGATGAAACGCCAGCCATCCGCCATGCCGTTGGCCGCGGCGTACCAGGCGGCGAGCGCCACGATCACCGTGCCGACGGCCCAGAAGCTCTCGAGGCCGACCAGCCAGCGGCCGCGCCGGTCGGCGGGCAGGAACTCGGCCATCATGGCGTAGTCGACCGGCAGCGTGCCGCCGACGGCGAGGCCGGTCAGGAAGCGGAAGATCAGCAGCATGGTGAAATCGGAGGCGAAGGCGGAGGCGAGGCCGAACAGCGCGTCCGTCAGCACCGTGATGATCAGAAGGTTGCGGCGGCCGATGCGGTCGGCGAGGCGGCCGAACAGGGCGGCGCCGACCAGCATGCCGACGAAGAACAGCGTGCCGGTCTGCAGCGCCGCCGGCAGGCTGAGATCGAAGGTCTTGGCGATCGACGGCGCCGTGAAGCCGATCGACAGCACCTGCATGGCGTCGGCGGTCCAGACGAGGCCGAATATCAGGAACAGCCGGCGCTGGAACGCCCCCGTCCCGGTGGCGTTCAACGCCTCGTCGATAGTCACGTCCCGCATCGTCGTCTCCCATAGCCCCGGCGTCGCGAATCGACGCCACCCAGACGCAGCGTCCTTCCGACAGGAAGCGGATGAGGCCAAATCAACATTGGTTTCACGGTGAAAGATCCATGCTGCGATGCGGCGATATTTCCATGCGCAGCCCTTGATCCGGTCGCCGCTTTTCCTTAACCAGACCGGCCCTTCACGGAGTTTACGATCATGGCAGCCTGCGGCCTCGACTTTGGCACGTCCAACACCACGCTCGGCGTGTCGTCGGCCGAGGGCCCGGAACTGGTGGCCCTCGATGGCGACAGCGTCACCATCCCGAGCGCGATTTTCTTCACGCCGGACGGCCTGCCGCCCTCCGTCGGCCGCGCCGCCATCCGCGCCTATGTCGACGGCACCAGCGGCCGCCTGATGCGCAGCCTGAAATCGGTGCTCGGCAGCTCGCTGATCAACGAGGCGACGCAGGTCGGCCGAGGCCGAGTCAGCTTCCGGAGCGTGATCGCGCAGTTCGTCGCCATCACCCGGCGCCGGGCCGAGGCCGCGACGGGCCTTTCGATCGACGCCGTCGTGCACGGCCGTCCGGTGCATTTCGTCGATGGCGACCCGGAAGGCGACCGCAAGGCGGAGGAAGCGCTGCAGGCGATCGCGCAGGAAGTCGGCTTCCGCCACATCTCCTTCCAGTACGAGCCGATCGCGGCGGCGCTCGACTACGAGCGCCAGGTCGGCGACGAGGAAATCGCGCTGATCGCCGATATCGGCGGCGGCACGTCGGATTTCTCCATCGTCCGGCTCGGCCCGGCGCGCCGGAAAAAGGCCGACCGCCTCGACGACATCCTCGCCAATGACGGCATCCGCGTTGGCGGCACGGATTTCGACCATTACCTCTCGATCGGCAAGGCGATGCCGCTGCTCGGCTTCGGTTCCGGCATGAAGCGGGAGGGCCTGCCCGTGCCGTCCGGCTACTACCACGACCTCGCCACCTGGTCGTCGATCAACCGCCTCTACGAGCGCGGCGTCATGCAGCAGCTGCATGAGGTCCGGCGCGAGGCGCAGCACCCGGAGCTGATCGAGCGGCTGATTCACGTCGTCGAGGAGCATGGCGGCCACCGGCTCGCCATCGACATCGAGGCGGCGAAGATCGCGCTCGCCGACGAGCCGAAGGTGGAGGTGCTGCTGCACTGGATCGAACGCGGCCTGGCGATGACGGTCGATCGCGGCGTGCTCGTCGACCGGACGCGCGGCCTTGCAGACCGGATCGCGGCGCGCATCGGCGATTGCCTGCGCGATGCCGGGCTCACCGCCGACGCCATCGACGCGGTGTTCCTGACCGGCGGCTCGACCCGTCTCGCCCATGTCCATGCGGCGATCCTCGCCACAGTGCCGGGCGCGCGCGTCGTCGACGGCGACACCTTCGGATCGGTCGGCACCGGCCTCACCATCGAGGCCACGAACCGCTACGGCGTCGTCGCCGCCTGATCGCCGGCGCCATCGGCCGGCGCCAGCATCACCAGCTTGATGTCGGGGTGGCGGGCGAGCAGGAAAGTGATCTGCTCGTAGCGCAGGAAGCCATCGGTCGGATGGTCGAAGGTGCGCAGGCCCCCCTCGCGGTCGACCACCGCATGCGCCTCCCAGGCCTCGGCGAAGAACGGGCTCGCCCGCGTCAGCTCCTCGACGAGCGCCCGCAGTTCCGGCCCCTGCAGGTGGCGGCTGTAGTCGGCGCGGAATTCCGCCGCCACGCGCCGGGCGCGCGTCTCCCAGTCGCGGATGATCCGCCGGGCGGCCGGCGCCGTGAAGATATAGCGCAGCAGATTGTTTTCACATGAAACGCTGGCGGCGTCGCCGTCGAGCCAGCCGACGAAGAGATGCGCCGCGGGCTCGTTCCAGGCGAGCGCCGTCCAGGCCCGGTCGAGCACATAGGCCGGCGTCGGCAGGGCGGCGAGCGTGGCGGCGAGCCCCGGCGGCAGCGCGTCGGCGCCGTCGTCCTCGCCCGCCTGCGGGTCGCGCCGGCCGCCGAGGTCGAAGAGATAGGCGCGCTCGGCCGGCGTCAGCCGCATCACCCGCGCCAGCCGTCCCAGCGCCGTCGCCGAGACGGAGATCTCGCGTCCCTGTTCGATCCAGCTCAGCCAGGTGGCGCTGACGCCGGAGAGCTGCGCCAGCTCCTCGCGGCGCAGCCCCGGCGTGCGCCGTCGCGTGCCGGGATCGAGCCCGAACATCGCCGGCTGCAGCCTCTCGCGATGGGCGCGGATGAATTCGCCGAGTTCGCGGCGGCGGACGAGGTCGGTTTCCGGGATCATGGCACCCATTATACCAGGATAAAACAGGATCTGGTACGGGTTTACGACGACTGGCAAATCCTGCGCCGACGGTCGATGATCACCACCGACAAGATCGACCGCGCGGAAACACAGCCATGACCCAATCCACGACCGACAACGCTGCCGCGCGCCAGAGCCACGAGGCCCTGGTCGTGCAGCAATTCGGCTCCCAGGCCTCGGCCTATGTGGCCAGCACGGTGCATGCCCAGGGCGCCGATCTCCAGCAGATGGTCGAGATCGCGGCGCGCACGCCAAACGCCCGTGCCATCGATCTCGGCTGCGGCGGCGGCCATGTCGCCTATGGCGTGGCGCCGGTCTTGGCGTCGGTCGTCGCCTACGACCTGTCTTCCGGCATGCTGGAGGCGGTCGCGGCGGAGGCGACGAAGCGCGGCTTCGCCAACCTGACCACCCGGCAGGGTGCGGCCGAGCACTTGCCCTTCGCCGATGGCGAGTTCGACCTGGTGCTGTCGCGCTATTCGGCGCATCACTGGCAGAACGTCCGCCAGGGCATTCGCGAGGCGCGCCGCGTCGTCAAGACGGGTGGCACGGCGGTGATCTCCGACATCATCGCGCCGGAGGTGCCGGTTTCCGACACCTTCCTGCAGACCTTCGAGATGCTGCGCGATCCCTCGCATGTGCGCGATTATTCGAGCGCCGAATGGGTGGCGATCGCGTCCGAGGCGGGCTTTGCCGTCACCGGCGTGACGCGCCGCCGCCTGCCGCTCGATTTCGACGCCTGGGTCGGCCGGATGCGGACGCCGGAGGTCCAGGTCGCGGCGATCCGCGCCCTGCAGGCGGCGATGTCGGAACAGGTGCGCCAGCACTTCGCGATCGAGCCGGATGGCTCCTTCACCATCGATCAGGCGGTTTTCGAACTCGTCGCGATTTGAGGACTAAGACCCTCACCCCAACCCTCTCCCGTGACGGGAGAGGGGGCTCGCCGGTATCGGTTGCCGGAAGGGCGCCATATCGATGCAGATTGCCCGCCGAAAGCCCTCGCCCGCTTGCGGGAGAGGGTGGGGTGAGGGTTCTTTCCGGGCTCTAGCCCGACCGGGTACCGCCGGCGCGCGGATGCGCCTTCTCGAACACGGCGAGGAGGCGCTCCGTGTCGATGGCGGTGTAGACCTGTGTCGTCGACAGGCTGGCATGGCCGAGCAATTCCTGGATGGCGCGCAGATCCCCTCCATTGGCGAGCAGATGCGTCGCGAAGGAATGGCGCAGCGCATGCGGCGTGGCGCTGTCGGAAAGCCCGAGCGCGCCGCGCAGCTTTGCCATGGCGAGCTGGATGATGCGCGCCTTGAGCGGTCCGCCGCGCACGCCGAGGAAGAGCGGACCATCCGGCTTCGATTGCGAGGGCGACAGGCGAAGATATTCCGCCACCGCCTCGGCGACGACAGGCAGCACCGGCACCAGCCGGACCTTGCCGCCCTTGCCGGTGACGCGCAGCGTCGCGGCCGGGTCGAGCGGCGCGTCGGCGCGGCGGATGCCGAGCGCCTCCGAGATGCGCAGCCCCGAGCCATAGCAGAGCGCCAGCACGGCGGCATTGCGCGCCGCCACCCATGGCTCCTCGTCCAACTGCTCGTCTATCTCGACGACGCGCAGCGCCGAAGGAGCCGCGAGCGGGCGGGGCAGGGTCTTCGGCTGGCGCGGCGCGCGCATGGCGCGGAAGGCGGCGCCGTTGGCGTGGCCCTCGCGCTCGAGGAAACCCATGAAGGAGCGGATGCCGGCGAGGCCGCGCGCCAGCGTGCGAGCGCCGGCGCAGGACGCGCGCCGCGTCGCCATGAAGCCGCGCAGGTCGGCGGTCCGGATGGCGGTGAAATCGGCGAGCGTCGGCGGATTGCCGATATGGCTGGTCAGGAAGGACAGGAACTGGTCGAGGTCGCGCGAATAGGCTTCGAGCGTCTTCGGCGACAGGCGCCGCTCGCCGCGCAGATGCTCGCCCCACGCGTCGATCTGCTCGAGCGTGTCGCGGGCGGCGATGACGAGGGGCGGCGCGGACATGCCCCCATTACCTGCCAACAGGGTTTATGGGGGGTTAAGGCGGGGCAGAGGGCGAGACAAGACCCTCACCCCCAGCCCTCTCCCGCGAGCGGGAGAGGGGGCTCGCCTGCGCCCGTTGGGTCGTGGGCGCCATGGCGATGGATGGGGCGGCCAAGAAGCCCTCTCCCAGGCGGGGAGAGGATTGGGTGAGGGACTTGCCTGCCTTGTTCCCTTGCCGTCTCCCTAGACCGGCAGCGGCTCCGAAAAATGCGTCACCGTGGGAAACGGGTCGTAGAAGTCGTGCAGCAGCGCCTTCCAGTGCTGGTAGCGGTCGGAGGCGCGAAAGCCGGGGTCGTGGTCGGTGAGGCTCTCCCAGCGCACCAGGAGCAGATAGGTGCCGGGTGACTCGATCGAGGGCCGGACCTCAAGGCCGAGAAAGCCCGGACTGGCGGCGATCAGCGGCGCGGCCTTCGTCATGGCTTCCTCGAAAGCGCTGGCATGACCGGGTTTCACGGTGAGAAGAGCATGTTCGAGGATCATGGTGGCTCGCCTGTTTGTGAGAACGCTATTATCTGGGGCATGAGGGCGGCAACGTCGACCGCATCGTCGCTCCGGGGATTCTGGATTGGAATTGGGCCGCACCGTGTCCGTGCTGCTGCCGCTGGCGGTGGACGGGCCCTATACCTACAAAGTGCCGGCCGGCCTCGACCTGGCGCCGGGCGATATCGTGCGCGTGCCGCTCGGCCCGCGCGAGATGATCGGCGCCGTCTGGGACGATCCGGTCGACCCGTCCGTGGGTCACAACCGGCTGCGCGCCGTCCTGCACCGCTATGATTCGCCGCCGCTCGACGCGAGCTTGCGCCGTTTCGTCGACTGGGTGGCGAACTACACGCTGAGCCAGCGCGGCATGGTGCTGCGCATGGTGCTGCGGGCGCCGGACGCGCTGGAACCGCCGCGCGCCGTTCCGGCGCTGCGGCTCGCCGGCAAGGCGCCCGACCGCGTGACCGCGGCGCGCCAGCGCGTGCTCGATGCGCTCGCCGGCGGCGAGCCGATGCCGAAGAGCGCCGTCGCCGGCTTCGCTGCCGTCTCGTCCAGCGTCGTCAACGGCCTGGTCGAGCAGGGCGTGCTGGAGGCGGTGATGCTGCCGCCGCCGCCGCTGACCCTGCCGCCAGAGCCCGATCATGCCCGGCCGACCTTCGACCCCGGCCAGGCCGATGCCGCGGCGCTGCTGCGCGCCAGCGTCGACGAGGCGGCCTTCTCGGTGTCGCTGATCGACGGCGTCACCGGCTCCGGCAAGACGGAGGTCTATTTCGAGGCGCTGGCGGAAACGCTGCGGATGGGCAAGCAGGCGCTGGTGCTGCTGCCGGAAATCGCGCTTACCGTCGATTTTCTCGATCGCTTCGCCCGCCGCTTCGGCCATCGGCCGGCGGAATGGCACTCCGAGATGCCGGCGCGGCTGCGCGAGCGGGTCTGGCGCGGCGTCGCCACCGGCGAGGTGCAGGCGGTGGTCGGCGCCCGCTCGGCGCTATTCCTGCCTTTCCGCAAGCTTGGCCTCGTCGTCGTCGACGAGGAGCACGACACCGCCTACAAGCAGGAAGAGGGTGTCATCTACAACGCCCGCGACATGGCGGTGGTGCGCGGCCATCTCGGCGGCTTCCCGGTCGTGCTCGCCTCGGCGACGCCGTCGATCGAAAGCCGCGTCAACGCCGACCAGGGCCGCTATCGGCGCATCGTGCTCTCGGTGCGCTACGCGGCGGCGAAGCTGCCGGAGATCCAGCCGATCGACCTGCGCGTCGATGCGCCGGAGCGCGGCCAGTTCCTGGCGCCGTCGCTGGTCGCTGCGATCGGCGAGACGATCGCCAACAAGGGCCAGGCGCTGCTGTTCCTGAACCGTCGCGGCTATGCGCCGCTGACGCTCTGCCGGACCTGCGGCCACCGCTTCCAGTGCCCGAACTGCTCGACCTGGCTGGTCGACCACCGTTTTCGCGGCCAGCTCGTCTGTCATCATTGCGGCCATACCGAGCATCGGCCGGACCAGTGTCCGGTCTGCGACGCCGAGGACAGCCTCGTCGCCTGCGGCCCGGGCGTCGAGCGCGTCGCAGAGGAGGTCGCCAACCGTTTTCCAGAAGCGCGAAGAATCGTGCTGTCGAGCGACCTGCTCGGCGGGGTCAAGAAGATGCGCGAGGAGTTCGACGCGATCCGCAACGGCGCGGCCGATATCATCATCGGCACCCAGCTCGTCGCCAAGGGGCATAATTTCCCGCTGCTGGCGCTTGTCGGCGTCGTCGATGCCGATCTCGGCCTTGCACATGGCGATCCGAGGGCCGCCGAGCGCACCTTCCAGCTGCTGGCCCAGGTGACCGGCCGCGCCGGCCGCGCCGGCGGCGAAAGCCGGGCGCTGCTGCAGACCTACGCGCCGGAGCATCCCGTCATCGCGGCGATCGCCTCCGGGGATCGCGAGGCCTTCTATGCGCGCGAGATCGAGGCGCGACGACTTGCCGTGCTGCCGCCCTTCGGGCGGCTGGCCGGCATCATTGTCTCAGCCGCCGACCGGGCGACATCCTATGGCTATGCCATGGCGCTGCGCCGCACCGCGCCGGAGAGCGGGCCGGTCATGGTGCTCGGCCCGTCCGAGGCGCCTTTGGCGGTTTTGCGCGGTCGCCATCGCTTCCGCCTGCTCGTCCAGGCGCCGCGAGCTGTCGACCTGCAGGGCTTCCTGCGTGACTGGCTGGCGGAGGCGCCTGCCGTGCGCGGCAGCCTCCGCGTGCAGGTGGATATCGATCCGCAGAGCTTCCTCTGAGGCCCGTGGCCGCGCGTGCGGCCGCATTTGGCAAGATTCAAGGCCCGGGCCGTGTTGCGAGTCGCGGGATGCTGTGGTAACGAACGCGCGGCTTCGGGGAATGCCGTTTTTGACGGGTTCAACCCGTTGAAAAAATCTTCAATACGTTCAAGGCGTTGCGTGCAGCATCCGGACGAACCCGGAAGTGGGGGCGCGTCACAGAGCGAGGATCAGGTGGCAGAAGACAAAACTCTCGTATCAGGGGTCGCCGGGCGTTACGCGACGGCACTGTTTGATCTGGCCCTCGAGAGCGGCGCGCTCGACGCCGTCGATGCCGATCTGTCCCGTTTCACCGCTTTGCTGAGCGAGAGCGACGATCTCGTCCGCCTCGTGCAGAGCCCGGTCTTCGATGCCGACGAGCAGCTGCGCGCCATCTCGGCCGTGCTGACGAAGGCTGGCATCGGCGGGCTGGTCGGCAATTTCGTCAAGGTCGCGGCGAGCAATCGTCGCCTCTTCGCGGTTCCCGGCATGATCGCCGCCTTCCGGCAGCTTCTCGCCAAGCATCGCGGCGAAGTCACCGCCGAAGTCACCAGCGCTGAGCCGCTTTCCGAGACGCAGACCGCGGCGCTGAAGGAAGCGCTCAAGGCGCAGATCGGCAAGGACGTCACGCTTTCCCCGAATGTCGATCCGGCGTTGATCGGCGGCCTGGTCGTCAAGGTCGGCAGTCGCATGATCGATACGTCGCTTCGCACCAAACTCAATTCACTCAAGATCGCCATGAAAGAGGTCGGCTGATGGACATCCGCGCCGCTGAAATCTCCGCAATCCTCAAGGAGCAGATCAAGAATTTCGGCTCCGAGGCTCAGGTTTCCGAAGTCGGACAGGTTCTGTCGGTCGGTGACGGTATTGCCCGCGTCTACGGTCTGGACAACGTCCAGGCTGGCGAGATGGTCGAGTTCCCCGGTGGAACCCGCGGCATGGCCCTGAACCTCGAGACCGACAATGTCGGCGTCGTGATCTTCGGCTCCGACCGTGACATCGCCGAAGGCGACACGGTCAAGCGCACCAACGCCATCGTGGACGTGCCGGTCGGCAAGGGTCTGCTCGGCCGCGTCGTCGACGCGCTCGGCAATCCGATCGACGGCAAGGGCCCGATCGAGTTCACCGAGCGTCGCCGCGTCGACGTCAAGGCGCCGGGCATCATCCCGCGCAAGTCGGTGCACGAGCCGATGCAGACCGGCCTCAAGGCCATCGACGCGATGATCCCGGTTGGCCGCGGCCAGCGCGAGCTGATCATCGGCGACCGCCAGACCGGCAAGACCGCGATCGCGCTCGACACCATCCTGAACCAGAAGTCGGTCAACGACACGGGCGACGAGTCGAAGAAGCTCTACTGCGTCTATGTCGCCATCGGCCAGAAGCGCTCGACCGTCGCGCAGTTCGTGAAGGTGCTCGAGGAGCGCGGCGCGCTCGAATACTCGATCGTCATCGCCGCCACCGCTTCCGACCCGGCTCCGATGCAGTACCTGGCGCCGTTCTCCGGCTGCGCCATGGGCGAGTTCTTCCGCGACAACGGCATGCACGCCCTGATCGTTTATGACGATCTGTCGAAGCAGGCCGTCGCCTACCGCCAGATGTCGCTGCTGCTCCGCCGTCCGCCGGGCCGCGAAGCCTATCCGGGCGACGTGTTCTACCTGCATTCCCGCCTGCTCGAGCGCGCAGCCAAGCTGAACGACGACAACGGCAACGGCTCGCTGACGGCTCTGCCGGTCATCGAGACGCAGGCGAACGACGTTTCGGCCTACATCCCGACCAACGTGATCTCGATCACCGACGGCCAGATCTTCCTCGAGACCGACCTGTTCTACCAGGGCATCCGCCCGGCCGTGAACGTCGGCCTCTCGGTGTCGCGCGTCGGCTCCGCCGCCCAGATCAAGGCGATGAAGCAGGTTGCCGGCCCGATCAAGGGCGAGCTGTCGCAGTATCGTGAAATGGCTGCCTTCGCGCAGTTCGGCTCCGACCTCGACGTCACGACCCAGAAGCTCCTGAACCGCGGCGCCCGTCTGACGGAGCTCCTGAAGCAGCCGCAGTTCTCGCCGCTGAAGGTCGAGGAGCAGGTCGCGGTGATCTATGCCGGCGTGAACGGCTACCTCGATCGCATCGAAGTCAGCCAGGTCGGCGCGTTCGAGGCGGCTCTGCTCGCTTCGCTCCGCAGCGAGCACAAGGCGCTGCTCGACGGCATCCGCGACAAGCGCGAGCTGAACGACGACTTCCGTGCGCAGCTCAAGGCCGCGCTGGACAGCTTCGCCAAGTCTTTCGCCTGAATCCTGGCCTGAGCCGGGTCGCCTCGCGCGACCCGGACTTCAGACCGATCGACAGGGACGCTCATGCCGAGCCTTAAGGAACTAAAAAATCGCATCGCCTCGGTGAAGGCGACGCAGAAGATCACCAAGGCGATGCAGATGGTCGCCGCGGCGAAGCTGCGTCGTGCCCAGGCTGCTGCGGAAGCTGCGCGCCCCTATGCGGAGCGCATGAACGCCGTGCTCGCCAATGTGGCGACCGGCGTGAACACCGACGACGGTCCGCGCCTGCTTGCCGGCACCGGTTCCGACCAGACGCATCTTCTCGTCGTCTGCACGGCCGAGCGTGGTCTTTGCGGCGCCTTCAACTCGTCGATCTCGCGCCTCGCCCGCGATCACGCCCTACGCCTGCAGCGTGAAGGCAAGACGGTGAAGATCCTCTGCGTCGGCAAGAAGGGTTACGACATCCTTCGTCGCCAGTTCCAGACGGAGATCATCGAGCTCGTCGAGCTGCGCACCGTCAAGCAGATCGGCTTCGCCAATGCGGACGCGATCGGCCGCAAGCTGTTGAAGCTGTACGAGGACGGCCAGTTCGACGTCGCGACGCTGTTCTTCGCCAAGTTCCGTTCGGTGATCCAGCAGATCCCGACGGCGCAGCAGGTGATCCCGGCGCAGCTCCCGGCCGAAGAAGCCGGCGCGGCCCTGTCGAACTACGAATATGAGCCGAGCGAAGCGGCGATCCTCGAGGATCTGCTGCCGCGCAACATTTCGGTCCAGATTCTGGGTGCTCTCCTCGAGAACGTCGCGTCCGAGATGGGCGCCAAGATGTCGGCGATGGACAGCGCCACGCGCAACGCAGGCGAGATGATCAAGAAGTACACGCTCCGCTACAACCGGACGCGCCAGGCGATGATCACCAAGGAACTGATCGAGATCATTTCGGGCGCCGAGGCGCTCTGACCGGATTTTTGGAAGGTTGAACACCATGGCGAACACCAATCAGCAGGCCGGCTCCGGCCGCGTCACCCAGGTCATCGGCGCCGTCGTCGACGTGCAGTTCGAAGGCTATCTGCCCGCAATTCTCAACGCCCTCGAGACCGACAACAACGGCAACCGCCTCGTGCTGGAAGTCGCCCAGCATCTCGGCGAGTCCACCGTGCGCTGCATCGCCATGGACGTGTCGGAAGGCCTCGTCCGCGGCCAGAAGGTCAAGGACCTCGGCGGCCCGATCCAGGTTCCGGTCGGCGCCGGCACCCTCGGCCGCATCATGAACGTCATCGGCGAGCCGATCGACGAGGCCGGCCCGGTCGAGGCCGAAGGCCTGCGTCCGATCCATGCGCCGGCTCCGTCCTACTCGGAGCAGGCCACCTCGGCCGAGATCCTCGTCACCGGCATCAAGGTCGTCGACCTGCTCGCTCCCTACTCCAAGGGCGGTAAGGTCGGCCTGTTCGGCGGCGCCGGCGTGGGCAAGACGGTTCTGATCCAGGAGCTCATCAACAACGTCGCGAAGGTGCACGGCGGTTACTCCGTGTTCGCCGGCGTGGGCGAGCGTACCCGCGAGGGCAACGACCTCTACCACGAGTTCATCGACGCCAAGGTGAACGCCGATCCGCGCAATCCGGATCCGGCCGTGAAGTCCAAGTGCGCCCTCGTGTTCGGCCAGATGAACGAGCCGCCGGGCGCCCGCGCCCGCGTCGCCCTGACCGGCCTGACCGTCGCCGAGAACTTCCGCGACCAGGGCCAGGACGTGCTGTTCTTCGTCGACAACATCTTCCGCTTCACCCAGGCGGGTTCGGAAGTGTCGGCTCTGCTCGGCCGCATCCCGTCGGCGGTGGGCTACCAGCCCACGCTGGCGACCGACATGGGTCAGCTGCAGGAGCGCATCACCACCACGCACAAGGGCTCGATCACGTCCGTGCAGGCCATCTACGTGCCGGCCGACGACTTGACCGACCCGGCGCCGGCCACCTCCTTCGCCCACCTGGACGCCACGACGGTTCTGTCGCGCGCGATCTCGGAAAAGGGCATCTACCCGGCCGTGGATCCGCTCGACTCGACCTCGCGCATGCTCACCCCGGCGATCGTCGGCGAAGAGCACTACGCGGTCGCCCGTCGCGTGCAGCAGATCCTGCAGCGCTACAAGGCCCTCCAGGACATCATCGCGATCCTGGGCATGGACGAGCTTTCCGAAGAGGACAAGCTCACCGTGGCCCGCGCCCGCAAGATCGAGCGCTTCCTGTCGCAGCCCTTCGACGTGGCCGAGGCCTTCACCGGCTCGCCGGGCGTCCAGGTCAAGATCGAAGACACCATCAAGGGCTTCAAGGGCCTCTGCGACGGCGCCTACGATCACCTGCCGGAAGCGGCCTTCTACATGGTCGGCACGATCGAAGAAGCGATCGCCAAGGCCAAGAAGCTCGCGGCCGCGGCCTGATCGTCTGACGAGAGAAAGAACCCAGCATGGCAGATCCGTTCCCGTTCGAACTCGTATCGCCCGAGCGGCTCCTGCTTTCGGAGTCGGTCGTCTCGGTCGTGGTGCCGGGTACTGACGGCGAGTTCACGGTTCTCAAGGACCACGCTCCCTTCATGGCGACCATCAAGCCGGGCTGCGTGGTCGTCACCCAGGTCGGCGGCGGTGTTCAGAAGTTCTTCGTGCGCGGCGGCTTTGCCGACGTGAACGGAGCCGGCCTGACCATCCTCGCCGAGCAGGCGATCCCGCTTGAAAGCCTCGATCCCGACGCGTTCGCGCTCGAGATCCGCAATGCCGAGGAAGACGTCGCCGATGCGCGCGACGACGCCCAGCGCATTGTGGCGCAGACCAAGCTGCAGCAGCTTCAGGACATCCGCGAAGCGCTCGGCCATTGATCTCCCGCGGCTTCGGCCGCGGGTCCAGAATGAAAGAGCCCGCCATCGACCTCTGTCGATGGCGGGCTTTTTCATTGTTGGCGCCGATGGGCAAGTCGGCGGCGGCCGGCGCGGAGGCGATGGCCGCTGGGACCATCGCCTGATCGAAGCCTTAGCGGCCGGCGTTGGCGATCGCGGCGATGACGCCGGTGGCGATGCCGATCATCAGGTACTGGCCGTCATTCTCGACCCACTGATAGCCGCGCGGCGGCGCCTTCAGATTGTGGCGCTTGTAGTCGATCCGGTCGCCGCGATACTGCGACGGGACGCGCTGGCCCTTCGACCAATGCTTGCGGTGCTGCGGCTTCTTTGCCTGCTTGCCGTGCTGCTGCTCGTAGCCGCCGGAGCCGCGATGGTCGCGGTCGGTGCGATAGGACTGCGCGTTGGCAGCCGGCACGGCGAGCATCGAAAGCGCGATCGTGGCGAGAAGAATCTTCTTCATGGCGGGTCATCCCTCGTTGTTGATGACCCGCTTGTAGCGCCGACAGCCTGAACCAAAACTGAACGGCTGCCTTACTATCTGTTCATCCGGCCGCGGCAGCGTGAACCGTGATCAGGGCGCCAGGTGGCGAAACGCCTGCACCACCTGCTCATAGACCTTGCGCTTGAACGGCACGATCAGCGAGGGCAGGTTCTCGATGGGCTCCCAGCGCCAGGAGATGAATTCCGCCTCGGCGCTACCGTCTCCGGGCTCCAGCACGTTGATCTCGCTTTCGTCGCCCTCGAAGCGGAAGGCGAACCACTTCTGCCGCTGGCCGCGATACTTGCCCTTTAGCGCCACGCCGACCAGCTCCGGCGGCAGGTCATAGTCGAACCAGCCCTCGGCTTCGGCGAGCAGCGACACTGTTCGGATGCTGGTCTCCTCGAACAGTTCGCGCCGAGCCGCCGGCAGCGGATCCTCGCCCTTGTCGATGCCGCCCTGCGGCAGCTGCCAGATCGGATCTCCCGGCGTCAGCTCGGCATTCGGCGAGCGCTCGCCGATCCATACCAGCCCCTCCCGGTTGAAGACGACGGTGCCGACGCAGGGGCGGTAGGGCAGCGAGGTGGGGTCGATCAGCTTCTTGCTGGACATGTTCTGGGTCACCATTCGAGGCCCGCATGACAGCCTTCGCGGCGCGCGGTGCGGGGAGGGAGATCGGGCGGGACGATAGCACGGCTTCGGCGGATCGGCGTGACAGCCGCCGCTCTGTTCACATGCGGTCGCAGGGCGGGAAAAGAAGGCCGCGCGGCGGTGGCGGACGGCGCTGAACGGCATTCTCTCGCCGGAAGCGGTAAGAAGCGCGTGCGGACCGATCATCGGCTCAGGGCCTCCCACAAGGTCCTGCGTGCGGTCGGCGTCGAGGGACGCCGGAGCGGACGCCCAAAGAAAAACGGCGCCTCGATGAGGCGCCGTCTTTTGGAAGTCAGTTCGGAACGGCGGTGGCCGGGTTCGGCGGGAAGGCGCTGTTCGCCTGCTTGCCGTCGAGGAGGCCGATCGCCTGCTGCAGTTGCTTGTCGTCCTTCGCCTCCGGCGGGACATAGGCCTGCGAGCCGGTGCCCTCGTCGCCGCCGCCCTCGTTGGTGAGGTGGCCCTTGAGCGAGGCTTCGCCCTTGGTGTCGGTCACCTTGTCCTTGAGCTCCGGCGGCAGGTCCTGCACGACCTGGATGTCCGGATCGATGCCCTTGGCCTGGATCGACCGGCCCGACGGCGTATAGTAACGCGCCGTGGTCAGGCGGATGGCGCCGTTGGAGCCGAGCGGGATGATCGTCTGCACCGAGCCCTTGCCGAAGGAACGCGTGCCGAGGATGGTGGCGCGCTTCTGGTCCTGCAGGGCGCCGGCGACGATTTCCGACGCCGAGGCCGAACCGCCATTGATCAGCACGATCACCGGCTTGCCGTCCGTCAGGTCGCCCGGATGCGCGTCGTAGCGCATGTTCTGGTCGGCATGGCGGCCGCGCGTCGAGACGATCTCGCCCTTCTCGAGGAAGGCGTCGCTGACATATTCGGCCTGGTCGAGCAGGCCGCCCGGATTGTTGCGCAGATCGAGGATGTAGCCCTTGATCTTGTCCTTGCCGATCTCCTGCTTGAGCTTGTCGATCGACGACTTCAGGCCGTCGAAGGTCTGCTCGTTGAAGGAGGAGATGCGCAGGTAGCCGATGTCGCCCTCGGCGCGCGAGCGGACCGACTGGACGCGGATCACGTCGCGCACGATCTTGACGTCGAAGGGCTTCTCGACGCCCTTGCGCTGGATCGTGACGGTGATCGGCGTGTTGACCGCGCCGCGCATCTTGTCGACGGCCTGGTTCAGATTCATGTTCTGGATCGCCTCGCCGTCGAGCGAGATGATCAGGTCGCCGGCCAGGATGCCGGCCTTGGCGGCCGGGGTGTCGTCGATCGGCGACACGACCTTGACGACGCCGTCCTCCATGGTCACTTCAATGCCGAGACCGCCGAACTCGCCGCGGGTCTGGACCTGCATGTCCTTGAAGTCTTTGGGGTTCATGTAGCTCGAATGGGGATCGAGCGAGGTCAGCATGCCGTTGACCGCAGCTTCGATCAGCGCGCTTTCATCCGGCTTCTCGACATAGTCGGAGCGGATGCGTTCGAACACGTCGCCGAACAGATTGAGCTGCCGGTAGGTATCCGAGACGGCGGCATGCGCGACGCCCGGGATCAGGCTCGGAACCTGGGGGAGGGTCACCGCGGCCGTCGCGCCGATGATGGTGCCAGCCAGGAGGAGCGAAACGTTGCGTATCATCCGCCAACCTTTTCGTCGTTGGACCGGGCCCACCAGGGAGCCGGGTCGATCGAGTTACCGTCTTTTCGAAATTCGACATAGAGCACGGGCTGCGTTGCGCCAATGCCTACGGTGCTGCCGCTTGCGAGCAACCGTGTTCCCATCAGCGCCACAGGTTCCCCTGCGAGAACGAACTGTCCCAATTCGACGTCGATCCGTTCCATCCCTGCCAGCAGGATATGATATCCGCCACCGGCGTTGATGATCAAGAGTTGTCCGTAGGACCGGAACGGACCGGCATAGACCACCCAGCCGTCGGCGGGAGAGGAGACCCGCGCCGCGGCGCGCGTGGCGATCGACAGGCCCTGCGTGGTGCCGCCGAGGCCGTCCGCATCGCCGAACGCCTTCAGCTGCACGCCGTTGGCCGGTCGCGGCAGCAGGCCCTTGGTCGAGGCGAAGGCCACGGCAGGGGCGATGCGGTCGGCCGAGCCGAGGCTTTCCGGGCTGCGCGGGGCGCGGCCGTCATTCATCGCCGCCTGGTTGGCGGCCTCGGCCTTCTTGGCGGCTTCGGCCGCGTCGGCGGCCGCCGCGATCTGGCCCTCGAGGTCGGCGATCAGTCCCTTCAGGCTGGTGGCGCTTTTCGCGAGCGCCTCCGATTTCGCCTGCTCCTCGGCAAGCTGCTGCTCGGAGCGGTCGCGCGCCTTTCGCTTGTCCTCGACGAGATATTCGATGCGCGTCCGCTCTTCGGCGAGCGCGCTGGCGTCGGCGCGCATGCGGTCGCGCTCGCGCGATTGTTCCGTCTTCAGCGCCACCAGGTGCTGCAGGTCGGTGGCGAGTGCCTCTGCCTCGACGCGCAATTCCGGCACGACCGAGCCGAGCAGCATGGCGCTGCGCACCGAGGCGAGCGCATCCTCGGGGCGGACGACGATCGCCGGCGGCGGCTTGCGGCCCATGCGCTGCAGCGCAGCCAGCACATTGGCGAGCACGGCGCGGCGCGAGTTGAGCGAGGCGTGGACGGTCTTTTCCTCGTCGAGCAGGCCGCCCATGCGCTGCTCGGCCTCGTCGATCTGTCGTTCCAGGCCCTTGGCCCGCTCGCCCGTCTCGATCAGCGACTTGTTGAGCGTGGTGCGGTCCTGGTCGAGCTGGTTCATCTCGGCGCGCAACGCCGCCTGGCGCTCGGCCGTGACCTCGATGTCGTGCGTGATGGCGTCGAGCTCGGCCCTGCGCGCGCTGCGCTGCTGCTCGGTCTGGCTCGGCGCGGCCGTCTGGGTCGCCTCGGTCGTGTCCGTCTCGGCCGTCGGCTCGACCGCGAAGCCGGACAGCGTCGCGGCGGCGATCAGCGTCGCGGCGAGAGCGGCCCGCCCGACGAGGGGGACCATCTGTCGAGGCAGCGGAGAAACCCGAATGCGAACCAAGTGCAGGCGCCCGACGGCTATGGCTGATGGAACAGCGACGAGATTTGGCAGCGAAGCGTTAACACCTCGTCAACCTCCAAGTGCCGAAGCGTAACGGCGGATTGCGGCCGAAGCGCGACGGCCCGCGCGGCGACATAGGGCGGCCTATTCGCGATGGTAGGGGTGGCCGGAGAGAATCGTCATGGCGCGGTAGACCTGTTCGGCCAGCAGCAGGCGGACGATCTGGTGCGGCCAGGTCATGGCGCCGAAGGCGAGCTTCAGGTCGGCGCGCTTGCGGATGGCGTCGCCATGGCCGTCGGGACCGCCGATGGCGAAGACGAGGTCGCGCGCGCCCTGGTCGCGCCAGTCGCCCAGCCGCTTGGCGAAGGCGGCGCTCGACGGCGTCTCGCCGCGTTCGTCGAGGGCGACCAGGATGGCGCCCTCGGGCAGCGCCGCGAGCAGCGTCTGCGCTTCCTGCGCCATGCGTTCGTCGCCGCGCTGGGCCCGGCTTTCGACGAATTCACGGACGGAGACGGTCAGGCCGAGGCTGCGCCCGGCCTGCGTGGCCCTGTCGAGATAGCGCTCGATCAGCGCGCGGTCGGGGCCGGCCTTCAGCCGACCCACGGCGGCGATCTGGATGCGCATCGAACGGCCTTAGCTGCCGGGCTGTTCCCGCGAGGGAGCCGGCGCGGACAGCGACTCGTCCGCCGACCACATCTTCTCGAGATTGTAGAAGGCGCGAACCTCGGGCCGGAAGATATGGACGATGACGTCGCCGGCATCGAGCAGCACCCAGTCGCAATGGGGCACGCCCTCGATACGTGCAATCCGCCCGCCGGCCTCGGTGAGGTCGCGGTCGATATGCTCGGCAATCGCGCTGACATGGCGCTGCGACCGCCCGGTGGCGACGACCATGTAGTCGGCCAGGGCGGATTTGCCGGCGATGTCGATGGAGACAATATCCTCGGCCTTCGAATCTTCGAGGGTGGTGAGGATCGCTTTGAGAGCTTCGTCCGCCGCAATCTGCCGGCGCACGCTAACTCGGTGAGGCACGCGCTGGATAGCGTCCTCAGGCTGCATTGCCGTCGTCAGTGGTCAGTCCTTTCGCCATTGGCGCGATGGGCCTTTTCTCTGGCCAGGAGCAGTTGCGCTCCACGCGATGGAAATCGTGCAAAAAAGGACATAGGCACGACGCTGTGGCGCTTTCAAGACGCGGCGGCACTCTTAATGCGTTTGGCGCGCAGTTCTGTCGAAGAAAGCGCAATGCGGGGCCCGTGCAGGTAGATCCAGGCCGGCGTTTCCGCCACTGGCAGCTGCGCCGCGTCCGCCTCGCGCAGCCGGCGCCGCCGGAGCGCGATCGCCGCCGGCGCGGCCGGCCCGGTGAAGGTGCTGCCCGGCCGGTCATAGACCGCGATCGGCATCATGGCGGCGATCCGCCGCCAGTCGCGCCAGCGATGAAACTGGCGCAGATTGTCGCCGCCCATCAGCCAGACGAGGTCGACGCCCGGCAGCCGGTCGGTGAGGATGGCCAGCGTGTCGGCGGTGAAGCGCGATTTCAGCGTCGCCTCGATGGCGGTGACGTGGATCTTCGGATGCCGCGCCATGGCGCGCGCGGCCGCGACCCGGCGGCCGAGCTGGTCGGGCGCGTGGCCCTTCAGGGGATTGCCCGGCGTCACCAGCCACCAGACCGCGTCGAGCTTCAGCCGCCGCAGCGCCATCAGGCTGACGGTCAGGTGGCCCTGATGCGGCGGATCGAAGGATCCGCCGAACAGCCCGATGCGCTGGCCGGGCGCCGCATAAGGCAGCTTCAGGGCCGAGCGCAATGCCGGATCGATCGCTTCCTCCGTTCCGCTCCCCCCTGCGGAATTCACGGCCGCGTCTGCCCGGAGCCGTTGACGCGATACTTGAACGAGGTCAGCTGCTCGACGCCGACCGGCCCGCGCGCATGCATGCGGCCGGTGGCGATGCCGATCTCGCCGCCGAAACCGAATTCGCCGCCATCGGCGAACTGGGTCGAGGCGTTGTGGACGACGATGGCGGAATCGACCTCGGCCAGGAAGCGGGCCGCCGCCTCGGCGTCGTCGGTGATGATCGCGTCGGTATGGTGCGAGCCATAGGTCTCGATATGGTCGATGGCGGCGTCGAGGCCGTCGACCACCTTCACGGCGATGATGGCGTCGAGATATTCGGTCGACCAGTCTTCCTCGGTCGCGGCCGTCGCGGCGGCGATCCGCCTGGTCGTCTCGGCGTCGCCGCGGATGGCGCAGCCGGCGGCGATCAGCGCCTCGACGATCGGCACCAGATGGGTGTCGACGACGGCGCGGTCGATCAGCAGCGTCTCGGCCGCGCCGCAGACGCCGGTGCGGCGCATCTTGGCGTTGACGAGGATGGTCTTGGCCATCTCCAGGTTGGCGGCCGCATGCACGTAGATGTGCACCAGGCCCTCGAGATGGGCGAAGACCGGCACGCGCGCCTCGTTCTGGACGCGGGCGACCAGGCTCTTGCCGCCGCGCGGCACGATCACGTCGATGGCGCCGCCAAGGCCGGAGAGCATGGCGCCGACGGCGGCGCGGTCGCGCGTCGGCACGATCTGGATGGCGTCGGCGGGCAGGCCGGCCGCGACCAGCCCCTCGACCAGCGCCGCATGGATGGCGGCGGAGGAATGGAACGAGTCCGAGCCGCCGCGCAGGATGACGGCATTGCCGGCCTTGAGGCAAAGCGCGCCGGCGTCGGCCGTCACGTTGGGCCGGCTCTCATAGATGACGCCGATGACGCCGAGCGGCGTGCGCACGCGCTCGAGATGCAGGCCGTTCGGCCGGTCCCAGGCGGAGATCACCGTGCCGACGGGATCGGGCAGGGCGGCGATTTCCTCGATCGCCGCCGCGATGCCCTCAACGCGGGAAGGCGTCAGCGTCAGGCGGTCGATGAAGGAGGCGAGCGCCCCCTCGGTCTGCATCGCCGCGACGTCCTTGGCATTGGCGGCAAGGATCTCGCCGGCGCGCGCGCGGATGGCGGCGGCCATGGCGGAAAGCGCCGCGTTCTTGCTGTCGGCCGAGGCGAGAGCCAGGCGCCGCGCCGCGGCGCGGGCGCGCCGGCCGATTTCCAGCATCACGGCTTCGACCGTTTCGGTCTCGTTTTCGCGGAGGAGGGACGGGGTCATCTGGATCTTCCTATTCGCCGCGAAGCGCCATGTCGTCGCGATGGACCATGGCGGCCCGGCCAGCAAAGCCGAGAATCGTTTCAATTTCCTTGGTGTTGCGGCCGGCGATCCGTTCCGCGTCGGCCGCGTCATAGGCGACGAGACCGCGGGCGATCTCCTCGCCGTTCGGCCCCTGCACGATGATCGCGTCGCCGCGCTGGAACCGGCCCTCGATCCGGCGCACGCCGGCCGGAAGCAGGCTCTTGCCGGTCCGCAGCGCCTTGACGGCGCCGTCGTCGATCACCAGCACGCCGCGTGTCTCCAGATGGCCGGAGATCCATTTTTTCCGCGCGGTGACGGGGTTGAGCTCCGGCAGGAACCAGGTTGCCTTGGCGCCGTCGGTGATCCGCTTCAGCGGGTTCAGCGGCTTGCCGAGCGCGATCAGCATCGCGGCGCCCGCGACCGTCGCGATCTTCGCCGCCTCGACCTTGGTCTTCATGCCGCCGCGCGAGAATTCCGAGCCCGCGCCGCCGGCCATCGCCTCGATCTCGGCGGTGATGCGCTCGACGACGGGAATGAACACGGCGTTCGGATCGGATTGCGGCGGGGCGGTGTAGAGGCCGTCAATGTCGGAGAGCAGCACCAGCAGGTCGGCGCCCATCATCGAGGCGACGCGGGCGGCGAGCCGGTCGTTGTCGCCATAGCGGATCTCGCTGGTCGCGACGGTGTCGTTCTCGTTGATCACGGGAATGGCACCGAGCTTCAGCAGCGTGCCGATGGTCGAGCGGGCGTTCAGGTAGCGGCGGCGCTCCTCGGTATCGCCCAGCGTCAGCAGGATCTGGCCGGCGGTGCGGCCATGGCGGCCGAGCATTTCGGAATAGGCGCGCGCCAGCGCGATCTGGCCGACGGCGGCCGAGGCCTGGCTTTCCTCCAGCTTCAGCGCGCCCTTGGGCAGGCCGAGCACGCCGCGCCCGAGCGCGATGGCGCCGGAGGAGACGAGCAGGATCTCGCGCCCGCCGGCGGCGAGCTGGGCGACGTCGTCGACGAAGGCCGCCAGCCAGTCCTCGCGAAGCCGCCCGGTGGCGCGGTCGACCAGCAGCGCCGAGCCGATCTTGATGACGATGCGGCGGAAATTCTCCGGCTTGAGCTTCGCCGCGATGTCGGCGGTCTGTTCCACGATCAGGCTCATGGTGTCTGTGCTCTTCGATCCGATGGGGCGATGCCCCGTTGCAAGGCTCAGGAAACAGAGGCCGGCGAGACGAGGCTCGCCCGGCCAGGGTTCATGAGCTTCACGGTCGCCAGGGTTCGGGCTTGGCGCTCGGATGCATGTTCGGGTCTTCCAGCTTGCCTTCGTCGATGATGCGGCCGATCGCCCGCAGCGCCGCCTCGACGCCGACGCGGGTCGCGGCGGAAAGCACGAGCGGCGTATGTCCGCAGGCCTTGGCGAGCTTCCTCTTGATCTTCTCGAGCTCGTCCTCGGGGATGGCGTCGGCCTTCGACAGCGCCACCACTTCGCGCTTTTCGGCCAGCACGTCGCCATAGGCGTCGAGTTCGCCGCGCACGATGCGATAGGCCTCGGCCGGATCTTCCTGTGTGCCGTCGACGAGATGCAGCAGCACGCGGCAGCGCTCGACATGGCCGAGGAAGCGGACGCCGAGGCCGACGCCCTCATGCGCGCCTTCGATAAGGCCGGGAATGTCGGCGAGGACGAATTCGCGGCCGTCGCTCCTGACGACGCCGAGGTTCGGATGCAGAGTGGTGAAGGGATAATCGGCGATCTTCGGCTTGGCGGCGGTGACGGCGGCCAGGAAGGTCGACTTGCCGGCATTGGGCAGGCCGACCAGGCCGGCATCGGCGATCAGCTTCAGCCGCAGCCAGATCCAGCGCTCCAGCCCCTCGAGGCCGGGATTGGCGCGGCGCGGCGCCTGGTTGGTCGAGGTCTTGAAATGGGCGTTGCCGAAGCCGCCATTGCCGCCCCGGGCCAGCTGCACGCGCTGGCCGACATGCGTCATGTCGGCGATCAGCGTCTCGCCGTCCTCGTCATAGATCTGCGTGCCGACGGGCAGCTTCAGCGTGACGTCGTCGCCCTTGCCGCCGGCGAGATTGCGGCCCATGCCATGCACGCCGACCTTGGCCTTGAAATGCTGCTGGTAGCGGTAGTCGATCAGCGTGTTGAGGCCGTCGACGCATTCGGCCCAGACGTCGCCGCCCCGGCCGCCATCGCCGCCATCCGGCCCGCCGAACTCGATGAATTTTTCCCGACGAAACGACACGCAGCCGGCGCCGCCGTCGCCGGAGCGGATGTAGACCTTGGCTTCGTCGAGAAATTTCATGTTTTCAACTCGTAGTGACGCGCGCGCGTCAGGGCTGTGTCGATATGCGCAAGATCGCGGCCGAGCGCAAGGTTATGCTGGACCGAGCGGCCGACGATCTCGAAGCCTAGCCGCTTCTGGATGGCGAGCGAGCGCTCGTTGCCCTCGAAGACGCCGGACTGGATCGCGCGGATGCGCGGGTCGCGGAACGTGTCGTCGACGAGCGCCGCGACAGCCTCGCTCATGTAGCGCTTGCCCCAGTGCGCCTGCGCCAGCCAGTAGCCGAGCACCGGCTCGGGGCCGGCGTCGCGCAGCGAGATCAGGCCGATCATGCCGTCGCGATCGATGGCGTAGACCTGCTCGGCGCTGACCGGGCGCTGCGCCCGCTCCCAGGCGAGGAAGCGCTGCGCCTCGTCGAGATCATAGGGGTAGGGGACGCGCGCCAGCCAGCGCGTCACCTCGTAGTCGCTGAGGCCGGCCACGATGGCGGGGCCGTCATCGGGCCGGAGCGGCCGCAGCAGCACATTGGCCGCGCGGATCGTCTTCTCAGGCAGCATCGCTCGTAACGTCATCATCGCTCGCCCTCGTGTCGAGACCCTTCATCGTTCCGAATTCCGTCGGCGCCGTGGCGCCCCGGGAATTGGTGTCCCAGGAATTGGCGCCCCAGGCCTTCAGGCTCTGCCAGACCCGGCGCTCGAGCACGAAATGTTCGACCGGAACGGAGCCGCGCTCGGAAAGAGAGCGCACCATGCCGGTGTCGCGGAACTGGAAACCGCACTTCTCGACCACCCGCCGGGCGGGCCCGTTGGTCACCCGCACCACGCACCAGAGCCGCTCCAGCCGGCCGGCGCCGAAGGCATGGTCGATCGCCGCATGGGCGATCTCGGTGCCGAAGCCCTCGCCCCAGTGGTGCTCCGCGACCCAGAAGGACAGGTCGTGTCCGTTCGGGCGGGATTCGCTCGGGCGGTGGAAGCTGGCGCCGAGCAGGCTGCCATCCGATCGCGACAGGGCGATCTGCGCCCCGCCGGCGGCCGGATAGCGGCTCTGCCGGATCCAGGTTTCCGCATCGGCGCGGCGATAGGGGTGCGGCACGCTGACGAGATTCTTCGCGACGCGCGGATTGTCGATGGCCGCGGCGAGGACTGCCGCATCTTCCGTCCTGGGGCGCCGCAGCACGAGCCGCGCCGTCAGGACGGTCCGTTCTTCGTCCTCTGTCGTTCCTTCTAGATCCTGGTCCCGCATTGGTGCCTCCCGGTCGGGCCAAAAGAAAAGGGGAGATGGTGTCCCATCTCCCCTGTCTTCAGGCCGTCACGGTCGGCCGGGTCGATGCGACACCGGCGTTCCTTGAGAAGAGCCGGTTATTCTGCAGCCTCCAGCGCCGCCGGGGCGACGGAGACGTAGGTACGGCCATTGGCTTTCTTGCGGAACGATACGAAACCGTCCGTCACGGCGAAGATCGTGTGATCCTTGCCGAGGCCAACGCCGGTGCCCGGATGCCACTGGGTCCCGCGCTGGCGCAGGATAATGTTGCCGGAAATGACGGCTTCGCCGCCGAACTTCTTGACGCCGAGACGGCGACCCGCGGAATCGCGACCGTTGCGCGAGGAACCGCCTGCCTTTTTGTGTGCCATGATCGAACTCCCGATCCGTTGGTTAGGGGCGCGCTAGGAAGCGCGGCTCAGCGATCTTCGCCAGACTTCAGCTCTGCCTGGTCGATCTTGGCGCGCGGCGGCTTGCCGGCGAGAAGTTCGGAGGCCTGCTGGACCCACTCTTCACGGCCGACGCGGCCACGGAGCGCGAGTTCCTCATCGTACTTGGCGATGTCGGCATCGGTCCAGGCAGCGATCTGCTCCCAGGAGGTGACGCCGGCGGCGCGCAGCTTCTTCTCGATGGTCGGGCCGATGCCCGAGATCAGCGAGAGGTTGGAGCTGTCGATCCCGCCGCTTGCGAGCGCGGCCGGGGCGGCGTCGGCAGCCGGAGCGGCCTTGGTCTTCGCCTTGGCGGCCTTCTTGCCGGAATCCTTGGCGCCGTTCGTCAGGATCTCGTTGATCCGGACGAGCGTCAGGCTCTGGCGATGGCCGCGGCTGCGCTTCGAGTTCTGGCGACGGCGCTTCTTGAACACGAGGATCTTGCGCGTGCGGAACTGCTCGATGATCTCGGCCGAGACCGAGGCACCGGCCACCAGCGGCGCACCGACGGTGACGCCGGCGTCGCCGCCGACGAGAAGGATCTCCTCGAAGGTCACCATGTCGCCGGGCGCGCCGGTGAGAAGCTCGACTTCGATCTGGTCGTTGGCGGCAACCTGGTACTGCTTGCCACCGGTCTTGATGACTGCGAACATTGTTCTTTCCGTTGTTCAGCGGGACCTCGAAGGGTCCGCTTCTTCAGTCAGGGTTTCGGGAAATGGAAATGGCGCAGCCAAAACGCCGCGCCGCCATTCGGCCCGCACTTATAGGGACGGAGCCGCGCCTGTCAAGCGAAAGCGGCCTTTCGGCGCCCTGAAAAGCAAGCCCGGCCGCCCGCTCGCAGCCCGCCGCCGGCTACGCAGATTTCGCGATTGGGCGGGAGCGGCGGGGAAAGGCAGGGGGTGTCCCGGCGATGTACTGGGCCGCGATGGCTCCCCTGCCCGGACCGGGACCGTTGGCTGGCTGTCGTCGCATCGGCAAGCCCCTGCGGGCGCGGAAGCGCCGAGAGGGAGCGGCGGCGGCAAGCGCCGGCCCCATGGCGCGCCACTGCCGTAAGGCGGGATAAGGCTCTGCCGCTCCCTGAGGAGACCGCGTGCGCGCCGAAGGCCTTTTCTGCCCCGGTCCGGCTCGCGGCGCTTGGGCCGTTCGCAGCCACATTCATCCACAAGCCGTGGGAAAGGCGGCGAAGGGGCTTGTCATCCCGTGCCGGCCCATGTATCAGGCCAATCGCGCTAGACAGCGCCACCGCGGAGAGGTGGCAGAGTGGTCGATTGCACCGCACTCGAAATGCGGCATACTCGCAAGGGTATCGGGAGTTCGAATCTCCCCCTCTCCGCCATTGTTCTTGTGTATGATATTGATTTTTATTCAATATTTTGTGCGCCTTCAATCTCAGACCATCAGTCAGCCCATCACTCTCCTGACTTTCCACAGGGTGATATGCCCTGTTGCATCCTGATCCCGACACAGCCAATTTGATGCGGCCTGATTTGCATCAAGTCAGACCATAAAAGCAGTTGCGCATGGATGTGCTTGCTTCTCATTCACCCTGCCTCCGGGCGGGAAAGAGAGCTGACGCATGTCCATTACCAGCCCAAGTGAACTTTCGCTCCTCGATCTTCTCGAACCGCAGCGCGACGAATCGGCTGGAGCTAGAGCTTTTGTCTCTGTGGCGCTACCCACTGACGCGCCCGCTCCTGCCAATAAGCGTGCCCGTGCCAAGAACCGCCGTGTCGCGGAAGGAAGTATCGTCATTCCTCTTAGCGTCCCAGCGGGTACAGACGCTGGAGCGCAGGCCTATCTGTCGGTAGCCCAGGTTGCCAGGCGCTTTTCGGTAAGTGTTCCGACGATCTGGCGCTGGGCCAAGACGCGACCGGAATTCCCGAAACCTGTTGTGCTCTCCCCTGGAACAACTCGTTGGCGCCTGGCTGATCTGGTTGCGTTCGAGCAGAACCTCGGAGCGAGCGCATGACTATGCCTCGGCCGAGCGCGCGCAAACCGTCGCGAATCAATCATTCGCCGAGAAAGGCGAAGCAGAACTGGATCTACGACCTCCGGGCCGTTGCGGCACTCTATCTGGTTCATCCGAACACCGTTCGCAATTGGGTCAAGCAGGGGCTGCCGTATTTTAGGGACGGCAAAAAACGCCTGTTTCACGGGGATGATCTCAATGAATTCCATCGCATCGCACGCGAACGTCGCAAATTCCCCTGCGGGCCGGGGGAGCTCTACTGCCCCCGGTGCAAACAGCGCCATTCGCTCGTAGGGCGTCTCGTTTCCTTTTGTTGGAAGAACGCCGCTGCCGGCACTCTCGACTGGGAGTGTCCTGATGGCCGAGGACGCAATGCGACCTACATGGGGCGCTCCCGCTATGACGACCTTGCCAAGGCGGGTGTCAATCTTAGCAGCGACATCGACGACTAATGCTCATCCCCTTTCGCTGCTCAAGTTGTGATGAACACTCCAAAAATTGGGTGACTTGCATGACCGTCGAAAACGACATCCTGCGCTACCGTTACCAGGGGTTTCTGGAACACGCCAAAGGCAACTCCACGAAAACGATCGACAGCCATCTACGTGCTATCGTGGGCTTCAATCAGTTCCAGCGCGGCCGGCTTTTTGGAACCATCACCATTGAGCACATCATGGCCTTTCGAAAGCACATCCTGGAGAAGGTGTCCCAAACGACCGGCGAGGAACTCTCCGCCTCCACGATCGTGCACACGCTGGGAGCGCTACAGGACTTCTTTCATTGGCTCGTCGATTCGGAATTTCCGAAGTTTGACAGGGCGGCCATCGAGTACTTCACGCCGCCGAAGCGTACGGAACTGAATGCCCGCACCCGTCCGCGACGCCAAGTTCCTACTCCGGAGGATATCGCGCGTATGGTCGCCGCGATCGACATCGACACTTTCATTGGTTTGCGAGATGCCGCTGTGATTTCAATCATCTTCCTGACGGCAATCCGCGATGGGGCTCTAGTCTCGCTCAGGATCAAACATGTTCGTGCCGACCAGCGTCAGATCAACCAGGATACCAACGAGGTCGATACCAAGCTCGGCCAGAACCAAGTGACAACATGGTTTCCAGTTGGCGAACAATACGAAGCGATTCTGTTGAAATGGCTTCATGCTCGGAAGGCAGCCGGCGCGACAGATGAAGACCCACTCTTTCCAAAGACACCCTCGATGATTGCGCCGAAGGCGAGCCAGGCGGACTGCAATCTGCCATGGGCCTCGGCAACGCCGGTACGGGCCATTTTCAAAGATGCCTGTGCCACTGCTGGACTGCCCTACTTCAATCCGCATTCCGTCCGGAACACCCTCGCCCACATGAAGGGCAGAGTATGCCGCACCGATGAGGAGAAGAAGGCTTGGAGCCAGAACCTTGGCCATAAGCATATGAGGACGACTGACGACGACTATGCGCATGTGGCCAGTGAGCGGCAGCATGAATTGCTGGCGGGAATGACTACTCGCGGTGAGGAGGGTTTGGACGCCGCCGAGATCTTTGATCTGTTGCGAGCGGCCACTCCGGAGAAGAGGGCAGCAGTCAGGGTACTTCTTTCCGGCTAGGCTGGGGCAATTCTAGGTCCTGCCTTGCGAAGGGAATCCAAAATCTGATCACGACCGGCGTCGGTCCGTTGCGCAACCCGCGCCAAGACCGGATATTGGAAGCGCATGCGCTATCAGCCAGTTCCGTTCCACCGCACCGCCCACACCATGAAGCTCGGCGCCTTGCCGGCAGCCTGCACCAGATCTCGATCAGTGGCTCGTTGCGAATGCGCGGCTCGGAGCTTCGACCTGACGGCTATCAGGATCAGGAGCTCAAGTATCAACTTGGTCTGTGTCGGCCTGTCGGCGTGCAGAAGCTCCAGGAACCTCATTCGAATGGCGCGTCTCATAACCGAGGGCGTGAACGTCGGCGCGCTGGCCCGATGCCAACTCCCGCTCCTGGCGCATCCAGGACGTGTAAAGCGGTAAGCAGCAGCGTCTGCTTTCAGGAAATCGCAGGTCCGATCTCTACGGCCGAGATAGGGCACCAAGTCGACAATCGCAAACTGATGGCATTTTACTGCTTTTGCCGCGAGTGGGGCTAAGGCCAAGTCGTTCCGGCAGCGTCCAGCGCAGAATACGGAGCCGTCCTGACGATTCATATTGGTGCGTTTCTCTACCGTGGGACGGGAGCTCGAAACCGAAGTACGTCGAGCTAGGATGTAGGCTCATCATTTGGCTTCGTCGGGGGCTGAAACTTGCCAGACGTGGTCGCTATGGCAGTCAAGGCGACGTTTTCAAGCAGCTGGTGGGCGGGAGCTGCTCCGGTAAGCGGCCGGATGGAGTAGATCTGCAGTGGAATTGGCTTGGGGTCGGAACGCAGCCGCCTCAGACGGCCGGCTTCCAGATCGTTTTGGTAGAGAGCCTCCGGAAGATAGGCGAGCCCCAATCCGGCCATGGCGAGGTCCGCGGCGGTCCGGAATGTGTTGCAGATCGTGAGATTGCGAAAATGGACGTCGTTGGCGGTCAGCCAGCTTAGCGTCGAGCCGCGGAACTGCCATTCGCGGGACGTTGCAATGACCGGCAGCTCACTGAGGCTTCGGGGTGTCACGACATCCGGGATCTCGAGCATGACTGACCCGCACATCCAGCAGAAGTCGATCGTCTCGAGCGGCGACGAGGTAAAGCGGGATTGCGGCATCTCGCAGGCGGCGAAAGCCATGTCCAGCGTTCCGGCGTGCAGCTTTTCCTCGATCACATGCGACAGGGCCACCTCGAGCTCGAGCTGCAGGCGGGGGTACATACTGCGTAGCAGGCCGATCAGCTTCGGCAGCCATGTCAGCGCGACGATCTCCGCCACGCCGAGCCGCACATATCCGACGACATCCTCTTTGGCGGATGCCGCCTGCCGGAAGCGGTCGGCGGCCAACAGGATCTCTTCCGCATAGGGCATCAGGAGTACGCCCTGCGGCGTCAGCCGCGCAGTCCGCTGGGAGCGGTCGAATAGTGCCGTTCCAAGGCGTGCCTCCAGCTCTTGGATCCGCATGGAAATGGCGGACTGCGTGGCGTTCAGCCGATGGGCGGCCTGGGCAAAGCTCCCCATCCGCGCAGCCCAGTAGAATGTCTCGATATGCCGATGGTTCATGCTGGCTCCCTCCCGCATCTGCTATCAATACTTCAATTTTCCTGAGCTGTCTTGCTCATCAGAATTCGATTTTTCTGGTCTTTGGCCTGTGGAATGAATTTCGTATCGCGGTGGCTGCGCCTGCGGCCGCCAACACCGCCAATGACGTGAGTGAGGAATCGTGGCTAGCCCGTTCATCGAAATCGACCCGGCCTTCGTCGAGAAAACCGTCCTCGAACTGGCTGCCTTCGGCGCGGTCGGAGAGACGGGCGTTTCGCGCACCGTTTACTCGCCGGAATGGATCGGCGCGACCGACTACTACGCCGGGGCTTGCGCGGCGGCCGGCCTCGAGGTTCATCGCGATGCCGTCGGCAACGTATGGGGCAGGCTGCGGGGAACGACAGGCGAGAAGTCCGTCGCGTCGGGATCGCACATCGATTCTCAGACGCCGGGGGGGCGCTATGACGGCGCGCTCGGCGCCGTCGCCGCCCTGGTCGCCGTCAAGGCGCTAAAGGAGCAGTTCGGGCAGCCGAAGCGCACGATCGAGGCCGTCGCGTTCTGCGAGGAAGAGTCCAGTCGGTTTCCGAACGCGAACTACTGGGGCTCCCGCGCCGTCACGGGCCGCATTGCGCCGCAAGATTCCGAGCGCGTCATTGCCTTTTCCGGCGAGACGATCGCCACGGCGATGCGGGAAGTCGGACTCGATCCGGGCCGCATCCCTGAAGCGCGCCGTGACGACATCTCCGACTTCGTCGAGCTTCATATCGAGCAGGGCCCGATCCTGGAGCAGGCGGGGCTTCCGGTCGCCATCGTTGATGCCATCACCGGCATTCGCCACTATCGCGGCGTGATCAAGGGCGTACAGAACCACGCCGGCGCCTTCCCGATGGACATCCGCCACGATCCGCTCGCCGGATTTGCCGAGATCGCGTCGGGGCTGATCAACACGGCGCATCGGGTTGGCCGTCCCGCCGTTACCACCGTGGGGCGGGTCGTCGTTGAGCCGAACTTCCCGGGGATCATACCCGCTCAGGTGGAATTCACGATCGACGCGCGGCATCCCGATCCGCAGGCCCGACGCCATCTCTACGCGATGCACGAAGATCTGATGCAGGAGGTGGCAAAACGCCGGGGCCTGGATATCGACTGGAACGTCATGATCGACCATGAACCGTCACCGTCCGACCCTGCCATCGTCTCCACGCTCCAGCGTGTCGCGGGCGAGCAGGGCGTTCCGTTCATGACCATGGCCAGCGGCGCCGGGCACGATTCGCAGCAGATGGCCGCGATTGCCAAGGTCGCCATGATATTCGTGCGCTCGAAGGACGGGCGCAGCCATACGCCGGATGAGTTCTCATCCGTTGAAGACATCGTCGCCGGTATTCGCGTCCTGGCGGCCGGTCTCCACGCGCTCGCCTATTGAGAGGAGTGTTCCAATGACCTATCCGCGCGATCTGCGGGGCTATGGGCGTCATTCGCCCGATCCCAAATGGCCCGATGGCAAGAAACTCGCCGTCCAGTTCGTCATCAACTATGAGGAGGGCGGCGAGAACTCGGTGCTGCACGGCGACCGGCAGAGTGAAGCCTTCCTCACCGAGGAGCCGACTGCCGCCTTCCAGAACATCCGCAACCTAAATGTCGAGTCGCAATACGAGTATGGCAGCCGCGTCGGCTGGTGGCGGCTCTACCGAATGTTCACCGAGCGCGATCTGCCGGTCACCATCTTCGGCATCGCGGCAGCGCTACAGAAGAATCCGGAGGCCGTGGCCGCCATGAAGGAGGCAAATTTCGAGATCGCCTCGCATGGATTGCGCTGGATCCAGTATGCGGAAATGCCCGAGGAGCAGGAGAGGGCGCAGATCGCTGAGGCCATCCGCATCCACACGGAGGTCACCGGTTCGCGTCCGACGGGGTGGTATACGGGGCGAATGAGCCCCAATACGCGGCGGCTCCTCGTGGAAGCGGGCGGCTTCACCTATGACGCGGATTCCTTCGCCGACGATCTTCCCTATTGGGTCGAGACCAACGGCCACGATCACCTCGTGGTGCCCTATACGCTCGACAACAATGACGGGCGCTACGTCAACACGTTCGGCTACCAGTCGCCCAGCTTCTCGGCCTATCTCATTCAGGCCTTCGACTTCCTCCGTCGGGAAGCCCAGAAGTCGCCGCGGATGATGAGCATCGGCCTGCACACGCGCATCGTCGGTCGCCCGGGTCGGGCAGCGGATCTCGAGCGCTTTTTGGACCACGTGGCGGCGGCCGACGATGTCTGGGTTACCCGGCGCATCGACATCGCGGAACACTGGCGCCGGTTCCATCCGGTCAAGCCATGAGTGGCGCGGTCCTCGTCACCGGGGCGCGGGGGCTCGTGGGCGGCGCGGTCGCGGCGGCTCTGCGGCGCTCGGGAACAGAAGTGATCGGGCTCGACCTGGAGGCCGACACCGCGGGCGGCGTTGTGGCCTGCGATCTGCTCGACGCGCAAAAGCTTGCCGACATCGCGGGCGATGCCAGCCTCGCCGCCATCATTCATTGCGGTGCCGTCTCGGGACCATCACTCTTCCGCGACGATCCGGCTCATGTCGCCCGCACCAATTTAGGAAGCACGCTGAATGTGATGGAGCTGGCCCGAACAAGGCAGGTTCCGCGAGTGGTGTTTGCCTCCTCCGGCAGCGTCTATGGCCGCACCGAGGACCGGGAGCTGCGGGAGAGCCGCGCCCTCCATCCGAGTTCGGTCTACGCGGCGACGAAGATTGCCGGGGAGGCGCTGGTGGAGGCCTATGCCAGCCGGTATGGCGTATCCGGCGTCTCGCTGCGCATCGCCGCCGTCTATGGGCCGGCAAGGCGAACATCCTGCGCGATCCGGGAAATGATCCTGGCGGGTCACGAGGGGCGGCGGCTGGCGCTGCCATCCGGCGGCAAGCAGCGCTATCACTACGTGCACGTCGATGATGTCGCGGCGGCAGTGGTCGCCGCCATGCACGCGGCGGTCCTGGCGCAAAGGGCGTATTCGGTCGCGGCCGACCCAGGGGTGAGCCTCAAGCGCCTCGCTGCCCTTGTCCGCGAAATCGTGCCGGGCCCGCCGATCGTCGTGGACGACCTGGAGGACCCGGAGTCCGATCCGCAGGGACCCTACGATTTGTCAGCGATCGAACAGGATCTCGGTTGGAAGGCGGCGATTGACCTTCCGACGGGCATCCGCTCCTACGCTGCGTTCCTACTTCAGAAATTATGAAGGCACTTCTTCAAATCAATTCGATTGCGTGAATTGACCGTCGTCCCAATTCTTTAAGGAGGGATGGCTGGTCTGTTCGCAGTTTCCGCCGCCCAAAGAAAACAACACCGCCGATGTGGGCGACCTATCCATAGAGGGATGATGAACATGACCAAGCTTCTAGTCGGCGTTGCCGGCGCCGCATTGTGGTTTTCCGCATCGATTGCACCCGCCGGTGCCGTCGACCTTGAGGCCATTCGGGCGAGCATCGCCGAACATCAGAAGCTGCCTGCCTTCACGCCGCCGGGCGAGCCCTTCGATGCGAAGAGCTGCATGGCGGACAAGAAGCTGATGGTGGTTCCGTTCTCCAGCGCCGTCGAGTTTACAGGCGGCGTGGCCACGCGGATGACGGAGATCGCCAAGGAAATCGGCTTCCAGTACGACCACTACCAGACGCAGGGCCAGCCGTCGCAGTGGATTCAGGGCATCAACCAGGCCATCACGCAGGGCTACAGCCTAGTCGACGTCCTGATGTCGGATCCGCGCGTTCTCCTGCCGCAGGCCACGCAGGCGGACCAGGCAGGGCTGAAGATCGTCGCGGCGCATGCCTCGGGTTTCGATACGCCGGCGCCGGCGCCGTTTCAGAACGTTCATATCGACTATACCCAGGCCGGCCGGCTGATGGCGCAGTGGGCCATCCTCAAGACCGAAGGCAAGGCCAACGTCTTGGCCATCGTGGCGGAGGATTCCTTCTCGGCCAACTCGCTGCAGAACGGCATCAAGGAGGTCATGGAAACCTGCGAGGACTGCAAGGTTCAGTACCTCAATGTTCCGGTGACGGACTGGGCGACGCGCATGCAGTCCACGGTGCAGTCGGCGCTGCTGCGGGATCCCTCGATCAACTATATCCTGCCAATCTATGACGGCATGGCCCAGTTCGTGGTCCCGGCGGTCGAGCTGACACAGTCTTCGGAACGCGTGAAGATCGCCACCTTCAACGGCAGCCCCTATGTCTTGCAGCTGGTGCAGCAGGGCAAGGTCGAGATGGACATCGGAGAAAGCATCGACTGGGTCGCGCATGCGATCGTCGACGCCGAGATGCGGATGGTCTGCGGCTTGCCGTCGATCCAGGATCCTAAGGTTCCGCTTTACATCTTCGACGCGAGCAACGCCGCCTCGGCCGGCACCCCGCCGCAGATCTCCACCGGCTACGGCGATGCCTATGTCGCCGGCTACCGGAAGCTCTGGGGCTTGCAGTAATGGCTGCAGCGGCTCCCCAGGCCGCCAATCTCGTCGTCGAAGGACTGACAAAGTCCTTCGGCGGCACGAAGGTGGTCGACGACGTCACGCTGACGGTCAACTACGGCGAGATTCACGGCCTGCTGGGCCATAATGGCTCCGGCAAGTCGACGCTGATCAAGATGTTGTCCGGCGTCTATGCGCCGGATGGTGGGCGGGTGACGCTTGGCGGCCGGGAATTGCCGTTGCCGCTGCCGGCCGGCGAATTCAGCCGCTACGGCATCGCCGTGGTGCACCAGGCCCTCGGCTTGGTCCCCGCGCTCTCGGTGACCGAGAACCTTTTGGCGCGCCGGCTGGTGCGCCAAGCCAACCCGATGATTCACTGGCGGAGGGCGCATGGCGAGGCGCGCAAGGTCCTCCAGGAGTCCGGGTTGGATATCGATCCCCGGCTGCCTGTCAGCGAACTCATGCCGGTCGAGCGGGCGCTGGTCGCCATCGTCCGTGCCTTCATGGAGATCGCGGAGACTGCGGGCGGATCCGGGGGGCTTCTCATCCTCGACGAACCGACGCCCTTCCTGTCGCGCGTCGACGTCGAGCGGCTGTTCACCCTAGTCCGCAGGCTCGCGGCGCAGGGGACCAGCGTGATCTTCGTCTCGCACGACGTCGACGAGGTCAAGGAACTGACGACCCGCGCGACGGTACTGCGCAATGGCCGCATCGCCGCCAGCCTGGTCACCGCAGAAGCAGGCAAGGCCGATTTCATCGCTGCGATCGTCGGACGCCACCTTCCGGCCGAGCGGCTCAAGGCCGCCAAGAGGTCGGGCAAGACGATGATCCGTGTTTCAGGACTGTCCGCGCCCGATCTGGAACCGCTGGATATTTCGGTCGCCTCGGGCGAGGTGCTCGGTCTCTCCGGGCTGGTCGGATCTGGCTACGACCGCGTCCTCTATTATCTCTATGGCGCCGAGCCGGCGACCGGCGGCACGCTGTCGATCCAGGATCAGCCCGCTCCGATCGCCGACATGAGCCCGGCCAGGGCGATCGACAGCGGAATGGTGCTCGTTCCCGCGGACCGTCAGGGTGCCGCGATCGCGGAAGGATTGACGGTGGCGGAGAACGTCACCCTGCCGGCCCTCGGTCGCACCCTGCCGAGTCTCTTCGTTCGAGCGAGTGAGGTCATGCGGCAGGCCGCTTCCCTGGTGCAGGACTTCGATGTCCGGCCGCAGGATCCGACTCGCCTCATCCGCGAGCTGTCGGGCGGCAACCAGCAGAAGGTCGTGCTTGCCAAGTGGCTCCAGACCAAGCCGCGCGTGATCCTGCTCGACGAGCCTACGCAGGGCGTCGACGTCGGTGCCCGCCATCAGGTCTATGGGTTCATCCACGAGGCGGCGGCGCGCGGCGCCGCAGTCATCTGCGCCAGCTCCGATCACGAACAGCTCGAGATGATCTGCGATCGCGTGCTCGTCTTCAGTCATGGCCGCGTCGTGGCGACGCTGACCGGTTCCGACGTCAACAAGTCGACCATCACCGAACGCTGCCTCGACAGCTTCGGCGGCACCTTGGCTGGCGCCCCCGTAGTTCTGGAAGAGAACCCGCAATGAGCAACACAGTCACGGAAAGCCCTGCGAAGGGCGCCGAAGCCCCACGGCGCGGTCGTCGCCGCCTCCTGGTCGATCTGGAGCGGTTCGCGCTCCTGATTGCCTGGTTCGTGATCATCGCGATCTTCGGCGCGATCGCGCCCGACACGTTCCTGACTTGGCCGAACTTCTCGACGATCTTCGGCTCGCAGGCCGTCCTGGTGATCCTGACGCTCGGCCTGATCATTCCCCTGACCGCGGGCGACATTGATCTTTCCATCGCGCAGGTCCTGACACTGTCCTCGATGGTCATCGCGGTGCTCAACGTCAATCACGGCTGGCCGATCGGCGCCGCGATCGCGGCGGCTATTGCGGTCGGGATCCTGACCGGTCTGCTGAATGCCTTCTTCACGCTCTATTTTCGTATCCATTCGCTGATCGTCACGCTGGGCACGGGAACGTTTCTCCACGGACTCACACTGTGGATCAGCAATTCCCGCACCATCGGCGGCATCGACTGGAGCTTGGTCAACGCCGTCATCCTGACCCGCTTCCTGGGCATCCCGCTGGCCTTCTACTACGCGCTCGCGCTGGCGCTGGTCCTGCTTTACGTCTTCGAGTTCACGTCGCTCGGGCGCAAGGCCCTGTTCGTCGGGCGTGGACGTGACGTGGCGCGGCTGTCGGGCATCCCCGTCACGCGCATGCGCCTGATCTGTTTCCTGGCGTCCGGCGCCTTCGCGGCGATCGCCGGCGTTCTCTATGCCGGCACGTCCGGGTCCGCGGACCCCAATTCCGGTACGCAGCTGATGCTGCCGGCCTTTGCGGCGGCCTATCTCGGCGCGACCGCGATTTCACCGGGTCGGTTCAATCCGATCGGCTCGATGATAGCCGTCTACCTGCTCGTTACTGGAATTACGGGCCTGTCCATTCTGGGCATCGATACCTTCGTCCAAGACCTCTTCTATGGTGGTGCCTTGGTGATCGCGGTCGCGCTTTCGCAGCTCGTCCGTGGCCGCGAGGAATCCCTGACCTGACGGGATCGGTCGGGTCACAGTCGCGGCTCGCATCCCGATAACGGCCCCAGGCCGCATCAATGTCTCGCCGGGCCGAAAGGTCCGGCGAATTCCATTTCAACAAATGAGCGGATCGGTAAAGAGGGGATCGCCATGCCACGTCTCGATGAACGAAATGCCCTGGTGATTGGTAGCGCAATAGGCATCGGCAGGGCGGTTGCCCTGGCTCTCGGACGGGAGGGGGCGCGCGTTGTGGTGGCCGACAGAGGACACGAGGCCGAGCGTGGCGAGGTGGTTCGCCAGATTGTCGCCGGCGGCTCCGACGCGCTTTCAGTTCATTGCGACGTCACGACCGATAGCGATGTCGCAGGCGCCGTCGGGACTACCGTCGCGCGCTATGGACGCATCGATATCCTCGTTAACAATGCCGGCATCGGCCAGCCATCCGGGGATTTCGTCGATATCGACTGGTCGAACTGGCAGAGGCTGATCGACATCAACCTGCGCGGCGTCGCGCTGGGAATGCGGTTCGGCCTTCCGCCGATGCTTGCGCAAGGCTATGGCCGCATCATCAATACGGCCTCGCAACTGGCCCATAAGCCGGCCGCCGGCGCGGCCATCTACAGTGCTGCAAAGGCCGGCGTCGTCGCCTTGACCTCGGCGGTCGCGCAGGAAGTCGCCGCGCGTGGCGTGCTCGTCAATAGCGTCTGCCCGGGCCCGACCGACACCGCGACCTGGCGCGAGAGTCCTGACGACTGGCGAAAATGGAAAGAGGCGCAGCTGCCGATCCAAAGGATCGCGCATCCGGACGAGATCGCATCCGCCTATGTCTATCTTGCTTCGGACGAGGCGAGCTTCATGGTAGGCCAGTCCATCTCGCCCAATGGCGGCGACGTGACCTGGTGAAGCACAGGCTCCGCCATCGCAGGGGGCGGAGCCTGTCGTCCGCGGCAGCCGCTCAGAAACTAGAGCCCGTTGCGCAGGATATCCTCGGCCGCGTCGGCGAGCACCTGGCAGCCGAGAACCAGGTCGGCATCCTCCGTGTTCTCCGTCCAGTGATGGCTGATGCCGCCGATGCTCGGCACGAAAAGCATCCCGGCCCGCATCTTGCGCGCCACGAGCTGGGCATCGTGGCTGGCGCCGCTCGGCATGCGCGTGTGGCTGTCCGCGCAATGCCGCTCGGCGGCGCGTTCAAGTGCGTCCTGGAACGCCTCGTCCATGCGCCGGGGATGTCCCTTTGCGATCCGCTCGATGCTCGCGGCGCAGCCGGTTCGCGCGGAAGTCTTTTCGACCAAATCCCGCAACGCCGCGTCGAAGCGCTCGAGCGTTGCCTCGTCCTCATCCCGGAACTGGAACAGGATCTCGGCACCGCCGGGGATGATGCTGGCCGCGCCAGGCGAAACCGTGACGCGGCCCGTCGTCCAGACCGACCGGGGGCCGGCGATGTCCGGGAAGCGTTCGGCGATAGCGCATTGCAGCCGGGCAGCCGCCACCCCGGCATCCTTTCGGATCGCCATGCGGGTGGTGCCGGCATGGTTCTGTATGCCCTCGAACACGATGCGGTACTGCCAGATTGCGACGATGCTCGTCACGATTCCGATCCGGCGACTCGTCGACTCCAGGAAGTCGCCCTGCTCGATATGCGCCTCGAGATATCCGACATGGCGTCCCGGTTCGAAGAAGCTGCGCGAGGTGCCGGCGAGGCCCGCTTCCTTCAGGGCGTCGCGCAAGGGTTGGCCGGTATAGGCATTGGTCGCGGCGTCGATCTCCGCGTCGGAAAGGTCGCCGACATAGGAGCGGCTGCCGAGCAAGGCGATGTAGTGGCTCTCCTCATCCGCCCAGGCGACCGGGGCGATCGGAAGCCCGGTGCAGTCCGGCGCCTCCGCGAAACTGCGCGCTACCTCCAGACCGAAGATGACGCCCATCGCTCCATCCAGCCAGCCGGCGTGATTCTGCGATTCCGCGTGCGAACCGATCATCAGCGATGGCCTATCGCCCCTGGAATGACCGATGACATTGCCGACGCCGTCGATATGCGCCGCGAGCCCAGTCTTCTCATATTGGGAAACCAGCCAGCGGCGGCTTTCCATATCCTCGACCGTATAGGTCGGGCGGTGGACTCCGGTCTTGTAGGCGCCGAACTGCGCGAATTTCCGGAGATCCGTCAGCAGTCTATCTGCGTTGATCCTGGGCATTGTCGACTCGCGATCTGGATAGGGATGACAAGCCGGCGCGATGGATGCTGCGCCGTCGTGATGTCTCAGCGAAGCGCGGTGACCATGATCTCGCAATTCAGTGCCGGGTCGGCGAGCGCGGCCTCGACGCAGGCGCGCACCGGCTTGCCGGCGTCGGCGATCCAGGCGTCCCAGACCTTGTTGAACTCGTCGAACGTGTGGATGTCGGTCAGCCAGACCTGGGCCTGGACGAGGCGGGTCTTGTCGGTGCCCACTCCGGCCAGCTCCTTGTCGATGCGCTCGAGAATTTCCGTGGCCTGGGCCGTGACGGAGTTGCCGCGCTCGCGCACGGCCGTCAGGCCGGCGGTGAAGACGAAGCCGCCCGCCTCGACGCAGAGGCTCATGCGATGGTTCTGGTTATGGCGGTTGATTGCAGTGGTCATTGGGCAGGGGTCTCTTTCAGGTAGCTGGACACGTCTTCGAGGCTCATCACGTCGGCGTAGCGAAGGTCGATGTCGGTCAAGTTGACCTCATGCGCCAGTGGCGACCGGTCGCCCACGGCTTCCCTCACGACGATCGTGTGCAGATTGACGTTGTGCGCGCTTTCGGCCGTGGCGCGGACGCACCCGCTCGTGCTGCAGCCGGTGATGATCAGGGTGTCGATTCCGCCGCCGACGAGGTAGCTGTCGAACGGCGTGCCCCAGAACACCGAGGCGCGCGGCTTGACCAGAAGCGGTTCGTCGGCCCGCCGGTTCAGTCGCGGATCCAACTCGACCATCGACGACCCGGCGTCGAGCGAGCCGAGTTGGCTGAGGTGAAGCATCTTGCGGCCATAGGGTCCCGCGACGTCGCTTTTCTCGAAGGCCATCGTGGAGAAGAAGACCGGATGACCCGCGGCGCGCGCGACGTCGATCAGCTTCACCGTGTTCTCCAGCACGGGGAGCAGGCCGGATGACCCTTGCGGCGATGCGTCATCGAGCCAGGACCTGGCCATGTCGATGACGACGATGGCGGGGCGCTTGCCGAACCCCACCCTTCCTCCGAAGCCGCTTCGCTCATAGAGCGTTCTCGCCTCTGCGTACATTTGTTTCTCTTTCTGTATACGGGATACAATCTTGTTTACAGGAAACTCTAAGCCTGATTTCCTGCCTGTCAAGCACACACCGGCGGCGCAGCGGCGCCCGCCAAGGGCAAGCAGGGGGAGTGAAGAGTGCTGGATCTTCTCATCGAGAACGGCCTGGTCGTAAACGCGTCCAACACGTCAGAGGCCGCCATCGGAATAAGCAACGGTAAGATTGTTCAGATCGGGGGCGCGTCCCCGGAGGCCAGAAGAACTATAGATGCCGCAGGAATGTTGGTCCTTCCGGGCGGCGTGGACGTGCATACGCACCTCGATGCCCCAGGCGCAGGGTTCAATACCGCGGATGATTTTCGATCGGGGACCATCGCCGCGGCCTGCGGCGGAACGACAACGATTGTCGACTTCTGCCAGCAGGCGCGCGGTCAAACGCTACGCGAAGCCCTGGATGGCTGGCACGCCAAGGCTTCGGGCAAAGCCGTGATCGACTATGGCTTCCACATCATCGTGGTTGATTTCAATCCGGGTGTGGAGGCCGAGCTGGGCGGGCTTTCCCGCGAAGGCGTGACCAGTTTCAAGCTGTTCATGGCCTACAAAGGCGCCCAGATGGTGGATGATCGAACACTGGTGCGCACCCTTGCCCAGGCCCGCCGATCTGGTGCTCTGGTCATGGTGCATGCCGAGAACGGTGACGCCGCCGATTTCCTGGTCGAGCAGAATCTGGAAGCCGGAAACACCGCCCCCCGATATCACGCGCTGAGCCGTCCGCCACGCGTGGAAAGCGAGGCGACAGCTCGCGCCATCGCTCTCGCCGAGCTGGTCGGCGCGCCGATCTACATCGTCCACCTGACGTGCCAGGATTCCCTGGACGAGGTGATGGCGGGACGGCGGCGCGGTGTCGATGTAACAGCCGAAACCTGCACGCACTATCTCTACGCAACGAAGGATGACCTTGCCCGTGACGGCTTCGAGGGCGCCAAATGGGTGTTCACGCCGCCAGCCCGTACGGAGCAGGATCAGGCGGCGCTGTGGCGGGCGCTGTCGTCCGGAGCGCTGCAGGCGGTGTCTTCCGACCATGCGAGCTGGTCGTTCCTGAAGCACAAGCAGTTGGGACGGGACGATTTTTCGAAGATCCCAAACGGTGCGCCTGGAATCGAGGAGCGATTGACCCTGGTCTATCAGGGCGTGAACGAAGGCCGTTTCAGCGTGAATCGATTCGTCGAAATGGTGTCAACTACGCCGGCGCGCCTGTTCGGTCTCTACCCGCAGAAGGGCAGCATCACCGTCGGCAGCGATGCGGATCTCGTGATCTGGGATCCGAACGCCACGGCCACCATCCGCCAGGAAAATCTGCACCACGCTTCGGACTACACGCTTTATGAAGGGCGCAAGGTTCGGGGGCTGCCGATGACGGTCTTGCGGCGGGGCGAGGTGATCGTGGAAAATCGTGAGTTCGTCGGCGGCGAGGGCGGCGGTCGCTATCTCCAGCGCAAGCCCTACGATCGCGCTCGACTCTAGCCTCTGCGAGGGGCCATTCCAGGGCGCCTCCTTGCATCTAGCTCGGAAAGTCGGGCGGAACCCCGGCCGCGAGGGCGCGATGGATCTGGGCGACGGTCCGCTGCATCTCGCGCGCGACTTCGGCTTCCCGCGGCAGCATCGTCCCCGTCAGTGACGAGATATTGAAAACATAGGCGACGCGGCCGGAGCGGTCGAAGATGGGCAGGGCGAGCGCCATCAGCCCTTCCGTGAATTCGCCGACCGACCGCGCGTAACCGCGGCGGCGCGTTTCGCCGATCTCGGCGCGGATGGCCTGCGCCTCGAGGAGAGAATGCTCAGTGTAGGCGATGGGCCGCCAATTGTGCATCCAGCGATCGATCCGCTCAGGCGACTGCCATGAAAGATAGGCCCGCATTTGCGCTGCCGCATTGCGTGGAAAGCGATGGCCGACCGGGAAAGAGACTTCCATAATGTGATGGGCGTTGATCCGGTCGATCACCACGAACGAATCATCCGAGAGCGGCTCAGTGATGACGCATGGCAGTTCCAGATGTTCGACGAGCGTCGTCAGGAGTGGGCGGATCACGCTGATGATCGGGGAGCTCAGCAGGGACGAGGCATCGCTAATGATGCCGGACTGAAGTCTGTAAGTCTTTGAGGTCTCATCGAAACTGAGCCAGTCGAAGTGGGTCAGCGTCTTGAGTAGCGAATGGCAGTGGCTGCGCGAGATTCCAAGGGTCGTGGCGATCTCCGTCAAGCCCGCCGGGCGCGGAGCGCGCTTGTTCAAATAGGAGATGATGGCAATGCCGTTCTCGAGCGCGGGAACGATGCCGGCCGCCTTTCGCTCGCTGACGTAGTTGCTGCCCGGACTGAGCAGCCAATGATCGTTTTCATACTTTAGCTTGGCGTTGGTCGAGGTCTCCAGGCCAGATGACGCGCCTTTGGCCCCAGTCTTCTCAGTCATTTGAATACTAACCTTCGATCCCTGACGCCCGCTGCAATCATAGCAGCCCATAGGTGCTCGCTTCAAACCTGTCCATGGGCTGCGATTGGACACGCGGTCACGTGGGGATTGCGCGTGAGCCCAACAAGGCGCTTGACGAACGAATCTGTCGATGCAACGCTTCTGTTAAGAGATGCTGTTCCTGTATATAGAAACAAGCATCCAGCTACCAGGGCTTTTCCAGAGCGCGAACGAGGAGTTGCATATGTTTGAGAAGTGGCTCGATCTCGAAGATCGGTTCAACCGGGGAACGATGTCCCGCCGCGGGCTGCTGAAGGGCGCGATGAAGCTCGGCATGTCGACGGCCGCCGCTTATGCGTTCGTGGGTGCCGTTACGGATCCGCGTGCACCGCTCAGTCATGGCGGGATCGGTCAGGCCCGCGCCGCGGCGAGCGCCAAGACGCTCAACGCCGTGCTGATCACCATCCAGCGTGCCGGCGATCTCGGCCCGGTCGACACGATGATTGCCGGATTCAAGCGTGGCGCCGAGCAGCTCAACTACAATGTGCGCGTGGTCGAGGCGCTACAGGGTGACTATCAGGGCGCGCTGGAGGCATCGGCAGCCGAGAAGCCGGACCTGATCATCGGTCTCTTCCCGCCGATGGCGGATCCGCTCGAGCGCGCGGCGAAGCAGTTTCCGGATACCCATTTCGCCAACCTGATCGGCATTGTTCCGGACGGGACGCCGAACCTTAAGTCGGTTTGGCACGCCGGCCAGGATGGGACCTACCTCACGGGCGCGCTCGCCGGCATGGTCTCGACCGAGAAGCTTCTCGGTGTCGATAGCGATACGCTGGGTGTCGTGCTCGCGGTCGAGAACGGCGAGCAGCACGGCTACCTCGCTGGCTACCAGCAGGGCTTCAAGGCGACCAACAAGAACGGCAAGGTTCTCTTCAACGTCATCGGCGGCAATTCCCCGTTCGAGGATCCGGTCAAGGCCGCGCAGCTTGCGGCCGTCCTGAAGGAGCGCGGCGCCGGTATCATCGGCGTGAGCGGGGGCAAGAGCCAGCACGGGGTGCTGAGCTCGGCGCAACGTCTGGGCTATATCGGACTGGGCATGGACAACGACCAGTGCCTCCAATATCCGGACACCTGTCTGGCCTCGATGCTCGTCTTTCTGGATAACTGGGTCATTGGCGTGATGGAAGAGGTGCGGAACGGGACATTTGCCCCGGGGCATCACTATGTCGGCTTGCCGGACGGTGCTCTCGATATCTGTCCCTTCAGCGATGCTGACCACAAGCTCGGCTCTAGCCTGCCGAAGGTTATCGCCGACACCATCGCCAATATGCGGGACCAGGTGCGCACGGGCGCGATCAAGATTTCCGGCACGCCCGAACTCTGATCCCGTCCCTCATCGCCGACCCGGCGTCGTCGGGCCGGCACTTGATACCCGTCCGTTGTGCCGAGGCATTGCATGGCCAATCCGATCATTGAGCTTGTCGGCGTCACGAAGCGCTTTGGCACCTTCGTCGCCAATGATTCCATCGATCTGCGTGTCAATGCAGGCGAGATCCATGCCATCGTCGGGGAGAACGGCGCTGGCAAATCGACGCTGATGAAGGCGCTCGCCGGCCTGCAGATGCCGGATGAGGGCCAGATCCTGTTCCGCGGCAGCGAGGTCGTCCTGCGCAATCCGGACGTGGCGATGAGCCAGGGCATCGCTATGGTTCACCAGCATTTCTCGCTTGTCGGGTCGCTGAGTGTCGCTGAGAACATCGTCATTTCGAACCCTCCACGCTGGGCCGGCCTCTTTCAGCGCCGGATCGCCGAGAGACAGGTCGCCGACTTGGCCGAGACGTATGGTCTTGCGGTCGATCCCCGCCAGCGCCTGGGCGAGTGCCGGGTCGGCGTCCAGCAGCGCGTCGAGATATTGAAGGCGCTCTATCGCAATCCCGATGTCCTGATCCTCGACGAGCCCACTGCGGTTCTCACCCCCCAGGAAACCCAATCCCTGCTTGGCCAGCTCCGGCATCTGAAGGCGTGCGGAAAGACCATCATCTTCATAACACACAAGCTGAAGGAGGTAATGGCGCTGGCGGACCGGGTCACGGTCATGCGGGCAGGTCGCGTGACGCTTGGCGTCGAGATTGGCGAGACCAACCCCAACCTCCTTGCCACGGCGATGGTGGGGCACGAGGTCCTGGCGGGTCGACGGTCAGAGGCCGTGCCCCGAGGGGAAGAACTCGCTCGGCTCGAGAACATCTGCAGCGATCCCGATACAGAGGGCGCCACGCGCCTCGACGATGTATCCCTCGCCCTTCGTCAGGGTGAGATCGTCGGGATCGCCGGTGTCGAGGGCAACGGGCAGTCGGAACTGATAGAAGTCATCGCGGGGATGCGAAGGCCTCGATCGGGGCGCCTGACCCTAAGGGGTACGGATGTCACGGCGCGGCTGAGCCCGGCCATCATGCGTCGTCACGGCGTGGCCCATATCCCAGAGGACCGGATCGCCACCGGTCTGGCAACGCCTGCGCCTCTGCTAGACAATTTGATCATGGGGGCACACAGAATAGGCCCGGTTGGTTCGGGTGCCTGGCTCGACATGGCGGCGGCGCGGACCCATGCGGCAAGACTGATCAAATCCTTCGACGTGCGTCCCGGCAATATCGCGGCGCCAGCCGGTAGCCTGTCGGGTGGCAACATGCAGAAGGCGATTTTCGCCCGCGAGTTATCCAGCGATCCCGAAATCATCATTGCCGCCCACCCGACGCGCGGCGTCGATATCGGAGCGGCGGAATTCATCTACGAACAGCTGCTGGAGCGCCGCAGGCAGGCTGGCATAGTGCTGGTCTCGTCAGATCTCGATGAGATCCTGCGGCTCTCGGACCGGATTATCGTCATGTATCACGGTCGGATCATGGCCGAGGCAGCGCCGTATGAGCTCACCCCCGAGAAACTGGGTCTTCTGATGGCCGGTATCACGCCCGAGGCAGGCAGCGTCGATCGATCGGGGAACCAATGAGATGACTATGCAATCCACCCTGGAGAGTGGTGGCTCTGTCGGATCCGGCCATCTTGCTCGGGCCTGGGCGGCATTGCAGATGCCGCTGATCGCCACCGGCGCCGGACTTGCCATCACGACCGTGCTGCTGTTCACCATGGGAGTGAACCCGCTCGATGTTTATGCGGCGCTTCTGCGCGGCGCGCTGGGCAGCCTATACGGCGTCTCCTCGACGCTGCGATGGGCGACGCCGCTGATCCTTGCGGGCGTTGCCGTCACCGTCGGTTTCAAGGCCGGGCTGTTCAATGCGGGCCTGTCCGGCCAGATCTATTTGGGCGGCTTCGTCGGCAGCCTCATCGGCTTCGGCGTGCTTCTGCCAACTGGCCTTCACCCGGTTGTGGCTATCCTCGGGGGCGGCTTGGCAGGCGCCTTCTGGGCCCTCATCCCCGCTTTGCTCCGCCGTTACCTGGGCGCCAGCGAAATCGTGACCTCCTTGATGCTCTGGTATGTGGCGATCGGCATTTCTGACTTTCTCGTGCGGCAGTTCTTCCGCGATCCGACATCGGCCGCGTTCCTCATGTCCGTGAAGGTGGCCCCCAGCGCGATTCTGTCCTCGTTCTTTCCCGTCGGGAACGTGTCCCTGATGCTGTTCGCCGCGATCGCGCTAGCGCTTCTGATGTCCCGGCTGATGTCGAATGCCAAGATTGGCTACGAAATCCGCATGACGGGAGCCAATCCGGCTTTTGCCTACTATGCGGGCGTCCCCACGGGAAAACGGATGATCCTGGCCTTTTGTGCCAGCGGGTTCATCGCCGGCATGATCGGCGCCTCGGAGAGCCTCGGCATCAACCAGCGCTTCGTGTCGCAGTTCGATCCAGGCTTCGGCTTCGACGGATTCCTGGTCGCGCTCTTGGCCAGTGGCAGTCTCGCCGGCTGCATCCCGGCCGGCCTGTTCCTTGGCATCCTCAAGGCCGGCGGCATGGAGATCGAGCGCACGCTCGGCGTCTCCAAGAGCATCATCTGGATCCTGCAGGGATCCATCATCCTGTTCGTGTCCGCCTACAATCTGCGCAGCTATCTGCGTCGGTTCGTGGCGGCCCTCAAGCCCCGCTGAGGCCCGCCATGGATATCTTTACCCTTTCTCTTGTCAGCTCTGCGCTCGTTGCCGCGACGCCGCTGATCTGGGCCGCCATGGGTGGTCTCGTGAGCCACCAAGCCGGCATCTTCAACTTCACGCTGGAGGGGTTGATGCTGTTCGGCGCCTTCTTCAGCGTGCTCTTCGGTTCGCTGATCGGCAATGTCTGGGCCGGGATCCTGCTCGGCGGTTTGATGTGCGTGGTGCTCAGCGTCGTCTGGGGCTGGGTTGTAATCGATCTCGGCGCCGACCAAATCATCTCGGCGCTCGGCTTCATCCTGCTGGCTCAGGGTGGAACGGTTTTCCTGATGAGTGCTCTGCTCGGTCAAAGCGGCGGCATCTTCTCGCCTGTTCAACTCGCCATGATCAACCCGCTCTTCCTCGCATCGATCCCGGTGCTCGGGCCATTGTTGAGCAACTATACGGCGCTCACCTATCTTTCCTGGCTGTTGCTGCCGCTCTTCCTGTTCGTGCTCTACGGCACGACATTCGGTCTCGCTCTCCGGGCTGTCGGCGAGAAGCCGGAGGCCGCGACGGCAGCCGGCATTAGCGTACGCGGCATCCGCTACGTCGCAATCGCTATCACGGGCTTCTGCGCAGCCATGGCGGGAGCCCAGCTCTCCTTGGGCCTCCTGGGCATGTTCACCGACAACATGACCGCTGGACGCGGAATCATTGCCTTCGCAGCCGTTGTCTTCGGCCGCCATCGCCCCGTGACGGTTTTCCTGGTTGCCTTGTTCTTCGGCTTCGCTGGAGCATTGACCGATCGTCTACAGGGCTTCGGCCTGCCGAGCGAATTGCTGCTGACCTTGCCCTATCTGCTGACGGTGGTGGCGCTGGCGGCCTCAGGCTTGATGGTTATGCTGCGCAGAAAAGGTGTGCGACGCCATATCTGAGCGACTCGGCAAGGGGCGAACTGTCATGATCGGCAGGCAGGCCGCTGCCATCCTAGACAACTGGTGATCTGGACTAGGGCGAGTATAACCGACCTACCTTCGCGGGCGGACCAGGATGTGGTGCTCAGCAGATCCGAAATCACGTCATAGACGACGCCGCCAAGCTCGAGAACTCGGGCGGAGCTTTTGAGGGGTTGATGAGCCTACCAGTTGGGCAAGGTGACGATCCAAAATGATCAATACTTCCTGCTGCGCTGGCTCGAATACACCGAGACGCGAGCTATAATGGTGGTGTCCAAACGAGGGGAGCGCTCATTGGGCGAAGCCGAGCGAGGCCGCCCTGAAGGCCCGGTAGATCTCAGCTATTTCGTGCGCAAGCGCACCAATATCGTTTGGCTGTTCTACTATTTGGGGCGCGTTCCGCTCGAGCAACCCAAGCGCGATATCAACGAGGAGGTGTCGTCCTAGGAACCGCGGCTGGTACCCTCCGGCAGTAGGTAGGAGTGGCAGCTTTCAGGAAGCCGCACTTGAGTTCTGCAAGACCAAATGGGGGCGCGGAGCTGCCGTTCATGTCGCTCACACAGCGCTTCTTGCCGCGGGCTGAGGCGGAAGGATAGCAAAGAACGACAGCTGGCGCCGCCTCCGAGGCTGAGGCGCATCCTTACGGCCAGGGCAATTCCTCATCATTGATAGCCGACTCCTCCTGCATGGGCGCAGGTCGTCGGGCAGGAGACGCGCCGACGGTGACGTTTTGGCCCGCTCTGGCGCGGAAAGGTGCCGGCGACCGCGATGAGTACCAGCTTTGGGCGTCCCGCGCTCTCGAGCTGGGGCAGGCTGAGCTCGCCGAGCATCGCGGCCGATGAGATGCCTAGGGGGACAACGTATATCGAACGCCGGCATTCACGGGCATTGTTCGAGAAGACGAGTTTGTCCCATTCTAGTTCTTCGTTCGGTTGCGGCAATGTCATCGCTGACGGCTGTTGTCCTTGATGCGGCCCCGTCGCCAAAGGTGTCAATGTTGAAGACACCGCGTGAACAAAACGGCGGTTTGCCTGTGAGATCCGTTCCTCCGGATCGTACCGAAACGCATCGCAGCCCATCGTCGACCAAAATCCAGCGTAGAATCCAATCTGCGCGCCCTAGGGGGGCATCCAAACCGTTAAATCGTCACCACACCCTAGTGAAACGCCTTCGGCTTTCCGTACGTAGCCCGCATGCTCTCTCTCTGCTTGTTGTCCACTCAGCAGTGGTCTGCCTGCATTGCCTGCACTGGATGTCGCATGCAATAATCCATTGTCGCTATTCGGCTTGATCACTGGATGCGATGCGCAATCGCGCAAAGACACGGGCCCCCGCTATGTCGGGCGGCCTACCGAATACAATACCCTTTGGGAAACAGGTGGGGCGTGCAACCCCGTGTCTGCGCGTGATCAACCGCCCGGCGCCAGCCGGGCTTTGGTACGGGGAAGACATGGACGAACAATCTGTAAGATTTGCTGTGGGCATGGCAGCTTTTTCGCTCCCAAGCCTCCTTGTGACGTTTGCTGCCGCCTGGCTCTTGTCATTGGTTCTTCCAAAACCGAGAGCCAACTGGAAGCACAGTTTTTCGGCTCTTATCCTTACTTGGTTCGGCGTGGTTTTGCTCGCTCCGTGGATGGCTTTGAGCTACCCTTCGAACGGCCCGCAATGGAAACTCTATGGATTGCAGCTGGGGATTGGGTTTTTGCTTCTGGCAGTGCTGCCTCGATGGAGGCCCGGTCGTTCAGCGGCTCCCTCGGCATAAGTTTGGAAGTTCTCGGCGTCATCATCAATAATTCGTCGGAACCAATACACGCTGCCGAAACTATGCGGCGTGTATTGGTGAAAAATCCGCCGACGCTAGGCCTTGGCCTCTCATAGGCCATCTCAAGGCGGTAAGATCGTCTGGAAATAAGCATCTGATAGGTCGCTGCTAACCTAAGTCAAGAAAAGCGACAGTTGCCTTCTGGCTGACCGATCATCTTGGCCGAAGCTACTCACATCCTGACACCGTCTCTCCCTCAGAGCTCAGGCTATTGAAATCCTTACTCGCCGGCGCTTTCACCGAGAGGACGGCGCGGCATTTCCCTACGCTGTAAAAAGCGGCGCGCCGGCCGACAAGACAGTCCCGAACCCGCGAGCCGCGCCAGCGGCTTAAACTAGGTCAGCCAGCCCGCCGGCCGAGCCGCCATGCAGGGCTTGGTACGAACGGACCTGACGGTGCGCGACGAGCAGGACCTTCTCACCAACTATCGCCGTCTGTCGCCGAATAAGCGAGCCGCCGTTCTGGATAGCCGAACCCGCCGACAACGTGGTCGGCAAGCTCTCGGTCGACGCGGCCAATCGGATCGAAGATCCGCATGCCTATCGCGCCCTTGCGCTGATCAGTGGCACCAAGCCAGGCGACGCCGATGCCTATCGCCAACAGCACCCACCCGATCCACCCCCGATCTCGGATGTCGAGCTGGACGACCAGGAATCTATCGAGGGCCCATTCGACAACGGCCTGGAACACGTCGGTGATAGCCGTGACGTCGGCGGTCGCGATCGTCGTCCCCAGCGGCAGCAGTGTCGTGCCCCAAGGCCAGCGGAGAAATCGAATATGCGGTCCCAGATATCCTTCTTGCCCTGTGCCAGCGGAATCCGGGTCAGGTCGATGCCGATCGCCTCGACGTCATCGAGGGTGGGCACCTGGTCTTCCCTGACCTCCCACTGTGCCCGAGTTGCCGCAACGGTCTCCTCCAGGGTCGGAGGCGACGACCACGGACAGCACCATCGCTTCGAACGGGCCCGATGGAACACCGCAAGCACGCCGCGGTGCGGCGTATTTCCGACCTCAAGAGCGTCGATCCAGGACACCGCCGGCGCGTCCTCGGACGTGCGGTAACGAGCGGCTGCATACCCCACTCGGGATAGCTCCAGTGAAGGCGAAGGCGGCGACCCGGCCGGTGGGGCCAAGCCGTAGCCGTTGTCGGACTGGGCCGCCACCCGCCGCGACGGAGCGCTCGATATCACCTACCGGTGCGGCCACCACACTTCATCGACCTGCTAAAGAAACATATGCATCACTATTGACTCATGATGAAACAATTGTTCTCTTTGTCTCGAAGCCTGATGCCATGTGGATCACATGGGACGGGAGGATCGAGGAGGAGGAGAACTCGATGAGGAATTTCGGACGAGGTGTTCTCGCGGTCGCGTTGGCGAGCGGAACGATGGTCTCGGCGGTATCCGCCTTTGCTGCGGATCCAATCATTGTCGGCGCGGCTGTCGCCCGCAGCGGCTGGATGGTCCAGTACGACGAGGGTCCACTGAACGCCGCCAAGCTGGCGATTGAAGAAATTAACGCCAAGGGCGGCGTTCTAGGTCGCCCCTTGTCACTGGTTATTTCCGACAGCAAGACGGACCCCGCCGGCAGCGCTCGCGCCGCCTCCGAAGTGCTGGCGCAGGGCGCCCAACTCGTCATCACGTCCTGCGATTTCGACTACGGCGCACCAGCCGCTCTGACTGCGAACGCCCAGAAGGTCGTCGCGTTCGGCACCTGCGCCGCCGACCCCAAATTCGATGCCTTCGCAATCGGCCCCTACGCCTTCTCGATGGCGACCGCCACGCCCGGCCTCGGCGCACTCTCGGCCGAATGGGCTTTCAAGAAGGCGGGCTGGCGCACGGCCTATGTGCTACTCGACACCATGCTCGACTACAACAAGTCGGTCTGCAGCAGCTTCACGCAGGTCTGGACCGAACTTGCAGGAGCCGACTCGATCATCGGCACGGACACGTTCAACGGCAACGACATGTCCTACCCGGCGCAGATCAGTCGGCTGAAAAACTTGCCGAAACAGCCCGACTTCGTGATGTTCTGCTCGGCCGGCGGCGGCGCCGTCGCCATGCTGCGCCAGATTCGGTCTGCCGGAATCGAGACACAGATCCTCGCTTCCGACTCGATGGATGGCGACAACTGGCTCGAATCCGTGCCGAAACTGTCGAACTTCCAGTATGGCGCCTATGGCTCTCTGTTCGGCGATGACCCGAACCCCGAAGTCCGCGCCTTCATGGACAAGTACACGGCGAAGTTCGGTGCAAAGCCAATCTCGTCGCAGGCACTGACGGGCTACAGCGTTATCCAGGCCTACGCGCTGGCGGCGGAACGCGCCAAATCGCTCGATGCCGACGCCGTCGTGGCGGAGCTGGAGAAATTCAAGGCCGAACCGCTGCTAGTCGGCCAGACCACCTTCACCGAGGATCGCCACATCAACTACGATCGCGGCCAGCTGATCATGAAAGTCGAGGATGGCAAGCACAAGGCTGTCGAGTGGCAGCTGCCCACCAGCGTTCCGAACCCGTTCAAATAGGGACGACCATGTCGGAAGCTGTCGCAATGTCTACGACATCCGGGCCGACGGGCGCGTCGCGGAGCCATGAAAATGGCTCCCTTCGCTGCCGCGCCATCGATGTTCGGTTCGGGGGGCTCGCGGCTGTGACGGCAGTCGATTTCGAGGCTGCGCCGAACGAAATCGTCGGCCTGATCGGCCCGAACGGAGCCGGCAAGACCACACTCGTCAACGTGCTGTCCGGATTTCAGCGCCCAACCTCCGGCGAGGTATGGCTCGGGGACGTGCGGATCGATCGTCGCCCCAGTCACTGGATCAGCCGTCATGGCGTAGTTCGTAGCTTTCAGGCGGTCCGCCTCTTCCAGGGACTGTCGGTGTGCGAGAACATCGAAGTCGGCGCGGTCGCGATGGGAGCATCGCGCAGCGACGCCCGTGAGCAGGCAAATGCCATCATGGATTGGCTCGACCTCGCTTCTGTCGCCGACGTCGCCGTGACGGCGCTGCCCTACGGCATCGAGCGTCGCGTCGGCATCGCCCGCGCCTTCGCCATGCGGCCCCGCTTCCTGCTTCTCGATGAACCGGCAGCAGGCCTCACGATGCGCGAGGCCGACGACCTAGTGAAAGTCATCCTGAATGTGCGCGATCGCATCGGCTGCGGCGTGGTGATCATCGAGCACAACATCCGCCTGATCATGAATCTGTGCGACCGCATCCAAGTGCTGGCGCGCGGCCAGACGATCGCGGAGGGGGCACCGGACGAAATTCGCGCCAATACAGCTGTGACCGAGGCCTATCTGGGACGGAGCGCGACGAGCCATGCTTGAAATACGCAATCTGCATGTTCGCTATGGGTCCATCATCGCTCTGCGCGGCATCTCGCTCAGCGTCGGTCGCGGCGAAATCGTCAGCGTCGTCGGTCCGAATGGTGCGGGGAAGTCGTCGCTGATGCTCAGCCTGACTGGCATCGTCCGTTCTGAAGGCGAGATCCTCCTGGACGGGCAGTCGCTGTCTGGCCTGCCTCCGGAAGCGATTGCCGAAAGCGGTCTCAGCTTGGTGCCGGAAGATCGCGGCATCTTCTCGTCACTGACGGTGCGCGAGAACCTCTCGCTAGGGGGCACCCTGGCCCGGGCGCGGGCCGATTTTGACCGTCGCCTCGATGAGGTCTTCGAACTCTTCCCGATCCTGAGCGAACGGCTGCACGGCAGCGCCGGCAAGCTTTCCGGCGGCGAACAACAGCAACTCGCCATCGGTCGGGCCTTGATGTCGCTGCCGCGACTGCTGCTGCTCGACGAACCGTCGCTCGGCCTGGCTCCCGTCGTGATCGATCGCGTCTACGACGCTATCACCCTGCTTCGTCAGAAGGGCTTGTCGATCCTCGTCGTCGAACAAAACGCGGAGCGTGCGCTCTCCGTCTCCGACCGGACCTTCGTACTTTCGACCGGCTCGGTCGTCATGTCCGGTCCGTCGGAGCAACTGCGCGACGATCCGAATTTCCGCGAAGCCTATTTCGGCAATCTAACCGTGGAGGCCGTCTGATGGACAACCTCGTCCAAAGCCTCGTCGACGCCATCAGCATGGGCAGCCTGTTCGCCCTGATGGCGCTCGGCATCGGCCTTGTCTTCGGCATTATGCGGCTGGTCAATTTCGCGCATGGCGAATTGGTGATGATCGGCGGCTATGGCCTGCTGCTGCTATCCGGCGCGCCGGACGCTATCGCCGCGGTGCTGGTGATCGCCCTGGTCATCCTAGTCGCTCTAGCCATGGAGCGCGTCGCGTTCCGGCCGCTGCGACAGCGTAGTGTCCCGACCTTGCTGATCGGATCGTTCACTGTCAGCTTTCTGCTGCAAAACCTCGTCCTGATGACGATCGGCGCGACGCCGCGCGGCGTCAATTTCGGTTCGTCTCTGTTGAAAAGCGTCAGCTTCGGCAAGATCAGCGTGTCTTACCTTCAGATCGTCATGATCGTGACCACGCTGCTGCTGCTCGTCGCCCTCGCCTCCTTCCTGAAATACAGCCGCTACGGCATCCAGATGCGCGCCGCCGCGGAGAACTTCCGCATGGCCCGCCTTCTGGGCGTCAAGGCCAACCGCATCATCGCGGTGGCTTTTGCCGGCAGTGGCCTGCTGGCCGGTGTCGTTTCTCTGCTCTATGTGGCCCAGATCGGTGCGCTCACCCCGCAGCTCGGCCTTCAACCTGCCGTGGTCGGCTTTGTCGCCACCGTCATCGGCGGCCTCGGCAGCCTCGCCGGCGCGGCGATCGGCGGCTTCGTGATCGGAAGCCTGACCGTCCTGATCGAGATGGTGCTGCCGCTTGAGCTGCGCCCGTTCCGGGACGCCTTCCTCTACTCGGTCCTGTTTGCCCTTCTACTCGTACGGCCCCGTGGCATCATCATTCTGCCCTGGGTCAGGGAGCGCGTCTGATGAGCCTGTTACGCACCCTCAACACCATGCTGCGCGAACTGGCGCCGCTTGTCCTGATCCTGGTCGCACTGGTGGCGCTGACATTCTTGAGCCCTGGATCGTTCGATCGCACCGTCACCGACTGGCTGATCAAGCTCGTCGTGGTGGTCGGCCTGTTCATCTTCATCGGCAATACCGGCGTGATCTCCTTCGGCCATATGAGCTTCATGGCGATCGGCGCCTATGTTTCCGCTTGGCTGACGATCGCGCCGATGATGAAGAAGATGCGCCTGCACGACCTGCCGGACGTCATCCAGGCGACCCAGCTCGATGTCTTTTCCGCCAGCCTGTTCGCCGGCGGCGCCGGAGCCCTCGCTGCCCTCGTGGCCGGCATTCCGCTTCTTCGGCTGACCGGCATCTCCGCCAGCATCGGCACATTCGCCGTACTGATCGTCACGATCTCGATCGCCGGCAACTGGGATGGCCTGACCGGCGGGCGCGGCTCGCTGATCGGACTGCCGGTCTACGTAACGCCTTGGGTAGCCTGCGCGTGGTCGATCGCCGCCCTGATCATCGCATGGGCCTTCACCCGCAGCCGCCTCGGCCTGATGATCCGCGCGGCGCGGGGCGACGAGGTGGCAGCGCGGGCCTCAGGCGTCAATATCTATCGCCAGCGTCTGATCGCCCTGGTCGTCAGTGGTTTCGTCATGGGGGTCGGTGGCTCCCTCTACGGCCACTTCCTCGGCATTCTCTCGGCCAACGCCTTCTTCCTCGACCTGACCTTCATCACGCTGGCGATGCTGGTGGTTGGTGGCATGGAAAGCCTGAGCGGCGCCGTGATTGGAACCCTCCTGGTATCGCTGCTGCTCGAGATCCTGCGACGCTTCGAGGGCGGCTTCAACATTGCTGGCGTCTCGGTCGGCGAAATGCCGGGGCTCGCGGAAGTCGGACTGGCGGTCGTCATGCTCTGCGTGCTGATCGCTCGGCCGAGCGGCATCATGCGCGGCCGCGATCTGGTGTTCCGCCGCCCCAAGGTCGGAGCGGACACCCCGCTGGCGGCGGCCATCCCGGCCGAGCGCAAGGCATGAGAACGCCCGGGACAGGCCGCGACGCCTGACCGACTTCATCTCGGATGTCGCCCCGCCACCGGCGCGCGACTCGAGCCTACCCCTTCAGCCCGCGCGGCAGTCGCCGCGCGACCAGCATCCGCGCGAGCCGAAAAAGCCGCGCACCAATCGCAAGGACCAGACGAATGACACGCTTTGTCAACGTTGCCGCCGCCCAGATGGGCCCGATCGCCAAGTCCGAGACCCGTCCCCAGGTCGTCGCCCGCCTGATCGCGTTGATGCGCGAAGCGAAGGCGCGCGGTGCCGAACTGGTGGTGTTCCCGGAGCTTGCCCTCACCACCTTCTTTCCGCGCTGGCTGATCGACGACGAAGCCGAGCTCACCCAGTACTACGAACGGGCGATGCCTGGTCCCGAGACCCAGGCGCTGTTCGACGAGGCTCGCCGACTCGAGATCGGCTTCTATCTCGGCTATGCGGAACTAGCCCAGGAGGACGGCCGACTCAGGAAGTTCAACACGTCGATCCTGGTCGACCGCCGCGGCGTCATCATCGGCAAGTATCGCAAGGTCCATCTGCCGGGGCATTCCGAGCCCCAGGCCGGACGGCAGCACCAGCACCTCGAGAAGCGCTATTTCGAGCCGGGCAACACCGGCTTCCCGGTCTGGCGCGGCTTCGGCGGCGTCATGGGCATGTGCCTCTGCAACGATCGCCGCTGGCCCGAGACCTATCGCGTTATGGGTCTCCAGGGCGTCGAGATGGTGCTCCTGGGCTACAACACGCCCTTCGACCACACCGGCCATGACGACATCGATGCGCTGACGAGTTTCCACAACCATCTGTCGATGCAGGCGGGCGCCTATCAGAACGCCACCTGGGTCGTCGGCACCGCGAAGTGCGGCACCGAGGAAGGCTCCAAGATGCTGGCGCAAAGCGTGATCGTTTCCCCCTCCGGCGAGATCGTCGCCATGGCGTCCTCGATCGGCGACGAGGTGATCACCGCGAAGGCCGATCTCGACATTGGCAAGCGCTATCGCGAGACGATCTTCGATTTTGCACGCCACCGCGAGCCGGAATCATACAAGTTGATCGTCGAGCGGAAGGGCGCCGTGCCGCCGCCTCTCGTAGACGAAGCTGTTCTCGGCTGACCAGCCGAGGGGCCAATTGCGAGATTGTAACGGCTTCGGCAGACGTGCCGGTCACCGTTTTGACCGGCGCGATTTAAGAGGGAATTGACCTGATGAGTGATGCCGACAAGTCGATCGAAAAGCGAATACTGGCCATCTACGAAGAGATTCCGCCGGGCGAGCGCGCGCTGGCGGATCTAATCATGGACCAACGTAGCGATTTCATCGGATACACCGCCACTGAGCTGGCACAGCAAGCGAAGGTGTCCAAAGCGACGGCGGCGCGCCTTTTCAAACGGCTAGGCTATCGGAGCTTCGAGGAGGCCCGCCGCGTTGCCCGCAAGGTCAATCATTGGGGCTCTCCGCTCAAACAGCTCGAGGCGCGCGGCGAGGTCAAGGTCGCGCCGAACGTCGAAGAGCATCTCGCGACTGATCAGAACAACCTCCGCAAGACGTTCGAGCGCATTGGTGCGGACCAGATCGAGCAATCGCTCGACATTCTGGCGCGGGGGCCGACGATCTGGATCCTCGGACTGCGCAACAGCTTCGGATTGGCCCATTATGCGCGCTTCATCCTCAACATGCTGCGCGAGGACGTACGGCTCATTCCGCTTGGTGGTCTGAGCTTCGCCGAGGAAGTCCTCAACATGAAACCCGGCGACGGCATGCTGGTCATCGGCTTCCGGCGCCGACCCATGGCCCTGAGGGCCGTGATGACCAAGGCCCAGAGCGTCGGCGTCAAGACCGTTTACGTCACCGACATCAGCGCCTCCCGAACGGCCAAGCTCGCGGACGTCGTGTTCCGCTGCCACAGCCATGGCCCCTATCTCTACGATTCCTACACCGCGGCCGTCAGCCTCCTGAACTTCCTCGGAACCTCATTGGCCCTCCATCTTGGCCAAACCGGCATCGACCGGCTCAACCGGATCGACGAACTGCACGACGAACTCGATGCCTTCAGCCACAGCAAGCGCTGAAGGCGCCCCCGGCGCACGCGCCGGCGACAAGCCAGCCACAGGACGACTTCCGAATGACAAGCTGCGCCGACAACCTTCGCATCAATCCGGACCGCCTCTGGGAGAGCCTCGCCTCCATGGCCGAAATCGGCCCAGGCCTTCGCGGCGGTAACAACCGGCAGACGCTGACCGACGCGGATCGTCACGGCCGCCTGCTGTTCCAGACCTGGTGCGAGGCGGCCGGCTGCACGGTCGGCGTCGATGCGATCGGCAACATGTTCGCAAGGCGCGAAGGGACCGATCCCGAGGCACTTCCAGTCATGATCGGCAGCCATCTGGACACCCAACCGACCGGCGGGCGCTATGACGGCGTGCTGGGCGTGCTCGCCGGACTGGAAGTCGTCCGCACCCTCGACGAACACGACATCCGCACGGCCCGGCCGATAGAAATCGTCAACTGGACCAATGAGGAAGGCTGCCGCTTCGCCCCGGTGATGCTGGGCTCCGGCGTCTTCGCCGGAGTGCACAGCGCCGAATGGGCCTATTCGCGCACGGATGTCGACGGGCTGCGGATGGGTGACGAACTGGCCCGTATCGGGTTCCTCGGTACCGATCCCGCGGGCGGCCGACTTCCACACGCCTATCTCGAGCTCCATATTGAACAGGGTCCGATCCTTGAGGACGAGGGCATCGACATCGGTGTCGTTACCCATGGTCAGGGGCTGAAATGGCTGCAAGCCACTTTGACCGGGCGGGAGGCCCACGCCGGCTCGACACCGATGTCGAAGCGGCTGAACGCCGGCCTGGGTGCCGCGCGCATCGTCGAGTTAGTCGACGAAATCGCCTGTAGCCACGAGCCATACGGCGTCGGCGTCGTGGGCCAGCTGTCCCAGCAGCCGAACTCGCGCAATGTCGTACCGGGCAAGGCCGTCCTGACCGTCGATTTCCGACACCCAGAAGTCCCAGTCCTCGCAGACATGGAGATGCGCTTTCGTGCTGGCGTTGAGCGGATCGCCAACGAGCTCGGCCTCGGCTTCGACGTCGAAACCATCGGCGAATTCGCGCCCGTCGCCTTTGACACCCATCTGCTGCAGCGCATCCGCGCCGCAGCGACGTCCCTGGGCCACTCGCATCGAGACATTGTCTCGGGGGCCGGCCACGACGCGTTCTGGATCAACCGGATCGCTCCGACGGCGATGATCTTCTGCCCCTGCGTCGACGGGCTCAGCCACAACGAAGACGAGGAGATCCACCGCGAATGGGCGGCCAACGGAGCCAATGTGCTCCTGCGCGCCGCTTTGGAAACAGCCGGATTCCACGGCTGCGCCCCACCGAAGACCACCTACCCAGCACAATGAGGAACGATAGATGTCTACCGTGATCAAGGGCGGAACGATCATTGCCGCCGACCGCACCTACAAGGCGGATATCCGCATCGATGGGGAGACGATCGAGGCGATCGGGCCGAATCTTTCCGGCGACACGGTTGTCGACGCCACCGACGCGTACATCATGCCGGGGGGCATCGACCCGCATACCCATTTCGAAATGCCATTCATGGGCACCACGGCGGCCGAGACCTGGGAAACTGGTTCCTTCGCCGCCCTTTCCGGCGGGACGACGACCGTGCTCGATTTCGTCATTCCGGGCGAGGCCGGCATGCTGGCGGCGCTAGCTGAATGGGAGGCGCGCGCGGCGCACCAGACCTCGTGCGACTATTCCTACCATATGTGCGTCACCGGCTGGTCGGAGACGCATTTCGACGAGATGGCTAAGATCGTCGATCTCGGCATCAACACCTTCAAGCACTTCATGGCGTATAAGGGCGCCCTGATGGTGAATGACGACGAGATGTTCGCGTCGTTCCAGCGCTGCGCAGCCCTTGGCGCGCTGCCATTGGTGCATGCTGAGAACGGCGATATCATCGCTTCATTGCAGCAGAAGCTGCTCGGCGAGGGAACCACCGGTCCGGAAGGACACGCCTTCTCGCGGCCGCCCGAGGTCGAGGGCGAGGCCACCAACCGGGCCATCATGATCGCTGATGCCGCCGGCGTGCCGGTCTACATCGTGCATGCGTCCAGTGAACAGGCGCATGAGGCGATCCGACGGGCCCGGCAGAAGGGAATGCGCGTCTATGGCGAGCCGCTGATACAGCATCTGACCCTGGATGAGAGCGAGTATTTCAACCAGAGCTGGGACTATGCCGCACAGCGCGTGATGTCCCCGCCCTTCCGCGACAAGAGCCACCAGGACGGTCTCTGGGCCGGTCTCGCCGCCGGCTCGCTGCAGGTGGTCGCCACCGACCATTGCGCCTTCACCACCGAGCAGAAGCGTTTCGGCCTCGGCAATTTCGCCAAGATCCCGAACGGCACCGGCGGCGTCGAGGATCGACTTTCCGTCCTCTGGACGAAGGGCGTCGAGACCGGCCGGTTGACGCCGAACGAGTTCGTCGCGGTGACCTCGACCAATATCGCGCAAATCCTCAACATCTACCCGCAGAAGGGCGCGATCCTGCCCGGTTCCGACGCCGATCTGGTCGTCTGGGATCCGAAGCTCACCAAGACGATCTCGGCCACCAATCAGAAATCCATCATCGATTACAACGTCTTCGAGGGTGTCGAGGTTCGCGGCCTGCCGCGCTACACGCTGTCGCGCGGCGAAATCGTCTGGGCTGACGGTCAGAACTCGCAGCCGCAGCCGGGCCGAGGCAGGCTGATCAAGCGCAGCCCATTTCCAGCCGTGAATGCCGCGTTGTCGAAATGGAAGGAAATCACCGCGCCTCGTGCAGTGAACCGCTCGCCCGAGCACATGCCAATCGGCGTCTGAACGGACGATCCACGGCCCGGGGTGGGTCAAACCGCTCCGGGCATCCTCGCAAAATCCACGCCCCGATGCTGGCTCCGAGCGAGGTGGCATGATGAGCTGTTGCGTCTAACCGGAAACTACTGGTCACCTAGACACTGAACCGCTTTTGTACCCTGACCACTAGCACTGCTGTCTACCCCACGGTGCAATGTGGCGGGGCACAGTAAGACTTTATCCGGTCGCCTGAGATCCGATATAGTTTCTGGACGGAGCCGACTCGATTTATCTGAACAATTTTGGGTGTCTCGCTAAGTAAATTCCGGCCCTGGTTATGCCGCAACCGGGATTGGCTCCAGCGTGTCGAAGTAGGCGTGGTTCGAGGTTTCCGGCCCAGGCTCGAATGCGGGCGACGCCCATTGTAGAAGCCGAAATATCAATCAATCAACGCCCAAACTTGGCTGACGGTTTCATAGACCAGGAGATAATCCTCCTCGTATTGACCGACACAGCCGCTCGACGAAGACATTCGTCGCGCTAGGCGCTCTTTCCGTCCATGCTGTTCTTGATATCTTTCGCGAGAACCCCTGTGACGTCGGTGTTGGTGAACTGCGATCTTCCGGACTGGTGTGAAGCGGAACCTGTTCGACCCAGCCAAAGCGCTGGGCGGGAATAACTTATGGCAAAAATGGTAAACTGCCCTGAGCTTTCGAGCGGCGGCTTTGCGCCCTCATCTCGGTCCTTGATCCGGTAACGGCCGCTACCTAAAAGCGGACATTAGCGAGACGTGGCAGCAGGTACCTTTGCGCCACCATCCGACCTTGGTTCGCTGCAGCAATCGAACTTTCTGACACGTCGCTTCAGCACTCTATTCATTCAGCCCGCAGCTCTGAAGGCTAAATCCCCTCGAACAGCTCTGAGCCGTCGTCCGACATTGTCCGGACGAGCAGATTCCGGTCCAAAAAAAGATTTCGGCGCTCGCAGCTAGTTTCTGAGATCAGAAGACAGCTGTGGCAGGCGGCTCCATGCGTGGCTCGATCGCCACTGCGATCATCCGGCTCGTGGTCGGCGCAAACGGGATCGCTAGAGCAGATCGTCAATCTGGCCAGCGCGCTCTTGAGGAGTGCCGCAAACCGCGGGGCCGTTGCCACAAGGCCTCCTAAAGTTCCCTGCGCGCCAGGTGTCGCGGTGTAGATCAGGATACCGCATCGATCGTACGCTCCGGGATTCTGCCGGCTCGGAAAAGCGTAGATCCGTTCCTTCAAGGAACTGGCGGGGTAGCCACAATCCAATGCGATCTCGCTCATGAGGGCGTGAGAGAGACTATGAAGCAGGACGTAGGGCGTTCCCGGATAGGATGGTGGCGTGCTGGTGAAACGCTTCCGCCAGTGACCGTAGCCAGCCAAGAGCTTGCCTTCACGCGCTTTTACCTTGGCGCGCCCAAGCCACTCAGCGAGCTTTGTCTCATCGAAATGAACGAAGAGCCCCTCGCCGAATTGTTCAATGGCCGGCAACCAGTCGGCACCCTGACTGAGAGGAGCACCGCGTACCGCCAGGTGGATGTCTTCGAAGTCGCCATCCACACTCGCAGGCGCGGCCTCGAACCGGGTGAACCCATACAGACACGAGACCTCACGCAGGCGATGCACCGCAACTAGGTTGGTGATCGCGGACAGATCCACGCCGACACCCTTGTCGCGCCACTGCTCCGGCGGCACCGTCTGCGCATAGAGCTTCGCATTTGGCGCGTTGTGACCAATCTCACCCCGCCCACTGGCGAAGACATCGAATTCGGCGACCTGCGGGGGGCGTCCAAGATCAGACTGTGCACTCTCCCGCAAGCGCAGCAGGCGCTCCAGTATATCGCCGTTTGAAAAGGGACCCAGCGTCGCCTCGACCTTTGAATTGAACATCTTCGCCGCGGCGATGTGCTCGACCGTTGTGGCCTTGGCGAGCTCGCCGGCGAGGTTCTCCACGAGACGCGAGAGTTCGTCCTCCTCCGTCGGCAACGAGATGACGGTGTAAACCTGTGGGAAGTAGGTGTTGGTCGCAGTGCGGGTGAGCAGTTTTAGGTTCTGGTCGCAGCCGTCCGGATCGCGGTCCACCAGCCAGGGGCGCGAGCCTTGGCACTTTCCTAGCCGGCCGGGCTGGAAGAGATCTTGCAGTGAAAGCCGGCGAGTGCAGCCACACACAACGCTGGTGTCCGCAGGATCGGCGCTCGTACCCTTCTCCTCAATGTACATCGCCTCGGCGCAGGCGTCGGGACCATGCACCGCGTAGCGCCAATTAATGCTCATCCCCTTTCGCTGCTCAAGTTGTGATGAACACTCCAAAAATTGGGTGACTTGCATGACCGTCGAAAACGACATCCTGCGCTACCGTTACCAGGGGTTTCTGGAACACGCCAAAGGCTACTCCACGAAAACGATCGACAGCCATCTACGTGCTATCGTGGGCTTCAATCAGTTCCAGCGCGGCCGGCTTTTTGGAACCATCACCATTGAGCACATCATGGCCTTTCGAAAGCACATCCTGGAGAAGGTGTCCCAAACGACCGGCGAGGAACTCTCCGCCTCCACGATCGTGCACACGCTGGGAGCGCTACAGGACTTCTTTCATTGGCTCGTCGATTCGGAATTTCCGAAGTTTGACAGGGCGGCCATCGAGTACTTCACGCCGCCGAAGCGTACGGAACTGAATGCCCGCACCCGTCCGCGACGCCAAGTTCCTACTCCGGAGGATATCGCGCGTATGGTCGCCGCGATCGACATCGACACTTTCATTGGTTTGCGAGATGCCGCTGTGATTTCAATCATCTTCCTGACTGGCATTCGCGACGGGGCACTAATCTCGCTCAGGATCAAGCATGTTCGTGTCGAGCAACGTCAGATCAATCAGGATTCTAACGAGGTCGAGACCAAGCTTGGCAAGAACCAAGTGACGACCTGGTTTCCCGTCGGCGAACAGTATGAATCGATCCTGATGAAGTGGCTTGAGGTTCGGAAGGCAGCCGGCGCGACAGACGAAGACCCACTCTTTCCAAAGACACCCTCGGTGATCGCGCCGAAGGCGAGCCGTGCGGACTGCAACCTGCCCTGGGCCTCAGCAACTCCGGTACGGGTCCTGTTCAAGGATGCCTGTGCTGCGGCTGGGTTGCCCTATTTCAACCCGCATTCGATTCGGAACACCCTCGTCCATTTGGGGCGCAAAGTATGCCGCACCGATGAAGAGAAGAAGGCCTGGAGCCAGAATCTGGGTCACAAGCATATGAGGACGACTGACGATGACTACGGGCATGTGGACAGTGAGCGGCAGTTTGAATTGCTGACGGCCATGGCTAAGCGTGGTGAGAAAGGCTTGGGCGACGCCGAAATCGTTGAACTGCTGCGAGCGGCTTCTCCGGAGAAGATCGCCGCTGTTAGGGTGTTGCTGTCCACGTGAATTAAACTTCATCCAGCAATCGCGTTTTGAAGCATTGCGAACGCAACCCCTTAGCAGGGAGTCGCGCTAGAGGTCGGTTCCGGCTTCTCTCCTTCTCGCCGCCCCGGTGATCCGCCTGCGCTTCAACTATCGCTCAGGCACGCGCATCATTGCCGCTTCGGTCGCGGCGCTTGGCGAACAACGCGACTACGAGGGGCGGCCGGAATCAGGCGGGGGCACCGTGGATTTCCACGCGGTGGCCGGTGATCTCGACGCGCAGGCCGACTACGTTTTCACTTCGCTCATTCCAGCGAGCCACAGTTTACTGATCTGGTTCACGAAGCGACTTCGCTCGTCTACGGCTCCGACGCGTCGAACCTTGAGCGCGCGCAGGTCCGGGACGAACTCATGGCGTTCCTTCAGACAGGTATTGGCAACGACTCCGACACGCATGAGTGGCTTGCCCAGTTCAGCGCGGGCCCTGGCTCAGCGTGGCGCGCGCGCGCCCGAAATCCGATGGAGGATTGGGGCGGGCTGGGGCGGATGCTCGAACGTACCGATCTTGCGACTGGTGAAATCCACATCCCAATCTCATCGTTCGCCGGGCGGGTCGATGGCGCCGGTCGTCTGAGCCTCAGCACGCTCCATAGCGCTAAAGGGCGGGAGTGGGACGCCGTGATCCTCTTTGCCATGAATCCGGGCGTGATCCCCCACTACCACGATCGGTCTCCTGGCCAAAAGCTCGAAGCCCGCCGCCAGTTCTATGTTGGGGTAACCCGCCCGCGTAAGGCGCTCCACATGGTTTATCAGGACGAAAACCATCCCCCCTTTGTGGCGGAGGTCTTCCAGAGACTGCAGAGCATTGCTGACTAGTACGGGTTGCCGACAATCATTGCATTCGTGCCCCATCGCGGGACCAGGTTCCAGACCACTCTTGGAACATCCGGCGAGCGCACCCCCATCTGGGACATTGCCGCCAAGATGACCGTCTCCCAGAATCGGACATCTGCCTCGTCAAGGCGCGTTGGCGCCTGTGCGCCCGAAGCTGCCCTTGAGATCCGTCGCTGGGGAATCACCATCCCCGCGGGCTTTGTGAGAAAGAAGCGGATTAGATCTTTGGCAGCCGGATCGTGACGATCCGCTTCAGTCGCTCGCAGATGAACTCGACCTTCCGCGTGGCATGTCCGGGCTCCGACGGCGGGGCGACGAACGATGGCGTGTCGCGGAAGTCGTCCTCCACCAGCTTTTCCGCTTTCATCTGCGCGTCGCTCAGGTGGACGCGAAACACCCTATGATCGCGAATACGGCTGAACTTGATGTCCCAGCCGGCACTCTTGCGTGTCATGGTCTCCAGTTCATAGACATTGAGCTGCTCGCCGTTCTTGCTGCGTAGGGAGATGCCGCGGCTCGCTGCGACCTTGGACATTTGCACCGGTCCCGTCTGAGCAGCATTCTTGTCCGTGCACGGGTGCTTGGGCCACGGCCAGCCCAGGTCATCGAAGAACACGCGACCGCCATACGCTGACTGGTAGAAGTACACGCTTTGGCCGCAGACCGGGCAATATGCGTTGGGGTTGATGTAGCTTTCGACTGTCCGGAACGAACCTGCGGATGACGAGCCGCGGCCATCACCACCGCTGCCACTGCGATACCCAGGACACCAGCCACCGTTGACATGAATCGGCGTCGGTCGCCCGTTTATGTACCGGAACTCGATTTGCCCGCCGCACTGGTCGCATATCGGCATTACCCTTCCCCCAAGCAAAAAGTAATGCAGGCGCGCCTGGAGGTCTAGGTACCGCGGCGTTGGAGAAACAGCCCCGTCGTTCCAAGCCCGCGATATTCGTTGACCTCGAAGCTCGCCGTCTTCGGGCAACGTCAGCATATCCCCTTTGACGGATTTCGAATCTTGGTCCACCCGATCAAACAATTGCTTGGCGGTCGCTGCGCCTTGCGGTGGCCTGAAGCCGCTGGTCGAATACGATGCGCTTGCCTCCGTCTGGACGAAGGGCGAGCGGACCGACGGCCAGCACGCTGGGGCCACCATCTGGCGGAGGCGAAGTGGCACAACTGGCAGATCAACGCGGCGATTCGACGAGGCTTCCAAGGCAACTGCTGGAGCGTTCATGTTGGACGCGCGTCGGCTTGGTGCTCGCGAAGCCGCCGGCACGATGGACGAGGATCCGCTCTTTCCCATGCCGCCACGATTAACAGGACGCAGAATTGAACTTCATGATAGCTTGTTGCGCTGCCGTGCTGCCCTAATTCAATTCGCACTCCATCCGAGGTGCCGATGCCCGCGACGCGGATCGTAGCTTCGCGGCGCGCGCACGATGTCGACTTCCCGGAAGCTCGTGTCGGCCTCGTTCCCGCCTGTTCGATGGTCCATCTGTCATTGAGCCGAGGGTGTAACGTCGTCATCGGGACACCCGACCTCTCCGAGGGTTCTAGAGCAGGTAACGATAGCCTCTGAAGCGATGAGGGATGGCTCTCATGGGCTGTTGCGGCCTCTGCTTTTGCCGCGGCACAGGCGGCCGTGATAGGGACTGCAAAGAAGCTGGCAGTTGGTGAGGTTGCAAAATGGGCGGTTGTCGCCACGGTTGGGGATGATGAGCACCAAGTGACGTGGCGTTGATCATGGTGTTTCCCGATTAGGCCAAATCCCTCTTGAGCATCGCCGAAACGCGAGCCTCGGGAGACCACGCCAGTGAATGGAATGACTTTGTGGGATTCCAGCTATCCAGTCCTCGACTGGGGTTGGTAGCCACTGTCCGCCGATGGCGCCGGTGCTTGCCAGTGAGCTTCCCTGACTGGGCAATTGGTATCCGGTCGCCAGCAGGGAGATGCCTACAGCTGGCTACCTGGTCCGCGCCTTGCCGCCTCTGCCGAATGTCTGCTCGAAGGTCATGTCGCCGAAGACGAATTGGCCCGCTTGCGGTTTCTTAGGGCTACGATGGTGCTGCCAGTGTGCCGCACGGATGAGGAGAAGAAGGCGTGGAGCCAGAACCTCGGCCACAAGCACATGCGGACGACAGACGAAAGCTATGGTCACGTCGACAGCGATCGCCAGCATGAACTGCTGGTAGCGCTGCGTTCGCGAAGCAGCAACCGTCAGAAGGACGAGGCGCTGGTCGAGGCCATTCTAGCCGCTCCTGACGCCGTGAAAGACGCGATCGATGTCATCCTGCGCACGCAGATGCCGTTCCTCGGCACAGCTTCCTAGGCGGCCTCGTCGTTAGTGATGCTCCAGGCAGCCAGGTCCGCGAAGGAGCACCCAATCATAATGTGGGCGCTGCTGGTTGCAGGAAGAGCCGCTGACTAGGGGGTACGCTTTCTTCTGGAGTATAAGTCAGGGGTCGAAAAAATCAGGGAATGCGACCTTGCAACAAGAGGGAATTAGGGCTCGCAAGGTATCGTCTTAATATTGCTTACCGCGCTTCATTTCGTTGGATCGCAGTCAGCCTGACTGGAAGCAGCTGGGCATAAGGCAACTCAATTTGCCGCGCGGTGTGGCAATAGCCACAATGTTATCCTCGAACAGTGGCGCTAGCCTAGGAGGCCGACGTTCCAGTAAGGCAGATGGCAGAGCGTTTCATCGCCTACCGAGCCTCGAAAAATATGAGCAGTCGGTCAAAGCGCAGCCGCAATCCGGCTATCATTCGGACTTGCTAATCATTACCAGCTTCGTTTGAATTCATAGTGATTCCCAGACACGTTGCCTAGAATGTCGAAGCTGAGGGTTTCGTGGGCAGGCACGATCGCTGGAGTGAGTGTGGCTAGGGAGCAGGCTGAACTTCGATGGAGTGTCGATCGACGTCTCGAATGTATCGAGTTCCGCCTGTTGGACACGTCGATAGGGGCGATTTGAGGGAAGCGTACGGCTTTTCGACCGACCTGAACCGCTACATCGGAGCGGCTCCGGACGACAGAGTCTACGATAGGAGTGCCTGGACCTACATCCTAGGCAGCAAGTTCACCCCCCTGTTTCTGAAGCGGGACGCTGGCTGCTACCTCATTCAGCTTTGTTACGTCGTCGACGGCATCCTCGGCTGGGCTGATGCCTGGATCGGCCAGTTCCGTTCCTCCGCGCCGACACCGTTGCGGGGCGTCAACGCCCAAACCCTGCGTTCGGTTGTTGCCGTGTTTCGCCGATCAGAAGCAATCGAGCCCGCAGCGCGGCGCCCCCAGAATCAGCAAATCGTGCTGTTCAACGCGGTCGAACTCAGCACCAAGGCTTCGGCTAGGTCCGCCGAGCCTCGGGCTGGAGGGCTGAGTTGATCGAGAAGCTAGATCGCCTGGTCGAGGATATCTCTGGCCTGAACAGCAAGCTGATCCTTTTGATCGGTCCACCGCGATCTGGGAAAAGCAATCTGCTTGAGCAGTTGGCCGAGCGTCGGCAAGCGCGCGTGTTGAGCGTTGGCGCTGCCCTTGGCCGTGAATTGCTTACGGTGCCTGGTACCCGAAGACACTTGCAGGCGGCTGATCTGCTGAAAGGGCTCGCGGATGGATTTGTCAGTCCGGGGATCTTGCTCTTCGATAACATTGAAATTCTGTTCGATCGAACACTTCAACTCAACCCGCTAGATCTACTGAAGCGACATGCTCACGCGCGTCGCGTCGTTGCAGTGTGGCCAGGAGAGCTGCATGAAGGCCGGCTTCTCTACGCCACGACAGGACATCCAGAACATCAGGACTACGGCGTCGACGGCCTGGTCCCGTTCAAAATACATTGAAGGGGGAATTCGGGATGCCGATGCGTTATGGCGATCTCATTCAGTTTGAATCGATTGAGTCGGTCATTCAGCTTCTGGACGCCAATCGTCCGGATGAGGCCAAGAAGCTTGTTTCGACCTACGTCATTTCCGACGACATGGCGGAGCGGATCGCCAAGCAAATGATCCCACAGCTTTCCTTCGACGAGGCTGTAGACCACAAGGGCGTGCTGGTTGTTGGCAACTACGGGACCGGTAAGTCGCACCTGATGTCGGTGCTATCGCTGGTCGCCGAAGACGCCGAGTATGTCCCGATGATCCGCCATCCCAAGGTGGCCGAAGCCGCAGGCGTCATTGCCGGAAAATTCAAGGTTCACCGGATCGAGATTTCTAGCCAGATGTCCTTGCGGGACATCATCACGCAACAGCTTGAGGTATTCCTCGACAAGCACGGCGTCAGCTATTCCTTCCCTCCAGCAGACAAAGTTATTAATAACAAGGCCGCCTTCGAAGAGATGATGGCGGCGTTCGCTGAGGTCCATCCAAACCACGGCGTTCTGCTGGTAGTTGACGAGTTTCTCGAATACCTAAGATCGCGCAAAGATCACGATCTGGTCCTCGACCTGTCGTTTTTGCGTGAGATCGGCGAGGTTGCAAAGCACCTCCGCTTTCGGTTTGTCGCAGGCGTCCAGGAGGCGATCTTCGACAGCAGCCGCTTTCAGCATGTCGCCGACAGCCTTCGTCGAGTGAAGGATCGCTTTACGCAGATCCTGCTCGCCCGCCAGGACGTCAGTTTCGTCGTGGCCGAGCGCCTTCTGATGAAGACAGTGGACCAGCAGAGCAAGATCCGCGCTTATCTGACGCCATTCGCCAAATTCTATGGCTCTATGAACGAGCGCATGGACGAGTTTGTCCGGCTGTTCCCGGTGCACCCTGATTACATCGGGACCTTCGAACGGCTGGTGTTCACCGAGAAGCGCGGCGCACTGGTGACCATCCGGGATCAGATCCAGGCCATTCTCAGCCATGAGGTGCCCGACGATCGGCCGGGACTGATCGGTTATGACAAGTTCTGGGAGACGGTCACGTCAAACTCCGTGCTGCGCGCGGATCCGAACATCGGCCCTGTGCTTAAGGTATCCGAAGTCCTTTCGGAGCGCGTAAGGAAGGCTTTCACCCGCCCGGCATACAGGCCGATGGCGCTCCGCATCATCGACGGACTTTCGGTTCATCGCCTGACGACGGGCGGCGACATTTATGTTCCCGTGGGGCCGACGGCTGAGGAACTCCGCGACACGCTCTGCCTGTTTCAGCCGGGCATCGAAGACATGGGCGGAGAGCCAGAAGCCGACCTGCTTTCCCTCGTTCAGACAGTCCTGCGGGAGACGCTGAAGACCGTCAACGGCCAGTTCATCTCCAAAGCGCCGGACACCGAACAGTACTATCTGGATCTGAAGAAGGACGTCGATTACGACGCCCAGATCGAGAAGCGAGCTGAAGCTCTGTCCGATGACGCGCTCGATCGCGCGTACTACAGCGCGATCCGTCAGCTCATGGAGCAAACGGACGAGACCAGCTACGTCACCGGCCATCAGATCTGGCAATACCAGATCGAGTGGCAGGATCACCATGTCGAGCGCAGCGGTTATCTCTTCTTCGGTGCCCCGAATGATCGACCGACGGCGCAGCCCGAGCGCGACTTCTATATCTACTTCATTCAGCCGCTCGAGCCGCCACGGTTCCGCGACGACCACAAGGCCGACGAGGTCTTCTTCCGGCTCAAGGGGCTCGATGATGCGATCAAGCGCCATCTCTCCTTCTACGCTGCAGCTCGGGATCTTGCAGCAACGGCCAGCGGCGGTGCGAAGTCCATCTACCTCGACAAGGCCAAAGATGCCCTGCGCGACATGAGCAAGTGGCTGCAGGAAAAGCAGATGACGGCCTACGAGGTCACCTATCAGGGCAAGAGCAAGACCCTGCAGGAGTGGACCAAGGGCGTCTCGTTGCGTGACAAGGCACGTCTTGGCTCGGAAGAGCGGATCAATTTCCGCGACGTAGTCAACGTCATTTCCGGTCTCGCGCTAAACAACCATTTTGCCGAGGTGGCGCCTGAATATCCGACGTTCGCTGCGCTCGTCACCGAGGCGAACCGGAAGCAGCTTGTCGGCAACGCTCTACGCGCGCTCGCAGGCGGAAACCGGACCAAGGACGCCGTGGTCATTCTCGACGGCCTGGAGATGCTGGACGGCGATCGCATCGACCCCACCCGGTCGCGGTACGCGCAGGAGGTTTTGGCTCGGCTGAAGGCCAAAGGCCACGGCCAAGTACTCAATCGTGGCGAGTTAGTCAGCGGCGCCGCCGATGTCGAGTATTTCGCGTCGATCAAGTTCCGCCTGGAGCCCGATCTGCTGGTCACCGTTTTGGGCGGGCTGGTCTATGCAGGTGACATCGTCCTGGCGATCACCGGCGACAAGATCGATTCCGGCAAGATTGCGCTCCTTGCGGAAAGGTCGCTCGACGAGCTGAAGCAGTTCAAGCACGTCGAGGCGCCGAAAGAGATCAACGTCGCCGTCCTTCGCTCACTGTTCGAGATGTTGGGCTTGCCGTCCGGACTCACTCAGCAGGCAACACAGGGCTCGGACGAGCCGGTCAAGCTGCTCCAGGAGGAGGTAGGGAAGCTGACGCGGCGCGTGCTCAGCACCGCCACAGACATGTCTGGTCGGCTGAGCTTCTGGGGTCAGCCGCTGCTGCGGGAAGAAGAGATCCGGGACTGGCGCATCAAGCTTGATGCGCTCAAAGCCTTCTCGGAGAGCCTGGCGCCCTACAACACAGTCGGGAAGCTCAAGAACCTTCGCATCGGCTCTGACGATATCTCGGCCCAGAAAATGAACCTCGGCGTTCTGCAGGCGGTCGAGGGGATGCTGGAGCTGGTCGCCGAGCTCGGTACCACGGCCAGCTATCTGTCGCAGGCCGAGATGACTTTGTCGGCAGATCATGCCTGGGTTCGCCAAGCGCGGGATATCCGTAAGCAGGTCCTCGACAAGCTCGCGGCAGATAGGACCGCACAGCACGCGGCGGACTACCGGCAGACGCTGGCCAAGCTGAAAAAAGATTACATCACGGCCTACGTCGGGCTGCACAGCAAGGCGCGCCTCGGGGTCACGGAAGAGAAGACGAAATCCGCCCTTCGCAAGGATCCGCGGCTGATCGCCATGCGGGCGTTGGCTGGCATCTCCTTGATGCCGACCAGCCAGCTGACGAGCTTCGAGGAGAAGCTGGACAAGCTGAAGAGCTGCGCATCGCTCGTCGAATCTGAGCTTTCGGCCAGTCCCGTCTGCCCGCACTGCGGCTTCCGGCCGGCGAACGAACAAGGCGACCTGCTTCCGGCTGCGAGCGTCCTGAAGCAGCTCGACGACGAACTCGACCGGCTGATCGACGGCTGGACGCAGACCCTGCTCGACAACCTAGATGATCCGATCATTCAGGAGAACTTCGATCTCCTGAAGCCAGCCGCCCGTAGCCTCGTCGATGGCTTCATATCGTCCAAGAGCCTTCCGGACCCAGTGACGCCCGAGTTCGTCGCGGCCGTCCAGGAGGCGCTGTCTGGGCTGGAAAAGATCAACGTCAGCAGTGCGGACATCAGGCAGGCGCTTTTGCAAGGCGGATCCCCAGCGACGCCCGAGGATCTGCGGAAGCGCTTCGAGTCTTTCCTGAACGACCGCTGCAAGGGCAAGGACACCACCAAGCTGCGCTTCGTGGTGGAGTGATCATGAGCGTGAGCGTCGGCCATTCTGACATCGATAGCCTCGTTCTCGCTGTAAGGGACCGGGAGTCGCGTCGTCTTATTGGTGAAGCTATCACGGCCTACCGTGGCGGCGCGTTGCGCTCAGCCATCATGTCGGCCTGGATCGCTGTTGCTTACGACATCATCGCCAAGGCGCGTGAACTGGCTGGCCAAGGCGAGGCTGCCCCACGAGCATTTGTCGCGGATCTCGATGCCGCTATCGCAGCGAAGGATAAGCGGAAGCTTCAGACCATCGAGAGCGAGCTGCTCGACAAAGCCAATAGCGATCTCCAGCTTCTCGCGCCGCATGAATACTCGGCGCTTGGCAGACTGCGGGATGACCGACACCTTTGTGCCCATCCGGCATTCGTGGTCGAAGACGAACTTTTCCAGCCATCACCGGAGCTGGTCCGGGCACATATCGTTCATGCCCTACAGCATCTGCTCATTCACGCCCCTCTGCAGGGCAAGAGCGCCATAGCTCGGTTCGACGCGGACCTGCTCGGCCCGGCATTCCCTGCGACCCCCGAAGATATCGGCGCGTTCCTGCGCGCCCGCTATCTCGACCGAGCCAAAGATGTATTGGTGGTCAATCTCATCAAGGCGATCCTCGCCGCGCCTTTCGGTGCTGAACGGCAGAAGTATGCCACGAAGGTCCGAACGCTTGCCGTTGTTCTTCGCGAGATCGCCAAATCAAAGACCGCAATCTACGACGGCATGATGCCAGCGTTTGTCGCCGTCAGGGTCGGACAGATCCAAGACGCCGTCCTCCTAAGCGCAAGCCCGTTCCTGGAGGCTGATCCGCGCATCTGGGACTGGATGGCTGAGCCCGATCGCACCCGAATCCGACGGCTTCTCGAAACCGCTGATGTAGACACGTTGAAGGCGCATGCGGCATTCGACGCGTTCGCCATCGCGCCGCTGTCGGCAGTTCTTGTCGATCGCTTCAATGGCTTCGATGCGACTACCAAGATCAGCATCATCTCAGAGCATCCCCGCAGAGAACTCGTTCCGGCCGGCATTACACTGTATGAAGGGGCTGGAGGATTCCGGTACGCTGAGCAACTTGGCCAGTCCGTTATTCTGCCGCTAGCGCCATTTTTCACGGCTGATGACCTGCAGGCAGCACTGGCCGCTGCCGCTGACAATGCTCAGATCTGGGATGCCGCCGGTACTCCGGAAATCCTCGAACAGCTCTTCGACAGCACCCGACCTTTGCTACCGGCCAGCCGCCCCCACTGGGAGGCATTCCTCGGCGAGCTCAGTGGAAGGCAGCAACAACGTTATTCCGGGCTGCGAGAGCGCCTGGACGCGAATCCTTGAGGAGCGTGCCATGAACGATTTGATGAGAACCACAAAGGCTAACGCTCCCGTCGAGTGCCTTGGCATGACCTTTTCAAGCGAGGATGCGCGGCGGGAGCACTTTCTGGGACTGCTGGCCGAGAAGCTGAAGGATCCGGCGTTCCGGAACCAGGCGGGATTTCCGCAGGGAGCGGATGAGGCGATCTTGGCGATGTCGGATCCGCCCTACTATACGGCGTGTCCGAACCCATTCTTGAACGAAGTCGTCAGCTATTTCGGCTCTGAGTACGACTCCACTGAGGATCGCGGAAAAGAACCGTTCGTTGCTGACGTCAGTGAAGGCAAGAACGATACGATTTACAACGCTCATGGATACCACACGAAGGTACCGCACAAGGCTATTGTTCGGTATCTTCTTCACTATACGAAACCTGGGGACGTGATATTCGACGGCTTCTGTGGATCGGGAATGACGGGTGTCGCAGCTCAACTTTGCGCAGACGCATCCGTAATTGCCACTCTGGGCTACCGCGTCAATGCAAGTGGAGCCGTATTGGAAGCACGGCAGGATGATGGGAGGACGGTTTGGCAACCGATATCGGCGGTCGGAAAACGGCATGCCGTCCTTACAGATCTTTCACCCGCAGCAACCTTCATTGCCCATAACTACAATAATCCACCGCCACTGGAAAAATTTGATTCAGCAGTTCGTCAAATAGTCGACAAGGCTGAAGATGAGCTGGGCTGGATGTACCAGACCAAACACGTTGATGGCGCTACGGGAAGGATCAACTATACGGTCTGGTCGGATGTGTTCGCTTGTCCAGAGTGCGCAGGAGAGGTTGTCTACTGGGACGTGGCTCTTGATCACGCTCGCAAGAAGGTGCTCGATGAGTTTCGCTGCCCGCACTGCTCCTATGAGATGGCAAAAAGGGACCTCGAAAGAGCGTGGACAAGCTCCTTTGACGGACATCTCGGCACAAGCATCCAGCAAGCAAAGCAGCTGCCTGTCCTGATCAACTACAGCGTCGGGTCAATTCGCTTCGAGAAGCGACCAGATGAACATGACCTTGAAGTGATACGCCGCGCTAGCGAAGCTAGCGTGCCTGAGAGTATTCCAGCAATACGCATGATGGAAGGGCGCGAAGCACGCCGAAATGATTCAATCGGCATGACGCACACTCATCACTACTTTACGAAAAGAACGCTTCAGCTAATTTCGAGGATTCTGCAAGAATCCGAAATCTATGAACCCAACGTCCGGTCTCTGCTCAAGATGGCGGTGATGGACTGCTTCTCGGTTCTGACGAAGATGTCTCGCTTCAGGGCGCCCGCTTGGTTCGACAAATCCACAGGACCTATGAAGGGATGGACGGCGGGCACTCTTTATGTTCCGTCGCTTCAGGGAGAGCAGAATGTACTGAATGCCTTTGCGGAGAAATCGCGCATGATTGCGCGAGCCTATAATCCGAAGATCCGCAACCAATATATTTCAACAGGCCACAGTGGCAAGCTGACGATTCCGGATCAAACCATCGACTATATCTTCCTCGACCCTCCCTTTGGAGCGAACATTAGCTACTCTGAGCTGAACTTTCTTTGGGAAAGTTGGCTCGGTGTGACGACGAACGCGACAGACGAAGCGGTTGAAAATAACTCTCACGGCAAGGGACTTGATGAATATCGAAAGCTTATGACGCAGTGCTTTCGGGAGGCACATAGAATACTGAAGCCGGGCCGTTGGATGACCGTCGAGTTTTCCAATACCAAGGCTTCTGTCTGGAATGCTATTCAAACGGCTCTCCAAGAGGCTGGCTTCGTTGTTGCGAACATCTCGGCGCTCGACAAGAAACAAGGCAGCTTCAAGGCGGTAACAACTACAACCGCCGTAAAGCAGGACCTCGTAATCTCGGCATATAAGCCAAACGGCGGTCTTGAAGAAAGATTCACAAAGACCGGAGGCAGTGAAGCTTCGGTCTGGGACTTTGTCAGAACGCATCTTGGGTATCTACCGGCGGTCAAGATGCGGTCGGGAAATCTGGAGTTCATCAACGAACGAGACCCACGCATCATTTTCGATCGTATGGTCTCGTGGTTCATAAGGCACAATGTGCCCGTACCGCTCTCTTCTCAGGAGTTCCAAGAAGGCCTTGCTCAGAGATTTTCAGAGCGAGATGGAATGATATTTCTACCCGAACAGGCAAGCGAATACGACCGAAAGCGGGCCCAAGCCGCGCAGGCGCCACAGATGGAGCTTTTCGTCTCTGACGAGCGTTCGGCCATCGACTGGTTGATGGACTTCCTGCGCAAGCGCCCCTCGACCTATCAAGAAGTGCATCCGGGGTTCACCAGCCAAGTCGGCGCGGGCTGGCGGAAGCATGAGGAGAGGCCGGAGCTCTCGGCGCTGCTCGCCGACAATTTCCTCCGCTATGACGGGAACGGCGACGTCCCCAGCCAGATCCACAGCTACCTGTCCACGAACTTCAAGGATCTGCGCGGGCTGGAGAAGGATGACCCGCGGCTAAAGGCAAAGGCCAAGGACCGCTGGTACGTCCCCGATCCGAGCAAGGCGAAGGACCTGGAGCAGAAGCGCGAGCGGGCGCTGCTGAAGGAGTTCGAGAACTACAAGTCCGCGCTCGGCCGAAAGCTCAAGGAGTTCCGGCTCGAGGTGCTTCGTGCGGGCTTCAAGACCGCGTGGGCGGCGAAGGACTACAAGACCATCATCGGCCTCGCCCAGAAGATCCCTGAGGAGGCGCTGCAGGAGGATGAGAAGCTGCTGCTCTGGTACGACCAGGCGCTCACCCGCATGGAGGCTGATGCGTGACGCATGCGGACGGCGGACATGGCATCGGCGCGTGGTGCTGGCATAAGAGGCATGCCGCACCCTGTCGTGTCGTTGACCGGGAGGAGATCTGGGGCGAGACCGCCTATCGGGTCTGGCTGCCCGGCAAGGATGCTGTCGTCCGCGCCCGCGCGCGCGATCTGAGCCCGCTCGACGCGGTCCAACCGACAGTCGATCAGATCCTGCATACCGCCGCGGCGGCGAAGCTTCTCGACGCGCTGGAGGACAATCTCCTGCTGGCGCCGATCCAGTCGAGCGTCGTGCCGCTACCGCACCAGCTCTACGCGCTCAACCGCGCCATGAGCCGGGACCGAATCCGCTATCTGTTGGCGGATGAGGTAGGTCTGGGGAAGACCATCGAAGCCGGTCTCATCCTGCGCGAGCTGAAGCTGCGCGGCATGGCGAAGCGGATTCTCGTCGTGGCGCCGAAGGGGCTGGTCCGGCAATGGCAGGCCGAGATGCGGCTGCATTTCGGCGAGAGCTTCCAGTTCATCGAACCCGCCGAACTCTCAGCCTTCCGCCAATGGCGAAGTGACGAGGAAAACCTCTGGCGGCTTCATGATCAGGTGATCTGCTCGCTCGACTCGGTGAAGCCGCTCGAAGGCCGCCGTGGCTGGAGCCTTGAGCAGCTCAGCACCTACAATCGGGAGCGCTTCGAGGATCTGATTTCGGCATCCTGGGATCTGGTCATCATCGACGAAGCCCATCGCATGGGTGGCAGCACGGATCAGGTCGCGCGGTACAAGCTGGGTGCTGCGCTGGCGGAGGCAGCGCCATACCTGCTTATGCTGTCCGCAACCCCGCACCAGGGCAAAACAGACCAGTTCCATCGGCTGATGCAGCTGCTCGACCTGGATTCCTTCCCGGACGAGAGCAGCGTTTCAAGCGAGCGGGTGCGCCCCTTCGTCGTGCGCACGGAGAAGCGTGTCGCGATTGATGCCGAGGGCAAGGCGCTCTTCAAACCGCGCATGACCCGCCTCCATCCAGTGGCGTGGCAGGGCCGCCATGCGAGCCAGCAGAAGCTTTACGAGGCCGTCACCGACTATGTCCGCCACGGTTACAACCAAGCCATGGCCGCGAAGCAGCGGCACATCGGATTCCTGATGATCCTGATGCAACGGCTCGTGACATCCAGCACTGCCGCCATTCGGGCGACCCTCGAAAAACGCCAAGCCTTGCTGGACCAGCCGCAGCTCCAGCCATCCTTATTCGAGACAGCCGACGTTGACGAGTGGGCTGAGCTGGACGGGCAGACCCAGGTGGATCTCGCCATCCAGACCAAGGGCTGGGAGACGGAAAAGGCCGAGGTGGACACGCTGCTCGACCTGGCTCGCGCCACGGAGGCACAGGGAACGGACGCCAAGGCTGAGGCGCTCCTGGAGCTGATCTACAAGCTTCAGCAGGAGGAGAATGACCCTGAGCTGAAGGTGTTGGTCTTCACCGAGTTCGTGCCCACGCAGGCGATGCTTGCGGATTTCCTTGAAAGCCGAGGCTTCTCGGTCACCACTTTGAACGGGAGCATGGATCTCGAAGCTCGCACTCGGGCGCAGCAATCATTCGCCCGAGATATCCGCATTCTGATCTCGACGGACGCTGGTGGCGAGGGTCTGAACCTCCAATTCTGCCACGTCATCGTGAACTCCGACATGCCCTGGAACCCTATGCGGGTCGAACAGCGCATCGGCCGCGTCGACCGTATCGGGCAGCCGCACGTGGTGCGCGCGATCAACTTCGTCCTTGAGGACACGGTCGAGCATCGCGTGCGCGAGGTTCTGGAGACGAAGCTCGCGGTCATCGCCGAAGAGTTCGGCGTGGACAAAGCCGCCGACGTGATGGACTCGGTCGAAGCAGAGCCGCTGTTCGATGAGCTCTTCGTCCAGGGGCTTCAGAACCCAGACGCCATCGAAAGCGAATGCGACGCGGTTGTGTCGCAGCTTCGGTCGACCATCGCCGAATGCCGCAAGAGCAGCGAGCTCTTGTCCGATGGGCACCAGCTTGATGCGGACGATGCCCGCAAATGGAGGGACCACCCAGCGCAGTTCTGGCTGGAGCGGGCTATCACGACCGGACTGCCCGCGCGCGGCGGGGATGCCGTCAAGGAAGCCGATGTTTGGCGGGTGCGTTGGGTGGACGGCAGCGAGTCGGCCAAGGTCTGCTTCGACGCGAGGACGGCCGAGGAGCGGCCCGATGTCGAATGGGTGACGCTTGAAGATCCCCGCGCTCGGGCAGTCATCAGCGATCTGCCGCGCTGCGTTTCGGGCCAACCGCTTTCTACCGTTCGGATTTCCGGTCTTCCGGAGAGCGTCCGGGGCGTTTGGTCGCTGTGGGAGATCAGCCTGTCCGCCGATGATTTCAGCCGACGGCGCTTCCTGTCCGTCTTCGTGAACGACGAAGGGCGAACCTTCCTGCCAACAGCGAAGCGGATCTGGGATCTTCTTCTGACGGAACGGGTCGAGAGTGTCGGAGCCGTCGCCGCCGCAGATGCAAACGGCTGCTTTGACCGCTCAAAGAATGCCGCTCTCACCCAAGGCGAACGCATCTTTGCTGACATGGTGGAGGAGCACTGGGCCCGTATCCAGGAAGAGCGCGAACGCGCCAAGTACGCCTACGATGCGCGGCATCAGGCCATTGGCCGGGTCGGGCTCCAGACAGTCCGGGACTACCGTCGCAAGCGTCTGCGTGCCGACCATGACGCCCGCATGGCGCAGCTGGATGCCGCCGAGGCATACACGCCCGATTTGAACGCCGTTCTCCTATTGCGTGTCGGCGAACCAGCACGGGCTGTATCATGAGCGCCTGGACCGATCGCATCCTGCAGGAGTTTCCTGCCGATCTTTCCCGCTTCTGGATCGCCTGCGACCCGGATGATCTCCTGTTGGATGAGCGCATCTTGCACGGTCTTCGGGAACGAGGTTTCGAAGCGCTGCCCTTCGAGGACCCTGTCGCCTTTAGGACAGAGTACGAAGAGCGCTACCGGGCGGCTTGGGATCGCGGCGAGGAAGGAACGTCGAAGGCGCTCGTCCTTCAACTGCGTGGGACTGATCTGAACACGCTGCCATGGGACTATGTCCGCATGGGGCGTAAGGTCAGCCTGAGCCTGGCCGACCTGTTTCCGAGGTTAAGCTATGGCGTAATCCGGCAAATGGACTCTGAGCACCACGAAACCCTCTTTCTGGCGCACAACAAGCACGCCACTCAGCCGCTCGGGGAAGGCGCGACCAAGGATTTCATCCTGACCCACATCTTCCGCATCAGCCCTTACTTGCTCAGCAGGCCTGAGGATTTCTGGCGAGAGGTCTTGCGCCTTCATTACCGCGGCGCAGGGCTGCCGGATCTGCTGGCGAGGCATGTTGCGGGGATTTTGAAGGACACGCCCCTCGGCGATCTGCCCATAGCGGAGCTGCTGGCGTCAAAGAACTACATGGTGCGCACCGTACAGGATGCCTGGGGCCGCTTCTTGTCGCAGTATGGGGTCCACAACGAACGTACTTCGACCGACTCGGCAGAGGTGTTGCCGGAGGTTTCAGTCCCGTTTGAGCATCCCGACGTCAGGGTCATCGTCGACACAATGTTCCTCGAAGGGGCTCTTCAGCCTGTCGGGGCGCATGACTCTCCTACTGACTTGCCGGAGTGGGTCAAGGTGGGGCTGGTTGAGGACCCCCATTCGCTCGGCAATCTCGTATTCGAAGGTGTTAGGAGGATCGCCGCTGACCTGCCTGATGCGAACGCGACGCATCGCGACTGGGTCGAATTGGCTCGCCGGCTCGGCGAGGTCATCTCGCGCTTCAACAGTCTAAGCACAGAGATTGCCGAGCCGATCCAGCAGCAACTGCGCAAGCTGCAGCGCGACGCTGACGATCGTCTGAAGGACTGGCTAGTTCAGCATTACGCGGATCTGCCCTCGCTCCCGGCGGCGAAAGGGCCAGTGATGGTTCATCACGTGCCGCGGTATCTGGCGCTGCGCCGGAATGCCGGCGAGGAACGGATTGCGCTCCTTGTGTTCGACGGCATGGCACTGGATCAGTGGTTCCAAATCCGAGAGCGCTTGGCGTCTCGTCTACCTGGCTTTTCAGCGGAAGAAGGCGGGTGCTTCGCATGGCTGCCCACTCTCACTTCCGTCTCACGACAAGCTCTCTTTTCAGGTCTAAAGCCCCGTGAGTTCTCGAACTCGATCGAAAGCACATCCCAGGAACCGTCTCTCTGGGCCCGCTTCTGGCAGGAGAACGGCCTTCGAAAGCCAGAGATCGTTTATCAGAAAGGCTTGAAGAGGACGGCGCAACTGGCCGAGCTAGAGGATGCCGTCTGCAGGCCAACGACAAAGGTTGTTGGCATCGTCGTCGATATGATCGATGAAATCGTTCATGGGGCAATGCTGGGAAAGCGAGGTATCGCTGGGCAAATAGATGCGTGGTGCCAAACCGGCTTCGTCGAAAAGCTCTTCCTGCTGCTCGCCAAGCAAGGGTATCAAACCTATCTTACTGCTGACCACGGCAATGTCGATGCGGAGGGCATTGGCCGTCTCAGCCAGGGTGTCGTGTCAGAGTTGAGAGGCGAAAGGGTGCGGACCTACCGCAGTGAACCCCTGGCAGGGTCTGTGCCGTCAGAAATCGACGTGTTTCGGCTCAATAGTTCTGGGCTACCGCCAGACTTCTTGCCGGTATACGCCGGTAGGCGGGGAGCGTTCGTTCCAAAGGGGGAGCAAATAGTTGCACACGGGGGGATTTCAGTCGAGGAACTAATCGTTCCCTTCATCAAGATAAACATAAACAGAACAGCATCATGAACTCCTCGTCACTGCAAATCGGATTTGACCGCTTCATTAAACTCGATTGGGCTTCAGTATCACTTCGCATCCGGGCTGGTAGGGGCACTCTCGATGAACTCGACGAGGCGCTGGCGTCATCGCACGTCGGACCAGCAGCGAAGAGAAAGACTAGGACGGTACTCAACCGCCTTTGGCTGGCGCCTCGTGCTGACCTTGTCGAATTTGCCAATCGCGGAGTTGAAATCTTTTCCGATGGCCCAGAGACCACTGTGACCGCACTGACATGGGGAATGGCGCTTGCCACATACCCCTTCTTCGGAAAGGTGGCGGAGATTGTTGGCAGACTAACAACGCTCCAGGGCGATTGCACATCCGCAGAGGTCCACCGACGCATGGCCGAGTTCTACGGCGAACGGGAAGGCACTCGTCGTATGACAAACATGGTTTTGCAATCGCAGGCCAGCTGGGGTGCCATCGAGCGCACAGACAAAGGAAAGCGCATTGAGCGCAATAAGCCGATGGATTTGAAAGGATCGACAGTTTCTGCTTGGCTCGCCGAAGCATGTCTGCGGTATCACGGCCGCGCGATCCCTGTGGAAAATATTAAGTCTAGCCCAGATATCTACCCGTTTCTGCTTGGCAGTTCGACTGCATACCTTTTCTCCAAATATAAATCGCTTGAGATGCGGGTCGATAGCGCAGGTAATCAGATAGTCGGGCTAGCTAATTGAAACGCGCTCTGGCAGACGAGGGCGGCCAAGTTGTGTTGTAGTCCGCGTTCATTCGGCAGTCGGCCCCATGGCGAGCGTCGTTGCATAAGAGATCGGTCCGCCGGATGGCTGGACGAACAATCCTCGAATTTCGGTCGGGTCTTTAGCTCGTGTCGTCTGCTCGTGTGGGCGACCTGACAATGACTTTTTGCATGAGCGTGGCGCCGAAGCGGTAGATGTCGCCCATGGCCACGTTATTGGCCGTGTCGCTTTCGATAGCCCCCCTGGAAAAGACGCAGTCAAGGGAGGCTAGCGGGTCTATGATCTCATGTCGAATTTTGAGGTGCGCACTTCAAGCCAGCCAGCGGTCCCAATTTATACCAGATCGAAGGCGGCTCTACGTCAACAAAGCTCACGAGGTGACAGTTGAGAAAGCAGTGCAGTGCATATCCCAACCATCGTCCAACCTATTCGCCCGCCAGAATTGGGGTGTTGACGGCGAAGTGGGCGAGCGAAGCCGTTCATTCGGCGGGTTCATGGATGACCGATAAATTCGGGGGCACAACCCAATTGGGTGACGACGGATAGTTTCCTCGCCTACGGGCTGCTGCGTGACCCAGGCTAGCTACGCCGCCCGCACCGCCGCCAGGTCAGCCCTCCACTAGAACCAGCCTGCGGAGGTGCATTGGTGGCAGCTTCGACGGATTTCTTTAGTTATGCAAGCAGTTGCGCCCACGCCTCCATCATTGCTCGCCTCTGATCGAGGAGATCAGTACGATGATAGGCGGCTTCTGTCGCATCTCTAACGGTATGGGCCAGCGCGCGTTCGGCAATGTCACGCGGATAGCTGTTCTCAGAGGCCCAGTCGCGAAATGATGAGCGGAAGCCATGGGCCGTAGCAATGCGACCGGGCGTGTCACTCTGCACCTGGTGGGTTCGAAGCAGCTTGGTCAGAGCCATGTCGCTCAGCGGCCCGCCGGTCCGGGAGCGGAATGCCAACTGATCAGGTGCTGGTTCGTGCGCGCCTTTCATGTATTCGAGGATTTCGAGCGTCCGTTGACTAAGCGGCACGCGATGAGCAACCTTGGCTTTCATACGCGACGCCGGGATCGTCCAGATCCGCTTTTCCCAATCAACTTCTTCCCATCGCATGCCGCGGAGCTCGCCCGATCTGACGGCCGTCAGGATCAGGAACTCTAGCATCAACTTGCTCTGCGTCGGTCTGCCAGCATGCAGAACCGCTGCCACGAAGGACGGGATATCACGCCAGGGGAGCGCAGGATGGTGGTTGGTCCGCTCGCGCTTGCCCGGCTGCTTGGGGAGCAGCATGTCGACCACCGGGACCGGGCTGGCGACAATGAAACCACGCGCCGCGCACCAGCTCATGACCTTGTCGCAACGCTGCCTAACCCGTGATGCCGTCTCCGGCTTGCTTAACCAGATGTCACGCAGGACCTCAGCGAAATCGGCCGCCCTGAGATCCGTGACGACGACGTTGCCGAGGCGTGGAATCACATAGCGCTCAAGGGTGGTGATCCACTGCGCGGCGTGCTTTTCGTTCTTGAAGCCGGGCGCGATGTCCTCATGAACCTGTTGCGCTGCAGCTTCGAAAGTTGGAACCAGGGGAGCCGCCGCTTTGGCCGCATTCTCGCGACGCACTTCCAAAGGATCCAAACCTCTATCGAGCAAGCGTCGGACTTCCAGAGCCGCTGTTCTGGCTTCCCGGATTGGGACATCCGGATAGCGGCCCAGCCCCATATCGCGGCGCTTTCCGGTTTGTGGAGAAACATATCGGAAGATCCACTTACCCATTCCCACCTTCGTCGACGGGAAGAGGTAGAGACCAGCCACCGCACCATCGGACATCGGCTTGCTGTTCGGCTCCAGCTTCCGAGCTTTCACGTCTGTCAGCACTTCATGCGCCCCTCACTAGACCATCATTCAGCCCATCAGAGACTGCGATATTGATTGAGATCGATCAAGCGCGGGCGAGGGTGCGATCTGTCCGAAATGCCTGAAAAATTGGTCAATAGTGGAAGGCCAAGAGATTGGCTGAGACAATCTAGTTCATATATATGGCGGACCCCCTCTCCGCCATCTAACTTCATGAACATTGTTGGGTTCTTGCCGCTCGCCCTTCCTTGTGAGGCGGGGGCCTATTCGTGCCTGCTCGGCTCGACGGAATCCGGCGGGCCCCGATCTCGGCATTTCGGGACTGGTCTGCGCGACCGACATTCACTGGCGATCGCTGCAACCGTTCAGGTCGGCTACCAGCGCAGGACGAGGCGGCCGGCCGCGGCGCCGGCCAGGGTCAGGATGGCGATCGCCAGCGAATACCAGGTGGCGACGAAAAACGGCGAATCGTCGAAGCAATGAGCAGCATAGAAGGTCGCCGCGAGCCCGCCGGCGAGCAGGCCGCAGGCAGCGCCGGCCAGGCCCGGCCGCGTCGTCGCGCCATGGCGCAGCGCGGCCAGCAGCACGGCGAGGGGACCCAGCCCGATCAGGGGGATCATGGTCAGGCAGATCAGGCTGTTGGTGCCGACAAGCCGCGCTCCCCATTCGGCGGTGGGAATGGTGGCGATCTCCATCAGGATGGCGGCGAGCAGGATCGCCGGCGCAATGGCGAGCAGCGCGCCGCGACGGCGGGGCCGGGAATTCGGGCGCGCCAGCTCGGCGACCTGGAACAACGCCGTCACGGCCAGCGTCGCGGTGATGACGAATTTCAGCAGGAAGCGCGCGGTATGCGCGGCTTCCGCGAAATCGGGACGTGGGCCGAGCAGCGTGGAGAACACGACCGCCGCGATCACGCTGGCCAGCCCGCAGGCGCCCAGCAGCAACAGGCCGAGCGAAAGCCGGGGCGCGGCGGCGTCGCGGGCGATCGCCTTGATGAGATCGTTGGTTTCCATGTCCGTTCCGTTCAATCCTGCACAAAGCGGCGGGCGATCGCCTTCAGGCCGCGATGCAACGCCACGCGCACGGCGCTCTCCGTCATGCCCAGCGCATGCGCCGTCTCGCCGATCGTCGCCCCCTCGACCGAGATCGAGGCGACGACATTGCGCTGCACTGTCGCCAGCCCGCCCAGCGCGCGGTCGATATCTCGCGCCAGCGAGGCTTCCTTTTCCGGTTCGGCCAGCGTCTCGGCGAAATCGTCGATATCGACCTCGACATGACGGCCGCGCCGCCGAAACGCATCGATCAGCTTGAAGCGGGCGATGGCATAGACCCACGGCATCACCGCCTCGTCCTGACGCCAGGTGTGACGCTTCAGGTGGATCGCCAGCAGCGTCTCCTGCACCACATCTTCCGGCTCGACGCCGGCATGAACGATGCGCCGGCGGCAGAAGCCGCGCACATGCCGGGCGACGCGTTCGAGAAAGACGGCATAAGCGCCTTCATCGCCAGCCATGGCCGCCCTGAAAAGCCGCGCGAGTTCGGCGTCGTCCGTCCTCGTCAAGCCTGTCATCCCTCTTCTTCGGCCTTATGCGTCCATTGTTACGACGCTGGCGAAATATCTCGGAACCGCCGGCAAGCGCCATCACGAAACCGTGTTCGATCGCGCCTGTAACGAACCATGCCCGCCTCCCGAAGTCGACGGCATGGGGCGCAGAAAGCGCTCCTCCCAACCTTCACAGGAGAACGTCATGAACCGCCAGACCCTTGCCCTCGCTCTTGCCGGATCGCTCGTTTCGGCTTTCGCGACCGCGGCCTATGCCGCCCCGCTTCCGGCTGAAAAGATGGTCGGCATGGAGAAGTGCTACGGCATCGCCCTGAAGGGTCAGAATGATTGCGCCGCCGGTGCCGGCACCACCTGCGCCGGAACCTCGACCAAGGACTATCAGGCCAATGCCTGGAAGGCCGTCCCGGCCGGAACCTGCGCCTCGATGGAGGTGAACGGCCACAAGGGTATGCTCAAGCCGATGTAGGCGCGACGCGGGCCTCACGGGAGGCCGCTCCGTCGCTTTCCCATCCGCCAATGCGACGGGGCCCGGTGCGTCGGGCTCCGTCGCTTCGAAAGCTCAGGGCCGACATCATGAACGCCACCACAGCTTCCACCCGCCTTCTTCCAGCGCGCGCCGGGCTCGGCCTCAAGCCCGAGCATGTCGGCGAGATCCTGGATACCGAGCCGGATGTCGGCTTCTTCGAGGTTCATGCCGAAAACTACATGGGCGATGGCGGCGCACCGCATCGGGCGCTGGGCGAGATCGTCGCCCGCTATCCGCTGTCGCTGCATGGCGTCGGCCTTTCGATCGGCGCCGAGCGGCCGCTTGACCCGGCCCATCTGGCGCGGCTGCGCGTCCTGATCGACCGCTATCGGCCGCAGTCCTTTTCCGAGCATCTCGCCTGGTCGACGCATGATGGCGGCTTCCTCAACGACCTGTTGCCGCTGCCCTATACCGGGTCAACGTTGCGCCGCGTCGCCGACCATGTCGATCAGGTGCAGCAGGCGGTCGGCCGGCAGATGCTCCTGGAGAACCCGTCGACCTATATCCTGTTCGAGGACAGCACGATTGACGAGGTCGACTTTCTGGAGCGCGTCGCGGCCCGGACCGGCTGCGGTCTTCTGCTCGACGTCAACAACGTCATGGTCTCGGCCGTCAACCACCGCGCCGATCCGTTCGCCTATATCGACCGCTTTCCGGTCGAGCGCGTCGGTGAGATCCATCTTGCCGGCTATGACGAGACCCTGGACGGCGCCGGCGACCGGCTGCTGATCGATGCGCATGGCTCGAAGGTGAGCGATGACGTCTCGGCGCTCTACCGCCACACCATCGATCGCGCCGGTCCGCTGCCGACGCTGATCGAGTGGGACAATGACGTGCCTGCCTTCCCGGTGCTGCTGGCGGAAGCCGCGCGCGCCGAAGCCGTGCTGGATGCGGCGACGTCCCGGCGCGATGCGCGCCTCGCAAGGCGGGCATGAACCATGGATCAGAGCGCCTTTGCCGCCGCCTTGCTCGATCCGTCCCTGCCGGTGCCCAGGGGCGTGACCTGCGCCCGGGGCGAGCCCGACGCGACCCGCTTTTCCATCTATCGCAACAATGTCGTCGCCAGCCTGTCGCGGGCGCTTGGCGAGCGATTTCCGGTGGTGCGGCGGCTGGTCGGCGACGCGTTCTTCAACGCCATGGCGCGCGCCTTCCTCACGGCATCGCTGCCGCAATCGCCGCTGATCTTTGCCTATGGCGACACGTTCCCGGATTTCATAGCCGGCTTTGCCCCGGCCGCCGCTCTGCCCTATCTCGCCGACACGGCCCGGCTCGAGGCTATCTGGACCCGCGCCTATCACGCCGCCGATGCCACACCGCTTCCGGTGGAGCGGCTGCTGGCGATTGCGCCGGAACGACTGCCCCATGTCCGGCTGTCACCCCACCCGGCAGCCGCCCTGGCGCGATCTGACTTCGCCATCGGCACGATCTGGCAGGCGCATCAGGCCGAGGCCGTCGGCTCCGTGGCGGCGATGGCTCCAGAGTGCGTGCTGGTGACCCGGCCGGTCTTCGATGTCCGCGTGCATGTCGTGCCGACGGCCGATGGCGTCTTTGCCAATGCGGTATTCCGGGGCGAGGCGCTCGGCGAGGCGGCGGCGATCGCTTTCGCGCGGCACCCCGACTTCGATTTCGGCCACGCGCTTCTGGGCCTGGCTTCGCTCGGCGCCTTTGCCGGCAGCCCCTCGCAAGGAGATCCGACATGACCGGCATCGATCACACGTCGACGCACCCCGGGCTCTCGCCCTGGCGCATCGTGCAGCGCATCGAGGCGATCGTCGCCGCGATCCCCGAGGCGCTGCCGCTGCTGGCGCTGCGCTTCGCGCTGGCGGTGCCGTTCTTCAAGTCGGGGCTGACGAAGTGGGATGGCTTCCTGACGCTGTCGAATGGCGCGCGCTATCTGTTCACGCAGGAGTTCAGCATGCACATCTTCGGCAACGCGTATCCCTATCCGGCGCCGATCCTGATGGCGACGTTGTCCGGCATCGGCGAGATCGTGTTGCCGATCCTGCTGGTGCTCGGCCTGGGCACCCGCTTCGCGGCCCTCGGCATCCTGCTGATGACGGCGGTGATCCAGCTGACCGTGCCCGAGGGATGGGCCAATTTCCATCTGCCCTGGGCGGCGATGGCGCTGACGCTCGCCGTCTATGGCGGCGGTCAGCTGGCGCTCGACCGCGCCATTGGTCTTGGTTCGCGCAAAGGCTGATCGGGCGTCGCCCTCAGGCGGACGCCGCCTTCTCGGCCTGGTCGACCGCGCGTTCCAGGCGCTCTCGCGTGGCGGCGCGAAGGCGGCCGAGGTCCAGCTCCTGCGCCATCCGTCGCACGGCCTCCTCTCGATCGGCCCCTTCCGACAGATAGAGCTGCGCCAGGCTGGCCAGCTCGATGATCGGAATGTCGGAATGGTCGCGCGTCTCGGCGAGACCGCGGAAGGCGAAGATCGCCGTTGCATCCTGGTCGTGGCGCCAGAGCAGTATCCGCGCGTCATCCGTCGTTCTTGGATAGGCGGATCCTGCTGCGGCAAGCACCGTTTCGCGGATTCGGCTGGCGGCCCGGGAGAAGCCGTGGGCGCGCGCGATGCGGTGGACGAGCAGGTCCGCGTAGATCGGCGCCTCCTCGCTGATGACATGCTTGACCATCGCCCGGATCGCGGACTGGTGCGCGGGATCGTAGAACCGTTCGCCATCCGGCTCGAAGCCGGCCTCGCGGAGGTCGGTCTGGCGGTATCCGGCCGCCGGCACCTGTGGCGCTGCAGCCAGCGAGGGAGGCGGCGCCGCGTAGGTCGCGGTTGACGGGGATCGCGGCAGCGGCGGCGGAAGGTCCGGTTCATCGAAGTCTGCCGGCCCTTCCTGCGCCTCGAAGTGCGTGAGGACATCCGTTGCCGTCGGATAGGGAGCTTCGGCGCCTGCCTCGGCCGCATCGATGGCGAGCGGTTCGATCGAGGGCGATTCGATGTTGGGCTCGGGTGCCGCCGTGACGTCCGCCTCGCGCGCCGCCCGTTCCGCTCGCGAGGCCTCAAGATCGGACAGGAGCTGGTCGTGCAGCCGTTCGAAGGCGGCGGGCGCGTTGATCCACCAATCCGGGCTCCAGACCCGCCGGATCCGCCAGCCGAGTTGCATCAGCACGTTCTCGCGCAGGCGATCCCGGTCGCGCGCCGTGGCCGAACGATGGTAGGTCGCCCCGTCGCATTCGACACCGGCCAGATAGCGTCCCTGCGCATCGGGATCGACGATGCCGAGATCGATGCGGAAGCCCGAGACGCCGATCTGCGTATGGACGATCCAGCCGCGGCTTTCGAGCGCCTTCTTCACCGCATCCTCGAAGGGAGATTCCGTCTCGCCTCCCGTCAAGACGAAGGCTTCGGCCAGCGCGCGCGTCCCGCGCTGGGCGAACTCCAGGAAGTGCTTGAAATCGCGCACGCCGCGCGCGGCCGTGCGGGAGAGGTCGATCTGGTCGGGATGCAGCGTCGCGAACACGACCATTTCCCTGCGGGCTCGCGTGATCGCCACATTGAGGCGGCGGTGTCCTCCCTCCTTGTTCAGCGAGCTGATGGTCGCGACCGCGCGTCCGCTCGCATCGGGCGCGACCGCCACTGAGAAGAGGATGACGTCGCGCTCGTCGCCCTGAACATTCTCCAGATTCTTGACGAAGACGGGTTCGTGCCAGCGCTTCGGATCGAAGAACAGCTCCAGCTCAGGCCGGTTGCGACGCTCCGCATCGAGGAGATTTTCGATCAGGCGTTGCTGCTCGCCATTGAAGGTGACGACGCCGAGCGAGGAACGGCCACGCTCGAAATCCGGTTCGCGCAGTCGCCGCACGATGTCGGCGACCACCACGCGGGCCTCCTCGCGGTTCACTCGACCCGCGCCCCGCTCGTAGACGCCGTTCGGCACATGGACGTAGCGCACCGCCCTGTCCTCGGTGACGGCGGACGGGAAAGTGATCAGCTGGCCGCGATAATATTCCTGGTTGGAGAAGGCGATCAGGCTTTCATGCCGGCTGCGGTAGTGCCAGGTCAGCCGGCGCGGCGGGATGTTGGAGGCCAGGCATTCGTCGAGGATGCTCTCCTGGTCGGCGACGTCGGTGCCGTCCTCGATCTCGTCGATGCCGCGTTCGCCCACGCTGGTCGGCGGCAATTGCTCGGGGTCGCCGACAATCACCACCTGATTGCCGCGCGCGATCGCGCCGATCGCGTCCCAGACCGGAATCTGCGAGGCCTCGTCGAAGATGACGACGTCGAAGGGCCGGCTGTCGGCGGGCAGGTATTGCGCGATCGAGAGCGGGCTCATCATCACGCAGGGCGTCAGCCGGGTCAGCACGGTCGGTATCGTGCCAAAGAGTTGCCGGAGCGGCTGATGGCGCGCTCGTTTGGTGAGTTCGCGCGCCAGCGTCCCCCATTCGGGATCGGCACCGAAGGCCGTGGGCGGCGGGATGTCGCCCTTCAGCCGCGCGCGGACGATCTGCTTCGCGAGCTCCGACACGCGCTCGTCGGCCGCGCGGAAGCGCGCGATGGCATCCTCCTGGCGCGTGACCGAGAAAGACCGCAGCACGGGATCGTTGGTGACGATCTCGTCGATCCACCAGCGCGCATAGGCGCCGCGGAACGCCGCCTCGACCGCGTCGGGCGCGATCCGTCCGGCGACGACGGCGTCGACGATCGGCCGCAGCCCGCTTTGCCTGGCGCTTTCGGCGGTTGCGTTCCAGTGACACCAGTCCTGGATGCGGTTGAGGCTGGCCATCCAGCGTTGAACCATTTGCGGTCCATCGCCCGGCCAGGCGTCGCCCGGCTCCGTGATCGTCTGTCGCGCCGCGAGGTCGGCGAGCTCGGCCTCCCTCGTCGCGAGCTCGCGAAGTCCCGTGGCAAAGGCCTGATAGGCGGAATGCGCCTGGCCGCCCGCTGCCAGCAGGTCGCGATAATCGCGCAGCAGCATGATGACATGGCCGACGATGTCTCCCGGCCGGAGCGCCAGCGGGCCGGCGATCCGGGCCGCGGCAGAGCGCGCGCTCTCGGACCAGGCAAGGGCCGCGCGAAGGCCCTCCAGCTCGACGTCGAGGCCATTCGCCTTCAGGCCGGCGGCACGCAACGGCGCCGAAGCCTCGTTCACCTTCTCGATGATGTCGCGCAGTTCGATCAGGGCGATCAGCTCGCGCGCGACATCCTCGCCGACCGGTTTGCTGGCGAAGGCCTGCAGCTTGTCGCGCACCTTGCGTTGCCGGCTGCCGCGGACCAGGAAATTCGAAGCGCTGGCTTCGGTCCATTCCGCGCGAAGCGCCGCCAGGTCTTCGCCAAATATCGATGGCGCATAATCGCTCTGCAGCCGCCGTGTCGGGGCGAGCGCCTGCTGTTGCAGGTCCTCGATCGCGGCGAGGGCGGAGGCCAGCGCGTCGCCTTCCGGTCCGAGCAGGCGCGACCCCAGCGGCGCAACAGGATCGATCAATACGGCCCCGAGTGCCTCCAGAGCGCCGAGCGAGGCCGCGTCCCCAGGCACAGCCAGGCCGACGGTCGCTCCGAAGTGTTCCGCGAGGCCCTCGAACGCGTTGGCGGCCGCGACGTAATGCTTGCCTGCATCCAGAATGCGCGTCCGCCAGGCCGGCGTCCAGGAAACGACCTCGAGCCCTTGCAGGGGATGCTGGGCGGGGTTGCCGATCGCTCCCATGTCGGTTCGAAGCTTGCGCACGATTTCGGCAAGCGCGTCGCGCTCGGCGGGGGTGTGCTCCCGCGGGCCCCAATCGAGCACGATGTCCTCGATGAGGTCGCGTGTTCCGATCACCTGGCTGAAGCCTTGATAGGCGGTCATGCCGTTCGATCGACGATGATGCAGTGCCGTCACCAGCGCATTGAGCTCGTCCCGCAGCCGGCCGAGTTCCGCTGTCGCTTCCTGCCATTGCGAGGCATCCGGCGCAGCCCGCTCATGCCAGGCCGTCTTCAGCTGGCCGAGAACCTGCGCTTTCTGCGCCTTGGTCGAATGAACTTCCAGGCAGTATTCGCCGAGCCCGATCGCCTTCAGCCGTCGCTGCACGACCTCGAGCGCCGCCGTCTTCTGCGAGACGAAGAGCACCGTCTTTCCGAGCGCCAGGCATTGCGAGATCATGTTGGCGATGGTCTGGCTCTTGCCCGTTCCCGGCGGTCCGAACAGGACGAAATCCTTGCCGGAAGCGGCGGCCAGCACCGCTGCGAGCTGGGATGAATCCGCCGAGAGCGGCGCGAACACATCGACCGGATGGTGGTTCCGATCGATGTCATGCGCCTCGGGGAAGGAGGTGGAATCGCCGTAGCTGTGCTTCGGCGTGTCGATCAGGTGGCGGACGACCGGGTTGCGCTTCAGAAGCTCGGTCCGGTCAACGAGATCCTTCCACATCAGGAATTTGGTGAAGGAGAACGTCGACAGCATGACGTCCGCCGTTACCTCCCAGCCGGGAAGATCCCGAACATGGGTGCGCACGATCTGCAGGATCCGGTCGACATCAAGTCCGGTATCGTCGATCGGCAGGTCCTTTTCGAGTTCGGGCATCCGCAGGCTGAAATCCTGCCGCAGCAGCTGCAGGAGGGTCGGGTTGAAACGCGGCTCCTCGTCATGCAGCGCGAGCCGGAAGCCGGCACGAACGCTCGATCGCTGCAGCGAGGCAGGGATCAGGATCAGCGGCGCGCGGCAGGGAGCCGCTCCCTCCTTGGCGGACCATTTGAGAAAGCCGAAAGCCAGGAACAGGATGTTGGAGCCGCCTTCCTCGAAAGCCGTCCTAGTCAGGCGGTAGAGATCGGTCAGCCGGGCGTCGAGTTCCTTGTCGGTGAGATCCGTATGCAGCTCCCGTTGCGAGAGCGCGTGCAGCAGGAAGGACCGGCGCCCGTCATCCTGGCGCTGCGTCTCGAAGAGGCCGGCGTCGCGCTGGTCAGCCCCCGTCAGCACCTCGGCGCGACCGAGCAGCTTGAACCGCTCGCCGCCGGCCAGCATGTCCTCGAGGGCGGCTGGAGCCGGGCAGTCGAGCGCGATCGCTTTCCGTGTATCCTTGAAGTTGAGCAGCTTGTTGCGCAGCGTCAGATCCAGCAGCTTTCGCTTCCAGCGCTCGAGCCGGTCGACGGTCGGATCCTCTTCCTCGCGAACCACGATCTCCTGCACGAAGTCAGGTGCTTCCTCGAGGCCGACAACGCTGGTCGGCGCGTCGGTGAGCGGTCGCGCGGGCGTGCCCGCCTCGCCGAGTTCCAGCGGGCGAATGCCGCGCGACCGGCTGCGCTGGATGTCGATGGCGAGTTCGAGCGGCGCGCCCGCATCCTCGTCGACCTGACGGTTGCCCTTTTCGATCGCATGCGCGAAGCGCGCGGCTGGCGTCTGTGTCAGCAGCGTTGTCTCGACGAAGAGCATGTCCTCGAGATCGCGACGCTTGCGAAGCAATTGCACGTCGTCGACCACGGCGGTGGGGAATCCCTCGTCCTTGAGCCACAGGCCGACAAAGGCGTGTCCTGCCGTCAGCACGACAAGCGGATGCAATCCGGCCTGCTCGAGGCAGGCAGCGTAGAGAAGCGTCATGTCCAGACAGGTGCCGACGCGGCGTTCGATGACATCGCTCGGCCCGCGGACCTTCTGACCGGTCCGCTCGAAGCTCGCCGGCGGCAGGACATAGGCGATCCCGCGGGCAGCCAGCGCTGACCAGATCGCGGAGGCGAGTTCCCAGACCCGCTCCTTGCGGCCGCTCGTGTAGCCGTCGATGGCGCCGGATTTTCCCGCCTGCTCAAGGCGGGTTGCGGCATCGCGCAGGACCGCGTCGACGGCGGGGTCGTTCGGGCGGACGAAGGCGGCGAGAATCTCGGGCGCGGCGCCGACGCCACCCCACTGCGCCGGTGGCAGGAGCTGGATTTCGACGATCTCGGTCGCGACCGGTACGCCATTCGCGGCAAGCCGGAACGAGAGCGAACCGCGCACGCCTTCGGCGAGGCCGCGCAGATAGCCGGCATCCAGGGGAAGATCCGGCATCCTCACATGGTGGGTGCCGCCGGCAGCGATCCGCTCGATGCGGATGGCCAGGGGCCGCGCGAAGGCCGGCTCGCTGACGATCTCGATGAGTAGATCGGTCGCGTCGATCTCCGACGCGTTCTCGATGACGATCTCGCTGATGGCCGGAATGGCGTTCTGATGGAAGGCGACGCTCAGATGCCCGGCGACGAACGCACGAATATTCAGAACCTGCTCAGTCACCGCCGTCCCCCCGACGTCTGTTTTCGGCAGATTACCGCAATCAATCCGCGCTGTCGTTGTCCGGTTGCAGTCAATAGTAGGTCTCCCGCTGCGGGTGCAGCCAGGGCGCTGGAGCCGGGGTAGTCTTGCGGCCGCGTCGTAGTGGCGGCTCGATGACCGGCACCGCATCCTGAAACAGGCGTGGTCGCCGATTGGCGGGTTCACCTTCTCCGGGGGGGGGCAATGGCTGCGGCACGCTGGAGGATCCGGTGCTGCGGGAGATCGCCGGCCGGCATGTCCAATCGACCGTCCAGGCGATGCTGCGCTGGCATCTCGACGAAGGCGCGGCGCGACGGCGCCGGATGGTGCCCAGCGTCGTGCGCTCCTTCCTGTCGAAGCATGATCTTTTCGAAAAGGCGCTGGTTCCGCTCGTCACCCATGGCGGCTATGGGCCGGGAGACAGCCACGTCGTTCGTGCGCGCCGCGCGCCCGCCTCGCCGCCGCCTTCGTCAAGCGATGCGATCAGGAGCGCGAGACGCTCGAAGAGGTGACGCAGTGGCCCGGTGCCCTCCGGCGGCCCCTGTTCGCCGCTTCGTTCAGCGCCTCGTCTTGTAGAGCCGTTCGCGGCGCAGATGGTCGATGGCGACCGCCGTGATCAGGATGCAGCCCACGATGATGCTGTTGTACTGCGGCGGTACGCTGGCGACGATCAGCGCATTGTCGATCTCCGAGAGTAGCAGCGCGCCGACGGCGACGCCTGTGATGCTGCCGAGACCGCCGAGAAGGCTGATGCCGCCGATCAGCACCGCCGTCACCACCGACAGCGTCACGGCGGATCCGCCCGCCGCCACCTGGCCGCTGCCGACACGGGCGGCGTAGATGATGCCCGCGAGCGCGGCCATGGCGCTGGCCAGGACATAGAGCGTCGTCTCGATCCGGCCGACCCGCAGGCCGTTGGCGATCGCCGCCTTGCGGTTGCCGCCGAGCGCCCGCACCTCGACGCCGAACGGCGTGCGCTCCAGCAGGAACCAGAAGGCGAGGCCGATGACCAGCGCATAGAGGACGATGAACGGCACGCCGAAGATCGATCCCTGGCCGAGGCGCTGGAAGGTCGGGGGCAGGGGAAGGATATCCTGGCCGCCGGTGGCGACGATGCAGAGGCCGCTGATGATGAAGAAGGTGCCGAGCGTGGCGATGATGGGAGGAACATGCAGCTTCGCCACGACGAGGATGTTGGCATAGCCGGCGACCATGCCGGCCAGGATGCCGGCGCAGACGGCAAGCGGCCACGGCAGGCCGGCCGTCAGCATCCAGGCCGTCGTCAGGCCGCCGAGCGTGAACACCGAGCCGACGGAGAAATCGAGGCCGCCGCCGATCATCAGCAGCGACGCTCCGCAGGCCATGATGAAATAGATGACCGCGGCGCGGGCGATATCGATGAGATTGTGCGGGTTGACGAAGTTCGGGTTGCGGATCGTCGCGGCGATGCCGATGAGGACGATCACCGCGATCAGCGTCGTCTCCGGCCGAAGCAGGCTCGCCAGGCCGAAGCGGCGTTCGCTGCCACGGGCGCGGGGGGAAAGCGAGTCGGTGGCGGTCATGACAGGGGCTCCGGTTCGGATGCGGCACCCTTGATCGCGCCGGTGATAAGGCCGACGATTTCGTCGCGCGTGGTCTCGGCGACGCGTCGCGTCGCGATCGAGTTGCCGAGTCGCATGACCGTGATGCGGTCGGCATGGCGGAAGACGAAATCGAAGTCGTGGCTGATGCAGAGGATCGTCTTGCCCCTGGCGCGAAGGTCGCGAAGGATGTTGCCGACATGGGCGGTCTCGCGCACGCCGAGGGCGGCGGTCGGCTCGTCGAGCAGCATGATCGGCAGGTTGAGCCGGACGGCGCGCGCCACGGCGACGATCTGGCGTTCGCCGCCGGACAGAAGGCCGATCTGGGTCCGCACCGAGCCGACGCGAATGCGCAGGTCGTCGAGCACCTTGGCCGCCTCGCGCTCCATGCGCGGGCGATCAAGGAAAAAGCGGCCGCGCCGGGGGATGGCGCCGAGCGACATGTTGGTCGCGATGTCGAGGCATTCGACCAGAGCGAGGTCCTGGTGCACGACGGCGATGCCGTGGCGCTGCGCCTCGGACGGATCGTGCATGACGATGGGGTTTCCGCCGACCAGCATCTCGCCGCTATCGCCACGATGGATGCCGCACATCACCTTCATCGTGGTGGATTTGCCGGCGCCGTTGTCGCCGACGATGGCGTGGATCTCGCCCGGATAGGCGGAGAGGCTGACATTCGTCAGCGCCCTCACATTGCCGAAGGACTTGCCGATCGAGCGAAGTTCGAGGGCTGGAACGCCGGGGTTGGCCGGAGCTCCTTCCCGCTGGGAGGCCACGGCGCGGTTCACTGCCAGCCCTTGGCGATATAGTCCTCAATCCCTTCGGCGCCGAACATGCGGACGCCGACATCGACCTGCTTCGGCACGCTCTCGCCCTTCGACTGCCGGACCAGGCCGTCGACGACCTGACCGCCGGCGTTGCAGAGATCCTGCATCATCAGCCTGTGCACCGTGCCGTCGGTCAGGCCTTCCTTGCCGCCGCCGGCGGCGCCGTTTGCGACCATCACCACCTTGCCGACCAGGTCGCGCTGCTTGATCGCCGAGACGGCGCCCTGCGTCGCGCTGCCCATGTGCGAGGCGATGACATTGATCTCGGGATGGGCCGTCAGCAGCGCGTTTGCCTGGTCGAGCGCCTTGCTGGCGTCGTCATTGGTGCTGACGACGGCGATCACCTTCACGTTGCCCGACTTTTCCGCGGCGGCGGTGAAGCCGTCGAGGAAGGCCTTGCCCGGGCCGCTCGGTCCCTGGATCATCAGGCCCACATTCTGCGGTCCCTCGCGCTCGGCGATCGAGGCGGCGAAGATCTCGCCGACGGTGGTGAAGTTGGCGCCGACATTGACGTCCGACGCCGCTTCCGTGCCAGCCGCGCCATAGAGCGTGCCGACCATGATGTCGGCGGCCTTCGCCTGCTGCAGGATCGGCACGAAGCCGTCCGAGGCCGGAAAGGTGATGATGGCGCCGGCATTGTTGGCGATGCCCTGCTGGATCTGCGTGAACATCTGCGTCGTGTTCAGCGTACCGTCGGTCGGGCCGGCTTCGGTTTCGGGAATGCCGAGTTCCTTCGCCTTGGCGGCGAGGCAGTCGCCGATCAGCCGCCAGGCCGGATATTGGGGCAGCGGGTTGACGAAGAGGATGGACGAGATCGGCTTTGCCGATGCGGCGCCCGGCAGCGCGCTCAGCGCCGTGGCGGCCAGGCCGGCGGCGACGAGTACGCGGGCCATTCCGGAATGGGCTGCAGGTCGAGACTTGTGCATTGGGGCGTTCCTCCTCGGTTTGTTGTTCCCCCGACGCCGGCGGTCTTCGGGCAGGCCCGGCAAAGGGCTCCCGCTCGTCGGGTTCTCGGCTGTCATTTTCGATCGTCCAGGGAACGTTCCGCCTCCCCGCGGAACGTCGCCATTTGCCCATGTCACCGCCGGCTTGTCAATAAGTAAGTCAGAATGACTTAATTGAACCAGCCCAGATCGACCGCCTCGGCCATGGCGCGATAGCCGCTGTCGTTCGGGTGGATGTGGTCGCCGCTGTCAAAGGCCGGAAGCAGCCGGGCAGGGTGGGCGGGGTCGCGCAGCACCGCGTCGAAATCGAGGACATGGACGTCGTCGTCCTGGCTGCGGACCCACTTGTTGACGGCCTGCCGCGTGCGTTCCTTGCCGGCCGTATAGTAGCCGCTGTTGGGCACTTCCGACATGGTGCCCTCGAACGGCGTCACCGTGCCGACGGCCACCTTCAGCCCGGCGATCCGGGCTCGGGCGATCACCTGGCGGAGGCCGGCGATGATGTCGTCCGCGCGCACCTCCTCGTCGGGCCCGGCGAGCACGGTATGCGGCCAGACGATGTCGTTGATGCCCTCGAGGACGACCAGGTGCGTCATGCCGGCCAGGCTCGCCACGTCGCGATCGAAACGCTCGAGCAGCTTCTGGCCGCGGCGGTTGTGCAGGATGCGGTTGCCGCCGATGCCGAGATTCACGACGGCCAGGGATTCGTGTCCGTGCTGCTGGAAGCGTTCCGCGAGGATATCCGGCCAGCGGCAATCGCCGTCGATGCTGGAACCATAGCCGTCGGTGATGGAATCGCCGATGCAGACGACGCCACCGGTCGCCGTCTCCGTCTCGCAGTGGATCGCGCTCAGCAGATAGCGGCTGGTCGTCGTCTGCTGGACGATCATCTGCTCGGCGGCGGCGAAGTTCCCCGGCACCGAGATGAAGGCGGTCTGCTGTGCCTCGAAATGATGGGTGTGGACCGGGATGAAGCCGCTCGAATAATAGCTCACCGCGACGCGGGCGAGCGGGCCGACCGCGAGATCGATCGGGTCGCTGAACAGGGGGGAGCCGGCGTGGATGGTCGCGCTGCGGCTGCCGCCAAACGTTACCGGCCGCGTCGTCAGCGGCTCGGCGGCGCCGCCTTCGCCGGCCATGGCGATCTGTACGGCGTCGAGCTGGAACGGCCTGTCGCCGAATTCATTGGTCAGCCGCAGCACCAGCCGTTCGCCGCCGATGCTGATCCGGGCCACTTCCCGGATCGTCTGGTTGTAGAAGCCCGACAGGGCTCCATCGGCCGCCCAGACGTTCATGGGGGCCGCCGTCCAGCTTGGACACCACCGCTTTGTCATTGGAAAACCTTCAAATTTCGGGACTTCGACGCTACGCTTGACCCTAGAGGCACGCCAATAGATAACTCAACATTAGTTATTTATCCAAGCGGAAGCGGCGATGAGGATGATTTGACCGGACATATTCCAGGTACGACGGTTCTGCGGCGCCACCCTTCCGAGCAGGCGAGCTTCAGCCTCGGCTCCAACCAGGTCGGGCTGCGCGCGGCCAATGAGCGGCTGGTCCTGTCGCTCATCCGTACCCATGGCCAGCTGTCGAAGGCGCAGATCGCCGAACTGACGGGGCTGACCGCGCAGACCGCCTCGGTCATCGCGCGCAGCCTGGTCGAGGCCGGGCTTCTGGTCGCCGGCGCGCCGGTGCGCGGCAAGGTCGGCCAGCCCTTCGTGCCGCTCAGCCTGCACGCCGCCGGCGCGATGTTCTTCGGCCTCCATGTCGGCGAGCGCGAGGCGCATCTCGTTCTCGTCAACTTCACCGGCCTCGTCGTCGCGGAGCGCCGCTTCTCGCTCGAGGGACGCACCCTCGGGGATGTCGCCGCGCTGGCCCGCAAGGCGGTGGTCGACATCCGCTCCGACTTCGATGCCGAGGCGAATGCCCGGCTGCAGGGGATCGGCATCGCGGTCGCGGCCGGCCGGCACGAGGCGCAGTCCGCCCCCCATCTGGCCGAGGTCGACGAAACCCTGCTGGCGCTCGGCCGTCAGCTTCACCTCGCCACCTACATCAGCAGCGACGCCGTCGCCGCCTGCAGCGGCGAGCTCATCTATGGCCTCGGCAGCGGCGTGCCGAGCTTCGCCTATCTGTTCATCGGCGATTCCCTCGGCGGCGGCCTGGTCCAGAACGGCCAGATCCATTTTGCCCGCGATGCTGCCGGCCTCGGTATCGGCAAGGTTCCGGTTCCGGGGCTCGACGGCGCGACGGTGCCGCTCTGGACGCTCGTCGAGCATCCCGACGCGATCTCGGATGAGCGGCGCCTTGCCGCGCTGGCCCGAGGCATCGCCCATGCCGTCTATTCGGTTTCGGTGACGATCGGCTGCGAGCTCGCTGTCATCGACGGATTGCTGCCGCCCGCGGTGCGCCGGCGCATCGTCGTTTCGGTGAAGAGCGAGCTGGCGCGGCTCGATGCCGGCATGGCTGCGAAGCTCGCGATCCGCGAGGGCACGAGCGAGCGGCGCGCGGTCAGCCTCGGCGCAGCCTGCCTGCCGCTCGTCGACCGCTTCTTTCCCCAGGCCGAGATCAGCTCCGGCGCGACCCTTTCAAGATCCGATTGAGCGCGGCGCGCGATCGCGCGCCGCGTCGAGACGGGTTCCGCGGTCTCCGCCCGGCCTACAGGGTACCGGCGAGGTAGCTTTCGAGCGTGGCGCGGACGCCATTCGTCCAGAGGCTGTTCAGCGCGCGGGCGAAGTTGGCGGCGAAGCGCGGGTTGGCGCCGACGTCGCCATAGATGTCGCGCATCGCCAGCCAGGCCTGCGGGTCGTCCTTCGCCTGCCGGGCGGTTTCCTTGAGGCGGTCCCAGCTCGGATCGTTCGGCTCGACAGGCGCGCCCGCATCCGTCGTGCCGAAGCAGTAGCGGCACCAGAGCGCGCTGACGAGCGCGAGGCCGGGCGCGTCGCGGCCGGCGGCGAGGTTGTCGGCCGCCGAGGGGATGATGAACTTCGGCTGGCGGTTGGCGCCGTCATGAGCGAGGCGACGGTTGGTGTCGCCGATCTTGGGATTGCCGAAGCGGCGCTGGCAGAGCGCGAAATAGGCCCCGAGGTCGGTATCCGGCACGGGCGGTACGATCGGGACGATGTCGTCGGCCTCGACCTTGGCCAGGAAGCGCGCGATCTGCTCGTCCTCCATCGCCTCGTGCACGAAGTGGATGCCGAGCAGGCTCGCCGGATAGGCGATCGTGGCGTGGCCGCCGTTCAGGATGCGGATCTTCATGTGCTCGTAGGGAGCGACGTCGGGCACGAACTGCACGCCGACCGCCTCGAGCGCCGGCCGCCCGGCCGGGAAACGGTCCTCGAGCACCCATTGCCGGAAGCTCTCGCAGAAGACCGGCCAGGCATCGTCGATGTCGAAGTCGCGGGCGAGGATGTCGCGCTCGCGCTCGGTCGTCGCCGGGGTGATGCGGTCGACCATGCTGTTGGGGAAGGCGACGGTGTCGCGCACCCATCGCGCCAGCGCCGGGTCGATTTTTTCCGCGAGGCCCGCGATGGCGTTCTCGGTGACGTGGCCGTTGCCGGGGATGTTGTCGCAGCTCACCACGGTGAAGGGCGCGATGCCGTTGTCGCGGCGATGGACGAGGCCGGCGAGGATCAGGCCGAAGGTGGTGCGCGGCGCGTCGGGGTGGGTGGCGTCGTGGGCGATATCCGGGTGGTTGGCGTCGAAGGCCTGCGTCGCCGGGTCGATGTAGTAGCCGCCCTCGGTGATGGTCAGCGAGACGATGCGGATCGCAGGGTCGCGCAGCCTGGCGAGGATCGCGGCGGTGTCGCCGGGCGCGATGTAGTCGATCATGGCGCCGGTGATGGTGGCGCTGGCGCGGTCGGCCTCCTGCTCCACCACGGTGGTCAGCCAGTGCTGGCCCTTCAGCTTCTGCTGGATCGGCGCATCCGCCTCGCGCACGCTGGCGCCGATGATGGCCCAGTCATGGCCCTGGCCGCTCTGGAAGAGGTCGTTGAGATAAACCGCCTGGTGGGCGCGATGGAAGTTGCCGAGGCCGAAATGCAGGATACCGGCCTTCAGCGCGGCCCGGTCATAGGTCGGCACGGTCGCGGTGGTGATCGAGGCAAGTGGCGCGGAAGAGAGAGCGTGCATGGTTTCGGGTCCGCCCTGATGGCTGCGTTGGAGCCCGTCATAGCGCCGCCGGCGGAACTTGTCGCCGGTCTTGCCGCGGGCCGGGGCTGGCCGGACGCATCTTTCGCCCGGCCGCCTGCGATCGGGCTGGTCCTGCAGGTCACTCCGTGGCGATGACTGCGGCCGCCTCGCCCTGGCTCGCCTCCGCTGGCAGCAGGCGATAGACCGCCAGCGACAGCCAGGCGCAGATCGCCATCGCGGCGGCGGTCGAAAGCGGCGTCCGGCCGTCGAAGAAATAGGCGACGGCCGCCCCGGCGATCGCGCCGAGGCCGAGCTGGCAGGCCGCAAGCGCGGCGCTCGCCACGCCGGCGATATGCGGCAGCGGCTGCAGGGCAAGCTGGATCGCGTTGGCGAAGATGAGCCCGGCCGAGAACATGCAGAGCGCCACCAGCCCGAGCAGCAGCGGCAGCGGGATGTGGACCGTCATCGAAAGCACGGCCAGCGCCGTCGAGGTCGCTGCCGCCAGGCCGAGCCCGATGGCGAGCGGAATGCGCGGCGAGACGGCGCGCGCGTTCAGCTTGCCGTTGACGAAATTGCCGGCCAGCAGCGCCACCGTCGTGAAGGCGAAGGTCAGGCCATAGGCCGTCGGGCCCAGCTCGTAGGCTTCCATCAGCACGAAGGGCGAGCCGCTCACATAGGAGAACAGGCAGCCGAACGACAGTGTCGCCACGAGAGTGTAGCGGAGCGACTGTCGATGCCGGAATGTCTCGGCGTAGTTGGCCGCGATCTGGCCGGGGCGGAGATTGTTCTGGGCCGTCGGCGTGAACGACTCGCCATAGCCGAACAGCATCGCGACGAAGACGGCGCCGCCCATCAGCGCCAGGAAGCCGTAGATGCCGCGCCAGCTGGAAAGCAGCAGCAGGCCGGAGCCTATGGTGGGCGCGCAGATCGGCGCCAGCAGGCCCATCAGGCCGATATAGGACATCTTCGCCCGTGCGACGGCGCCGTCGAACAGGTCGCGCACGATGGAGGTCGGCAGGGAACGGCTCGCCCCGGCGCCGATGCCTTGCGCCAGCCGCCAGGCGAGCAGCTCCGGCAGGGTCGACGCCAGCGCGCAGCCGATGCTGGCGAGCGTGAAGATGGCGCTCGCGACCAGGATCACCGGCTTGCGGCCGAACCGGTCGGCCAGCGGTCCATAAAGGAGCGGCGAGCCGGCGAAGCCGATCATGAAGGCGCTGAGCGCCAGCCCGACATCGCTGACCGGAACCTGGAAGGCGTCCGCGATGGCGGAAGTGCCCGACAGGGCCATGTCGGTGCCGAGGGCCGGCAGGCCGCTGCAGAGGCTCAGCAGCACGAGGAAGCCGGTCGAATGCGGATTGAGGAAACGGGGCATTGCGGGCTCTGTATCGATTCAATCCGGCGACTATAGGCCCATCGACGTGGCGCGGCCACTGGGCTCAGCCGGTCGCTTGGTCGCAGGCGTCCGACGCTCGCGCGCGGCCAGATGCGGCGTGGCGCGCGCGTTTTTCCGTGTTCCTGCGGCCTTGAAGGCTGCGGTCGCGGACCCGGGCGGCTCGCGACCGCAGGCGGCCTTCAGGAAGAAGGGGATCCGCCGCTAGCGCCAGGCCGGGCCGCGCGTGGGCGAGAGCTTCTCGCAGCCTTCCGCCGTCACCAGCAGCATGTCCTCTATGCAGGCGCAGCCGAAGCTTTCGTCGGCGATGATCGGCTCGACGTAGAAGCACATGCCGGCCTCCAGCGTCAGCGGCGGCCGGTTGCGGAAGACCGGCGTCTCGGTCAGGTCGAGGCCGAAGCCGTGGCACAGGGTGAAGTCCCATGCCGCGAAGCCGTGCTCGGCGATCACCGCGTTCATCGTCTCGATGACGGAATGGGTGGTGACGCCGGGCTTCACATGGGCGAAGGCGGCGTTGTTGGCGGCCTCCGTCGCGGCGAGGATGCGGGCGACCTGCGGCGACGGCTCGGCGACGACGTTGCGCGACATGTCGGACTGGTAGCCGAACAGCTTGCAGCCGAGGTCGATGACGACGAGATCGTCCGGCCTGATGATGTTCTGCGGGCTCGGAAACACGTTCTTGAGCGCGCCGCGCGGACCTGCGACCGGGAAGCAGCCGAACGACATGCGCTCGGCGCCGGCCGCCATGCAGGCCCTGTGCGCCGCGGCGGCGACGTCGCTTTCGCTGGCGCCGACGGCGGCCGCGTCCATCGCCTGCTCCATGGCGCGCGCGGTCAGATCGGCGACGCGGCGGATGATGGCGATCTCGGCCGGGCTCTTGATGCGGCGCAGCCGGTCGAGGATGGCGTCGCCGGCGACGAGCGCCGCGTGGCTCCAGCGCGCCGCCATCGCCCTGGCCGTGAAATAGGGGATCTGCGCCAGGCCGGCGACGACGAGCGCGTCGGGAGCGACCCGCCACTGGCCGAGGACGTCGAGGCTCATCGCCAGCAGGTCGTCGGCCGTGCCGGCGAAGGAGACGCGGACATCCGTCATCCAGCTCGACTGGATGTTCGAATGCATCGGCTCGCCATGGGCGATCGCGTTCGTCACCAGCACCGGCTCACGGTCGCGGTGGACGAGGACGACCGAGGTGCCCCAGACCATGTTGAAGCCGGAGAGGTAGCGGACATTGCCGCCGCGATCGGCGTCTTCCCAGACCAGCAGCGCCTCTTTTCCGGCCGCCCGGAGCTGTGCCTGCGCCGCGGCGATGCGGGACTGAAACTCCTCCGGCGCGAAATCGAGCTCGAGCCACGGCTGGCGGTCGGTCCACGCATAGGGAACCTTGGCGTTCATGTCGTTCTTTCTCTTGTCGTTATGGGTTCGAAACGGCGCGCGACAGGGCGTCGACGACGGCCGCGACGTCCGCTTCGGTGTTGAAGCCGTGGAGCGAGATCCGGATGCGGCCGTCGCCGGAGGCGACCAGGATCCCTTCCTCGGCGAGGCGGGCGGCGACCTCGACGGAGCGGGCCATGCCGATGGCGATGCTGGTGCCGCGCCGTTCGCTGGCCTCCGGCGTCCAGACGGCATGCCCGGCGGCGGCGAGGCGGGCGCGAAGCTCGCCAGACAGCGCCAAGGCGTGCCGCTCGATCGCGGCGGGGCAGCTTCGGGCCAGCAGGTCGAGCCCCGACTTCAGCGCGTAGAGGGCGGGAAAATCGGCATTGCCCATCTCGAAGGCGCGGCCGCCCTCGAGCGGCGTGAAGGCGAGCCTGCCATCCGCCGTGTCGTAGTCGCGCACGGACGACCAGCTCGGCGTCGCATGGGCCGGCCGGCCGAGGCGGGTTTCGTTCCAGACGAGGATGCCGGTGCCATGCGCGCCGAGCAGGAACTTGTGGCCGCAGGAGACGAGGATGTCGCACTCCGCGACCGGGATCTCCAGCACGCCGAGCGAATGCGAGACGTCGAGCGCCAGCGCCACGCCCGCCGCATGCAGCCGGGTCGCGAGAGCCGGCACGTCGATGCGGAGGCCGTGCCGGAAGCTGACATGGCTGATCGCGGCGAGCCGGGTGCGCGCGTCGACGGCGCCGAGGATGGTCTCTTCGGGCGCTTCGCCCGGCCGGACCGGGACGACGCGGAGCTCGACGCCGAGGCGCTCGACCGACCGGCCGGCTAGCACGACGGAGGGGAATTCGTCGGCGAGCACGACGAGATTGTCGCCGTCGCGCCAGTCGAACGCGCCGATCGCGGCGGCGAGCGCCGCGCTCATCGAGCCGAGGAAGGCGATGTCGCGGCCGTCCTGCATGCCGAGATGGCGGCCGAGGGTCTCGCGGGCGGCGGCATGCGCTGCTTCGAGCGCGTTGCGGCCCGGCAGTCCGGCAGCCTTGGCCTCGGCATAGCGGCGATAGGCGTCGAGCGTCGCGCGCGGGATCGGCGCCTCGCCGCCGGAGAGCAGGTGATGGACGCCGTCGGGAAGCAGGAGCGATCCTCGATCGATCGGAGCAGGGGCCGAAGTCATTTCAGAGCCCTTTGTCGAGGATGCTCTTGAGGAAGGACTGCGTGCGCGGCATCCGCGGATTGCCGAACACGATGGAAGGCTTGTCGTCTTCGACCACCAGGCCGTTCTCCATGAAGATCGTCCGCGTCGCGACATCGCGGGCGAAGCGCATCTCGTGCGTGACGATCAGCATGGTGATCTCGTTGCTCTCGGCGAGCGCGCCGATGACGTCGAGCACCTCGTCGACGCGCTCGGGATCGAGCGCCGAGGTTACCTCGTCGAACAGCAGGATGCGCGGCTGCATGGCGAGCGCCCGGGCGATGGCGACGCGCTGCTGCTGGCCGCCGGAAAGCTGGCGCGGATAGTGATCGGCCTTGTCGGCGAGACCGACCTGCTGAAGCAGCGCCATGCCGCGCTCGCGGGCGCTGGCGCGGGCCTCGCCCTTCACATGCACCGGCGCCTCGATGACGTTCTCGATCGCCGTCATGTGCGGGAACAGGTTGAACTGCTGGAAGACCATGCCGATGTCGGCGCGGACGGCCCGGTTGGCCTTCGCGTCGATGGCGACACGTCGGCCGCCTTCCAAGCGCCAGCCGAGCGGGCGGCCGAACACTTCGATGATGCCGGTATCGGCCTGTTCCAGCGTCATCACCACCCGAAGCAGCGTCGTCTTGCCGGAACCGCTTCGGCCGATGATCGAGATGCGCTCGCCGGCCTCGACGTCGAGGTCGAGATTGTCGAGCACGGTCAGTTCGCCGAAGCGCTTGCTGACGCCGCGAAGCCGGAGCGCCGGGACGGAGGGCGAGGGGTTATCGGGTTGCAAAGCGCTTCTCCAGCATTCGGATGAGGACCGCCGAGATCAGGCTGAAGATCAGGAAGATGATCCCGACCAGGGTCAGCGGCTCGTAGTAGCGATAGGTGCGGGCGGCCTCGAAGAGGGCCATGCCCAGCAGTTCGAGGATGCCGACGGTGGCGAGCAGCGGCGTCTCCTTCAGCATCGACACGGTGTAGTTGCCGAGCGCCGGGATGATCGGCGGGATCGCCTGCGGAAGGACGACGCGCAGCCACATCTGCCGGCGGGTCATGTTGAGGGCGTAGGCGGCTTCCCACTGGCCGCGCGGCACCGCCGCGATGCCGGCGCGGTACACCTCGGCCATGTAGGTCGAATAATGGATGCCGAGCGCGATCGTGCCGGTGACGAAGGCCGGCAGCGCGATGCCGTATTGCGGCAGCACGTAGAACAGGAAGAACAGCTGGATCAGCAGCGGCGTGTTGCGGACGAACATCATCACCGCGGTGGTGACGTGCCGCACCAGGCGGAAGCGCGAGCGGTTCAGGATGGCGAGACCGAGGCCGAGGATGGCGGCGAGCAGCGTGCCGAGCACGGTCGCCTGCAGCGTCACCACCGCGCCCTTCAGAAGCAGCGGCGTGATCTGCAGCATGTAGGAGAGGTCGAAGATCATGCCCGGAACTCCTTCTCGCGGCCGGCGCCGAACCAGGCCTCGATCCGGCGCATGACGAGGGTCAGGCCGGTCGCCATGACGAAGTAGAGGACGAGGACGAGGCCATCGACCTCGATGGTCCGGCCCGTCGTCTGGAACAGAGCGTTGCCGGCGAAGGAGAGGTCGAAGATGGTGATCAGCGACAGCAGCGAGGTCGATTTCAGGAGTTCGATCAGGAGGTTGCCGAAGGGCGGCAGCATCGCGACGAAGGCCTGCGGGAAGATGATGCGGCGCATGGCGAGCGGCGCCGACATGCCGAGCACCAGGCAGGCTTCGTGCTGCCCCTTCGGCACCGAGCCGAGGCCGGCGCGGACGACTTCCGAGCCATAGGCGCCGTGGTTGAGGGCGAGCACCAGGATGCCGGTTGTCACCGGTTCCAGGCTGATCCCGACCAGCGGCATCACGTAGTAGAAATAGAAGAGCTGGACGACCAGCGACGTGCCGCGGAAGATCTCGACATAGCCGACCGCGATCCAGCGCAATAGCCGCGACGGCGCGCGCCGCGCCAGGCCGGCCGCGATCGCAAGGCACAGCGCGATCGGCGCGGCGGCGAGCGTCACCAGCAGCGACATCTGCGCTCCCTTGAGGAGCTGGGGGAGCGAGTCGAGGAGTCCCTGCATCGGTCTAGTGGTCTCGCAGCGGCACGGGAGGGAATGCCGGGAGGATGGCTCCTCCCGGCCGGGTGGCGTCAGGCCTTGCAGAGCGTCTCGATCGACGGGGTTTCCGCGTTCGGGCTCAGCGCGGCCGGCAGGCCCCACTTCTGGTTGATCGCGACGATCTCGCCGCTTTGGACGAGCCTGGCGAGGCCGGCATTGTAGGCGGCGAGCAGGGCCGTGTCGGCCTTGCGGAAGCCCATCGCGGCGTAGTCGATCGCCGGCTTGCCGTCGACGACCGGGTCGACGAAGTCGGTGACCAGCTCGAGCGCCGGGTCCTTCATGGTGTCGAGCGTCGCCGCGATGATGACCAGCGAGCTGATCACCGCATCGGCGCGGCCGCCCTTGATGGCGGCGAACAGCGTCGGCACGTCGGGCAGCACGACCCAGCGCGCTTCCGGAATGCCGGCGGCCTTCACATAGGCCTCGTCGACCGAGCCGCGCACGAAACCGATCTTCAGCGCGTCCGACTTGGCGACGTCGTCGAGCGACTTCAGCTTGTGCGGGTTGCCGGCGGCGACGACCAGGCCCTCGCGGCTCAGCGAATCCGGATTGGCGAAGGCGATCGCCTCGCAACGCTGCGGCCGCACGAACAGGCCGGTGCAGATGACGTCGAAGCGGCCGGCGACGAGGCCGGGGATCAGGGCACCGAACTCGGTCAGCGTCGCCTCGATCTTGTCGACGCCGGCGTCGCGCATGGCGGCGCGCAGCACGTCGGGCGACTGGCCGGTCAGGTTGCCGGCGTCATCCAGGAAGGCATAGGGCAGCTGGTTCGACATGCCGACGCGAAGCGTCTTCGGCACGCCGTCGGCGGCGAAGGCGGGCGTGACCGAGGGCAGGAGGGCGGCACCGGCCGCCGCTCCGCCGGCGAGGTGCAGGAAATGTCTGCGCGTGAAATCCACTTGGTTCCCCTTATTTGCTGGAAATTGAGGCGCGACCCAATTTTAAGCAGACACGGGGGCATCGTATCAAGTAGATTTTATACAATCGAAAATCGTGATGTTCCCATTGTGGCGATTCCGGCGCTGCGATAATCAGAAGAGGGGAGGCATCATGGGCACAACCGATCTCGATCTGCCGGGCGTGGGCGTGCGCCCCCGCAAGGGGCTGCAGCACAAGACCATCGCCTCGGCCGTCGCCGGCGAGATGCGCAACCGCATCCTTTCCGGCCGCCTGGCGGCCGGCGCGCAGCTGCGGCAGGATGCGCTGGCGGAGGAGTTCGACGTCAGTCGCATTCCGGTCCGCGAAGCGCTGATGCAGCTCGAAGCCGAGGGGCTGGTGATCATCCAGCCGCACCGCGGCGCCGTGGTGTCCGAGCTGTCGCTTGACGAGATCCGCGAGGTGTTCGAGCTCCGGGCGCAACTGGAGCCGCGGCTGCTGCGCGCCAGCGCGCCGCATCTGAGCGAGGCGGATTTCGATCTGCTCAGGGCGATCGGCCCGCGCTATGCGGCGCTGCAGGCGGCCGGCGACATGGCGGGCTGCGCCGAGCTGAACACCGCCTTCCATCTCGGCCTCTATCGCCATGCCAGAAAGCCGCGCACGCTGAAGATCGTGTCGCAGCTGCTGCAGGACAGCGACCGTCACACCCGGCTGCAGCTATCCTATGATTTCCGCCTCGACCGCTCGGGCGAGGACCATGCCCGGATCATCGCGCTCTGCGTCGAGAAGAAGTTCGGCGAAGCCTGCCTGACGATGCGCCGCCACATCCTGAAGGCGGCCGAGACGCTGCAGGATTCGATCGCGAGCCTGCGCAAGGGCTAGGAGCGGCTTTGTCGCGCTGCCGTTCCGGCGCCGATTTCGATATGCTGGGAGCGCGGGGGATTTGCCGGGGATCCGTTGTCTCCGGACCTCGCATGGGAATGAGATCGGATGCGCAATATCAAGATCGCGTTCTGGTTGATCGCGCTGGTGCCGGCCGCCCTTTATCTCCTGATCGACCCCTCGCTCTGGCAGCCGGCCGGGTTCATCCCCTTCCGCGCCTCGATGATGCAGCTGACCGGCGTCGTCGCCATCGTCTTCATGAGCGTCGCCATGCTGCTGGCGCTGCGGCCGCGCGCGCTGGAGGGCTGGTTCGGCGGTCTCGACAAGATGTACCGGCTGCACAAGTGGCTCGGCATCGGCGCGCTGGTCCTGTCCATCCTGCATTGGATGTGGTCGCAGGCGCCGGGCTGGGCCATCAGCCTCGGCCTGTTCGAGCGCGGCCAGCGCCCGCCGCGCACTGTGATCGAGGAGCCCGTCCGGGCCTTCTTCGCCAGCCAGCGCGGCTTCGCCGAGGGGATCGGCGAATGGGCGTTCTATGCGGCGGTGATCCTGCTCGTCCTGGCGCTGGTGCGATATTTCCCCTATCGCTGGTTTTACAAGACGCACCGGCTGATCGCGATCGCCTATCTCGTGCTGGCGCTGCACGCCGTCGTTCTCTTCAGTTTCGACAATTGGGCGACGCCGCTCGGCTGGCTGGTTGCGCTGCTGCTCGCTGGCGGGACGGTGGCGGCTGTCCTCGCGCTTGCCGATCGCGTCGGCGCGAGCCGGCGTGTGATCGGCCGGCTGGCCGAGCTCCGCTTCTATCCGGGCGTGCGGACGGTGGAGACGCGGATCGAGGTCGGCCAGGGCTGGCCCGGGCACAAGGCCGGGCAGTTCGCCTTCGCCATGTCGGACCCGGCCGAGGGGCCGCACCCCTACACGATCGCCTCGGCCTGGAACGACACGACCCGACATGTCACCTTGATCGCCAAGCAGCTTGGCGACCACACCGGGCGGCTTCGCGAAAAACTCGCCATCGGCCAGCCCATCCGGCTCGAGGGGCCGTATGGCTGCTTCACCTTCGACGACGCCTGTCCGCACCAGATCTGGATCGCCGGCGGCATCGGCATCACGCCGTTCATCGGACGGATGGAGCAACTGGCGCGGGAGGCGGCCGGAACGGACCCGTCCCGCCGGCAGACCGTCGACCTGTTTCACAGCACGTCCGACGTCGACGAGGATGCGCTGGCGAAGCTCGCTGCGGATGCGAGCGCGGCCAATATCCGCCTGCATCTGATGATCGATTCGCGCGACGGCTTCCTGACCGGCGAACGCATCCGCGCCGCCGTGCCGAACTGGCGCGAGGCGAGCCTGTGGTTCTGCGGACCGGCCGGCTTTGGCGACGCGCTGCGGCGCGACTTCGCGGCGCAGGGTTTCCCGGTTGGCCCGCGCTTCCACCAGGAACTGTTCTCGATGCGATAGGGGGCGTGAGCCCAGGCCGTTTCGCGGGCCGTCGTCCCGGGCCGATCCAGTCCGGGGATCGTCTCTGCGTCGGCTTTCGGGATGCTGCCGTCAGCCGGCCGACAGCATCGGGTACATGTCGGGACGCCGGTGCAGCTTGAAATTGAAGATGTTGCGGCGGATCTCGTCGCAGCGGTCGAGATCGCACTCATGCACCACGAGCTCGTCGCCGAGTGTCGAGGCCATGGCGACGATTTCGCCGGTCGGCGCGATGATGCAACTCTGGCCGATCAGGTCGCAGCCTTCTTCCTTGCCGGCCTTGGCGACGCCGACCACCCAGATGCCGTTCGCATAGGCGCCGGCCTGCATGCAGAGATGGTTGTGGAAGCACTGCAGGTGGTCGTGCTCGGGCGCCAGCGGATAGTGAACCGGCGTATTGTAGCCGATCAGCAGCATTTCCGCCCCGCGCAGGCTGGCCTCGCGATAGGTCTCGGGCCAGCGGCGATCGTTGCAGATCGCCTGGGACAGGACGCCGCCGAACGCCTCGCAGGTCGAGAACGGCTCCATGCCCGGTTCGAAATAGCGCTTCTCGAGGTGCTGGAAGGCGCGCCAGGGCTCGTGCTCGCTGTGGCCGGGCAGGTGGATTTTGCGATAGCGGTGGACGATGTTGCCGGCGGCGTCGACGAGGATCGCCGTGTTGTAGTGGTGCGTCTCGCCGCCTTCCTCAACCAGCTCGCCATAGCCGAAGCTGAAGCCGATCTTCAGCGCCCTGGCGCGGTCGAACAGTGGCTGCGTGTCGGCGTTGGGCATCGCCGTCTCGAAGAAGGCGTCGACTTCGGCCTGGTCTTCCATGAACCAGCGCGGGAAGAAGGTCGTCAGCGCCAGTTCCGGGAAGACCACGAGCCCGACGCCGCGCGCGGCGGCCTTTTCAATGAGCGCGATCATGCGCTCGACGACGTCGCGGCGGCTGTCCTGGCGGGCGATCGGGCCGAGCTGGGCGGCGCCGACGGTGAGCATTCTCGTCATTTCGGGGGGACTCCGTTCACAGGATCGCGTCGGCGCTGGCAAGCGCGACCCGAAGCAGGACATTCGCGCCATTGCCGAGATCGTCCGGCCTGGTGAATTCCTGGATGTTGTGGCTGATGCCGCCGACGCTTGGCACGAAGATCATCGCCGCCGGGGCGATGCGGGCGATCATCTGCGCGTCATGGCCAGCGCCGGAATAGAGGCGGCGCGACGAAAGCCCGAGGGCGGCGGCGGCGTCCTCGACCTGGTCGACCAGGATGGGATCGAAGGCGACCGGCTCGAACCTCGCCAGCGCGCGCCGCTCGACCGTCACCTGCTCTTCCGCGCCGATCCGGGCGACGCTTTCGGCGAGGGCCGCCTCGCTCTGCTGCAGGATCGCCTCGTCGGGATTGCGCAGGTCGACCGTCATCACCGCCTTCTGCGCGACGACATTGACCAGGTTGGGCGATAGCGTCAGGGCGCCGACGGTGCCGACCTGGTCGCCGCCGATCGCCCGCACCATGGCGCCGACTTCGGTCGCGATTCGTGCCGCCGCAAGCCCGGCGTCGCGGCGGAGCCGCAGCGGCGTTGTACCGGCATGGGCCGAGCGCCCCTCGATGGTGAGTTCCGTCCAGGAGATGCCCTGAACGCCCTCGACGACACCGATGTCGATCGCCTCGTCCTCGAGGATCGGTCCCTGCTCGATATGCAGTTCGAAATAGGCGCGGATGTCGCGCGGACCCGCGTCGCCGCCGGCATAGCCGATGCGCTGCAGCTCCTGGCCGAGGATGGCGCCGTCGATGGCGCGGGTGGCGAGCGCTTCGTCGAGGTCCAGCCCGCCGACATGTACGAGGCTTCCCAGCATGTCGGGCGCGAAGCGCGCGCCCTCTTCATTGGTGAAGGCGGCGACGGTGATCGGGTATTCGGTCTCGATCCCGGCATCGTCGAGCGTCGCCAGCACTTCGAGCCCGGCCAGCACGCCGAGCGCGCCGTCATAGAGGCCGCCGGTCGCGACGGTGTCGATATGCGAGCCGAGCATGACGACGGGAGCCGTCCGGCGTCCGGCGCGGGTGCCGAAGATGTTGCCGATGGCGTCGACCACGACTTCGAGGCCGGCGTCTCGCATGGCGGCGACGAGGAAGTCGCGGCCGCGTTTCTCGTCGTCGTCGAGCGCCAGCCGGCAGGCGCCACCGCCGGGCAGGGCGCCGATCCGGCCGAGCGCCTCGATCCGCGCCACGAGGCGCGCGGTGTCGATGCGCGGCTGCTGCAGCGTCTCGCTCATGCGTCGGCCTCGACATCCGTAGCCGGGAGGCCGACGATCTCGCGGTAGAGCGCCGGGTCGGTGTCGCCTTCGCTGCCGATCACGAGCACCGACGAATGGGCGTCGAGGCCGATGGCGGCGCGCCATTCGGCGTTGCCGCAAAGCTCGATCAGTCCGGCGAGGCCGGCGACGCCGCTCTCGCCGCCGACCAGCCGCGGGCCTGCCTCGCCCGAGGCGAGCCTGCGCATCGCGGCGCGGACCGTGTCGTCGGGAATGGCCATGAAGGCGGCGGCGCCCGATGCCAGGATCGGCCAGGCGATCACCGACGGCTCGCCGCAGGCGAGGCCCGCCATGATCGTGTCGAGGTCGCCAGTGACGGCGACCGGCCTGCCGGCGCGGTTGCTCTCGAACAGGCAGGCGGCCGTCAGCGGCTCGACGACGACGACGGTCGGCGCTGCGCCATAGCTCTCCCAGAGATGGGCCGTGACGGCAGCGGCGAGCCCGCCGACGCCGCCCTGCAGGAAGACGTGGGTCGGCCGCGTCGGGCCGAGCTCGCGGATCACTTCCTCGGCCATGACGCTGTAGCCCTGCATCACGTTGCGCGGGACGTCGACATAGCCGGGATAGGACGTATCCGAGATGACGGACCAGCCACTTGCCTTGGCGGCGCGGTCCGCTTCGCGGACCGAATCGTCATAATTGCCGGGGGTCCGGATGACCCGCGCACCGAAGCTTGCAATGGCGTCGGCGCGGGCCTGCGACACCGTCTCGTGCACGAAGATGACGCTCTGGCAGCCGAACAGCGACGCGCCCCAGGCGACGGAGCGGCCGTGATTGCCGTCGGTGGCGCAGGTGACGGTGATGTCACGGACGCGCTCGGCATGCCGGCCCTCGATCAGGTCGGCGGCGCTGGGGGCGGCGCCGGTCTCGGCCTCGATGCGGTCGGAGAGCAGGCGGAACACGGCATAGGCGCCGCCAAGCGCCTTGAAGCTGCCGAGGCCGAAGCGGCCTGCTTCCTGCTTGTAGAGCAGCTTCGCGACGCCAAGCCCGTCCGCCAGGCGATCGAGGGAGACGAGTGGCGTCGGCCGGTATCCCTTCCAGGTCGAGATCTGGGAAAAGGCTTCACGGGCCGCCGCTAGGCTCAGCGTCGCCTTGAAGGCGTCTGGATAGGGGCCGCCGGTGCGGGCGGGGTTTGATTGAAAAACCGCCTGCCCCGCCGCAAGATCTGGAGACATCTGCCGATCATTCCGCTTTGTGTGGGTGTGGCTTCAGGATATCCAGCTGGCGAAGTCAGTCAACCTTTGTGAAAAGTTTTTTTCGTATGTACGGTATTGTGAAAAATGGAGCTCGCCATGCATGACGAGGAAGGCGCGGATGCGCGGCCGATCGATGCGCGCATCCTGGCCGTCTATGACGAGCTGACGGCGAGCGAGCGCCGCCTCGCGTCGGTGGTGATGGAGGAGCGCAACAGCCTGTCGAGCTTCACGGCCGGCGAACTGGCGGCGCGGGCCAACATTTCCAACGCGACGGCCGCGCGGTTCTTCCGGCGGCTCGGCTACAACAGCTACAACGACGCCAAGCTGCATGCGCGGCAGGGCCGCGACTGGGGCTCGCCGCTCTACGAGCTGACCGGCATCGGCAAGAAGCGGCTGGCGCCGGGGGATTTCGGCCTGCATATCGCCCAGGACCTGCAGAACCTGACCCAGACCGCCGAGATGCTGAGCGAGGAATCGCTCGAGGCGGCGGCGCGCATCCTGGTCGGGGCAAGGCGGATCTGGGTCGTGGGTTTCCGCAATTCCATGGTGCTGGCGAGCTATGCCCGCGGCCTGCTGATCCACATCAAGGACGATGTCCAGCTGCTGCCGCTGGCGGGCATGTCGATGGGCGAGGAGCTGGCGAGCGTCCGCCCGGACGATGCGCTGCTGGTGTTCGGATTTCGCCGTCGCCCCGTCATCCTGCGCGAGGTGATGGCGGTGGTGCGCGAGATCGGTGCGCCCTCCGTGCTGATCGCCGACATGACGGCGGCACGCACAGCGCAGCTCGCGACCGTCACCCTGCGCTGCCACAATCGCGGCCACAGCCTGTTCGACAGCTACGTCGCGCCGATGAGCGTCATCAACTACCTCTGCTCAATGGTTGGGCAGTCGCTCGGCGAGCCGGCGATCGAGCGTCTCGGCCAGATCGAACGGCTGCACGAGCGGCTGGACCCGCTGGTGGTTCCGGGGCAGGGGAAGCGATCGCCCAAGGAGTAGGCAATTTATCGATTCTGGAACTAATTTTTCATCTTGCGGAGAATGTGAAAAAGATTTTTGAATTGGATGACGACGTGGTCAGGCCTTTTCATCGGGAACCGAGCATGGACTTTCCAATTCACCGCCGCAATTTTCTGAAGACGATCGCTGCCGGCGCGGCGTTCGGAGCCCTCGGTCCCCTCGGCCGCGCCCAGGCGGCAGAGGACCTGGTGTGGATGACATGGGAGAACCTCGCCAAGGACGACTACCTCAAGGCCTTCCTGGCCGACGGCAAGGTCTCGCTCACCAAGAACTTCATCGGCACCGATGACGAGCAGTTCGCCAAGCTCCGCGCCGGCGGCGCCTCGTCGGTCGACCTGATCACGCCCGGCCTCGACAAGGTCGAGTACTACACCGCTTCGGGCCTGCTGCAGCCGATCGACCTTGCCAAGGTGCCGAACGCCGCGCGTCTCTACGAGACGTTCAAGACTACGAAGCTCGGCAAGAAGGACGGCCAGACCTATGGCATCCCCTTCTACTGGGGCATCAATCCGATCGTCTATCGCGCCGACCTGATGGATGCGGAGCCGGACTGGTCCGTCTTCTTCGAAGGTGACAAATATGCCGGCAAGCTGGCGATGCGCGATTATGCGCTGGAGGCGATCATGATCGCCGCGCTCTATCTCGGCATCCCGCGCGACCGCATGTTCCAGATGGACGATGCCGAGCTCGCCGAGGTCAAGAAGGCGCTGATGGCGCAGAAGAAGCTGCTGCGCACCTACTGGAACTCGATCGCCGACCTGACCAACCTGTTCGCCTCGGGCGAGGTGGTCTGCGCCTTCTCCTGGGTGCCGCCCTATTACGACCTGAAGGCGCGCGGTCTCAACATGGGCATGGCGAAGCCGAAGGCCGGCGTCATCGGCTGGTGCGATACGGTCGCGATCCCGGCCGGCGTCACCGGCGAGCGCCTCGACGACACGCTCAGTCTCGTCAATTACCTGCTCGGGCCGGAATATGGCGCCAAGCTCGCCGTCGGCGGCCCCTATGCGCAGAGCACGGACTCCGCCCTCGCCGGCCTTTCCGAGGAACAGCGCAGCAAGATCTTCACCAATGATCTCTCGATCATGAACAGCTTCGTCTGGAAGGAAAACCCGGCCCGCTACAATGACTGGGTCGCGCTCTGGAACGAAGTGAAGGCAAGCTGACGCCGATGGACCGGACCGGACCTGGCATGAAGGAGGGGGCGCCCGCGCGCCCCCTCCTCGAAGCCGTCGCGCTGCACAAGAGCTATGATGCGTTCAGCGCCGTGCGCGGCGTCAATTTCAGCATCGCGCCGAACAGCTATGTGACGCTGCTGGGGCCGTCGGGCTGCGGCAAGACGTCGATCCTGCGCATGATCGGCGGCTTCGAGACCGTGTCGTCGGGTCTTCTGGAGCTGGACGGGACGTCGCTCGCCGAGGTTCCGGCCAATCGCCGGCCGGTCAACACCGTGTTCCAGAGCTATGCGCTGTTCCCGCATCTGACGGTCGAGGACAATGTCGGCTTCGGCCTGGCCTATACGCGGTTCGATCGCGCGACGATCGAGCGGAAGGTCGCCGACGCGCTCGCCATGGTAGAACTGGGGCCGCTCGCCAGGCGGCGGCCGCGCCAGCTTTCCGGCGGACAGCAGCAGCGCGTGGCGCTCGCCCGCGCCATCGTCAACCAGCCGCGCCTGCTCCTGCTCGACGAGCCGCTCTCGGCGCTCGACCGCCGCATGCGCAAGGACATGCAGATCCAGCTGAAGGACCTGCAGCGCCGGCTCGGCATGGCGTTCCTGCATGTCACGCACGACCAGGAAGAGGCCTTCGCCCTTTCCGACGTCATCATCGTGATGAACCATGGCCGCATCGAGCAGCAGGGCAGCCCGAGCGACATCTACAACCGTCCGGCGACTGCCTATGTCGCCGATTTCATCGGCGGCGCCAATCGCGTCGGCGGCCGGATCCTCGAGGTTGCCAATGGCGCCGACGCGGTGACGGCGACGATCGAAACGCCGCTCGGCCGGTTCACCGTGCCGGGGGTCGCCGGCCTGAAGCCGGGCGCGGCGGCGACGCTCTGCGTACGGCCGGAACAACTGGCGCCCGCCGCCCATGGCGCGTTCGACGTCACCGTGACGCATCAGGTGTTTCGAGGCGCCGAATGGCTGATCGAGGCAAGGGCGGCCGGCGATCTGGCGCTTGGCTTCGTGCTGCGCGACGGGACGCTGCCGGCGATTGGCGCGACCGTCCGGCTCGCCTTCGACCCCGCCCATGCCTGGATTGCGGCCGACGCCGCGCCGGAGGCTTGATCGTGGGGCGCTGGAACATCGGTTCCTGGCTGGCCTTTCCGGTCTTCGCGACGGTGACGGCGCTCTGCCTCGCGCCGCTCGCCGTGCTTCTGGCCTACAGCTTCTTCCAGGTCGATTTTGTTGCGATCGTCACCGACCCTACGCTGAAGAACTATGGCCGCCTGGCCGCCAGCGCCACCTATCGCGGCCTGATCCTGAAGGCGTTCCTGTCCGGCCTGCTGGTGGTCGCGATCACCGCCGTCATTGGCCATCCGGTCGCCTATTTCATCGCCAAGCGCGTCACGGTCTACAAGTCGGCGCTGCTTACCCTGCTGCTGGTGCCACTCTACACCGGCGACATGGTGCGCATCTTCGCCTGGCGCGTTCTGCTCGGCAGCGAAGGCGTGCTGAACGGCTTCCTGCTCTGGATCGGCGCGATCGACACGCCCATTCAGGCGCTGCTGTTCAGCCCGGTCGCCACCCATATCGTGCTGACCTACAATTACCTGCCCTTCATGGTGCTGGGCCTCTGGCTCGCCTATGAGGCCCTCGACAGCCGCCTGCTGGAGGCGGCGTCCGATCTCGGCGCCGGCCGCCTCTCGTCCTTCCGGCGGGTCACGCTGCCGATGACCATGCCGGGGCTGATCGCCGGCGGGATGATGGTGTTCGTGATGGTTGTCGGTGATTACCTGACGCCGCAGCTGATCGGCGGCGCGTCCGGCGTGACGATCATCAGCGCCATCAACGATCTCTTCGGAACGGCCTTCGACTGGCCGCTCGGTTCGGCAATCGCCTGGACCATGCTGGCCTTCCTCTGCCTGTTCTTCGCCCTGGCGGGGCTCGCGATCAGCCGCACCACCTGGAGCCGAAGCCTGATGGGGGGAGAATAGCCGTGTCGCGTCCGCTTCGCTGGGTCGATGCCTGGGTCTGGCTCGTCTACGGCTTCATGTATCTGCCGATCGCCGTCATCCTGATCTTCTCGTTCAACGACTCGGAGATGATCGCCTTTCCGCTGCGCGGCTTCACCACGCACTGGTATCAGGCGATCTTCGCCGACACGCGGCTGACCGGCGCGCTGGGGCTGACCTTCCTGGTCTCTCTGCCCGTGGCGCTGGCGTCGACGCTGCTCGGCGCCATGGCGGCGCTGGCGCTGACGCGCTACCGGCTGCGCTTCCGGGTCGCGTTCCTGGTGATGCTGTTCGTGCCGTTCCTGATTCCGAAGGTGATCCTCGCCGTCGCGCAGCTGATCCTGCTGTCGGAACTCGGCATCGAGCGCAGTCTCTGGACGGTGATCGCGGCGCAGACGATCATCATCCTGCCCTTCACCGTTCTGGTGATCGCATCGGTGCTGATACGGATCGATCGCCGTCTCGAAGAGGCCGCCGCCGATCTCGGCGCCTCCGGCGTCAGCATCTTCCGGCGTGTGACGCTGCCCCTGATGAAGAACGGCCTGCTCGCCGCCTATTTCATCGCCTTCGTGCTTTCCTCGTCGGAATATGTGCTGACCTCCTTTGTCAGCGGCCGCAGCCAGCCTCTCTCGATCCTGGTCGCCTCCGACTTCCGCTTCAACATCTCGCCGACCCTCGATGCGCTGGCCCTGCTGATCGTTCTGGCCAACCTGCTGCTGATCGGGCTCGGCGAATTCGCGCGCTTGAAGGCGCGCCGCTAGAGGACCTGCCATGGCTGATTTCGAGCTGATCCTTCGCGGCGGCACCGTCGTGACCGCCGCCGACACGTTTCGCGCCGATGTCGCGATCCGCCACGGCAGGATCGTCTCGGTCGGGAGCGGGCTCGGGTCCGCCGACCGCATCATCGACGCCTCGGGCCTGCTGGTCATGCCGGGCGGCATCGACAGCCATGTCCATCTCGCCCAGCACGCGCCGCCGGGCACCCCGCAGATGGCCGACGGCTTCGAAACCGGCAGCCGCTCGGCGATCGCCGGCGGCACGACGACGGTGATCTCCTTCGCGGTGCAGCCGCGCGGCGCGTCGCTGCGCGAAAGCGTGCGCGACTATCACACCAAGGCGGAAGGCCAGTCCTATTGCGACTACGGCTTCCACCTGATCGTCACCGACCCGACGCCTACCGTTCTCGGTCAGGAGCTGCCGGCGCTGGTGATGGACGGCTACACCTCGTTCAAGGTCTTCATGACCTATGACGACATGGTGCTGAACGACCGCCAGCTGCTGGAAGTGTTCGACTGCGCGCGCGGCTGCGGCGCGCTCGTCATGGTCCATTGCGAGGGCTATGATTCCATCCGCTTCATGACCGAGCGCCTCGAGCGCGCCGGCAAGACCGCCCCCTACTACCATGGCGCCTCGCGGCCCCAGAGCGTCGAGCGCGAGGCGACCCACCGCGCCATCAGCCATGCCGAGCTGGTCGACGTGCCGATCATGGTGGTGCATGTCTCCGGCCGTGAGGCGATGGAGCAGATCCGCTGGGCCCGGCAGAAGGGCCTGCGCATCTATGGCGAGACCTGCCCGCAATATATCGCGCTCACCGCCGATGACATGAAGGGCTTCAACATGGACGAGAGCGGCGGCAAATATGTCTGCTCGCCGCCGCCGCGTGACCACGCCAGCTGGGACGCGATCTGGGAGGGCATCCGCACCGGCGTGTTCCAGACCTTCTCGTCCGATCACTGCCCGTTCTTCTACGAGGGACCGGACGGCAAGCAGAACGCCAAGGGCAAGACGTCCTTCCGCTGGGTGCCGAACGGCATACCGGGTGTCGAGAACCGGATGGCGATCCTGTTCTCCAAGGGCGTCTCGGAAGGCCGCATCAGCGTCAACGAGTTCGTCGCGCTGACCTCGACCAACCACGCCAGGATGTATGGCCTCTATCCGCGGAAGGGCTCGATTGCCGCCGGGTTCGACGCCGACATCGTGCTGTGGGATCCGAACCGCAAGGAAGTCATCCGGCAGGAGCGGATGCATCACGCCGCCGACTACACGCCCTACGAAGGCATGGAAGTCACCGGCTGGCCGGTGATGACGCTGCTGCGCGGCAAGCCGGTCTTCGAGGAGGGACGGATCCTCGGCGAGGTCGGCGACGGCCGCTTCCTGGCCCGCGAACTCTCCCCCTACGCGACAAGCCCGGGTTCCTGACCGTCTCGTCCGCAGCGATCCAGGGCCGGCTCCCGTCCGAGGGGCCGGCCCTTCTTGTCAGGCGACCTGTCAGGCAGCGAACAGCTTGCGGTCGTCGCGCTGGGCGATGCCGTCCTTGACGACGGCAACCACCTTGTTGTCGGCATGGCCGAAGCAGGCGAGGCCATCATAGGGGTTGGCGTCGAGCACGACGAAATCGGCCCAGGCGCCCGGCGCGATCACGCCGGCCTTGCCGTCGAGACGCAGCACCTTGGCATTGTTGACGGTCGCGCAGCGCAGGGCCTCGACGACGCCGAGCGCCGCCTCGTGCATGGCGAGGCCGTCGCCCTGGTAGGTCTTCGGCGACCAGCAGAGATCCGTGCCATAGCCGACGGTGACGCCGCCGGCATGGGCGATCTTCAGCGAATCCTGGCCGAATTCGAGCACCTCGGCATTCTTGACCTGGTTTTCCGGCGCCCAGCCGAAATCCATGCCGAACTTGCCGTCGGCCCAGTAGGTGATCAGCGTCGGCACCAGCACGGCGTCATGCCTGGCCATGATCTCGGCCGTCTCGGGGGTGAGGAAATTGCCGTGCTCGATCGAGCGGACGCCGCATTCGACCGCGCGGCGGATGCCGCGGTCGGCATAGACATGCGCCATGACATAGCGGCCGCAGAGCTCGGCCTCGTCGGTGATGGCGCGGATCTCGTCGAGGGAATATTGCGGATGCTTGAGCTTGTCGCCCGGCGAGCTGACGCCGCCGCCGGCCATGATCTTGATCTGGTCGACGCCCTGGCGGGCGTTCTCGCGCACCGCCTTGCGGACGGCGTCGACGCCGTCGGCGATAACCGAGGTGCCGGTGCCCGAGGCGCTGCTGCAGCTGCAATAGTCGGCGCGGGCGCGGTGGTCGCCATGGCCGCCGGTCTGCGACAGGATCTTGCCGGAGACGAACAGGCGCGGGCCCTTGAACAGGCCTTTGTCGACGGCCGCCTTGTGGCCGGCATCGGCGCCGCCCGCGTCGCGCACGGTGGTGAAGCCGCGATCGATCATCTCCGACAATTGCCGGCCGGCGCGCGCCGTCATCTCGGACGGCAGCATGTCGCCGCCATCGTTGAACTGGCTGATGAAGACGTGGGTATGCGCGTCGAGCAGGCCGGGCGCGACATGGCGGCCGCCCATCGAGACCTTGCGGAGCCCGGCGTCGAGAGATGCCTGCGGCATGATCGCCTGGATCAGGCCGTCCTCGACGACGATGGCCTGGCCTTCGAGGATCTTGCCCGCGACGACGTCGACGATCCGGGCCTCGGTGATTGCATAGCGTGTCATGTTTTCGTCCTCAGTCGCGCGAGCGGGCTTCGTTTTCCATGCCGATGGTGCGGACGCCGTAGTCGTCCAGCTCGGCCAGGGCTTCGATCTTGCCGTCTTCGGTCACATAGCCGTTGCGCAGGTCGTATTCATGCGCCTTGGGGTCCCGCTTGGCCGGGTCGCCCCAGCCACCGCCGCCGGCGGCGTAATTGGCGAACATCTCGCCGGTTCGCAGGGTCTTGCGATACATGCCGACCTTGAGCTGGCGCGCTTCGCCCGGCCACAGGATCATGTGGTTCTTGAGCGGCGAGGGCTCGCCGCCGTTCAGCGCCCAATTGCCGGTCTTGGTCTTTTTCTTCATCGAGAGGATCTCGGTGTCGCCGACCATGCGCACGTCCCGGCGCACGCCGACGCCGCCGCGAAACTGCCCGCGCCCGCCGGAATTCTCGACCAGCTCAAGCCGCTCGTGGAACAGGTTCGACTGCCGCTCCAGCACCTCGATCGGCGTGTTGCGCACGGTCGAGGTCGAGGGGTGCTGCAGCGCGTTGGCGCCGTCATGGGCGAAGGTCGCGCCCCAGCCGATGCCCTCATTGTTCGAGATGACGAAGGTCTTGCCGGTCTGGTGATGTTTGCCGACCGCCATGAAGCCCGGCTCGTCGCCGCCCGATTGGGCCGGGATCCAGGGGATCACCGGGGCCAGCGCCTGGGCGATCATCTCGAAGGCGACCATACGGCCCCAGCCGACATAGCTCGCCGCGGGATAGACCGCGTTGAAGAAGGATCCTTCCGGGGCCACAACCTCCAGCGCGGCGTAGCAGCCGTGGTTCGAGGGCGTGTCGGGCGAGGTCAGGAACTTGAAATAGGTCTTGGCCATCGTCATCGTGGCGCCGAGCGGATTGTTCACCGGGCCCGCGACCTGCGGGCTCGATCCCGCGAAATCGACCAGGAATCGGTCCTCGGTGATCGTCACGGTGCAGAACATCCGGATCGGATCGCCGGTGACGCCATCGTCATCCAGCCATTCCTCGGCGGTCCAGGTGCCCTTCGGCAGCTTGGCCAGGGCCTCGCGGGTCTTTTGCGCCGAATGTTCGATATAGGCGTCGATGGCGGTCAGCACTCTTTCCTTGCCGAACTTGGCGTAGATCTCGCGGATGGCCTTGTCGCCGGTGCGCAGGCACGCGACCTGGGCGTTGAAATCGCCGCGGATCGCGTCGGGCAGGCGCGAGTTGGTTTCCAGGATCGCCCAGATGTCAGGATCCAGCGTGCCTTCCTTGATCACCCGCACGCCGGGCATCAACAGGCCTTCCTGGTGGACGTCGATGGAATCGAGGACGTAGCCCGCATCCTTGGCACCGATATCCAGCCAGTGCGCGCGCACGCAGATGAACATGTCGGCCTTGTCCGACCCGTCCAGGAAGATCGGCGAGACGAGGAGCGCGTCCGAGGTATGGGCCGAGCTCCAATAGGGCGTGTTCAGCATGACCACGTCGCCCGATTTCCAGGTGGCGGCCATCCCGCTTTCGATCAGCTTGCGCAGGCCATAGTCATTCGCCCCGATGAACGAGGTGATGCCCGCCGCCTCGGCCACCATGAGGCCATTGGCGTCGGCGATCGAGATGCCGAAGTCGAGCACTTCATAGATCACCGCATTGAACGCGGTTCGCACCAGCGTGCGGCGCATCTGCTCGGCGGCGGAGAGGAAGAGACCCGAAATGATCTCGATTTCGGCGGCTTTGCTCGTTCTCATCTTACTCTCCGACGCGCTTGACTGAGATCATGCCATGGGGATCGATGCTGGCGACCTGGCCGCTGAACAGCGGCAGGGACGAGCCGGCATCGACGATCAGGATCGGGCCCGGATAGCTCTTGCCGGGCTCAAGGCTGTCGCGCGTCAGCCGCAGGCAGTCGACATAGGCGCCGGTCGCCGGGTCATACATCCGATGGCTGCGGCTGCCCTCGCCCTCGACCCTGGCGGCGAGACCGGCGGAAAGATCGGGCTTCAGCGTCGGGATCACCAGCTTGACCATCATCGCGACGATCTCGCACTGGCTGTCGAAGGTATGGCCGAAGCGGTCCTTATGCATGGCCGAGAAGCGCCCGAACAGGGCGTCGGCGCTATCCTCGAGCGTATAGGGCACGCTCAGCGTATGTTCCTGGCCGACAAAGCGGATCCGGGCCGAGAAATAAGGCTCGGGCGTGACGCTGTCGCCGATATCCTCGATCAGCCGCGCGGTGCGCCGGCTGGCCAGATCGCCGGCGGCCGCGGCCAGGCGCGGCATCATCCCGGGGCCGACGACCTCCATCACCGACATCTGGTCCGAGAAATTGAGATCCGAGGCCATCATTCCCCAGGCCGAGAAGACCGAGGGCAGGGGCGGGATCACCAGCTCGGCCATGTCGAGCTCGTCAAACAGCATCGGCCCGAACAGCGGGCCGCAGCCGCCAAAGCCCAGCATGGCGAAGTCGCGCGGATCGAGACCCTTCTCCAGCATCATCTCCTTGACCGAGGAGGAGGTGCGCGAGATCAGCACGTCGAAGATCGACTGCGCCGCCATTTCGAGGCTGATGCCCAGCGGCTCGGCCACCTTGGCGATGATCGCCTGCGCGGCCGCATCATGGGCCACGCCCATCTTGCCGCCCATGAAATTGGTCGTGTCCATGTAGCCAAGCACGACCGCGGCATCGGTGACGGTCGCATCCGTGCCGCCGCGCCCGTAGGAGGCCGGCCCCGGCACCGCACCCGCCGATTGCGGGCCGACACGCAGAAGCGTGCCGTCGATCCAGGCGATCGAGCCGCCGCCGGCGCCCAGCGTGCGCAGGTCGAAGATCGGCTGCAGGATCGGGAAGACGTCGATATGCGCCTCGAAGACGTCGACCGGATTGTGGTCGACGATCAGGCAGGCGTCGAGGCTGGTGCCGCCGACATCGACGGAGATCACGTTCGGCCGCCCGGTTTCGCGCGACAGGTGCAGCGCGCCCGAGACACCGCCCGCCGGACCGGACAGAACCGTCGCGATCGGCTCGGCGTTGGCGAGGTTGAAGGTCATCGCCCCGCCGGAGGAGTTCATGACATATTTGTTGCCGGCGAAGCCCTTGCCTTCCATGCCGCCCGCGACGCGGCCGAGATAGTTCTTGAGGACCGGCTTGATGTAGGCGTCCATCACCGCGGTGCTGGTGCGCTCATATTCGCGGTACTCGTTCGCGAGCTGTACGCCGGACGATACTTCGCAGCTCGGCAGCGCCGCGCGGATCAGGCGCACGGCCTCTTCCTCATGCGCCGGGTTGGCGTAGGAATGCAGGAAGCTGACGGCGATGGCCCTGCAGCCCTCGACCTCGTGCAGTTCGCGCGCCGCCGCGACCACGGCCTCGGCGTCGAGCGGCACGACCTCGTTGCCGAGATAGTCCATCCGGCCGGCGACGCCGCGGGTATGGCGGCGTTCGACGATCTGCGCCGGGCGGTGATAGTCGAAGCGGTACATGTCCTGGAATTCCAGCGCCCCGCGCGAGATCTCGAACAGGTCGCGAAAGCCGGCATTGGTGATGATGCCGACCTGCGTGCCCTTGCGCTCGAGGATCGCGTTCAGGCCCAGCGTCGTGCCATGGACAAAATCAAAGATCTGGTCGGCCGGGACGCCCAGCGATCCCACCGCCTCGATGACGCCTTCGGCCGGGTCATGCGGCGTCGTCGGCAGCTTGAACGCGCGGACTTCGCGGGTCTCGAAATCGAACAGCACGACGTCGATGAACGTCCCGCCAATGTCGATCGAGAGCTTGTACCTGTCCATTCTTCCCTCTTTCAGTAGACCGCTGCCAGGAGGCGCGCGGTGTATTCGTGCTGAGGCTGCGTCAGGACCTGCGCGGCCTGGCCTTCCTCGACGACCTTGCCCTCGTGCATGACGTAGACGCGGTCGCAGAGCAGCCGCGACACGTTCAGGTCGTGCGAGATGAAGACCATCGTCAGGTTGTGATTGCGGATCAGCGAGACGAAGAGCTCGAGCACCTGCGCCTGGATCGAGACGTCGAGCGACGACAGCGGCTCGTCGCAGACGAGCAGCTCCGGCTCGACCGCGAGGGCGCGCGCGATGGCGATGCGCTGGCGCTGGCCGCCGGAGAATTCGTGCGGGTACTTGTCCGGGTTCTGGTTGGCGAGCCCGACCTCGGCGAACAGCTCGCGCACGCGCTTGTCCATCTGCGCCCGGCTCATGCCGGGCTTGTGCAGGATCAGCGCCTCGCGCACCGAGGCGCCCACCGTGGCGCGCGGGTTGAGGCTGCCATACGGGTCCTGGAAGATGATCTGGACCTTCGACTTGAAGTCGAAGCTCTCGCGCCGGGTGAAGCCGGTGACGTCGCGGCCCTGGAACAGGTACTGGCCGTCGTCGAAGCCGGTCAGCCGCATCATGACATTGGCGACGGTCGATTTGCCGGAGCCGGATTCGCCGAGCACGCCGACGACCTCGCCCGGCATGACGCGGATCGAGACCGGGCCGAGGGCGAAGCTGCGGTTCTGGACGAGGGCGCGGCTGCCGAAGCTCTTGGAAAGATTGTGCAGCTCGACGATCGGTTGCGCGGAGGACATCGGCTACGCTCCCATTCCGAGCAGGCAGGCGCTGAAGCGGTCGCCATGGCCCTGGTTGATCGGCAGGTCCTGGGTGCGGCAGGTCTCGGCGGCGTGGGCGCAGCGCGAGGCGAAGGCGCAGCCGCGCCGTCCGAAGCCGGCGCCGACCGGTTCGCCGGGGATCGAACGGATGTCGGAGAGCGCCTTGTCCCGCGTCGGCATGCAGTCGAACAACGCCTGCGCATAGGGGTGCACCGCGCGCGTGCCGATATCGGCCGTCGGCGTGACGTTCAGCAGCTGGCCGCCATAGAGAACGGCCATGCGGTCGACCGACTGCCGCAGCAGTTCGAGATTGTGGCTGATGAGCAGAACGGCGAGGTCGCGGTTGCGCGAGCGCTCCAGCAGGAGCTCCATCACCCGGCGCTGGGTGAAGGCGTCGAGCGCCGTGGTCGGCTCGTCGGCGATCAGCAGGCGTGGATCCTGCGACAGCGCGATGGCGATGACGATGCGCTGCCGCATGCCGCCGGAGAACTGGTCCGGGAACTGGCGGAAGGCGAGCGCCGGCTCGGCGATGCCGACCTCGGCCAGGAGGCCGATGGCGGCCTCGCGGGCGCGTTCGGATTTCTGCGGATAGCCCTTGGCCAGGTAGAGCGCCTCGGTGATCTGCTCGCCGACGCGCATGGTCGGGTTCAGCGACGCGAACGGATCCTGCGGGATGTAGCCGATGGCATGGCCGAGCCGCCGCTTCATCGCCTTCATGTAGCCGTTGAGAGGCAGCACCTCGCCGTCGAACGTCACCTTGCCGGCCGAGAGATAGGTGTCCTCGTGCAGGGCGAAGATGGTGCGCGTCAAAAGCGTCTTGCCGGAGCCGGATTCGCCGACGATGCCGAAGATCTCGCGCGGCCTGACCGCGAACGACACGCCGGTCACCATCGGGATCTCGAGGTTGCGCAATGTGACGGAGACGTTCTCGAGCTCGATGAGCGGGCGTTCCATGTCAGTCCTCGCTGTATCGTGCATCGGGGTCACTGCCGGCGCCGCGAGGTGGGATCGAGCTCCCGCCGCAGCATGTCGCCGATGACGTTGAAGCTGAGCGCGGTGAGGAAGATCGCGAGGCCGGGGAAGACGACGATCCACCAGCCATTGCTGACGAAGGAGCGGCCGTCGGAGATCATCGCGCCCCATTCGGGGGTCGGGATCTGCGCGCCGACGCCGATGAAGGAGAGGCCGGAAATGCCGAGCATGACGGCCGAGATGTCGAGCGTCACCTGGATGATCAGCACGTCGAAGGCGTTCGGCAGCACATAGCGGAACACCTTGCGCAGAGTCGAGACGCCGAGCGCGCTGGCGCTCGCCATGTATTTCTGCGCGAGGATGTCGCGCGTGATCATCCGGCAGAGCCGGGCATAGTTTGGCCACCAGGAGAAGACGAGCGCCCAGATCGCTGCTTCCAGGCTCGCGCCCATGGCGGCGGCGAAGCCGAGCGCCAGGATCAGCGGCGGAAAGCCGAGCCAGATGTCGGTGAGCCGCATCAGCAGGTTGTCGATGGCGCCGCCGAGAAAGGCGGAGGCGATGCCGATCGTGCAGCCGATCACCAGCGCGGAGAGGATCACCACCATGGTCGAGGTGAGGGTGAGCCGGGCGCCGGCGAGCAGGCGGCTCAGCACGTCGCGGCCGGAGCCGTCGGTGCCGAGCCAGTGCTCGGGGGAGGGCGGCAAAAGCTTGGAGCGGAAATCGATCAGCAGCGGATCGTGCGGGGCGAGCCAGACGCCGACGACGGCGACCAGGATGATCAGGATCGCCAGCGCGACGGACAGGCGCTCGACCGAGCTCTTGGGATAGCGGCGCAGTTCCGACCACATGGCTCAGGCCCCCTGGTGCTTGCGCGGATTGAGGACGTAGAGCAGCAGGTCCACCACGAGATTGGAGATCAGGAAGATGACGCCGATGACGAAGACGACGGCGACGACGCCGTGGATGTCGGACTGCGTCACCGCCTTGACGGCGTAGCGGCCGATGCCGGGCCGGCCGAAGATCTCCTCGACCAGCACGGTGGCGCCCAGCATCCAGCCGAACTGCATGCCGAACACGGTGAGCGCCGGCGTCGCGCCGTTCGGGAAGACGTGGCGCAGCATGATCCGCCGCTCGCCGGCGCCCTTGGCGCGGGCCAGCGTCACGTAGTCCTTGCGGAATTCGCTGATCATCGAGGTGCGGGTGATGCGGACGCCGACGGCGGTGAACAGGAGCGACAGCGCCACGGCGGGCAAAAGCAGATGCGACAGCGCATTGGCGAAGACGTCGGGCCGGCCCTGCAGGAGGCTGTCCAGCAGCACGAAGCCGGTCGGCGACTTGAAGGAGCGGAAGGCGAAATCGAGCCGTCCGGCGACCGGGAACATCTGCAGGTCGACGGCGAATTTCTGCTGCAGCAGGATCGCGGTCCAGAAGATCGGCAGGCCGGCGCCGGCGATCGATACTAGGCGGACGAGGTCGTCGAAGCGGGAGCCGCTGTAGCGCGCCGTCAGCAGGCCGAGGGGCAGCGAGACGGCGAGGTTGATCGCCATGGCGATCGCCACCAGTTCGAGCGACGGCGGCAGTTCGCGCAGGATGTCGTTCAGGATCGGCTGGTGGGTGAACCAGGACGTGCCGAAATCGCCGCGCAGGATGCTGCCGAGATAGATCGCGAACTGCACCAGGAAGGGCCGGTCCAGCCCCATCTGGGCGCGCACCTCGGCGATCTTCTCCACGCCGGCATTCGGTCCCGCCGCCACATAGGCCGGGTCGCCGGGCACCACATGGCTGAGCAGGAAGGTGATGAAGACGAGCACAAGCAGGGAGAGGATCGAGAAGCCGATCCGTTGAAGGATGTAAGACATTGGCGTTCCTGATCGTGCCGTCGGCGTTGTATCGCCCCGCCATGCCGGGCACGCGGGGCGATACGTTCTATTGCGGGCGGAGCCGGCCTATTTCAGGCCAATGTCCATGTAGTTGAAGGTCTGGTGGTGGGCCGGGTTGTAGACATAGCCCTCGACCTTGTCGGAGAGCGCCACCACCGAGCCGGGCAGCGACGCCGTGATGGCGACGTGATCGGCGCCGAGGAGCTTCTGCGCCTCGCGGTAGAGCTCGCCGCGCTCGGCCGGATCGGCGGAGAGGGCGGCGCGGTCGAGCAGGTCGTTGACCTTGGGATTGTCGTATTGCGACCAGTTCAGACCGCCCTTCAGCCCGGTGAACGCGCCGTTGAAGCTGGTGTTCAGGATGGCGTGCGGGTCGGGGAAGGCCGGGAAGCTGTAGGTGACGTTCAGATCCGCCGTCGTCTCCAGCTTGCCCATGGTCGCGGCCTGCGCCGGCCAGGTCATGCCTTCGGCCTTCAGGGTGATGCCGAGCTGGCCGAGGTTCGACTGCAGCTGCTCGACGGCGAGCTGTTCTTCCTGGATGGCCGGCAGGTAGCGCACGGTAAGCGTGGTGCCCTTCCAGCCGTTCTTCTCGACCAGGGCGCGGGCGCCCTCGAGGTCGAAGCCGGTCTCGGACTTCGGCTCGTAGCCCATCCAGGTCGGCGGCAACGGACCGTCGGCGAGCGTGCCGAAGCCGCGCAGGACCTGTTCCAGATGCAGCTTGCGGTCGAAGCTCATCGACAGCATGCGGCGGAATTCCGGATTGCCGGTCGGGCCGGCCGAGGCGGTGTTGATGGTGAAGAACAGCGGCGTCGCCGCCGCGCCGATATCGACGACATAGCCCGGCGTCGTCTTCAGCGTGATCTTGTCGTCGAGCGTGACGTCGGGCGCGATCTGCACTTCGCCTCGTTGCAGCAGCGCGAGCTGGGTCGACGGCTCCGAGACATAGCGGAACACGACGGTGGCGACGTGGTTGCCGTTCCAGCCGCCCCAGTATTCGGGCACGGCGTCGAGCGTGACCGCTTCGGTAGGGGCGTATTCGGAGATGTTGTAGGGGCCGGAGCCGGCCGTATTGACGGCGAGCCACTGGCGGGCATTGTCCTCGCCCATATGCGGCTCGACCATCGCCTTCGAGACGATGTAGATGCGCGACAGCGCCGAGACGAACGGCCCGAACGGCGCGTCGAGCTTTAGCGCCACGGTGTGGTCGTCGATCACCTCGGCCGAGCTGTAGCTGCCGAGATTGTTCATGACGCCGGCGTTCGCCGCCTTCAGCCGGTCGAGCGTGAACTTCACGTCGGCGGCGGTCAGCTTGCTGCCGTCATGGAAGGTGACGTCGTCGCGCAGCGTGAAGGTATAGGTGCGTCCGTCCTCCGAGATGGCCCAGCTCTTGGCCAGCTGCGGCGTCGCCTCGAGCTGGCCCGCCTTGAACTGGACGAGGGCGTCATAGACGCCGAGCAGCAGCTGGTCGACGGTGGAATTGGTCGCGTTGGCCGGATCCAGATTCTCCGGCGTCTCGTTTTCCGCGATCACCAGCACGCCGGTCGGAGCCGCCCAGGAGAGATTCGTCGCCGACAGCACCAGCAGTGCTGCCGCACTCACAGACAGGACGGGAGCCAGGAATTTCATGTTTTCGTTCCCCTTGGATTATTCTGGTATCCCACGCTAGCACCGCCCATTTGATTGTCAAACCTCTTTCCGGTGTCACGCCTGCCTCTTTGGCGGGCAGATTTGCCGGGCGAGGTTCAAGTCATTGGAATGTTTGGCTTTCACGGGGCCCTGAACGCTCACTGGCGCTCGGCGAGCTGGCGGCGCTGCGTCATCGCACGGGCCTGCGGCGCCACCATCCGGCCTTTCGGCGGGCTTGGCGGGGGTGACATTGGGGCGACGGGGGCCGGAGAAAAGGGGAGGGCTGGGCCGGCGGGCTCAGAGATTGCCGCGGGCGAAGGCGATCAGGCTTTCGACATGGGCGGCGACGGCGCGGCGGGTGCGCGCGATGTCTTCGGCGGCGATCGCATCCAGGATCTCCAGATGCTCGGTCGAATCGGGTTTCAGGCGGTCCTTCAGGCGGTCTATCTCGAACAGCCGCGTCGTCACGCGCAGGTCGCTCAGCACCTTGGCCATGACGGCGTTGCCGCAGAAATCCATGATCAGGCCGTGCAGCCGATCGTCGGTGTCCCAGTGATAGTCGGTGTGGGAGGCCGAACTCAGGATCAACTCGTGGACCTCGCGGCGCACGTCGTGCAGCTTGGCGCGGGGGATCATCGGCATGGCGAGAACGGCCGCTTCCGGCTCGATCAGCAGGCGCAGCCGCAGGCTCTGCAAATATTCGCCGATATCGACCTTGCGCACGACATAGTTGCGGCCGTCGCTCTTCCAGACCATCCGCTCGCCTTCGAGGCGCTGCAGCGCCTCGCGCAACGGCGTGCGCGAAATGCCGAGCGCCTCGGCGAGCGGCGCCTCGAGGATCGACTGGCCGCCTTTCAGGCGGCGCTGCCGGATCATGTCGGAAACGGCGCGATAGGCCTGGGCGCTCAGATTGGCTCCCAAGCCCCTCGCCGGCTTGCTGAGTTGGGCCAGTTCGTCCATTGCCTTGCCGCCTGTCCTTGGCCGATTCACCTGTCCAGCCGCAGCGGGCTGGTATTGCGGTCGCGGCGCATCACTTTGAAATCGCGGTCACTTTCAATCCGGCGCGATCCCGTACATCCTATATCGTGTGCATGACGCGGCAAAGGTTGCAAGATGTTCGAAGACGAAACACCCGAGACGGATTCGAACCTTGGCGAGGAGGTCTACGCGGCGCTCCTCAAGGATATTCTTGCGGCGCGGCTGCCGGGCGGCACGCCGATCCAGCAACGGCGTCTTGCGCTTCAGTACGAGGTGTCGCGCTCGCCGATGCGGCATGCGCTCAGCCGGCTGGAAGGAGAGGGCCTGCTGGTGCGCGACGACACGGCCGGCTTGGTCGTCCGCACGATCACCTTGCGCGATTATCTCGACAGTCTGGAGATGCGCATGCTGCTGGAGCCGGCCGCCGCCGCCAAGGCGAGCGGCAATCCCGACCGGCAGCGCCTCGACGTGATCCACCGGCATTTCCTCGCCCTGCAGGAAAATCCGGCCCCGGATCTCGAGGATGTCTGGACCTTCGACGACGAACTGCATGACTACATCGCCCAGCAGAGCGGCAATTCCTTCATGTTTCCCTTTGTCCGCGACCTGCGCCGCTACACCACCATCTTCGAGCGCCAGATGCCGGTGATCCGCATCAAGCCGGGCATGCGTGAGCATGCCGCCGTGCTGGAGGCGCTGCTCGACGGCGAGGCCGAGGTCGCCCGCGCCGCCATGAGCTTTCACCTCGAAATCGTCCGCACCGGCGTGCTGAAGCGCTACTGAGCCGTCGCAGCAGCGGTCGCGTCGATCCGCCCGCGACGGTCCGGCGCGGGTTGCTCCCTTGCGTATTCAGGTGGGATACCGCAATAATCCAGAAAGGGTCGCAGGACGGGCAGCCATGGCCGCGCGACCGGCTAGAGCGGATTGCAATGTCTGGATTGGATCGAATGAAGAAGAATTTCCGCGGCGTCTTCACGGTGATGATCACGCCGACCCGCGTCGATGGCTCCGTCTCCCTCGACGGCATGCGCGACTTTACCGAGTGGCAGATCCGCCAGGGCATCCATGGCCTGATCCCGCTCGGCTCGACCGGTGAGTTCCTGTCGCTTTCGGACGCGGATCGCCGCTCCGTCGCGCGCACGGTGATCGAGACGGCGAAGTGCCGGGTTCCGGTGCTGATCGGCACCGGTCACGAGGATACCCGCGAGGTCATCCGCCGCAGCCGCGAGGCCGAGGAACTCGGCGCCGACGGCGTGATGGTGATCCCGCCCTTCTATTCGACCCCGACCGACGACGAACTGGTGGCGCACTACCGCGCCATCGCCGAGGCGATCTCGATCCCGGTCATGGTCTACAACAATCCCGCCACCACCAATGTCGACATGGGGCCGGAGCTGCTCGCCCGCATCGCCGAGATCGACGGCTGCGACTACGTCAAGGAATCGACCATGGACGTGACGCGCGTGCGCGACATCATCCGCCTGGCCGGTGACCGGATGACGGTGTTCGGCGGCATCATGGGCTTCGAGAGCTTCGTGATGGGAGCCGAGGGCTGGGTCGCTGTCGCTTCCAACGTCGCGCCGGCCGCGATGGTCGAGATCTTCGAGCGCACCGCCGCCGGCGACTATGACGGCGCGCGCGCCGTCTACCGGAAATGGGTGCCGCTGATCCAGGCGGTCGGCGGCCAGGCCTATGTCGGCGGTTCGAAGGCGCTGCTGCGCCATATGGGCTTCGACGCCGGCGCGCCGCTGCCGCCGCGCCTGCCCTTGCCGGCCGGCCGCGATGCGGCGATGAAGGCGCTGGTCGACGAGTTCGGACTGCGCTTCGCGCTCTGATCCTTGGCCGCCGCTCGGAGACGGAGATGACCATAAAGCCCGCTGCGCCGGCCGCTTCCGCCGGTGCCTGCCGCATCACGATCGACGGCGTTTCGCGCGTCGTCGAGCCGGGTCTCTCCGTCGCGGCGGCGCTGGTTGCGACTGGCGAAATCGGCTTTTCTCGGTCGAAATCCGGCGCGCCGCGCGGCGTCTTCTGCGGCATGGGCGCCTGTCACGACTGCCTGGTGACGATCGACGGGCGCACCAGCCAGCGCGCCTGCATGTCGCCAGTCGCCGACGGCATGGTCATCGATCGCCAGAGCGCGCGGCCCGACATCCGGGATCCCGGCCTTCGCGACGTCGGAGTGCCGCCCCGAGCCATTCCGGTCCGTCCGGTCGAAATGCTGGTGATCGGCGCCGGTCCGGCCGGGCTCAGCGCGGCTTCTGTTGCCGCCGAGGCCGGCATCGAGGTCGTCGTCCTCGACGAGCGCAAGAGCGGAGGCGGCCAGTTCTTCAAGCAACCGGAGACCGCGCCGGCGCGCGTCTCGCTGGCCGAGGACGCCCAGGCGGGCGCCGGCGCGGCGCTGATCGCGCGGGCCCGTTCCGCCGGCGCCGTCATCCTCGGCCAGACCCTGGTCTGGGGCGCCGAGCGGCGCGACGGCGAATTGCGGATCGGCTGTCACGGTCCGGAAGGCGCGGTCTACTTCGCGCCGCGTCTGCTGGTGATCGCGACCGGCGCCTATGAGCGGGTGCCGGCGGTGCCGGGCTGGACGCTTCCGGGCGTGATGACGGCCGGCGCGGCGCAGACGCTTTTGCGCGCCTATGGCACCGTGCCGCCCGGCCGGGTGCTCGTCGCCGGCAACGGCCCGCTTGATTTCCAGGTCGCGCTCGAACTGCACAAGGCTGGCGCCACCGTCGTCGGCGTCGTCGAGGCGGCCGCGTCGCCCTATCGCAAGTCGCTCGCGGCCCTTCAGCTTCTCGCCGCCGATCCGGCGCTGGCGCTGGCCGGCACCCGGCAGCTGCGCCGGCTCGCGAGCGCGGGCGTGCCGGTGCACTGGAGCGCGCGCATCACGGCGATCCGGGGGGAGGGGCGCGTCACCGGCGCTTCCGTGACCGCCGCCGCCGGTGTCCACGAGATCGAGGCCGACACGATCCTGCTCGGCGGCGCCTTCGCCTCCGACAACAGCCTGTCGCGGCTGCTCGGCTGCGCGCATGACGTCGTCGACGGCGCGCTGGTGGCGCGCCGTCAGCCGGATGGCGAAAGCTCGCTGCCGGACATCCATATCATCGGCGAGGCGGGTCGCTTCGGCGGCGCGCTGGTGGCGCAGGCCGAGGGCGAGCTGGCGGGCCGCGCGACGGTCCGCAAGCTGCGCGGAGCCGCGTCCGGCGACGTCCGCCTGGCGCTGCGGCGGCGGGCGCGCAGCCTCGCCTTCCAGTCGGCGCTCTGGAACCTGTTCCGCCCGGCGATCGAGCCGCCGTCGCCGACGCCGGACACGGTGATCTGCCGCTGCGAGGAGGTCACGCGCGCCACGCTGGAGCGGGATGCCGCCGCGGCGGCGCCCGATCTCGCGACGCTGAAGCGGCTGTCGCGTTCCGGCATGGGCCGCTGCCAGGGCCGCTATTGCAGTCATCGGCTCGGCGCGATCGCGGGGGCGCGGCAGCCGGCGAGCGAAACGCAGGATTTTGTCGCGCCGCAGATGCCGATCCGGCCGGTGCCGCTTGCTTCGCTCGGCGTCGAGAAGCCGGAATGGGGTGGTCACAAGCGGGCGCTGCTGCCGGATCGGGCACCGCTCGACGGCGCGCCGCGCTTGCCGGAGACACGGGTTGACATCGTCGTCATCGGCGCCGGCGTCGCCGGCGTGTCGACGGCGCTGTTCCTGGCGCGCGGCGGCGCCGACGTCGCCATCCTCGAACACGGCTTCTCGAACGGCGTCGCCTCGGGCGGCAATGCCGGCAGCCTGCACGCCCAGCTTCTCTCCTTCGACTATGGCGCCCGCGCCGAGGCCGGCGGGGGGCCGGCGGCGCGCACGCTGCCGCTGCAGCGCGATTCGATCGCGCTCTGGGGCCGGTTGCAGCAGGAGACCGGCCGCGATTTCGAGATGAAGATCACCGGCGGCCTGATGGTCGCCGAGACCGAGGCGCATCTCCGTTTCCTCGAGGCGAAGACGGCGCTGGAGCGGGCGCAGGGGATCGAGAGCCACGTCATCGACGCGGCGGAACTGGCGCGGCGCGAGCCGGCCCTCAATCCCGAGTTCGTCGGCGCGGCCTGGTGTCCGCAGGAGGGCAAGATCAATCCGCTGGTCGCGACCCGCCATCTGCTGGATGCCGCCGGTGTCGCGGGGGCCATCCTGCACGAGCGCTGCAGCGTGCTTGCCATCTACGCCGAGTCGGGCGGCTTCCGGATCGAGACCTCGCGCGGCCCCGTGCTGGCGCGCCGCATCGTCAACGCGGCCGGCGCCTTCGCAGGCCAGGTCGGCGGGCTGCTCGGCTGCGAAATCCCCGTCTTCGGCGCGCCGTTGCAGATGGTGGTGACCGAGGCGGCGGCTCCGGCGATCACGGCACTCGTCGCCCATGCGGATCGCCATCTGACGCTGAAGCAGGCGGCGAACGGCAATTTCATCATCGGCGGCGGCTGGACGGCGGGCCTCGATCCCGTTCACCACCATCCGCGCCCCCGGCTCGACAGCCTCGAGGGCAATCTCTGGGTGGCGCAGCATGTCGTGCCGGGCCTGCGCAAGCTGCATGTGATCCGCAGCTGGGCCGCCATGAACATCAACATCGATGGCGCCCCCATCCTCGGCGAGGATCCGCGCCAGAAGGGCCTGTTCCACGCCGTCACCTCGAACGGCTACACGCTCGGCCCGATCATGGGCGAGATGACCGCCGCCCTCGTTCTCGGCCGCGATCCCGGCCGTGATCTCGCCGCCTTCTCGCCGGCCCGATTCGGCTGAGGGAGGATCCGACGGTCTATCCGAACGGTCCATTATTGCTTACGCTGGGGCATGGTGGTGATTTGCCACGGGGCCCCCGAAATGGCGCGATTTTCCTCATTTCCGTGCGCAAGACGGCGGACGAATCGTGTTGCGCCCATCGGCGCGGGCCTCATCCTCCTGCTCGCCGGCGCGGCGGCCGCGCATGCCGAAGATCCGAAGCCGATCGAATACAGCTTTCCGGACGGGACGGTGGTGCGCCTGTCCGGCCAGGTGAACATGGGCTATCTCGGCTATGACGATGGCCAGCAGAGCTATGGCAATTTCGTCGACAACGACAATTCGAGCACGCGCGCGCGCATCCAGCTGTTCTCCAGTCCGAATTTCGACTGGAGGTTCGAGGCCATTTTCGAGGTCGAGTACCAGCCGCTCGCCTCCAACGTCGTCAGCCAGCTCGACGACCGGCCCGAATGGAGTTTCGATCAGGGCGACATCCGCAAGGCCGAGGCGGCGATCAGCAACAAGAGCTACGGCAAGCTCTGGCTCGGCCAAGGCAGCATGGCGAGCGACGGGACGGCCGAGGTCGACAAATCCGGCACGACCGTCATCGCCTATGCGAGCGTCTCCGACACGGCTGGCGGCTATTTTTTCCGCGCCCCCGGCGGCGCGCTTTCCGACGTCACGGTCGGCGACGCCTTCAACGATTATGACGGCCTCAGCCGCAAGTTCCGCATCCGTTACGACACGCCGACCTTCGGCGGCTTTGGCGTGCAGGTTTCCTATGGCTATGACTGGCTCGTCAGCGATCCGAAGCCGATGTACGACGTCGCGGCGACCTATGCCGGCACTTTCGGCGACGTCGAGGTCGCGAGCGCGGTCGGGCTGTCGCGCAACGACCAGAACGAATCGACCCGCTTCGACGGTTCGTTCTCGGCGCTGCACAAGCCGAGCGGCATCAGCATCACGGTCGCCGCCGGCGAGCAGGACGCCGCAGGACCCACCGGCTATTACGGCTATGCCAAGCTCGGCTACGAGCACGCCTTCTTCGACGCCGGCAGCACCGCCTTCTCGATCGACTATTACCTCGGCAGCGATATCGCCAATGCCAGCTCGGACAGCAGCTCGATCGGCATCGCGGCGGTGCAGAACGTCGACGCCGCCAATCTCAAGCTCTGGCTGCTGTGGCGGACCTATTCCTATGACGAGGCCAGCCTCTCCTTCGACAGGGGCCAGGCGATCTTCGGCGGCGCGCTGGTAAAATTCTGACACGATTCCGCCGCGGAGGCCTATGCTGCGGAGTGTTGCGCGGCTGACGCCTGCACGGCAGCGGTCTCGCAGATTGGGCATGCGGAGGAGGCGCAGGTGGCGCTTGCAGCTCATTCCCCGAAGACCGTCATTTCCGATCCCCGGCCGGCCAGGGCGTTTTCGAACGAAGCGTTGAAAGGGCCGCGGCCATGAGTGGCGATCGACCCCTCGTTTCGCAGGGCCGGCGCTGGCGGTTGCCGCTTCTCGCCGGCCTCGCCGGCTATCGCCCCGCCTGGCTGAAGGAGGACATCTCCGCCGGCCTCGCCGTTGCCGCGGTCGGGCTGCCCAGCGCCATCGCCTATCCGGCGATTGCCGGATTGCCGCCCGAGACCGGCATCTATGCCAGCATCTGGCCGCTGGTCGCCTATGCGCTTCTGGGCCCGTCGCGGCAACTGATCGTCGGACCGGACGCCGCCACGGTGACGATCCTCGCCGCCGTGCTGTCGAACGTGCTGGCGGGCGGGGCCGCCACGCCGGCCGACCGCGTCGGCGTGGCGGCGGCGCTCGCCCTCGGCGTCGGGCTGCTCTGCCTGCTCGCCCGGATCCTGCGCCTCGGCATGCTGGCGAGCTTTCTTTCCCGCCCGATCCTCACCGGCTTCTTCGCTGGCGTGTCGGTCTCGATCCTGATCGGCCAGATCGACCGCTTCACCGGGCTCGACATCTCTGCCGACGGCCTCGTGGCGCCGATCGTCGAACTGTTCCGCGAGGCGCACGCGATCCATGGGCCGACGCTCGTCCTCGGCTTCGTCATGTTCGCGCTGCTCCTGGTCGCGAAGCGCCTGCGATCGCCGATCCCCGGGCCGGTGCTGGTCATCATCGTCTCGGCGCTGCTCTCCTACCTGTTCGATTTCGCCGGGCACGGCATCGCCGTCGTCGGCGACGTGCCGGCGGCCTTGCCGTCGCTGTCCTTGCCGCGCATATCGATGAGCATGCTGCCGGCGCTCCTGCTCGGATCCGGCGCCATCTTCCTCGTCTGTTTCGGCTCGGGCATCGTGACGGCGCGAAGCTTCGCCGTGCGCGGCGGCTATGCCGTCGATCCCAACCGCGAGCTGACCGGCTTCGGCGCCGCCAACATCGCCGCCGGCCTTTGCGGCGGCTTCGCCGTATCGGCTTCGGATTCGCGCACCGCCGTCAACGCGACCATCGGCGGCCGTACGCAACTGGTCAGCCTGATCGCCGCGTCGACACTTGGCCTCGCGCTGTTGCTATTGACCGGGGCGCTTGCCGTCATCCCGATTCCGGCGCTTGGCGCCATCCTGGCGGCCACCGCGCTCAGCCTCATCGATCTGACGGAACTCCGCAATCTCTGGCGCATCAGCCGGGCCGAGTTCGTCTTCGCCCTGATCGCCATGTGGGGGCCGATCGGCCTCGGCGTGCTCAACGGCGTCGTCATCGCCATCGGCGCTACCTTGGTCTATCTGATGCAGAAGCTCATGTACCCGCGCGACGCGCTGCTGGGGCGCATCCCGGGTCGCGAAGGCTTCTACAAGCTGCATCGCTTCCAGGGCTCCCAGCCCGTTCCGGGCATGACCGTCTGCCTGATCCAGGGCAGCCTGCTGTTCTGCAACAGCGACTATGTGAAGTCCCGGCTGGAGCGGATCGCCCGCGAGCAAGCCGGCGACGGCACATGGCTGGTGGTGGATGCGAGCGCCATCCCGCAGCTCGACAGCTCCGCTGCGGCGATGCTCGACGAGTTGCGTAACGAGCTCGCCGCGACCAACGTCACCCTCGGCCTCGCGGAAATGCATGCCGATGTGCGCGCCCTGCTCGATCGGGCCGGCGTCTCGGCGCGGATCGGCTCCGGCATGATCTTCGCCAGCCTCGAGGATGCCTATCTTGCCCGCACGCATGTGCGCCAGCGTTCCGCGCGGCCGGAACCTCCGGAGCCGGCCTAGCGAGACGTTCGGTTCTGCGTATCCCCGCTGATCGCCTGCCCAGTCGGTGCGCTTGCATCCAGCGGCCAGCCGGCGCTGAATGCTCGTCGGATAGCCCGAAGGATGTCGGTCTTGGTCGATGCAGCAGGAAGGCCCGTCTCCCGCGACGCCCGGTTTGCCGATGCGAGGCGGCTGCCATGAGGGCGATGGTGCTTCGCGCGGTCGGCCGGCCGCTGGTGGAGGAGACGCGGCCGGATCCGGTTCCCGGTCCCGGCGAGATCCGCGTGCGCGTCGAGGCGTGCGGCGTCTGCCGGACCGATCTGCATGTCGTCGACGGCGACCTCACCGATCCGAAGCTGCCGATCATTCCAGGCCATGAGATTGTCGGTATCGTCGACGCATTGGGGCCGGGCGTGACGGCGCCGGCGCTCGGCGCGCGCGTCGGCGTGCCATGGCTGGCGCATACCTGCGGCCACTGTCCCTATTGCCGGGCCGGGCAGGAAAACCTCTGCGACGAGCCGCTCTTTACCGGCTACACGCGCAATGGCGGCTTCGCCACCCATGTGGTGGCGGATGCGCAGTTTGCCTTTCCGCTCGTGGGCTTCGACGATCCGGTCGCGGCGGCGCCGCTGATGTGCGCCGGGCTGATCGGCTGGCGCTCGCTCGTCATTGCCGGCGCGGGCAGGCGGATCGGCCTCTATGGTTTCGGCGCCGCCGCCCACATCCTGGCGCAGGTCTGCCGCTTTCAGGGGCGCGAGGTCTATGCCTTCACCCGCGCCGGCGACGAGGCGGCGCAGCAGATGGCGCGGTCGCTCGGCGCCGTCTGGGCGGGGAGTTCGGAGGAATCGCCGCCGGAGCCGCTCGACGCGGCGATCCTGTTCGCGCCCGTCGGTGCTTTGGTGCCGCTGGCGCTCCGCGCCGTCCGCAAGGGCGGCCGCGTCGTCTGCGGCGGCATCTACATGAGCGACATACCGGGCTTTCCCTATGAATGGCTCTGGGAGGAACGGCAGCTGGTTTCGGTCGCCAATCTCACCCGCCAGGACGCGATCGATTTCCTGGCGGTCGCGCCGCGCGCCGGCGTGCGCACGACGACCACCGTCTATCCGCTGGCGCGGGCGAACGAAGCGCTGGCCGACCTGCGCGCCGGCCGGTTCCAGGGCGCGGCCGTCCTGGTTCCCTGAAGGCGCGTCGATGGATCAGGCCCCGATCGGGCCGCCGGCCTTCTTCCAGGCGTCGAAGCCGCCTTCGATGTGGCGGGCGGTGCCGATGCCGGCATCCTGCGCCGCCTGCACGGCCATGGCCGAGCGCTCGCCGAAGGCGCAGTAGAAGACGATCCGCTTGCCGCCATCGACGGCCAGCGCATGCAGCATGCCGCCGACGCCGAGGTTTTCCTGCAGCGCGGGGTAGGGCGCATGGAGCGTGCCGGGGATGACGCCGTGCCGTTCGCGCTCGGCCTTCTCGCGCAGGTCGACCAGCGTCACGTCGCTGCGGCCGCGCATGTCCATCGCCTGCTTCGCCGAGACCGCCCAGCCCTTGCGGGCGATGTCGTCCTGATGCAGGCCGATGCGGATATTGGCCGGCACCGCGACGTCCATCATTTTCGGATTGGGCAGGTTGAGGCCGTTCATCAGGTCGACATACTCGTCGATCGACTTCACGCGGAGGCGCGGATTGAAGCGCTTTTCCTCGCCGATGGTGGAAACCGTGTCGCCCTTGTAGTCATGCGCGGGGTAGAGCAGCGTTTCGTCCGGCAGGCGCAGCAGCTTGTTGAAGATCGAATCGTATTGGGCGCGCGGATCGCCGTTCTGGAAATCGGTGCGGCCGGTGCCGCGGATCAGCAGCGTGTCGCCGGTGAAGACGCGCCCGCCCATCACATAGGAATAGGAATCGTCGGTGTGGCCCGGCGTGTAGAGCGCGTCGAGGCTCAGGCCCTCGATGGTGATGCGGTCGCCGTCCGAGACCCGCATCGAGACCACGTCGGCCTTGGTCTGCTCGCCCATCACGGTGATGCAGTGCGTATGGTCGCGGAGCGCGCCGAGGCCGGTGATGTGGTCGGCGTGCAGATGCGTATCGACCGCCTTGACCAGCTTCAGGTCGAGTTCGCGCACGAGCTGCAGGTAGCGGTCGACCTTCTCGAGCACGGGATCGATGATCAGCGCCTCGCCGCCCGGGCGGCTCGCGAGAAGATAGGTGTAGGTGCCGGAAACGCTGTCGAAGAGCTGTCGGAAGATCATGGTCCGCTCCATCATTCGCAAAGGGGATTGAGCCGAGCGCAGCGAAACGAAGCGAGCGTAGCACGTCCCGGAACCGGGCGGGCCGTCGTCGCTGTCGGGGCGGGGACGGACCTGCCGTCCCCGCTGCGCCCTTCTGGGATCAGGTCAGCACCGGCTGCGGCACGATGCGGATATAGGGCTTCGGCTCCTTCCAGCCCTGCGGGTAGAGCTGCTTCGCCTCGTCGTTGGACACCGAACCGGCGATGATGACGTCGTCACCCGGCTTCCAGTTCACCGGCGTGGCGAGGCGGTGCTTGGCGGTCAGTTGCAGCGAGTCGATGACGCGCAGCACCTCGTCGAAGTTGCGGCCCGTGGTCATCGGATAGGAGATCACGAGCTTGATCTTCTTGTCCGGCCCGATGACGTAGACGTTGCGCACGGTCTGGTTGTCGGCGGCCGTGCGGCCGTCGGAGCTGTCGCCGGCGGCGGCGGGCAGCATGTCATAGGCCTTGGAGACGGCGAGCGTCGGGTCGCCGATCATCGGGAAGTTCGGAGCGACGCCCTGTGTCTCGCCGATATCCTTGGCCCAGCCGGCATGCTTGTCGACCGGATCGACGCTGAGGCCGATGATCTTGACGCCGCGCTTGTCGAATTCCGGCTTCAGGCGGGCCATGTAGCCGAGCTCGGTGGTGCAGACCGGCGTGTAGTCCTTCGGGTGCGAGAACAGGATGCCCCAGTCCTTGCCGAGCCATTCGTGGAACGAGATCGGACCCTGGGTGGTCTCGGCGGTGAAGTCCGGTGCGAGATCGTTGATGCGGAGCGACATGATGGTTCCCTTTCTGGTTGAATGCGTCGATGGGGGCAGGATACGAATGCGCTGTTCCGCGAGCGTTCCCTGGCGAAAAAATCGCTGCGGCGAAGGCGATCGGACGTCGGAACCGTGGCTGGCAGGGGATGCAGGGTGCAGCTTTTCATTCAATCGCTGGGGCGTTTCGCCGTCCGCGTCGAGGGCGAGGAAGTTCCCTCGGCCGCCTGGAAGCGCGATCGCGCCGCCGCCCTCGTCAAGCTGCTCGCCATCTCGCCGCAGCACAGGCTTCATCGCGAGCAGATCATGGAGGCGTTCTGGCCGGAGCAGGATGTCGAGCTCGCCGGCGCGAGCCTGCGCAAGGCGATCCATTTCGCCCGCCGCGCCATGGGCGCGCATGACCTGATCACCGTCAACAAGGAGATCGTCGCCTTCGCCGACGAGGTCGAGCTCGAGACCGACATCGAGCGTTTCGAGGCGGCGGCGAAGCAGGCGCTGCGCAGCGGCGATCTGGCCGAATGCGAGGCGGCGGCCGATCTCTATGGCGGCGTGCTGTTGCCCGACGACCGCTTCCTGGAATGGCTGGACGGCCCGCGGGAGCGATTGCAGGAGCTCTATGCGTCGGTGCTGCGCACGGGCCGGCTCTGGCGTCGCTTGATCGCCCTCTATCCGACCGACGAGGAGGCGCAGCGCGCGCTGATGCAGGCGGCGCTCGACGCCGGCAATCGCGCCGAGGCGATCCGCCAGTTCGACCAGTTGCGCGAGCGGCTGCATGTCGAGCTCGGCGTCGGCCCGAGCAAGGATTCGATCGAGCTCTACGAGCGGGCGCTGGCGCTTTCCGGCGCTGGGCCGGCGTCGCCGGTCGAGCGCATCCGCGCCTCGATCGCCTGGGCGCTGGTGCATCTGCAAAGCGGCGAGTTCGACAAGGCGGCGGAGCTCGCGCGCGAGACGCGCGCGCAGGCTTTCGATGGCGGGCTTGCCCGCGAGGTTGGCGAGGCGGGCGCGGTTCTCGGCCTGACGGCGCATATGCAGGGACGCTGGCCGCAGCTGTTCCGTAGCGAATTCACCGAATGGGTGCGCAGCCGCGACGATTTCGTTCCATCCGTCTTCGACGGGCATCTCTGCCTCGCCGAATTCTGCCTCTGCGACGCCAAGGGGCACGCTGCGATCGCCGCATCGGCGCAGGAATTGATGTGCGTCGCCGAGGACGCCGACTCGATCGCCGGCCGCGCCCTGGCCGGACTGATCCTCGGCGAGATCGCCCGCTGCGCCGGCGCGCTCGACGAGGCGGAAACATATCTGACCGAGGCCGAGCGGCTGCATGTCGGCGCCAACGCGCTGTCGGGCCGGGTGCTCGTGCTGGAGCGGCTGGCCGAGATCGCGTTGGCGCGCGGCCAGAAATGGCAGGCCGGCCGGCTGATCCAGCGCGCGCTCGCCGACGCTGCGCAATCCTGGCTTTCCAACCATCTGCTGCTGCGCCTGCAGGCGCTGGCGGTCCGGGCGGCGACGACGCCGGAGAAGGTCGAGGAGGCGATCCTGACCGGCGACCGGCTGCTGACGCCGGGCGCCTGCCAGCCCTGCTCGATGGCGCTGCGCATCGCCTCTGCCGTGGCGCTGACCGAGGCGGGCGAGCTGGACCAGGTCGACCGCCGGCTGAACGAGGCCGAGCGCATCGCCGGCATGTGGCAGGGCGGCCCCTGGGCGGCGGCGCTCTGGGAGGCGCGCGGCATCCAGCGCCAGGCGCAGTCCAACAAGGTTCGGGCGCTCGCCGCCTTCGCGGAAGCGGCGGCGCGCTACGAGGAGCTGGGCAGGCCGCTGGATCAGTCCCGCTGCCTCGGCCGCATGGCCGGCGCGATGCCGGCCCCCGGCGCTTGAAAAGCCCGGCCGGCGTGCGATCCCGTCACGGCGCGCGGCGGGTTCTTCCCCTCCGGCGGGCGGGCCCGACCTGTCGCATGGCGATCCGCTTCAGCATTTCGGCAGCAACGAGATAGAGGACGACGATCGCGACGATCGTCGCCAGCAGCGGCGCGGGCAGGGCGACGAAGCCGATGAAATGGCCGAGCGGCGTCAGCGCAAGAAGGAGCGCGACGGCGAGCCCGCCGAGTGACGTCGCCACCAGCACCGGATGGGCGCGGCTGGTCCAGGCGGGTTTCGCCGTGCGGATGATGAAGATGACCAGGATCTGGGTCGCGATCGATTCGACGAACCACGCGGTGCGGAACATCTCGACCTGGGCGCCGAAGCCATAGAGCAGGATCATGAAGGTCGCGATGTCGAACAGCGAGGAGAGCGGCCCCATGATCAGCGTGAAGCGCAGCACTTCGTGCATGTCCCAGCGATGCGGCTGTGACAGCATTTCCGGATCCGCCGTGTCAAAGGGAATGCCGATTTCCGAGACGTCGTAGATCAGGTTGTTCAGCAGCACCTGGAACGGCGCCAGCGGCAGGAAGGGCAGCACCAGCGAGGCGAGCGCCATTGACAGCATGTTGCCGAAATTCGAGCTCGTGCCCATGCGGACATATTTCATGATGTTGGCGTAGGTCCGCCTGCCTTCCTCCACTCCGTCCGCCAGCACGCCCAGGTCGGGCGCGAGCAGGATGATGTCGGCGGCCTCGCGCGCGACGTCCGTGCCGCCATCGACCGAAAGGCCGACATCCGCGGCGTGGATGGCGGGGGCGTCGTTGATGCCGTCACCGATGAAGCCGACCGTATGGCCGCGGAGCCGCAGCGCCCGGACGATGCGCCCTTTCTGGTCGGGCGCGATGCGGACGAAGAGGTCGGTCTCCTCTACCCTTTCCGCGAGCGCCGCGTCGGTCAGGGTGGCGATCGCCTCGCCCGCCAGCAGTCCCCGCGTCGGCAGGCGCAGCGTCTCGACCAGATGCTGCACGACGGGCGCGGCGTCGCCCGAGATGATCTTGACCCGGACGCCGGCCTTGACCAGGCGGGCAACGGCTTCCGTCGCCGACGCTTTTGGCGGGTCCATGAAGGCGGCGCAGCCGACGAAGACGAGCCCGGCCTCGTCCGCTGCGGAAATCGTCCGGCAAGCCGCCGGCATGGCCCGGCGGGCCACGCCAAGCAGGCGCAGGCCCTGGCGGCCCTGCTGGTCCATCCAGCCGGCGATGCGGGCGCGCTCGGCATCGTCGAGCGGCGCCGTCGTGCCATCCGCCTGCTCGACCTCCGTGCAGAGCGCGAGCAGCGCTTCCGGCGCGCCCTTGGTGACGATTTCCGTCATGGCCCCCCGGGACAGCAGGACCGAAGCCCGGCGCCGTTCGAAATCGAAGGGTACGTCGTCGATGCGGCTGCAGGCCTGCGGGACCGCCGGCGCGGGGTCGGCGAGGATGGCATCGTCCAGATTGCTGTGCAGGCCGGAGACGAACCGGCTGTTGAGGCGGATCAGCTCGGTGACGCGGGGGCTGTCGCTGCCGTCCGGGCCGAAGCTGCCGACATGGGCGATCCGCGCCTCGGTGAGGGTGCCGGTCTTGTCGGTGCACAGCACGTCCATGGCGCCGAAATCGTGGATGGCGCTCAGCCGTTTCACCACCACCTTTCGCGCCGCCATGCGGGCGGCGCCGCGCGCCAGCGTCACCGTCATCACCATCGGCAGCAGTTCGGGTGTCAGGCCCACGGCGAGGGCGACCGCGAACAGGAAGCTCTCCAGCGACAGGCCGTGCTGGATCATCTGCGTCAGCAGCACGAACAGCACGAGGAAGCCGGTCAGGCGCAGGATCAGCATGCCGAGCGAATGGACGCCGCGCTCGAACGCGGTCGGTGGCTCCCGTTCCTGCAGCGAGGTGGAAATGGCGCCGAAGCGGCTGTTGCGCCCGGTCTCCGTCACCAGCATGACCGCCTCGCCGCCGACGAGGCTGGTGCCCCCGAAAAGCGCGTTGGACGCGTCCGAGAGCGCCTCCCCGGTTGCCGTTCCCGGCCGTTTCTCGACGGAATAGGGCTCGCCCGTCAGGATCGCCTCGTTGGCGAGCACACCCTGTCCGCTCAGCAGCAGGCCATCGGCGGGAACGAGTTCGCCGGCGTGCAGCTCGATCACGTCGCCCGGGACGATTTCCTCGACCCGCAGTTCCGCGACCCTGCCGTCGCGTCGAACCGACGCCGTCACCGCGACGGAGCGCTTCAGCGCCTCGACCGTCTTCTCGGCCTGCCGTTCCTGGGCGATGTCGAGCCCGATCGAACCGAAGACGATGGCGACGATGATGAGGAAGCTCTGCCAGTCGCCGGTCGCGCCGGAAATGGCGGCGGCGATGAGCAGGATGGCGATCAGCGGCTCTACGATGCGCTTGGCGAGCTTGGCGGGCAGGGAGGAGCGCGTCGTCGTTACGGCGAGATTGGGCCCGAAGCGGCGCAGCCGCTCGTCGGCCTCCGCCGTCGAGAGGCCGTCCGGCCGGGCCTCGAGGGCGTGCAGCAGGGCGTCGGCGGGAAGCGTCCAGAACGCGTCGGGCACGGGTTGGGGAACGGGCGTCGGGGCAGCCTGCCTCGCCGCGGTCAGAGTGCGATCCATCGATCGCCGTCCTTACGGTACTTGTGCTTGACGGCGGCCCAGGCGACCCGGCGGGCGATCTCCTCGCGCTCCCCGTCGCCGCGAGACGCATATTCGTCCCAGGCGTGGTTGAAGGCCGCGCGGAAGATCTCCTGGCCGTGGATCGGCAGGTGGTCGCGCACGGCGGCCGGCAGGTCCTTCAGCTCGGCATAGGGCATGCGTGCTGCCTCGCGATCGCGCCATCCCCGCGAGTTCCGGCCGTCGGCGGTCGTCATCCCTGCGGGAGCGATCGAGACGCTACGTCAGTTTCCCTGCCCGGTCGAGCCCGGCTGCGGGTTCCCGCTCACAGCGCCGGATTGACGGCAAGGACGAGCTTTCCGGCGACCTCGCGGGATTCGAGCCGCCGGTACATCGCCGCCACCTCATCGAGCGGGAAGACGGCCTCGACCGGGACCTTGAGCGAGCCGTCCGCCACGGCGGCGGTCACGGCGTCGATGCCCGCCTTCCAGGCCGGCGCGCCGAAGGGCGCGTGGCCGAGATGGAAGCGCGTGAAGGTGAGCGACTTGCGCACCAGTCGTTCCCAGAGATTGGGCAGGGGCCGTCCTTCCGCCTCGCCGAAGCTGACGACGTGGCCGAGATCGCGCATCAGCGCGAAGCTCGCGTCGAGGATGCCGGCGCCGGTGGAATCGACGATCTTGTCGAGCCCCCTGCCGCCGGTGAAACGCTGGATCTCCGCGACGAAATCGGCCTCGTTGCGGTTCACGACCAGCGCCGCGCCATAGTCGAGCGCCTTCCGCTCCTTGCCGGCGGTGCCGACCGTGCCGACGACGGTGGCGCCCGCCATCACGGCGAGCTGCGTCAGATAGAGGCCGACGCCGCCGCCGATCGCATGCACGAGCACGAGATCGCCCGGCCGTGTCGTCGAGACGGTATGCAGCATGTGCCAGGCGGTCAGCGCCTGGACGGGGAAGGCGGCCGCGACATCGAAGGGAATGGCGTCGGGCAGCGGAATGATCCGTTCCGCCGGCACGACGCAGAACTCCGCGAAGCCGCCGCCATCCTCCAGGAAGGCCGCGACGCGGTCGCCGACCCGGACGTCCGCGACCTCGGCGCCGACGGCGACGACCCGGCCGGCGATCTCCAGCCCGGCCACCATGGGAAAGCCCTTGGGATGCGGATACGTGCCGCGCCAGATCATGGTGTCGGCGAAATTGCAGCCGCCATAGGCGACCTCGACGAGCACTTCGCCGGGGCCCGGCTCCGGCTTCGCCACCTCGACGACGGCGAGCGATTCCGGCGCTCCGTTCGCGGCGGAGAGAAGCATCGCGCGCATGGTGTCCATCTCCCTCACGCCGCCCGCTGCTGGCGGAGCGCCGCCGTCGCCGCGTCGTCGACGGCGCCGTCGCGAATGGCGACGCCATAGAGCGCCGCCGCCTGCGCGACGTCGAGATGGCCGTCGAGCACGTCGTCGAGCACGGCAGCCGGCTCCCGCTTCAGCGGATCGCCATAGCCGCCGCCATTCGGGCCGCGCGCCAGCACGCGGTCGCCATGGCGTGCCTCGTGGTAGGGCACCTTGGAGGGCAGGATCTCTGTGCCGCCATCGGCCCGTTCGAGCGTCAGCTCGCCGGGCCGCCCGGCCTCGCCGCCCTCATGGCCCCAGGGCCGCTGGCTGTGGCCGTCGCCCTCGATCGAGAAGGCGCCGTCGGACAGCAGCGTGAACTCGCGCACCGAGCCGATGCCGCCGCGCCACTGGCCGGCCGCCGGCGCATCGTTCCGCAGCTCGTAGCGGTCGACGCGGATCGGCAGGTGGGATTCGATGTCCTCGATCGGATTGTTGCGCGTGTTGGCATAAAGCGTGTCGACGGCGTCCATGCCGTTGAGGCCGAAGCGGCCGCCATAGCTGCCCTCGAAGATCTCCATGTGCACCCAGTGCCGGCCTTCCTGCAGACCGGAGAAGGAGACGACGCGGAGATTGCCGACGCCGGCGCTGACCTGCTCCGGCACGATCTGGCTCAACGCCCGCATCAGCGTGTCGGCCATGGCGTTGCCGGGCGTGAAGCGGGCGATGGTCGGCGCCGGGAAGATCGGATTGGCCAGGCAGCCCTTCGGCGCGACGATGGTGATCGGGCGCGTCAGGCCGGCATTCTGCGGCACGTCGCCATAGAGCGCGCTGTCGAGCAGGATCGAGCGCAGCGTCAGCCAGATGGCGCAATCGACCGTGCCCTCGAACGGCATGTTGATCGGCCGGTCGGAGACCTGCGGCGCGGTGCCGGTCAGGTCGACGGTGATCTCGTCGCCCGCGACCGTCACGGCGACCTTGATCGGCAGGTCGCGCCGCGCCGGGTTGGGATCGTCGAGGAAGCCGTCGATCCGGGTCTCGGCCGCATAGGTGCCGTCCGGCAGGGCGCGGATCGCGTCGCGCATCAGCCGCTCGGAATAGTCCATCAGATGGTCCGCCGCGGCGGTGATCTGCTCCATGCCGTAGCGCCCGACAAGCGCCAGGAAGCGCTCGGCGCCGATCTCGGCCGCCTTGATCTGCGCCTCCATGTCGCCGACGACGAGCTGCGGCGCGCGGATGTTGTCGCGCAGGATCTGCCAGACGGCGCGGTTGACCCGGCCCTCGTCGGAGACCTTGATCGCCTTGAACTGCAGTCCCTCGGCATAGGCGTCGACCGCATCGACGATGCCGGCGCTGCCCGGCGTCGCCGAGCCGATGTCGAGATGGTGCGCCGTCGTCACCGAGAAGGCGGCGAGCGCCCCGTCGACGAAGATCGGCACGGTGAAGGAGACGTCCGGCCCGTGCGAGGCGCCGCCATAGGGATCGTTGTGCATGATGACGTCGCCGGGGCGGATGGTTTCGCCGCGCGCGGCGAGCGCCCGCTTGATGCCGCGGATATAGCCGGGGATCGGGCCCGACTGCAGCGGCGTGCTCATCTTGCATTCGCAGAGCTGGTTGCCGTCGGCGTCCGTCAGCGCGGCGCCGAAATCCTCGGATTCGCGGATGATGCTCGAATAGCTCATGCGCATGAGCTTGTGGCCCATCTCGATCGCGATGTTTTCGAGCGCGCCCTGGATGACGGCGGCGGTGATCGGATCGATGCGGTCGGCCGTCGACGGCCGGATGGTTGCGGGCGCGTTCATGCGGCACCTCCGAGCGTGATGATGAGGCTGCCCGAGCGATCGACCACGGCGCGGGCGCGGGGCGGAACGACGGTGGTGCTGTCCTTCTGCAGCACGATCGCCGGCCCCTCGAACGCCTCGCCGACCGGCAGCAGCGGCCGGTGGTAGAAGGCGGTCTCGAAGGTCGCGAGCACGCCGTCGACGCGGAAGGCGCAGGGGCCGGTGCGGACCTTCGCCGCCGCCACCGAGGTGCCTTGCGGCTCCGCCAGCTCGCGGAGCTTCTGGATGCGGCCGATGCCGCTCACCTTGATGTTGACGATCTCGATCGGGCTCGCCGCGAAGGCGTGGCCGTATTCGGCCGTATGCGCCCGATGGAAGGCGTCGAAGACGCCGGCGAGCGCCTCCGTGTCGATCGGGCCGGCCGGCAGCGGGATCTTCAGCTCGTAGCCCTGGCCGACATAGCGGAGGTCGCCGATCCGTTTGAATTCCATGTCGGCGGTCTCGATGCGGTCGGCGCGGAACTGCGCCGCGAGATCGGCCTCCATGCCGGCGAGGTCGGCGTTGAGGCGGTCGAGGTCGACGGCGCCCGAGACCTGGAACTGCGTCCGCGTCGCGTCGTATTTGACGTCGGTAGTGAGCAGGCCCATGGCCGAGGTGATGCCCGGAAATGGCGGCACAATTACCTCGCCGATCCCGAGCATCGCCGCCACCTCGGCGCCATGCAGCGGCCCGGCGCCGCCGAAGGCGACGAGGGCGAAGCCGCGCGGGTCGATGCCCTTCTGCACGGTGCGCGAGCGGATCGCGTTCGCCATGTTGCTGTTGATCACGGTGAGCACGCCCTCGGCCGCTTCCTCGGGGCCGAGGCCGAGCGTCGTCGCCAGCTCGCCGATGACGCGGGCGGAGCCGGCCGCATCGAGCTTCATGCCGCCGCCGAGAAAATCCTCGGCGTCGAGCCGGCCGAGCACGAGATTGGCGTCCGTCACGGTCGGTTCGCTGCCGCCGCGGCCATAGGCGGCGGGGCCCGGCACGGCGCCGGCGCTCTTCGGCCCGACGCGGAAGGCGCCGCCGCGATCGAGATGGGCGATCGAGCCGCCGCCGGCGCCGATCGTGTGGATGTCGATCATCGGCGAGAGCAGCGGGAAGCCGGCGATCGAGGTGGAGCGGGCATCCGTCTCGGCATAGACGCCGTCGACGATGATGCCGATATCCGCGCTGGTGCCGCCGATGTCGAAGGTGATCAGGCGCTTGCGCTCGGCCAGTTCGCCGATCCAGGCGCCGCCGAGCACGCCGGCGGCGAGGCCGGAGAGCAGCGTCAGCGTCGGCTTGTCGGAGACCATGCCGGCGGTGGCGACGCCGCCATTCGACGCCATGATGCGCAGCTCGCCTTCGAGGCCGGCGGATTTCAGCGCCGTCTCCAGATGCTCGATATAGGTGCGGACCTTCGGGCCGATGAAGGCGGCCAGCGCCGCGGTGGTGAAGCGCTCGAACTCGCGGAACTGCGGCGACACGAAGGACGAGGTGGTGACGAAGGCGTCCGGCATGATCTCCGCGACGATCTCGCGGGCGCGGTTTTCATGCGCGGGGTTCAGATAGGAGAACAGGAAGCAGATGGCGACGGACTGCACGCCCTCGGCCTTCAGTTCCTCGGCCGCCCGGCGCACCGCTTCCTCGTCGAGCGGCTCCAGCTCGGCGCCGGTTGGCGGCGCCAGACGGCCGCCCACCGTCTTGCGGTGCCGCCGCTTGACCAGCGGCCGGTCCTGCCACGGCAGTTCCTGCCGGATCGAGTAGTGCTGGACGCGCTGATGGCGACCGATATGGATGATGTCGCGAAAACCCTCATTGGTGATCATGCCGGCGACGACACCCTTGTGCTCCAGCACCGCGTTGGTGGCCGTCGTCGTGCCGTGGAACACGTAGTCGATCTCGCCGGTTTCCACGCCGGCGGCGGCGCAGAGCTCGATCACACCCTGAATCACGCCGCGCGACGGATCGTCGGGCGTGGTCGAAACCTTGTGGATCTCGACCCGACCGCTCGCGAGGTCGCAGTAGACGAGGTCGGTGAACGTGCCGCCGACGTCGACGCCGATCGCTTTCATCGCCTTGCCCTCAAGCCACGGGCGCGAAGGGCGCGAACTGGCCCGTATAGGGCTTGGCGATCGGCTTCGCGTATCCCTGCCGCTTCGAGGTGCCGAGGCCGAGCGACACCAGCGCCTCGACCAGCTTGACGCCGGACGAGACGCCGTCGATCGCCGGCGCGCCGATCTCGCGCGTGATCAGCGCCATCAGGTCCGACATGCCGCCGCAGCCGAGCAGCACCGAGTCGGCATGATCCTCCGTCAGCGCGCGGCGGCATTCCTCGATGATGATCGCCTGCGCGTTGGAGCCTTCCTCTTCCAGTTCCAGCACCGGCAAATCGGTCATGCGGATGTTGCGGCATTTGTGGGTCATGCCATAGGCGTGGACGAGATGCTCCATCGTCGCCCGCGACCGCTCCAGCATCGAGACGATGGTGAAACCGTTGCCGATCAGGCTGGCGGCATGCATCGCGGCTTCCGCGATGCCGACAACCGGACCGCGCGCGATCTCGCGCGCCGCGGCTAGGCCCGGATCGCCGAAGCAGGCGATGACATAGCCGTCGCAGCCTTCTGCCTCGCCCTTCCGGACCTCGTCGATGACGCCGATGGCGGCGAATGCTTCGTCGTAAAAACCCTCGATCGAGACCGGGCCCATGCTCGGCGACACCGCGACGATCTCGGTGCCGGGCGCCGCCACGGCCCGCGCCGCCGCGCCGATCTTCTCCGTCATGGTCCAGGTGGTGTTCGGGTTGATGACCTTGATCTTCATGGCGTGCTCCGGATGTCAGGCGGCGATCGGGTTGAAGCGGGAAAGCTCGACCTCCGGCTTCACGCCGGAAACGAGATCGGCCAGCACGCGTCCGGATCCGCAGGACATCGTCCAGCCGAGCGTGCCGTGGCCGCTGTTGAGATAGAGGTTGGAATAGCGCGTCCGGCCGATCAGGGGCGGCCCGTCCGGCGTGACCGGGCGCAGGCCCGACCAGCGCTCGGCGGTCTGGATCGCTCCCTCGGGCACGCGTGGAAAAAGCTGGCGAAGGCTGTGGATCAGCCCGGCATAGCGGCCTTCCGGCCGCGACAGGTCGTAGCCGGCGAGTTCCGCCGTGCCGCCGACGCGGATGCGGTCGCCGAGATTGGTGATGCCGATCTTGTAGGTCTCGTCGCCGACAGTGGAGCGCGGCCCGACCGCGTCGGGATCGGCGGCAATGGTGAGCGAGTAGCCCTTGACCGGATAGATCGGGAGATCGATGCCGAGTGGCCTGAGCAGGCCGCGCGAGGCGACGCCGAGCGCGGTGACGACAGCGTCGGCCTCGATCTCGCCGGCGGCGGTGCGGACGGCACGGACCCTGTCGCCCTCAGTGACGAGCGACTGCACGGCCTCGCCATGGCGGAAGCGCACGCCACGCGCCGCCGCCTCGGCCGCCAGCGCCTGGGTGAAGCGGTAGCAGTCGCCGGTCTCGTCCGTCTCCAGCAGCACGCCGCCGAGGATGCCGGAGCGCGGCGAGAGATTGGGTTCGCGCGCCATCACGTCGGCATGGCCGAGCCGGCGATAGGGCACGCCGAGCTCGTCCAGCACCTTCAGGTCGGTGTCGTAGCCGGCGATCTGGGCCGCGTCGCGGAAGGCGACCAGCAGGCCGCGCTGGCGGCCGGCATAGTCGATGCCGATCTCGCTGCGCAATTCGCGAAAACAGTCGCGGCTGTATTCGGCGATCCGCACCATGTGGCGCTTCGAATTGACATAGTCCGACGCGCCGGAGGCTCGCCACATCCGCCACAGGAAGGTCGCCATGTCGCGGTCGGGCATGCGCCCGAACCGCAGCGGCGGATATTTGGCGAAGGCGAAGCCGATCGCCTTGCGGACGAGCCCCGGAAACGCCCAGGGCGAGGACAGCGCCGGGGAGATCTGGCCGGCATTGCCATAGCTGGTGCCCTGGCCGGCCGCCGGATGCCGCTCGATGACGGTCACCTCGTGGCCGGCCCTCGACAGGTACCAGGCGCTCGTGACGCCGACGACGCCCGCTCCCAGAACGACGACATGCATGATGGATCTCCCGCGCGGCCGCGCCTCAGAGCTCGGTGATGATGCCGTAGTTCTGCGGCTGGCGATGGGCCTTGAAGTTGAAGATCTCCTTGCGGATGTCGCTGCAGGCGTCGAGATCGCAGACGGCGGTGATCACCTCGTCGCCGAGCGTCGAGGTGAGCGCGACGATCTCGCCGGTCGGCGCGACGATGCAGGAATGGCCGAGCAGCATGCTGCCCTCTTCCATGCCGGCCTTGCCGGCGGCGGCGCCCCAGGTGCCGTTCTGGTAGGAGCCGGCCTGCATCGACAGCAGGTGGTGGAAGGAGTTCAGGTGATCGTGCTGCGGCACCGGCGGATTGTGAGTCGGCGTATTGTAGCCGCCGCAGACCAGCTCGACGCCCTTCAGGCCCATCACGCGCCAGGTCTCCGGCCAGCGGCGGTCGTTGCAGATGAACATGCCGATCTTGGCGCCATCGACCTCATAGACCGGGAAGCCGAGATTGCCGGGCTCGAAATAGCGCTTCTCGAGGTGCTGCCAGGGTCGGTAAGCCTCGTATTCCTTGTGGCCCGGCAGGTGCACCTTGCGATACTTGCCGACGATCTCGCCCTTGGTGTTGACGGCGATCGAGGTGTTGAAATGGCGGACCTTGCCGTCCTCGATGATCAGCTCCGCATAGCCGAGGTTGAAGCCGACGCCGAGCGAGGCGGCAAGCTCGAACAGCGGCCGCGTCGCGGCATTCGGCATCTCGGTCTCGAACCACGCGTCGACCTCGGCCTGATCCTCCATGTACCAGCGCGGGAAGAAGGTGGTGAGCGCCGTCTCGGGGAACACGACGAAGGTGGCGCCGCGCGACTTGGCTTCCTTCATCATCTCCATCAGGCGGGCCACCACTTGGCCCCGGGTTTCGGCGCGCGCGATCGGTCCCAGCTGGGCGACGGCGAGGTTCAGTTTTCTGGCCATTTTGCGGTCCTGGTTCGTGAGGGGGCCCGACGGCTCGTCAGCCGCCGAGATAGAGTGTCTTGACGTGGTCGTTGTCGATCAGCTCGGCCGAGGGACCCTCGAGGCCGACGGCGCCCGTCTCCATGACGTAGGCGTACTGGCTGATCCGGAGCGCCATGCGCGAGTTCTGCTCGACGAGGATGACGCTGACCTTCTCGTCGCGGTTGACCTCGAGGATCAGCCGCGCGATGTCGCGCACGACCAGCGGCGCGAGGCCGAGCGAGGGCTCGTCGAGCAGCAGCAGCCTCGGCTTGGTCATCAGCGCGCGGCCGATGACCAGCATTTCCTGCTCGCCGCCCGACAGCGTGCCGGCGTTCTGGCGGATGCGTTCGCGCAGGCGCGGGAAGCGGGTCAGGATGCGTTCGAGATCGCTGCTCACCTGGACCCGGTCGCGCCGCGTATAGGCGCCCATCATCAGGTTGTCGCGGATGCTCATATGCGGGAAGACGCGGCGACCCTCGGGCACCATGGCGATGCCGCGCTGCACGAGTTCGGCCGGCTGCAGGCGGTCGACCCGCTCGCCCTCGAACCAGATCTCGCCGGCGGCCGGGCGCGTCAGGCCGGTCACGGCCTTCAGGATCGTCGACTTGCCGGCGCCGTTGGCGCCGATCAGCGAGACCACCTGTCCCTCGTCGAAGGCGATGGAGACGTCGCGGACGGCCGAGACCTTGTCGTAGTTGACGGTCAGGTTGCGGGCTTCGAAGTAGCGCATGATGTCTCCTGTCCCGCTCAGTGGCCGATCGTTTCGTCGTCCTGGCCCAGATAGGCCTCGATCACCGCCTCGTTGGCGCGGATCTCTTCCGGTGTTCCCTCTGCAATCTTCGAGCCGAAGCTGATGACGACGATGCGATCGGAGATGCGCATGACGGCGCGCATGTCGTGCTCGACGAGCAGCACGGTGATGCCGCGGCGGCGTATGCCCTCGACCATGGTCACGGCACGGTCGGTCTCGTCGACGTTCATGCCGGCGAAAGGCTCGTCGAGGAGGAGCAGCTTTGGTTGCGCCGCCATGGCGATGGCGATGCCGAGCGAGCGCAGATAGCCGTGCGGCAGGTTGCGGGCGAGTTCGTTGCGGACGTGGGAAAGGCCGAGATAGTCGAGGATCTCGTCGGCGCTCTCGCGGAAGCGGGCCTCGTCGGCGCGCGCGGCGCGGGTCGACAGGAAAACGCCGAGCGGGCCGGCATTCTGGCCGAGCTGATGGCCGATGACGACATTGTCGAACGCCGTCATCTCCTTGAAGACCGTCGTTTCCTGGAAGGTGCGGACGATGCCCTTGCGGGCGACGAGATGCGGCTTTAGCCCGCTCACCACCTCGCCCTGGTAGCGGACCTGGCCCGAGGTCGGCGTCAGGAAGGAGGAGATCAGCTTAAAAAGTGTGCTCTTGCCGGCGCCGTTCGGGCCGATCACCGAAAGGACCTGGCCTTCCTCGACGTCGAAGCTGACATTGTTGACCGCTGTCAGGCCGCCGAACTGCTTGGTGAGGCCCTCGACCTTGAGAATGCTCATCTGGCGCCTCCCGCGCGGCGGGAGAGCAGGGCGCGCAAGCTGAGCAGGCCGTTCGGCAGGAACAGCATGACGGCGATCATCAGGATGCCGTAGACGAGCGCCTGGTATTCCTGGATCGAGCGCAGCAGCTCGAAGGCGACGACCAGGGTGAAGGTGCCGACGATCGGCCCGAGGACGAAGTCGAGCCCGCCGAGGAAGCAGTAGAGCATGAAGTTGATCGAATCCGCTACCGTGTAGGTCTGCGGGTAGATGTTCTGCTGCAGGCTGGCGAAACAGCCGCCGGCGATGCCGCCCATGAAGCAGCAGATCGCGAAGGCGAGGACGCGGAAGCGGGCGACGTCGATGCCGATCGATGCGGCGAGTTCCTCGTTCTGGCGCATCGAGCGGAACACCCAGCCGATCCGGCTGATGTTCAGGCGCCAGATCGCGAAGAAGCCGAGGAGCAGCATGGTGGCGGCGAAGAGATAGAAGGCGAGCGGCGAGTTCAGGCCGGGCGGATTGGGGATGTTGAGCACGCCGTGCCCCACGCTGCCGGCATTCACGAAGGCGAGCCGCGCCGCCTCCGTGAGGCTCAGCGTCACCATGGCGAAGTAGATGCCGCGCAGCCGCAGCAGTGGCCAGCCGATCAGGATGCCGATGGTTGCGGCGACGAGGCCGGACAGCGGCAGCGCGATCCAGAAGTTGAAGCCCAGCATCGTCGTCAGAATGCCGGTGGTGTAGCCGCCGATCAGGGCGAAGGCGCCCTGGGCGATGTTGACCCGGCCGATCGAGAAGGTGAGCCAGACGCCGAGGCTGCCGAAGGAGAGCAAGCAGGCATTGGTCAGCACGTTGAGCCAGTAGGGCTGGCCACCGACCAGCAGCGGCAGCACGCCGTAGAGGGCGATCGCCAGCGGTATGGCGGTCATGAGGAACCGCCTCATCTCGGCCGCGCCGCGGTTCGGGGCGGTGTCGGCGGTGGCGTCGAGGACGGCAGCCATCGTCACGTCTCCACTTTCCAGAGATTGAGGAAGATCAGCCCCACGGCTTGCCCATGATTCCCTGCGGCCGGAACAGCAGGAACAGGATCAGGCCGATGAAGATGATCAGGTAGGTGACCGAACCGGGGAAGAAGGCGTAGCCAAGCGCCTCGGCGAAGCCGAGCGTCACGGCGCCGAGCAGCGCGCCCGACATGACGCCGGCGCCGCCGATCATGATCATGATGAAGGCCTTGGTCGAAATCGCCGTGCCGATGCCGGCATTGACGCCGGAGATCGAGATGAGCAGCGCGCCTGCGATGCCGGCGAGCGCCGCGCCAAGGCCGAAGCCGAGCGTCGAGATGCGCGGCACGTCGACGCCCATCAGCAGGGTCGCCGTGCGGTCCTGCGCGAGCGCGCGCATGGCGCGGCCGGTGCGCGAATAGTTGACGAAGAGGAGCACCAGCACGATCAGCGCCAGCGAGATGCCGAGCACGAGCAGGCGGTTCGCCGGCAGGAAGGCGTCGCCGAACCTGTAGACGCCGGAGATGATCGGCGGGATGCCGCGCTGCTTCTCGCCGAACAGCGACAGCGCGACATTCTCGAGCAGCAGGGCGGTTCCGACCGCCAGCAGCATGGTGTTCTCCTCGCGTGAGGAGTTCTTCATCACGCGGCGGAAAAAGACGGATTCGAGCACCATGCCGATCACGCCGACGATCACCAGGGCGCCAAGCAGCCCGAGCGGGAAGGGCAGGCCCCACACCACGACCGCGTAGTAGACGACGAAGCCGCCGATCATGAACATCTGGCCGTGCGCGAAGTTGAGCACGTTCATGATGCTGAAGATCAGCGTGATGCCGAGAGCGATCAGCGCGTAGTTCGCCGACAGAAGCATGCCGTTGACGAGGATCTGGGTCATGGCGTCCGACCTGGATTGAGGAAGGCGGGGCATGGACCCGGCCGGCAGCAGCCGGCCGGCCGGGCGCGGCACGCTTATTCGACGCTGCCGACCGACAGCGTCGTGAGTTCGCCGCCCTTGGTCTCGGTGATCACCATTGGCACGCCGATCTGGCGCTTCTGGCCGAAGTCGGCGGTGCCGACATACTTGACCATCGCGTCTTCCTTCAGGAACGGGTTCTTCATCTCGAATCCGGGGATCGCCGCCTTGAACACCTCGATGTCGTCGATGGCGGCCGGGCCGGCCTTCTGCAGCGTGCCGAGGATCATCTCGAGCGCGTAGGCCTTGGTGCCGGCCTCGTCGTTCCATTCGCCAGCGATCTTGGTGTAGCGATCGATGAACTCCTCCATGTAGGGGGAGCGGATTTCCGGCGTCGACGCGCCGCCGATCGAGATCAGGCCGCTGCCCATCTCGCCGGCGACCTCGTTGATGATCTTCATGTCCTGCGCGGATTCGGCGCCGAACAAGCCGGTGTAGCCCATCTCGCGGGCGGCGCGCATGATCTGCGGCGCATGGGCCGGGGCGACCGACGACATGACGATCAGGTCGGGGTTCTTGGCGACGACATTGCCGACGATCGGGAAGAAGTCGGTGATGCTGGCCTCGTAGGTGTCGTCCTTGGAGACGATGTCGAGACCGAGGGCCTCGGCGACCTTGACGCCTTCGTCGCGCTGCAGCAGTCCGTCGGAGTCGTTGCGGGCGATGAAGGCGACCTTCTTCACGCCGCGCTCTTCCTTGAGGATCTTGTACATGACCGGCGCGACCTGGTAGCTCGCGACCATGCCAAGCACGGCGTTCTCGGCCGGCGCCGTGTAGAGCGAGCGGGCGAACGCATAGGGGAAGTACATCGCCTTGTTCTTCTCGGCGATCGGCCGAACCGACGTCGCCGTCGTGTCCATGTTCGGGCCGATGATGTACTTGATGCCTTCACCGGTCAGGCGCTCGGCGCCGGAGACGGTCAGCTTCGGATCGTTGCGGTCGTCGACCGAGACGATTTCGATCTTGTACTTGTCGCCACCGATCTCGATGCCGCCCTTCTCGTTCCACATCTCGGCCGTGGCGAGCGCCGAGAACTTGTTGACGAGGCCCCAGGAGGCTTCCGGGCCGCTCATGACGCCGAGCTGGCCGATCTTCAGGACCTTCTCCGCCGCTAGCGCGCCGGAGGGGGCAGCCATGACGGCTGCGAGAACCAGGGCACCGGTGCTCATCAGCATGGTGCGGCGGGATAGTTGGATCATCGACAGTCTCCCAGGAAGGCTGCGGCGCCCTCGGCGCCGGCGGGGTTGTGTTCCGGAGTAATTCGTCGGTCGCATACGTTCTTTATAGAGAACGTCATGCCTCATACGGCACGGACACTACAGATCAGACGGATGGGAGCTGTCAACGCGGTCGGCGCGCAATTTTTGTGCTCGCTCAACATTCGTGCAAATGCCCGCGACCGGGCCGGCGCAATGCTGCGACTCTGGGCAACCGGAAATCGAAAAGCGCCGGGATTGCTACCCACGAGCCCGGCGGCGCGGGTGGTGGCGGGGTTCGCGGGCGGGGCGGGGAGACAGGGAGGGGCGGGCGCGGCCGTGCAGACCGCGCCGGACGGGCGAAGCCGTCGCCGGCGGCCGGATCAGCCGATCGCCAGCGGCACCTGGATCATCGGGAAGTCGGGCGGCATGCGGCCGAGCACCGCCTGGTTTGCGGCGACCGCGGCGCGGACCATCTCGCGGGCAAGCTGTTCCTCGCGCGGCGCCATCGCCGAGAGCAGGCCCGAGCAGGTGAAGACATAGGCGACTTCGCCGAAGCGGTTGAAGATCGGCATGCCGAGCGCCATCAGTCCGTCGGTGAATTCGCCGACGCTGCGGGCATAGCCGCGCTTGCGGGTGGCGGCGATCTCGGCGCGCACGGCCTCCGGCGAAGTCAGCGTCGCCGCGGTGTAGCGGACCGGCTGCCAGCTCTCCATCCAGCGGTCGATCTTCTCTTGCGGCTGCCAGGCGAGATAGGCGCGGCTGTTGGCGACCGAATCCCGCGGCATGTGGTGGCCGATCGGGAACGAGACCTCCATCTGCTGCGGGCCGTTGAACTTGTCGACGACGACGAAGCTGTCGTCCGGCTGCGGCTGGGTCAGGACCGCCGGGATCTCGATCCGGCGGACCAACTGCGTCAGCTCGGCGCGGATGCGGTCGAGCTGTGGCGAACCCATCAGCGACGACGCCGCGGCGATGATGCCGGCATGCAGCTCATAGGTCTTGGCGCGGGTGTCGAACGACAGCCATCCGAAATGCGTCAGCGTCTTCAGGATGTTGTGGCAATGGCTCTTGGAGATTCCGAGATTAGTGGAAATCTCGGCGAGCGAGGCGATGTGGGGCGGCGTGCGGTTGATGTAGTCGATCACCGCGATGGCGTTCTCCAGCGCCGGCACCAGGCCGGGCGCCTGCGTCTTCGGCAGTTCGAGGTCCTGCGCGGTCAGGTACCAGCGCGCGCCCTCCTGCTGGAGCTGCGACTTGTAGAGCCCCACGCCCGAAGCCGGCTTGCCTTCCTCTGACATTCACGATCCTTCCTGCAGCCGGGCCAGGTGCCGTCCGGCCGATGCCTCAAGGGCATGCCAGCGCGACACGGCCGGCGTCAACCCAATCCCGAGGGCGAGACCGTTCCGCCGGCGTCGGCCATGCCTGCCCGTTCGGCAGTTGACCAAACCTTCGGCGTCCATCGCCGCCTCTTTGAGCTTGACCCATCCTAGCTGATCCAAACAATCTATAGAAGAAATGATATCCTATTAGCAGAACGATCGCTAGCACATCGCAATTTGCCCCCGTCGAGCATCGGAGATAGGCCCGTGGCGCAGGACGTCCAGATCCACATCGACCCCGAACTGGTGGAACGCTACATCATGGAGATGGGCCGGTTCGGCGCCTATGCCGGCACCGGCGTCTGGCGCACCGTCTATTCGCCCGAATGGGTGCAGGCGACCGACCAGTACGCGGCCTGGTGCGAGGAGGCCGGCCTCGCCGTCACGCGCGACGCGGTCGGCAATGTCTGGGGCCGGCTGCAGGGCTCCGGGCCGGGCGGCTCGATCGTCTCCGGCTCGCATATCGACACGCAGCGTCCCGGCGGCCGCTATGACGGCACGCTCGGCGCGCTCGCCGGCCTGATCGCGCTCAAGGTGCTGAAGGCGCAGTTCGGCCAACCGAAGCGCACGCTCGAGGCGCTCTCGCTCTGCGAGGAGGAGGGCAGCCGCTTCCCCTCGACCAATTTCTGGGGCTCGCGCGCCATCACCGGCCGCATCGAGCCGGGCGCGGCCGAGGCGATGCAGGGCTATGACGACGAGACCATGGCCGACGCCATGCGCGCCGTCGGGCTCGATCCCGCCCGCATTCCCGAGGCGAAGCGCGACGACATCGACAGCTTCGTCGAGCTGCATATCGAGCAGGGGCCGATCCTCGAGCATGCCGGCCTGCCGGTCGCCGTGGTCGACGCCATCACCGGCATCCGCCACTACAACGTCACCATCACCGGCGAGCAGAACCACGCCGGCGCCTTCCCGATGGACCTGCGCCGCGATCCGATGGCCGGCTTCGCCGAGATCGCGTCCGGAGTCATCAACACCGCCCACCGCATGGGCCGTCCCGCCGTCACCACGGTCGGCCGCGCCGTGGTGGAACCGAACTATCCCGCCGTCGTGCCGCACAGCGTCAACTTCACCGTCGACGCGCGGCATCCCGATCCCGGGCAGCGCGCCGTCCTCTATGCCCGCCACGAGGCGCTGATGCAGGAAGTCGCCGAGCGGCGCGGGCTGGAGATTTCGTGGAACCATTACGTGAACCACGAGCCCTGCCTGTCCGATCCAGGCCTCGTAGCCACCTTCCAGAAGGCGGCTGCGGCGCAGGGCATTCCCTTCATGACCATGCCGAGCGGCGCCGGCCACGACAGCCAGCAGATGGAGCACATTGCCAAGGTGGTGATGATCTTCGTGCGCTCGAAGGACGGCCGCAGCCATACGCCGGAGGAATTCTCCTCGATCCCCGACATCGTCGACGGCATCCGCGTGCTCGCGGCCGGCCTCCACGCCCTTGCCTACTGATCCCCCCAGCTTTTCCCGCCCAAGCGTTCAAGGAACCGACAGAATGGACGTCATCGTCAAGAACGGAACGGTCGTCACCGCCAGCGGAGTCTCGCAGGCCGATATCGGCATCAAGGACGGCAAGATCGTGCAGATCGGCGGCACGCTGGAGAGCGCCGATCGCATCGTCGACGCCAGCGGCTGCTACGTCATGCCGGGCGGCGTCGACGTGCACACCCATCTCGATTCCGGCGATTTCGGCACCAAGTCGGCCGATGATTTCGGCTCCGGCACCATCGCGGCCGCCTGCGGCGGCACGACGACGGTGGTCGACTTCTGCTCGCAGGACCGCGGCCAGAGCCTCGGCGACGCCATCGCCTATTGGGATTCCAAGGCCGAGGGCAAGGTCGCCGTCGACTATGGCTACCACATGATCGTCACCGACATGAACGACGGCGTCTTTGCCGAGCTGGCGACGCTGCCGGACCGCGGCATCACCTCGTTCAAGCTGTTCATGGCCTATCGCGGCATGAACATGATCGACGACGTCACCATGCTGAAATCGCTCGAACAGGCGAAGAAGTATGGCGCGCTCGTCATGGTCCACGCCGAGAACGGCGATGCCGCCGACTATCTGCGCGACAAGTTCGTCGCCGAGGGCAAGACCGAGCCCTATTATCACGCGCTGAGCCGGCCGCCGCGCATCGAGGCGGAGGCGACCGCCCGCGCCATTGCGCTCGCCGAGATCGTCGACACCTCGATCTATATCGTGCACCTCACCTGTGGCGAGGCGCTTGACGAACTGCTGCGCGCGAAGCGCCGCGGCGTCGACGCGCTGGCCGAAACCTGCACGCAATATCTCTACCTGACCAAGGAAGACCTCGCCCGGCCGAATTTCGAGGGCGCGAAGTTCGTCTTCACCCCGCCGGCGCGCTCCGTGGAGGATCAGGAGATCCTCTGGAAGGCGTTGCAGGACCGCGTGCTCGAAACGGTCTCGTCCGACCATTGCTCCTGGCTGTTCAAGGGCCACAAGGACAAGGGCCGCGACGACTTCCGCAAGATCCCGAACGGCGCGCCCGGCGTCGAGGAGCGGCTGATGATGGTCTATCAGGGCGTCAATCAGGGCCGGCTGAGCCTGCCGGAATTCGTCGATCTCGTCGCCACCCGTCCGGCGCAGGTGTTCGGAATGTTCCCGCAGAAGGGCACGATCGCGGTCGGCTCCGACGCCGACATCGTGATCTGGGATCCGGAGGCGACGACGGTGATCACCCAGTCCGAGATGCACAACAACATGGACTACTCGTCCTATGAGGGCCATGCGGTGAAGGGCATGCCGAAGACGGTGCTGCTGCGCGGCAAGGTCATCGTCGAGGACCGCGACTATGTCGGCACGCCGGGCGAGGGCCAGTTCCTGAAGCGCGCCAAATATGTGCGGCCCGGCAAGCCGGCCTGATCCGGCGCGTCCGAACCGCAGACGAATTGGCCCGAAGCCGCGACAGGCGGCTTCGGGCTGACAACCTGTTTTCCGCCGCGCGACGCGCCCTTCAGGCGCGAAGATTGGCGAGCAACGGCGCCAGCGTCCGCTGCGCCTCGGCCGCGGCGCGGTAGGCGGCCAGCATCCGTGCGGCGCGATCCGCCGTTTCGGGATCCGGCTCGTGCCGCTGCTCGATCCGGTGCAGCCCGAGCAGCGGCTGCATGTCGGCCCAGTTTCCGGTCGCGACCATGGCGAGCGCCGCCGCGCCGAGCGAAGCCGATTGCTGGTCGATCGAGGTCTTGACGATCGCGCAGTCGAGAAGGTCGGCCATCGCCTGCCGCATCAGCGCGCTGCGGGCGCCACCGCCGACGATGGTCATGGCAGGATTGATATCGGTTAGCCGGCGCAGTTCGTCGAGCGCGACGCGGAGGCCGAGCGCGATGCCCTCGATCGTCGCCCGCAGCATGTCGGCCTTGCCGTGGCGGAGGTCGAGGCCGACAAAGGCGCCGCGCACCTCCGGCCCGCCCTCCAGGCTGGTGCCGCCGCCGAGCGTCGGCACGAAGAGGAGGCCGTTGGCGCCGAAGGGCGCGCTCGCCGCCTGCTCGAACAGCGCCTCGTAGCCGTCCTCCGCCATCAGCATCTCCTTGACGAAGGCAAGGCTGGTTCCGGACGAGAAGATCGAAGTGGCGGAGATGACCTGGCCCGGCACGACATGGGCGAAGGCGAAGGGACGGACGCGGCTGTCGAGCACCGGCTTCGCCGACGACACGGTGAGCCAGCTCGACGAGCCCATCGAGCCGTAGAAATCGCCTTCCGAGAAGGTGCGGGCGCCGAGCGCCATGCAGCTGTTGTCGACGCCGCCGGCGACGACGACGACGTCGCCCGGCAGGCCGAGTTCGGCGGCGATCTCCGGCAGGACCGTTCCGAGGATGGCGGTCGACGGCACTATCTCGGGAAAGAGCGCGCGGTCGACGCCGGCCGCGTTGAGGATTTCGTCCGAGAAGGCGCGGGCATGCAGGTCGTAGGCGCCGCTGCCCGAAGCATAGGACGGGTCGGTGGCGTGGATGCCGCAAAGGCGCAGGTTGATGAAATCCTTGCTGCCGGCGATCGAGCGGGTGCGGGCGAAGATTCCGGGGTGGTTCGCCTTGAGCCAGAGGATCTTGAACAGCGGATAGAGCCCGGCCGGAAAGCCATTGCCGGTCAGGCCATACCAGCGCTCATAGTCGAAGCGGCGGAAGAAGTCCTCCGCCTCGGCGCCGGCCCGTGCGTCCGACCAGATCGGCACGCGCTGCATCAGCGGCCGGTCGTCGGCGTCGAGCGGGATGCAGCCGAGGCTGTGGCCGGAAATGCTGATCGCGCCGACGGCGGCGCGGTCGACGCCTTCGGCGTCGAGCAAAGCGCGGATGCTGGCCGAGACGGCGTCCCACCACTCGCCGAGATTCTGCTCGTGCAGGCCCGGCGCCGGGAAATAGGTGCGGTAGTTTTGTACCCTCTCGGCGAGGCAGGCGCCGGTCGCGTCATAGAGCGCCGACTTGACGCCGCCGGTGCCGAGATCGAGCGCCAGGACCGTCCGGGCCATGATGGTCAGGCCCTCTCGTTGGCGGGGGCGATGGCGAGCCGGCCGCCCGGCAGCGCGTCGACCTGCTTCACCAGCTCGATCGCCGAGGCGGTGTTGATGCCGAAGCGGGTGACGCCAAGCGCCACCATCTCGGCGACGGTGGCGAGATCGCGGATGCCGCCCGAGGCCTTGATGCCGGCGCGGCCGGCGACGACCGCGGCGATAAGGCGGATGCGCGGCAACGTCGCCGCCGCCGGCGTCCAGCCGGTGCCGGTCTTGACGAAAGCGGCGCCGCTCGCGGCGACGATGTCGGCCGCCGTCTCGATCTCGGCATCGGTCAGGTGATGCAGTTCGAGGATGACCTTGAGCGGCACCGGCGCGGCCGCTTCGATCACCGCCGCGATTTCGTCGCGGACATAGTTGAGGTCGCCCGACTTCAGGCGGCCGACATTGATCATCATGTCGAGTTCGTCGGCGCCGGCCTCGCGCAGCGCCGCCGCCTCGGCGACCTTGATCACCGTCATGTGGCCGCCGGACGGGAAGCCGATCGGCCCGCCGACCAGCGTGCGGCCGCCGGCCGGCACCAGCGAGCGCAGCAGCGGCACGAAATTCGGCAGCGCATGCGCCGCGATGAAGCCGTTCTCGACCGCGAGCGCCGCGAGCGAGCGGATATCGGCCTCCGCGTGGAAGGTCTGGACCGCGCTGATGTCGATCCTCTGCGCGAGGTCGGCGGCGCTGAGGCTGGTGGGGGTCTTGAACATGGGGCCGCTTTCTTCGGTTTGGTACTGTCGCTACGGGCATGGCGGGGCGTGGCTCGGGCTCGCCCAAGCCGGCCCTCTTGGACTGCCGCGTCTAGATCCGGGCCGTCGAGCGCATGTGGCTCAGCGTCTTCTTCATCCGCTTGAAGCTCTCGACATGCGCCTCGCCGCGCCGGAGCGCCACGGCGGTCGACAGGATGTCGACCACGACGAGGGCGGCGATGCGCGAGATGGTCGGCGTGTAGATGTTGGTGTTTTCGAGCGTCTCGGTCAGCAGGACGATGTCGCAGGCGTCAGCGAGCGGCCCCTCATTGCCGGTGATGCCGATGACGGTGGCGCCGTTCTCGCGGGCGAGCTTCGCCACCTCGACGGTCGAGCGCGTCGTGCCGGTATTCGAGATGGCGACGGCGACGTCGCCGGGCTTCAGGAGCGAGGCGACCATCACCTGCTGGTGCGAGTCGATCTCGGCGCCGCAGGGCACGCCGAACAGCGGGAACTTCTGCTGCGCGTCGAGCGCGACGATGCCGGAGGCGCCGAAGCCGAAGAACTCGATCCGCTGCGCCGCCACCAGCGCGTCGACGGCGCGGGCGAGCGCCGGCGATTCCAGCCGGTTGCGGGCCCAGTCGAGGCTGGTCATCGTGTAGTCGAAGATCTTGCGCGCCACCTGGTCGGGACTGTCGGCGTCGGTGATGACCGAATGGGTCGCCGGCACGCCGAGCGCCAGGCTCTGCGCCAGGCGGAGCTTGAAGTCCTGGAAGCCGTCGCAGCCGATCGCGCTGCAGAAGCGGATCACGGTCGGCTGGCTGACGCCGGCGAGCAGCGCCGTCTCGGCCACCGTCGCGGAGAGAATGCGACGCGGGTCCTCGAGGACGATGTCGCAGACCTTGCGATCGGACTTCCTCAGCTCGGCGCGGAGCCCGCGCGCGACTTCGAGGATGTTGCCGGTCCCGCCGACCGAGGCGGAGACGTGAGTTTGCATGGTCGTTTGATCCTTGCGCCTGGGCTTGGCGCTTACCGCGTGCGTGATCGGAAGACGAAGAGCAACGATTGCATGACGTTGGCATGCCGGAAAGAGCCCTGCCGGAACTGGTCGAAGATGGCGGCGAGCACGATCACCAGGCCGACGCTCATCTGCTGCAGGAAGGGCGAGAGTTCCAGCAGGATGAAGGCGTTGCGCAGCGCGCCGAGCAGATAGGCGCCGAGCATGGCGCCGAGGATCGAGCCGCGGCCGCCGGAAAGGCTGGCGCCACCGATCACCACCGCCGCGATGACGTCGAGCTCGAGGCCGGTGCCGGCTTGCGCCTCGGCGACGCTGACCTGCGCCGTGTAGACGATGCCGGCGACGGCGGCGAGGGCGCCGCTCGCCACGAAGACGGCTATGCGGGTGGCGTTGATCGGGATGCCGGAAAGGCGGGCCGCCTCGTCATTATCGCCGACGGCGACGATGCGCTGGCCGACGACGCTGCGGGTCAGGATGAGCTGGAAGGCGATGCCGAGGCCGATGAAGATCAGAACCTGGACGGGGATGTCGAGGAAGCTGCCCTGGCCGATGAACATCACCGAGGGGTCGACCATGATAGGCAGGCCGCCGGAGATCACCTGGGTCAGGCCGCGCGCCACCGAGAGCATGCCGAGCGTGGCGATGAAGGAGTTGACGCGGAACACCACCACGACGATGCCGGTGACGAGACCGGCGGTGGCGCCGACGCCGATCGCCAGCAGGATGGCGAGCCAGGGCGACAGGCCGGCCGCCATCAGCCAGGCGCCGCAGAGGCCGGAGAGCCCCATCACCGAGCCAACCGAGAGGTCGATCTCGCGGGCGATGATGACGAAGCACTGGCCGATCGCCATGATGCCGACCACCGCCACCGCGACCAGCACGTTGCGGAGATTGTCCGTCGTCAGGAAGCTCGGATTGAAGAAGGAGAAGGCGATGGAGAGGCCGATGATCACGCCGATCAGCCCGGTCTCCTGACCTCGCAGCAGAGGCAGACGCTTCAGGCTGGCGATACTCATCCGATTACCCTTGTTCATGGTTTCTGGGCCGCTGGCGCGCGACGGCCGGTTCGAGGTTGCGCTCATGTCAGGTCATGTCCGAGGCGAGGGCGGTCGTCGCCGCGTCCTCGATCTTCTCGCCGAGCGCCGAGGCGACGACGCGCGCCGCCTCCGGGCCGCGGGCGAGGCTGTCGGCGATCTGGCCGCCTCGCACGACGACGATGCGGTCGGCAAGCTGCAGCACCTCGTCGAGCTCCGAGGAGACGAACCACACCGCCAGCCCGCGCTCATGCGCCAGCGTGCGGATCAGGCGGTACATGTCCGCCTTGGTGCGGACGTCGACGCCGCGCGTCGGCTCGTCGAGGATTACCAGCGACGGGTTGGAGGCGAGCGCGCGGGCGAGCAGCACCTTCTGCTGGTTGCCGCCGGAAAGCGTGCGGATCGGCACGTCGACATTGTCCGCCTTGACGCCGATCTCGTCGGCGCTCTTCTGCGCGAAGGCGCGCCGCCGGCGCGGGCTGAAGAAGCCGAAGCGGCCGAAGCGGTCGAGCACGTTCGAGGTCAGGTTGAAGGCGATGTCGTGGCCGTAGAAGACGGAGGTGCGCCGTTCCTCGCTGATGAAGGCGATGCCGCCCTTGAGCGCGGCGCGCGGCGAGCCGAAGCGGACCGGGCGGCCTTTGAGGCGGATGTCGCCTGAAAACAGCGGGTCGGCGCCGAGGATGGCGCGGATGATCTCGGTGCGGCCGGAGCCGACGAGGCCGGCCATGCCGACGATCTCGCCGGCGCGGATGTCGAAGGAAACGTCGGAAAAGGCGAGGCCGGAGGCGTTGCGCACGGAAAGCACCGGCTCGGCGCCGGCGGCGGGCGGCGGCGGCGCGCTCTCGGCGAGGTCGAGCGCCGCCTTCAGCCGTTCGCCGGCCATCAGCTGGATCGCCTTCTGCTTCGGCAGTTCGTCGACCGGGCCTTCGCCGACCTTGCGGCCGTCGCGCATCACGATGACCTCGTCGGAGATCTCGTAGACCTCGCCGAGGCGGTGGCTAACCAGGATGACGGCCGTGCCGCGATCGCGCAGCCGGCGCACGATGTCGAACAGGCGGTCCGTCTCCTTGCGGGTCAGGCTGGAATTGGGTTCGTCGAGGAAGAGGACGTGCGGGTCGTCGGCGAGCGCGCGGGCGATCTCGACCAGCTGGCGCTCGGCGGCGGAGAGGCCGACGCAGCGGGCGCCGAGATCCGGCAGCTCCTTGTCGAGGCCGAGGCCGGCGAGCAGCCGCTCGGCCTCGGCGACCAGGCCCGAGCGGCGATGGAGGGAAGTACCGCCGCGCGAGCCGAGCCGGGCCAGGAAGATGTTCTCGGCCACCGTCATCTGGGTGACGAGCTGCGGCTCCTGGTGGACGACCGCGATGCCCTTCGCCTTGGCGGCGAGCGAGTTCTGCAGGCGCTCCGCTTTGCCCGAGACGCGGACTTCGCCGGCATCGGGCTGGTGGACGCCGGAGCAGACGCGGATCAGCGTCGACTTGCCGGCGCCGTTCTCGCCGAGCAGGGCGGTGACCCTGCCGGCGCGGAACTGCATGCTGACATCGGCGAGCGCCTGAACCGAGCCGAAACGCTTGTCGACGGAGACGACTTCCAGGGCGATTGGATTTTCCATGGCGATCTGGTCTTCGACGGGCATTCGTTCGGCTCGGTCCTGCATGGCGATATCTTCGATCAGAGCTTCGGAACGGTGCCGACCGGCAGCTTTTCCGGATCGAGCTGGTCGACATTGTCCTTGGTCATGAACAGGCTGACGGCCGGCTGCAGGACCGGCTCGGCCTTCTGCTGCGCCACGATGTTGTTGAACAGCGCGATCGCCACGTTATAGCCCTGGCCGAACTCGTCCTGGCCGGTGACGCCGAACATGCTGCCGTCACGGATCGCGGCGACGTTCTCCTTGGTGAAGTCGTAGCCGATCACCTTGACGCTGTCCTGCTTGCCGGCCGCCTTTACGGCCTGGGCGGCGCCGAACGGTCCGCCGGCGGTGGCGTAGATCGCCACGAGATCCGGGGTCGAGGTCAGGAAGTCCTTGGCCGAGGCGAAGGTGGTGCCGGCCGAATCCTTGGCTTCAACGCCGTCATTGACGACGGAAAGCTTCGAGCCGGCGAGGCCCTCGACGAAGCCCTTGCGGCGCTGCTCGGAGCCGGGCGCGGTGAACTGGCTGACGATGACGCCGACCTTGCCTTCCTTGTCGCCGACGGCCTTGATCAGCTCGGCGGCGGCGTTCTTGCCGGCCGCGACCTGGTCCTGGGCGTAGTTGATGACGCCGCCGGCTTCCTCGACGCAGGGGAACAGCGTGTTGTAGGCGCCGATCGAGATCTTCTTCTCAGCGATCAGGTTCTTGACCAGGGCGCAGTTGCCTTCGCCGGCGATGAAGAAGCCGATGCCGTTATAGCCCTGGGTGGCGGCGGCATTGATGGCCTGGTTGACGGTGGGCACGTCGATATTGGCGCCGCCGACGATCCAGCGCACTTCGCCGCCACGCGACTTCAGCACGTCGTTCGCGGTCTCGGCGCCCTTCTGCACCGCGACCCAGTACGGATTGTTGGCGAAGCCGATGATCGCGATCTTGGCCTTGGTGCCAGCCTCGTTGGCGACGGGCTCGGGGCGGCCGGCGATCGGCGCAACGTCCTCGGCGGCGGCGCTGCCGGCTGCCGTCAGCAGGGCGGCGGCGGAAGCGAGCGCCAGCATCGAGGCGCGCAGGCCGAGGGCCGGCTTGGCGATGGTATGGGTCATGTAGCTCCTCCCAGAGCTGTGAGACGCGGCCGGCTCGACGCCATGGGCCGCTGAGTTTCCCGAAAAAGCGATGACCCCACGAGCGAGGCCGGCATGTTTGGGCGACGAACGCCTGCGCCCGGCAGGCCCGGCAGCATCGGCGCCGGCTACGTACTGATACTACATAAATTTGGCATGACAAGACGGAATTTGCACCGAAACCATCCGAAATTATTCCTGTATCGCCCAAATCGATTGCATTGCGATACCGATTGAGTAGTGTTGCTACCGATTTGGAGACCCCTATGGCCATTGCCCCCACTTCCCACCGCATCGATCCCCAAAGCGGCGTTTTGTCCGCCGCCACCGGCCGCTACGAGAAGCGGCTTGCCGATCTCGACGGTATCTACGCCGACAACGCCGCCTTCGCGGAATCCGTTGCCCGCGAAGGCGACCGCGTCGTCTACTACGTCCATGAAGTCCGCCCGGCGGCGGCGCGCGGCGACCTGATCTTCGGCACTACCTTCATGGAGCCGGGCCGGATCGGCGACGAATTCTTCGTCACCCGCGGCCATATCCACGCGATCGGCAACCGCCCCGAGACCTATTACGGCGAGGCGGGCGAGGGGCTGATGCTCTTGGAATCGCCGGAAGGCGAGACGCAGATCCTCGAGATCGCGCCGCGCGTGATGGTCTATGTGCCGCCGCTCTGGATCCACCGCTCGGTCAATACAGGGGCTGCGCCGCTGGTCATGAGCTTCTGCTACCCGAGCGATTCCGGCCAGGACTACGGGCTGATCGCCCGCTCCGGCGGCATGGCGATACGCATCGTCGCTGACGGCGCCGGCTGGAAGGCCGTGCCGAACGCTGCCTACCGGCCTCGCAGCAAGGCCGAGATCGACGCCATCCTCGCCACGCAGGACTGACCTCCGATGTCCATCTTCGACAGAATTTCCGCCCATGCGGTGGTGCCGGTGATCGCGCTCGACGATCCCGCCGCCGCCCTTCCGCTCGCCGATGCGCTGATCGAAGGCGGCCTGCCGGTCGCCGAGATCACCTTTCGCACCTCCGCCGCCCGCGCCACGATCGAGGCGATCGCCAGGGCGCGGCCGGAGCTGCTGGTCGGCGCCGGCACCGTGCTCGACGAGGCGCAGCTGGACCAGGCCGTCGATGCCGGCGCCCGCTTCGCCCTGTCGCCCGGCCTCGACGCCGCCGTGCTCGCTCATGCCGCCAAGCGCGGCCTGCCGTTTGCGCCCGGCATCATGACGCCGACCGATCTGCAGGCGGCGCTCCGGGCCGGCTGTTCCATGGTGAAATTCTTCCCGGCCATGCCGGCCGGCGGCCCGTCGATGCTCAAGAACATCGCCGCGCCGTATCTCCATACCGGCATCCGCTTCAATCCGACCGGCGGCGTCAGCATGGACAATCTGGCCGAGTGGCTGGCGATCAATGAAGTCGCCGCCGTCGGCGGCACCTGGATCGCCAGCCGCGCCGACATCGCCGCCGGCAACTGGTCGAAGATCACCGCCAATGCACGCGCCGCCGTGGCGCGCGTCGCCGAGATCCGGGGGAATTCATGAGCTACCAGCCCGCGATACGGCCGACCTTCTATTTCATCGGCGTCACCACCGCGAAGTCCTCGATCATGAAGGTGTTCCCGGAATGGGCGCGCCATCTCGGCCTCGGCGACGTCGAGATGAAGGGCATCGATTTCGTGCCGCATGACGAGCCGGAGCGCTACCGCGAGGCGGTCGCCTTCCTGAAGAGCGATCCGCTCTCGCTCGGCGCGCTGGTGACGACGCACAAGCTCGATCTCTTCGCCGCCTGCCGAGACATGTTCGACGAGATCGACCCGCATGCGCTGTTGATGGAAGAGACGAGCTGCCTGTCGAAGCGCGACGGCCGGCTGATCTGCCACGCCAAGGACCCGATCTCGTCCGGCCTCTCGATCGACGGCTTCCTGGCGCCGAACCATTTCGCCGATACCGGCGCCGAGCTGTTCTCGATGGGCGCCGGCGGTTCGACCATCGCGTTGACCTGGCACCTGATGCAGCGTTCGCGCGGCGCCGACCGGCCTACGCGCATCGTCGTCTCGAACCGCTCGCAGGCCCGCCTCGACCATATCGCCGCGATCCATCGCCAGCTCGGCACGGACATCCCGGTCGAATATCGCCTCGCGCCCCGGCCGGAGGACAATGATGCGATCCTCGCCGGCATGAAGCCCGGCAGCCTCGTCATCAACGCCACCGGCCTCGGCAAGGACGCGCCCGGCTCGCCGCTTACCGACCAGGGCGTGTTCCCGCAGCGCGCCGTCGTCTGGGAGCTCAACTATCGTGGCGACCTCGTCTTCCTCGATCAGGCGCGCGCCCAGGAAGCGGCGCTGCAGCTGCAGGTCGAGGATGGCTGGACCTATTTCATCCATGGCTGGACGCAGGTGATCGCCGAGGTGTTCGACATCGAGATCCCGGTCTCGGGTCCGGAATTCGACGCGATCGCCGCCATCGCCGCGCGGGCGACGGGGCGCGGCTGATGGAGCGCATCCTGATCACGCCGCGCTCGCTGTCGAAGGGCGGCCATCCGGCGCTCGCCCTGCTCGAGGCGGCCGGCTATTCGCTCGCCATGCCGGCGCCGGGCGCGATCCCGGATGAGGCGGCGCTGATCGCGGCGCTGCCCGGCTGCGTCGGCTGGCTCGCCGGCGTCGAGCCGGTCAGCGAGCGCGTGCTGGAAGCGGCCGATCGGCTCCGCGTCATCAGCCGCAACGGCACCGGCGTCGACAACCTGCCGCTCCGCGCCATCGAGGATCGCGGCATCGAGCTGCGCCGGGCCGAGGGCACCAATGCGCGCGGCGTCGCCGAGCTGGCGCTCGCTCTGACGCTGGCGGGTCTCCGGCAGATCGTCTGGACGCATGAGGGCATGCGCAAGGGCGAATGGCCGCGCCAGATCGGCCGCGAGATGTGCGAGGCGACCATCGGCATCGTCGGCCTCGGCGCCATCGGCGCCACGCTGGCGCAGCTCTGCCTCGACCTCGGCGCCAAGGTGCGCGGCTACGATCCCTTCGCCAATGCCGAACGTGTCGTGCACGCGAACTTCACCCGCGTCGATCTCGAAGAGGCGATCACGGGCGTCGACGCGATCAGCCTGCATGCGCCGATGCCGGAGGACGGCCGTCCGCTGATCACTGCGGCGCGGCTCGCCGCCATGGCGCCGGCGACCGTCCTGGTCAACACGGCGCGGGCCGGGCTCGTCGATGCCGGGGCGCTGCTCGCGGCGCTCGATTCCGGCCGCGTCGCCTGCTACGCGACCGACGTGTTCGAGACCGAGCCGCCGATGCCGTCGCCACTGTTCGGCCACCCGAAGGTGGTACTGACCAGCCATATCGGCGGATTCACCGACGCCTCCGTCGAGCGCTCGACGGTGCGCGCCGTCGCCAATCTCCTCGACGCGCTCGCCCGCGATGCGCATTGAGCGCCGGCCGGGCTTCCCGGCGCCCGGCCGCCCCGGCCTTTACTGGCTGGGGCAGGCCGGCTTCTGGATCGAGACGGGCCGGCACCGGATCCTGATCGATCCCTATCTCTCCGACAGCCTGGCGAAGAAATACGCCGGCAAGCCGAACGACCATCGCCGGATGATGCCGGCGCCGATCGCGGTCGAGCAATTGCCGCGCCCGGATCTCGTCCTCGTCAGCCACGCCCACACCGACCACATGGATCCCGACACGCTGCGGCCGCTGGCGACCCGCTTTCCGGACGTGTCCATCGTTGTGCCGGCGGCAAGGATGGATGTGGCTCGGGAGCGGATCGGCGCGGGGGCAAAGCTCATCGGCGTCGATGCGGGCGAGACTTTTGAGCCGGTCGAGGGCGTCACCATCACGGTATTCCCGGCGGCGCACGAGACGCTGGAGCGCGACGGGGAGGGGCGGCATGTCTTCGTCGGCTACGGCATCCGCGCCGGTGGCATCCGCCTCTATCATTCCGGCGACACCATCCCGTTCGAGGGCCTCACCGAATTGGTGCGCGCGTTCCGGCCCGATATCGCGCTGCTGCCGGTCAATGGCCGCGACGCCCAACGTCTCGCCGCCGGCATTCCTGGCAATTTGACCCTCGCCGAGGCGGTCGCGCTTGCCGGCGCGGCGCAGGCGGCATTCCTCGTGCCGCATCATTTCGGCCTGTTCGCCTTCAACACGGCCGACGAGGCGGCGATCGACGCCGCCGCGCTTGCGAGCGTTCGCCCGAAAATCGTCAAGCCGGCCGCCGACGAGACGCTGGCGCTTTTCGACGATATCGGCCCGGCGGAATAGGCGGAGCCGCGATCCCGTCGCGGTTTGGCGCAGCCGGATCTAGGTTTTCTGGCGCAGCATTTCGCGCATCTTGGCGAGGTTGTTGCGGTTCTTTTCAAGCAGCGTGGTCATTACCGCTCGCGCGGCGTCGGCGTCGCGGCGCTGGATCGCCTCCGCAACCAGCAGGTGGTCGTCCGGATATTGCGTGGCGGCCAGGTCGACCTCGATCGCCAGCGAGAAATTGGAGCGCAGCACCACCGCCACCGTCTGCATGAGGCTCAGCAGCATCTTGTTGTGGCAAGCCTCGAACATGCGGCGATGGAACAGGATGTCCGCTTCCACGCCGGCCAGCTTGTTGGGCGCCTTCTCCATCATTTCATAGGCTTCGAACAGCCGGAGGATCTCGATGGTCGTGCCGACCCTGGCTGCCATGGCGGCGACCTGCGGCTCGACAAGCTCGCGCAGCGTGTTGAGTTCGTCGACCAGATCCTCGTTGAGCGCTGGCTGGCTCAGCGACCATCCGAGCAGGTCCGGGTCGAGATAGTTCCATTCCTTGCGCGGCAGCACGGTCATGCCGGAGCCGCGGTCGGTGCGGACCAGCCCCTTGGCGGAGAGCAGCTTGATCGCCTCGCGCAGGACATTGCGGCTGACGCCGAGTTCGGCTGAGATCGTCGCTTCGACCGGCAGGTGCGTTTCCTCTGGATAGCGACCCTGCACGATCGCCGTGCCGAGGTCGTCGACGACCCGGTCAACCAGCGACACCTTGCGGTCGGGCTGCGCGTCCGCGGCCTTGCGCCGAGCCAATGCTTCCTTCACCTGCGGCGGTTCCCTCTGCAGAAGAATCAGATGACGTAACGCAAGGCCTACCTCATTTGCCCTGGATGAGCGATACGGCCTTGCTGCCGAGGGCGAGGGCGATCGCGTTGGTATTGCCCGAGGGGATGAAGGGCACCGAAGCGCAATCGATCACCCGCAGGGCCTCGACGCCGCGCACGCGCAGCTGGCTGTCGAGCACGGCCATGGGATCGCTGTCCGGTCCCATCTTGGCGGTGCCGCAGGGGTGATAGTTGGTCTTCACGAAGCGATAGCAGTGCTGAGCGAGGGCCTCGTCGCTCTCGACGTCGCGGCCCGGCAGCATTTCGGCCGCGATGTTGGATGCGATCGGTTCGGCGGCGAGCAGCCGCCTCGCAAAGCGCAGCGAGCGGATTGTCGTCTGCAGGTCCTCGTCCTCGCCGAAGAAGTTCGAATCGACGATCGGCTGGTCGGTGGCCCGGTCCGAACGCAGCTTGACCGAGCCGCGGGCCTTCGGGCGCAGCAGGCACGAGGTCAGCGTGACGCCATGCGTCGACTTCATGTCGGTGATGTCGCGGTCGAGATAGACGATCGGGGCGCAATAGAGCTGGATCGTGGGCCGCTCGCCGCCATCGGGATCGTAGAACAGGCAGGATTCGATGCCGGTCGTCGTCACCGGCCCCGTGCCGAACAGCAGGTACTGGAGGCCGTTGCGGATCATGTTCCAGCCCTTGTCCTGGCCGAAATAGCCGCTGGCGCGTCGGCTCGAGCAAATGACGGGGACCTCGTGGTGGTCCTGCAGGTTCTGACCCACGCCCGGCAGGTCGGCCTCGACCCGGATGCCGTGCTCGGCCAGATGCGAAGCCGGCCCGATGCCCGACAGCATCAGCAGCTTGGCGGTGTTGTAGGTGCCGGTGGCGACCAGCACTTCCTCGCTGGCCGTGGCGCGCTCGCTGCGGCCCTCATGGGTATAGTCGATGCCAACCGCCCGACCGTTCTCGACGATGATTCGGGAGACCAGCGCGTCGGTGACGACGGTCAGCCGCTTGTCGCGCATCGCGTCGGCGAGGAACGAGAAGACGGCGTCGCTCCGCCGCATCGCGCCGCCGGCCTTGCCCATGGTGTGCTGCATGATGCCGACGCCATTTTGCCGGCTGCCGTTGAAGTCGGCATTGAAGGGCAGGCCCATCGCCTGTGCGGCGAGGATGAAATCCTCGGTCATCTCGCAGAGCTGGCCGGGATCGGAGACCAGCAGCTTGCCGCCCGTGCCGTGATAGGCGTCGTTCAGGCGCCGGTTGTTTTCGAGCGAGGTGAAATGCGGCAGCAGGTCCTTGTAGGACCAGCCGCTGTCGCCGCCGAGATAGGTGTCCCAGTGATCGTAGTCCGCCTGCTGGCCGCGCATGTAGACCATGGCGTTGACCGAACTGCCGCCGCCCAGCACCTTGGCCTGCGGCACGATCGGCGCGCGGCCGTTCAGCCGCGGCTGGGCCACGGTCTTGTGCATCTCCAGGAAGTCTTCGCGGCCGAGATATTTCATGTAGCCGGCCGGCATGCGCATCAGCCGCGCGCAGCGGGCCGGGCCGCGCTCCACCAGGAGGACGCGCGCGCCGAATTCCGACACGAGCCGTGCCGCCGCGACGCAGGCAGACGAGCCGCCGCCGGCAATGATGTAGTCGTACTTCACGCTTGTCCCCCCGGAAAAATGCCCCGCGCGGCCGGGCCGCGCGAGGCCTGTCATCGCATCAGCGGCTGGTGTAGCCGCCATCGACCGGAATGACGGCGCCGGTGATATAGGCCGAGGCCGACGAGCACAGGAACACGGCCGCGCAGGCGACATCCTCGGGCTGGCCGGGCCGCGCCATCGGCGTCATCGCCTTCCAGGTCGGCGCCATTTCCGGGTCGGCGAGACCGCCGGCGGTCATGTCGGTGACGATGTAGCCGGGGGCGATCGCGTTGACGCGGATGTTCTCCGCCGCATAGTCGCTGGCGAGGCTCTTGGTCAGCATGTGCACGGCGGCTTTCGAGGCGTTGTAGGCGGCCTGGGGCTGCGGCACGAGCGAGACGAAGCCGGCGATGGAGCCGATGTTCAGGATTACGCCTTCGCCCTGCGCCCGCATCGGGCCGAGCGCCGCGCGGCAAGAGCGGAAGACGGAATCGAAGTTGACGGTCATCGACCGGCGAAAGCGCTCGTCGGAAAAGTCATGCGTATCGCCGTGGTCGGCGATGCCGGCATTGTTGACGAGTATGTCGAGGCGGCCGGCGAGGCGGACCGCTTCGCGCACGAGCTCTCCCGGCGCCTCGGGATCTTCCATGTCGGCCTGGACATAGTCGACCTCGACGCCGTGGCTGCGCAGGCGGTCGAGCGCGGCCGGGTTGGCGGTGCGAGACGACACGATCAGCCGGGCGCCGGCTTCCGCAAAGGCTTCGGCAATGGCGAAGCCAAGTCCACGGGTGGCGCCCGTGACCAGGGCGACCTTGCCATCGAGACGCAGTTTTTCGGTGAGGACGGACATTCTGTCTCCTTTTTCGGTCGGAATGGGCGCGTCTGCGGCGCGGCCTCAGGAAGTCGTATCGGTTGTCGCGGGTATCTGGCGGCGTCTGGCGCGGGCCTCGTTCCAGAACCTGCGCAACCGCGTGATCAGGACCGAGTCGCTGGCGACGGCAACAAGGATGAGCAGGCCGAGCAGCGCGTCGAGCCAGAACTGGTTGATCTGGAGGCGGAACAGGCTCTGTTCCAGCGTGCCGATCAGGATGGCGCCGAGCGTCGCGCCGATGATCGAGCCGGCGCCGCCGAAGATGTTGACGCCGCCGACCACGACGGCCGCGATCGATTCGAGTTCCAGCCCCATCGCCGCCTCGACGGTGATGGTGCCGAAGCGCGCCAGCGTCATGAAGCCGGCGAGGCCCGACATCGCGCCCGAGAGCAGGAAGGCCGAGAAGATCACGCGACGGACCGGCAGGCCGGTGAAATGGGCGGCGTCCGGGTTCGAGCCGACGGCATAGAAATGGCGGCCGACGCGCAGCACCGACATGCCAAGCTGGAACAGGATGATCGTCACCAGCGCCAGCGCCACCATGGCGCGGATGTCGAAGCTGCCGATCGACAGCACGGTCATCTGCGGCAGGTTGACCAGCCAAGACGGCAGGTTGGCGGTGGTGATCGACTTGGCGCCGGAGAATTCGACCAGCAGCCCGCGAAACACCGCCATGGTGCCGAGCGTGACGATGATCGACGGAATGCCGGCGAAGACGACGAGGGCGCCGTTGATCGCGCCCATCGCGGTACCGATCGCCACGGCGAGGGCGATTGCCAGCACGGGCGGCAGGCCGTGATTGGCGGCGAGCAGCGCGCCGGTGAAATAGGCGACGCAGCCGACCATGGCGCCGACCGACAGGTCGATGTTGCGGGTCAGCACGACCAGCGTCTGGCCGGCGGCGACGACGGCGATGATGACGACGCTCGAGGCGATGCGGTTGAAGGTGCGCGGCGAAAGATAGCCGTCGATGATGGTGGCGAACACCAGCACCGCGACGACGATGATCGCCAGCAGGCTGAGCTCCCGGACGCGTTCGGGACGCAGGCGTAGTCCGTTCATGGCGACTTCCTATCTATGCGGCCTGGTCGCCCTGGCCCGTGGCATGGGCCATGACGACCTGTTCGGTCGCGTCCTTGCGATCGAGGGTCGCCATCTGCTTGCCCTCGCGCATCACCACGATGCGGTCGCTGAGCGAGAGCACTTCCGGCAGATCCGAGGAGATGAGCATGATCGCCATGCCTTGCGCGGCCAGTTCCGAGATGAACTGGTGCACTTCCGCCTTGGCGCCGATGTCGATGCCCCGGGTCGGCTCGTCGAGGATCAGCAGGCGCGGCGCGGTATTGAGCCATTTCGCCAGCAGCACCTTCTGCTGGTTGCCGCCGGACATCCGGCCAACCGGCGCCTCGACCGAAGCGGTCTTGATGTGCAGGCGGCGGCGGAACTCGTCGGCGACCTCGGCTTCCTTCCTGCGCGACAGCATTCCGAGCATGCCCTTGAAGCGATCGAGCACGGGGAGAGAGATGTTGGCGGAGGACGACATCGGCAGCGACAGGCCCAGCTGCCGCCGGTCCTCGGAGACATAGGCGATGCCGCCGTCGATCGCCTGGCGGGGCGAGCGCGGCGCATGCGGCCGGCCGTCCAGCGTGGCGCGGCCGCGATGGGCCGGCGCGATGCCGAACAGGGCCAGGCCGACATCGGTCCGCCCGGCGCCGACGAGGCCGGCGAAGCCGAGGATCTCGCCCTTGCGGATCTCGAAGGAGACATCCTCGAAAACACCGTCCCTTCCGAGGCGATCGACCGACAGGACGACGCCTTCGGCGGCGGTCGTGGCGCGCGGGGCGAGCAGGCCCATCTCGCGGCCGACCATCTCCGCGATGGCGGATTGCGGGGTGACGTCGGCGCGTGGGCGGGACGAGATGTGCCGGCCGTCGCGGAACACCGTTACCGTGTCGGAGAGGCGGAAAACCTCGTCCATGCGGTGGCTGATGAAGACGATCGAGACGCCGCGTCCGCGAAGATCCTGCATCAGCTGGAACAGGCGCTCGGATTCATAGGCCGACAGCGATGCCGTCGGCTCGTCCATGATCAGGACGCGGACCTTGAGCGAAATGGCCTTGGCGATCTCGATCGATTGCTGCTCGGCAAGCGTCAGCCCGCGCGCCGGGGCGCGGACGTCGATCTGCACGCCGATCGAGGCGAGGATCTGGGCCGCTTCCTCGTACATCGTCGACCAGCGGGTGAAGGGCCCGCGATCCTGATGGCCGATGAAGATGTTCTCGGCGACATCGAGATCTGGAAACAGCAGCGGTTCCTGATAGATGGCCGCGACGCCCTTGCGCTGCGCGTCGGCGCTGCTGGCCATCTGCACCGGCGCGCCGTCGAGATGGATGGCGCCGCGATCCGGCTGGTGCACGCCGGTCATGATCTTGATCAGCGTCGACTTGCCGGCGCCATTCTCGCCGAGCAGCGAATGGATCTCGCCCGGGCGGAGCGTCAGCGAGACGTCCTGCAGCGCGTGGGTCGCGCCGAAGCTCTTGCTGATGTTCAGCAATTCCATCACGGGCGAGCCATGATTCTCGACTGGCAAAGCGGCCACTTGAACTCCCCCTCAAAGCCGTCGCGCAGGCTTGAACACCCGACCAGACGCCCCTCCAGGCGCCCGGCAACGACGACATCTTCCTCGGATCCGCGGGTTCCGCAGTGTCCGATATCCTCCCGAATTGATCCTATCAATATCGAGATGAATCCTACTTGCAATATCAAAAAATAGGATCTATCCAAAAAAGGAGAATTGGACCGGGTTAGTGGCCTTGCGGCTCAGACTAGCCATCCAATATGGGGCAGCTTCGATGCGGAGGGGCAGATTTATCTGCTTATTCGTTGCGGCTCGGAGGGAAAATGCAGCTATCAAAGGCCTTTCGCGGCTGGGAGATTTTCCTTCTCCTATTGCTCGCAACGACTATTGTCGCAAACATGTTCATGTCCCCGCATTATATTTCGGGGTCAAACATCATTAACCTGTTTCAACTCTCCATAGAGAAGATCGTCGTCGCGCTGATCATGGCGCTGCTGATCATCAATGGCGAGATCGACCTCTCCGTCGCCTCGGTGATGGGCTTTGCCGCCTGCCTGCTGGCCTATCTGACGTCGCAGGGCGTCGGCATGCCTCTCGCGATCACGGCAGCCCTGCTGGGTGGGCTGGCGGCCGGCTGCATCAACGGCTTCTTCGTCGCCTATGTCGGCCTGCCGTCGCTGGTCGTGACGCTGGCCGGGCTGATCGGCTTCCGCGGCCTCGCCCGCGTGTTGCTCGAGGACCGCGCGATCGGCGGCTTCCCGCAATGGTTCACCGACCTCGGCCAGAAAGCCTTCCTCGGTCCGCTGCCGTTCGCCCTGATCGTCTTCGTCGCGGTGCTGCTCGTCGCCGTCGCGATCCTGCACCTCTCGACCTTCGGCCGGAAGATCTACGTGATCGGCAACGGCGTCGATGTCGCCCGCTATTCGGGCGTCGCCGTGGCGCGGGTGAAATTCTCGCTGTTCCTGATGTCGGGATTCATCGCCGCGCTCGCCGGCGTCCTGTATGCCGCCCGGCTCGGCTCGGTCCGCGGCGACCTCGCCCAGGGTTTCGAGCTGGAGATCATCACCATGGTCCTGCTCGGCGGCGTCAGCATTTTCGGCGGATCTGGATCGCTGCTCGGCGTCTTTCTCGCGATCCTTCTCGTCCTCAATCTTCGAAACGGCATGGGTCTCGCCAATCTCACCGGCAATTCCCAGTCGATCGTGATCGGCGTTCTGCTGATCCTGTCGGCGGCGGTGCCGTTCCTCGTCTCGAAAGTTCGTTCCAGGGTAGCATAGGGAGGAAAATACCCATGAAAGCGAAGTTGTTGGCTGCCGCCGCGGCGATTTCCATGCTGGCGGGCTCGGTTGCGGTTGCACAGGACGCCGGCGCGGGGAAGCCGGTCGACATGGTGCTGCTGCCCAAATATCTCGGCATCATCGTGTTCGACCAGGCGAACAACGGCGCCCAGGAAGCCGCCACGGAGCTCAAGAACGAGCGTCCGCTGCAGTTCCTCGGCCCGACCCCGGAGAACAGCGTCGCCGGCCAGATCGAGATCGTCACCAACGCCACCACGCAGGGCGTCGGCGCGATCATGATCTCCAACAATTCCGGAGACCAGATCGCCCCGGCCGCCAAGGCGGCGCACGACAAGGGCATCAAGGTCGTCACCTGGGATTCGCCGATCCCGTCGGCCGAGGGCGAGGACGTCTTCGTCGCGCAGGTCGACTTCGACGAGACCGGCCGCGTGCTCGCCGACATGGCGCTGAAGATCCTGGGCGAGGCCGGCGGCGAGTTCGCCATCCTCTCCGGTTCGGCCGATGCGGCCAACCAGAATGCCTGGATCAAGTCGATGAACGAGGTGCTGAAGAGCGATCCGAAGTTCGCCTCGCTCAAGCTCGTCGACACCGTCTATGGCAACGACCAGGCCGAGACGAGCTATAACCTCGCGCTGGCGCTCGTCGACAAGCACCCGAACCTGAAGCTCATCGTCGCCCCGACCACAGTCGGCGCGCCGTCCGCCGCCAAGGCGCTGCAGGACGAGGGCCTCTGCGAGAAGATCAAGGTCACCGGCCTCGGCGTGCCGTCCGAGATGCTCTCCTACACGCAGAACGGTTGTGCGCCGGAATTCGCGCTCTGGAGCTTCAAGGATCTCGGTTATCTCGCCTACCAGACCGCCTATGCGCTGGCGACCGGCACCGTCAAGGCCGAGGAGGGCGCCGTGGTCAAGGCCGGTCGTCTCGGCGACCGCACCATCACCAAGGATCCGACCCGCGAGAAGGGCCTGCGCATCCTGATGGGACCGTTCTCGCTCTACAACGCCGAGAACGTCGAGGCCGCGGCCAAGGAGTAGCAAACCTGGAGGCGGCGCTTGCGCCGCCTCCGCCCATCCCGGCGGTGCATGCGGATAGGCGCCTCATCCGTTCAGGATGCGGTCGACCGCCGTGGCGCAGGCGAGCAGGTCCGCATCGCCGAAGCGCGGCCCGACGAGTTGAAGCCCGAGCGGCAGGCCCGAAGATCCGCTGAAGCCCGGCAGCGCCACGCAGGGCGCATGCAGCGCCGACCACATCTTGTTGAAGCGCGACGATCCTGTCCCGTCCGCCCATGATGGCGCCTCGCCCGGCGCGCCCGGCGCCAGGATGGCATCGAGGCGCGGGCCGAAGAGGCCGTCGAAAAGCGTCCGGCAGCGGGAGATCCGTGCCGCCGCAGTCCAGATGTCCGCGCGGCCGATGCCGCGCGCGTTGGTCGCGATCGCAGCGAGATCGGGGTGGAGCGCCGCCCCGTGCCTCACATGCTCGTCGCGCAGCGAGAGATGGCCCTCGCCATACATCACCACTTCCTGGTCCGACGTCAGGGCGTCGAAGCTTGCCGGCAGATCGACGGGCCGGATTTGCATTCCCGCCCGCCGCAGGCGTCGCTCGGCTTCGAGCAACGCCAGTTGCATGTCGGGTGCGGCGCCTGCCCAATGCGGCCCCCTGCAGATCCCGATGACCCGGCCTGCCGCCGGCACTCGCGTTTCCTGCATCGGATCCGGCGCGGCGAGCGCCGCGAGCAGGAGCGACAGGTCGTCCACCGACCGCGCAAACCAGCCGATCGTGTCGAGCGAGGGGGCAAAGGGGCTCATGCCCTCGCGCGCGACGGTGCCGAATGTCGGTTTCAGGGCGTAGATGCCGGTGAAGGCGGCCGGCCTGATCTGCGAGCCCCCGGTCTGGGTGCCGATGGCGAGCGGAACCATGCCCGCCGCAACCGCCGCGGCAGAGCCCGAGGACGAGCCGCCCGGGCTGCGTGCGGGATCGCGCGGATTGCGCGTCGGCGGGACCGCGCCGGCGGCCGCGAAGGCGACGGTCTCGGTCTTGCCGACGATGACCGCTCCCTGCCGGCGCAGGAGGGCGACGACCCGCGCGTCGCGCTCCGCGATCCGCGGCGCCCGGTAGGTCACGCCATGTCCCGTCGGCATGCCCCGCACATCGATGACGTCCTTGATGGCGACGGGAACGCCGCAGAGCAGGCCGGGCCCTTCGCCCGTGGCGGTCGCTTCCGTTCGTCTCGCGTCGGCGAGACGGGCCTCGGCCCGCGCCGCCTCGACATCGACATGGCAGAAGGCCCGGATCGTTGCGTCATGGCGGGCGATGGCGGCAAGGCAGCTCTCGAGCAGATCGACGGCCGAGAGCTCTCCCGAAGCCATCGCCGACAGGGCCCCGGAGGCGGGGAGGCCGGCGCCGTCGATCAACCGGCCGCCTTCTGGTCGGTCGAGAGTTCGGCCGTCAGCAGCTTCTTCGTGTAGGCCTCGCTCGGCGTCTCGAAGATCCTTTCGGTCTCGCCATATTCCACGATCTTGCCGAGATGCATCACCGCCACCTTGTGCGCGAGCGAGCGGACCGAGTTGAGGTCATGCGTGATGAAGAGCGCCGACAGGCTCATCCGCGTCTGCAGATCGCGGATGAGGTCGATGATCTGCGCCCGCACGCGGATGTCGAGCGCCGTCGTCGGCTCGTCGAAGACGACGAAATCGGGCGTGGTGGCGAGCGCCCGCGCAACCCCGACGCGCTTCTGCTCGCCGGCCGTCAGTTCGTGCGGATAGCGGCCGGCGAAAGCGGGATCGATATGCACGGCCTCGAGCAATTGCGCGACCCGCCTGGCGCGCTCGCCTCTTGTCATCGGATCCAGCAGACGGAACGGTTCCGAAAGCAGGTCGGCGACCCGCCAGCGCGGATTGAGCGCCACATAGGGCTCCTGGAACACCATCTGGATCCGCCGCCGCAGCGGCCGGAACTGGCGTTCGGACATGTCGGAGACGTCGGTGCCGTCGAAGAAGATCCGCCCGTTGGTCGAATTCAGGAGGCGAAGGATGCACTGGCCCGTGGTCGTCTTGCCCGAGCCGCTTTCGCCCACCAGCGCCAGCGTCTCGCCCCGCGCGATCGAGAAGCTGACGCCGTCGACGGCGCGGATCGGTCCGGCATTGCCGGAGGTGGCGAAATGCATGGTGAGGTCGCGCACGTCGAGCAGGTTCCGCTGCCTGTCGTTCCGCTCCGGCGACCGCATGGCCGGTCGGGCGCGTGCGGCCGCGACGAGTTCGCGGCTGTAGTCCATCGCGGGACGTTCGAGGAACGCCTCCACGCTGCCCGTCTCGATCAGCTTGCCGCCCCGCATCACCGCGACGCGGTCGCAGTAGTGGCGGACGATGCCGAGATCATGCGTGATCAGAATCGCCGCCATGCCGCGTTCCCGGCAGCGCCGCACGAGATTGTCGAGAACCTGCGCCTGGACGGTGGCATCGAGCCCGAGCGTCGCGTCATCCGCCAGCAGGACCTTCGGGTTGGCGACCAGCGCCATGGCGATCACCACGCGCTGGGCCATGCCGCCGGACAATTCGTGCGGATAGGCGGCCGCGCGCTCTTCCGCATTGGTGATGCCGACATCCTGCAGGAGGGCGATCGCCGCCGCCCGCGCCTCCGGCCGGCTCATCCTGCCATGCGCCCGCGCTACCCGGGCAATCTGCTTGCCGACGGGCACGACGGGATCGAGCAGGGATTTGGCATTGGTGCCGATGATGGCGATGTCGCCGCCCCGGAGCTGGCGCATTTCCGATCGCGACATGCCCGAGACGGACTTGCCGCCATAGGTGATGTCGCCCTTCAGCAGGCGCCCGCCCTTCGGCAGCAGGCCGAGGATCGCCTGGGCGAGCAGCGACTTGCCGGCCCCCGTCTCGCCGACGACCCCGAGGATCTCATTGGCGCGCAGCGCGAGCGAGATTCCGTCGAGGGCGAGCCGGTCGCCTTCGAAGCCGACGCTGACATCGTCCAGACGGAGCACGGATTCGGCCGCTTGGCCCTGCCGTGGCGCCGGTGCCGGCGTTTCGTTCGCATCACGCATTTTGGCCGGCCTCGCTGTGGGTGCGCGGATCGAGCAGCGTGCGCGTCGCTTCCGAAACCAGCGCGAAGGAGAGCACCGAGAGAACGATGGCGACGCCGGGGAACAGTGCGATCCACCAGATGCCGAGGATCATCTGCTGCGATCCCGAACTCACCATCAGCCCCCACTCCGGCGACGGCATGCGCACGCCCGCGCCGATGAAGGAGAGGCCGGCCGTCAGCAGGATCGCCATGCCGAGCGCGATCGAGATCTGCACGATCACCGGCGTCATCGCGTTGGGCAGGATATGGCGGAACATGATCGCCGCATCGCCTGCGCCGCTGCACCTCGCCGCCGTGATGAACGGGCGTTCCCGGAGGGACAGCACCTCGGCCCGGACCAGGCGGGCGAACATCGGCACGAAGAGAAAGCCGAGAACGATCGCGACGCTCCAGATCTCCTGTCCCATCACGGCGACAAGCGCCATGCCCAGCACGAAGACGGGAAAGGACTGGATGAAGTCGAACACGCGCATGACGAGCGCGCTGAGGATGTTGCGGTAGTAGCCGACCAGCAGCCCGAGCGTGACTCCGGCGAGGAGCGAAGCGAAGACCGCCACGAAGCCGATCAGGAGATTGACGCGCGTCGCGTAGACGACGCGGGAAAAGACATCCATGCCCACCTCGTCGGTGCCGAACCAGTGCAGCTCGCTCGGCGGCTGCATGGCGTCGAGCAGATTGGCCTCGACCGGCGAATAGGGAGCGATCCAGGGCGCGAACAGGATGGCGAACAATTGCAGGGTCAGCAGCGACAGGCCGATCAGCGCGCCGGGACGCGCTGCGAGTTCGCGCAGGAGAGCTTTCCACGTCAAGGATCAGATCCTAATCCGGGGGTCGGCGATCTCGTAGAGGATGTCGGCGACCGAATAGACGATGAGGATGAAGGCGGACGAGACGAGCACGAAGCCCTGCAGCGCCGCGTAGTCGCTGTTGATGACCGCCTGCACGGCGTACTGGCCGAGACCGCCCCAGGAGAACAGGGTCTCGACCAGCACCGCCGCGCCGAGCAGGAAGCCGAAGGTGAAGCTGGCGATCGTGATGATCGGCGGCAGGCTGTTGCGCAGGCCGCTCAGGATGATCTGCGGCTCGGTCAGGCCGCTGGCGCGCATGTGGCGCACGAAATCGGATTCATAGACGCCGCCGAATACCGTCTGCGCCATCTTCATCACGGCGCCGGCGTTGACGGCCGTGATGGTCAGGACGGGAAGAACCAGTCGGCCGAGCGCCGACCAGAGATTGGTCCAGTTGCCGGAGGCGAGGCTGTCGAGGGTGTAGAAGCCGGTGATCCGCACCGGCGGGGACAGCATCGGATCGATGCGGCCGAACGGGGCAGGCGCCCAGCCGAGCAGGTAGAAGAAGACGAAGATCAGGATCAGCGCCATCCAGAAGTCGGGAATGGCGCCGGCGGCGAGACCGTAGAGGCGGGCGCCGTAGTCGACGACGCCGCCCTTGCGCACGACCGAGACGACGGCGATGCCGATCCCGATGATCAGGGTCAGGATCATCGCGCAGGTGATGAGCTCGAGCGTGGCGGGCGCGCGTTCGGCGAGGTCCGTCAGGATCGGGTTCGAGGTGAAGGGCGACGTCCCGAGATCGCCCCGGAACACGTTCTCGACATAGGTCATGAACTGCGTCCAGACCGGCTTGTCGAGGCCGAGGCGCTCGCGGTAGAGCGCGATCGAATCCTCGGTCGCGAAATTGCCGAGCATCAGCCGGGCGGGATCGCCGGGTAGCATGCGCACCAGCAGGAACGTCACCAGCATCACGCCGAACATCTGCGGGATGATCAGCGCCAATCTCGTCAGGACGATCCTGCTGACGCGCGGCATGCGCCGCCAGACGGCCAGGATATTCATGGTCGACCTCGTGGCTTGCTAGGCTTTCCGGCCGCGGCAATTGCCGCGACCGCCGGCGGGCAGGAAGGGCCCGGCGCCGGGGCGCCGGGGCCGGCAGGGATCACTCCTTGTGGAAGTCGAACCACGCATTGCCGTTCGGCGTGTACCAGGAGTAGCCCTTGATGTTGTCACGCAGGGCGAGCTGGTAGCCGGGGTTGAAGAGGAACACCCAGGGTGCGTTCTCGACGACCAGTTCCTGCACCCGCTTCATGTCGGCGAGGCGCGCGGCCTCGTCGGTCGCCGTCAGGTTCTTGTCGATGAGCTTGTCGACTTCCTCGTTCTTGAAACGCGAGAAATCGACCATCGAGGCGCTGTTGAGCCAGAGGTTGGTCACATAGGCCGCATCCGGCACGATCGCCATGTCGCGCAGGAAGTACATCGGGATCGTGCCCTTCGAATAGCGCTCGACGAGCGTCGAGCTCGGCAGCTTGTTGAGCTGCACGTCGATGCCGGCGCGGGCGAAGGCGGTCTTCAGGATGACGGCGATCTGCTCCTCGATCTCGTCGCCCGTGCGATAGCCGAGCTCGGTCTTGAAGCCCTCGGCCAGTCCGGCCTCGGTGAGCAGCGCCTTCGCCTTCTCGACGTCCTCCGAATAGGCGAAGAACTCGTCGGTGTAGCCCGGATAGATCTCGGAAACGGGGCTCTTCGTCTGGCGCGCCGTGCCGAAGTAGATCGCCTTGCCGATCTGGTCGCGCGGCACCAGGTAGTTCAGCGCCTGGCGGACCTTGGGGTTGGTGAAGGGCTCGATCGTGTTGTTGAGATCGATGCGGTGGATGTAGTTGCCGAAGACCTTCTCGACCTTGACCTTCGGGGCCTTGCTCAGCAGGTCGAGCTCACGCGGCAGCAGCCATTCGGCCACGTCGATCGAGCCCGCCTGCAGGGCGGCCACGCGGTTCGACGAGTTCGGGATCTCGCGGAAGATCACCTTCTTCAGCTTCGGCGCGCCGCGGTAATAGTCGTCGTTCGCCTCATAGACGATCTCGCGGCCCGGCGTGTAGGTCGTGACCTTGTAGGGCGAATAGGAGGCGGTGTTGGTCGACAGCCAGGTCTGGCCGACCGGATCGGCGTCCGTCAGGTGCTTCTTCACTTCGGTCGCGTCGATGATGCCGAGGTCGGAGTTGACCCAGAGCCGTTCGATCAGCGGCGACGGGCCCGGGAGCTGGACCTTGACCGTCATGTCGTCGATCTTCTGGAACGCCGTGTCGAAGTCCTGGATCTTCAGCATCTGGTGCATGTACCAGTAGAAGGTCGCCTTCAGGTCCCAGCCGCGCTTGAACGTCCACATCACGTCGTCGGCGGTCAGCGTGTTGCCGGCATGGCTCTTGGCCGGGCGCAGCTTGAAGGTGATGCTGGTCCGGTCGGGCGAGACTTCCCAGCTTTCGGCGAGCGCGCCGACCAGCTTGTCGAAGTTCTCGACCATGACGCCGTCTTCGTTCTTCACCATCTCGTAGGCGAGAAGGCGCTCATAGACGTTCTTGCGCGCCTCCTGGACGGCTTCCGTTGACGGATAATCCAGCTCGAGCGACTCGGGCGTGCGCGGCCCGGCGACGACCAGTGTCTCCTTCACGTCCTGCGCAAAGGACGGCACTCCTGAACTCAGCGCAAGCGCCGAGGCTAGCATTACAGATCGCAACAACTTCATAGCTCGTCCCACTCTCTTTTGTATCGTTTTGATCGATGTATAAAAGGTATAGTCTGGATGCTACGCTGCCTCTGACTTGCCGTATCCCCCGCCACCCCCGGTTTCGATTATCAGGACATCGTCCTTTTGGAGGTGGATATTGTAGAACTTCGACGGGCTCTTCAGGCCGTACCATTCGGCCAGATCCTTGGTGATGCCGTCGCGGCGGAGCGTCCAGCGGTTCGGCGCGCCCGGCTCACCGCCGGAGAGCCCCCAGGGCGCGACCCGGTGGCGATCGCCGAGGCCGGAGAGGTAGTGGTCCTGCAGGAGCTTGTATTCGTGCACCGTGCCGCGGCCGCCCTTGTGCTTGCCGTTGCCGCCGGATCCATCGCGCAGGCCGTAGCGTTCGACGAGCACCTGGTACTTGTGCTCCCAGACCTCGATCGGCTGGTTGTGCGAGGTTTCGCCCCAGAAATAGACGGCGTCGTTGCCGTCCGCGGCGGTCGTCGCGCCCTGGCCGCCCTCGTAGTAGTTGTACCAGACGAGGTCTTCGCCGGTCTTTGGATCGACGGCGCGTCCGGCGAGATTGTTGCCCGATGCATGGCTTCCGGCCGCCACGCGCTCCGGCACCTTGTCGGCGAAGGCCTTCAGGATCGTCTCGGGTACGCGCTTCGCCATCTCGAAGGTGCAGCCATAGACCGGCGCCGGCCAAGCGGCGTTGACGATGCTGCGTTCCGGCGCGCGCATCTCGATCAGGTCGAAGATGCCGGCATTGACCGGGGTCGCCGGATCGACGATCGCGACGATCGCGGCATAGGCGGACGCGCGAGCCGAGGTGAAGGTGGCGTTGACCGGGGTCGGCGCCTGCGGCGCCGAGCCCTCGAAATCGATCAGGAAGCCTTCGGGGCTCTTGGTGACCTTGACCTGGATCGGGTAGCGGGCGTCGGAAAGTCCGTCGTCCTCGATGTAGTCGACCGCCTCGTAGACGCCGTCCGGCACCTCCTGCATCTTGGCGAGGAAGCGGGCGCGCGAGTAGTCGATCGACGCGCTCATGCCGTCGATCACGGCGTCGACGCCGTAGCGCTCGGCGAGCGACTGGATGCGCTGCTCGGCGATGGCCGTCGCCGAAAGCTGGCTCATCAGGTCGCCCCAGTCATCCTCCGGCAGGCGCACATTGGCGAGGATGAAGTCGCGCGTTTCCTCGACCAGCACGCCGGCGCGGAACAGCCGCGACAGCGGGATGATGAGGCCGTCCTGCACGACATGGGTGGAGGTGCCGGCGCAACCGCCGGCGCTCATGCCGCCGATATCGGTCCAGTGGCCGATATTGACCGCGAAGCCGACATGCTGCGCCTCGCAGAAGATCGGCCGCGCGACGATCACGTCTGACTGGTGCGTGCCCAGATAGGGGTTGTTGGTGATGAAGACATCGCCGGAGACCGGTTCGGGGAACTTCGCGACCATCGCCTGCATGGCGCCGACGAGCGAGCCGAGGTGCACGCCGACGCCGCGCGACTGGATCACCATCTTGCCGGAGCGGTCGAACAGCGCGCAGGAAAAGTCGAAGCCTTCCGAGAAGGTCGGCGAATAGGCCGTCAGCACCGTGGTCTGGATCATCTCCTCGGTGGTCGAGAAGAGATAGTTGCGGATGATCTGCTGGGTGAAGGGATCGAGGTTGGACATGGTCTTTTCGGTGCCCTTCAGGTGGCGATGATCAGGTTGCGGTAGGCGTCGACGGTTCCGACCATGCCTTCCGGGACGTAGAAGGACGTGTCGACCTCCTCGACGAGGCAGGGTCCGGCAAGTCGCATGCCGGGCAGCAGGGTGGTGCGGTCGAAGACGGCGACCGGAGCGTCGACGCCGGTCAGCGCGGTCCGCGAGGTCGGCACGGCGTCAGTTTCGACAGCGGCCGAATCCGTGCCCAGCGACAGGCGCGGGAGCTCCGAGATGGCGGTCAGGCGCCCGGTCACCACCGAGACGGCATGGCCGAGGCGCGTGCCATAGAGCTGGAAGTGGCGATCCTCGAAGGCGGTGGTGATCTGCTCGTTCGACCAGTCCTCCTCGACGACGACGCTGATCTCGTGCGCCTGCTTCGAATATTTGAGGTCGAGCACGCATTCGAAGCGCGGCGGTCCCGCGTCGATGCCGGGCGCGGTCGCCGCGACCTCGGCCCGGAGCGCCGCGAAGAATGCCGCGCGGTCGGCGACGGTCAACTCGGCCAGGGGCTTCATGATACTGGCCGAGCGGCTGATCTTGATCGGCGCGCTCACCATGCCGAAGGCCGAGAAGACGCTCGGCATGTTGGGAAGCAGGATGGTGGGAATGCCGACCTCGCGCGCCAGCACCGCGGCATGCTGGCCACCGGCGCCGCCGAACGGCACCAGCGCGAAGCTGCGCGGATCGACGCCCTTCTCGACGGTCATCTGGCGGATCGCCGACGCCATCAGCGCATTGACGACGCGGTAGATGCCCTCGGCCGCTTCCTGGATCGAGACGCCGAAATGGTCGGCGATCTTCTTTACCGCCTTTTCGGCCAGGCTCTTGTCCAGCGGCATCAGCCCGTCCGGCTTGATCAGGCCGAGCACGAGATTGGCGTCGGTCACCGTGCATTCGGTGCCGCCGCGGCCATAGCAGGCCGGGCCGGGCTCGGCGCCGGCGCTCTGCGGTCCGACGCGCAAGGCGCCGCCCTCGTCGATCCAGACAATCGAGCCGCCGCCGGCGCCGATCGTCTTGATGTCGATGGTCGGCGTCTTGACCGGCAGGCCCCATTCGATCTCGAAGGTGTTCTTCAATTCGAAGCGGCCGTCGCGGATCACGGCGACGTCAAAGCTGGTGCCGCCCATGTCGACGGTGACGAGGTTGCGATGGCCCGTCATCTCGCCGACGAAGGCGCCGCCGAGGACACCGCCGGCGGGACCCGAGACGCAGAGCGTGACGGGACGGCGGGCGGCTTCCTCGCCGTCCTGGATGCCGCCTTCCGAGCTCAGATAGTTGACCAGGCTGTCGCTGCCGACGCGCTCGCGCAGCGCCGAGACATAGCGGCGGACGCGCGGCATCGAATAGACGTTCGCGACCGTGGTGTTGGCGCGCTCATATTCACGGATCTCGCGGCAGATCGCCGACGAGATCGACACATGCAGGTGCGGCGCCTTCGCGCGGATGATTGCCTCGACCATCTGCTCGTGGCTGGGATCGAGATAGGCGTGCATCAGGCTGACGGCGATGCCGTCGACATCCTCGGCGAGGATGCGGTCGACGACAGCAGCGACGTTTTCCGGATCGAGCGGCCGCACGACGGTGCCGTCGGCCATGATGCGCTCGTCGATCTCGAAGCACATGGCGCGCGGGATCAGCGGCGTCGGCTTGCGCCAGCCGAGGTCATAGGGAAGGGGGCGGGTAGCCCTCATGATCTCGAGCACGTCGCTGAAGCCGTGCGAGGTGATCAGCGCGACGCGGGCGCCGTCGCGCTCCAGGATGAGGTTCGTGACGATCGTGGTGCCGTGCACCAGCGCCCTGACGTCGTCGACGGCGACGCCGGCCTTCTCGAGCGCGTTGATGAAGCCATCCTCGGGGGCACTCGGCGTCGACGGCGTCTTGGAGCGGCGGACCTGTCCCGTGCTCTCGTCGAACACCACGATGTCGGTGAAGGTGCCGCCGATATCGATTCCAACTCGTTGCATAATCTGGGTACCAGTTCCTGTTTTTATTTGCCGGCGAAATATCGATCGAAGACATCGACGGTGCGGTCGATGTCCTCTTCGGTGTGGGCGCCGGAGATCAGCAGGCGCTGCGTGCGGCGGGGCTTGGCGTAGATGCCGTTCTCGAACAGGAACGAGGCCAGATCGACGGCATCCGACATGTCGTGGTAGCGCCAGATGTCGCCGAACGAGTTCACGCGCACATTCGTCCTGTGCAGCGCGACGACGGAGCCGTAGTTGCGGACATTCGCGACCGCGCCGTGCCTGGCGATCGACGCCGCGATGCCGGCCCGCATGCGCTCGCCCAGCGTCCAGATCCTGTCGAAGACCTGTCCGTCCGACAGGCGCTCGATCGTGGCGAGCGCGGCCGCGACCGAGGCGGCGTTGCCGTTATAGGTGCCGGAGAAGAAGGCGCGACCGGCGGGAGCGAGATGCTCCATGACATCGCGGCGGCCGCAGAGCGCGGCGATCGGGGTGCCGTTCGAGATGGCCTTGCCGAAGGCTGCGAGATCCGGCGTCACGCCGAGCAGTTTCTGCGCGCCGCCGAGGCCGTGGCGGAAGCCTGTCAGGATCTCGTCGAAGATCAGCAGCGCGCCATACTGCGTGCAGACCTCGCGCAGCTTCTCCAGGAAGCCCGGAAGCGGATCGATGTTGCCCGTCATGGGGCCGTGCATCACCGGCTCGACGACGACGCCGGCAATCTGGTCGCCTTCGGTGCGGAACAGTTCCTCGATGGCGGCGATGTCGTTGTATTCGAGGACGCGGATCTGGGCCCGGGTCTCGTCGGTGATGCCGACCGATTCGGCGATCGGCTGGTACTGGCCGCGATTGTCGGCCGGCTTGTCATAGGACGAGACATTGAACAGCAGGTCCTCGTACCAGCCGTGATAGGAGCCGGCGAACTTGACGAGGATCTTGCGGCCGGTGGCGGCGCGGGCGAGGCGCGCGGCCATGTAGAGGATGTCGGAGCCGGCATTCAGGAAGGCCGAGACCTCGGCGCAGGGAATGATCTCGGCGAGCTTCTCGGCCAGCTCCACTTCGAGCTCGTGCGGCGCGCAGAAGACCGATCCGCGCGTCCGCATCGTCTCGGCCACGGCCGCATCGACGAAGGCGTCGGCATGGCCGAGCACGCAGGGGCCGGCGCCGTTCCAGTAGTCGATGTATTCGTTGCCATCGACATCCCAGAGGCGGGATCCGGCGCCGCGCGCCAGATAATGCGGATAGGGCGCATAGAACTTGCCGTCGCCCTGGGCCCCCATCGGCGCAACCCGGCTGGCCCTTTCCCATAGTGCCTTGGAGCGGGCGGTGCGCTCGCTCGGGATATAGTTCGACGTCAGCATGCGTTGCCTTCCTTCCAGCCTGTCGCGGTCCGGCGCCCGACAGGCCGTCGCCGCGATCCGATATTTGATATGATATCAAACCGGAGAGCGCATATTGGGCAAGATTGAATTTTGTGCACGATGGGCGCTATATGAGGCGGCCGACCTTCGAGCCTCGAGGCGCTGCCGGGCGGATGCGCAATCCGCCGCGGAAATGGGCCATGGCTGCGACTTGTTGGTGCAACCGGCGCGAGCGTGCCCGGAAGGCCTGCGCCGAGGCGTCGGTCGGCCCGGCTCCCGCCGATCCGCCGGTTGACACTCGGAGCTTCGTAGCGGACAGGATGGCAACGGGATTTATCGAATGGACAGGCCCGAACCGTCGCCGAGGCGAGCGCCCTAGATGAACTTTTCCAAGACCCAACACGCCTATGAGATGATCCGCAGGCAGATCCTGGACGGCGTCTTCCGTCCGGGCGATCCGCTGCGGCTCACGCATATCGCGCGCGAGCTCAACCTCAGCGAAATGCCCGTGCGCGAGGCGCTGCGCCTCCTGCAGAAGGACGGGCTGGTGATCATGAACCTGCACCGCAGTGCCGAGGTCGCGCGCCTTTCGTTCCGCACCGCGTGGGAAATCGAGGAGGTCCGGCTGCATCTCGAAATCACCGCCTGCGTGATGGCGGTTCCCGAGCATGACGCCGAATCGATCCGGCAGTTGCGCGCCCTGATCGAGGAACTCGAGAAGGATCTCGATCATCCCGTCACGGTGGCGCGCCGCAACCGCGCCTTCCACACGGCGGTGATGGCGCGGACGCCGAACGCCTTCTTGCGCGAGCATGTCGAGGAACTGTGGGACAGGGCTTGGCAGTCCTCGTCCGCCTCCTTCTTCGACCTGATGCCCGAGCGCAAGCGGCTCCTGCCGGTCGAGAACCGTCGCATGGTCGATCTGATCGAGGCCCGCGATTCGGCCGGACTGGAGCGGCTCTTGGTCGACCGGCTGAGCGCGATCAAGGTGGCGTGGGCCCGGGCGCTGATGAGCGCGCGGGCAAGCGAGGAGCGAGTCTAGGCGGGCGGCACGGGCCATCCGCACGCGGACAGCCCGCCGACCCCGGAGAACCGCACGGCAGCGAAGGCCGCCTACGCCCCCGGAGGGGGAAAGTTGGCGCGCCAGTGCCGGGCGATATCCGCCCGATTGCAGACCCACACGTCCTTGTGCCGGGCGACGTGATCCAGGAAGCGCTCGAGGCCGGCGGCCCGGCCCGGGTGGCCGACAAGCCGCAGATGCAGGCCGACGGACATCATCTTCGGCGCCGTCGCCCCTTCGCGATAGAGCATGTCGAAGCTGTCGCAGAGATATTCGGCGAACTGCTGGCCGGTCGACATGCCGCCGCGCGCAAATTTCACGTCATTGGTGCCGAGGCTGTAGGGAACGACGAGGTGCGGCTTGCCGTCCACTTGCGTCCAGTAGGGCAGCTCATCGTTGTAGGCGTCGGAATCGTAAAGGAATCCTCCATGCTCGACCAGCAGGCGCCGCGTGTTGAGGCTCGGCCCGTAGCGGCAATACCAGCCTGCCGGCGGGCTGCCGGTGGTGGCCTCGATGCTGGCGATGGCGCGCGCGATATGATCGCGCTCCTCGGCCTCGCTCAGGTTCTGCACCCGCTCCCAGCGCAGGCCATGGCAGCAGACGTCGAAGCCTAGCTTCGGGATCGCCTGGGCGAATTGCGGATTGCGCTCCAGCGCGACGGCGCAGCCGAACACGGTCGCCGTCATCCGGCGCGCTTCCAGCAGGCGCACGACGCGCCATATGCCGACCCGGCTGCCATATTCGTACATCGACTCCGCCGCGAGGTCGCGGCCGGCGAAGCCACCGGCGCCGCCCTCCGTCAGCGCGGACTCGCTGACCCCGTCGCCATCGGGGAAGGAGGCTTCCGAGCCTTCCTCGTAGTTGATGACGAGGTTGAGGGCGAGGTGGGCCCCATTGGGCCATTTCGGGTCCGGCGTCATCGGGCCGTAGCCGACGAAATCCCGTTCGAGATGGGCGTCGTCCATGTCAGTTCCCCATCAGGCCGGTGACCGGCACCGGCGTTGAAAGCTCGGCCCATACGGTGTCGCGGCCATCCGCGCGCAGCCCCATGACGATGAAGACGTCGCTGCCACGGCCGAGCGCTACCATGCCGTGGTGCCAGGTATCGCGGTGGTAGATGACGCCGCTTCCCGGCGGGACGCGGAAGGCGCGGAGCCCGCTCGCGTCCGGGCCGCCATCCGCCGCCGTCGGCGCGACCACGGCGAGCAGCCCGTCGCCGCCCAGCGTGACGAAGGCCTGCGTCGAAGCGGGGTGACGCTCCAGCGTCGAGACGACGAGCCCGTCGCCCGGATGCCCGGCGAGGCGCATCGTCCAGTTCCGCGCCCGCAGATCCTCGCCCGCCGTCAGGTCGAGCGGCAGGTAGTCGCGGTCGTCGCCGCCGGCATGGGCGACGATCGACCCGAAGGGCGCGAAGGCGATGGCGTCGATCGATTCTACCAGAACCGGCTTCATGTCGCGGCGCCCAGGCGGCGCTGCTCGTCCTGATACCAGTCGAGGATCTCGGCGCCGGTCCACGTCACCACCTTCTCATGGCCGAGGATGTGGTCGAGCAGCTTCTCCAGATATCTGATCCGGTGCGGCGCGCCGGTCAGATAGGGATGGATGGTGATCGCCATGACGCGCGGCGCGGCTTCGCCGTCGAGATAGAGCCGGTCGAACTGGTCGACGCCGCGCCGGAAGATCTCGTCGGAAGGCTGGTTCTGCACGGCGCTCATCACGACGTCGTTGATCTCGACCGTGTAGGGCACGGAGACGATCTGCCCGCCCGCGGCCTGAAGGGTCACAGGCTGGTCGTCGAGGCACCAGTCGCAGACATATTCGATGCCGGCCGCCTGCAGCAGGTCGAGCGTCGCCATCGTCTCGGTCAGGCCGGGACTTTCCCAGCCGCGCGGCGGCTTGCCGGTGAAGGCGGTGATCGCTTCGATGGTGGCGCGGATGGCTTCCGCCTCGTCGTCGAGCCGGTGCATCGGTCGCTGGACATAGCCATGGCCCATGAAGTCCCAGCCGGCTTCTAGCGCCGCCCGGCAGGCCGGCTCATAGAGCGAGAGCGCGCTGCCGTTGACGGCGAAGCTCGCCTTGATGCCGCGTTGGCGCAACACTTCGACGAAACGCCAGAAGCCGACCCGCATGCCGTATTCGTGCCAGGCCCAGTTCGGAATGTCGGGCAGCAGCGGCTGTCCCATCGGCGGCGGCAGCACCGTGCGCGGCTGCGGCGCGGCCGGGCTCCAGTTCTCGACATTGACGATGACCCAGACGGCGACGCGCGCGTCGCCCGGCAGGCGCAGGGCGGGGCGGTCGGTGATCGGGGAATAGGGAATGCGCGCGCGAATCCGCGCCGCGTCGCTGTCGATGGCGGTCATGCTCATGGCGCTCCGGGATCGGGATGGGATGATGGGCTGTCTCCGGGCCCGATCCTCGCTCCGGCGCGACAGCCTGCGATCCGGTTCCTGCGACGGAGCGCGGCCGATGCGGCGGCGCTTCCGCGCCCGGCGCCGATCCGGCCGTGAAGCCGCTTGATCCGAAGGGAAGTTGCCGATGGGAGGATGGAAGACAACAAGCGAACCGGCCGACCTGGGACAGACACGGTCGTGATGATAATCAGATATGATATCACAAAACAAAGTGAGATGGCGGGCATTGCGCCCGTTTTGTGAGCAGCAAGCGCCCGCTAGTCGGCTGGTCGGGCCTGTTGCCCGGCGCGCAGCGCGCGGCCAGGGCGTTCCGGTTTTGCGCGTCGGCTGCTCAGCGCGTCACCGCTGCTTCACCTGATCGAAGTGCAGGTCATAGCGGGCGAGATACTTCGTCAGCCGATCCGCGTCATTGTTGCTCCTCTTCGCTTCGCGCGAGCGGGCGAACAATTCGCGACCGGCGGCGCTCGCACTGGCATGACGTCGACACGCATGCAGGACCGCCGCGAGTTGCACGGCGTCGAAAGGGTCGATCCGCGCCGCCGCTTCCGTTCCGAGCACCTCCGTCAGGATGGCGTCTGCCGCCGGTCGGGAGGCGGGCCACCAGGCCGCCCGTAGCCGCCCGATCTCGTCGTCGACCACGTCGGCGGTGATGCGCCCCAGCGCGGCCAGCGTCGCCATGCGGGTGACAGATGCCGACAGATCGCGAAAATTCGCGCTCCAGCTGGCCTCCGGCCCGGTCGCGAAGGCGAGATAGCGCTGTCGGCTTTCCTTGTTGAAGGTGACGTTCTGACCCTCGCGCTCGAGGAAGCGCCTGAGCTCGAATTCGATGTTCGGCTCGATATCCTCCTTGCGCTCGCGCAGCGCCGGCAGCCGAAACGTCCAGAGATTCAGCCTCGCGAAGAGATCCTCCCGGAACCGGCCCTGGCGCACCGCCTCGCCCAGATCGCGATTGGTGCCGGCGATCAGCTGGAAATCGGCCGAGGCCTCCCGGTCGCTGCCGACGGGGAGGAAGCGCTTCTCCTCGATCGCGCGCAGGCACATGGCCTGCTCGTCGAGACCAAGCTCGCCGATTTCGTCGAGGAACAGCACCCCCTTGTCCGCGGATCTGAGAAGTCCGGCCCGATCGGTGGCCGCGCCGGTGAAGGCGCCCTTCACATGGCCGAACAGCGTCGACATCGCCTGGTCGCCGCGCAGCGTGGCGCAGTTGACCTCGACAAAGGCGCCTCCGACCTTTCGCTGCGACTTCTTCAGCTCGTAGATCCGCTTCGCCAGTTGCGACTTGCCGGCGCCGGTCGGTCCCATGAGCAGGACCGGGGCGGCGGAGCGGATGGCGACCCGTTCGATTTCATCGATCATCCGGTTGAAGGCGGGATTGCGGGTCGAGATGCCGGACTTCAGGAAGGATGTCGCCTCCGCCTTTTCCGATGCGAAGCGCCTGGCGATCTCGTCGTAGCGCGAGAGGTCCAGGTCGATGACGGCATGCGTGCCCGAATAGTCCCCTTCCGCCTGCCGGTCCCGCGGCGGCGACAGCTGCAGCAGTCGCGCCGGTATGATCCGCGCCTCGGTGAGGAGGAACCAGCAGATCTGGGCGACATGGGTCCCGGTCGTGATGTTGACGAGATAATCCTCGGAATCCGGGTCGAACGGATAGCCATGGGCGAAGTCGCGGAGGCCGGTATAGACCTCCGAGAAATCCCAGGGATCGCGGAAGTTGAGGATGTGCTGGCGCACGTCCGTGGCCGGCGAGACGGTCTCGATGTCCTTGATGATGCTGCGCGCCAGCGGCTCCGCCCTGTCGTCGTGGATCAGGATCAGCCGGTCGATGAAGAGGCCCGATTGCTGGCAGAGCGCCACGTTCGGGCGCCAGCGTTCCCACCGCTCCGGCCGACGGCCGACATCGAGGGTCGTGCCGAGGATGCTGATCGCGACGCGCCGTTTCATGGCTTATCCATTTCGATATTTCTCTATCTCTCTGGATAGAATAATGGAGCATCCCCACCGCCGCAAATTCGAATGGCTGCTGCTTCTCTGGCAGATATTATCTATATAATTCATATAGATAGCAGAAAATTCGGTGCTGGAAAGGCAGCGTTGCTTCGGTTGGCACATCGCTTGAAATGATCCGGGCGTGACCGGAAGCGAGGGATGAGCGGGGTCATCCGCATTTCGTCCATTCCCGTCGCCGCCGTCATTCGAGCGATGCACGACAAATGAAAACCAGAAGGACTGCGACAGAAGCAGAATGTGAAATGATCGAAGTAATCAGCGGACAGGACCTGATCGATGCGGGCATGGCGCAGGGCAAGTGGTTTCGCCCGGCGCTCGACGCGGCCAATGCGATCCTGAGGCAGGGCGGCTCGATGGCCGATGCCCTCGCGGCGGCGCGACGTTTTGAGCCCGCGCCCGCTTTGCCCCTGAAGGGTGAGAATGATGTCCCGATCTACGCGAACATTGCCGCGGAGACGGCCTATGAGCTCGGCAATGTCGAGAAGGTCAGCGCGACGATGCGCGCCCTGGTTCGCACGCCCGTGGTGCGCGCGGCCGCGATCATGCCCGATGCCTGCCCGGCTGGGCCGGTGGGGACGATCCCGGTGGGCGGTGTCGTCGCGTCGGACGGCATTCACCCGGGCATGCATTCCGCCGACATCTGCTGCTCCATGGCGATCTCGACCTTTCCGGGGCTGGATCCGGAGTCTGTTCTCGATGCGATCCATGCGGTCACGCATTTCGGTGCGGGAGGGCGCTCTCCGATGGGGCGCTTCCGTCCCTCCGACGCGACGCTCGCCGCTTTTTCGGAGAACCGCTATCTTTACAGCGGCCTGGAGGGAGCGATCGCGCATTTCGCGACTCAGGGCGACGGCAACCACTTCGCCTTCGTCGGCACGCTGAAGTCGAGCGGCGAGACCGCGCTCGTGACCCATCATGGATCGCGGGGGCCGGGAGCCCGCCTCTATGATCGGGGGATCAAGGTCGCGAACCGGTTTCGCGAACGGCTCTCCCCGGAGACCGCGCCGATCAACGCCTGGATCCCGGCCGATACGGAAGAGGGCGAGGCCTACTGGTCCGCCCTGCAGGCGATCCGCCTCTGGACCAGGGAGAGCCACTATGCGCTGCACGACATGGCGGCGGAAAAACTGGATACGCGCGTTGGCGACCGCTTCTGGAACGAGCACAACTTCGTCTTCCGAAAGTCCGACGGGTTGTTCTACCACGGCAAGGGGGCGACGCCGGCCTTCGACGGCTGGGCCGACGACGCCACCGCGCTGACGCTCGTTCCGCTCAACATGGCGGAGCCCGTGCTCGTCGTCCGCGGATCGAATGCGGCGCGGGGCCTCGGCTTCTCGCCGCATGGAGCCGGACGCAACGTCTCGCGCAGCGCCCATATCCGGGCGCTTGTCGAGGAACATGGCGCCGATTCCCGGGGGCTGAGCCCGAACAACATCGCCGCGATCCTGGCCAGGGAGACGGCAGGCCTCGACGTCCGCTTCTTCTGCGGCAACGCCGACGTGTCCGAGTTGCCGAGCGCCTACAAGAACGCTGCGGCCATGCGGGCGCAGATCGAGCACTATGGCCTGGCCGAGATCGTCGACGAGGTGTTGCCCTATGGCTGCATCATGGCCGGCGATATCGGGAGAGATGCCCCCTGGCGCCGCCGGAAGGCGCAGAAGGCTGGCTGATCGTGGCTCCCGGCCGTCGCGCAGGCGACGGCCGGGAATGGCAGCAGGAGGGTTCCCTTACGAAAGTTTCTTAACCAGGCTGCTCTAGCGTGAGTTGCAGGGCGCTGGATGACGGGTGGCGCCAATCTTTGATCTGGCGGCTGGACCCATGACATCGATGTTCGCAATGCGGCGCCCTCTGACGCTTTCCCGGCGCGGTCTGCTTGGCGGGGCGCTGGCCGCCATCGCCATGCCGCGCGCCTTCGCGGAACCGCTCAGCGATCTCTCCCGCATCTATCGCGAGACGCCGCTCAGGGTCGCGATGCCGAGCTTCGCGTCGCCGCCCTTCTTCGAGGCCGCCGGCGCCGACAATGCCGGTATCGACGTCACGCTCGCGCAAGCGATCGCGCGCACGCTCGAGGCCGATGTCACCTTCGACCGGCAGCCGAGGACCTTCGACGAAGCGGTCGACCAGATCGCCGACGGCGCCGCCGATCTCGCCATCTGCAAGCTGAGCCGCACGGTGCGGCGCGGGCGCCTGATCCGCTATTCGCGGCCCTATGCGGTATTCAACCACGGCCTGATCGCCAACCGCGTCCGGCTGGCGCGCATGGCCGGCAGCCAGCCGGTGGAGCCGGTCATCCGCGATTTCAGCGGCGTGCTGGGCGTCATCGGCCACTCGGCCTTCGCCGAATTCGCCGGCGCAAGTTTCCCGAAGGCCAGCATCCGCGAGTTCGCCGACTGGACGTCGATGATCGACGCGGTCCGGGCCGGAGAGATCGACATGGCGTATCGCGACGATTTCGAGATCAAGAAGCTGCTCGTCGACGATCCCTCGCTCACCGTCGTGGCGCGGTCGATCACGCTGAACGACAAGACCGACACGCTGGCGATCGGCATCCGCCCGGATGCCGCGCATCTCGCCGCCTTCGTCGACCTGTTCCTCGACATCTCGCAGGGCGGCGCCGTGATGAAGACCGATGAAATCATCGCGCGCTATCGCGCCAGCCGGGGTGTTTGACGTGGCGACGGACGAAACCCTCGCAGAGCCGGTGCCGCGCTCGAAAGGCTTCACCCTGTTCAAGCGCGTGCTGCGCTCGCCCGTCACCACGCTGGTGCTGATCGCGGCCGGCATTCTTTGCGGCATCCACGCGCCGGCGGTCGCCCATGCGCTGGCGCCGGTCGCCAAGGTCTATCTGAACCTGCTGACGATGGTGGTGCTGCCGCTGCTCGTCTCGTCGGTGATCTTCTCGATCACCTCGATGGTGCAGGATCCGCGCTCGGTCCGCTATCTCGCCCGCATCGCGCTCGCGGTCGTGGTCGTCTCGGTTCTCGGCGTGGCCCTGATCGGCATGCTGTCGCTCGTCCTGCAGCCCGGCCAGATCGACGATCCGCAGTCGCGCATCGGCCTCGGCATGTTCATCAATTCGCAGGGGGCGGTGTCGACCGACCTGCAATTGTCGCTGGCCGAGCCGGAGAATGCCGGCCAGCAGGCCGGCCCGCTCGGCATCTTCCTCCAGCTCGTGCCGAGCAACGTCTTCGGCGCGCTCGCCAAGGGCGAGACGATCCAGGTGCTGCTGTTCTGCCTGCTTTTCGGCCTCGCCGTCGGCCAGGTGCCGCAGAAATCCGCGACGAGCCTGGCCCAGGGCCTCGATGCGATCTACCGCGCCTGCATCATCCTGACCAACTGGTTCGTCTGGGGCCTCCCGATCGCGACCTTCATCCTGATCGCCGAGCAGACCGCGCAGGTCGGGCCGGAACCGCTGACCCTGATGGGCCGCTTCCTGCTCGTGATGGGGCTTTCGACCCTCGCCGTCATGATCGCGGCGGTCACCATCGTCGCGGTCCGCTCGCGCCGCGGCTACTGGTCCACCATCAAGGCGTTCCAGCCGCTGCTGATGGTGGTGATCACCACGCGCTCGACCATCGCCTCGATCCCGTGGATCATCAACCTGCTGGTGGAGCGGCTGAAATTCAGCCAGGTGATCGTCGAATTGCTGGCCCCGCTGCAGGCGGCGCTGCTGCGCACCGGCGCGATCTTCCTCTATGTCGGCGGCGTCATCTTCATCGCCCAGCTCTACGGACGCACGCTCTCGATCCCCGACCTCGCCTTGATCGGCGTGTCCTCGGCGCTTCTGGCGCTCACCACCACCGGCATGGCGGGGCTGGTGATCCTGTCGCAGATGTCGATCCTCTGCAGCTATCTGCAACTGCCCTTCGAGGCGGCCTTCGCCCTGTTCGTCGCCGTCGACGCGGTCACGGACACGTTCATGACGCTTGCCAGCGTGTCGACGGTCACCGCCGCTACCGCGGCGATCGCCCCGCATTCGCGCGAGATCGACGAGACCGAGGCAATCCCGGCGGGGTTGCAGCCCGTGCAGGACGCGACGGCCTGACCGCCGGCCGGACCTGCGCCGCCCCTCTATCCCGCCTTTCTCTCCCTGTCTTTGCTGCCAGGCTCCTCGCGACCGCCGACACCGGCGGGCGCGGGGCGTCGTCCCTTGGCCCGATTGTTGCTGCCCCGGCGTAGTCGCCGGGTCGCGCTTTCCTTCGTGCCGCGCCGCCGAAGAATAATTTCGCGGCAAACCAGCGAGACCGCTTGAAATCCGGAAACCTGCTTGTACAGTTGACTGGACAAGCTAGGAGGAAGCCATGGCGGCAGGAATGCGGGACCGCGACGGTCCGCTTTATCTGCAGATCGCGGATCGGCTGCGCGAGGACATCGCCTCGCTCGGCGAGGGCGCGCGGATTCCGAGCGAGCCGCAGCTCGCCCGCGACTGGGGCGTCAGCCGCTTCACCGTGGCGAAGGCGGTCGAGCAGCTCGCCGACGAGGGGCTGATCACCCGTCGCCAGGGCAGCGGCTCGTTCGTCGCCGCCGCGCCGCTGCGCCGCCAGCCCGGCTATCTGCTGAGCTTCACCGAGGCGGTCGAGGCGGCGGGCCACAAGGCCACGCACCAGCTGCTCGCCTTCGGCGAGGCGTCCTGGCAGCCCGGCCTGCCTTATCCGGAAGGGACGGCGCTGGTCCGGCTCGATCGCCTGCGTCTCGTCGACGGCATGGCGGTGGCGCTGCACCGCTCGCTGATCTCGGCCGAGCTGGCGCGGTCGATCGGCCTCACCCGCGACGTCGCCGCGTCGCATTCCTTCTCGCTGTACCGCTTCTTCGAGGAGCGTGGTCTTTCGGTGCATGGCGCCACCGAGCGCCTGATCGCCTGCACGGCCGAACCCGGCGACCGGGAGCTGCTCAACCTCGGCGCGGACGCCGTCGTCGTCGCGGTGACGCGACACTCGTTTGCCGCCGACGGCACGCCGCTCGACGCCGTCAACGCCGTCTATGACGCGCGCCGCTACTCCTACGAGGCGACGCTTGTGCGCCAGCCGCGGAACCACGCATCCAACATGGAGAAGTCAGATGAAATCCACTTCGATGGCGCTCGCCACGATGGTCCTCGCCTCGGCCCTTGGAACGGCTAGCGCCCGCGCCGAGGACAAGCCCGTCGCCCTGATCGTTTCGCAGGGCGGCCTCGGCGACCAGTCCTACAACGACCTCGCCCATTCCGGCTTTCTGCGCGCGCTGAAGGAGACCGGGCTCGAGGGCAAGGCGGTCGAATCCAAGGAAGTGGTTTCGCAGGCGACCGAGATCCTGCGTCGCGCCTCGGACGCCGATTTCGGCCTGATCGTCGATCTCGAATATGCCCATGGCGAGCCGATGCTCGAAGTTGCCAAGGATTATCCGGATACCAAGTACGTCATCCTGAACCAGGTGCGCGAAGGCTCGAACATCGCCTCGGTGCTGTTCCAGGAGCAGGAAGGTTCCTACCTCGCCGGCACGCTCGCCGCCCTGGTGACGACCGATACCTCGATCAAGGGCATCAACGACAAGCCGGTGATCGGTGTTATCGGTGGCACCAAGTCGGCCGGCATCGACAAGTTCATCGCCGGCTATGTCGAGGGTGCCAAGGCGGCCAATCCCGAAATCGTCGTCAAGATCGCCTATTCCAACAATTTCGGCGATCCGGCCGTCGGCCTGCAGATGGCCAAGGCGATGATCGAGGAAGGCGCCGACGTGATCTACCACGTCGCCGGCGGAACCGGCATGGGCGTCATCCAGGCGGCCAAGGAAGCCGGCGTCTACGCCATCGGCGTCGATACCGACCAGGACGGCATCGCGCCGGGCAATGTGCTCACCAGCATGGTCAAGCATTCCGACAACGCCGTCGAGGCGGTGATCAAGGACTACGCCGCCGACAAGTTCCCGGGCGGCCAGACGATCACGCTCGGCCTCAAGGAGAACGGCGTCGGCCTGTCGGAGATGAAGTACACCAAGGACCGCATCCCCCCGGCGATCCTGGAAAAGGTCGAGGCGGCGAAGCAGGACATCCTCTCCGGCAAGATCAAGGTCTGGAACGTCGTCGACCAGGGCTACCCGGACTTCCTGAAGTAAGCACGATCCACGCGTAGGGACGGTCCATGTCGATGGATGAATTTCAGCCGGACACGACGATCCGACTGGGGGCGCAGGGCGTCACCCGCCGGTTCGGCGCGCTGGTCGCCAATGATGGCATCACCTTCCGCGCCCATCGCGGAACCATCCATGCCATCGTCGGCGGCAATGGCGCCGGCAAGTCGACGCTGATGCGCATCCTGCAGGGCATGGACCGGCCGGACGAGGGCGTCGTCCTCGTCGACGGCATGCCGACCGTCTTCTTCGGACCCGCCGATGCCTTCCAGAAGGGCATCGGCATGGTGCACCAGGAATTCATGCTGGTGCCGGGGCTGACACTGCTCGAAAACCTGGTGCTGGCGCAGGAACCGCTCGACGGCCTGCGCCGCATCGATCGCCGGAAGGCCCTCGACGCGGCGCGCAAGCTGGAGCGCGAGGCGGGCGTCACGCTCGACTGGGACATGCCGGTCGACGACGCGCCGGTGCATGTGCGCCAGATCGTCGAGATCCTGCGCCTGCTCTATCGCGGCGCCGACGTGCTCATCCTCGACGAGCCGACGGCGGTGTTGGCGCCGGCGCAGGTGCAGGGACTGATCGTCCTGCTCCAGAAGCTGCGCTCGGAAGGCCGCACCATCCTCTTCATCAGCCACAAGCTGGACGAGGTGATGGCGCTCGCCGACGAGATCACCGTCATCCGCGCCGGCAAGGTGATCGGCGCCATGAAGACGGCCGAGACCAGCAAGGCGGCCCTCGCCGAGATGATGATCGGCGAGATCCTGAGCCGGCCGAACGCCCGGCCGAGCGCGGTCGGACGCACCGTGCTGGAGCTGCGCGGCCTCGCCGCCAAGGATGCGCGCGGCGTGCTGCGCCTGAAGGAACTCGATCTCGATATCCGCGCCGGCGAGATCGTCGGCATCGCCGGCGTCGCCGGCAACGGCCAGGACGAGCTGATCGCCGCCGTCACCGGCCTCGGCCGGATCGAGCGCGGCTCGGTCCGGCTCGACGGCGAGGATGTCACCAGGCTCGGCCTGCGTGACCGGCGCGAACGGGGCCTCTCCTATCTGAGCCCGGACCGCGCGGCGGAGGGGCTCTGCCTCGCCGCGCCGATCTCGGAAAACCTGATCGCCGGCCGGCATCGCGCGGCCGCGCTCTGCAAGGGCGGCGTGCTGCAGAAGGGCGCCATCAGGCGCCATGTCGAAACCCTGCTCGACCGCTTCTCGGTCAAGCGCGCCTCCTCGGCGCTGCCGATCTCCAGCCTTTCGGGCGGCAACCAGCAGCGCGTCGCCATGGCGCGCGAGCTCGACGGCGATCCGAAGCTCCTCGTTGCCTGCCAGCCGACGCGCGGCGTCGACATTCGCGGCATCGCCTTCATTCACCAGTGCCTGCTCGATTACCGCGAGGCGGGCGGGGCGGTGCTGGTCATTTCGGAAGAACTCGATGAACTCATCGCGCTGTCGGACCGCATCGTCGTCCTCTATGACGGCCGCGTCACCGGCGAGGTGTCGCGCGGCTCGGCCAAGGTCGAGGAGCTCGGTCGCATGATGCTGGGCGAAACCCGCGCGGAGATCGCCGCATGAGCGCCGTTGCATCCACGGCCCGGACGGCGCCTGCTGTCGGCTGGCGCGATGTCGCGCTGGCGGTCGCGCCGCTCGTGCTGGCGCTCGTCGTCGCCGGCATCGTGCTCGCCGTCGCCGGCCACAATCCGCTCGAAGTCTACTGGCTGCTGCTCAAGGAATCCTTCGGCGGCGTCAAGCGCATCGCCGCGACGGTCGCCGCCTCGACGCCGCTGATCCTGACCGGCCTCGCCACCGCCGTGGCGTTCCGCTCCGGCGTGTTCAATGTCGGCGTCGAGGGCTGCGTGCTCGTCGGCGGCCTCGCCGCCGCCTATGTCGGCTTCACCTTTGTCGGCCTGCCGGCCACGCTGCTGCTGCCCTTCGCGCTCGGCGCCGCCGTCATCGCCGGCACGCTCTGGATGCTGGTGCCGGCGCTCCTGAAGGCGCGGCTCGACGTCGACGAGGTCGTGACGACGCTGATGCTGAACTTCATCGCCGTCAGCCTCACCGCCTGGCTGGTCAACGGCCCGCTGCTGGCGCCGGGCTCGGCCAATTCGGCGACGCCGATGGTGGTCGAGGCGGCGCGCCTGCCGCGCCTGATGCCGCCCTCGACGCTGAATGCCGGCTTCCTGATCGCGATCGCGCTGCTCGTGCTCTACTGGCTCTGGGGCCGCGGCACGGCGCTCGGGCTCGAGACCCGGCTCGCCGGTCTCAACCCGCGCTTCGCCATCGCGTCCGGCATCAACGTGCCGATGCTGATCATCAAGATGATGCTGCTCTCCGGCGCCATTGGCGGCCTCGCCGGCGGCATCCAGGCGCTCGGCACCGTCAACCGCTTCGTCGTCGGCTTCTCGCCCGGCTACGGCTTCACCGGCATCGCCGTGGCGCTGCTCGGTCGAGGCTCGGCGATCGGCATCCTGCTCGCCGCGCTGCTCTTCGGCGCGCTGGCGACGTCCGGCGCCACCATCCAGCTCTTCAGCGACGTGCCGATCGAGATCGTCAACATCCTGCAGGGAACGGTGATGATCTTCGCGGTCGCCCGCTTCGGCTGGCTCCTGAAACAGCGGCAGGGCGGCAAATGATCGACAACATCATCCATGCGGCGTTCCTCATGACGACGCCGATCCTGCTGCCGCCCTCGGCGGACTGGTCAATCGCGTCGCCGGCCTCGTCAATATCGGCCTCGATTCCATGATGCTGGCCGGCGCGCTGGTCGGGCTCATGGTCGCCTCGCAGACGGGAAGCTGGCCGGCGGCGCTCGTCGCCGCCGCCCTCGTCGGCGGCCTGCTCGGCCTCTTGATGTCGCTCACCGTCACGCGGCTGCAGGCGAACGAGATCATCGTCGGCCTCGGCTTCAACATCGCCGTCGCCGGGCTGGTGCGCTTCTTCCTGAAGAGCTGGTACGGCACCTCGGGCACGCTCAGCCTGCCCGACGTCGCCATGCTGCCGCGCATCCACATCCCCGTCGTCGCCGACATCCCGGTGCTGGGCGCGATCTTCTCCGACCACGACCCGCTGACCTGGGCCGCCTGGCTGCTGGTGCCGGCGACGGCCTGGTTCCTGGCGCGGACCCGTCTCGGCCTTCGCCTGCGGGCGGCCGGCGCGGCGCCGCAGGCGGCGCGTGCGCTCGGCCTCAACCCGCTCAATCTGCGCGACGCCTCCACCGTCTTCGCCGGCGCGATGTCGGGCCTTGCCGGCGCCTATCTCTGCATCGGCGTCGTCGGCATCTTCAACGAGGGCATCACCGCCGGACGCGGCTTCCTGGCGCTCGCCGCCTTCTATTTCGGCCGCAACCGGCCCTGGCCGACGGCGCTCGGCGCGCTGCTGTTCGGCCTGTTCGACGCGATCCAGATCCGCCTGCAGGGCCGTGGTCTGCCGGCCGAGCTGGTGCAGACGCTGCCCTACGTGATGGTCATCGTGATCCTCGCCCTGGTCGCCATCACCCTGAAGCGTGCGCGGAACAAAGGAGCCTGACATGGTCGAGACGACAAAGACCGCGCTCATCCTGGTGGATGTCATCAACTCGTTCTTCGAGCCCGGCCAGCCCAACTATTATGCCGGCGTCGAGGCGGTGCTGGAGCCGATGCGGGCGCTGCTCGACGCGGCGCGGAAGTCGGGCACCATCGTCGTGCACGCGGTCGAGAAGCACCGGCCGGCCGGGTTCGACGATTTCGAATGGCGGAAGCTCCCGGTCCATCACCTGGAAGACGCGCATGACGCCGCCTTCTTCGCGGAATTCCGCCCCGAGGGGCCGAACGAGACGACGATCTTCAAGCGCCGCTTCAGCGCCTTCTTCGCCACCGATCTCGCGCTGTTCCTGCACGAGCAGAAGGTGACGCGCGTCGTCATCGCCGGCGTCAAGACCAATGTCTGCATCCGCGCCTCGGCGCAGGACGCCTTCGCCAACGGCTTCGAGCCGGTGGTGCCGCGCGAGGCGACCAACTCCAACCGGCCGCATCTGGCCGAGGCGTCGCTGGAAGACATTGACCGCTATATGGGTCGCGTCGTGCCGCTCGGCGAAGCGCTCGGGATGCTGGCATGACCACCATCGCCATCACCGGCTTTGCCAGCCTCGACCATGTCGCTGTTCTCGACGGCGCGCCGAGGGCCGGCCGGACGACGACCATCCTGCAGCGGCCGCAGGACGCCTGGCCTCGCCTCGGCGGCGGCCCCGCCTTCGTCGCCATGGCGCTGGTCGCCGACGGCATCGCGCAGGCGATCCCCGTCAGCTGGATCGGCGACGATACGGCGGGCGACGCCTATCGCGACCAGCTTGCCGCCAGGGGCGTGCCGGATCGGGGGCTCGACGCCGTCGCCGGCGCCCGCACGCCCGTCTCCGTGCTCGCCTATGAGCCGGACGGCGGCTGCATCTGCCTCTACGATCCCGGCATGCCGGCCGGGCTGACCCTGTCGGCCGCGCAGCGCGAGCTGGTCGGCACGGCCGACTGGGTCTGCATCACCATCGGCCCCGCCGCCGTCAACGACGCCGTGCTCGACGCGATCCGCCCCGGCACGCGGCTCGCCTGGATCGTCAAGCACGACCCGCGCGTCCTGTCGGTGGCGCAGGCGGCCCGCTTCGCCGCGCGCGCCGACCTGATCTGCTTCAGCCATGCCGAGGCCGGCTTCGTCCAGCAGGCGCTGGCCGGGGCGGGCGCGGCGCGGCCGGGCCAAGTGCTGATCGAGACGCGCGGCGGCGCCGGCGCGACCATCACGCGCGACGAGCGCTCCATCGCGGTTTCGGCCGAGCCCCTCGCCGTTACCGATCCGACCGGCGCCGGCGACAGCTTCGCCGGCGGCGTGCTGGCGGCGCTCGCCAAGGGCGAGACCGATAAGGGCGAGACCGATCTCGCCGCCGTCGTGCGCTCCGGCCATGCCGCCGCGCGCCGGCTGCTGCTCGCACGCCAGACTTCCGAAAATGAAAGTGCATTGAGAGAATGACCAAGCAAGACGAAAAGACCAATACCGCCTGGTACATCGGCGCGAAGCGCGACCAGGTCGGCAGCGGTGCCATTCTCGTCGGCGATCCCGCCCGCATCGGCCGCATCGCCGAGCACCTGAGCGATGTCGAGTTCCTGCCGGAAAACCGTGGCCTCCGCACGGTCACCGGCACCCGCAACGGCCAGCGCATTACCGTCAGCGCCTTCGGCATGGGCGCGCCGATCGCGACCATCGTCCTGCACGAACTGTTCGCGCTCGGCGTGCGCAGCTTCCTGCGCATCGGCACCGCCATGGCCGTGCCGCCGGCGAAGCTCGGCGATTTCGTGCTGGCGGATGGCGCGCTGCGCGCCGAGGGAACCTCCAACACCTATGCGCCGCTCGGCTTCCCCGCGATGGCCGATTTCGAGCTGAACACGACGCTGCGCCAGCATCTCGGCCGCTCCGGCCGCACCTGGCACGCCGGCGTCTACGGCACCTATGACGGCTTCTATACCGAGATGTTCGGACTTTCCGGCCAGAGCCGGGCGATGATCGAGACGCTGAAGCAGGACATCCAGCGCCTCGGCCTGATCGGCACGGACATGGAGACCTCGGCGCTGCTGGTGGCGGCCCGCGTGCTCGGCGCCAGCGCCTCGACGCTCTGCGTCGCGACGGTCGACGCCTTCAGCCAGGAGAAGATCGACGACGCGGCGATGGCCGTCGCCGAGCGCGAATTGTTCGAGGTCGCGCTCGATTCGATCGCGGAATTTGCAACGAAGAAGAACGAGGTGACGTCATGACGTCGATGGTCGACCGCTATTTCAACACGCTGGCCGAGCGGCTCGAAAGGGTCCGCACCACCCAGGCCGCGGCCATCGAACAGGCGGCCGAGCTCTGCGCGGCGAGTATTGCCGCCGACAAGCTGGCCTTCACCTTCGGCACCGGCCATGGCGCGCTGCCGGCTCTCGAAAGCTTCCCGCGCACCGGCACGATCACCGGCTTCCGGCCGATCGTCGAGAGCACGATGATCTCGTTCCACCGCGTGCTCGGCGACATGGGCGCGCGCCAGTATCGCTTCATCCACGCCGTCGAGGGCTATGGCAAGGCGATCCTGAACTCGCATCAGCTCGACCCGCTCGACACCATGGTGCTGTTCTCGCATTCCGGCATCAACGCCGTGATCCTCGACATCGCGCTCGAGTGCAAGGCGCGCGGCATGAAGGTGGTCGGCGTGACGTCGCTGCCGCATTCGAGCGTCACCCCGTCGCGCCACTCCTCCGGCAAGCGCCTGTTCGAGGTCGCCGACGTCGTCATCGACACCGGCATTCCGAAGGCCGACGCCTCGCTCGTGATCGAGGGCCTGGAGCATCCGGTCGGCGCCAATTCGACCAGCGTCACCATCGCGATCGCCCATGCGATCGTGGCGACGACGGCCGAGAAGCTCGTTCAGCAGGGCATCAAGCCGTTCGTGATGGTCAACCCCAACACGACCAGCAAGGCCGAAGCCAACGCCCAGAACGACCGCAACTACGAGGAACTGTGGCGGAGACTGAAGTCGCGGTGAGCCAGATGGAACGAGGACTTTTCATCGGCGGCGCCTGGCGCGACGCCGCCAAGGGCGAGCGGATCGAGATCCGCGATCCGGCGACCGGCGAGCTTGTGGGCTCCAGCGCGCTGGCGTCGAGGGCGGATGTCGACCTCGCCGTCGCCGCTGCCGGCCGCGCGCTACCCGCCTGGGCTTCGATGCACGCCGACCAGCGTGCGAAGATCCTGCACCGCGCCGCCGATCTCGTCGCCGAGCGAATCGACGCCATCGCCGCGACGCTGACGCGCGAGCAGGGCAAGCCGGTGCCGGACTCGAAGAAGGAGATCGGCTTCGGCATCGAGGTCATCCGCTACTATGCGGAGGAGGGGCGTCGTCTCGGCGGCTCGATCCGGCCGTCGTCGCGCGCCGACATCAAGAGCATCGTCACGACCGCGCCGGTTGGCGTCGTCGGCGCCATCGTGCCGTGGAACTATCCGGTCGATCTCTATTGCTGGAAGATCGCGCCGGTGCTGGCGGCGGGCTGCACGCTCGTCGCCAAGCCGCCGCACGAGACGCCGCTGGCGATCGGCATGGTGGTGCAGTGCTTCGTCGACGCCGGCGTGCCGGAAGGCGTCGTCAACGACATTCCGGGCACCGGCCCGGAAGTGGGCGCGGCGCTGGCCGAACATCCCGACATAAGGATGATCACGGCGACCGCCTCGGTGCCGGCCGGCCAGTCGATCATGCGCGCCTCCGCCGGCACGCTGAAGCGGCTGTCGCTGGAGCTGGGCGGCCAGAGCCCGTTCGTCGTGCTCGACGATGCCGATCCGGTCGAGGCGGCGGCGGCCGCGGCGCGCCGCTCCTTCTCCAACATGGGCCAGATCTGCATCGCGGTGAACCGCATCCTCGTCTCGAAGGGCATCCACAAGGAGTTCGTCGAGGCGCTGGTGGCGGAAACGCGCAAGATCCAGCTCGGCAATGGCAGCCTGCCCGGCGTGCTCTATGGCCCGATGCTGCATGAGGGCGTGCGCCAGCGCGTGACGACCCATGTCGCCGACGCCGTCGCCAAGGGCGGCAAGCTGCTGGTCGGCGGCCGGATTCCGGAGGGCGAGGAATTCGCCAGGGGCTTCTTCTACGAGCCGGCCCTCGTCGACAATGCGCCGGACGATGCGCTGGCGCTGACGGAAGAGACCTTCGGCCCGCTGGCGGCGATCCGCCCGGTGGCGGACGACGCCGAGGCGCTCCGCGTCGCCAATGCGCTGCCCTATGGCCTCGCGGCCTATGTCTATTCGCGCGATCTGGAACGGGCCTGGGCGCTCGCCGACCGGATCGAGGCGGGCGCGATCGGCGTCAACGTCAACGACACGACGGAACTGCAGGCGCCGTTCGGCGGCTGGAAGATGAGCGGCATGGGCCGCGAGCTCGGACCGGAAGGCCTCGCCGCCTTCCGCGAATCCAAGCACATCAAGATGCGCGTTCGTCCGCTGGCGGTCTGAGCCGCTTCCCGTATCCGGACGCGCCGATCTCTAGCGGCGCGTCCGGCGCTGGCGGGCCTTGCCGATACGGTTGTTCCGTCGGTCCGCTCCGCGAGGCTTTCCCCTGCCTTTCGCGATGATTTCGCCGACGCTGGTCCGGCCCTGAATCCTCTGGAAGAACCGCCATTTCCCGTTGCCCGGGCTTCGTCATTCGACGCGTCCGGCCGAACCCGCATGGCCGCGAACGGCTTCGAAAGATGCAGCGCCTTCACGGCGGCGGTTGACAGCGCAATCTGGTTGCAGCATGGTGAGAACGTTCTCAGAGAACGTTCTCACTGACGATATGGACCTTGGGAGGGGCGCATGGTCAGAGACGGGCAAATTGCGCTCGCGGTCGGCGCTGTTTCCAAATCCTACGGCGCCACCGTCGCGCTCGAGCGCGTCGATCTGGTCCTGAAGCCGGGCGAGGTGCATGCGCTGCTCGGCGAGAACGGCGCCGGCAAGTCCACCCTGGTGAAGGTCCTGAGCGGTGTCGTGCGGCCCGATAGCGGCAGCATGTCGCTCGACGGCGGCGCCTTCCAGCCGCGCACCATCCTCGAGGCGCGCGGCGCCGGTGTTGCCACCGCCTTCCAGGAACTGAGCCTGCTTCCCAATCTGACGGTGGCCGAGAACCTGATGCTGCCGCGCATGCCGCGCGGCGTTGCGGGCCTCGCCTCCGCTTCCGCCGCACGCGCCGCCGCCGCGGCGATCCTGAAGCGCTACGAGCTTTCGCGCATCGATGCCGGCGAGATCGTCTCCGACCTGTCGCTTGCCGACCGGCAGCGGCTCGAGATCGTCCGCGCCATGGAGCACGCTACCAAGGTTCTCGTCCTCGACGAGCCGACGGCGGCGCTCGCCGAGGTCGACTGGCTGTTCGGATTGATCCGCCAGGCCACGGCGCGCGGCGTCGCGGTCCTCTATATCTCGCATCGGCTTGCCGAAGTGCGCGCTCTCTGCAGCCGCGCGACGGTGCTTCGCAACGGCCGCAGCATCGCCACCGTCGATCTCGCCGGGGCGTCCGATGCCGACATCTTCGAGATGATGGTCGGGCGCGCCGTCCGCAGCGAGAAGGCGGACCGGCCGGTGCGGGCCGCCGGCGCAACGGCATCGATCGCCGTCGACAAACTGTCCGGCGGCCAGTTGAAGGACGTCACCTTCGCGCTCCGCCAGGGCGAGGTTCTCGCCGTCGCGGCGCTGGAAGGGCAGGGCCAGCGTGACCTTTTCCGCATGCTGGCCGGCCTCGCGAAGCCGGCGGGCGGTGTCATTCGGGTCGACGGCAAGCCGACGACCCTGCGCAATCCGCAGGCGGCGCTGAAGGCCGGCCGCGGCATTGCCTATGTGCCGGAGGAGCGCAAGACCGAGGGTATTCTGTCGAGCCTGACGGCGGCCGGCAACATCACGCTGCCGGTCGCGGGGCGGATCGCGCGCGGCGGCCTGGTCTGGAGCGGGCTGGAGGCGGAGGCGGCTGCGTCGGTCGCGGCGAGCGTCGATCTCGCGGCGCGCTATCTCGCCTTTCCGATCGCCGATCTTTCCGGCGGCAACCAGCAGAAGGCGCTGCTGGCGCGCACCCTGCTGACGGGCGCCAGCACGCTGCTCCTGTTCGATCCGACCCGCGGCGTCGATGTCGGCACCAAGCAGTCGATCTATGCCGCGATCCGGCGCTTCGCCGACGCCGGCGGCTCGGTGCTCTTCTATTCGTCCGAACTGCCCGAGGTCACCGACCTCGCCGATCGCTGTCTCGTCCTCTATGGCGGCCGCATCTTCGCGGAATTCAGCGGCGACGAACTGGAAGAACAGCGCCTTGTCGGCGCGCTGGTGGGGCATGCGGCAGCACCGAAGGGCGCAGCGCATGCCGCCGGTCTGGAGAAAGCGTCATGAGTGTGAGTGCGGTGGGGTCGCTCGAGGGTGAGCGGGGTGGCCGGCGGCCGGGATGGGTACGGGCGTTGACCAGCGGCGCGGCGATCGTCACGCTGCTCTATGTCGTGCTCTATGCGCTCTATGCGATGTGGGAGCCGCGCGCGCTTTCCTCCTATACCTTCACCAACCTGATCAACAACGCCGCGCCGCTGGCGATCGCCGCCGCCGGCGAGACGTTGGTGGTGCTGAGCCGCGGCTTCGACCTCTCGGTCGCCGGCGTCGTGTCGCTCACCAACGTCTTCATGGCGGTCAAGCCGATGGAGGGTCCGGGCGGCGCGCTGCTGAGCTTGCTCGGCTGCTGCGCGATCGGCGCGGCGGTGGGAACGGTCAATGGCTGGCTGGTCGCGGTGCTGCGTCTTCAGACCATCGCCGCCACGCTTGGCACGATGATCGTTTGCCAGGGCCTGGCGCTGGTCGTGCTCGACGCGCCGGGCGGCATGGTCGCCGACTGGGTGTCCTATGAACTGACGGGAACGCTGTTCGGCGTGGTGCCGGTCGCGGGCCTGATCGTCGGCGCCGTCGCGCTCGCCTGGCTCGCTTTCGTACGCACCAATACCGGCATCGGCATCTATGCGGTTGGCGCCGACGAGCAGGCCGCCATGCTTTCCGGCGTCTCGGTGACGTGCGTTCGCTTCGCCGCCTTCGTCGGCGCGGGTATGCTCTATGGCGTCGCCGGCTTCATGCTGAGCGCGCAAACCGCCACCGGCAATCCGAACGCCGGCGCACCCTTCCTGATGCTGGTCTTCGCGGCGGTGGCGCTCGGCGGCACCTCGCTCTCCGGCGGTCGCGGCGGCCTGATCGGTTCGATCGTCGGCGCCGGCTGCCTGATGCTGCTGCAGAAGGTGCTGTTCTCCGGCGGCGTGTCGTCCTTCTACACCGGCATCTTCCAGGGCTTCGTCCTGATCCTCGCCATCCTGTTCGGCCGTTTCATGCCACGCCTGTTCAACGCCGGAGCGAAGAAATGAGCGGATCGGAACCCAACAGCGCTGCCTTCCAGGCGTCGGCCGACCTTCGCCGCGGCGGCGGCATGTCGCGCGAGACCGCCAATGCGATCATCGTCTTCGGGCTCGCCATCCTGCTGATCCTCGGATCACGCTTCGTCAGCCCGGCGCTTGGCTCCTGGAGCCAGGTGCTGACCGTGCTGATGCTCGCCTCGTTCCTGATCGTGCTCTCCTTCGGCCAGGGCCTGGTCATCCTCGTCGGCGGGCTCGATCTCTCCATCCCCTCGGTGATCACGCTGGGCGGCGTGCTGGCGACCGGCTGGTCCGGCGCTGGCGAATGGTACGTGCTGCCGGCGATCCTGGCGGTCTGCGCGCTGGTCGGCGTCTTCAACGGTCTCGGCGTCACCGTGCTCAGGATCCCGCCCTTCATCATGACCATGGCGACGTCGATCATCCTCGCCTCGGCCGCCCTCGGCTATACCAGCGGCACGCCGCGAGGCGCCTCGCCGGCGGTGCTGACGGCGCTGATGAAGACGACGTGGCTCGGCGTGCCGGTGGTCGTCTATTTCGTCGTCCTGTTCGTCGCCGCCGGTTGGCTGCTGCAGAGCCGGACCGTGTTCGGCCGCAAGCTCTACGCCGTCGGCGCCAACGATCAGGCGGCGCGCGTCGCCGGTGTCTCGGTCGGTTCCGTCACGGTCCAGGCCTATGTCGTCAGCGCGGTCTGCGCCGGCTTCGTCGGCATGATGCTGGTCGGCTACGCCAATGGCGCGACGCTCCGGATGGGCGACAACTACCTGCTGCCCAGCATCGCGGCGGTGGTGATCGGCGGCTCGTCGATCCTCGGCGGCCGCGGAAGTTTCATCGGCACGGTGGGCGGCGCCTTCCTGCTGACGACGCTCGGCACCGTGATCGCGGCAATCGGCCTGGAGCAGGGCTGGCGGACCGTGATCGAGGGCGGGATCATCGTCGCCGCCCTGTTTTTCATGCGCGAGGAGTTCTTCGCTCGGCTGCGACGGCCGAAGCGGAGCTGAAGGGGAGGTCGCTCCGGTCGATGCACGTCTTTGTCTTCGGGTGAGAACGTTCTCACTGCATCGTCGGGCCGTCCAAAGCGAAGAAAGAGGAGAGGAAACATGCGGAATTGGAAGCGTCTCGGCAGGGCGACGATGCTCTGCACCACGGCGGCGGTGGCCCTGGCCGGTCTGGTCGGGTCGGCCCATGCCGAGGACAAGAAGTTCAAGATCTATCTGAGCCTCAGCTACAGCGGCAACGCGTGGCAGTCCGAGGCGGCGAACATCGTCAAGGCGCTGGCCGCGACGCCGCCCTATGACAAGCAGGTCGAGCTGATCGAGGTGATCTCGGGCACCGACCCGCAGGCGCAGATCTCCGCCTATGAAAGCATGATCGAGGCGGGCGCCGACGGCATCGTCACCTTCCCGATCTCCTCGACGGCGCTCAACCGCGTCATCAAGCGCGGCTGCGAGCAGGGCGTGAAGTTCTTCACCTACGACGCCACGGTCACCGAGCCCTGCGCCTACAATGTCAGCTACATCACCTCCGGCTTCGGCGAGAATTCGGCCCAGGCGCTGGTCAACGAGCTCGGCGGCAAGGGCAAGATCTTCCTGAGCCGCGGCGTGCCCGGCAATTCGGTCGACAAGCGCCACACCGACGGCGCGATGCACATCTTCAAGCAGTATCCGGGTATCGAGATCGCCGCCGAATATTATTCCTACTGGGACGACCGCACGACCCAGCAGGAGACCGCCAAGGCGCTCGCCGCACATCCGGATGTCGACGGCATCTGGGCGCAGGCCGGCGAATATGGCGCGATCCAGGCGCTGCAGGACGCGGGCTCCAAGCTCGTGCCGATCACCGGCGAGAACTCCAACGGGCTCCGCCTCGCGCTTGCCAATCCGGACATGCAGGCAAAGGGCCTGAAGGGCGTTTCGGCCGGCTCGCCGCCGGCGCAGTCGGGCTATGCCTTCAAGCTGCTGATGGAAATCCTGACCGGCAAGCGCACGCTGGAGCCGACCAACATCGAATACCCGCTGCCGTGGGTTCCGGCCGCTTCGGTCCAGGTCTGCGCCGGCGACACGTTCGAGAATGGCTGCAACGTCTTCCCGGAAGGCAAGGTGCCGTCCTCCTTCGTGACCGAAGTGTTCAATCCGGAACTGCTGCCCGAGCTGTCGCTGACCTCGGCCCTCGACGGCAAGCCGACCCCGGGTGCGACGATCCAGCCGCTGCCGGCCGACGTCGTCAAGGCTCCGAACGAGCCCGGCATCAACTGCCAGAACTGCGAGCCGCCGGCCGATCTCTACAAGCTGACGAAGATCCAGCCGACCGTGAGCCCCTGATGCAACCGGTGGACGGCTCCGGCCGTCCACCATCCCATTGACGAGACGAGGAACGAGAATGGCCAAGTATCTGAAGCGCGGTCAGGATTCGAGCGCTGTCGCCGAGAATGACGCGAAGGTCCGCGCGACGGTGGAGGGCATCCTGGCCGATATCGGCAAGCGCGGCGACGCGGCGGTGCGCGAGCTTTCGGAGCGCTTCGACGCCTGGTCGCCGGAGACCTTCCGTCTGAGCGACGCCGACATCGAGGCAGCGCTCGCCAAGGTCTCGAAGCAGGATCTCGACGACATCCGCTTCGCCCAGGCCCAGGTTCGCAATTTCGCCGAGAAGCAGCGCGCCTGCATTCTCGATTTGGAGGTCGAGACGCTTCCCGGCGTCGTGCTCGGCCACAAGAACATTCCGGTCAACGCCGTCGGCTGCTACGTGCCGGGCGGCCAGTATCCGATGGTCGCCTCCGCCCATATGAGCGTGGTGACCGCCAAGGTGGCGGGCGTGAAGCGCATCGTCGCCTGCGCGCCGCCGTTCAAGGGCGGGCCGCACCCGGCGATCGTCGCGGCGATGCACCTCGCCGGCGCCGACGAGATCTATGTGCTTGGCGGCGTCCAGGCCGTCGGCGCCATGGCGCTCGGCACCGAGACGATCGCCCCGGTCGACATGATCGTCGGCCCGGGCAACGCCTTCGTCGCCGAGGCCAAGCGCCAGCTCTATGGCCGCATCGGCATCGATCTCTTCGCCGGCCCGACCGAGACGCTGGTGATCGCCGACGACAGCGTCGACGGCGAGATCTGCGCGACCGACCTGCTCGGCCAGGCGGAGCACGGCAAGAACTCGCCGGCGGTGCTGCTGACCAATTCGGAAAGGCTCGCCCGCGACACGATGGCGGAGATCGAGCGCCAGCTGCAGACGCTGCCGACGGCGGCGCTGGCCGGCCAGTCCTGGGCCGACTATGGCGAGGTCATCGTCTGCGACAGCTACGAGGAGATGGTGGCGGAAGCCGACCGGATCGCCTCCGAGCATGTCCAGGTCATGACCCGCGATCCCGATTATTTCCTCGCCAACATGACCAACTACGGCGCCCTGTTCCTGGGCCCGCGCACCAATGTCGCCTTCGGCGACAAGGTGATCGGCACCAACCACACGCTGCCGACCAAGAAGGCGGCGCGCTATACCGGCGGCCTGTGGGTCGGCAAGTTCATCAAGACCTGCACCTATCAGCGGGTTCTGACGGACGAGGCGAGCGCGCTGGTTGGCGAAGTTTGCTCGCGCCTTTGCATGCTGGAAGGATTCCACGGCCACGCCGAACAGGCGAACATCCGCGTCCGTCGATTCGGGGGGCGCAACGCCGCCTGAGCACCATGGACCGCGGAGGGATGATCATGGCTGACAACGCGAAGGGCCGGGAGCGCAAGCCGCGCATCACGGTCAAGGATCTGGCGCGCGACCTGAACATGTCCGTGTCGACCGTGTCGCGCGCCTTCCATCCCCACGCCGTCATCGCGCAGCAGACGCGCGACGTGGTCCTGAAGCGGGCGCAGGAGATCGGCTACCGGCCGAACCCCTTCGCCCGCAGCCTGATCACCAAGAAGACCCGCATTGTCGGATTGGTGGTGTCGGACATCACCAATCCTTTCTACCCGGAAGTCGTCACGCGGATGACCGAGGACCTGCGCGCCTTCGGCATGAACGTCATGCTGGTGGCCGCGCAGGCGCCGAAGGAGATCGACGACGCGGTCCGTCTCCTGCTCACCTATCAGCCGGACCTCGCCATCATCCTCGCCTCGCGCCTGTCGCCGGAGGTGCGCGACGAATGCGAGGCGCAGGGGACGCCGGTGGTGTTCTTCAACCGCCTGTCCGAGGACGATCACTGCTTCGGCGTCAGCTGCGACAACCGCATCGGCGGCGCCATGGTCGCCGATTTCCTCATTGATCGCGGCCATCAACGTCTTGCCTATATCGCGGCGAGGCCGGACGCCTCGACCAATGTCGAACGCCGGGCCGGGTTCGTTCAGCGCGCCATCGAGCGCGGGCTGGAGGAGCCGGTCTGCGTCGAGGCCGGGCTGTTCTCCTACGAAGCCGGCTATGGCGCGGCGGCGGCCTTCGGGGCGCTGGCCTCTCGCCCTGACGGCGTCTTCTGCGCCAACGACATTCTCGCCATCGGCTTCATGGACGGCGTTCGCCGCGAGCTCGGGCTCGCCATTCCCGAGGATCTTTCCGTCGTCGGCTTCGACGATGTCGCGATGGCCGCCTGGCCGTCGCATGCGCTGACGACCGTACGCCAGCCGGTCGAGGCGATGCTGAAGAGCACGGTCGACATCGCGCGCAAGGTTTCCGCCCAACCGGCGGCCGAACCTTTCGTGCAGCGCATCGCGCCGACGGTGCTGGTCGAACGGCAATCGACGAGGAACCGCCATGCGGACTGACAAGGCCGGGCGGGCGCTGTTCGAGCGCGCCGTGGCGCTGCATCGCGAGGATTGCTCGGCGCTCGCCGAGCCGGCGCGCTTCACGGCCAGCGCCGTGGCGCTGCCGGGCGCCGCAGAAGAGGCGCTGGCCGATCGGGTCGTCGTCTATCGCGTCGAGGCCGGCAAGGCCTATGAGGCGTTCCGCCGGTTGATCGGCCAGCTCGCCGGGCTGCTGATCCTGGTCCAGGCCAGTGGTCGGCGCGAGGTGCTCGACCTGCCGGATCTGCCGATCGCCGACGAGCGCTGGCGTCAGGCGGGCGAAACGCTGGCGGCGCTCGACGCACCGGGCGGGCTTGCCGCGCACAAGGCCAGGCTCGACGCCACCTTCGCGCATATCGGCGCCGGCCTTCGGCATTTCCGCCGCTTCGGCGAGATCGGCGGCGGCGAGGCGGCGCTCGCGATCGCCTCGAACGAGATCAACGCGGCCTATCAAGCCCTGAGGAGCGCCTCCGACATGGAGGCGGGCTTGAGCATGGTCGATTTCAGCCAGGCCTGCTGTTCATGCATGGTCCAACCAACACGATGCTAGGGAGGAAGACTATATGGGCGACTATTCGATCTGGGTGCTCGAATACAGCTATGTCACCAACTACCACAAGAGCGGCGTGCTCTATGGTGCGCACAATCAGGGCTATGTGAAGCTTCCCTATTGCTATGCCCTGATCAAGGGCAACGGCCACACGGCCATGATCGACGTCGGCTATAACGACAAGGACTATGGCAAGGTGCTGGGCGACCGCTTCGGCGTCGAGAACTGGCGCTCGCCGCGCACCGTGCTCGGCGGGGTCGGCGTCAAGCCGGAGGAGGTCGACACCGTCTTCGTCACGCACGCCCATTTCGACCATTTCGGCAATGTCGAGGACTTCCCCAACGCCACCTTCTACATCCAGGAGCGCGAGGTCGCGAAATGGGCCTGGGCGATGGCGCTGCCAGACCGCATGCGCTGGATGATGACGGCGGTCGATCCCGGCGACATCGTGCGCGGCCTCGACCTCGCCCGCCAGCGCCGCCTCGTCACCGTCGACGGCGCCCGCGCCGACGTGCTGCCGGGCGTCGACCTGCACGCCGCCTTCGACAGCCACACCTTCGGCTCGCAGTGGATCACGGTCCGCAATGACGGCGAGAAGGATTCGTCCGATACCTGGGTGCTCGCCGGCGACCTCGTCTATGTGTTCGACAACATCGAAGGCCCGGGCGGCGCCGTCGACGTCAACGATCCGATCTATGTGCCGGTCGGCCTCGCCACCGGCAGCCAGACCAATCTGGTGCTGGCGACCGAGGAGATGATGAAGCAGGTCGGCTACGAATCCCGCCGCGTCATCCCGATCCACGAGGAGCGGCTGCGCGACCGTTTCCCCTCGCGCATCACTGCGGACGGCCTGCGCATCACCGAGATCTGCCTCGCCGACGGCGAAGCCTCGAAGGTGAACTGATGCAGCCGATCCGCAACGTCGCCATCGTCGGCGCCGGGCTGGTCGGTTCGGGTTGGGCGATCGTCTTCGCCCGATCCGGCGCGACCGTCCGGGTCTTCGATGCGGAGGCGTCGATCCGCGCCTCCGTGCTCGATCGCATTCGCGAAAGCCTGGCCGAGATGCGCTCGGTCGGGCTCGTCGACGAGGTCGAGGCCATCCTCACACGCATCTCGGTCGCCGACAGCCTCGCCGAGGCGGTGGCCGAGGCCGACTATGTGCAGGAGTCGGTGTTCGAGCGCGTCGATGTCAAGACGGCGATCTCGCTGGCGATCGACGCGGCGATGCGGCCGGATGCGATCGTCGGCAGCTCGTCCTCCGGCATTCCCGCTTCGGCCTTCACGGAGGGCTGCCGCAATCGCTGTCGCTTCCTGATCAGCCATCCGGTCAATCCGCCGCATCTGGTTCCGGTGGTCGAGCTGGTGCCGGCGCCCTGGACAGACCCGGCGATCGTGCCGTTCCTGCGGGCCGAGATGGAACGCTTCGGCCAGGTGCCGGTGGTGGTCAATCGCGAGATTGCCGGCTTCATCCTGAACCGCCTGCAGGGCGCGTTGCTGAACGAGGCCTGGGCCCTGTTCGAGGATGGCTATGCCAGCGCCGCCGACATCGACGCCACCGTCGCGCATGGCCTCGGCCTGCGCTGGTCGTTCATGGGGCCGTTCGAGACGATCGACCTGAACGCTCCGGGCGGCGTCGCCGACTACGCAGAGCGCCTCGGGCCGCTCTATCATTCGGTCGCGCAGGACAGGACCGATCCGAAGCCCTGGTCGGACGAGCTCGTCGGGCGGGTCGCGGCCGAGCGGCGCGGTGCGTTGCCGAGCGAGGCCCTCGCCGATCGCCGCGCCTGGCGGGACGGCCGGCTGATGCGGCTCGTGGCGCACAAGCAGGCCCAGAAGGACTGAGATGACCGCCTCAGCATCGATCGGCGCCAAGGCGCTTCAGGGCAGGGTCGCGCTCGTCACGGGCGGGGCGGGCGGCATCGGCGCGGCGATCGTGCGGACGTTGGCGGCGGCGGGCGCGACCGTCGTCGTCGGCTACAACGCCTCCGCCGAGGCGGCCGAGGCGCTGGCCGCCTCGCTGCCGGGCGATGGGCATCGGGCGCTCGCCGCCCCGGTCACCGATACGGCCGCGATCGGCCGGCTGGCCGCGGAGGTCGAGGCCGGCTATGGCCGGCTCGACATGCTGGTGAACTGCGCTGGCACCACGCGCTTCGTCGCCCATGGCGATCTCGACGGGCTCGACGACGCGCTGATCGACCAGGTGCTGGCGGTCAATGTGCGCGGCCCGATCGCGATGGTCCGCGCCTTCCGTCCTCTGCTCAAGGCGTCCGGCGACGGGCTCGTCGTCAACATCTCCTCGATCGCCGCGGTGACGGCGATGGGCAGCAACATCGCCTATTGCGCCTCGAAGGCGGCGGTCGACAATCTGACGAAGTCGCTGGCGCGCGCGCTGGCGCCCGAGATCCGCGTCGTCTCGGTCTCGCCGGGGCTGGTCGACACGGAATTCGTCAGGGGCCTCGACCCGGAATGGCGCGACCGGCAGGCGGCGCAGACGCCGCTCGGCCGGCTGTCCGAGCCGGAAGAGGTGGCGAATGCGGTGCTGGCGGTGGCGAGCCTTCTGACGTTCACCACCGGCTCGATCATCCCGATCGATGGCGGCCGGCCGCTCTGCTAGCGGGGGCGGCGGGGGATCGGGCCGGAAGAGGTCTTTCCGCTGACACGCAAACTGCGTAGGAGAGCAGCTGGATCGGCGGGAACCACCTCGCCGACAAAGTTGCGGAGACATGGATGTCGGACAAGACGGAAGCCGAGCTCGACACGGACTTCGACGAATTCGAAGGCGACCACTATCAGGTGACGATCACCGTCGACGTGATCGCCAGCAACCCGACCGAAGCGGCGATGCTGGCCTACTGGTCGCTCAACGACGAGCTGCCGGACACCTTCGAGGTGAAGAATGCCGAAGGCGAATCCGAGGAAGTCACCCTGACGGACGAGCAGAAGCAAGAGGCGCTGGCGGACGAGATCGAACTCGACGTCCTCTGAGATCGCCACGGGAGGCCGGTCGCGTGAAGACCGACCTCCCAATCTCCACCGCTGCCTGTCCTCCTCAAGCGGAGGAGGGCCGCAGGCGCCCTATGACCACCGATCGAGTTCGTCGGCGACCCGCGCCGTCAGGGTCTCGAGGTCGTCGCTCCGGAAGAACTGGTCGCTGCGCCGGCGGACGATATCCTCCGCCGTGGCCGCGAGTTCGGCCCGCGCGAAGAAGGCGACCTCGCCGCGGGTCAGGCGGCCATCGGCCGAGACCGGCTCGCCGCCTTCCTTCCGGATCCATTCCGCCACACGCGAAGCGCGGCTGCCATAGGTGTCGGCCAGGCGCTCGGCAAGCGCGGCGTCGAGCCCGCCCGCGACCAGATCCCGGATGATGTCAGCGCGCCGAAAGTCGCGGCCGCCGCCGATGGCGAGATGCGCGGTCGAGAGGATGCGAGCCCGCCCGAGCTCGGCGAGGACGGCGTCGGCGGCATCCTCGGCCATGCGGCGGAAGGTCGTCCACTTGCCGCCGATGATGGTGATGAGCTTTGCGCCCGCCGGGTCGTGCCGGATGACGGCGTGGCTGCGGCTGCGGCTCGTCAGGTCGGCCGCCTTCGAGCGGATCAGCGGCCGCACGCCGACGATCCGGCCGGTGATGGCCTCTTTCGTCACGCCATGGCCGGGGAGGGCGGCGTCGAGCGCCTTGAGCAGATAGTCTTCGTCCGCCGGGCGGATGGTCGCCTCGTCCGGATCGTCGCAGGCAAATTCGGTGGTGCCGAGCAGCAGGCGATTTCCCGCCAGCCGGTAGAGCACGCAGAGCCGGCGCTTGGCCGGGTCGGCGTGATGGTCCTCGAAGAACAGCAGGTCGTCCCTGAGGCTCGCGGCGATCGACGGCGCGTCGATGACGACATGGATGCCGGCGACGCCGCCGGTCATGCGCCCGGTGACGCCGAACAGCGCCGCCACCTTGTCGGCATGGGCGCCGCCGGCATTGACGACGACACGGGCCTCAACCGTGAAGGTCGCGCCGGAGAGGCGATTCTCCAGCGTCAGCGTGCAGCCCTCGGCGCCGGCCAGCCGGCAATAGTTGAGCGCGGCGGACTGGGTCGCCGTGGCGACGCCGTCCTCGACCAGTTCGACGGCGATCCGTTCCGGCGCATGGATGCGGCCTTCCTGGGTCCAGATCGCGCCGGCGAAGCCCTGGCCGAGATAGGGGAAGAGACGCCGCGCGCCCGCGCCCATCGCCGCGCCGCCGCGGGCAAGCGCCCGCCTGCGGCCGGCGAGCGCGTCATAGAGGCGGACGCCGATCGTCATCGGCACCACACCCGGCATGCCGCGTCCCGGCATCAGCTTCAGGAAGCGGAACGGCGCGGCGAGCAGCCCGCCAAGGCGCGTGCGCAGCGGCAGCACGACGCGCACCGGGCGGATGACATGCGGGGCGTTGGCGACCAGGAGGTCGCGCTCGATCACCGATTCCCTGACGAGGCCGACATCGCCGCGCTCGAGATAGCGGAAGCCGCCATGGGCGATGCGGGTGAGGGCGCCGCTGGCGCCGCTGGCGAAATCGTCGCGCTCGACCAGCAGCACGCGAAGCCCCTGCAGGGCGAGGTCGCGAAACGTGCCGGCGCCGGTGATGCCGCCGCCGACGACCACCGCGTCGAAGCAATTGTCGGCGGCGATCTCCGCCTCCATCCGGCTCCGGTCGAGCGTCGGCTGGCCGGGGCTCACCTTGCCCCCGGGGTCAGTTCCACCTCTTCGAAGGAGCGGATTTCCGCGAAGCGGGCGTCGGGCGGGGTGTCCTCGCGCAGCACATGCACATTGGGCACGCCGGCCGCCGTCGCCGCCACCAGCTCGCGCGGATTGTCGGAGAAGAACAGCAGCCGCTCCGGCGCGACGCCGATCGCTTCCGCGATTTTGCCATAGGACGCCGTCTCGACCTTGGCGCCGGTGTCGGTGTCGAAATGGCCCTTGAACAGGAAGCGCAGGTCGCCAGCCCTATTGAACTGGAAGAACTGCACCTGCGACTGGATCGAGCCGGACGAGAAGATGTAGAGCGGGATGCCGGCGGCGTGCCAGCGGGTCAGCACGGCGAGCGCATCGGCGTAGATGTGGCCCTTGAATGCGCCCTCGGCATAGCCGTTTTCCCAGATCAGGCCCTGGATCTTCTTCAGCGGCGGCGCCTTCTTGTCTTCGGCGAGCCAGCCGAGCAGCGTCTCGACCGGGTCGGCATCCGTCCCGGAGAGCACGACCGTGTCGGCGAGGATCTTCTGAATCACCGGATCGTCGCGGTGCGCCGCGACATAGGCCGGCATGTGCCGGCGCAGATAGCCGTAGAGCACCTCGATCACATAGGGCTGCGAGCTGATCGTGCCCTCGATGTCGAGCAGCACAACGTCCGGGGAAAAGGTCAGCTGGGTCATGCCGGCTCAGCCCTTCGCGTGCGGATCGAGGCCGGTGCCCTCGAAGCGCGGGATCGCGTCGAGGAAGGCGCCGAGGTCGGTGAAGCGAGCCGGGTTCTTCAGCACCTCGCGGGCGAAGGCCAGCGCATCGGCCTGCATCTCGGCGCGCCGCTTCGTGTCCTCGATCACGCCGAAATCGGCGATCTGGGCGTAGGAGATGACGCGACGGATCATCTTGATCGCGGCGAAGGCGACGAAATCGGCGAAGATCGCGTCGACATAGTCGCGCCGGATCGTGGCGAGGCGCGCCGCGCCGGCCGGGCCGGAGAAATGCGCGGCGGGGTAGAGGTCGCCGCCGGTATCGGGGTTCTGCTCCCAGATGGCGACGAATTCGCGCCGGAAGCTGTCCCAGAGCACGGCGACCTGTTCGAGCAGCCACTGGCGATGGCTGTCGCGCTCATCGGCCGGGCGGTCATAGCCGCCCTGCGCATACCAGTTCAGGATCAGGTTCGCCGCATAGGCGCCGAGGTCGAAGCCGATCGGGCCGAAGGTGGAGAACTCGCCGTCGATGACGCGGGTGTCGTCCTCCGTCACCATTACCGAGCCGGAATGCAGGTCGCCATGCAGCAGCGCCTGGCGGTTGCTCAGGAAGGCGCTGCGGTGGCGGGCGACGGCCGTCTTCAGCTCGACATCGTCGCGGAACGCCTTGGCCCAGGCGTCGAGCTCGGTCACGAAGCGGTTGCGCCACGTCTCCTGGTAGGGATCGAGGAAGATCAGGTCGACGCTGATGCGGAGCAGCGAGCGGTTGGCGGCGAAGAGGCCGATATCCTCGAACTTGCGCTCGAACGGCACGCCGAGGTCGGAGGTGTGGAAGGCGGCCTGGGCGACATAGCGGCCGACATCGGCGGAGGCCTTCGGGTAGCGGAGGCCCTCGATCAGGCCGCCGCGCAGCACGATGTGCGGCGTGAGCTTCTCGATCACCAGGAACTGCAGCACGGGATCGAAATGCAGCAGCTTGGGCGCCAGCGCGCCGACGATCGGATCGAGCCGGCGCATGTAGCTCGCCTCGAAGAACGCCCGGTCTTCCGCCAGCGGCCAGCTCTCGCCGTGATAGCGCACCCAGGGGAGCGCCTGCTTGGCGCAGATGCCGCCCTTCGGACCGTCGACGAGATAGACCGCGTTGATATAGCCGTCGGCGACGTCGCGGATCGTCCATTCGGACGGGGCGCCGCCGAGGATGGCGGCGATCTCCGGCAGGGTCGCCAGATGCGGGATGATGTCGGCCTGGGCCAGGACGCGATAGCCGTCGGTGCGGGCGTTCAATACTGCGGACATGGATCCTCCTGATCGCGCCTTGACATCATTTAACGCCGCCATGCGCAAGACCCTCGACCAGATGCTTCTGCATCAGGAGGGCGATGGCATAGATCGGCACGATGCCGGCAAGGGAAGCGGCGGCCATCTGGCCGAAATTGACGAGTCGGTCGCCCTGGAACAGCGAGATGCCGACGGTCAGCGTGCGCATGCTGTCGGACAGCGTCAGGCCGGACGCCAGCAGGAATTCGTTGAAGCTCAGGATGACGACGATGAGCGAGGTGGCGGCGATCCCCGGCGCGATCATCGGCGCGACGATGGAGACCAGCGTGCGCAGGCGGCCGGCGCCGTCGAGCGCCGCCGCCTCCTCGATCTCGACGGGCACGCGACGCAGGAAGGGCGCCAGCAGCCAGAAGGCGACCGGGATGTTGAGGAGGCCGTTGACCAGGATCAGCCCGGCATGGGTGTTCAGGAGCCCGATCGTCTTCAACAGGAAGAAGAAAGGCAGCAGCGCCACGATCGGCGGCGCGATGTAGCTCGCGAGCGTCGCCTGCGGAAGGAACTTCCTGCCGATGCCGAGCCGGATCATCGCATAGGCGGCCGGCAGCGTGATGGCGATCGTCAGCACGCCGGAGAGCACGGAGACGACGACCGAATTCAGGATGAAGGTCGAGAGCGACGTCGCCTCGAACGCCGCCGGCCAGTTGGCGAGCGTCGGGTCGGTCGGCCAGAACCGGCCCGCCAGCACGTCGTCCGGCCGCTTGAACGAGACAGAGAGCAGATAGGCGATGGGGAGCAGGAAGAAGCCGACGGCGAAGACGGCGGCCAGGACCTGCAGGGCGCGCATCGACGGCCGGGTCATGAATAATACTCCGACGCGCGCTGGTGCAGCCTGGCGACGGGGATCGTCACGATGCCGATGACGATGGCGAAGATGAGCGTCTGCGCGGCGGCGCGGCCGACGTCGAACTGCTCGAAGGCGAGCCGCCAGATGCCGAAGGTGGCGTTGGTGGTGGTGAAGCCGGGGCCGCCGAAGGTCAGCACGTAGACGAGGTCGAACAGCTTGAAGCCGATGATCAGCTTCAGGAGGAAGATCGAGGCGAGGGGGGCCGCGACCAGCGGCAGGATGACATGGCGCAGGCGCCGCCAGCGGCCGGCGCCGTCGATCATCGACGCCTCGCGCACGCCATCGGGCAGGCTGACCAGCGCGGCGAAGCAGAGGATCGTCACGAAAGGCACCCACTGCCAGAGGTCGGCGATGCCGATCGAGATCCAGGACAGAGTCGGGCTGGCGAGGAACGACATCGGTTGGTCGATGACGCCCCAGGAGAGCAGGATGCCGTTCACAAGACCGCCGGAGGGGGCGAGGATCAGCTTCCAGGCGATGCCGACCATGACCGGCGGCGTCATAAGCGGCAGCAGCACGAGGGTGAGCAGGAAACGGCCAGCCTTGAGCAGGGCGACGAACAGGCTCGCCAGCGCGAAGCCGATGACGAGCTCGGCCGTCGCCGAGGCGAAGGCGAAGGCGATGCTCTTCAGCACGGCGCTGTGGAAATTCGGGTCGAGCAGCGCGCGGGTGACCTGCTTCAGACCGACAAAGGCGCCGAATGGCTTGCCGAGCGTGCTCTTGGTTAACGCAAGGCTAACAAGAAAGATCGTCGGATAGACCGTCGTGACCAGGAGCGAGACGACGAGCGGCGCGACCCAGAGGAACTTTCGCCAGTCGCGCGGCAGGGTCGGCGCGTTGCCCTGTGCTGCGGCAAGACGGCCCGGATCGGCGCGTTCGGCCTCGGGAATGCTGGTCATGCTTTTCCTCTGGCGGCGAGGCGCCTCGAGCCGCCCGGCCGCGATCTCAGATTGCGACGCCCGGCCCGGATGGCATGGCGACGGTCGCGACGCCATTAGCATGCTCTGTCACAAAAGAAAGATCCCACCCGCGAAAGCGGGTGGGATCGTGTCAAATCAAGCCGTTACTCGGCCAGGATCTGCTGCCACTGGGTGTGCGCGTCCTTGATCGCCTCCTCGGCGGTCTTGGTGCCGGCGAGCGCCAGCGCCAGCTCGTCGGCCAGCGCCTGCTGGAGCTTCGGCGATGCCGGCGTCGTCGGCCAGGGCAGGCTCTGGCCGAGCGCGTTCGAAAGCGCCGCCTGCACCTGCGGCGCGAAGGCCTTGTACTTGTCGGAATCGAGCAGCGACTGGCGGGCCGGATCGATGCCGCTGCCGGTCAGGAGCAGCAGCTCCTCCTGGTATGCCGGGCTGGTCGCGAACTTGATCAGCTGCCAGGCGGCGTCCTTCTTGGCCGAGCCGGAGGAGACGCCAAGTGCGAAGCCGGCGTTCAGCGCCAGGCGCGGCTGGGTGTTGCTGCCGCCGACGGGGATCTGCGTCACGCCCCACTTGTCGACGATCTGCGAGCCCTTCGGATCCTGGGCATAGACGCCGAGGTCGCTCCAGAACTCGATGAAGCCGACCTTGCCGCCGAGGAACGCCGGCAGGCCTTCCTCGAAGCGGGTCTCGAGCGGCGTCGGCAGAGCGTAGGGATTGGCGGCGACGAGCGCCTTGGCGGCGGCGACCGCCGCCTCGCTGTCGAGCGCCGAGCTGCCGTCGTCGTTCAGGAACTTGCCGCCGAAGCCGGCGAGGCGGTTAGCGTAGCTCGAGCCGATGATGATCGGCGCCTTGCCGCCGAGCACGGCCGCGCCATAGATGCCGTTCTTCGATTCTGCGGCGGTGATCTTCTCGATCGCGGCGAGGTATTCTTCCCAGGTCTTCGGCACGGCGACGCCGTTCCGGTCGAGGATCTCCTTGTTGTAGAAGAGGAGATGCGCGTCGCCATCATAGGGCAGGCCGAAGCGCTTGCCGTCGTGCAGCGTGTAGGCGTCGTAGACCAGCGGCAGGAAATCGTCCGGCTTGACCTCGGCCTTGTCGCGCTCGATCCACGCCGTCACGTCCTCGATCACGCCGTCCTCGGCGAGTTGGCCCTTGGTCGGGTACCAGTAGTCGACGACGTCGAACTCGTTGACGCCGGACTGGACGTCGAGCGTCGCCTTGGCCTGGATCTGGTCGTAGGGAACGACGGTGACGTTGACCTTGGCGCCGGTCGCCGCCTCGAAATCGGCGGCCAGCTTGTTGCCGGAGACCGTGTGCGGCTGGATGACGAGCAGGTTGAGGCTCTGCCCGGCCAGCGGCTTGTCGGCGGCGAAGCCGGGACCGGCCAGCATCGGCAGCATGGCCGCGGCGGCCGCACCCTGAAGGAACCCGCGACGGCTTACGCCGCCGAACTCGTTGCGCGACCGCGACATCGGTTTGTCTCTCCTGCTCCGCCCGCGCTTCCAACATGGTGGCCGGGACTCGTTTCGGGCCGAAGTCTCCTCGAACGGCCCTGCGTCGTCGAAGCATTTAATTCCAATGCAAAGTGATATTCAGGATTATTTTCTATCACATTCGTCTAGAGGCCAGCCTGCGGCGTTCTCCCTGGCCTTCGCTAGCATGAGCGACTTATTTCGGCTGTCGAACTCTTCGGCCGCCCGCAGCATCCGAGCCGGCCTCCTGTCGCATCCGCCGCGGTCCGGCGATCTGCGCCGGCTTGACGCTGCGGGCGAACGCCCGTCGACTGGGCGGCCATCATGCTGGCTGCGAGGTTTCCGTCCCGATGCGCAATCTGATCACCGACGTTCCGGGCCTCAGGGTCGGCAACGCCACCGACCTCGGACTTGCCTCCGGCGTCACCGTCGTCGTGTTCGATGAGGCCGCCGTCGCCTCGGTCGATGTGCGTGGCGGCGGCCCGGGAACGCGCGAGACGGATCTGCTCGAGCCGCACGAGACGGTCGGCGCCATCCATGCGGTCGTGCTTTCCGGCGGCTCGGCGTTCGGGCTCGACGCCGCGTCCGGCGTCATGGCCGCGCTCGCCGAACGCGGGGTTGGCTTCGAGGTCGGCACCGCCCGCGTCCCGATCGTGCCGGGCGCGGTCCTGTTCGACCTGCTGAATGGCGGCGACAAGGATTGGGGCCGGTTTCCGCCCTATCGCGACCTCGGCCACGCTGCCGTCGAGGCGGCCGGGCTCGACTTTCCGCTCGGCACGGTCGGCGCCGGCACCGGCGCCACGACCGTCAACCTGAAGGGCGGGCTCGGCTCCGCCTCGATGATCGCGGCCTCCGGCCACCGGGTCGGCGCGCTCGTCGCGGTCAATGCCTGCGGCTCCGTCAATCTGGGCGAAGGACCGCATTTCTGGGCGGCGCCATTCGAGCAGGCGGGCGAGTTCGGCGGCCTCGGCTTGCCGCATCCGCTGCCCGCCTTGCCGGCGCGGCCGCCGCTGAAGGGGCTGCCGCCCGGCGCCAACACGACGATCGCCGTCGTCGCCACAGACGCTGTCCTGACCAAGGCGCAGTGCAAGCGCCTCGCCGTTATGGCGCATGACGGCTACGCGCACGCCATCTGGCCCGTGCACACGCCGCTCGATGGCGACACCATCTTCGCCACCGCAACCGCCCGCAAGCCGCTCGCCGATCCGGTCTTCGACCTGGCGCTGATCGGCGACGCCATCGTGCGCACGCTCGCCCGCGCCTCGGCTCGCGCCGTCCATGAGGCGACCGCCCTGCCGCAGCCCGGCAGGCTCCCGGCCTGGCGCGACGTCTGGGGCGAGTAGCGCCAGGCCGCTCGCCGCATTTTCCAGACGGACCATGACGTCCTCCGGATCGGATTCCGGGGGACGTTCTCGTCTGCGCGCGCCGTCATCCGGGGCGTTCTCGGCGTCGGGACGAGGGGCTCTGGCGGCTTGACAAGCGGGCGTTCGCAGCTACGCTATCAAATATAAAACGTGAGTTTACCAGATGAACTCAATTGCCGACAGTGACCGATATTCGATCCGGGCCGTGGATCGCGCGATCGACGTGATCCAGTGCCTCGCGGCCAGCGACTCGGCCTTGACCGCCGACGAGATCGCGGCCGCCATCGGCCTGCCCAAGAGCACCGTTTTCCGCGTGCTGGCGACTCTGCTCGGGCGTGGGCTGCTCGATCGCGACCCGGAGCGGCAGACCTTCCGCTTCGGCACGCTGGCGCTGCTGGTCGGGGTGCGGGCGCTCGGCGATCTCGACGTCAAGCGCGTCGCCCGGCCGATCATCGAGCAGCTGGCGGAAGCGACCGGCGAGACGGTGCACCTGTCGGTGCTGAACGAGCGGTCGGCGCTCTGCATCGACAAGATCGACAGCAAGCGCGCGGTGCGGATGTCGTCCTATGTCGGCTTCCGCGATCCGCTGCATTGCAGCGGCGTCGGCAAGATCCTGCTCGCCTTCCAGGACGAAGCGGCGCGCGAGGCGCTGATCGAGAGGATCGGCTTCGAGAAGCACACCGAGCGCACCATCACCGACCCCGCGGCGCTGCGCGCGCATCTGCGCCAGATCGTGGCGCTCGGCCACGCGGTCGACCACGAGGAGATCGAGGACGGGTTGAGCTGCGTCGCCGCGCCGGTCCGCGACCACACCGGCAAGGTCGTCGCCGCGATCAGCAATTCCGGGCCGACTTATCGCCTCGACGAAGCCGCTATGCGCGATCTCGTCGGGGTCGTGCGCGAGCACGCCGCCCGCATCTCCGCCGCCCTCGGATATCTTGCCAGGAAGCCTGCCCGATGATTATCGACGTCCATAGTCACACGCCGCAATTCCGCGACCGCGTTCCCGCCGACAAGCTGGTGATCAACACGGCCTGGCGGCCCGACCGCCCGGTGCAGGGCAACTACAGCTGGAACGACTACATGGCGGCGCAGGCGCCGGCCGAAAAATCCATCGTCTTCGGCATCGCCTGGGAGCCCGGCGAACGCGTTGGCGGCACCAATGGCTTCGGCGATGTCGGCGACGTCGCCGATGGCGTCAACGATTCCACCGCCGCCTTCGTCCGCGCCTTCCCCGATCGGCTGATCGGCTTCATGGCGGTGCACCCGCATGACCGCAAGGCGCTGGACGAGATGGAGCGCAGCCGGGTCGATCTCGGGCTGCGCGGCGTCAAGCTCGGCGCCAACTACCAGATCTTCGATCCGCTGGAGAGCCGGGCGCTGGCGATCTACCAGTATGCCCAGGAGCACGGCCTGCCGATCCTGTTCCACATCGGCACCTCGGCGGTGCGCATGGCGCCGATCGCCTCGGCCCATCCGCTGGTCGTCGACGAGATCGCCATGCGCTACCCCAATCTGAAGATCGTCATGGCCCATATGGGCCATCCCTGGACGGTCGATACGGCGGTGGTGGTGCGCAAGCATCCGAACGTCTTCACCGACATTTCGGGCCTGCTCTACCGCCCCTACACATTCTACGAGGCGATGATCAAGGCGACCGAGTGGAACGTGCTCGACAAGATCCTGTTCGGTTCTGACTACCCGATCACCACGCCGGCCGAGACCCTCGAAGGCCTGCGCAACGTCAACGCGATCGTCGAAGGCACCAGGCTGCCGCGCGTCCCGCTCGACCGCATCGAGCAGATCATCCACCGCGACAGCCTGGCGCTGCTCGGCCTGAACTGACGCCACAGGACCCGGATTCCGCCATGACCTTTCAGAACTCTGCCATGACGTTCCAGAATTCCGCCGATCTCTATGCCCGCGCCACAAGGGTGATCCCGGGCGGGGTCAATTCCGCCACGCGCCGCCTCGCCCGCCCGATGGCGTGGGAATGGGCCGAGGGCGCCTATATGCGCGACGTCGACGGCAACACCTTCCTCGACTATCACGCCGCCTTCGGGCCGATCGTGCTCGGCCACAGGCATCCGGGCGTCACCGCCGCCGTGGCCGAGGCGATCGAGGGCCTCGACATGGTCGGCGTCGGCGTCACCGAGCGCGAGATCCAGCTCGCCGAGAAAGTGGTCGAGCACGTGCCGTCGGCCGAGATGGCGCTCGCGTTTTCGACCGGCTCGGAAGCGACCTACATGGCGGTGCGCCTGGCGCGCGGCGTCACCGGCCGCACCAAGCTCATTAAGTTCCAGGGCACGTTCCATGGCTGGCACGACTATCTGCTGATGAACGTCATCACCCCGGCCGAGAAGATCGGCCAGAAGGATCCGGGCTGCGCGGGGCTGCTCGCCGATGCGGTCGAGAACACGCTGATCTGCCGCTTCAACGATCTCGATTCCGTCGAACGGACGATCGCCGCCCATCCCGGCGAGATCGCCGCGATCTTCCTCGAGGCCATCCCGCACAATATCGGCTGCGTGCTGCCGACCCAGGCCTTCGTCGAGGGCCTGCGCCAGATCTGCGATGCGCATGGCATCATCCTGGTGTTCGACGAGGTGATCACCGGCTTTCGCCACGGCCTCGGCGGCTACCAGGCCAAGCTCGGCGTCACGCCGGACCTCACCACCATGGCGAAGGCGATCGCCAATGGCTATCCCTGCGCCGTGATCGCCGGCCGTCGCGACCTGATGATGCAGTTCTCGACGGCGCCCGGCGGCAAGGTGTTCGTCGGCGGCACCTACAATGGCCATCCGGTCGGCGCGGCGGCGGCGCTCGCCACCATCGCCGCCATGGAGGACGGCTCGGTGCACCGGCACCTGTTCGCGCTCGGCGAGCATGCGCGCAGCGGTATCCAGTCGATCGCGGACCGCCTCGGCATCCGGATGACGGTCGGCGGCTATGGCTCGGTGTTCACGCCCTATTTCATGGACGGGCCGATCGACCGCTACGAGGACCTGCTGCGCAACGACAACGCCAGCGACGTGGCGTTCCGCAGTGCCATGGTCGACCAGGGCATCTTCATGCTGCCCATGGCGCTGAAGCGCAATCACATCAGCGCGGCGCATACGCTGGCCGATGTCGAGCGCACCCTCGATATCGCCGAGACGGTGCTGAAGACCCTGCGCTAGCCCTGCGCGGGATCGCCGGCGCGACGGCTTGGCCGATCGTCGCGCCGCTTCGGCCGGAACGGTCTTGGCCGCCGGCCATCTTCAGGGCAATCCCGCTAGACATCGAGATATTGCATCGCAGCAGTCGATGCTGCGATGCATCAAGTCCAGGAATTCGTTCCGCCGATGTCTGCGGGGCATTCCGTGTATTTAGTTTGGATCCCAAAGTGTAAACCCGGACTTGCACTTTCGGACGCTTCGGGCTTTGCTGCGCTCCGTCTTGTCGTTCGTTGGGAATATTTCAAAAATCCCGGCGTTCTGTAGATGCTACGCAAACGTTTGCGTAACCTGGAGGAGAGAGTCCCAAGATGAATTTTCCTGCCATCGACGAAAGCGTCCGGGTTGCCCGCCTCGCGCCGCATGTCCGCAAGGCCCGGGTCGTGATCGACACGGATACGTTCAACGAGATCGATGATCAGTTCGCCATCGTCTACGCGCTTCTTTCCGAGGATCGCATGACGACGGAAGCCATCTATGCGGCTCCCTATTTTAATTCGCGCTCGACCGGCCCCGCCGACGGCATGGAGAAGAGCTACGAGGAAATCCTCCGCCTGCTCGAGCTGATGGGCCGCCCGGCGGACGGCTTCGTGTTCAAGGGCTCGACCGACTATGTCGGCGCCGGCCTGAAGCCACAGCGCAACGCGGCGGTGGAGGACCTGATCGCGCGCGCCATGGCCTCGACCCCGGAGGACCCGCTCTACATCATCGCTCTGGCGGCGATCACCAATGTCGCCTCGGCCATCATGATCGAGCCGCGCATCATCGACAGGATCGTCGTCTGCTGGCTGGGCGGCCATTCGCTCCAGTGGCCGCATACGCGCGAGTTCAACCTGAAGCAGGACGTTCCCGGCGCCCGCGTGCTGTTCGACAGCGGCGTGCCGCTGGTGATGTTGCCTTGCGAGGGCGTCGTCTCGACCCTGAGCACCACGATTCCCGAGCTCGAACGCTATGTCGAGCCGTCGGGTCCGCTCGGCGCCTTCCTCGCCGGCCGCGTCAAGGGCTACGAGGACGAGGACAAGCATATCGGTTGGTCGAAGCCGATCTGGGACATGGCACCGGTCGCCTACCTGATCGACGCCAGCTGGACCCCCTCGACGCTGGTGCCGAGCCCGATCCTCACCCCGGAAGTGACGTGGAGCTTCGACAATTCGCGCCACCTCATCCGCTATGTCCACCGGATCGATCGCGACGCGATCTTCCGCGATTTCTTCGTGAAGCTCGCGGCGTTCGCGAAGTCGAAATAGGCCGGCGGACGGCCGCTACGGCCGGAAACAGGTCCTGGAATACCGGCGGAGCGATCCGCCGGCCCACTGTTCGACGCCCGGGCGCTCGATCCAGGAAAATCGATCGCATCTCCGGGTCTTTTGGGAGGAGACCAACATGAAGCATCGTTCGCTTACCCTAAGACTGACGGCGGCGATCCTGTTCGCCGGGGCAGCGACCCTGTCGCTCGCGCCGGCCCAGGCCGAAGACGTCACCATCAACTTCCTGCATGCGCAGAACGAGCGCACCTACGGTCCGGCGATCGAGGCGTTCGAGAAGGCCAATCCCGGTATCAAGATCCGCCAGCAGATCGTGCCCTTCGACCAGCTGAATGCGCAGATCCAGGCCCGCATCGGCGCCGGCGACGACAGCATCGACATCTATGGCGCCGACGAGCCGCGCGTGCCGGCTCTCGCCAAGCGCGGCCTGCTCAAGGACCTGTCGTCGGAGACCGAGAAGGTCACCGCCGCGACGACGCCGGAGGCCGTTTCGGCGACCAGCGCCGGCGGCAAGCTCTACGCGCTGCCGCAATGGACCTCGACGCAGCTGCTCTTCTACAACAAGGAACTGCTCGAGAAGGCCGGCATCGAGCCGCCCTCGGCCGATCCGGCGAAGCGCATGACCTGGGACGAGCTGCTTGCCAATGCCAAGAAGGCGCAGGCGGCCGGCGCCAAGTACGGCTTCGGCTTCGAGCAGGTCGACCGCTACTACCAGCTGCAGCCGCTGTTCGAATCGAGCGGCGCGGGCTCGGGCCTGAAGGGCGACGACCTGCTGACGCCGGACGTCAACAGCCCCAAATGGGTCGAGACCCTGACCTGGTACGGTGATCTCTACAAGTCGGGCCTGTCGCCGCGCGGCATCCCGGCCGAGCAGATGTCGCCCCTGTTCCTGAATGGCCAGATCGCCTATTTCGTCGCCGGCCCGTGGAACTTCTACGATTTCGGCAAGTCCGAGAGCCTCAAGTGGGGTATCGCGCCGCATCCCTATTTCACGGGTGGCAAGCCGGTCACGGCGACGGATTCGTGGGCGGTCGGCATCAGCCCGCACAGCAAGCATCCGGAAGAGGCGCTGAAGTTCGCCGCCTATACGACTATCGACGACGAGGGCGCGCTGCTGACCACGGCCGCCAACCCGCTGCCGCCGGCCAACAAGGCTGCCTTCGTCAAGAACGTCGAGGAACAGACCAAGCTCGGCGGTGCTTCGACGGCCCCCTATGGCGACCTGCTCGCCTATGAACTGTCGAAGACCTCGGTCAGCCGTCCGCGCACCATCGGCTATGTCGCCTTCGAGGAAGTCATGAACAAGGCGTTCAGCGACGTCCGCAACGGCGCCGACCCGAAGGCGACGCTCGACCGGGCCGAGAAGCAGCTGAAGGCAACCTTCGGCCGCCTGAAGTAAGCCGGCGCCAGAGGGGGAGGGATGCCCTTGGCCACCATCAAGGACATCGCTCTCGCCCTCGGCATCGCGCCTTCGACGGTTTCGCGCGGCCTGAACGGGCAGCCTGGACTGTCGGAGGAGGTCCGGCAGAGGATCGTCGAGACGGCGGCGCGCGTCGGTTACCGCCCCAGCGGGATCGCGCGCGCGCTGCGCAGCAAGACGACCCGGACGATCGGCCTGATCGTTCCGAGCATTCTCAATCCCTTCTTCACCGACCTGGCCTACGCGGTCGAGCTGGCGGCGCGCGCCAGGGGCTTCAGCGTCATCGTCGGCAATTCCGACGAGGAGCCGAGCCACGAGACCGAATATCTGCGGATCATGATCGAGCGCGGCGTGGACGGGTTGCTGGTCGCGCCCAGCCGCGATCGCAACGCGATGCTGACAGAGCTGCATGAGGGTGGAACGCCGATGATCTTCCTGGACCGCAAGGTTCCGGGGCTCGACGTGCCGACCGTCGACGTCGATCCCGAGCCGGCGATCCGCGCGCTGGCCCGGCGGATGGCGGGGCTCGGCTTTCGCCGCGTCGGCATCGTGCGCGGGCCGGACGGCGTTGGCGTGGCGCGGGAGCGCACGGCGCGGATGGTGCGGGCCGGCGAGGCGAGCGGGCTTGTCTTCGAGCCGCGGCACCAGTTCGCCGGCAATTTCACGGTCGACGGCGGCAAGGCTGCCTTCGCCGCCCTGAGCCAGGACATGCCCGATGCGATCTTTCTTACCAATAACCTGATGACGCAGGGTTTTCTGCTGGCCGCTGCCGAGGCGGGCACCGGCGTCGGCCGGGAGATCGCCATCGCGACCTTCGACGATGTGCCGCTGTTTCAGCTCTACAACCCGCCGATCACGGCGATCGTCCAGCCGACCCGCCGGATGGGCGAGATGGCGGTCGACATGCTGCTGAGACGCATTGCCGGCGAGCGGGTCTCGTCGGCCCGCCTCGCAGCGGATGTGGTTTTCCGCGCTTCGTTCAGCGAAGCGCGCCCCTTCTGAGGACGATTGGATGACGCGCGTTCGACAAAGCCGGTTTGCATGGATCGGTCACAACGAGGCCCTGGTAGGCCTGCTCATGCTGTGTCCGGTCTTCATCGCGCTGATCGTGCTGCGGCTCTGGCCGGCCGGGATCGCCCTGGTCCATTCGCTGACCTCCGACGAGCCGGGTGGCGGTTTTGACCTCGCCACCTACTCCTATCTGTTCCAGGACCCGACCTTCCTGAACTCGCTGTTCCGTACGGCCATCTTCTCGATTGTCATCAACCCGCTGCAGATCCTGCTCGCCCTGGCGATGGCGCTGCTGATGAACCAGAAGATGAAACTCGACGGCGTCTGGCGGACGCTGATCCTGCTGCCGGTCGTCATCCCGCAGAGCATCTCGGCGATCATCTGGGGCGTCGCGCTCCGGCCCGACGGGCCGATCAACGCCGTGCTGGTGTCGCTCGGCCTGCCGGAGCAGGGCTTCCTCACCTCGACGACCCAGGCGATGCCGAGCCTGATGGTGGTGGTGAGCTGGGTCGGCTGCGGCTACTGGATGACGTTCCTGCTCGCCGGTCTGAAGGACATTCCGGTCTCGCTCTACGAGGCCGCCCGGCTCGACGGCGCCAATCGCCGGCAGCAGCTCTGGAACATCACGCTGCCGATGCTGCGCCGGCCGCTCCTGTTCGTGCTCGTCGCCGACACCGTCGCGAACTTTCTCGTCTTCGCGCCGGTGCAGATCCTGACCGGCGGCGGGCCGGAGGAAACCACCAATCTGATCATGTCCGAGATCTACACGCGAACCTTCGTCTATGGCGACGACAAGGGTGGCGCCGCCGCGACGGTCATCCTCGTCGCGGTGGTGCTCGTCGTCGTGCTGATCCAGTTCCGAATGATGCGGGGGAGGGGCGCGTGATGACCCAGGCCGATACCGTGAAGTCGTCGCGTTTCGCGCTTTTCGGCGCCGTGCTGGTGGCGGCGCTGTCGATGGCGCCGCTCTACTGGGCGCTGATCTCGTCGCTCCGGCCGAGCGAGGACATCTTCCGCTACATCTCTGAGGTCAGCCTCTGGATGTTCGTGCCGAACCGGATCACCTTCGACAACCTCATCAATGTCTGGAGCGGCCCCTTCGCCCGGGCGATGATGAATTCCGTCATCGTCACGCTGGCGACGATCGTGCTCGGGCTCGTCATGTGCTCGATGGCGGCCTTCGCGCTGGCGCGGCTCGAAATTCCCGGCAAGCGGGCGATCTTCTCGATTGTCATCGTCAGTTTCCTGGTGCCGTTCGACGCAATCGCGGTGCCGCTGCTCAGCCTGTTCCGCAGCTTCGGCATGCAGAACACCTATCTCGGCATCATCCTGCCCGGCATCGGCAACGGCTTCGCCGTGTTCATGCTGCGGCAGTTCTTCCTCGGCATCCCGAAGGAGCTTTCCGACGCGGCGCGGGTCGACGGACTCGGCTGGTGGGGCATCTTCACCCGCATCTACCTGCCGCTTTCCAAGCCGGCGCTTATCTCGGCCGGCCTGATCCTGTTCGTGTTCCAGTGGCAGGCCTTCCTCTGGCCGCTGCTGATCGCTCCGGATCCCGACTACAAGGTCGCCGCCGTCGCCATCGCCGATTTCGCCGGTCAGTTTTCAACCGATTTCGGCTCGATGTTCGCGGCCGCCGTGGTCGTCTCCGTCGTGCCGCTGGTGATCCTGCTGGTCTTCCAGCGCTATTTCACGGCCTCGGTCGCCTCGAGCGGCAGCAAGGAATAGCGCCGATCACATGGAGCGGGGGGGCGGTCGGCATCCCCTTTCTCTGTGTTTTGGGGCCGGTTCAGACGGCGCGGGACATCGTTGCCCGGCCGCTGGTCAAGTCGGCGACCATCTGGCGGATCTCCTCGACCCTGTCCTCGTGGATCGCTGCGACGAGTTCGCAGCCTGTAGCCGTGTAGGCCTGCGTCAGCACCTGCGCCGCCGGATGGGCTGCAAGCCGCGTCTGCAGCAGCGCCAGATCGCCGAAGCCGCAGGCAATCGTCGCCTCGCGGGTGCGGATGATCGGCACCTTCGCCGCGGCGCGCAGGCAGGTTGCCGCCGTGCCGCCATAGGCGCGGATCAGGCCGCCGCCGCCGAGCAGGATGCCGCCGAACCAGCGGGTGACGACGACCGCGACGCCGTCGAGCGACTGTCCCTCGATCGCCTGCAGGATCGGTTTCCCGGCGGTGCTGCTCGGCTCGCCGTCATCGCTGAAGCGATAGCTCTGGCCGATCTTCCACGCCCAGCAATTATGGTTCGCGGCCGGGTCGGAATGAGCGGCGATGAATTCCTTCGCCGCCGCCTCCGACGAGACGGGGCCGGCCGCCGCGATGAAGCGGCTCTTGCGGATTTCCTGCCGGAAGGTTTCCGTCCCTTCAAGGGTGAACATCGTCGTCATGGTCGTCTTTCCAGCCGCGCGCGCTCTTCCATGCGCGGTGTGGCGCCGGCGATCAAGCTGCTGCCGCCCGCTTCGCGTCAGGAACGGGGAAGGATGAAGGCGACCTGCAGGCCGGTTCCGTCCGTCCGGTTGCTGAGTTCGAGCCCGACGCCCAGGCGCTGGGCGGCGATCGCGACGATGGTGAGGCCCAGCCCGGTTCCGGAGGGGCTCCGGTTGCGGCCGCGATAGAAGCGCTGCGTGACGAGATCGAGTTCCTCGTCCGGAATGCCGGGCCCCTGGTCGGCGATCAGGATGCCGGTCGCGCCCGGCATGGGCCGCCACGACACGACGCCCTCCTCCGGCATGTGCTGGATGGCGTTTTCGTGCACGTTGCGGAGCGCCAGCATCCAGGTCTCGCGCGGGCCGGGCAGACGGATCTCGGCGAGCGCCGGGTCGATGTCGACACGGATGTTCGCCGCCGGCGGGCTGGTCGAGACGATTTCCGCCAGCAGGTCGGAGGCCCGGTGCGACAGCGTCCGTGCGACCGGGCTTTCCGCCTCGAGCTTGGTCAGAGCCAGCAGCTGGCGGACCAGCCGCGTCGTGCGGTCGACGGAGACGAGGATCTGCGACAGCGCGTGGTCGCGCACCGCCGGGTCGGAGGCGGCGCGGGCGATCTGGGTCTGGGTCTTCAGCCCGGCGAGCGGCGTGCGCAGTTCATGCGCCGCGAAGGCGGTGATCTCGCGCTCGTGCCGGCGCGCCGCCTCGACCTTGTCGAACAGCGCGTTGAGCGCCCTGGCGAGCGGCTGCAGTTCCGTCGGCAGCTTGCCGGCGTCGAGCGGGCGCATGTCCTCGGCGTCGCGCTGCTCGAGGTCTTCGGCCATGTCGCGAAGCGGCCGCAGCCCGCGTCCGAGGCTCGCCCAGATCAGCAGGCCGAGCACCGGCAGCATCAGCAGCGCCGGCGCCAGCAGGCCGATGATCAGGTCGGTGACGAGCTTCTGGCGCAGGCCGATGCGGTCGCCCACCATGACGCGCACGCGCTTGACCGGGTCCTCGATCGAATAAACGCGCCAGGATTCGCCGGCGACGACCCGGTCCGAATATCCGTCCACATTGTCGGCCAGTTGCACGGCCGGCGCGCCGGTCGAGCGGGCGACGAGCCGGCCGTCCAGCGACCAGATCTGGCAGGAGAGCTGGCGCTCATAGCTGGAAGTCTCGGGCAGGAGCAGGGCCTGGCCGCCTGCACCGCCGGAGGCCGGCAGGTTGTGGCCGTCGACGAGCGAATGCACCATTCGCGCGGCTTCCTGCAGCCTCGTGTCGAGCACATGCTCGAGTTCCGAACGGCTGCTGACATAGATCCACGCCCCGGCGACCAGCCAGATGATGCCGGTCGCCGCGACCAGAATGGCGAAAAGGCGCCGCTTCAGCGAGTTCATGTCGCCGACCGGATGCGATAGCCGAGGCCGCGCACGGTTTCGACCGCAGTTCGGCCAATCTTGTTGCGCAGATTGTGGATGTGAACCTCGACCGCGTTGCTTTCGACCTCTTCCTGCCAGCCATAGAGCCGGTCCTCGATTTCGCTCTTCGAGCGGACCGTTCCCGGCCGCTCCATCAGCGCGGCCAGCACGGAGAACTCCCGCCGCGACAGCGAGACGGGCTCGCCGGCGACGGTGACCGAGAGCGTCGATGGGTCGAGCGCGATGGCGCCGGCCTGCATCAGCGGAGCGGCGCGGCCGGCGTTGCGGCGCGCCACCGCGCGCACCCTTGCCGCCAGCTCGTCCAGATCGAAGGGCTTGCCGATATGGTCGTCGGCGCCGCTGTCGAGCCCGAGGATCCGGTCGGCGGTTTCATCCAGCGCGGTCAGGAGCACGACCGGCGTCGTGTCGCCCGCGCCGCGCATCTCGCCGAGCACGTCGAGGCCGGAGCCGTCCGGCAGCATCCGGTCGAGCACGATCGCGTCGAAGCGCGAGGTGGCGAGCGCCGCGCGCGCATCGGCGCAGGTCGCGACGCCATCGACGGTCACGCCGCCGAGCGCCAGGCCGACCTTGATGCCGTCGAGAAGGATCGGATCGTCTTCGACGACGAGAACGCGCATTCTCGTTTCCCTTTGCCTGCTTGCCTTTGCGAGGCTGTTGCCAGATCGCGTCCGGTATTCCGTCCGCGCCTTAAGGCTGGCTTAAGGTGGCGATCTCATGTCGCTCCTCGCAATCACACGGGGTCGCGATGCCGCAAAAGCTGATTCACCGTACGATCCTCGCGATCGTCTGTCTCGTTGCGCTGCTTGGCGGCGCGGCCGTCGCCAAGGTTCCGCTGCCGGTCGACGACGCGTTCCGCCTGCAGGTCGAGCGCGATGCCAAGGCCGGCCTCCAGCTCGAATGGCAGATCGCGCCGGGCCACTACCTCTATCGCGAAAAGATCCTCGTCGCCGGCGACAAGGCGCTTGTCGTGACCACGCCGCCGGGCGAGATGAAGGACGATCCGAACTTCGGATCGACCGAAATCTACCACAACCAGATCACGGCGCGGCTCGGCGAGACGCAGTCTTCGGGCTCGCTCCGCATCACCTACCAGGGCTGCGCCGAGGACGGCATCTGCTATCCGCCGGTGACAAAGGCGCTCGATCTCGCGTCGCTCGCGCTGAGCGACGTCGAAACCGGATTCGGCTTTGGCGCTCCGGAGGGCGGGGCCCCGGAGACGGCTCCCGCGACGACCGCCGTGACGCAGGCCTCCTTCGCGGATGCCGGCGCTCCGGCCCAGGTCCCTGGAATCCCGGTGGCGTCCGATTCCGCCTCGCTGATGTCCGGCAATCTGGCCTGGACGCTCGCAGCCTTCCTCGGCTTCGGGCTGCTCTTGTCTCTTACGCCCTGCGTCTTCCCGATGATCCCGATCCTTTCCGGCATGCTGGCGCGCTCCGGAGAAAGCCTGTCGGCGCGGCGCGGTTTCGCGCTTTCTTCCGTCTATGTCGTCGCCATGGCGCTGGCCTATGGCGCGCTCGGCCTCGTCGCCGCTTGGTCGGGAGAGAACCTGCAGGTCGTGCTGCAGGCGCCTTGGGCGCTCGGCCTGATGGCGGCGGTCTTCGTGCTGCTCGCCTTGTCCATGTTCGGTCTGTTTGAACTGCAGGCGCCGGCGCGCTGGAGCGGATGGATCGCCGGCCGCACGCAGGGCCGCGCCGGATCGGTCGCCGGGGCGGCCGCGCTCGGCTTCGGCTCGGCGCTGATCGTCGGGCCCTGCGTCACGCCGCCGCTCGCAGCGGCGCTTCTCTATGTCGCCCAGACCGGCGATGGCGCGCGCGGCGCGGCGGCGCTTTTCGCGCTCGGCCTCGGCATGGGCCTGCCCCTGATCGTGTTCGGCACCTTTGGCGGCCGCTTCCTGCCGAAATCCGGCGCCTGGCTGGTGCGGGTCAAGCAGGCCTTCGGCATCATCTTCCTCGGGCTTGCCGCCGCCATGGTGCTGCGCGTCCTGCCCGGGGCCTTTGCCTTGCCCGTCTGGGGCGTCGGCGCGCTCGGCGCCGCCGTGTTCCTGGGCGCGTTCGATGCGCTCGACGCGACGACCGGATCCTGGCGGAGACTGCGGAAATCGGCCGGCCTGGCAGCCGCCGTCTATGGCGCGGCGCTGATCGTCGGCTTCGCCGGCGGAGCGACCGATCCCATGCGCCCGCTCGCCTTTCTCGCCGGGGCGGGAGCCGCCCCCGTAGCGGCATCGCCGGCGCTGGTCGTGCACTCGGAAGCCGCTTTCGACCAGGCGGTGTCGGCGGCCGAGGCGGATGGCCGCCCCATTCTCGTCGCCTTTACCGCCGACTGGTGCACCGTGTGCAAGTCGAATGACCGCGTCCTGGCCGAGCCCGGCCTTGCGACGCCGCTGTCGAACGTCGCCTTCATCAAGGCCGATGTCACCCGGGACGGCGAGGACAGCCGACGGCTGATGCGGCGCTTCGGCGTCGTCGGGCCGCCGACGATGTTTCTGCTTGGCCCGGCCGGGGCGGAGATCGCCGGCTCGCGCCTGATCGGGGCGGTTTCCCTCGCCGACCTCACCCAACGTCTCGAGCGTATCGAGCAGCCTGGTCGCGTTGCCCCCGAGCCGACCGCTTTTCCAGAATGGAGTCCCTCATGAACCGCCGTTTCTTCCTCGGTCTCGCCGCCGCCGGCCTCGCCGGCTCCTCCGCCCTGATGCTGGGCGGCAACGCCGCTTTGGCGAAGAGCGTCGACGTGAGTTCGGTGCTGCGGGACCCCGAAGCGCCGGTCGGCGGCAATCCGCGCGGCGATGTCACGATCGTCGCCTTCTTCGATTACAACTGCCCCTACTGCAAGCTTTCGGCCGTCGATCTGGCCCGCGTTGTCAAAGAGGATGGCCGCATCCGGCTCGTCTACAAGGACTGGGCCATTCTTTCGGCCGCCTCCGTCCAGGGCGCGCAATACGCGCTCGCGGCCAAGTACCAGGGCAAGTATGTCGCGGCCCACAATGCTCTGATGCGCCTTTCGGGCGGGCATCGGTCCGGCGCGGAGATGCTGCAGGCGATCAAGGCCTCCGGCGTCGACGTGAACCGCCTGCAGGCGGATCTCTCGGCGCATGGCCCGCAGATCTCGGCGCTCATGAAGCGCAACCACGCCCAGGCGCTCGGGCTCGGCATGAACGGCACGCCGACCTACCTGATCGGCGATTTCCGCACCTCGACTCTCGACTATAACGGCTTTAAGCAGGCGGTCGCCGAGGCGCGGCGCCGGCAGGCGGTCAATTGATCCTGCCCGCCGAACCGCCACTCCCATCTCCCCGAACCGGAAATCTCCCCCCGATGTCCTTCGTCCCGATGCGCGCTGCCCGGCAAGCGGCCGTCGCGCTTCTGCTTCCCATCGCGCTCGCCGCCTGCGCCTCGACGGGCCCGCGTCCCGACGCCACCGCCACCCTGGTCGTCGACCCGCAGGTCGCCAGCCACTACGCGGCGATCGACACGGAGAAGTTCCCGGTTCCTGCGGTTGCGCTCGACAAGCTGAAGCCGCGCAATATCCGCACCCAGGTCGAGTATCCGACCGACCAGCCGCCGGGTACGATCGTCGTCGACCCGCATGAGCGCTATCTCTATCTCGTGCAGGAGGGCGGCACGGCGATGCGTTACGGCGTCGGCGTCGGCAAGGCGGGGCTCGAATTCGCCGGCACCGCCAATGTCCAGTACAAGCGCCAGTGGCCGCGCTGGACGCCGACGCAGGACATGATCGCCCGCTCGCCGGAGATCAACCAGCAATGGGCGGGCGGCATGGAGGGTGGGCCTGAAAACCCGCTCGGCGCCCGCGCGCTCTACCTGTTCAAGGATGGCAAGGACACGCTCTACCGCATCCATGGCACCAACCAGCCCTGGTCGATCGGCGAGGCGGTTTCCTCCGGCTGCATCCGCATGATGAACCAGGACGTCATCGACCTCTATGGCCGCGTTCCCGACGGCTCCAAGGTCGTGGTGCTCTGAAGCGATCGCGGGGCTCTCCGGCCGGGGAGCCCCGTCTTTCCGCTTATCGATCGGCTGGCTCCAATATGTCGCCGATGAGGCTCAGCGTGTTGCGCAGCGACGTGTCGAGATGCACGCGCATCGCTTCCATGGCGCGATCCCCGTCCCGCGCGGCGAGAGCGGCGAGGATCGCCTGGTGCTGGGCGATGGTCGTCTCGCCCGAACCGGGGCGGGGCAGCGCCAGATAGCGGCCGCGATCCATCTGCGCCTTGGAGATATCGACCGCCCGCCACAGCATGGAGAGATTGTTGATCTCGGCGATGGTGCGGTGGAACTGGTCGTCGAGGCGGATCGCGTCGGTGTAGCGCTTACGGCCGATCGCGGTCTGGTGCTGGCCGATGATGTCTTCCAGCTCCTCGAGATGCTCCTTGCGGATCTTCGCCGCCGCGCGACGCACGCTCTCGACCTCGAGCGCGTTGCGGATCACATAGGCTTCCTCGAGGGCGTCGCGCGAGATGCCGGCGACGAATGTGCCTGTCTGGGCATAGACGTTGATCAGGCCCTCGTCGCTCAGCCGCTTCACGGCCTCGCGCACCGGCGTGCGCGACACGCCGAGCTGCTCGGCGATCTCGACCTCGTTGACGGATTGGCCGGGACGCAGCTGGCCGATGATGATCAGCGTGCGGACGAGTTGGTAGATCTGGTCGCGCAGCGGCGACTTGCGATCGAGGTTGACGAGCTGCAATTGCAGCAATGCCGCTTCGGCCACCCGTTCAGACCTTTCTCAAATCGCCGGTGCCGGCCAAGCCGGTCCGGGCATCCAGCAGCATCGCTCGGCTTTCGCGGCCGCACGACCTGTTTCGTATTACTGTTATATTAGTCTGGCGCATGGTCGCAAGCATAGCCGCCTCGGATCGGGGAAGCCGGCAATCCGCTCCCTTTTGTTGGAATCTGGAAGAAGTTGATCGTTTTCAACGATATGACAGACAAAACCATACCGCAACATTCATGAATTGAATCCACAGCCTCGCCTCCAACTTGGCGTTGAAGGCTGCTTGACACGTTACACTAATATAACAGACAGTGCCGTCGTGCTTCGGCCGACTGAGGAGGCGGTCGATGCGCGCAGGGGAGGAGACCTCGCAACGTCGCGCCATTCACCCGGAGTCCGCCAGGACTGCCGGCGGAGGATCGCGCCCGAACGGCGACCGTTCGCTTCCCCGGCATGCAGATGGGGCCTGCCGCGAGACCGGCGGGTTCGAGAGGGAGGAAGAGCGAGATGGCGGATCCAAACAACTATCCGAAGCTGCACAACGCCGCGTGGCCGGGCGTCGTCGGCAAGGGCGGGGAGGGCGGCGAGCCCGTCATCCCGCTCGACACCCTGTTGGAGCTGACCGCCAAGGCGGAAGTCGACGGACAGAAATTCGACGGCATCGATCTCTGGCTGGCCGATCCGCATCTCTCGATCGACAGCGACCGCGACCAGGTCAAGCGCATGGTCGACCATATCGCGAGCTACGGTCTCAAGGTCGGCTCGTTCGTGGCGCCGATCTGGGCGGGCGCCGGCGGTGGCTCGGCCATGGGCTCGGCCGATGACCGCAAGCGCTTCGTCTCGCAGGTTCGCAAGGCCGCGCAAATCGGCGAACAGATGCGCGAACTCGGCATCCGGCCGACCGGCGGCATCCGCATCGATTCCTCCACCGGCGTCGGCGACTGGGACAAGGATCCCGTCGGCAACACCAAGCTGATCGCCGAGACGTTCCGCGAGGCCGGCAAGGCGGCGCAGGACCATGGCGAGTTCGTCGTCGCCGAGGGCGAGATCTGCTGGGGCGGCATGCAGTCCTGGCGCGAGAATGTCCGCCTGCTCGAGGAAGTCGGCATGCCCGGGATCGTCGGCTACCAGGCCGACATGGCGCATTCGATGCTCTTCACCCTCGGTTACAACGCCGAGAAGGATCGCCTGCTTCCCGAGGGCTATGACTGGCAGGACCGCTCGGTCCTCGACGCAGCCTACAAGAAGGTCGCCGACGCGCTCCGCCCCTGGACCTATGATTTCCACGTCGCGCAGAACGACGGCACCGTCTTCGGCTCCGGCGACCACGAGAAGACCGGCCGCCATGTCCAGGTCACCGACCCGAACGGCAAGCTCGATGTCACCAAGCATGCCGGCTACTGGCTGCGCGACGACGCGGGCAACCTGACCAAGAAGATGCGCCACATCGCCTGGGACGGCTGCATGTTCCCCAATTCGGTGATGACCGCGCAGCAGACCTGGAACGACGTTCTGGGGGCGATGATCAAGGTGCGCGACGCCCATGGCTGGCGCGAATAAGGCTCCGGGGGATTTCAGGATGACCAAGAAGAAGCTCAATATCGGTCTGGTCGGTGCCGGCTTCATGGGCCGCACCCATTCCAACGCCTTCCGCCAGGTCGGCCAGTTCTTCGGCGGCGAATACGAGCCCGTGCTGAAGGCGATCGCCACGCGCAACGCCAAGGGCGCCGCCGATTTCGCCGCCAACTGGGGCTATGAAAGCTCGGAGAGCGACTGGCGCAAGCTGATCGAGCGCAAGGATATCGACCTGATCGATATCGCCAGCCCGAACGACACCCATGCCGAGATCGCCATTGCCGCGGCCGAGGCCGGCAAGATGGTGATGTGCGAGAAGCCGCTCGGCCGCAACGCCGCCGAGGCCGAGAAGATGGTCGCGGCCGTCGAGGCGGCCGGCGTCGCCAACATGGTCTGGTACAATTACCGCCGCGTGCCGGCGGTGACGCTCGCCAAGCAGATGATCGACGAGGGCCGGCTCGGCCGCATCTTCCACTATCGCGCCAAGTTCCTGCAGGACTGGACGATCTCGGCCGACGTGCCGCAGGGCGGCATGGGCACCTGGCGTCTCGACGCCAGCGTCGCCGGCTCGGGCGTCACCGGCGACCTGCTCGCGCACTGCATCGACACAGCGCTCTGGCTGAACGGCGGCATCGACAGCGTCACGGCGGCGACGGAGACCTTCGTCAAGCAGCGCTCGCATGCCGTCAGCGGCAAGGTCGAGGAGGTCAAGATCGACGACGCCAGCGCGTTCCTGGCCCGCTTCGACAACGGCTCGCTCGCGACCTTCGAGGCGACCCGCTACGCCCGCGGCCACAAGGCGCTCTACACGCTCGAGATCAACGGCGAGAAGGGCTCGATCGCCTGGGATCTGCACGACCTGCACCGGCTGCAGTTTTTCGATCACGGCGACGACGGCCATCTGCGCGGCTGGCGTTCGATCCACATCACCGATGGCGACCATCCCTATATGAGCCACTGGTGGGTGCCTGGCCTGCAGATCGGCTACGAGCACAGCTTCATCCACCAGGCGGCCGATTTCCTCGGCGGTCTCGCCTCCGGCACGCCGGCGGCGCCGACCTTCCGCGATGCGCTCCGCACCGACTATGTCACCGACGCCGTGCTGGCATCGGCCAAGTCCGGTCGCTGGGAAGCGGTCAAGGGCTGAGCGGCATCACGGCGATGAACTCCGCAACCCCCCTCGCGATCCAGGTGCAGTCGGTGACCAAGAGCTTTCTCGGTCAGCGTGCGCTGGACGACATCGACTTCGAGGTTGCTCGCGGCGAGGTGCATGGCCTGGTCGGCAAGAACGGCGCCGGCAAGTCCACCTTCATGAAGATCCTGTCGGGCGCCCAGCCGCCCGACAGTGGTCAGATCATCGTCGGCGGCACAGCCTTCAAGGCGCTCAATCCGGCCGAGGGACGCGCGGCGGGCATCGCCATCGTCTACCAGAATCCCGAACTGCATCTCGATCTCTCGGTCGCGGCCAACATCTTCCTCGGCGCCGAGCCCCGCAAGGGCTTCGGCGTCCTCGACGACAAGGCGATGGCGGCGCGGGCGACCGAGCTGCTGGCCCGGCTCGGGCTCGATCTTCCCGTCAACAAGCGCCTCGGCGATCTCGACATCGCCGACCGTCAGCAGGTCGCGATCGCCAAGGCCGTGCGCGAGAAGGCGCATGTGCTGCTGCTCGACGAACCGACGGCGGCGCTTAACAAGGCGCAGGCGGAATTCCTGTTCCGGCTGATCCGCGATCTCGCCAGACAGGGCATGGCGATCGTCTATGTCTCGCATCATCTCGACGAGGTCCTGGCGATCTCGGACCGCATCACGGTTCTGCGCAACGGCCGCAAGGTCGCGGTGGTCGAGGGCAAGAGCGCCGACAAGGACGGGCTGATCTCGATGATCGTCGGGCGCACGCTCGACGCGGTCGAGACGCATCGCAGTCCGCGGTCGCGGACGGATCCGTTCCTGATCATGGAGAGCGTCTCCAGCCCGGGCGGGCTCGACAATGTCTCGCTCGAGGTCGCCAAGGGCGAGATCGTCGGCGTGACGGGTTTGATCGGCGGCGGCGCCAATGCGCTCGCGGCCGTGATCGGCGGGCTCGACCATCGCGACCTCTCCGGGCGGATGACGCTGGGTGGCGAACCCTATGCGCCCCGCGCCGTGCGCGAGGCGATCGCCCGCGGCGTGCTGTTCATTCCCGAGGACATGCGGGGGCGCGGCCTGGTCATGGGGCTTTCGATCGCCAAGAACATCTCGCTCGCCGCGCTCCGCTCGCTGTCGAAGCTGGGCTGGCTCAAGCTCGCGAAAGAAACCGGCGTCGCCACCGAAATGTCGGAGCGGCTCGATCTCAATCCGCGCGTGCCCAGCCGCGAGGTGCGGTTTCTCAGCGGCGGCAACCAGCGCAAGGCGCTGCTCGGCCGCGCCATCTTCGCCGATGGCCGGCTGTTCGTGCTGGAGGAGCCGACGCAGGGCGTCGACGTCGAATCGCAGCGCCAGATCCATGATCACCTGCGCGGCCTCGCCGACAAGGGCGCGACCGTCGTGTTCGTCTCGACCGACCTCGAGGAGCTGATCGCGCTTGCCGACCGCATCCTGGTCCTGCGCGCCGGCCGGATCGAGCAGGAGCTGTCGCCCGCAGGCCTCGATCCGCAGCAATTGCTCGTGGCCATCCAAACCCAAAGCGCCCGGAGCGTGAACTGATGACCTCTTCCGCCGCTACCGCCGCCCAGCCGGCGGGCCGCAAGTCCGGGGCTTCCCGCAAGGTCGATATCGGCCGCTACACGCTGCTGATCGTGCTGCTGCTGATCGTGGTGATCACGGCCATCGGCAATCCGCGCTTCCTGTCGGTCAACAACCTGCTCAACATCCTGTTCCAGGTTTCGGCGCTCGGCATCGTCGCCGCCGGCCAGACCATCCTGTTGATCGCCGGCGGCCTCGACCTTTCGGTCGGCGCGGCGCTTTCGGTTGCCGGCCTCGCCACGGCGCTGACGATCATGCACACCGGCTCCGCCGTGCTCGGCATCCTCGCCGGCGTCGCCGCCGGCACGCTCATCGGCGCCATCAACGGCATGCTGGTCTCGACCAACCGCGCCACGCCCTTCATCATCACGCTCGGCACGATGACCTTCCTGCAGGGCGTTGCCATCCTGATGTCGGGCGGCAGCCCGATCAACGGCACCGGCGCGCTGTTCGACGTGTTCGGCCTCGGCGATTTCCTGCGCGTGCCGTGGCCCGTCTACGCCATGATCCTCGCCATCGCCGTGATGTTCCTGATCCTGCGCTTCACCACGCTCGGCCGCTACGCCTTCGCGATCGGCGGCAACGAGGAAGCGGCGCGGCTTTCCGGCATTCCGGTCCGGCGCATCAAGATCGCGCTCTATGCGCTGAGCGGCCTCTTCGTTGGCGTCGCCGGCGTCATCCTCACCGGCGTCCTCGACTCGGGCCTGCCCAGCATGGGCACGGGCTACGAGCTGCGCGCCATCGCGGCCGTGGTCATCGGCGGCACGCCGCTGATCGGTGGCCGCGGCTCGGTCATCGGCACGTTGGGCGGCGTCCTGCTGCTCGGGCTGGTGAGCAACAGCATGAACCTTCTCGGTGTCGGCGCGAATTTCCAGAGCGCCGTGCTGGGATTGATCATAACCGCGGCGGTCCTGCTGCAGAAAAAAGCCTAACCGGCACGCCGCTTCACAAGGACGTCAAAGGAGGAGACGACCCATGACTATCACGAGGAGAGCCCTTGCGGTTCTGGCGCTCGGAACGGCGCTGATGGCGCCGAGCCTGTCGCAGGCGGCCGAGAAGACCATCGCCTTCATGCGCGGCGGTCCGGATCCCTACTACCAGTTCGGCATGAACGCCGCCCAGGCCGCCGCCGACAAGCTCGGCGTCAAGCTGATCACCTATTCGGCGAACAACGACCCGACCCAGGAACTCGCCAACGTCCAGGACGCGATCACCAAGGGCGTCGACGGCATCCTGATCTATGCGGTGTCGCTGTCGTCGGAAAAGGCCGCCATCGCCCAGGCCAAGAAGGCCGGCGTGCCGATCTTCTTCCAGTATGGCTATGACGAGTCGATCCTGGCGGATTCGGCTGGCATCATGCAGATCGATCTCTACCGGTTCGGCGAACCCGTCGGCGAGGCGATCGGCAAGCTGCTGCCGGAGGGCGAATACGCCACCATCACCGGCAAGCTCGGCCGCGGCGACGCGGAAGCCTTCGTGCAGTCGTTCAAGAACGGCATCGCGAAGTCCGGCTCCAAGGCGGTCAGCGTTGCCGACCTCGCGGCCGACTGGGACCGCCAGAAGGCCATGGACGCCGCCTCGCAGATCCTGGCGGCTCATCCGAACGTCAAGGCGATCTATGCCGCCAATGACGACATGGCCGTTGGTGTCGCGATTGCCATTGAGCGCGCCGGCAAGACCGGCCAGATCCTGATCGGCGGCAACAATGGCGCCCCCTACGGCGTCGAGCTGATCGAGAAGGGCCAGATGACCCTGACCGGCAGCAACCCGCCCTCGATCGCCTCCGTCCATGCGCTGCGCCTGCTGCTCGGCGTCATCGACGGTTCGGTCAAGCCCGGCCAGTTCTACTATGCGCCGAGCCAGGTGATCACCAAGGACAATCTGGCCGATGCCGCTCCCTGGGATGCAAAGCCGGAAATGGTCACCAAGTGGCTGGAAGAGCCGCTGCCGCAGGGCGCGGCGCCGCCGGTCCCGCCGACCAACTGATGCGTTGCGGCCGGTGGACCTTCGGGCCCGCCGGCCTCTCTGGCACGCGGCATCGTCGCGGCCGGTCTGCATGTTGAACCAGGACGACCGCGATGAAGATCGGCTTCAATCTCCTGCTCTGGACGGCGCATGTCGAACCGCAGCACTGGCCCGTTCTCGAAGACCTGAAACGCTGCGGCTATGACGGCGTCGAGATCCCGATCTTCGAGGGGACGCCGGAGCACTATGCCGAACTCGGCCGCGAGCTCGACCGTCTCGGCCTCGACCGCACCGTGATCGCGCTTTTCCCGGCGACCGAGATGAATCCGATCGGCGCCGAACCGGCGCAGCAGGAAGCGGCGCGCGCCCACATGCGCTGGATCCTCGATTGTTCGGCGGCGCTCGGCGCCAGGGTCGTCGGCGGGCCGCTGCATTCGACGCTTGGTCATTTTTCCGGCGCCGCGCCGTCGGCGGAGGAGCGCGAGCGCGCCATCGCCTTCCATCGCGAAGCCGGCGACATGGCGCGCGAGCGCGGCATCACGCTGGTGCTGGAGGCGGTCAACCGCTTCGAATGCTATTTCGTCAACACCATGCACGACCTGAACGATTACCTGGCCGCCGTCGCTCACCCGAACGTTGCTGGCATGTACGATACCTTCCACGCCAATATCGAGGAGAAGGATCCGATCGCCGCCGTGGCCGCCATCGCCCCGCATCTGGCGCATGTGCATGTCTCGGAGAACGATCGCGGCACGCCCGGCAAGGGCCATGTCGATTTCGCCAGTACCTTCAAGGCGCTGAAGCAGGCCGACTATGACGGCTGGATCACCATCGAGGCATTCGGACGGTCGATGCCGCTGCTGGCAGCCGCGACGCGGATCTGGCGCGATCTCTTCCCATCAAATGCCGAAGTCTACAGCGACGGCTTCACGCTCATCCGCGACGGCTGGCGTTCAGCCTGAAGCCCGCGCAACGGCGGCTTTGCTTGCGGCCGCGATAGGATCGATACCATGAACGAGGCAGCCCCCATTCCGGCCCAGCCGCGCACGCTTCTCCTCAATGGCGAGGACAATATCGCCGTCGCGCTCGGCAATCTCGAAGTCGGCATGACGACGGCGCAGGACGCCACCATCATCCGGCGCGTGCCGCGCGGGCACAAGTTCGCGATCCGGCCGATCGCCGCCGGCGAGGCGGTCCGCAAGTTCGGCCAGATCATCGGCTTCGCCAAGACCGACATCGCCGTCGGTGACTGGGTGCACGAGCACAATTGCGGCATCGGCGAGGAGCATGGCGCCTTCGCGCGCGACTATGCCTTCAGCGAGGGCGTGGTGCCGACGCAATATGTGCCGAAGGAGTTCCAGGCGACGTTCCAGGGTTATCGGCGTGCTAACGGAAAGGTCGGCACGCGCAATTATGTCGGCATCCTCACCTCGGTGAACTGCTCGACGACGGTCGCCGGCTTCATCGCCACCGAGATCGAGCGCTCCGGCATCCTGAACGACTATCCGAACATCGACGGCATCGTCGCGCTAAAGCAGGCCAATGGCTGCGTCATCGACTATCGTGGCGTGATCTTCGACACGCTGAAGCGCACCACCTGGGGCTATGCAACCAACCCGAACATGGGCGGTGTCGTCATGGTCGGCCTCGGCTGCGAGGGTTTTCAGATTCCGCGCTTCAAGGATGCCTACAAGGTCGAGGAAAGCGAGACTTTCCGCACTATGACGATTCAGGAAGTCGGCGGCACCCGGAAAACGGTCGATGCCGGCGTCGAGGCCGTGAAAGCGATGCTGCCGATCGTAAACAGCGTGAAGCGCGAGACGGTGCCGGCTAGCGAACTGATGCTGGCGCTGCAATGCGGCGGCTCGGACGGCTATTCCGGCATCACCGCCAACCCGGCATTGGGCGTCGCCGCCGACATCCTCGTCCGCAATGGCGGCACCGCCATCCTCTCCGAAACGCCGGAAATCTATGGCGCCGAGCACCTTCTGACCCGCCGCGCCGTGTCGCGCGAGGTCGGGGAGAAGCTGGTCGGCATCATCCATTGGTGGGAGGATTACGCAGAGCGTAACCTCATGGAGATGAACAATAATCCGTCCCCCGGCAACAAGCAGGGCGGCCTCACCACCATTCTCGAGAAGTCGCTCGGCGCCGCCGCCAAGGGCGGCACCTCGCCGCTGACCGCCGTCTATGGCTATGCCGAGCCGGTGACCGAGAAGGGCTTCGTGTTCATGGACACGCCCGGCTACGATCCCGTCTCGGCGACCGGGCAGGTGGCGGGCGGCGCCAACATCCTCTGCTTCACCACCGGCCGTGGCTCCGCCTATGGCTGCAAGCCGACGCCGTCGATCAAGATCGCCACCAATTCCGAGATCTACGCCAAGATGATCGACGACATGGACATCAATGGCGGCGACGTGCTCGACGGCAAGTCGCTCGAAGCCAAGGGGCAGGAGATCTTCGACCGCATTCTCGAGGTCGCTTCCGGCGACAAGAGCAAGTCGGAGCTGCTCGGCTACGGCGACAACGAATTCGTGCCGTGGCAGATCGGCGCGACCTTCTGACACCGCCTTTGGCCCCTGGGGGCTGAAGGGAAGCCCGGTCCGTTCCAGAACGCCGCACCGTCTGGAGCGGGCCGGGTGACCTTCGCGGCGGGCGCCTTCCAACATCCAAGGAGAAAGACATGCTGAAGGGACTTTCGCCCATTCTCAGCCCCGACCTGCTGTGGACCCTGCGCGCCATGGGCCATGGCGACGAGATCACCATCGTCGACGCCAACTATCCCGCCACCAGCGCCGGGCCGGAACTGATCCGCATCGATGCCGCGACCGCGCCGCAGGTGCTCGAGGCGATCCTGTCGCTGTTGCCGCTCGACCAGTATGACGACGTCGCCGCGATCTCGATGCAGGTGGTGGGCGATCCCGACCGCCGCGAGCCGATCGTCGACGAGTTCGAGGCGATCGTCCGGAAGCACGAGCCCGAGCACAGGGTGCATTCGCTGGAGCGCTTCGCCTTCTATGAGCGCGCCAATGCCGGTTACGCCATCGTCCAGACCGGCGAGACCCGCCAGTATGGCAATCTGATCCTCAAGAAGGGCATTGTCCGTCCGAGCTGAGTCCGGAAGGCCATCCGGACCGGGATCCGTCGGGGCGCAAGAGGCCGCTCCGGCGCCGTTTCACGGTCCGGAAACAAAGGCGGATGGCCTGCAATATTCTGAAATACCAGCAATGTTTTGACGCCCGAAAATAGTTGCCGGGCTTGGAGCCGCGTGAAAGAGAGGATCTATATGGTCACTCGATGATTGCCGGGTGACGACCCTTCGGGAGACTCTCGCATGAAATCCAAGGCCCTTGCATTGGCGAGTCTGATCAGTGCTCTGCTTCTGGCCGCCTGTTCCGGCCAGTCCGGTAGCGGACAGGCAGGCGGGCCGCCGACGGGCCCGGTCGAAGTCGGCGTGATCACCCTGCGGCCGCAGAACGTGCCGATCACCATCGAGCTTCCCGGCCGCGTCAGCGCCACCAAGGTCGCCGAGATCCGGCCGCAGGTCGACGGGTTGATCCAGAAGCGGGTGTTCACCGAGGGCGGCCAGGTCAAGGCCGGCGACCTGCTCTATCAGATCGATCCGCGCCCCTATCAGGCCGCCTATGACGCGGCCGCCGCCGCGCTGGAGAAGGCGCAGGCCGCCGTGCCCAGCGCCCAGGCCAAGGTCGACCGCTACAACCAGTTGGTCGGCGTGAACACGGTGACGGCGCAGAGCCTGGACGAGGCCAAGGCGGCGCTGGCGCAGGCCAAGGCCGACGTCGCCGCCGCCGAAGCGGCGCTCGCCACCGCCCAGATCAACCTCGACTACACCAAGGTCGTGGCGCCGATTTCCGGACTGATCAGCACCTCGGCCGTGACCGAGGGCGCGCTGGTGACCGCCAACCAGTCGACCGCGCTCGCCACCATCCGCGAGATCGACCCGATCAACGTCGACCTGACCGACTCCAGCACCAACCTGTTCCGTATCCGCAACCTGATCGACAGCGGGCGGCTGAAGCGTGGCGAGGGCCCGCCGAGCGTCCAGCTCAAGCTCAATGACACGGCCGTCTATGACCAGCCCGGCGTGCTGCGCTCGACCGAGGCGATCGTCAACGAGACGACCGGCACCTTCTCGATGCGCGCCAGCTTCGATAATCCGACGCGGATGCTGCTGCCCGGCATGTATGTCCGCGCCGTGGTCAATCTCGGCACCGACGAGGGCGCCTTCCTGGTGCCGAAGCGCGCCGTCAACCGCAACGCCAAGGGCGATGCCACCGCGATGCTGGTGTCGAAGGATGGCAAGGTCGAGACCCGGGTGCTGCAGACGCTGCAATCGGTCGGCTCGAACTGGCTGATCGAGGACGGCATCTCGGACGGCGACCGGCTGATCGTCGACGGCCTGCAGAAGATCGGCGACGGCCAGGCCGTGACGCCGATCGAGGTCACGCTCGATGCCGCCGGCGTCGCCCATCCGGCCGATGCCAAGACGAACGACAAGACGCCGGCGCCGGCGACCGCCCCGGCGACGGGAGGCTGATCCGATGGCCAGCTTCTTCATCGACCGCCCGATCTTTGCCTGGGTTCTCGCCATTGTCGTCATGCTGGGCGGCCTGCTCGGCATCTACAACCTGCCGATCGCCCAGTATCCCGAGATCGCGCCGACGACGGTGCGCATCTCCGCCACCTATCCCGGCGCCAGCGCCGAGACGATCGAGAATTCGGTGACCAAGATCATCGAGCAGGGCATGACCGGGCTCGAGAATCTCGACTACATGTCGGCTTCCAGCTCGTCTTCCGGCCAGGCCTCGGTGCAGCTCACCTTCGCCAGCGGCGTCGATTCCGACATCGCCCAGGTGCAGGTGCAGAACAAGCTGCAGCTGGTGCAGTCGCAGCTGCCCGATGCGGTTGTGGCGCAGGGCATCACGGTGACCAAGTCGACCTCCAGCATCCTGATGGTCGGCGCGCTGGTCTCGACCGATGGCAGCCTGTCGTCAGAAGACCTCGGCGACTATTTCTCCAGCCGTTTCGAGGACACGATCAAGCGCGTCAGCGGAGTTGGCGACGTCAATGTCTTCGGATCCGGATATGCGATGCGCATCTGGCTCGATCCGAACAAGCTCGCCAAGTACCAGCTGATCCCGAGCGACGTCGCAACGGCGATCGCGGCCCAGAACAAGCAGATCTCGGCCGGCCAGCTCGGCGCGCTGCCCAGCATTGAGGGCCAGCAGCTCAACGTCACGATCACGGCGCAGAGCCAGTTGCAGACGCCGGACCAGTTCCGCAACATCATCCTGAAGACGAGCACTGACGGCTCGATCGTCCATTTGAGCGATGTCGCGCGCGTCGAGATCGGTTCGGAAAGCTACACCAGCAGTTCGCGCTTCAACGGCCTGCCCGCTGCCGGCTTTGGCATAAACCTCGCCACCGGCGCTAATGCCATCGACACGGCCGCTGGCGTCGAGGAAGTGCTCACCAAGCTGTCGGCGAGCCTGCCGTCCAACATCAAGGTCGTCACGGCCTATGACACCACCCCGTTCGTCAAGCTTTCGATCGAGAAGGTGATCGAGACGCTGATCGAGGCCGTCGTCCTCGTCTTCATCGTCATGTTCATCTTCCTGCAGAGCTTCCGCGCCACGCTGATCCCGACGATTGCCGTGCCGGTCGTGCTGCTCGGCACCTTCGCCGTGCTCTCCTTCGCGGGCTATTCGATCAACACGCTGACCATGTTCGCCATGGTGCTGGCGATCGGCCTGCTCGTCGACGACGCCATCGTGGTGGTCGAGAACGTCGAGCGCGTGATGGCGGAAGAGGGGTTGTCGCCGCGCGAGGCGACGAAGAAGTCGATGGGCGAGATCACTGGCGCGCTGATCGGCATCGCCCTGGTGCTGTCGGCCGTGTTCGTGCCGATGGCCTTCTTCTCCGGCTCGGTCGGCGTCATCTACCGCCAGTTCGCGGTGACGATCGTCGCGGCCATGGTGCTGTCCGTCTTCGTCGCCCTGGTGCTGACGCCGGCGCTCTGCGCCACCATGCTGAAGCCGTCGAGCGGACATATGGAGCGCAAGGGCTTCTTCGGCTGGTTCAACCGCACCTTCGATCGCGGCGCTGACCGCTACCAGCGCGGCGTGCACGGCATCATCCGCCGGCCGCTGCGTTCCTTCGTCGTCTATCTCCTGATGTGCGCGGGCGTCGCCGTGCTCTTCAGCAAGCTGCCGACCTCCTTCCTGCCGGAAGAGGACCAGGGCGTGCTGATGACGTCGATCCAGCTGCCGGTCGGCGCGACGAGCGCGCGGACGCTGGAGGTGGTGAAGCAGGTCGAGAACCATTTCCTCACCCAGGAAAAGGACTCCGTCGACAGCGTCTTCGTCGCCCTCGGCTTCGGCTTCAACGGCAGCGGCCAGAACTCGGCCATGGCCTTCGTCAAGCTGAAGGATTTCGAGGAGCGCAAGGCCAAGGACCAGTCCGCGTCGGCGATCGCCGGCCGGGCGATGGCGGCGTTCTCGGGGATCCGCGATGCGCAGGTCTTCGCGCTGTCGCCACCGGCCCTGCCCAATCTCGGCAATTCGAACGGTTTCGAGATGTATCTGCAGGATTCGGCCGGCGCCGGCCAGCAGCAGCTCGCGGCGGCGCGGGACCAGTTGCTGGCGCTGGCGCGCGAGAACCCGAAGGTGAGCGGCGTCCGCCAGGGCGGGCAGGAGGATCAGGCCGAATTCAAGATCGACATCGACCAGGCCAAGGCGCGCGCCCTCGGCATCGATCTCGGCGACATCAACGACACGATCTCGGTCGGGTTCGCCGGCAGCTATGTCAACGACTTCATCGACCGCGGCAAGGTCAAGCCGGTCTACCTGCAGGCCGACGCGCCCTTCCGCATGCAGCCCGACAATCTGAACGACTGGTTCGTCCGCAATGCCAGCGGCGAGATGGTGCCGTTCTCGAGCTTCGTGTCGACGGACTGGACCTATGGCTCGCCCAAGCTCGACCGCTACAACGGCGTTTCGGCCGTCAGCATCCAGGGCTCCGCCGGCAGCGGCGTCAGCTCGGGCACGGCGATGAACGAGATGCTGGCCATGGTCGAGAAGCTGCCGAGCGGCTTCACCGCCTCCTGGACGGGCCTTTCCTATCAGGAGCAGCTTTCCGGCAACCAGGCGCCGGCGCTCTATGCGATCTCGATCCTGGTCGTCTTCCTTTGCCTGGCGGCGCTCTATGAGAGCTGGTCGATCCCGTTCTCGGTCATGCTGTCGGTGCCGATCGGCGTGCTCGGCGCGCTGGTCGCCGCCAAGCTGTTCGGACAGGCGAACGACGTCTACTTCAAGGTCGGCCTGCTCACGACGATAGGCCTCGCTGCCAAGAACGCGATCCTGATCGTCGAATTCGCCAAGGACCAGCAGGCGGCGGGCAAGGAACTGGTCGAGGCGACGCTCAGTGCCGCGCGACTGCGCCTGCGGCCGATCCTGATGACCTCGCTCGCCTTCATCTTCGGCATCCTGCCGCTGGCGATCGCCACCGGCGCAGGCTCCGGCGCGCAGAACGCTGTCGGCACCGGCGTGATGGGCGGCATGCTGGCGGCGACGACGATCGGCATCTTCTTCGTGCCGCTGTTCTATGTCGCGGTCCGCCGGCTGGCGGACTGGCGCTCGGCGCGGAAGACGAAGGACACGCCGGCGGCGACCGGAAAGCCGGTCTGACGGCCAAGGAATGCAAGGCGACGGCGCAGGCTCTTTCGAGCCCGCGCCGTCGCTTCGTTTCGGCCTAGCGCTCGACGCGCTCCCAATCGGGGCCAGGATTGAAGCTGCGGATTTGCGGCGCGACGCGGCTGGTCGTGGCACCGAGGTTGCGCTGGTAGACGTCGCCGCGCTGGTCGCACAGGAACGTCATGATGCCCGTCTCGCCCCAGGTCTCGGGATAGGCGACGAGCGCGAATCCGGCCAGCATCCTGTCCTTGACCAGATAATTGTAGGCGCCGCCCGGCGCGGCGGGGCCCTGCCGCGTCAGGATGCGATAGTGGTAGCCGTGATAGGAGCCGGGAAGCGCCGGGTCCTTGCTGGCGTGAACGGCAGCGGCGACGATCCGGTCTCCAAGCGGGCTGCGGTCGGTCGCGGTCTCGGGCGCCCAGTAGAGGCCGTCATGCCGGCCATCCGAGCTGACCAGGCGGCGGGCGAACTGCTGGACCGGCTGGTTGTCGTGCAGCGTGCGGAAATATTCGTTCTGCGCGGCGACGTAGTCCGCGCAGGCGCCGATCGCTACCAACTCGTTCTGTCCGATCGTCATGTCGGCGATCCGTTCCTTGCCGGCGTCGAGGTCGAAGGCCCAGCCGCCCGCGACCTGCTTCAGCGGAATCGGGAACGGCCAATGATCGGCGCCGTAGGTCAGCACCTTGGCTCCTCCGTCGCCGTCGGTGACCGCGCTGCCGTCGCCCGCGAGCACCAGAAAATCGGACAGACGCTGCTTGTCGACCGCCTCGTCGCCGGACGCGATCAGTTCCCTCGCGCCGTCACCGAAGATCTTGTCGAGCATGCCTCTTTCCGGCGCCTTGGCGGCGGCGACGAGGGCGGTGGAAGCGGCCTCCGGCGAGGGAAAGACTTCCTGCGCGCGGGCCTGATGGCTGAAGAGGACGACGCCGGCAAGCAGGGCGCCAAGCGTGGACAGGGCTTTCTTCTGCATGACCGTTCTCCTCAGTGCCGACCGCGTCCGCCACGATGCATCTGGCGACCGCCGCCGCCGCCGCGATGCATCTGGGGCCGTCCGCCTCCGCCGCGGTGCATCTGCTGCGGTCGCCCGCCGCCGGAATGGGCCTGCGGCCTGGGCGGTGACTTCCGGCTGGAGGCGCCGCGGTTGGAGATCGCCTTGGATCCCTTGCCGCCCACCTTGGCGTTGCTGAAGGCGGTGTCTTTGGCGGGCTTTTTCACCGCCTTGTTGGCGCCGCCGGCGGGGCGCTGCCCCTTGTTGGCGACAGCCGGGCGATCCGGACGATCCGGACGATTGCCCGCGTTCGGGCGATTGCCGATGTCCGGGCGGTTGCCGGCATTCGGGCGATCGAGGCCCGGACGATTGCCCACCCCGGGGTGGTTGCCGCCGCCCGGTCCGTGCGGGCGATTGGCGAGGCCGGGCTTGCTGCCTTGGCCGGGCCGGTAGCGGTCGCCGTCGGGACGCCAGGGGCGCATGCCACCGCCGATGTTGATGTCGTTGCCGATGTTGATGTTGTTGCCGCCGCCCGGGCGATAGCCCGGATAGCCCGGCCAGCGCGGCGGGTAGACCCAGCCATGCCCCCAGTCCCAGGCATTGTCGATGGCGATGCCGACGGCGACGGCGGTGCCGAAACCGATGACCCCCGCCGCGAGCGCGCCGCCATTGTCGTAATAGACCGTTGCCGGATCATAGGTCGGTACATAGATGACGCCCGGATCGGCCGGCTCGATGGCGACATACTGGTTGCCACCCTGTTCCTGGACGGTGACCTTCTGTTCCTTGGTGGTCTTGAGCGATCCGGCCTTCTGCGCTTCCAGGCGCAGCGTCTGGATCATGGCGGCGACGTCGTCCGGCTGGCTCACGAAGGCGTCGCCGAGATCCGTCGTCATGTCGAGGTCGTCGTTCAGCTTGGCGATGATATCAGGGAAGCGGACCAGCGCCTTGACGGTCGGGTCCCAGCCCTGCGTATCGGCGCCGGAGAAGTCGCCCTTGGCGACAGCGGCCTTGTTCTTGCCGATCCAGCGGGAAGCCTGCACGATATCAACCGGATAGGCGCAGGCGGGAAGCAGTTGCGCCAGCAACGCATCCGGGTAGAGCGCGATGGGCGCCAGGAGCTTGCGCAGTTCGTCCTGCGTGAACACGTCGCTCGGGGCGGCCTCGTCAGAGGGCGCCTCGGCGGGCGCGGCCGCGGCTGGAGCGGGCTGGGCCGGCGCTGGGCTCTCCGGAGCCGGCGCCTGCGTCGTCGGCGTTTCCGCCGCTCGAACCGATATCGTCGTCGTGGCGAGAGAGGTTGCCGCGAGCAAGATGAACCCGATCGCCCGCAAGCCGGCGCCGCTTGACCTAGCAAGCATCTGCATTTCCCCCAGGGGTCCAGTGTCACCAGAACGGCAATATTGCCTTACGACATGGTAATTGCCAAATCCAATGTTTAAGGATGGAAAATACTTATTTAGAAAATTCCTTTGAACTGGTTCCAGTCAATCAGGGGGACTTCACAATCCTGGCGTCTCCCTCTTCCTTCCTCTGGTAGAGGCTCCGCCGGAGCAGGCTGGATGCGGGTGCGTGCCGCCGACCACGGCTTCGTCAGGACCTCGCGACAGGCGGCCGCCGCCGCAATCGCGATGGCCGCGTCAGCGCGTCGAGATCGAAGACCTGGTCGATCAGTTCGTCCGGCAGCAGCGGGTCCTCGGCGAGGAGTTCGCGCAAGGTCTTGCCGGTGGCCAGGATCTCCTTGGCGAGCTGGGCGGCCCGCTCGTAGCCGATCAGCGAGACCAGTCCGGTGGCGAGCGCCGTGCTCGCCTCGAGGTTCTTGCGGCAGGTCTCCGGATTGGCGGTGATGCCGGTGACGCATTTCGTCGTCAGCGTGTCGATCGCGTTGGTCATCAGCGACAGCGATTGCAGCAGGCTGAAGACGATCACCGGTTCCATGGCGTTGAGCTGCAGCTGACCCGCCTCGGCGGCCAGCGTCACGGTCAGGTCGGCGCCGATGACATGGAACGCCACCTGGTTCACCACCTCCGGGATGACCGGATTGACCTTGCCCGGCATGATCGAGGAGCCCGGCTGCTCGGGCGGCAGGTTGATCTCGCCGATGCCGCCGCGCGGGCCGCTCGACAGCAGGCGTAGATCATTGGCGATCTTCGACAGCTTCACTGCCGTCCGCTTCAGCGTGGCGGAGAACAGGACGAAGGCGCCGGTGTCCCAGCAGGCCTCGATCAGGTTCTGCGACACGACGAAGGGCCGGTTCGTCAGCATGCCGAGTTCGCGCACGACGATCGCCGCATAGGCGGGGTCGGCGGTGATCCCGGTGCCGACGGCGGTGCCGCCCAGATTGACCTCGAGCAGCAGTCGCGACGCCTCCTCGATCCGTTGTTCGTCCTCGCGCAACGTGACCGCGAAGGCCTGGAACTCCTGGCCGAGCGTCATCGGAACGGCGTCCTGCAGCTGGGTGCGGCCGAGCTTGATGATGCTGGCGAACTCACTCCCCTTGGCGTCGAAGGCAAGGGCGAGCCGCTCGAGCGCCTCGGAGAGGCGGCCATAGCTCATCAGCAGCGCCAGCCGGATCGCGGTTGGATAGACGTCGTTGGTCGATTGCGACAGGTTGACGTCGTTGTTGGGGTGCAGCGTCGCGTAGTGGCCGCGCGGCTCGCCGAGGATCTCCAGCCCCCGATTGGCGATCACCTCGTTGGCGTTCATGTTGGTCGAGGTGCCGGCGCCACCCTGGAAGACGTCGAGCAAGAACTGGTCGTCGAACCGGCCGGCGATCATCTCAAGGCAGGCCTGCTCGATCGCCGCGAATTTCTCGTCCGGGAGATCGCCCAGCTGCCGGTTGGCGCGCGCGGCAGCGAGCTTGACCATGGCGAGCGCGCGGATCAGCTCCGGAAAATGGCGGATCGGCGTGCCGGAGATCTGGAAATTCTCCATCGCGCGGGCGGTTTGCGCGCCGTAATAGGCGTCGGCGGGGACGGAGACCGGACCGAGCGAATCCTGCTCGATGCGATGGAGCGGCGCGGTCGGGGCTATCGAGGGCATGCTGGATCCGATCGATCAGCTGCGAGGGCTCCATTGGACACGCAAGTTCATGCGGCGGCAAGCGGTCCGGCGACGCCATTGCGCCTCGCGGTAGTGGCGGCGTCGTAACACAATCTTCAGCAGCTTTGGCCATACGAGATTAACCAAGACGTTCGGACGGCGATTGCAGTCCGGGGCGCCTTGCCAGTCGAGTATGCGTTCCGGAGTAATCCTGCCTTGATGCGACGTCAGACCGCCAGCGCGCTGGCTGCCTCTCTTCTTTCCCTCGCCGTCATTGTTTCCGCCCATGCCGCCGAGCGGCGTCCCTATGGCGATGTCGACCTCGTCATCGAGCTCGGCGCCGGCGGCAAGGTCGAGCCCCGCTTCCTCGGCTCGAAGGACCTGCTGTTCTCGCCCTATCCGATCGTTTCGATGTCCTATTTCCGCCTGCCCGGCGTGTTCGAGCTCGGCGGCGGCCCGAAGACGGCGCTGAATTTCGGGCCGTCCTTCCGCATCATCGGCGAGCGCGACCCCAGCGACGAGCCGGGCCTCGCCGGCACGCGAAAACTCGACGCGACCTATGAGCTCGGCGTCAAGGCCGGCTATGAGTTCAATTTCGATCCCGTCTATGGCGCGGAAGTGCTGGGCGAGATCCGCGGCGCCTTCGGCGAGGCGAGCGGCGTCGTCGGCAGCTTCGGCGCCGACGCCATCGTCCGCCCGACCAAGCAGGTCGAACTCAAGATCGGACCACGCGCGAATTTCGGCTCCAGCGGCTTCACCGGCACCTATTTCAATGTCTCGGAGGCCGAGAGCATCGCCAGCGGCGGTAACCTCGCCGCCTATGACGCCGGCGGCGGCATCTATTCGGTCGGCCTCAAGGCGTCGGCGCGCTACGAGTTCAAGCCGGACTGGTTCCTGAACGCGGATGCCGGCTATGACCGCTTCGTCGGCGACGCCAAGGACTCGCCGATCGTGGCGACCGCCGGCAGCGAGAACCAGTTCACCGTCGGCCTCGGCATCTCGAAACGTTTCTCGGTCGACCTGTTTCGCGACTGAGGCCTGACTTTTCTCCCTCGAATTCCGGTCGCCTCCGCTTGACGCTGGGGCGGGCGGCTGCTCGACTTAAGCCCGAGCAGAAGCGCCGAAGGCGCCGGCCAAAAGGTCATGGGAGAGAGACGATGACACTTCGCAGGGGCGCCCTTGTCGGGTGCGGTTTTTTCGCGCGCAACCACCTGAATGCCTGGGGCGAACTCGCCGACCGCGCTGAAATCGTGGCGGTCTGCGACGTCGACGGCGAGAAGGCGGCAGCCGCCGCGGCCGATTTCAACATCCCGGCCTTCTATACCGATTTCGAGAAGATGCTGGCGACGGAGAAGCCCGATTTCGTCGACATCGTCACCACGGCGCCGTCGCACCGGGCGCTGGTCGAGGCCTGCGCCCGACATGGCGTGGCCGCGGTCGTGCAGAAGCCGCTGGCGCCCGACTGGGCCGATTGCTGCGCGCTGGTCGACGCCATGGACAAGGCCGGCCGGCCGCTGATGGTGCATGAGAACTTCCGCTTCCAGGCACCGCTGCTGCGCGCCGCCGAGATCGCCCGCTCGGGCGCGCTGGGCGAACCGACCTGGGGCCGTTTCGCCTTCCGCACCGGCTATGACATCTACAAGGGCCAGCCCTATCTGGCCGAGGTCGATCGCTTCGTGCTGCTCGATATCGGCGTGCATGTGCTCGACGTCGCGCGCGTCTTCATGGGCGAGGCGACAAGCGTCTATTGCCTCGGCCAGGCGATCAAGCAGGGCATCAATGGCGAGGACCAGGCGACGGTGATGATGCGCCATGCCAACGGCGCCGTCAGCGTTTCCGAATGCAGCTATGCGAGCCGGCAGGAGCCGGACCTGTTCCCGCAGACGCTGATCCACTTCGAAGGCACCAAGGGTTCGATCCGGGTCGAGGCCGATTGCCGGCTGGTCGTCACCTCGCCGGAAGGCAATTTCACCGAGATCGCCAAGCCGAAGCCGCTCTCCTGGGGCGGCGAGCCCTGGCTGCTGATCCAGGATAGCGTCGTCTCGACCCAGCGCCACTGGCTCGACAGCCTCGACGCGGGCAGCGTTCCGGCGACCTCCGGCCACGACAATCTCAACACCTTCGCGCTGGTCGAGGCAGCCTACAAGTCCATCGAGACGGGCGGGCCGGTCCAGCCGGAAACGTTCGAGGCAGTGCCGGCATAACGCCTTTCGCCCGATCCGGCGTCGCCTGTTCCAAGGAACCGGGCGGCGCCGGCAATTCCGTTTCTTGGAAGTCGCGCCCGGTCCGGCGATGATTGCGCTCATGCAACGAGCGGAGATTTTCGACATGGCCAGCCCGACGAACAGCCCGGCTTCCGCCGCGCCGAGCGGCTGCGGCACGTGCCGGAACTGCAGCTCGCTGTTCTGGGGCATCGGCGCGGCCAGCGGACTTCGCTGCGTCGGCGAGGCCGGCAAGGGCAGGGCGGTTCGCTGAAGGCGGACGCACCGCGTCCAGCTCCGCCGTCCTCCTCGCCTTCGCGAGGATGACGCCGGTTCAACGAACTTCGCGCGTCCCGAGAGGGGGAAAGCAAGCCCCTCACCCAACCCTCTCCCGCGAGCGGACGAGGGTTTTTCGGCCGGCATCCGTTATCGCTTCCGTGGCAGGCGGGCTCGCCCCCTCTCCCGTTTGCGGGAGATGGCGGGGGTGAGGGTCTTCAGGCGGGCATTCGGAATGGTGCGGGCAGGGTCGTCGGACGAATGTTCGACGCCTCAGCTCACCAGCAGCGCGTCGTCGTCGAGCGTCTGGCCGCCGCGGGCCTTGCGGAACATCTCGATCAGGTCCTCGATCGTCAGGTTTTTGCGGTTGTCGCCGACCACGTCGAGAATGACCTTGCCGCCATGCAGCATGACGGTGCGGGTGCCGTAATCGAGCGCCTGGCGCATCGAATGGGTGACCATCATCGTCGTGAGCTTGTGCTTCTCGACCAGGGACTGGGTCAGCTCCATCACGAACTCGGCCATGCCGGGGTCGAGCGCGGCGGTATGCTCGTCGAGCAGCAGCACCTCGCTGCCGGCGAGCGTCGCCATCACCAGCGACAGCGCCTGGCGCTGGCCGCCGGAGAGCAGGTCCATCCGGTCGTCCATGCGGTTCTCGAGGCCGAGCTTCAGCTCCGAGACGCGCGAGCGGAATTCGTCGCGCCGGTTGCTGCCGATGGCGAGGCCGAAGCCGCGACGGCTGCCGCGCGCGGCGGCGAGCGCCAGGTTTTCCTGGATTGTCAGCGCGCCGCAGCTGCCGGTCAGCGGGTCCTGGAAGACGCGGGCGACATATTTCGCGCGCTGGGCGGTAGCGATCCGGGTGACGTCGCGGCCGCCGATGGCGACGCGGCCCGAGGTCGGGATGACGTCGCCGGCCAGCACGCCGAGCATGGTCGACTTGCCGGCGCCGTTCGAGCCGATGACGGTGACGAAGGAACCCGCCTCGATGGCGAGGTCGAGGCCGGACAGCGCCTGCTTTTCGAGCGGCGTGCCGCGTCCGAAGACGACGGAGAGGTTGGAAAGCTCGATCATGCCGTGGCCCTCCCGCGGCGAAGGCGTGGCAGGACGAGCGCGGCGGCGACGAGCACGGCGGTGACGAGGTTGAGATCCGAGGCCTTGAGTCCGAGGATGTCGCTCGAAAGCGCGAGCTGGATGGCGATGCGGTAGAGCACCGAGCCGATGACGCAGCCGATCAGCGCCCAGATGATCAGGCGCGAATGGAACAGCGTCTCGCCGATGATCACCGCGGCGAGGCCGACGACGATGGTGCCGACGCCCGAGGTGACGTCGGCGAAGCCGTTGGTCTGGGCGAACAGCGAGCCGCCGAGCGCGACGAGCGCGTTGGAGAGCGCCATGCCGAGATAGATGTGCAGGCTGGTGTTGACGCCTTGCGCCCGCGCCATGCGCGGATTGGCGCCGGTCGCCCGCATGGCGAGGCCGAGGTCGCTGGCGAGGAAACGCCAGACCAGGAAGACGGCGATGACGACCAGCACGCCGACGAAGAGCGGGCGGACATAGAATTCGGAAAGGCCGTGGCCGAAGAACGGCGTCAGCATCGTGTCCTGGTTGATCAGCGCGACGTTCGGCTTGCCCATCACGCGCAGATTGACCGAGAACAGCGCGATCATCGTGAGGATCGAGGCGAGCAGGTTCAGGATGCGGAACTTGACGTTGAGCGTTGCCGTGACGAGGCCGGCGGCGGCGCCCGCCGCCATGGCGACGGCGGTGGCGAGCCACGCGTTCCAGCCGGCGATGATCAGCACGGCCGCAACCGCTGCGCCGAGCGGGAACGAGCCGTCGACCGTCAGGTCCGGGAAGTCGAGGATGCGGAACGCCAGGTAGACGCCGAGCGCCACGAAGGCGAAGACGAGGCCGAGTTCAACCGCGCCGAGAAAGGCAATGAGGCTCACGAATGCGGCCCTTCCGCTGAGGCAGACCGATCGTCGACGAGCGGCCTGGTCTTGTGTCGATGCTGGACGCGGCATGTACCGCCGCGTGAACGCAAAGGGAAGGCCCGGCGCGGGGCCGGGCCTTCCTTTTGATTACTTGATGACCTTGGTGGCGCGGTCGACGATCGACTTGGGCAGCGTCAGGCCGATCTTCTCGGCGGCGGCCGGGTTGATCACGAGATCGGTGCCGGCGGCGACGTTGATGTCGATGTCGCCGGCCTTCTCGCCGTTCAGGATGCGCACGACGATGGCGCCGGTCTGCTTGCCGACGTCATAGTAGTTGAAGCCGAGCGCCGCGACGGCGCCGCGCGAGACCGATTCGGTGTCGGCGGTGAAGAGCGGCAGCTTGCTTTCGACGGCGACGGCGACAGCCGATTCCAGCGCCGAGACGATGGTGTTGTCGGTCGGCACGTAGATCGCGTCGACGCGGCCGGAAAGCGCGCGGGCGGCGTTCTGCACTTCCGACGAACGGGTGGCGGGCGACTCGACGACGGCGATGCCCTGCTCGGCGCCATACTTCTTCAGCAGCTCGACCAGCGTAACCGAGTTGGTCTCGCCCGGGTTGAACAGCACGCCGATGGTCTTCACCGAGGGGATGATTTCCTTGATCAGCGCGACGTGGTCGGCGACCGGCGACAGGTCGGAGAGGCCGGTGACGTTGCCGCCCGGCTTCTGCAGCTGCTTGACGAGCTGCGCGCCGACCGGATCGGTGACGGCGGAGAAGACGATCGGGATGTCGCGCGTGGCGGAAACCACGGCCTGCGCCGACGGAGTCGAGATCGGGACGATAACGTCCGGGCCGTTGCCGATGAACTGACGGGCGATCTGCGCGGCGGTGCCGGGATTGCCCTGGGCCGACTCGTAATTGAAGGTCAGGTTCTCGCCGACCTTGAAGCCGGCCTCGCCGAGCGCGTCCTTGACGCCGTCGCGCACCGCGTCCAGCGCGGGATGCTCGACGATGGCAGTGACATCGACGGTGACGTCGCGCGCGAGGGCGGGCTGGACGAAGGCGAGGGTCGCGATCGCGGCGGCAGTCAGGAACTTCATCAGTAGGCCCCCCTTGGTGGCTCATTGGAATTTGTTTGTTCGGTCAAAAGGTGAAACCAGCCCCCGGACCATAAGTCAACATCGATGCCGGTTTCCGCCGAACGCGGGTCGCGGCGAGGGCTGTTTAGCGCTGCGCGGCCTGGCCTCCAGCGGCGGTGATGACGCCGACGATGATGAGGCCGGTCAGAAGCAGGCGCACGCCGGCGCTGACGCCGAAGGTGTTGAGCATGGTGAGCAGCAGAACCAGGAACAGCGAGGCGCCCCAGATCCCCGGCACGTTGGCCTTGCCGCCGGCGACCGAGGTGCCGCCGATGACGACGACGGCGATCGAGCTCAGCAGATATTCGTTGCCGATATCGACGCTGGCGCCGCGGAAATAGCCGGCGAGCAGGGCGCCGTTGATGCCGCCGAGCGCGCCGGACAGCGTGTAGGTCAGGAAGCGGATGCGCTCGACCGGAATGCCGGCGAGCCAGGCGGCGCGCATGTTCTGGCCGATCGCCAGCACCGAGCGGCCATAGATCATGCGTTGCAGGGCGATGCCGGCGAGGCAGGCGAAGAGGACGCCGCCGATGGCGAGGATCGGGATGCCGAGGATCTGGATATTGGTGAAATCGGCGAAGGCCGGCGGCGGCTTGATCTGCAGGCCGCGGCCATAGGCGATGTCGATCGACAGGACGATGAAGCTTGACGACAGGGTGGCGATGATCGGCGGGATGCGCAGCACGCGGATGAGGAGGTAGTTGGCGGCGCCGACCGCCGTGCCGCTCGCCAGCGCCGCCACCAGGCCGACGGCGATCATCGCATTGCTGCCGCCCATCACTTTCATGGCGACGGCGCTGGCGAGGCCGATATTGGCTGGCAGCGACAGGTCGACATTGCCGGGACCGAGCGTGATGACGAACATCTGGCCGATGCCGACGATGACCATGAAGACGGCGAGCGACAGCGCCGCCGTGATCATGCCGCCGGCGCCATAGCCGCCGGTGAAGGTGATGGCCGCGAGCCAGACCACCAGCGCGCCGATGAACGACCAGATCCAGGGCCGGGCGAGAAGGGTGTTGATGCCGTTCATCGGTCGCCCTCCCGGCGGCTGATCAGGGCGCGCGCCGCCAGCACGATGATCAGGATGGCGCCGTTGGCCGCCACCTGCCAGTCGGGCGGAATATGCATGAAGGTCAGCAGCGGCGAGGCGGCGAGCGCCAGCGTCAGCGCGCCGATGACGGCGCCGATCGGCGAGACGCGGCCGCCGACGAACTCGCCGCCGCCGAGAATGACGCCGGCGATCGCCAGCAGCGTGTAGCCGTTGCCGAGATTGGCGTCGGCGGATGTGGTGATGCCGACCAGCGCCATGCCGGACAGAACGCCGAACAGGCCCGTCAGCGCGAACATCGTCACCTTGGTCTTCAGGATCGACCAGCCGGCCCGGCGGATCGCCTGGGCGTTGCCGCCGGTGCCGCGCAGCACGGCGCCGTAGGAGGTCCGCATCAGCGCGACATGCACGCCGAGCGCGATGACGACCGCCGCGATGATCGGGAACGGCACGAAGGGCGGCTTCAGGCTCATGAAGCCCTGCAGCCAGTCCGGCGTCTTGCCGCCTGGTTTCGGCAGCATGAGCACGGCCAATCCCTGCCAGACGAAGCTCATGCCGAGCGTCACGACGATCGACGGCAGGTTGCGCAGGTGGATCAGCGCGCCGAGGGCGGCATAGACGCCGATCGAACCGAGCAGGACGACGATGCCGAGGAGCGGCGCATCGCGAAGCCAGGTGGCGGTGACGCAGCCGACGAAGCCGACAAAGGTGCCGATCGACAGGTCGAGCTCGTTGACGGTGATGACGAACATCTGCGCGATCGTCGCGAGCGCGATCGGGATCGCCAGATTGAGCATCAGCGAGAAGCCGAAATAGCTGATCGCGCGCGGGTTCAGATAGGCGATCGCGATCAGGATCAGCACCAGCGACAGCGCCGGCAGCAGGGCGCGGAGCGCGCGGGCGAAGGCCGGCGAGCGCCAGCCGGCGCGGGCGAGCGGCTCGGAAGGAGGGGCGGCGGCGCTCATTGGGTATGCTCCCGCGCGGCTTCCGGTCCGCCTTCCTCGAAGGAGGACTGGATCACCTTCTCCTCGGTCAGCTCGCTCTGCGCGAGGTCGGCGACGATGCGGCCATTGCGGAAGACATAGACGTGATCGCAGTTTTCCAGCTCGTCCATCTCGGTCGTGTACCAGAGGAAGGTGCGGCCCTTGCGGGCCTCTTCGCGGATGAGGTCGTAGACCTCGAGCTTGGTGCCGATGTCGACGCCGCGCATCGGATCGTCCATCAGCACGATGCCGGCGTCCGAGCCGAGGGCGCGAGCGAACAGCACCTTCTGCTGGTTGCCGCCTGAGAGCGACAGGATGTTGTTGTCGAGAACCGGCGTGCGGATGCCGATCTTCTGCTGCCAGGCGCGGGCGAGCGCTTCCTCGCGCTCGGGCGAGAGCAGCAGCCCGCGCCGGAGGCTGGCGAGCGAGCGGATGCCGATGTTCTCGGCGATCGACCAGAGCGGAAAGATGCCGTCGGTCTGGCGGTCGCCGGCGACGAGCGCCACCGGGGCGCGGACCGCGATGCCGGCCCGGCGCGCCGTCGAGGCGCGGTAGATGTCGAGCAGCAGCCGGGTCTGGCCGTGGCCGGCGAGGCCGGCAAGGCCGATGACTTCGCCCTGATGCGCCACCAGCTCGGCGCCGGCCGCCTGTCCGCGCGGCCGGGCCTGCACCATGACCGGCGTCTCGCCGCGAGCCCGGGCGGCGGCGCCGGCCTTGTCGCGGTGCTTGGCGCCGCCCATCGTCGCCACCAGACGGTCGCGGTCGAAGGCGGCGGCGGCGTCGGCCGCGACCACCTTGCCGTCGCGCATGACGACGACCCGGTCGCAGGTGGAGAGGATCTCGCCCAGCATGTGCGAGATCAGGATCGAACTGATGCCCTGGCCGACGGCGCGGCGCACGAAGGCGAGCAATTGTCCCGCGGTATGGGCGTCGAGCGACGAGGTCGGCTCGTCGAGGATGACGAGATGGAGCGGGTCGTCGGTGACGGTGAAGGCGCGCGCCACCTCGACCATCTGGCGCTGGCCGATGGCGAGGTCGCCAACGACGTCGGACGGGTCGATGCCGTGACCGGGGAAGATCTCGTCGAGCTTGGCGCGGATCAGGGCAGCCGACCGCCTGCGCCAGCCGATGCCACGCAGCGACGCATGCGTGATGCGGGCATTCTCCGCCACCGTCAGGTTGGGACAGAGCGACAGTTCCTGGAACACGCAGCGAATGCCGAGCTGCTGCGCTCGCGCTACCGAATAGGCGGTCTCCTCGTGGCCGGCGATGGTGATGCGGCCACGATCGGCCCGGCCGCTGCCGGCCAGGATATGCATGAGCGTCGACTTGCCGGCGCCGTTGTGGCCGACCAGCCCGACGCAGGCGCCGGCATCGACCGTGAGGTCGACGCCGTCGAGCGCGCGGACGGCGCCGAAATGTCTTTCGACGCCGTCCAGCCTTACGATGGCAGAGCTACCCTCGGACATTCCAACCCGCATTCACCCAGACAGAGGGAGGGCGAGATCCCGGCCTACTTGATGTTGGCCTTGATCGCCGCGATCGCGTCGGCCTGCGTGTATTCATGTGTGGCCACGCCGCCCTCGGGGATGTTCGGCAGGGCCGCCTCGAAGTCTTCCTGCGTGAAGGCGAGGTAGGGCACCAGCAGGTCGTGCGGGATGTCGGTGCGGCCGTCGAGCACCTGCTGGGCGACCCAGAAGGCGAGCGAGGAGACGCCCGGCGCGATCGACGAGGACCACGTCTGGTAGCCGTCCTTGGCCTTCTGCTCCTTCCACCAGGCCAACTCGTCCTGGCGGTTGCCGAGAATGATGGTCGGGCGCGGCTTGCCGGCGGCGGCAAAGGCCTGTGCCGCGCCATAGCCGTCGCCGCCCTGGTCGACGATTCCGACGATCTCGGGCAGCGAGGGCAGCACGGTGGCGACGGCCTTCTGCGCCGTCGTCTGGTCCCAGTTGCCGGTGACCGAATTGACGATCTTGAACTGCGGGTTGGCGGCGATTCCTTCGAGGATGCCGGCGTGGATCTCCTCGTCGATCGAGGTGCCGGCGAGGCCGCGGATCTCGAGGAGATTGCCGCCCTTGGGCTGGAACTTCGCCATCTGGGCGACCTGTTCCTTGCCCATCGCCTTGAAGTCGACGACGACCCGGTAGGCGCAGGGTTCGGTGACGATGCCGTCGAAGGAAACGACGACGATGCCGGCGTCGCAGGCCTGCTTGACGGCGCCGTTGAGGGCGTCGGGCGAGCCGGCGTTGATGACGATGGCGTCATAGCCCTGCAGGATCAGGTTCTGGATCTGCGCCGCCTGGGTCGGCACTTCCTGATCGGCGGTGGTGAAGACGTCGGACGCGGCGACGATGCCGTCGGCGACCGCCTTCTTGGTGATGATGTCGTAGCTCTTCAGCATCGCCTGACGCCAGGAATTGCCGGCGTAGTTGTTGGAGAAGGCGATCTTCTTGCCGGACGTGTCGGCATGGGCGGCCCCGGCCATCAGAACCAGGGCAAGGGTAGCCAGAATGGGCAATTTTCTCATGGCGCATTCCTCCCGGAGCCAGTCGCTTCAGCGCGTCTCTTTGCGGCTCGCAACGCAGGCTCTCATAGGCGGAATGGCCGGTCAATCGGATTGGCCGGCTCCGGGTCGGCTGACCCGACGCGTCGGAATAGCGTCTTTTCAGTCAATGCCTTAGATTGCATCTGCCGCAACGGAAAGTTCCGCTCCGGCAGGCGGATCAGCGCATGCTCTCGATCAGTTCCTCGGCATCGGCGTCTGCGTGCCGGTTTGCGAGCTGGAAAGCGGCCTCGGCGTCGCCGCTACAGATGGCGTTCACCAGCGGCTCGTGCAGCTCGATGATGTCGAGCGGATCGTGGTAGAACTTGTCGGTCAGGCGCAGGAACATCCGCGTCTGACCCTCCAGCCGGTTGTAGACCTCCATCAGGCGGCGGTGGCCGGAGATCTCGATCACGGTGCGGTGGAAGTCGAAGTCGAGTTCGGTCAGCCGCGCCCGGTTGCCGGTGCGCGCGGCCGTCCGCATTGCCTGCAGCAGTTCTTCCAGCGCCTCGCGGCCCTGGTCGTCGATCCGCTTGGCGGCGAGGCGCGCGCCGAGCGATTCCAGCGCCTCGCGCAGCATCGAGATCTCGTAGACGTCGCTCTTCTCGACGGTGATGACGAAATTGCCGCGCCGGGGCCGGTACTCGACCAGGCCCTCGGCCTGCAGGAACTTCAGCGCGGCGCGGATCGTGCCCTGGCTGACGTTGAAGCGGGTGGCGAGCTCCAGCTCGATCAGGCGCACGCCTGGGGCGAATTCACCATCCAGGATGGCGCTGCGCAACGCGTCGCCGATCTCGGCTTCGAGACTGGCATGCGTATCACCGGATACGGGCTTCTTGGTCTGGCGGCCCATCATCGGATCGTTCCTGTACGCGGCGGGTGAGAGGTGGTGCCGAGGCGGCGCCCGTCCGTCGGTCGTTCTGTCGCTGGCCATGCGGCGGGAATCGTTTCCCGCGACGCCGGCCTCCAAGCGTAGCTTGCCTTCATGCGCTCCAGCCAGTTCCGAGCGGATCGTTTGCCTGTCGGGTGTTGAAAACTAACAATAAACGATATTCCGACCACGACTAGGCCGAGCGTTCCTTCGTCCCGCATCCTGTGCGCGATTCCTGTCTCAGGCTGCGGCTCAGGGTGGCAGGCAATTTCCTGTCCTTTTCGACTGCCATTTTATCAATAATCGATATTGACACTAGTTCTAACTCGCAGGATCTTGCGCGGCGTCCGCCAGGCTGTCGTGAGACGGCGAAACGGACGGCATGAGAGCCGCCGCCATACGCGTGGCGCACGCCCAGCAGGAGAGCCAGGTGTCGTCGATATTTTCCCGGGATTATGCAGCCGAGCTCCCGACCGCCGTCCGCGGCGAAGGCGTCTATCTCTATGACGCGGACGGAAAGGCCTATCTCGACGGCATGGGCAGCGCCGGCGTGGTCGGTATCGGCCATGGCCGCACCGAGATCTACCAGGCGCTGGCGGCGGCCGGCGACAAGGTGACCTTCGCCTATTCGGCCCAGTTCACGACGCCCTGGCAGGAAGAATTCGGCAAGTCGATCCTCTCCGTCGCACCGAAGGGGATGCAGTCGGTCTATTTCGTCTCCGGCGGCTCCGAAGCGAACGAGACGGCGCTGAAGCTGGCCCGCCAGTATCATCTGGAGCGCGGTGACACGCAGCGCCAGAAGATCATCTCGCGCTGGCAGAGCTATCACGGCGTGACGATCGCGACGCTGTCGCTGTCGGGCCGCACCAGCTGGCGTGCGCCCTACACGCCTTACATGCTGCCGGTGATCCACATCGCGCCGCCCTACGAATATCGCTGCGCCTATTGCAAGGACAAGGGCGGCTGCACGCTCGACTGCGCCGACGAACTGGAGCGCGCGATCAATCTCGAGGGACCGGAGACCGTCTCCGCCTTTTTCGCGGAGACCATCGTCGGCACCACCGCCTCGGGCCTGGTTCCGCGTCCCGACTACTACAAGCGCATCCGCGAGATTTGCGACCGCTACGGCATCCTGTTCGTCGCCGACGAGGTTCTGGCCGGCTATGGCCGCACCGGCCGGCCGTTCGCGATCGAGGACTGGGACGTCGTTCCCGACATGATCACCTGCGGCAAGGCGATCGGCAGCGGCTACGCGCCGCTCGGCGCCGTGCTGATCAACGACAAGATCACCGACTTCTTCCGCGACAGCCGCAAGCGCTTCGTGCACGGCTTCACCTATAGTGGTCATCCGACCTCGTGCTTCATCGGCCAGCAGGTGTTCGACATCATGTCGTGGGAGGGCCTGTTCACGCGCGCCGGCACGATCGGCAAGTATCTGCACGACCGGCTGGACGCGCTGCAGCAGCGCCATGCCTGCATCGGCGAGGTGCGCGGTCGCGGCCTCTATGGCGGCGTCGAATTCGTCGCCGACCGCGCGACCCGCGCGCCGTTCCCGGCCGAGAAGAACTTCACCTCGCGGCTTGTCGCGGGCATGAAGGATCGTGGCGTCATCGTCGGCGGCGGCGTTCCCGGCGCCAATTTCGGCCAGGGCGGCGACCATATCCAGATCACCCCGCCCTTCATCGTCAGCGAGGCGGAAATCGACGTCATCGTCGACGCTCTCGACGAGACCATCGGCGATATCGCGTGATGGCGTCGGGGTCTGCGATCGCTTCCGTCTTCCCAAGCGTGGCCTTCGCGGCATACATGCCTGCGTATCGGGCAAGGCATGCGGCGGAGATTGGCTTGCAGACTATCAATAATCGAGTATCGTTTCTTGTCACATGCTCAAGCAACGAGACTGGATCGGACTGCGCAGGCGGGCGCGTGCGCATGACGCGGCGTGCCCGGAACAAGAAAAACCACTGAGGGAATAGCGAATGTTGAAGACGCTTCTTGCCGCCGTCTGTGTCGCGGCGATCTCCACGGTGTCGGCCCAGGCCGGCGTCTCGGTCCGCATCGGCGGTGCCGGTTCCGACGACAGCCCGGACACCAAGGCCATGCAGGTGTTCAAGGAGAAGATCGAGGCCGATCTCGGCAGCGACGTTTCGATCGAGCTGTTCCCCGGCTCGCATCTCGGCACGGTCGACGAGATGGTGGAGCAGGTGAAGGGCGGCGTGCTCGAGTGCATGTATGAGAGCGTCGGCGACCTCGGCTCGTTCCATCCGGCCGCCAATGCAGAGGGCGTCGCCTATCTCTATCGCGACGAGGACGATTTTTTCCGCATCTGGCGCGGCCCGATCGGCCAGGAGATCATCGAGTCGATCGCCAAGGACGCCGGCTTCCGCGTCATCGGTCCGGCCTTCCACGGCTTCCGCCAGTTCCTGGTGACCAAGCCCGCCGACAGCCTCGACGACCTGCAGGGCCGCAAGATCCGCGCCCCCGGCATCCCTGCCTATATCGAGTCGATCCGCGCACTCGGCGCCAATCCGGCGACAGTTCCGTTCGAGGAAGTCTACACGGCGATCCAGCAGGGCGTCGTCGACGGCGTCGAGCAGCCGCTGGTCGCCATCAAGGACAAGCGCTTCTACGAAGTTGCCAAGCATCTCGTCATGACCAACCACATGGCCGAGACCATGGGCTTCATGTGCAACGAGGACTGGTACCAGAAGCAGGACGAGCGCGTTCGCGCCGCCTTCCAGAAGGCGGCTGAATCCAGCGCCGACTGGTATCGCGATTACACGGACAAGTCGCAGGCCGACGTGCTGGCCTCGCTCGTCGCCGAGGGCGTGGTCGTCCACAAGCCCGACCTGGCGCCGTTCATCGCCAAGGCCGCGACCGCGAACTACGATCCGGCCCTGCAGCCGATCATCGCCAAGATTCGCGCCTCGCAGTAAAGCACCAGGCCCGCCGCCACGGCGGCGGGCTTCTCCCTGGGGGTAAGATGACCAACGTCCTCGTCCGGATCGGCGATGTTCTGCGCCGGCTTCTCAGCTTTCTGGTCGGGGCCATGCTGCTCGCGATCGTGCTTCTCGTCTGCGTGCAGGTCTTCTCGCGTTACTTTATCGGCGCGGCGACGCCGGGGATGGCGGAAATCTCCCGTCTTCTCTTCATCTGGCTCACCTTCCTCGGCGCCGCCCTGCTGATCAGCCGTCGCGAACTGATCGTCATCGACTTCCTGCACGACCGGCTGAACGCCGACCTGTTCAAGCGGCTCGGCGTCGTGATCGATCTCGCCACCGCCGCCTTCCTCGTCATGCTGATCGTCTATGCGCGCCATCTGATGATCGTCGTCGGCCAGAAGATCGCGCCCGCGACGGGGCTGCCCTTCGCCTGGTTCTACGGCTCGCTGATCGCCTTTGCAGGGCTCGGCCTGTTCTTCGTTATCGAGCGCATCCTGACGCCGCGCCAGTCGGCGTTGCGCGAAGCCGCCTTCAGGGCCCAATCCCAGGGCCACGGCGCATCGACCGAAAGCTCCGCATCATGATCATGCTCGGCGTTCTCTCCGTCACCTTCCTGGTGCTCGCCCTGCTGGCGGTTCCGATCGCCATCGCGCTCGGCGTCTCCGCGCTGATCATCATCGCGATCTGGGGCATGCCGGGCTTCATCCTGGCGCAGAAGATGGTCAACGGCATCGACTCTTTCCCGCTGCTGGCCGTGCCGTTCTTCATCCTCGCCGCCTCGGTGATGAATTCGGGCGGCATCACCACCCGCGTCGTCGACCTGTTCTCTTCGGCGCTCGGCCGCATTCGCGGCTCGTCCGGCATCGTCAATGTCGGCACCAACGTCTTCCTGGCCGGCATTTCCGGATCGTCGGTGGCGGATGCTTCCGCTTCTGGCGCGCTGATCATCCCGGAAATGCGCAAGGAGGGCTATTCAGGTGGCTTCGCCGCGGCCCTGACGGCCGGCGCCGCCGTCATCGGCCCGATCATCCCGCCCAGCATCCCGCTCGTCATCTATGGCGTCATCGCCCAGGTCTCGATCACCAAGCTGTTCGTCGGCGCCTATGTTCCCGGCCTGCTCATCGCCTCGGCGCTGATCGCCTATGTCATCCTGTACGCCAAGAAGCACGATCTGCCGGCGCGCGGCCGCAAGCCGTGGGGCGTGATCGGCAAGCAGTTCAAGGGCAGCGCCTGGGCGCTCTCCATGCCGCTGCTGCTGATCGTCGGCGCCAAGGGCGGACTCTTTACCGTCACCGAGCTCGGCGCGGTGCTCGTGCTCTACGCGATCTTCGTCGGCTGGGTGATTCACCGCGAGTTCAAGTGGAGCCAGTTTCCGGGCATGCTGACCGATGCCGGGCTGCAGACCGCCAACATCATGCTGGTCGTCGCCGTCTCGTCCTTCATCGCCTATCTTGTTGTCGTCCACGGCATCCCGCGCGACATCCAGAACCTGCTGCACGGCGCCGACCTGTCGCCCTGGGAATTCCTGCTGATCGTCAACGTCGTCTTCCTGGTCGCCGGCATGTTCCTCGACTCGACGCCGGCGACGATCATCCTGGTGCCGATCTTCCTGCCGGCCGCCACCAGCTTCGGCATCGACCCGACCCATTTCGGCCTTGTCATCGTGCTGAACCTGATGGTCGGACTGATCCATCCGCCGCTCGGCCTCAACCTGCTGATCACCCAGTCGATCGCCAAGGTGCCGATGCGCGAGGTGCTGTGGGCCAGCCTGCCGATCGTCGGCATCGTGCTCTGCGTGCTGCTGGTCATCACTTTCGTGCCGCAGACGGTGCTCTGGCTGCCGCACGCCATGGGAATGAAATAGCCGCTCCGACATCCGGACAGATAAAGGGCCGCTCTCCGGCGTGGAGAGCGGCCCTTTTTGTTTGTCGAGCCGGCGCTGGGTTCAGCCGCGCTTGATGATGATCGCGCCGACGACCACCGAGATCGCGGTCGCGACATAGATCGACAGCGCCGGTTCGACGAAGCGCATCCAGAACAGGTGGATCGCGACGAAGACGACTACGGCGATGAAGATGCGGTCGAACAGGTTGGTGTCGATCGGCAGGAAGCCGTCGGGCCGGACGGCGCGCTTCGGCGCGCCGTTGCCATTCTGGCGGGGCACGGGGGTCTTGATGGAGTCGCTCGCCATCTCGTTCATCCCTTCACGGCGCCGAAGGTGAGGCCGGCGACGATGTGCTTCTGCACCAGGGCCAGGAATACCACGGCCGGGATCAGGGTCAGCATGGCGGTCGCGGCCATTTGGCCCCAGTTGGTGCCGGTGACGGTGACGAACTCGGCCAGGCCCGTGGTGATCGTGCGGGCGTTGACGCTGGTGAGGGTCGCGGCGAACAGATATTCGTTCCAGGCGAAGACCCAGCAGAGGATCGCCGTCACCGCGAGGCCCGGCCGCGCCAGCGGCAGGATGACGTGGAACATCACCTGCAGCGTGCTGGCGCCGTCGACATAGGCCGCCTCGTCGAGCTCGCGCGGGATGGCGTCGATGACGCCGCGCAGCGTCCAGATCGCGAACGGCAGGTTGAACACGCAATAGAGCAGGATCAGGCCGATCCGCGTGTCGAACATCTTCCAGTCGCCGACGACGAAGACCTGCGTGTAGAGCAGGAACAGCGGCAGCAGGAACGCGGCCGGCGGCGCCATGCGGTTGGTGATCGTCCAGAAGAAGATGTTCTCCTTGCCGGTGAGCTTGTAGCGCGACAGCGCATAGCAGGCGAAGAGGGCGAGGACCGTCACCAGGATCGCGTTCGAGCTGGCGATGACGATCGAGTTCAGCATGTACTTCTGGTAGGTCGGGTCGTGGATCGTGTTCAGGTAGTTCTCGGAGAAGAACGACCGGATCAGGAAGCTCGGCGCGCTGAACAGCTCGACGCGGCTGCGCGCCGAGACGACGAACATCCAGTAGATCGGGAACAGCGTCACCAGGCTGGCGGCCAGCCAGAACAGCAGCGACAGGCCAGGGCGGTTGCGTGTCATTCGGGCTTCCTCAGATCGCGGCGGGCGACCAGGCCGGCATAGAGCAGCCAGCACAGGACGATGGTGAGATAGAGCGTGATCAGCGACATGGCCGAGCCGTAGCCATAGTCCGTCTTGGGGAAGACGATGCGCCAGATGTAGAGGCCGATGAAGCGCGTCGCCGAGCCGGGGCCGCCGCCGGTGAGCATCCAGATCTCGTCGACCGTGCGCATCGCATCCATCAGGCGGATGAAGAGGGCCGAGAGGATGGCCGGCTTCAGCATGGGCAGCGTCACGTACCAGAAGGTCTGGTAGCGGTTGGCGCCGTCGATCTGCGCCTGTTCGAACGGCTCCTTCGGCATGGAGGAGAGCGCCGCGAGCAGGGTCAGCGTCACCAGCGGCGTCCAGTGCCAGACGTCCATGATCACGGCGGTCAGGAAGGCCTGGCCGGCGAAGCGGCTGATCAGGAATTCGTAGCCGAACCACTGGTTCAGATAATAGGGGATCGGGCCGAGGCCCGGCACCGTCATCAGGCGCCAGGTGGCGCCGACGGCGACCGGGGCGATCATCAGCGGCAGCGTGTGGATGGTGCGGAAGAAGCCCTTCAGCGGAAAATCCTTCATGAAGAGCTGCGCCAGGAAGTAGCCGAGCACGATCTGGCTGACGACGGCGAAGACGCCGAACTTCAACGTGTTCCAGAGGGCCATCAGGAAGCCCTTGTCGAACACCAGGTGGCGATAGTTCGACAGGCCGCTGAAGCGCATGGTCGGGTCGGCGGCGAAGCTGTTCCAGTCGAAGAAGCTTACCACCAGCACGTAGAGGAACGGGGTCAGGCCGAAGACGGCCAGGATCAGAAGGGTCGGCGCCAGAAACAGCCAGCCGAGTGTTTGGGAGCGCATGAAGCCGTTCCTCGTTGAAACGCGTGCGGATCGCCGCGTCGCCCGCTCGCTCGTGGCGACGGTCGGGCGGGCAGGGGTGGGCCGTGGCCCTCGATCGCGGAATGGGCGGGCCCGGAGAGGGCCCGCCCTGCGCCCCGCCTCCGGCGGGGCGCTTTCGCGTGGCGGCTTACTTGCGGTAGCCGAGCTTGGTCAGTTCCGCTTCCGAGGCCTCGGCCATCTGGTCGAGGGCATCCGAGGCGGAGAGCTCGCCCGAGATCGCCTGCCAGAAGATCGGGGCGACGGTCTCGCGCAGCTGGTTGTGGAACGGGTAGGGCGGGGCGCCGGCGAACAGCTTGCCCTGGTCGCGCATCAGCGTGTAGTAGCCGTCCGTCTTGGCGTCCTGGGCCTGGACTTTCGGATCGTCATAGGTCGACTGCAGGGTGATGCGGGAGCCCGCGACCGCCCAGTCCGCCTGCACCGACGGCTGCGCGATATACTGCAGGAACAGGGCGGCGGCCGCCTTGTTCTTCGACGAATGCGGGACGCCGAAGGCGCCGCCGTCATAGTAGCCGATATAGCCGGTGCCGGCTTCCGCGGCCTCCATCACGCCCGGCTCGACCGGCGGCAGCGAGACGCCGACCTTGCCGACGACCTTCGACTTGGAGTCGTCCGTGGCGATCCAGGCCGCGTTCTCGCCATAGACGAGGCCCTGGGCGGCGCGGCCGGCCGCGAAGGTGGCGGCGACCTCGTCCCAGGTCGACGCGGTCGACTCCGGCGGGGCGTTCTTCAGCAGGTTGATCCAGAACTCGAGCGCGGCCTTGGCCTCGGGGCTGTTCATCTTGCCGCCGTGCTCGACCGTCGCGGCATAATTGTTGGCCGCGTCGATGCCCCAGTTGTAGACGCCGAAGGTCGGGGCGACGCTCTCGACATATTCATACCAGGACGCCGGGTGGCCGGTATTGGCCTGCACCGTCGAACCCCAGAGCTCGATGCCCTTGTCCTTGCCCCACTGGGTAAAGAAGTCGGCGACCTCGGTGTATTCGGCGTGGTTCTTGGCCGGCGCCAGGTCGCGATTGTACTTGGCCTTGAACGCCGCCTTGACGTCCGGATCCTCGAACAGGTCCTTGCGGTACAGGTAGACCTTGATGAAGGCCTCCATCGGCACGCCGAACAGGTCGCCGTCCTTGCCCTTGAAGTAGTTGGCGAAGGTGGTGAAGTTGGCCGGATCGTAGTCGGGCGCCTTCAGCTTCGGATTTTCGGCAAGAAACTTGGTGATGTCGACCAGAAAGTCACGGGACAGATAGCCGTAGACCGCGTCCTGCTCGATATAGACGAAGTCATAGATGCCGGTATTGGCCTCCATGTCCTTGATCGCCTTGTCGTACATCTGATCCCAGGACGTCGCCTCGAACTCGACATTGATGCCGGTCGCCTTGGTGAAGGCCGGGCCCAGCACGTTCTTGACGTAGTTCGACGGCGGCGTGCTCTCGGAGATGCCGCGGATGGTGACGCCGGAGAATTCCTTGCCGGCATCGGACCAGAAGTCCGCCTTGGCGGGCGTCACGCCTGCCATCAGGCCCGCCGCAACCGCGCCGAGCATCATTCGCTTCAAACCAGACATTCCTCGTCCTCCCTCGGATTGTCGACGGCAACCGGCTCCCAGCCGCTTCCTGCGAAGCAGGCATGAGTGTTCGCGCGCTGCTGCGCGAGCCGGACCTTCCAACGCGCCACCGTCGTGGCGCGCGCCGCATGTTCAGTCTTCCGAAGCGAGCGGGGCTCTCCTCCGAGCCTCGGGCCGGACCAAGGGTCCGTTCTGCCGATCAACCGCGTGCTTCAGGGTGGACTCTAGAAGAGGCTGTTCGGTGTCACCACGCGCGTTTGCCGTCGCTTCTGTACAATTTTGTCGGCGCGCGGGAGGCGGCCCGGCGGCGTCGATGCGCCGCTCAGGCCGGTATGGCGCTCAATTGTTCGAACCGCGTGATCGTGCCGATGCGGCGGGATTCGCGCCGGTAGGCCGAGGGCGACTGCCCGCAGATCTTGACGAACTGGCGGTTGAAGTTGGCGACGTTGTTGAAGCCGACCTCGAAGCAGATGTCGGTGATCGGCTTCTCCGTCTGGCTCAATAGGTTGCAGGCGGCGTGAACGCGCGAGCAGTTCACGTAGCGGGCGAAGGTGTGGCCGGTCTGCTTCTTGAAGAAGCGCGAGAAGGCGCTCGCCTCCATGCCGCAAAGTCCCGCCACCTTCGACAGGCGGATCTCGCTGGCGAAGTTCGCCAGGATGTGGCTGATCGCGATCTCCAGCTTTTCCGAGGAGCGCGTCTGCGCGACGAAGCTGGGCGCGGCGCGGGACAGGACGCGGCGCTCGCGCGGCGTCTGCGCCAGGATGGTCATCAGTTCGAGGAACAGCACCAGACGCTGCGGCCCGTGCGTGCCGCCGATCTCGCGTAGCAGCCTGCGGCCTTCCTCCGCCGTCTCGCCGCTGAACTCGACGCCGCGCGCGGCGTCGGCGAACAGGGTGGCGACATCGCCGAATTCCGGGCAGAGGTCCGCCACCTTCTCGGCGAAAGCCGGGCTGAACTGGATCAGCATGTCGCGATCGGGAATGGTCTCGCCCGGCTGGCTGGCGCTGACCCAGTTGTGCGGCAGGTCGGGGCCGGTGAGCACCAGGCAGCCGGCCTGGAAGTCGCCGACATGGTCGCCGATCATCATCTTGCCGGAACTCGACTGGATCAGGTGCAGTTCATACTCGGGATGATGATGCCACTTGGCGAGATGGTGCGGGTAGTCGTGGACGTTCCATCGAAACGATTCCGACGGCGCGCAGACGATGACCTCGAAATCCGGCGCGAAACGGCGCTCGAAACCCATGGCGGCCCCTCCTTCTCGGGGGACCGGGCCCGGCGTTGTTGCCACGCCTGAGCCGTCCGGTCCCTGTTCCTCGAAAGGCATGGTACCGGATCGGCTATATTCTTCGACACGAAATTAATCCCGCGCCGAAGGCGGCCATCGCACGCGGCGATGGCCCTTTGTCCGCGCTCGATCAGACCAGAGCGTCGGGACCGGCGCCGCAGACCAGCGCGCCGACCTTGTGACCGGCCGGGAAGGTCAGCACCTTCTCGCGCAGCGCCGCGATCGCGGCGGCGCCGGAGAGGTCGGCGGCGATGCCCATCTCGAACCAGAGCCAGCGGCTCGCCTCCAGCATCGCCTCGTCGGAGACGAGCACGATGTCGTCGACATGGTCGCGCACCAGCTCGAACACGGCCGGGTCGGTCTCGGCGCAGGACATGGTGGCGACGCGGCTGGTCACCGCCGGCAGGCGGACGACGCGGCCGGCGTCGAGCGACGCCTTCAGCGTCGGCGAGCCCTCCGGCTCGATGCCGATGATCTTGACCGACGGCTTCAGCGCCTTGATGGCGACGCCCATGCCGGAGATCAGGCCGCCGCCGCCGATCGCCACCAGCACGGTGTCGACGTCGGGGATCTCTTCCAGCAGTTCCAGCGCCGTCGTGCCCTGGCCGGCGATGACGTGGCGATCGGCGAAGGGGTGGAAATAGGCGGCGCCGTTTTCCTTGGCGAAGGCGAGGGCGTGCAGGTTGGTCTCGTTCCAGATGTCGCCGATGATCTCGACGGTGGCGCCCCAGCGCTTCAGCTTGTCGACCTTGGCCGGCGTGATGCTCTTCGGCACGAAGATCGTCGCCGGCACGCCGGCGAGTTTTGCCGCGCGGGCGGTGGCGAGGCCGTGATTGCCACCTGACGCGGTGACGACGCCGCCGGCCAGCTCTTCCTTCGGCGTGGTCAGCAGCTTGTTGCTGGCGCCGCGCGCCTTGAACGAGCCGGTCGGCTGCAGGCATTCGAGCTTCAGCGACAGGTCGGCCGCGGTGACCGGCTCGGCCAGGGCCTCGGCGCGGATGTTGGGCGTGCGGCGGATATAGGGCGCGATCCGGCCGGCGGCGGCCTGGATATCGGCGAGTTGGATCATTTCAGCGAACCCCCATAGGGCGAGGCGACGACGAGGCAGCAATTGCCGGGACGAACCCGGCCGGGCTGGCGACGACCATAGAGGATGCCGTCGGCGGCGTAAGCGAGTTCCGCCGGTTTGCGGTCGGGGTGCGACAGGAAATGGATGCGGCCGGCCGGCTGGCCACGCGAAACCATGGTGCCGTTCCTGTGGAAAGGTTCGAACACGCCGTCATCGTCGGCGAGCACGAAGGCGTCCGATCCCGGCAGTTCGAACAGGCGCTGCTCGTGGCGCGGCGGCGTCGCCATCTCCGGCGGCAGGACGCCGAGATGCGACAGCACGTTGCGGACGCCGCGGCGGCAGATGTCGAGGGCGTCGAGCGAGACTGTGCCGCCGCCGGCCATCTCGGTGCCGACCACGGTCAGCCCGGCGCGGGCGGCCGAGGCGGTGGCGGTGCGATGGTCGCCGCGATTGTCGATGACGACGACGAGCGGCGCGTCGAAGGCGGTGACGGCGGCGACGTTCTTCGCGTGCTGGACGGGATCGGCGACCGGCTCGATCACCGCGCTCGGCATCAGGTCGAGCGACGAGCCGCCGGAATGGAGATCGAGGAAGGCGTCGCCCAGCGGAAACAGCGCGTCGTTGACGAAGGCCGAGATCTGCTGGGTCGAGGTGCCGTTGGCGTCGCCCGGGAAGGTCCGGTTCATGTTGAGGTCGTCGATCGGCGAGGTGCGGCGCGCCTGCAGCACGGCCGGCAGGTTGATCGCCGGGATGAAGATCAGCCGGCCGGCGACCTTGCCGGGGTCGAGGTCGCGGATCAACTCGCCGAGGGCGATCGGGCCCTCATACTCGTCGCCGTGATTGCCGCCCTCCAGGATGACGGTGGGGCCGCTGCCATTCTTGATGACGGCGATCGGAATGCGGATCACGCCCCAGGCGTCGTCATGGACGGAGAGAGGCAGATTGAAATAGCCGCTCTGCTTGCCGTCCTTGTCGAAGTCGACGGTGCATTGTGCCAGTTGTTTCGCTTTCAGGCCCATTTTCTGCTCTGTGCGGGGACGACCAAGGGATCTCTAGGGATGCGCGGTCGGGACGGAGGATGATGAAGCGACCGTAGATTCTATCACTGATGATATCAAGAGTTGATATGTGATACAATGCGTGGGCATGCTGGACGCATTGCCATCTTGCGCGCCGGCGCGCGCCCGGCGATGACCTTGACCAAAGGAGAAACGCCATGACCAGTGCCAAGCGGCCATCCGGCGGGAAGGGTGCCGACAACGCCAAGAAGGCCGTCTCGGCCAGTATTGAGAATGCCGAGCCGGCCAGGCTCGCGAAGCCGTCGAAATCGTCCAAGGCCGCCGATGCCGGCAAGGCGGTCGCTGCCGTCAAATCGGCCAAGCCGGCGACCGGGCGCGCTGCCAAGGCGACGGCCGGCAAGCAGGAAAAGCCGGCTTACAGCGCGCCGGCGCTGGAGAAGGGGCTCGACGTGCTCGAACTGCTCGCCAGCCTTTCCGAGGGCGTGACGCCGAGCCAGATCGCACAGCAGCTCGGCCGGTCGCTGCAGGAGGTCTATCGCGTCGTCGTCGCGCTGGAGCGGCGCGGCTACATCCAGCGGCCGCCGGGCGAGGAAAGCCTGGTGCTCTCCACCAAGCTGCACGACCTCTCCTATCGCTATCCGCCGATGCGGCGGCTGATCGACGTGGCGCGGCCGGTGATCAACCGCGCCTCGATCGAGGCCTACCAGGCTTTCCATCTGGCCGTGCTCGACGGCCTGTCGATCCGCGTCGTCGCCCAGGTCGACAGCCCGGCGCCGCTCGGCTTCCGCCTGCGCGTCGGCACGCAGAACCCGGCCATCCGCACCGCGTCCGGCCGCCTGCTGATCGCCTACCAGTCGCCGTCGATGCAGGAATGGCTGTTCGAGGCGATCGGCCAGAACGCGCCGAAGAGCGAGGTCGACTGGCTCAAGAAGCGCGTCGAGGTGGTGCGCTCGGTCGGCTACGAGATGATCGTCGGCGAGGCGCTCAAGGGCATCACCGACATCAGCTTTCCGATCCTCGACGCCGAGGGGCATGCGCCGGCGGTGCTGACCATGCCGTTCCTGGCCTCGGCGACCGAGAAGGTGCCGATGGAAGATGCTTCCCGCATCCTCTACGAGGCCGCCGCCAGCATCACCACCCTGTTCGGCGGCCATCTGGCCGAGCCGCGCTTCCCGCTGGCCAATACCGGCGGCCCGGTCGGCGGCTAGGGCGCGGGCTCCGTCAGGCTTCACGATCGGGCCGCACGGCCAGACGGAAGACCTCGTCGAGCCAGAGTGGCTCGCCATCGGCCGTCTCGTAGCTCTCGAAGAGATGCGAGAGCGTCGCGGTCCAGCGCTTCTGGATCGCGCTCGCCCGCATGATCGCCTCGGCGGCGCGGTAGCCGTCGCGGCCGCGCAGGCGCGAGACGACGATCTCCTCGTGGCGCCAGATCTGGTAATCCTCGAAGCCGGCCGCCTCGATCTCGGCCAGCAGTTCCGGCCAGACGGCGGCATGCCAGCGGTCATATTCCGGCCCGGCGCCCGGCTTCAGGCGATAGAGAAACAGCACCGGCTCGCCCGGCTTCGGATCGCGTTTCATCGGACGGCTCCCGCGATGGCGCCGGACAGGATCTGGCGCTGGAAAAGGATGTAGACGAGGATGACCGGCGCCAGCGCGACGATCAGGCCGGCGCTGATCAGCGGGATCGAGACGTCGTACTGTCCGGAGAGCAGGGCGACGCCGACCATCAGCGTCTTCTTGTCGGAGCCGCCCAGGATGACGAGCGGCAGCAGCAAATCGTTCCACATCCAGACGAAGTTGAGGATCGAGAGCGCGGCGATCGCCGGCGTCGAGATCGGCAGCAGGATCGAGAACAGGATGCGGATGTCGCCGGCGCCGTCGAGGCGGGCCGCCTCGATCAGTTCGTCGGGAATGGCGCGGAAATAGGCCGACAGCAGGTAGGTGCCGAGCGGCAGGCCGAAGGCGGCATAGGCGAAGATCAGGCCCTGATAGGTGCCGCCGAAGCCGAGATCGAGGATTGTCTCGTAGAGCGGGTAGATGATCACCTGGCTCGGAATGACGAGCATGGCGATGATGAACAGGAACAGATAGTTGCCGCCGCGGATCTTCAGCTTGGTGACGGCATAGGCGATGAACAGCGCCGCGATGGTCGATAGCAGCAGGCCGCCGACCGTGGTGACGAGGCTGTTCAGCAGCAGCCGCCAGACCTTCATGCGCTCGAAGGTCTCGAGATAGTTCTCGAGCGTGATGTCCGGGATCAGGCCGAGCGGATCCGAGGAATAGGCGGCGCGCGTCTTCAGCGAGTTGATCACCGTGAAGAGCAGCGGATAGAGCGTCACCACGGCGAGCACGACGAGGACGGCCGTGACCAGCCAGCGCGTCAGCACGAGACGCATCGAGGATACCGTCATCTTGTCGGAAGGGGCCTGATGGGTCACTTCTTCTGCGCTCCTTCGACATACATGCGGCGGACCACGAAGGCGGAGACGAGGGCGACGAAGACGAACAGCGCCATGCCGATGGCCGCGCCCAGGCCTCGATCGAGAAACTGGAACGTCGTGGTGAAGACGAGGAATTCCGGCAGCACGGTCGCCGTTCCCGGTCCGCCCTTGGTCAGCGCATAGATCAGCGGGAACATCCAGATCAGGATGCCGGACGTGCACAGCACCGCCCAGTAGCCGATCACCGACTTGAGCAGCGGCATGATGATGTAGAACAGCAGCCGCCAGAAGCCGGCGCCATCGAGCTTCGCCGCCTCGACGACTTCCTCCGAGACGGTCGAGAGCCCGGAGAGATAGGTCAGCACGCCGAGGCCGAAGAAGCTCCAGAGCGCGACGGCGGTCAGCGCCAGCAGCGCGCTGGTCGGGCCGTTCAGCCATTCGATGGCGAGCGGTGCGAGACCGATGGCGCGCAGCACCGCGTTGAGCGGGCCGTCCGGCGCCAGGATCTGGCGGAACATGATGCCGACGACGATCGGCGCGATCATGTAGGGCAGGAAGAACGCGGCGCGGAAGAACTTCCAGCCCGGCGTCTTCTGGAACAGGAGGAAGGCGAGCACCAGCGGCAGCACGATCCAGACCGGCAGCGTCGCGAAGGCGATCAGCGCGTTGCGGAAGGAATCGTGCACCGAGGGGTCGGCCAGCATGGTGCGGTAGTTGGCGAGGCCGGCAAAGGTCGGATCCTCGAAGCCGCGCGTTTCCAGGAAGCTCAGCCAGATGCCGCGCAAAAGCGGCACCAGCTTGAACAGGATCGCCAGCGCCAGGCCCGGTAGCACGAACAGGAGCGCGATCAATGTCTCCTTGCGGACGAGCACCCGCTGCGCTGCCCGGTTTGGCGCGGTCGCCAGATTGGCCGCTTCAGCCATCGAAATTCCTGCCTGTTGCTGGGGGAGACGGGGAGGCGGAACCGGGTCCGCCACCCCCTTTTTGTTATCCGCCTGTCAGCGCCCTGTTACTGGCGCTTGCTCGGGCTCTGCTCGAGCGCCTTCTGCATCCGCGCCGTCCAGTCCTCGATCGACAGGCGGCCGAGGGCGACCTCCTGCCAGCCGCGAGCGAGGGCATCCGCTTCCTGGCCCGAGAGCAGCACGCCGGCATGCAGCGTCGGCGTCTTGATGATCTCGAGGATCTGGCTGAGCGCCTGCGACTTCGGCAGCACCGAGGGATCGACGTTCTTGTTGAGCGAGATGCCGCCGGCGATCTTGGTCAGCAGTTCGGCGTTCTCCTTGCCGGCGATGAACTTCACGAACTTGAAGGCGGCGTCCTTCTTGTCGCTCCAGTCGGTGACGCCGAAGACCGAGCTCTCGATGCCCGAGAAGCTATTCGCGAGCGGCGCATCGGCGACGATGGTCGGCCAGCGCATGGCGCCGAGGTTCTCGTCGCCCAGTACCTTGCCGAAGGCGGCCCAGTTGACGGCGTCGGAGATGATGGTGCCGGCGAAGGCGGCGTTGCCGCTCTGGAAGATATCGGCGCCGTCGGGCAGCATGGTGATCGAGGGGGCGCTGGAATTGGTCCAGCCCTTCTCGGTGATCGAGGCGAGGCCTTTCAGGACGTTGACCATCTTCGGGTCGGTCCAGGGCATCTTGCCGGCGAGCATGGCGCGCATGTCGTCTTCGGTCAGGTAGTTGCGCGCGATCTCCGGAAAGTTCCAGTAGGCCGGGAAGATGCCGGAGAGGCCGATGGCGATGCAGGTCTTGCCGATCGCCTTCACCTTCTCGCAGGCGGCGCCCATCTCGTCCCAGGTCCTGGGCGGGTTGGCGGCGTCGAGGCCCGCCTCGGTCAGCACCTTCTTGTTGTAGTACATGACGTTGCCCTGATAGCCGAAGGGCAGGCCGTAGCAGGACTTGGTCGTGTCGAAGTTCAGGCAGCCGCCGCTATAGGTGATCAGGTCCTTGCCGGCTTCCAGCACTTCCGGCGGCAGCTCGGCATAGGCGCGGCGACGGTCGAACAATTCGAGGCCGGCATTGTTCTCCATCACGTCCGGGCCGCTCTTGGTGGTGATGTAGGGGCCCTGGACTTCCGGATAGCGGTCGAACGGCACGGTCTCGAGCTCGACCTTGATGTCCGGGTTCTGCTTCTCGAATTCGGCGACCAGCGCCTTCCAGTAGTCGGCGCCGCCCGGCTCCCAGTTCAGCACGCGGATCGTCGTGGCGTCGGCGGCGAAGGCCGGGCCGGCGAGCGCCGTCATCGAGGCGAAGGCGAGGCCGGCGAGCATGGTGCGGACGGATCGGCTTTTCTTGCCGGCCGCCAGAGAGGTCGAATGCATGGTGTGTCCCTTCCGTCAGGTTTGGTCGCGCTGCTGTTCTGGAATCGAGCCCGGTTCCCGCCGGCGGCTTTGCCGCCGGTCCGGTCCGGCCTTCAGTCGGGTCGCCGAACGGCGCGCTCCCGCCGCCGCCGTCGCTTGCGCGAGGCAGCCGGAAGAAGGCGCGATTGAAGCGGTCAGCATCCCTGTCACCCCGCCATGGCCGCTTCCCTTCAAGCGGGATTTTGCGCGGCCATGCGGCAACGCTAGCACAGCGGTTTTTCTATTGAAATAGTAATTTCTTATAAGAAATCAATCTGTCGTGGCGGCGACCGGACAGCAAAAAGCGGCCCGCCGCGCGGAGCGCGGCGGGGTAAGGCATTTAAAAATATAAAGAAATATCCGCCGGCGACGCCTCTCACCTCTCCCATGGGGAGAGGTCGGAGCGAAGCTCCGGGTGAGGGGATGCGATTTCGCCGGTGAGGCCTGAACCCCTCACCCGCCGGCCTGCGGCCGTCGACCTCTCCCCATGGGAGAGGTGAAAGCAAGACGCTATGACCTGGGGTGCCCGCTACACCGCCTGCGGGACGATGCCGCCGAGGCGGCTGGAGGCGAGGCAGGCGTCGACCAGGGCCATGGTGCGGATCGAGTCGTGCACGTCGGTGTCGAGCACGCTGTCCTCGCCGGCCGCATAGCGCTGCAGGTTCGACATCACCGCGCCAAAAGCGTCCGGCACGCGCTCGCCGACCAGCGGGATGCCGGTCCACTCGCCGCCCTCGACGATCACTTCCAGCTTCTCCGGCACCGGCTTCAGATAGTCGTGCAGATAGCCGAGATCGAGATGGGCGCAGCCCTTGGTGCCCTCGACGCGGATGGTCGCGTCGATGTGCTTGGGGCCGTAATTGTAGGTGTGGTTGAGCGACAGGCAGCAGCGCGCCTTCGGGCCGTAGTCGAGGATGATGCTGGAGCGCGCATCCTTCAGGTCCGGATAGCGCGGATGCGGTACCGCCTTGGCATAGACGCTGTCCGGCTCGCCGAGGATCGAGCGGATCCAGTCGAGATAGTGGATCGAATGCAGCGGGATCTCGACGGCGTCGAGATGCGGGATGAACGACCACATCTCCCACGGCATGTAGACGGCGAGCCGCACTTCCAGCTCGACGATGTCGCCGAGCAGGCCGCGCCGGACCGCGTCGCGGATCGCCAGCATCGACGGCGTGAAGCGGAGCTGGAAATTGGTGGCGGCGGTGATCTTGCGCGCATCGATCGCGGCGAGGATCTGGCGCGCGGCGGCGAGGTTGGCGCCGAGCGGCTTCTGGATCAGCGCGACGCTGCCGACCGGCAATTGCTCGACGGCGCCGAGGATCGCCACCGGCGGCAAAGCGAGGTCGAACACCGTGTCCTCTGTCCGCGCGGCGATCGCCGACGCCATGCTTTCATGGACGACCGGGATGTCGAACTGCGCGGCCACCGCGCGCGCCTTGGCCTGGTCGAGGTCGAAAATGCCGGCGACCGGCAGGCCGATCTTGCGATAGGCGGGCATGTGGGCGCTGCTGACGATGTCGCCGGCGCCAATGATCGTGATCGGCCGCGGCTGGCTCGGCATCGGCCAGGTCTGTTCGAGATTCAAGCCAGCCGTCATGCCACCCTCCGAAGTGCCGCCAGAGCGATCCGGCAGCCTGAAACTGTCTATTTGTATCACTGACGATAGTCGGCGTTGATATTTGATATGAGATGGGCAATCCTGTCAACAACGCGGGAAGTCGCCGCGCGACAGTCCAGAGGAGGATGACGGGATGGTTGGTACGGGTGAGGTTCGGATCGCGGGACGGGTCGGGCTGGAGGGCGGCGAACGGCACGTGCATGCGGCACGGCGGCTCAGCGCGGCGTTTCCGATGCTCGAATTCGTGCCGGCCACCGCGGCTTCTTCCAGCCTGCCCGTCATTCGCCTGGTCGAGGACAAGTCGCAGGCCGAGGGCGCCTTCACGCTCACCGTGCGGCCGAGGGACGGCTCGAACGCCGAGATCACGATCACCGGTGGTCCGTTCTCCGGTGTCATCTATGGCGCCGAAGAACTGATTTCTCGCGGCAAGGTCGAGGGTGGCGCCGTGCTGGTTCCGGCCGGCGAGCGCCGCGTTGCGCCGGGCCTCGCCTATCGCACCTTCTGGACCTGGGATCATTCGACCAACTGGGAACTGTCGCAGGTCGGCCACCAGGAAATCGGCGTCTTCAACCCCTATGGCAAGCCGCCGGCCGGCTTCCTCGGCGACTATACGCGCCTTGTCGATTTCGCCAGCCGCAACCGCATTCCCTCGGTCGTGATCTACGGCTTCCTGCGCAATTCGCATGGCGGCATCGAGGCGGCGCAGGAGCTCTGCCGCTATGCGACCGAGCGCGGCGTCCGCATCGTGCCGGGCATCGCCATCGGCTCCTATGGCGGCGTCTACTGGGAGGGCGACCACCCCTATAATCTCGCCACCTGGCTGAAGAAGAACCCGCAGCACGCCGCGACGATGGAGAAGGGCGTCGGCTTCCAGATCGCCGACCTCGACTTCCCGCTCAATTTCCCGCGCTCCGACTACACCATGAGCGCCTGCCCGAGCGCGCCGGAGACGATGGACTGGATGGAGGAGGCGGTCTCCTGGCTCGCCGACACCTTCGAGATCGGCGGCGTCAACATCGAGAGCGGCGACTACGGCGTCTGCGGCTGCGCGCGCTGCGTTGCCCGCCGCAACAACGAGGCGGAGGCCGCCCGCCGCGTCGACGATCACGGCGATTCATGGTCGCATACCGACATGGCCGAGAATTTTCCGCGTCTCTACCGCGCGGCGAAGGCGAAGAAGCCGGACGCGTGGATCTACAGCGAGCTGCAGTGGGACAATCTGTTCGACCCGGTCGCGCATGACGCCCAGCGAACCATGCCGAAGGGCGCGATCTACCAGCACACCACCAACCGCACCTTCTGGGGCCGGCTGCAGAAGGAACTGACGCGCGCCGACGTGGAAAAACTGCCGACGCAGCCGAACGTCCTGCGCTGCCAGTTCGCCTGCCAGTGGAACGGCGACCGCCGCACCGAGCGCTATGCCTTCAACGGCCGCGTCTTCGCCGACATGAACAAGTTCTGCGCCGATGTCGGCATGCAGGGCCTGACGGTCTGGGGCGAGCCGTCGCCCTATCACGCGACGGTCGAGCTTTCCTATCTGGCCTTCGCCCGCTTCGGCTACGAGCCGGATCTCTCATGGGAGCGCTTCATCGCCGAGGATGCGGCGCCGCTGCTCGGCGGCCAGGCTGCGGCCGAGCGCTTCGTTGCGGTCGCCGAGGAACTGGACGCGAACATCGAGCTGCCGGTCGAGCGGCTGAAGGCGCTGAAGGGCGAGGCCCGCGAGGCGTCGCGCCATTCTGACGACGAGGTTTCGCGCCGCTGGCTGAGCCTGGAAGACCAGATCGCCCGCCGCGTCTTCATGGGCCGCTAGCGCCCAATCGCTTCTCGGCCGGGCCGCCGGCCCGGCCGAGCACAGGATTACCCGCCATGAGCCAAAATCGCTCTGGAGGCGGGGAAAGTCGGCGTCCTAGACTGGTGAAAAAGGGCGGAGATCGCGACGATCTTTCGCCTGCACCGGGGAGGACATCCGCTTGGCGGAACCAGCACATTTCGTCATCGTCGGCGGCGGCACCGCCGGCTGGCTGACCGCCTTCATCATCGAGGACAGCGCCCGCCGCCAAAAACTCGACATCCGCGTCTCGGTGGTCGAATCCTCCAAAATCCCGACCGTCGGCGTCGGCGAGGGCAGCACGGCGGCGATGCGCGTGCTGTTCCAGCATTTCGGCATCGACGAATTCGAGTTCTTCCGCGAGACCGGCGCTACTTTCAAGCTCGGCATCCGCCACACCGACTGGCGCCGCAAGGGCTTCACCTACTACGGCCCGATCGACGACCCGCATCAGGTCGTCGCCGCGCCGCCGGGCGCGCCCTCCGACTATCTCAACGTCTATTGCGTCGCCGCCGGCCGCAAGGTGCAGGACATGCACCTGTTCGGGCCGCTGCTCGAACAGAAGAAGGCGCCCTATGCGAAAAAGGCGGACGGCTCGCTGATCGCGCTCGGGCCGTTCCATCACGCCTTCCACTTCGACCAGGCGCGGGTCGGCAAATTCCTGAAATCGAAGTCGAAGGGCGTCGCCATCGTCGATGCGGTGATCGAGGGCGTCGAGCGCGATGGCGAGAGCGGCGACATCACCGCGCTCCAGCTCGATACCGGCGAGCGGCTCGAAGGCGATTTCTTCATCGACGCCAGCGGCTTCCGCAAGCGGCTGATCGTCAAGGAGCTGAACGCGCCCTGGATCTCTTACCAGAAGGAGTTGCCGGTCAACCGGGCGCTGCCGTTCTGGCTCGACATCCAGCCGGGCGAGGAGATCAACAATTATACCCATGCCTGGGCGCAGGAAGCCGGCTGGATCTGGCAGATCCCGACCCAAGGGCGCTACGGCTGCGGTTATGTCTATTCCGACGAGTTCAAGACGCCGGAGGAGGCGAAGCGCGAGGTCGAGGCGACGCTCGGCCGCGAGATCGAGGTGCGCGACGACATCCGCTTCCAGATCGGCCGGCTGGAAAACGCCTGGATCGGCAACTGCCTCGCCGTCGGCCTGTCGTCGAGCTTTCTGGAGCCGCTGGAATCGACCTCGATCCATGGCACGATCGTGCAGATGATGCTGTTCACGCAGCGCTATCTGAAGCTGCCCCAAGCGATGACCACCGCCGACCGCGCCGACTACAACCGCCGCGTCGGCCGGCAGGTCGATGATTTCCGCACCTTCGTCAACACCCACTACGTCACCGAGCGCGACGACACGCCGTTCTGGCGCAACGTCAAGGCCGAGCGACTGCATCCCGAAACCAAGGAGCGGCTGGCGCACTGGAGGCGCGAAATGCCCCGCCGCGAGCATTTTGGCGATTTCCTCGACGGCCTGCCGCATGTCGAGACGCAGTTGCACTATCCCGTCCTCGACGGGCTCGGCCTGCTTGATCCGGCCGTGGCGCAGGCGGAAATGGCGAAGTCGCCGGCGCTCCGCGCCTTCGCCCGCCAGACCGTCGACAGCCTCGTCAGGGAATACCGCCAGGCGGCGTCGAAGGCGCTCGGTCACGCCGAATTCCTCGAGCATGTGAACCAGCATGGCCGCTGACCCCGCGCTCTCCTGAAACGAAAAAAGCCCCGGCGATGAAATCGCCGGGGCTTCCGCGTGCCGCGCGCCGGGGGGAGGGGCAGGCTACGCCACGCCTTGGCTTGATCGTTCAGGCGACGCGCTGCCTGGCGGCTCCGCGCGCCCATTCGGGCAGCCATTCGCCGTGGGCTGCGAGCAGATCGTCGACGAGATGCCAGATCTGGTCGAGATCGAGCTCGGCGGCGGTGTGCGGGTCCATCATCGCGGCGTGATAGATGTGGTCGCGGTTCTCCGTCAGGAGCGCCTTCACAGTCAGTTCCTGCACGTTGATGTTGGTGCGCATCAGCGCGGTCAGCTGCGGCGGCAGTTCGCCGATATAGGTCGGCTGCACGCCCGAGGCGTCGACCAGGCAGGGCACTTCCGCCGCGCAATCGGCCGGCAGCGAGGTGATGCAGCCATTGTTGCGGACGTTGCCGTAGATGACCGAGGGTTCGCCGGTCCAGACCGAATTGATGATCTCGGAGGCGTATTCCTTGCTCTGCGAAACCTCGATCCGGTCGGCCGTGCGGTATTCCTCCGCCTGATTCTTCCAGCGGGCGATCTGCTCGATGCAGCGCTTCGGATATTCGTCGAGCGGAATGCCGAACTTCTCGATCAGGTCCTCGCGGCCTTCCTTGATGAAATAGGGCGTGTATTCGGCGAAATGCTCGGAGCTCTCGGTGACGAAATAGCCGAGGCGGGTCAGCATCTCGTAGCGCACCTTGTTGGGGCAGCGCGGGTTCCAGCCGGGCTTCGGCGCGCGGCCTTCGCGGTAGCCGCGGACGAGGTCCGGGTAGAGGTCGCGATAGGAGCCATCTTTCTGCCGATGCTCGAACTTCAGGTAGAACGCCATGTGGTTGATGCCGGCGGCGCGGTAGCGGATTTCCTCGTAGGGAATGTCGAGGTCATGCGCCAGCTCCATCGCCGTGCCCTGCACCGAATGGCAGAGGCCGACCTGGCGGATGGTCGGATACTTGGCCGTGATCGCCCAGGTGTTGATCGCCATCGGGTTGACGTATTGCAGCATGATCGCGTTCGGGCAGACGGCGAGCATGTCCTCGCAGATCTTCCAGAGATGCGGAACGGTCCGAAGCCCGCGCATGATGCCGCCGACGCCGAGCGTGTCGGCGATGGTCTGGCGCAGGCCGAAGCGCTTCGGCACTTCGAAATCGGTGATCGTGCAGGGATCGTAGCCGCCGATCTGGAAGGCGACGACGACGAAATCGGCGCCCTGGAGCGCCTTCCTCTGGTCGGTATAGGTCTCGACCTTCGCCTTGGCATCGAGGGTGGAGGCGATCTTGCGGACGACGACGGCGCTTTCTTCGAGGCGCTGCGGGTTGATGTCCATCAGCGCGATGGTGGCGCCGGACAGCGCCGGGCGCTGCAGCACGTCGCCGACGATGTTCTTCATGAACACGGTCGAACCGGCGCCGATGAAGGTGATCCTGGGATTGGCAGTCATGGAAGAAGCTCCGGGGTAGGCAGAATAGTTAGGCGGCTATTTCGAACGCCGCGCGGACGAGGCGGGCGGTGTATTCGCTTTGCGGCCGGGTCAGCACCTCGCTGACCGGGCCCTGTTCGACGATCTTGCCGTGCTGCATGACGATGACGCGATGGCAGAGCGCGCGCACGACCTTCAGATCATGCGAGATGAACAGGTAGGAGAGGCCACGCTCGTCCTGCAGCTTGCGCAGGAGATCGATGATCTGCGCCTGCACCGAAAGGTCGAGCGCCGAGGTCGGTTCGTCGAGCAGGATGAATTCCGGCTCCAGCGCGATGGCGCGGGCGATGGCGATGCGCTGGCGCTGGCCGCCGGAGAATTCATGCGGGAAGCGGCCGAGGATGGTGTCGGGCATGCCGGAATCGCGCAGCGCCTGGCGGACGCGCTCGACCCGGTCGCGGCGGTCGGCGCCGATGCCGTTGACGATGAGGCCTTCCTCGATGATCTGGCCGATCGACATGCGCGGATTGAGCGACGAGAACGGGTCCTGGAAGACGATCTGCATGCGCGAGCGCAGCGGCCGCATCGCCTTGCGGTCCTTCGTATGGATCGGTTCGCCGTCGAACAGGATCTCGCCGGTCGAATGCTGGATCAGCCGGATCAGCGCCTGGCCGAAGGTGGTCTTGCCGGAGCCGCTCTCGCCGACGATGCCGAGCGTCTCGTGCCGGCGCAGTTCGAGGCTGAGGTTGTCGCAGGCGAGCAGCTGGAAGAAGTCCGGCTTGAACAGGCCGCCGCGCTTCAGCGTATAGGCGACGCGGACATTGCGGCCCTCGAGCACGACCGGCGTGCCCTCGGGAAGCGGATTGGCGGATCCCTTCGGCTCGGAGGCGAGCAGGTGGCGCGTATAGAAGTGGCGCGGGTTCTGGAACAGCGCCTCGGTGACGTTGTGCTCCTTCACCTCGCCATGCTGCATCACATAGACATAGTCGGAGAACTGCCGGACGATGGTCAGGTCGTGCGTGATCAGGATCACCGCCATGCCGTAGCGCTTCTGCAATTCGCGGATCAGGTTGAGGATCTGCGCCTGCACGGTGACGTCGAGCGCGGTGGTCGGCTCGTCGGCGATCAGGATGTCCGGCCGGTTGGCGAGCGCCATGGCGATCATGACGCGCTGGCGCTGGCCGCCGGAAAGCTGATGCGGATACTGCTTGATGCGCGCTTCCGGGTCGGGGATCTGTACCTCTTTCAACAGTTCAAGCACCCGTGCGCGCGCCTGGGCGCGGGTCAGCTTGCGGTTGTGGATGTGCAGCACTTCGGCGATCTGCTGGCCGATCGTGTAGACCGGGTTCAGCGAACTCATCGGTTCCTGGAAGATCATGGCGAAGCGGTTGCCGCGTAGCCGGCGTTTCTGCACGTCGTTGAAGGCGAGCACGTTCTGGCCCTCGAAGTCGATGCTGGCCTCCTTGGCGACCGTTGCCCGCTTCGACAAGAGGCCCATGATGGTGCGGGCCGTCACCGACTTGCCGGAGCCGCTCTCGCCGACGATGGCGATCGTCTCGCCCTTGTGCAGCTGGAACGAGACGTCGCGCACGGCATCGACGGTGCCACCCTCGACCTTGAAGGTGACGGCGACGTTGCGGGCGTCGAGGATCAGCTCGCGGCCATGCGCGTTCAGGTCGTAGCGTTCGGCCGGGGCGAATTCGTTTGGGGTCGGAGCCATGTGCTTCGCCTCCTAATACGGGTCGATCGCGTCGCGCAGGCCATCGCCAAGCGCGTTGAACGCGAAGACGGTGATCAGCACGAAGACGACGGGGGAGAGGATCCACGGATAGGAGCCGATCACCGAGAAGGCGCCGGTATCCTGCAGCATCAGGCCCCAGGAGATCAGCGGCGGCTTCACGGCGAAGCCGAGGAAACCCAGGAAGGATTCGAGCAGCACGATGGTCGGGATCGCCAGCGTCACGCCGACGATCACGTGGCTCATGACATTGGGCAGGATGTGGCGGAAGATGATCCGCCCGTCGCCGGCGCCGATCGCCATGGCGGCGCGGACATATTCGACGCGCGCCAGCGCCAGCGTCTTGCCGCGCACCTCGCGCGACAGCTGCGCCCAGCCGAGCGCCGCCATCACGCCGATGACGAAGGCGATGAAGACGTTGGAGGGCGCCGTGATCGGAATCAATGAGGTCAGCGCCAGGTAGAGCGGCAATTGCGGGAAGGCGAGCACCAGCTCGACGAAGCGCTGCACCCAGGCATCGATCCGTCCGCCCATATAGCCCGAGGTGATGCCGATCGTGGTGCCGACGGTGGTGGTGATGAAGACGACGATCAGCGCGATAGTAAGCGAGATGCGCGACCCGACGATGCCGCGGGAAAGAATGTCACGGCCGAACTTGTCGGTGCCGAGCAGGTGGATCGGCGCCCCGTCGCGCGAGCCGAACAGGTGGATGTTGGACGGGATCAGCCAGAGGATCTTGTAGTCGAAGCCGCGCACGAACAGGCTCAGCACATGCGGGTTCTTGAGATCCGGGCCGTTCATCGGCTGGAAGGTCACCGGGTCGAGTTCGTCCGTCTCGACGATCGGATAGATGCGCGGCACGAAGGTGAAGGAGCCGTCCGGCTCGAAGAAGGAGATGTGGTCGGGCGGGGCGAAGCCGATGCCGTTGGCGCGCGGGTCCACCGGCGCCACGAAATCGGCGAACAGCGCCATCAGCAGCAGGCCGATCACCATGACGAGGCCGATCATGCCCATCACCGAGCGGCGGAAGCGGCGCCAGACGAGGGCGAAGTAGCCCTCGTTGCCATGGGCGAAGCGAGCGTTGGTGGTGCTCGGGCTCGCGGGCGGCAACGTGGTCGTCGTATCGGTCGTGTCGGTCATGCGTTGCCTCCGCCCAGCCGAACGCGCGGATCGAGCAGCGCCAGCAGCATGTCGGCGATGATGTTGCCGATGATCAGGGTTGTCGCGAGCACCAGCATGAAGGTCGCGGTGACATAGACGTCGCCGACCGCCATCGAGCCGACGATGGCCGGGCCGACCGTGGCGAGCGCGAAGACGATCGCCACCTCGATCTCGCCGGTCAGCATGTAGGGCAGCACGACGCCCTGATACATGACGAGCGGATGCAGCGCGTTGGGCACGGCATGGCGCAGGACGACCTGCGATTCCCGCAGGCCCTTTGCCCGCGCCGTCTCGACATATTGGGCGTTCAGCGTGTCGAGCAGATTGCCGCGCATGACGCGCATGTTGTAGGCGAGGCCGCCGAAGGTCGCGATCGCGACAACGGGCCAGATATGCTTCACCAGATCGACGAACTTGGCCCAGGACCAGGGCGCGCCGCCATATTGCGGCGAGAAGAAGCTGCCGATCTCCTGCACGTTCAGTTTGAAGGCGAGGATGTAGACGATGATGATCGCCATCAGGAAGCGCGGCACCGTCATGCCGAGGAACGACACGAAGGAGAGCGTCGAGTCGATCCAGCTGTACTGGCGGGTCGCGGCGATGATGCCGAAGGCGATGCCGAACATCGACGCCAGGATGTGGCAGGTGAGCGCCAGCAGCAGGGTGCGCGGCAGCCTTTCGGCCACAACCGTCGAGACGGGCTTATTGTAGAAGAAGCTGTCGCCGAAATCGAAGCGGGTCAGGATGCCCCAGATCCAGCGGAAATACTGCACGATGATCGGGTCGTTCAGGCCATGCGCCTGGCGGTAGGCCTCGGCCTGCGCCTCGGCGACGACGGCGGAAGCGCCGCCCTGGTTCATCAACTGCGCACGGATGAAGTCGGCATAGTCGCCGGGCGGAGCCTGGATGATGGCGAAGGTCACGACGCTGAGCACGATCAGCACCGGGATCGCCGCGAGGATCCGCATGATCAGGAAGCGAAACATGGGGGGCAACAGCTCCCTGCTTGGGCCGGAGGGTAACAAGGGGGCGGCATGCCGCCCCCTTGTCCGGATCTATGGAACGGGCTCGGTCGTCAGCCCGCTGCCGGTCAGCCTTTGGCCGGTCCTTCCTTGCCGCCGGGAGCGCCGGGCAGCGTCTCCGGGAACAGTTCGTATTTGCCCTGCTTGTCGGCCGGCACGAACACGCGCTCGCGGATGATGCTGTCCTCAGCCCAGTTGAACAGGTTGATCGGCACGCCCTTCGGGATGTTGGCGAAGCGCTTGTTGATGATCAGAGCGCCCGGATACTGGGTCAGGCCGATGCCGTAGACATTGTCGGTGTAGAGCTTCTGGAACTGCTTCATCAGCTCCTTCTTCTCGGTCGCGTCCGGCGTCGTGATGAACTTGTTCACGACGTCGACGATCTCGGTCTCGAACGGCAGCAGGTCGAGCTGGCCATCCTTGCCGGCGCGGTGGAACCAGCTGGTCTTCGGGCCGACCGGCGCGAGGTTCACCGTCTTCTGCACGACGGAGGTCAGCTCTTCCTGGTTGCGCAGGACCATCCAGTCGAACTGGCCGCCCTGTGCCAGTGCATCGCGCTGCTTGCCCTCGACCTGATTCAACAGGACGCGGATGCCGAGCGGCTCCATCATCGCGACGATGCCGTCGGCGAGGCTCTTGTCGGTCTGGTAGTCGGCGTTGACGAGGAGGGTGACCTCGACGTTCTTGCCGCCCGCCGTTCCCGCCGGGAAGTTGACGATGCCGTCGCCATCCGTGTCCTTCAGCCCGGCCAGCGCCAGTTCAGCCTTGGCGCCTTCGAGGTCGAAGGGATAGTAGGCGGTCGAATCCTTGTCGTAGTAGGTCGTGCCGGAATAGATGCCGCCCGGGTAGATCGTCGTGAACGGACCCTTGACGAGCGACTCGCCGAGGCGCTTGCGGTCGACGGCCGATGTGATCGCCTTGCGGAAGTGTTCGTTGCGGTTCAGTTCGCGCACGGCCTGGCCGCGCTCGTCCGGCTCGCCCCAGCCATTGGCCGAGAGGTTCGGGTAGAGCGAGTAGCCGATGATGCGCGGGCCGAATTCGAGCCGGGCCGGGGCGTCGGCGCTCGCCGAGCGCTTCAGCGCCTCGACGAAGCCTTCCGGCTGCTCGAGATTGGCGAAGTCGCCCGAACCGGCCACCGCCTGCACGTCGCGGTCCGCCCAGGTCGAGAGCTTGTAGTGCAGCTCGTTCAGGTAAGGCAGCTGGTTGCCCGCCTCGTCGACCTTCCAGTAGTAGGGGTTGCGCCGCATGACGATGATGTCGTCGGGGCGATATTCGACCGGCACCCAGGCGCCCATCACCGGCATGTTCAGATATTCCGGCGGGAAGGCGTTCTTGTACTGCTCGTAGGTGTTCTTCGAGTATTTCGGATGCTGCGGCTTCAGGATATGCGCCGGGCCGGGGCAGAAGGTGCCATAGGCCATCTGGTAGAGATACTGCTTCGGGAACGCTTCCTTGAAGGTCCAGATCAGCGTGTAGTCGCCATCCGCCTTCAGCGTCGTGCCTTCGCCGAACGAGGCCGGCGTGGCGCCGTTCAATGGCGTGACGTTCGGATCGTTGACGTTGTCGTTCCAGTAGAACATCGCGTCGGCGGTGGTGAAGGGCACGCCGTCCGACCACTTGGCGCCTTCGACCAGGTGCATGGTCAGCGTGTGGCCGTCTTCCGACCATTCCCAGCTCTTGGCGAGGTTCGGCAGCGGCTGCAGTTCGTCGACCTTGATCTGGAACAGCGGACCCGTGCGGGTCAGGCACTCGGACAGGCCGATGTCGATGCCGCCCCAGCCCTGCGACTGGCCGGCGGTGTAGTTCCAGCCTTCCGGCCGGCCGCCGATGACGTGGCGCATCGTGTCGCCATAGACGCCGATGCCGTCGACGGTGTTGCTCTTCTTGTAGACCATCGGCTCCTTCGGCAGGCGGTCCTTGACGGCGGGCAGCTTGCCGGTGGCGACGAAGTTCTTCGTGACCCAGTCGGGCTCGTGATATTCGGGCAGCGCCTTGAATTCGAGGATGTCGTTCACGCCGACATAGTCGATCTTGCCCTGGGCATCGAATTTCGGCGGATCGGGCGGCGTGATCGGAGCCTTCACCTGGGCCGTCGCGGCCAGGACCGAAACGCTCAGGAGCAGGCCGGCCCCACCAAGAGCCAATGCGTATCTGTTCATAGTTCCTCCCCTTTGAACGGCATCGACGCGACGCGCCGCCGCCTAGTCCCTTTTGCATTCCACAGCGGCAGCCGCCGAAGCGCCGTCCCAAGGGCGCGTCAGCGGCCACCGATCCGGCGCGGTGGCTCCTCCCGCCGCGCCGGATCCAGCTGTCGGGCCGGCGGCTACTCCGCCGCCTCGGCCCTTTCCTTGGCCCGCTCGGCGCGGACGGTCTCGATGCCGCGGACTTCGCGCCGGGCGGCGCCCTGCCAGTCGCGGGTGGCGACCGTCTTGTTGGCGAGCCGCGCCTTGGCGTCGTCGATGGCGTGGGCGTATTGCGGCAGCCAGCGCGCCTGGGCGACCAGCAACTCGTCGACCATCTGCCAGACCTCGTCCGGCTGGCAGATCGCGCCGACCAGCGGGTCGTGCAGCACGGCGAGCTTCAGGAGCTCGACGTCGCCGGTGACGGCGGCATGCACCGCCATGCGCTGGACGTTGATCGACGACAGGCAGGTGGCGGCGCAGGCCTCCGGCAAGCGGATGCCGGCCGTCATGTTGAGGCCGAAACGGTCGACGAAGCCGGTCGACTCGATGATCGCGTCCTCCGGCAGGTTGGCGATGATGCCGCGGTTCTTGACGTTGAAGTGGCCGCGATAGACGCGCCCGGTCTCCAGCGCCTCGAGGATGTGGCTGGCATGCTCGTTCGAGCGCTTCTTCGGATCGAGCGGCTTGCCGGCGTCTTCCAGGAACTTCGGGAAGTCGGTCTCGAACCAGTTGCGCGTCTCGGTCGAATGGCGGAGATAGCCGCCGGTCTCGCCATGGATCCAGTTCGACATGTCGATCCAGCGATGGATCTCGTCCGGCCGCTTGCGGTACCAGGGCAGGTATTCCGACAGGTGGCCGTTGCTCTCGGTCGAGTAGAAGCCGAAGCGCTTCAGGACGTCGATGCGGACCTTTTCCTGCTGCGAATAGACGGGATGCGCCTCGAAGGCGGCGATCAGTTCGTCCTTGCCGATCTTGCGGCCGCGGAAGCGGATGTCGACGTACCAGGTCTGGTGGTTGATGCCCGAGCAGATGAATTCCAACTCGCTCTCGTCGGTGGCGCCGAGCACCTCGGCGATCTGCTCGCCGCCATGCTGCACGCCGTGGCAGAGGCCGATCGTGTCGACCTTGCCGTATTCGATCGCCGCCCAGGTGTTCATCGCCATCGGGTTGGCGTAGTTCAGGAATCGCGCGCCCGGCTCGGCGACTTCACGGATGTCCTTGCAGAAATCGAGGATGACCGGGATGTTGCGCTGGCCATAGAGGATGCCGCCGGCGCAGATCGTGTCGCCGACGCACTGGTCGACGCCGTATTTCAGCGGGATGCGGATGTCGTCGGCATAGGCTTCGAGGCCGCCGACGCGCACGCAGCTGATCACGTAGCGGGCGCCGGCCAGCGCCTCGCGGCGGTTGGTGGTCGCCGTGATCCGGGTCGGCAGCTTGTTCTCCGCGACCATGCGGTCGAGGATCTGGCGGACCATGGAGAGATTGTGCTCGCTGATGTCGGTCAGCGCGAATTCGACCTCGCGCAGTTCCGGCACGCAGAGGATGTCGGAGACCAGCTTCTTGGTGAAGCCGACGCTGCCGGCGCCGATAATGGCGATCTTGAAACTAGACATGGCGTTTCTGGGGTTCCTCGGGGGCGGCGCGTCGCGCCAGCGGCGCTATGCCAGGCCGCGCGGCGCGATGGGGCATTCAGAAAAGGTTCGAAATTGCCTCGAATTCGGCAGGGCGCTGGCAGCCTTGGGTGGTATTGGCTCATCCGGCTGCTCTTTTTCTTCGCCCGGTCGCTCTGCGTGAGGCTAGTATGCGCAAGGTTCAGGCACGGACCAGAGAGAATTTGTGCTTTCGCGGGTGATTTTATGCTCGACAAACTGGCGCTTCGCGCCCCGGTCATGAAGACGGTTTCGCTGCCGCGCGGCCGCCACAGGCTGCACACCATGCCGACCAGCACGGGCTACGAGACGCGCAGCGACGCGAGCTATAGCTGGGACGGCCGCAAGCGCGGCCAGACCCCTTTCACCGTGCTTCAGCACACCGTTTCGGGCTTCGGCAACCTGCGCTATGAGCGGCGCAATTATCGCGTCGGCGCGGGCGAGACGATGCTGGTGATCGTGCCGCACAACCACTGCTATTCCGTCGAGCCGGGCACGCCCTGGGAGTTCTTCTGGATCTCGATGAACGGGCAGGAAGCGCTCCGCATCCATCGCTCGATCCTGGAGGCGACGGGGCCGATCCTGCGGCTCCGGCCCGACACCATCGACCACCTCGCCGATTGCAGCCTGCGGCTGGTCGAGGGCGGCGGCGAGACCCCCGGCGCGGCTTCGGCGATCGCCTACGAGGCGGCGACGGCGCTCTATGACGACGTGTTCGGCTCGCATGGCGCCTCGCTCGCCGACAATGGCGTCATCCAGCGCGTGATCGAGCACATCCTCGCGAATCTCGACAAGCCGCTGTCGGTGCCGGAGCTGGCCGAATTCTCCGGCTTCAGCCGGGCGCATTTCTCGCGCATGTTCGCGGCGAGCGAGGGCATGCCGCCGGCCGAGTTCGTGCTGCAGGAGCGGATGCGCCGCGCCGCCCGCCTGCTCGCCGGCCAGCAGGTCTTGTCGGTGAAGGAGGTCGCGGTGCTGTCCGGCTTCGACGATTCCAACTATTTCGCCAAGGTGTTCCGCCGCTTCTTCGGCACCAGTCCGACCGAGTTCCGCACCACCGGCATGTATGCGAGCGCCTGCTGAGGCCGGCCGCCCACCTGATTCGTTGTGAGTCAAGAATAACTACATGTTGACGGAGAAAGCCGAGAAGCGCACTACATCTGCGTGTCGAGGCTCTTTCGAGTCGCAAGATCCGGGAGTTTGAGGGAATGCCGGGACGCCCTGAAAAGGGTGAAGCCGGAGCTGCCCCCGCAACTGTGAACGGCGAGTATCTGTCCGGAGAGACCACTGGAACCGTGAGGTTCCGGGAAGGTGGGCAGAACGACGACCCGTGAGCCAGGAGACCTGCCTCGACAGATTGAAAACGTCCTCGGGCGGGGTGTCCCGGTGGAGCGCTGGAACCGTGCGGCCTTTTTCGGGCCGCGCGTTCCATTCGCTTCGGCTTGCCCCCGCTCCAACATCTGGGCTGAAGCCGATGTCACTCACGATCGATTCCGACCGCAGCGTACCCCTCGCGTCCAACCCGTCGCATTCGCCGGTTCCGGTTCCGTCCAAGGCGTCTGCCGCCGCCACGCCGGCCTTTCATGTCATTCGCCGCAACGGCTCGGTGTCGCCCTTCGACGCCGCCAAGATCGCCGTCGCGCTCACCAAGGCGTTTCTCGCCGTCGAGGGCAACAGCGCCGCCGCCTCGCGCCGCGTGCACGAGATCGTCGACGATTTGACCGGCCAGATCGTCAGCGCGCTGACGCGCCGCGTCGGCTCCGATCGCGCGCTGCATATCGAGGACGTGCAGGACCAGGTCGAGCTGGCGCTGATGCGCGGCGAGCACCACAAGGTCGCCCGCGCCTATGTGCTCTATCGCGAGGAGCGCGCCCGAGCCCGCCGCACGGCCGAGGCGGCCGTTCCCGTCGGCGCGCCGCTGTTCCAGGTGCGCGGCGCCGACGGCATCCTCCGCCCGCTCGACGAGCGCCGCCTGCAGCTCGTGGTCGACGAGGCCTGCGCCGGCCTCGCCGATGTCGACGCCGCCGCGATCCTCGCCGAGACGCGCCGCAACCTCTATGACGGCATCTCGCCGGCCGAGCTGGCGCTGGCGCCGGTGATGGCGGCGCGCACGCTGGTCGAGAGCGAGCCCAACTACGCCTTTGTCAGCGCCCGCCTGCTGCTCGACATGCTGCGCGCCGAGGCCGTCTCCTTCGTCGAGGGCGTCGTGGCGCAGCCGACCCAGGCCGAGATGGCGACCCGCTATGCCGACTATTTCCCCGCCTTCATCCGCGTCGGCATCGAGCACGAGCTGGTCGATCCCGAGCTCGGCCGCTACGACCTCGCCCGCCTTGCCGCGGCGCTGAAGCCCGAACGCGACCTCAACTTCCAGTTCCTGGGCCTGCAGACCCTCTACGATCGCTATTTCCTGCAGACCGGCGGCACCCGCATCGAGCTGCCGCAGGCCTTCTTCATGCGCGTCGCCATGGGCCTGGCGCTGCGCGAGATCGACCGCGAGACGCGCGCGATCGAGTTCTACGACCTCTTGTCGTCCTTCGATTTCATGGCCTCGACGCCGACCCTGTTCAATTCCGGCACGCTCCGGCCGCAGCTTTCCTCCTGCTTCCTGACCACGGTGCCGGACGATCTCGACGGCATCTTCAAGTCGGTGAAGGACAATGCGCTGCTGGCAAAGTATTCCGGCGGCCTCGGCAATGACTGGACGCGCGTGCGCGGCCTCGGCGCTCACATCAAGGGCACGAATGGCGAGAGCCAGGGCGTGGTGCCGTTCCTGAAGGTGGCGAACGACACCGCGATCGCCGTCAACCAGGGCGGCAAGCGCAAGGGCGCTGTCTGCGCCTATCTCGAGACCTGGCATGTCGACATCGAGGAATTCCTCGATCTCCGCAAGAACACCGGCGACGATCGCCGCCGCACGCATGACATGAACACCGCCAACTGGGTGCCGGACCTGTTCATGCAGCGCGTGGCCGAGGATGGCGTCTGGACGCTGTTCTCGCCCGACGAGACGCCGGACCTGCACGACCTCTACGGCCCCGCCTTCAAGACCGCCTATGAGGGCTACGAGGCGAAGGCGAAGCGCGGCGAGATGCGCGTCCACAAGGAGGTCAAGGCGACCGATCTCTGGCGCCGCATGCTGACCATGCTGTTCGAGACCGGGCATCCCTGGATCACCTTCAAGGATCCCTGCAACATCCGCTCGCCGCAGCGCCATGCCGGCGTGGTGCACTCGTCCAATCTCTGCACCGAGATCACGCTCAACACCTCGAACGACGAGGTCGCGGTCTGCAATCTCGGCTCGATCAACCTCGCCCACCACATCGTCGGCGACGGCCTCGATCTCGACCGGCTGGCGCGCACCGTCCAGACGGCGATGCGGATGCTCGACAACGTCATCGACATCAATTTCTACACGATCCCGGAGGCGCGCCGCTCCAACCTGCGCCATCGTCCGGTCGGCCTTGGCCTGATGGGCTTCCAGGACGCCCTGCAGGCGCTGCGCATTCCCTACGCTTCCGAGGCGGCCGTCCGCTTCGCCGACGAGAGCATGGAGGCGATCTCGTTCCATGCGATCTCGGCCTCGACCGACCTTGCCGCCGAGCGCGGCCGCTATCCGAGTTTTGAAGGCTCGCTGTGGTCGCAGGGCGTTCTTCCGATCGATTCGGTCGAGCTGCTGGCGGAAGCCCGTGGCGGCCTCGATCTCGACCGCTCGACGGTGCTCGACTGGGAAGGCCTGCGCGAGCGGGTGAAGACCGTCGGCATGCGCAATTCCAACACCATGGCGATCGCGCCGACCGCGACGATCTCCAATATCTGCGGCGTGGCGCAGTCGATCGAGCCGGCCTACCAGAACCTTTTCGTCAAATCGAACATGTCGGGCGATTTCACCGTGGTGAACGCCGCCCTGGTGCATGATCTGAAGGCGCGCGGCCTCTGGGACGAGGTGATGGTCTCGGACCTCAAGTATTTCGACGGCAGCATCGGCCCGATCGACCGCATCCCTAGCGATCTGAAGGCGCTCTACGCCACCGCCTTCGAGATCGACTCGTCCTGGCTGATCGAGGCGGCGGCGCGCCGGCAGAAGTGGATCGACCAGGCGCAGTCGCTCAACCTCTACATCGCCAATCCCTCGGGCAAGAAGCTCGACGCGCTCTATCGGCTTGCCTGGCAGCGCGGCCTGAAGACGACCTATTACCTGCGCTCGCGCTCGGCGACGCATGTCGAGAAGTCGACGCTGAAGGGCACGGACGGCAAGCTGAACGCCGTCTCGGCGGTGATGGCCACGGCGCCGGCCGCCGCCGCGCCGATCCTCGTGCCGGCAGCCCTGAAGGCCGCGCCGGAGCCGATCGCCATCCCGATCGGCGAAGCCTGGGGCAAGGCCTGCTCGATCGACGATCCGGAATGCGAAGCCTGCCAGTAAGCAAGACCTGCCAGTAAGATCTGGGGAAGGGCGGCTTCGCTAATGGCAATCAAGGGCCGATAAGCAAGCAAGACCCTCACCCAACCCTCTCCCGCAAGCGGGCGAGGGTTTTTCAGACGGTGCCGATGGAGAAGCGAGGTCTCCCTTGCCCCCTCTCCCGCTTGCGGGAGAGGGCTGGGGTGAGGGGCTTTCCCGTCAATGCTGCGGCCTCCCTCGGGGAGAGGCGAAGAATTCTCCTGCCGCGCGCCTCCGTGCCGCGCAGCCAAAAAATCAAAGGAGTTGACCATGCTCGATTGGTCCGAACCCAAATCCGCTTCCGCGCCGGGCGCGCTTCTCGCGACCGCCGGGCAGGGTGACTCGTCCGCCGACGCCACCGGCCTCGGCGCCATCGACCGCGCCGGTGGCCGCGTTTCCGTCGACGACAAGGCGATGATCAATTGCCGCGCCGACGTGAACCAGCTGCTGCCGCTCAAATATCGCTGGGCCTGGGAAAAGTACCTCGCCGGCTGCAACAACCACTGGATGCCGACCGAGGTCTCGATGCAGGCCGACATCGCGCTCTGGAAGTCGAAGGACGGGCTGACCGAGGACGAGCGCCGCGCCATCAAGCGCAATCTCGGCTTCTTCGCGGCGTCGGAATCGCTCGTCGCCAACAACATCGTGCTGGCGATCTACCGCCACCTGACCAATCCCGAATGCCGGCAGTACCTGCTGCGCCAGGCGTTTGAGGAGGCCGTGCACACGCACACCTTCCAGTACATCGTCGAAAGCCTCGGCCTCGACGAGGGCGAGCTGTTCAACATGTACCGGGAAGTGCCGTCGATCACCGACAAGGCGGCATGGGCGCTGAAGCACACCCAGCATCTCGACGATCCCGACTTCAAGACCGGCACGCCCGAGACCGACCAGGCGTTTATGCGCGACCTCGTCGCCTTCTACGTCATCTTCGAGGGCATGTGGTTCTATACCGGCTTCGCGCAGATCCTGTCGCTCGGCCGGCGCAACAAGATGGTCGGCATCGCCGAGCAGTACCAGTACATCCTGCGCGACGAGTCGATTCACCTGAACTTCGGCATCGACGTCATCAACCAGATCAAGGCGGAGAACCCGCATCTGTGGACGGCGGCGTTCCAGGACGAGCTGCGTTCGATGATCCGCGAAGCGGCCGAGCTCGAGGCCGCCTATGGCCGGGACACGATGCCGCGCGGCTTCCTCGGCCTCAATGCGGCGCTGTGCGAGAGCTACATGCACTTCATCGCCAACCGCCGCTGCGCCCAGCTCGGTCTCGCGCCGGTGTTCCCGGAGACGGAAAATCCGTTCCCGTGGATGTCGGAGGCGATGGATCTCAAGAAGGAGAAGAACTTCTTCGAGACGCGCGTGATCGAATACCAGAACGGCGGCGCGCTCGCCTGGGATTGATCAGGAAGACCCTTGCCCACGAGAGATCGGGGCTGATGTCAGCTTGGCACACCCCTCTATCCTCCACGCTCCATTTCACCTCTCCCTCAGGGAGGGGTGAAATGGAGGGGCTTCGCCCCTTGATAAGAAGGAGCCACCTCAGCGCAGCTCCGCCGCCGCGTCATAAGTCCGCTGCGCCGTCAGCACGGCATCCATGTTGCGCTCGGCCCAGTGGGCCAGCGTCGCCACCGTTTCCGTGAGTGTGCGGCCGAGCGGCGTCAGCGCGTATTCGACCGTCACCGGCACGGTGGCGAAGACGGTGCGCGAGACCAGCCCGTCGCGCTCCAGCTTCTTCAGCGTCTGCGACAGCACCTTCTGCGAGATGCCCTTGATGTCGCGCCGGATGTGGTTGAACCGCACCGGTTCGCCATCGAGCCGGTCGAGGATCAGAAGCGCCCATTTGTCGGCGATCCGGTCCAGCACCAGCCGGGTCGGGCAGCGATCTTCGTAGACGTCATAGGCGCGCTGCAGCGTTGTCGTTTCCATCCGTCTTCTCCGGGTAGCCGGTATCCTCGAGGGAACCTTGTGAGCTGAAAGTGCTCTCTTCTTCGCTGTCTCAATCCGCAGTATGTAGCAAATCGAAACAAGGTTTCCAAATGAAACTGGGATGATCGTGATGACGAAGAAGATTCTGGTGCTCGGCGCGACCGGCAATGTCGGCCGGCCGCTGGTGAAGGCGCTGCTGGCGAAAGGCGAGGCGGTCAAGGCCGCGTCGCGATCCGGCCAGCCGGTGGAGGGCGCCGAGGGCGTCGTGTTCGACTATGCCGATCCGGCGAGCTTCGGCCCGGCCTTCGACGGCGTCGACCGCGCCTATGTCATGCTGCCGGCCGGCTATGTCGCGGCGAAGGAACTGCTGCTGCCGGTGGTCGAGGCGGCCGCGGCGCGCGGCGTCAAGATCGTGTTCCAGAGCGTCTTCGGCGTCGAGGCGGACGATTCCATCCCCTATCGCCAGGTCGAGATCGCGATCGAGAAATCCGGCGTGCCCTATGTGATCCTGCGGCCGAACTGGTTCGCCGACAATTTCCATACCTACTGGAAGGCCGGCGTCGATCATGGCGCGATCGCCGTGCCGGCGGCCGACGGCAAGTCGAGCTTCATCGATGTCCGCGACATCGCCGAGAGCGCCGCGGCCGCGCTGACCACCGATCGCTTCGACGGCCGCGCCTTCAACCTGACCGGCCCGGAGGCACTTGGCTATGCCGAGGCGGCGACGATCCTTTCCGGTGTTGTCGGCAAAGAGATCGCCTATACCCCGGTCGAGGACGACGCGTTCATTGCCATCCTGACCGGCGCCGGCGTGCCGGAGGACTATGCCCGCCTGCTGACTTCGATCTTCTACCCGGTGCGCCAGGGCTGGACGGCCGTGGTGACGAAGGATGTCGAGACCCTCACCGGCAAGTCGCCGCGCTCGGTCGAGACTTATGCGGCTGACAACGCTGCGGCGCTGACCGCCTGATCCAAGAAAGCCGAGCCGGCGTCATCGCCGCCGGCTCAGCCCCTTGCCGCCGCCGCGTCCAGCACGCGGGCGAGATCGTGCTCGGCCCGGGCGAGGATGGCTTCGACCGCCATCCTTGCGCCGGCGGCGTCGCGCAGCCGCAGCGCCTCGACCAGGTCCCGGTGCAGGCGGAGCGTCTCGGCATGGTCCGGCACGGCGCGGTTGGACGCGTCGAACGCCTTTTCCAGCGCCGCGTGGACCAGGCCGGAGAACCGGGCGAAGACCGGGTTGTGGCTCGCCCCGAGCAGGAGCGCGTGGAAGCGGAGGTCGGCCGCCGTGAAGGCGCCCGTGTCCGTCGCGCCCGCCATCTGTCGCCAGGCCTCGTCCATGTCGGCGATTTCCTGCAGCGTCGCCCGGGAGGCCGCGAGTTCGGCGGCCATCGGCTCGATCGCCCGCCGCGCCTCGAGGACCGAGCGCAGCAGCGCCTCGTCGAGAAAATCGGCCCCGAGCCAGGTCAGGATGTCCGGATCGAGCTGGTTCCACTCGGCCTTGGCGCGCACGAACGTGCCGACGCGCGGCTTGCCGCGCAGCAGCCCCTTCGATTCCAGCACCTTCAGCGTCTCGCGGATGACCGTGCGGCTGACGCCGAAGCGGGCGCAGAGATCCTGCTCGCGCGGCAGCCGCGTGCCGGCAGGGTACGTGCCGCTTGCGATCGACCGGGCGAGCGCCGCCACGATCTCGTTCTGCACGCGCGGCCGGGTCCGGCGCGGCGCTCCAGGGACGGCGTCCGCCTTGGTTCGGGTTTCGATCATGAAATGATCATACAACAAGATTGACGGGTATGATCATTGTTTCTAGCCTCCGATGCTGTCCGGCGTGCTGCGGTTGAACGCCCGGCGGCGCGGACGCCGCGCTTTCCCTTCAGGTCCCGCCGGACGGGACGGCATCGAGGCCTCTCATGAAGATCACCGGCATCGAGACGCATGTCGTCAATGCGGAGATGCGGAACTGGGTGTTCGTCCGCGTCCTGACCGATCAGCCGGGGCTCCATGGCTGGGGCGAGGCGACGCTGGAATGGAAGGCGCGCGCCATTGTCGGCGCCATCGCCGATCTCGAACCGATCCTGCTTGGGCATGACCCGCGCGACATTGAGAACGCCGTCCGCGCGATGAAGAAGCACGGCTTCTGGCAGCCGCTCGGCGTCATCGGCATGACGGCGCTGTCGGGCATCGAGATGGCGCTCTGGGACATTCTCGGCAAATCGCTCGGCGTGCCGGTCTGGCGGCTGTTCGGCGGCAAGGTGCGCGACCGCGTGCCGGTCTATACCCATCTCGGCCTCGGCCAGATGGACGCCGTCTATCATTCGATGGACGCGTCTTCGCTGGTCGAGCGCGGCCTTGCCGTCAAGGAGCAGGGCTACAAGGCGATGAAGGTCGTCAACGTGCCCTACACCCACTACACGGCGACGCCGGCCGCGATCGACGACTTCGTCCGGAGCATGGCGGCGCTGCGCGATGCGGTCGGGCCCGAGATAGAGCTGATGGTCGATTTCCACGGCCGCTGCGCCTCGGCCGGCGCCGCGCTCTCCTATCTGCGCGCGCTGGAGCCGTTCAATGTCATGTTTGCCGAGGAGCCGATCCCGCCCGGCGACGTCGCCTCGATGAAGGTGATCGCGGACGCCTCGCCGGTCGCCATCGCGCATGGCGAGCGGCTGACGAGCGCCGCCGAATTCGCGCCCTATATCGAGGCGCGCACGATGACGGTGGCGCAGCCGGATCTCTGCCATTGCGGCGGCTTCAGCGAGGCGCGCCGGATCGCGGCGCTGGCGGAAGTGGCCGGCATCGGCCTCGCCCCGCACAATCCGCTCGGGCCGATCGCCGGCGTCGCGGCGCTGCATTTCGATGTCGCGACGCCCAACGTCATCATCCAGGAGGAGATGACCGGCGCGGTGCCCTGGTATTTCGACGTCGTGCAGGGGCCGATCGAGCGCGTCGACGGCGCCTGGCAGGTGCCGCAGGCGGCCGGCCTCGGCGTCGAGGTCGATCTCGCCGTGGCGGCGAAGCATCCCTGGAAGCAGGAGCCGTTCCCGACCCGCGAAGCCGTCCTGCCGGACGGCACCATCGTCGACTGGTAGGCGCGCGTCATGACGGGACGTCTCACGGACAAGGTCGCGATCGTCACCGGCGCGGCGCGCGGCATCGGCGCGGCGATCGCCCGCGCCTTCGCCGCCGAGGGCGCGCAGCTCGGCCTGGTCGACATCGACGCGGATGGGCTCGCCGCCTTCGCCGCCGAACTCGGCGCGACGGGAGCGCGGCCGATGACGGCGGTGGCGAACATCGGGGAACGCGCGGCGGTCGAGGCGGCCGTCGCGGCGATCCTCGCGCGCCATGGCCGGGTCGACGTGCTGGTCAACAATGCCGGCATCAACGTCTTCGCCGATCCGCTCGAGCTATCCGACGAGGCCTGGCAGCGCTGCATGGCCGTCAACCTCGAAGGCGCCTGGCACATGATCCGCGCCGTGTTGCCCGCCATGCTGGCGGCAGGGCGGGGCGCGATCGTCAACATCGCCTCCACCCATGCCTTCTCGATCATCCCGGGTACATTTCCCTATCCGGTCGCCAAGCACGGCCTGCTTGGCCTGACCCGGGCGCTCGCCGTCGACTATGCGCCGCAGGGCATCCGCATCAATGCGATCGCGCCCGGCTATATCGAGACCGACAAGGTCCGGGACTGGCTGGCGGAATTTCCGGATCCCGCGGCGGCGCGGGCGCGGATCGAGGGGCTGATCCCGCTCCGCCGCATCGGCACGCCGGAACAGGTCGCGCATGCGGCGGTGTTTCTCGCCAGCGACGAATCCGCTTTCAGCACCGGCTCGGTGCTGACCATGGATGGCGGCCGCTCCGTCGTCTATCACGACTGAAGCCATCGCCCGGCCGGGGCCAGGCGATGGACTTCGGCATCGATGAACTTCGGTATCAGAGCTTGAGCAGCGGGTCGGGCTGGGCGTTTTCGAACGGCACGTCGTCCGTGCCCCAGCGGCGATGCACGACATGCACATGAGCGTCACGGCCGCCATTGTTGCGCAGGATGGCGAGGATGCGCTCGTCGTCCTTGGCCTCGGGAGCATGCACCCAGAGGAGCAGGCCGCCATTCTTCAGCTGCTCGTGGATCGCGTCGGCATGCTTGCGGCCGAACAGCCGCGACAGCAGGAAGCCGGCCGAGCCGGTGGCGAGCGTGCCGCCGATCGTCACCGCCAGCGCCGGGATCATCGCGACGCCGACCGTGCCGGCGACGAGCGCCGCGCCGAGGCCGGTGATCAACGCCGGGCCGCCGGTCAGCGCCGCCGCGCCTTCGACGCGCGAATCGCTGGTCACGAAGGCGGCGCGCGGCGCGTCTTCCTTGTCTTCGAGGGCGCTGGCCGGAGCGGAGATCTTGTCGCTCGGCGCCAGCACGCTCAGATCCGCCTGGCGGACGCCAAACTGCATCAGCGCGTCGACGGCGGCGTTGAGGGCGGCTTCGCTGTCGAAGACCGCGACGGCCTCGCGCTCCTGATAGCCGAAGTTTTCGCCGGTCGTGTCTTGGCTCGTCTGGGTCATCTCGCTTCCTCGATATGCACGGTCATCCGGACGCTGCGCCGCCCACGGGGAATCGGCGCGCAATCCGTTGCCGTGATCGTATAGGCACAGAAGGTTTCCCCGCGATGACCAGGATCATCCTGCGGCGGTTTTTCACAACCGGAAGGCGCTTCTTTCTTCCAGTGCGCCTGCTGGATGCCGCTCGGAGCTAGACGTCGGCGTCGGCGCGCGCCGCCTCCCGGCGGCTCTCCAGCGGCGTCAGCCCGTAATAGCGGTGCTTTTCCTGGTACATGCGCGCGTCGGCGCGCTTCACCACGTCTTCCAGTATTTCGCCCGGCGTGCTCGTCGCCGCGCCGATCGACAGGCTCAGATTGGTGGCGGAATAGTACTGGTTGTTGAGATCGACCAGGCGGCGAATGTCCTCGATCGTCTGCTCGGCGCCGGCCTCGTCGGTGCCCGGCAGCAGCACGGCGAATTCGTCGCCGCCGATGCGCGCGGCATGGGCGGGCGCGCTCACCAGCTTGCCCAGCACCTCGCCGGCCCGGCGCAGCAGTTCGTCGCCGGCGGCGTGGCCCCACTGGTCATTGGCGGCCTTCAGCCCGTTCAGGTCGATGATGATGATCGAGATCGGCGCCGGGCCGTTGCGGCGCAGGCGGTTCAGCTCGTCGACGAAGAAGGAGCGGTTGTAGAGCTTGGTCAGGACGTCGTGCTTGCCAAGGAATTCGAGATAGGCCTCGGCCGCCTTGCGCGCGGTGATGTCGGTCAGCGCCACCTGGACCAGCGACCAGTCGCGCTCGTGGCCTGGCAGGACCGAGAACTGCATGTGCAGATGCAGTTCCCTGCCGTCGATGGCGTAGTTCACGACCTCGCGCTGCTGGAAAAGCTTGCCGTCCCAGAGATCGACCAACTGCTCGCGGAAGGGCCGGTTCATGCCGTCGCGGAAGATGTCGCCAAGGCGCAGCAGCAGCATCTCGATGTCGTCGGCGCCGAAAAGCTGCAGCGTGTGCCGGTTGACGTCGATGACGCGAATCTCACTCATGCAGCGGGTGACGAACTCGGGATGCACGTCGGTGAAGACGCGGAAGTCGATGATTCCCTTCAGCCGGATCTCATCGATCAGCCGCTTGACGCTGGAGAAGTCCTCGACCCAGAGCGAAACGGGCGAGTGGTGGAACAGGCCGCGGGCATATTGCTCGCTCGAGGCGAGGCCGCGGCGCGCCGTCTCGCGCTCCGTCACGTCCTCGATCGCCACCAGCACGCGCTCCCAGCCGGCTTCGTAGCCGGGCACGATGGTGCCCTTCAGCTGGATGTCGAGGCGCTTGCCGTTCAGCGTGTAGTTGACGGTATGGCTGGTGAATTCGGTGTCCCCGTTCCAGAGCTGGACCAGTTCGTCGACATGGGCGTGGAGCATGTCGTCGCGAAAGACCTTGCCGAGATTGGCGACCAGCTCTTCGAGGCTGTCCGCCTCTAGCAGGGAAAGCGTCTTGCGGTTGACCTTGAGCACGCGGAGGCGGCTTGAGCAGCTCTTCACGCGCGACAGGTCGGCGCGCAGATAAGCGCCGAGATCCGTGATCCCCGCCTGCCGCCACTCGTCGAAAAGCGCCTTCAGGCCGCTATAGTCTTCTTCCCATAGCGAAACCGGCGCGATGTCGAACATCTTGCTGTCGGTGTTCGGCTCACTCTGCATAGGTCCAACCCGCACGTTTCGGGGAGGGGCCAAAGCCTGGGATGACCACTTTGTTGACCCATCCCAAAGCAGCAGCGTTCCCAGCTTATGACAATTGTGTTGACCATCCCCTAAATGATGCGGGTTGGCTAGGGTGAGGATGTCGCGCTAGCGGGTGCGGCTCAGCGTTACCGAACCGATGCCGGCCGCGAGGTCGAGCCCCTTCTGTCCGGAAACCGAGAGCGGTTGCAGCGAGATGCCATTGCCGCCGCCGACCAGCACATTGGCGCCGAGCCCGACGCCGGCCGTAGCTTCCGCCGTGGCGCCCGCGTAGGTCCCGGCGAGATCGCCGTGCCGCCTGGACGGCTCGAGCACCGCCCAGACGATCTGGCCTCCGGTCGTGACGCCGACGTCGAGACCGATCCTGTTGATCTTGCCGCTGTAATACTCCGCGCCGCGCTTGGAGTTGTAGGTGCAATCGAGCCTCTTGCTGGATCCCACGATGAAGCCCATGCCGGGCGCTACCCGGCAGACGAGGGTGCCGGTGCGGGTCGCGGCGGTGGCTGTGCCGGCTCCGAGCGTCGAGATGGCGGCTAGCGTTGAAGCTGCTATGACGATTTTCAGGGAAGCGGACATGTCAAACCTCGTGCTAGGTGACAGTCAGAGGAAACGGCGGGTCGCGGCCATCGTTCCCGTCTTCCGGACCGGTTGCGGGCGGCGGACCATCAAGTCACTGTGATGAAACGGCGACCGCCGACGAACAGAATCTGCGCGAAGCGAGAAAGACGCGATCGAATGACCAAGCTGAAAATCACCGCCGGCCCGTTCACCTTCTACGGCAAGCTCGAGGAAGAACTCGCGCCGAAGACGACGGCCGTCTTCAAGTCGCTGTTGCCCTACCGCGAGAAGATCATCCATGTCCGCTGGAGCGGCGAGGGCTGCTGGATCCCGCTTGGCGATCTCGACCTCGGCCTCGGCTACGAGAACCACACCAGCCACCCGGCTCCGGGCGAGTTCATCCTCTATCCCGGCGGCATCAGCGAGACCGAGATCCTGCTCGCCTATGGCGGCGTCGACTTCTCGTCGAAGGTCGGCCAGCTCGCCGGCAACCATTTCCTGACGATCACCGAAGGCCGCGAGAACCTCGTCGCGCTCGGCAAGCTCACCCTCTGGAAGGGTGCGCAGGACATCGTCTTCGAACTGGCCGAATAAGCGGACCGCTTTCCAACGAATTCCCGGCGCGGCGCCAGCCGCCGCGCCGGGCTGGATGCCGCGCCGCCGGCCACCGCCATCCACAGCGAACGCACCGTTCGCCCCCAGGCCTTCCACAGGCCTTTGCCGTGCTTTTCAACTGCCTCTCTATAGGCTTGCCCACAGCTTCCGACGCGGCTTGTCCACAACCGGAGCCCAGGCGTCCCACAGCCCTTCCACAGGCTTTTCCATGACTTGTGCGCCGCTTGCGCACCGATCCGGGGCGGCTGTCGCCGGTGCGTTTCCCTAATCTAGAAATCCATTTGACTTAATAAATCGCCCGTCTAACGTAGGGGTATCGGACGGGAGTGACGATGGCCCTGCGCGGTACGAACCAGGAGTTTGGGCGGCCCTATAACCGGCGGATCGTGCTCGAGACGATCCGGCTGGAGGCGCCCATTGCCCGTGGCGACATCGCCCGCCAGGTCGGCCTCACCGTCCAGACCGTTTCCACCATCATCCGCGAACTGGAACTGCAGGGCTTCGTCATGGGCGCCCGCGAGGCGCCGAAGGGCAGGGGGCTGCCGCGCACCAGCCTGATGCTCAACCCGGACGGCGGCTTCGCCATCGGTCTGCACGTGACGCCGGTCGGCATCGGCGCGGCGCTGGTCAATCTGGCCGGCGACATCATCGGCAGCCGCTATCACGCGCTCGCGCCCGTAACCCCGGAGCGGTCCTTCGAGATCTTCGAGATCCTGATCGCGGAGATGCGGGCGCTCAGGCCCGAGGGGCGGATGCTTGGCATCGGCGTCGCCATGCCGGGGCCGAACGACGTCGAATCCATGAGCTTCGTTGGTCCGACGACGCTCGAGGGCTGGAAGGGCGTCGATGTCGGCGCCCGCCTCACCGCGATGACCGGGCTTCCGACCTTCGTCGGCACCGAGCCGAGCGCCGCGGCGCTGGGCGAGCGCCTCTATGGCAAGGGGCGGGGCCTCAGTTCCTTCTACTATCTCTATGTCGGCGTCGGCTTCGGCGGCGCCATGGTGCATGGCGGCAGCGTGCTGCTTGGCGCGCATGGCAATGCCGGCGAGATCGGCCATATCCCGCTCGTGCCGGACGGCGACCTCTGCCCCTGCGGCAATCGCGGTTGCCTCGAGCGCTACGTGTCGCAGGAGGCGCTCGACCGCCGCCTCAAGGCCGTCGACCCGACCGCACGCGTCGAGACGGCGCTGGAAGATCATCCAGAGGTCGTCGAGGCTTGGATCGTCGAGACCGCCCCCGTGCTGCGGCGGGCGATCGCCACGATCGAGAACCTGTTCGATCCGGAAGGCATCGTCATCTCGGGCTTCGTCTCCGAGGCACTGCTGCGCCGGTTGTTCGCCGCGACCGAGCCGCTGATGCATTCCGTCGCCGAACGCAGCGGGCGAACGTCGCCGCGGCTGCTGCTCTCGACCGAGGGCAAGGACGCCGTCATGCGCGGCGCCGCCGCGCTGGCGATCTCCGGCGTGCTGTCGCCCCGATTTGGCCTCCTCTTCGCCGGCGAGGAGGAGCGGGCCGAGCGCGATCCGATCATGGCCGGCCCGACCAAGAAGGAGGTAGCTGCATGACCACCGAAGCCCCGCTCCTGCGGCTCGAGAACATTTCCAAAAGCTTCGGCGCGATCCAGGCGCTGCGCGACATCTCTTTCGAGATCGGGCGCGGCGAAGTCGTTGCTCTGCTGGGCGACAATGGCGCCGGCAAGTCGACGCTGGTGAAGATCATCTCGGGCGGCCTGGAGCCGAGCTCCGGCAAGGTCGTCTATGACGGCGCCGAACGCCATTTCACCTCGCCGGCCGACGGCAAGGCGGCGGGCATCGAGACGGTCTACCAGGACCTGTCGCTCTGCACGAATGTCGATGTCGTCGCCAATTTCTTCATGGGCCGCGAGATCGTGAAGAAGGTTTTCGGCGTGCCGGTGCTGCAGGAAAAGGAAATGGAGGCCGTGGTCGCCAAGGCGATGGCCGCCGCCGGCACCAAGATTCCGTCGCTCCGCACCAATGTCGAGCATCTCTCCGGCGGCCAGCGCCAGGCGATCGAGCTGAACCGCTTCGTCCACTGGGGCGGCAAGCTGGTGCTCCTCGACGAGCCGTTCGCCGCGCTCGGCGTCGAGCAGACGCGGCGCGGCCTCGAACTGATCCGGCGCATCGCCGACCAGGGCATCGGCGTCGTCTTCATCACCCACATCATGAGCCAGGCCTTCCAGGTCGCCGACCGCATGGTCGTGATCCGGCAGGGCAAGGTGGCGGGCGACGTGCGACGGGAGGAGACCTCGCCGGACGAGATCGTGCATCTGATCACCGGCGAGGCATTGGGCGGCCGCGCGCGGACTGTCGGCCAGGAGAACGGCCAAGCCCAGCACGCGGGATAGGGCTGGTTCAACAGCTCATCCGGACTTCCAGACTGAACGACAAGAACGAAGGGAACAGCAAGATGAAGCGACTTATGGGACTTCTGGCGGGAGCCGTCGTGCTCGGCGCCGCGACCTTCCTGACCCCGGCCGCATGGGCCGCGGACAAGGGCAAGATCTACTATCTCGTGCCGACGCTGCTGGACGAATTCCAGACCGGCTCGGTGACGGCGATCACCAAGTTCATGAAGGATGTCGGCTACGAGACGGTCGCGCTCAACGCCGACAACAAGACCGACGTCCAGCAGGGCCAGATGAACGACGTCATCGCCCTGAAGCCGGCCGCGATCGTGCTCGCCGCCGTCGACTTCAACGCCCTGAAGCCGCAGATCGAGGCGGCGCGCGCCGCCGGCATCCCCGTGATGCAGTTCGACCGCCAGATCACCTCGACCAAGAGCGACCTGACCTCGGTCGCCGGCACCGTCGAGATCGGTCATGTCGCGGCCGGCGAAGTAGAGCGCCTGCTCAAGGAGAAGAACGGCGCCGTGAAGGGCAAGGTGCTGCAGGTCCTCGGCGACCCCGGCGATCCCTACACGCTCGACATCCAGAAGGGCTTCGAGGAGAAGATGAAGGCGTTCCCGGACGTCACCATCATCTCCAAGCCGGCCATGCAGTGGGAAGCGTCGAACGCCGGTTCGATCGTCGCCGACCAGCTGCTCGCCAATCCCGACATCGACCTGATCTTCGTGCACGCCGCCCATCTCTCGGTCGCCGCCGTCGCTTCGCTCGAAGCGGCCGGCAAGAAGCCGGGCGACGTCCTGCTCGTCTCGTCGAACGGTGCGCCGGTCGGCCTCGACCTGATCCGCAAGGGCTGGCAGCAGGTTGAAGTCGAGCAGCCGCTCTTCGCCCAGGCGGCGGCGCTCGCCATGTTCGCCGACAAGGTCGTCAACAAGCAGGAGATCAAGCCCGGCACCTATGACGTGCTCGGCCTCGAAGGCGTGCTGACGGAAGAAAGCTGGGGTCCGAACATCAAGATCCCGGGTGCCGCCATCACCAAGGCAAATGTCGACGATCCGCGCTTCTGGGGCAACATGAAGACCCCGGAAGCCCCGGTTAAGTCGGTCGAGTAAGCGCTCCGCGCCTGAACTTGCCGCTCCGGCCAAAGGGCCGGGGCGGCAGCCATCGCCGCCAGGGCCGGGTCGTTCCGGCCGGGCCGCGCATGCCCGTTCTCGCCGGTCCCGCGTCGCGCTTCGACACAGCCGAGACTGCGCCCCCGACCGCCTCCTACCGCCGCAACATCCGGAGACGCTTCATGCTCTCGACCAACCGCAGGGCCGCGATCGAGTTCGTCCTCGATCACCTCGTCTGGTTCATCCTCATCGCCGTGCTGGCGCTGTTCTCGCTGACCATCCCGAACTATTTCCAGATCGGCATCTTCGCCAACATCGTCGAGCAGTCGACCTTTGTCGGCACTCTGGCGATCGGCCTGTCGCTCCTGATCATCGCCGGCTACATGGACCTCTCGATCGAATCGGTGATGGCGCTGGCGGCGATGGTGGTCGGCATCCTGTTCGCCAAATCGGGCGTCGGCCTTGGCTTCGGCTTCACGCCGGCCTGGCTGGTGGTGCCGATCTCGCTGCTGATCGCGCTCGCGGTCGGCGCGCTGGTCGGCGCCAGCAACGCCTTCTTCGTCGTGCGCCTGAAGATGAACTCCTTCATCGTCACGCTCGCCGCCTTCATCTGGGGCCGCGGCCTCGTCGTGGCGCTGTCGGGCGGCCGTTCGGCGCAGGAACTGCCGCAGGAGCTCCGCATCATCGCGATCGAGCGCTTCCTGCAGATCCCGCTGATGGCCTGGTTTGCCATCATCGCCACCCTTGTCTTCGCCTTCATCCTGAACCGCACGCCGTTCGGCCGTCACCTGCTGATGATCGGCGGCAATCCAACCGCGGCCTATCGCGCCGGCATCAAGGTCGACCGGCTGACGGCGATCACCTTTGTCCTCGCCGGCTCGATCGCCGGCCTCGCCGGCTGGCTGCTGGCGATCCGCACCTCGGGCGCGACGGCCAATCTCGGTGTCGGCATGCTGTTCCAGACCTTCGCGGCGGTCGTCATCGGCGGCGTCAGCCTCAAGGGCGGCGTCGGCAGCCTGCCCGGCGTCTATGCCGGCGTGCTGCTGCTCGCCTCGATCCAGACCGCGATCAACCTGATGGGCATGCCCGCGCATTTCACCCAGCTGATCCAGGGCGGCATGGTCCTGGTGGCGGTGCTGCTCGATACCTTCAAGCTCAACATCAGAAAGAGGCTCGCCTGATGAGCATTTCGTCCCAGCGTCTCGCCGGCCGCTCCGCCCTCGTCGTGGGTGGAGCGCGGGGCATCGGCGGCGCCATCGCCGCCCGCTTCGCCGCCGAGGGCGCGCGCGTCGTCATCGCCGATACGGAAATCGAGGCTGGCACCGCCTTCGCTGCCTCGCTCGGCGGGCCCGACCGCGTTCGCTTCATCGAGACCGATATTTCCCGGAAGGCGGACGCCGAGCGCGCCGTCGCCGAGGCGGTGACGCATTTCGGCGGCATCGACATCGTCGTCCAGAACGCCGGCATCTATCCGTGGACGCTGATCGAGGACATCGAGCCGGAGGAATGGGACGCCGTGCTCGGCGTCAACCTGCGCGGCACCTTCCTGGTGGCGCGTGCGGCGCTGCCGGCGATGAAGGCCAAGGGCTACGGCCGGATGATCTTCACTTCGTCGATCACCGGCCCGCGCGTGACCAGCCCCGGCCACGGCCACTATTCGGCGTCCAAGGCAGGCATCAACGGCTTCATCAAGTCGGCGGCGCTCGAATTCGCCGGCTACGGCATCACCGTCAACGGCATCGAGCCGGGCAACATCCTGACCGAAGGCATGAAGGCCGGCCGCAGCGCCGCCTTCATCAAGGGCATGGAGGATTCGATCCCGCTCGGCCGGCTCGGCACGCCGGAGGACATCGCCAATGCGGCGCTGTTCCTCGCCTCCGATGAATCCGCCTACATCACCGGCACCACCATCGTCGTCGATGGCGGCCAGACGCTGCCGGAAAGCAAGGATTTCCGTCTGACGCCGAGCTGAGGAAGCTAGCGAAGACCCTCACCCAACCCTCTCCCGCAAGCGGCGAGGGCTCTTGGGGGCGGCGACCTCATCGACGACGAGCCGACGCTGCAACCCACGCAGGCGATCCCCCTCTCCCGCGGGCGGGTGAGGGGTCGGGGTAAGGGCGTCCCGGACGGGACGCGCTAAGCGGCGGTCTTGCCGATGCCGGAGAGCAGCGCCGTCGTCAGCTCGATTTCGTCGGCGTTCACGCCATGGGCCGAGCCGCGATAGATCCGCGTCGTCACGCCGGCGCCGGCCTTCTCGAACCGGGCGGCCGTCTCCTGCACCCTCGAGAGGGGGATATGGGCGTCGAGCTCGGCGCAGCCGAGCAGGACCGGCGTTCCCGCCAGATCGTCCGCCCCGTTCCACAGCTCGTTGTCCGCGCCGATCAGGCCGCCGCTGAGGCCGACCGCGCCGCCATAGCGGCCGGGCTTGCGCGCCACCGCCTCGAGCGCCAGGCAGGAGCCCTGCGAGAAGCCGAGCAGCACGATCCGCTCGCGGGCGATCCCCGCCGCGACGATGTCGTCCACCAGATTGTGGACCACGCCGAGCGCTGCGCCGAGATAGGGCTGGTTCAGCGCCGTCGGCTGCATGAAGCGCTGCGGATACCAGGCATAGCCGGCGGCCTGCGGCGCGAAATAGGCGACATCGTTCTGGCCGAGATGGTCGGCAAGCCCGATGATGTCGTCGGCGGTGGCGCCGCGGCCATGCAGCATGACGACGGCCGCCCGCGCCTTCTCGACCGGCGCGCCGGCGGAAAGAATGCGCTGTCCCGCATGGGGGGCGGCGCCCCTGGTCTTGTCGATGGTCATGATCTCCGTGCCCCTTTCCAGCCGCAGCCGTCCACCGCTTCCTGGCGGGCGATGAACGGCCGGCTTCTTGTTGGATCGCCCGACCCGCAGGCGATCCGGTACGCATTCACAGACGGTCGAAGGCGCCCTAGAGCGGCTTCAGATTATCCTCGATCGATTGCCGGCGTCCTTCCAGGAAGGGCGGCAGCGACAGATGTTCGCCGAGCGTCTCCAGCGGTTCGTCGGCGGTGAAGCCGGGGACGTCGGTGGCGATCTCGAACAGGATGCCGTTCGGCTCGCGGAAATAGAGCGAACGGAAGTAGTAGCGCTCGACCTCGCCGCTGGAGCCGATGCGGAAATCGCGCACCCGCTCGGCCCAGAGCCGCAGGCTGTCATTGTCCGGCGTGCGGAAGGCGACGTGGTGGACGCCACCGGCGCCTTCCCGCGCCGTCGGCGCATCCGGCTCGACGACGACGTGCAACTCGGCATGCGGGCCGCCATCGCCCATCTGGTAGACATGCACCTGGTTGGACGAGATGGCGCTCTGCGGATAGTCGCGCACCTTCTTCATGTGCATGACGCGGGTCAGCACCATGTCGGTCGGGGCGAGGTCCCGCACGCTGATGGTGATCGGGCCGAGGCCGAGGATCTGGTGCTCGGCCGGAACCGCGCTGCGCTCCCAGGGATGCGCTTCCGCCCTGGCGCCGTTGTCGACCAGCGACAGGCGCTGGCCTTCCGGGTCCTCGAAGATCAGGCCCTGGCGGCCGCCGAGATCGGTCACGTCGCCGGTATTGACGCCGAGGCCGCGCAGGTGGTCGCGCCACCAGCCGAGGCTGTTGCCATCGACGCGGAAGCCGGTGCGGACGATCGAATGCGTTCCACGCCGGGCGGGGCCGACCGGCCAGTCGAAGAAGGTGATGTCGGAACCGGGCGTCGCCGCGCCGTCGCCATAGAAGAGATGGTAGGCGCTGGTATCGTCCTGGTTGACAGTCTTCTTCACCAGCCGGAGCCCGAGCACCTTGGTGTAGAAGGCAAGATTGCCCGGCGCGTCCGCCGTGATCGCGGTAAGATGATGGAAGCCACCGAGCTTCAGATCCATGATGAGTTCTCCAAACGAGTGCGTTGGCAGGAAAATGGACTTCCTGGCTCGAAACTCAACCGGCTCGCCAGAATAAGGTTGTCTCCGGAGAATGGACAATCGCGCTTCCGTCAGTCGTCGCACGCGAGCAGTTTCCCAAACGTAACTTTCGGGGTGTCGCAGAGGGATGTGCAGTGTCGGCGCCGGCCGCAAAGAAGTTCTGGACGGCGATCCCACTAGGACGCATTTTGCGTGCAAGGAGCATCGTGGCTCGCTAAGAGAGCATCGTATCTCAGATGACGAGTGCACGGGCTTCGATCGAGGGTAGGCAGTCGAGGCGGTTGAACGACGGGAGGAAGCGCGCCACAGGCGTGGCCGTCGCTCAGCCGGCGAACAAAGAACATCAATGGGAGGATACGACATGGTGAAGCTCATCCGGCAGCTTCTGGCGACGACGATCGCCGTGGGTGCCCTTGCAACCGCCGCGCACGCGGCAGGCCCCGAGATCGTCGCCGGACCGAGCGCCGACGCCAAGTGCTTCAAGCCCTGGACGCCGGAGACCAAGTTCTTCAAGTTCCCGAAGAAGGAAGGTCCGTACCGGATCGCGCTCGCCAACGGCTTCATCGGCAATACCTGGCGCATCCAGATGATCCAGACCGCCAAGGCTTATGCCGAGCAGCCGGATGTCAAGGCGAAGCTGAAGGAATTCAAGGTCGTCTCGACCGGTGACGACGTTGCCGCGCAGATCGCCGCGGTCGATAACTTCATCAACTCCGGCTATGACGCGATCGTCGTCAACGCGCAGAACCCGACCTCCTTCAAGCCGGTGATCAAGCGCGCCAAGGCGGCCGGCGTCGTGCTCGTCGCCTTCGACAACACGCTCGACACCGACGAGGCGATCAACGTCAACGTCAACCAGAAGGGCCTCGGCGAACTCTGGGGCCAGTGGCTGGTCGATCATCTGCCGGATGGCGGCAAGGTGCTCGAAGTGCGTGGCGTGACCGGCACCTCGGTCGATCGCGACCGCCATGAAGGCGTGCAGGAAGTGCTCGGCAAGTCGGGCAAGAAGTTCGAGACCGTCGAAGTCATCGGCCGCTGGGACGATGGTACGGCGCAGAAGGTGACGGCCGATGCCGTCGCCGTGCACAAGAAGTTCGATGGCGTTACCGTCCAGGGCGGCTCGACCGGTACGGTCCGCGCGCTGATGGATGCCGGTCATGCGTTTGTGCCGGTCGGCGGCGAGACGGAGAACGGCTTCCGCAAACTCTGCGCCGAGCATTCGGCCGACGGCCTGAAGTGCACCTCGGCCGGCAGCGGCCCGGCGCAGGTCGCCGTCGCCATCAAGACCGCCATCGCGGCGCTCGAAGGCGATGTCGTGCCGCAGTCGATCGCCCTGCCGCTCGCCATCGACCACGATCCGGACTTCAAGGACGGTGTCAACTTCTACTCGAAGGAGTCCGACAACTTCTTCGTCGGCAACTCTTTCCCGGATTGCGGCATCAACTTCACCGCCCAGGAAATCATGGGCCAGACCAAAGAGAACAAGTAATTCTCTTTTCCGTTGCTGGCGGGCCCATGGGCCCGCCAGTCGCGTCTCGCCCTCTTCTCGTGTGGATTGTGCCTTGTCTGACCGGAAGCCCTATCTCGAGCTCAAGCGGATCTCGAAACGCTATGGCGGCATCGCCGCGCTGACGGAGGTGGATTTCTCGGTCTATCCGGGCGAGATCCAGGCGGTGTTGGGCGAGAACGGCGCCGGCAAGTCGACGCTGATCAAGATCGCCTCCGGCGTCACCGATCCGACCGAGGGCGAAGTCCTGATCGAGGGCCGCCCCGTCCGCTTCCGCAATCCGACCGAGGCGATGCGCGCCGGCGTCGTCTGCGTGTTCCAGGAATTGTCGCTGCTGCCGGAAATGACGGTCGCCGACAACCTCTCCATCGTCGACCCGCCGAAATGGCTCGGCATGATCGACGCCGGGAGCCAGCGCGAGCGCGCCAGGGCGCTTCTGAAGCGCGTCGGCTGCGAGGACGTGCATCCGCTCGAACTGGTGCGCGACCTGCCGCTGTCGCGCCGCCAGATGGTGGAGATCGCCAAGGCGCTCGGCCGCGATCCGCGCATCCTCATCCTCGACGAGGCGACCTCGGCGCTCACGGCCGACGACGTCGAGCGCGTCTATGGCATCATCCGCGACCTGAAGAAGTCCGGCGTCGGCATTCTTTACGTGTCGCATCGCATGCGCGAGATCGAGGCGCTGGCCGACACGGCGACCGTCTTCCGCAACGGTCGCAGGATCGAGACCTTCGCCAAGGGCGCGCGCTCGGTCGACGCCATCATCGAGATGATGATCGGCCGCGAGGTGACGCACCAATATCCCGACAAGCCGGCGCCGAAGCCGGACGCGCCGGTGGCGCTCAAGGCCGCCAATCTCTCCTGGGGGCGCGAGATCCAGGACGTCTCGTTCAATCTCGGGAAGGGCGAGATCGTCGGTCTCGGCGGGCTCGACGGTCAGGGCCAGCGCGAATTGCTGCTCGCGCTCTTCGGCGTGCTGAAGGGCGTCTCGGGCACGGTCGCCGTCGACGGCAAGCCGATCGCGCTCGATGGGCCGCGCCGGGCGATGCATGCGCCGCTGCCGATGGCGCTGATCCCGGAGGACCGCAAGACCGAAGGCCTGATGCTGCCGATGAGCGTGCGGGACAACATGACGCTCGCCGCGCTGCCGCGCCTGCTCGGACGCTTCGGCATCGACGCCGCCAAGGAGGGCGCCGCCATCCAGGGCATGGTCGACCGGCTGCGCGTGAAGATGCCCGACCTCGAGGCGCCGGTGTCGGCGCTGTCGGGCGGCAACCAGCAGAAGGTCGTGCTGGCGAAGTGGCTGATGACGGCGCCGGGCATCATCCTGCTCAACGACCCGACGCGCGGCATCGACGTCGGCACCAAGCAGGAGATCTACCGCCTGATGCGGGAACTCGCGAACCAGGGGGCGTCGATCCTGTTCTATTCGACCGATTATGCCGAGTTGATCGGCTGCTGCGACCGCGTGCTCGTCGTCTATGACGGCAAGATCCGCCGCGAACTGGCCGGCGAGGCGCTCAACGAGCGCAACCTGCTGCAGAGCGCCCTCAACATCGACGCGGCGGAGCAGGCAGCATGAGCAACTGGCGCTACTGGTTCGCGCACAATGCCGGCGTGCTGACCGCCGTCGTCCTGTTCGCGGCGATGTTCACCCTCTACATCTCCAACCACAGCGCCGGCCTGACGCCCGCCGTCGCCACCACCGCCGCCAACAAGGCGGTGCTGCTGGCGCTGGTCGCCATGGCGCAGACGCTGCCGGTGCTGACACGCGGCCTCGACCTATCGGTCGGCATGGTGTTCGTGATGGCGAACTGCATCGCCTCGACCATCGTCGTCGGCACGGTCGGCGAGGGGCTGCTCGGCATCGTCGCCGTGCTCCTGATCGGCGCGCTCGCCGGCTTCATCAACGGCGCCATCGTGGTCTGGGGCCGGCTGCAGCCGATCATCACGACGCTCGCGACCGGCGCCGTCTACTACGGCATCGCGCTGTTCGTCCGGCCCGGACCGGGCGGCGACGTGCAGTCCGACATCGCCGATCTCCTGACCGGCCAGGTGTTCGGCGTCGTGCCGGCGGCGCTGGTGGTCCTCTTCGTCATCGTGCTGGTGGTGTGGATCCCCTATCGCCGTTCCGTGCTCGGCCGCGCCGCCTATGCCGTCGGCTCGAACGAGCAGGCCGCCTACATGTCGGGCGTGCCGGTGCAGAAGGCGAAGCTGCTGGCCTACACGCTGGCGGGTCTGCTCGCCTCTGTGGCCGGGCTGATGCTGACCTTCAATACCTATTCGGGCGAGGCGTCGGCGCCGATCGCCGGCACCTACACGCTGAATTCGATCGCCGCCGTGGTCATTGGCGGCACGTCGCTGTTCGGCGGCTGGGGTTCGGCCATCGGATCGATCTTCGGCGCCTTCGTGCTCCGCACGATCGAGGACCTGCTGTTCGTCTTCGACCTGCCGCCGCTCTGGCAGCCGCTGTTCCAGGGCGTCGTGCTGCTCTTTGCTGTCAGCCTCGGCGCCTTCCGCATCCTGCGCGTCCGCAACCGTCTGGAGCTCTTCTCGTGACCAGCGTCGACACGGGGCCCGCCCGGGGCCCGACATTGGCCGCGCGCCTTGGCATCGATCGCTCGGTCGCGATCGCCTTCGGCTGCATCGTGCTTATTCTCTGCGCCGGCGCGCTCTATTCGCGCGAGTTCCTGTCGCCGGAGTATCTGCTGCAGCAGCTGCAGGTCGGCGCTTTCCTCGGCATCATCGCTTCCGGCGCGATGCTGGTGATCCTGCTCGGCCACATCGACCTGTCGATTCCCTGGGTGGTGACGCTCGGCGCGATGATGGCGACCGCCATGGTCGGCTGGGGCGGCCCGGCGGGCGTCTGGCTGTGCATCCCGTTCGGCGTCTTCTGCGGCGCCGTTGTAGGCGTGCTGAACGGGCTCGGCGTCGCCTATCTCCGCCTGCCGTCGATGATCTTCACGCTCGGCATGAACGCCGTCGTGCAGGGGCTGATGGTGCTGCATACCGGCGGTTTCGCCCCGCTCGACCAGGCGACGGAGGCGATGCACTTCCTGGCCGTGCAGCGCAGCCTGTTCGGCATTCCCAATGCCCTGTTCGTCTGGGCGGTGGTCGGCGCCTTCGTCATCTATCTCCTGAAGCGCACGGCCTTCGGCCGCGCGATCTACGCGGTCGGCAACCGCGAGGCGGCCGCCTATCTCTCCGGCGTCAACACCAACCGCGTCCTGATCGGCTGCTTTGCCTTTTCCGGCGCCATGGCCGCCTTCGCCGGCGTGCTGCTCGCCGGCTATTCCAACAAGGCCTATCAGAACATGGGCGACGCCTACCTGCTGCCGGCGATCGCCGCGGTGGTGCTCGGCGGCACCAACATCCTCGGCGGCAAGGGCAATTATCTCGGCACCATCGCCGGCGTCATCCTGATCACGCTGCTGCAGTCGATCCTGTCGGTGATGCAGATGCCGGAGGCCGGGCGCCAGGTGATCTATGGTTGCGTCATCATCGTGATGCTGCTGATCTATGGGCGCGGCGCCAAGGCGAGGAGTTGAGGCCAGGAACGGATGTAGCCGGCTCACAGGCGCTGCCCGAAAGAAGCCGCGTTCCGGGCGTCGTATCCGTCGCGTCGCCCAGGGGGGCGGCGTGACAAGGAGCGCCTTCCATGGTTTCGACGAGATTTCTCTGGGGTGCGGCGAGCGCCGCCTATCAGGTCGAGGGCGCCTGGCAGGCTGACGGCAAGGGCCTGTCGAACTGGGATCTCTATACCAACGTCTACCGCGCGACCGAATCCGTCACAGGCAGGCAGGAGACGGGCAATGTCGCGATCAATGCCTATGACCGCGCCCAATATCTCGCTGATATCGCGCTGATGCGCGAGCTCGGCATCAATTGCTACCGCTTCTCGCTCTCCTGGGCGCGGATCCTTCCCGATGGCGTCGGCCGGGTCAACGAGGCGGGCGTCGCGCATTACCAGCGCTTCGTCGACGATCTGCTGGCGGCCGGCATCGAGCCGGTCGTGACGCTCTATCACTGGGACCTGCCCCGCGCGCTCGACGATCGCGGCGGCTGGTACAACCGGGAATCGGTCGGCTGGTTCCGCAATTACGCCAGCATCGTGCGCGAGGCGCTCGGCGACAGGGTGTCGAAGTTCATCACCTTCAACGAGCCGTTCATCGATCTCTTCCTGATCGAGCCGATGGTCGACAACATCAAGCTCGGGGTCGGCAGCCCCTTCGCCATCACCGACGCGCATTATGCGCAGCAGGCGGTGGCGCTGCATCACTGGCTGGTGGCGAGCGCCGAGACGATCGGCGATTTCCGCGCCGCCGGCTATACGGGCGAGATCGGCGTGGCACTGCCGCTGATGCCGACGATTCCCGAGAATCCCGGCAAGTCCGAGGACATCCGCGCCGCCGCGCTCGCCGACGCCGTCATCAACCGCTGGTGCCTCGACGCCCTGTTCAAGGGCCGCTACCCGATCGAGGTGATGACCACCTTCCGCCAGCTCAATCCGGACTTTGCGCCGTTCGAGGCGGATTTCGGCATTCTTGCCGCCAACAAGCCTGATTTCCTCGGCGTCAATTTCTACGCCCCGGCCTATGTCCGCCAGGACGAGGCGGCGCCGCTCGGCTACAACTGGTTCGATACCAATCCCGATCCGGAGCCGGCCGCCTTCAACGGCCCGGTGCGGCCGGACTACCTGCGCCGGCTGCTGGAGCGGATTCGCGACGAATATGGCAATCCGGCCATCTACATCACCGAGAACGGCGCCGGCTTCGGCCCGGTCGACGAGCAGATGGTCGGTGACAGCGTGCACGACCCGCGCCGCGCCAACTATATCCGTCGCCACATCGAGGCGGCGCTGAAGGCAAAGGAGAATGGGGTCGACCTGCGCGGCTACATGGTCTGGAGCCTCTTCGACAATTTCGAATGGCTGCAGGGCTATGGCCGTCGCTTCGGCCTCGTCCACGTCGATTTCGACACGCAGCGGCGGACGCCGAAGCGGAGCTTCGACGCCTATCGCGAGATCATCGCCCAGGGTGGCGTGACGACGGCGGATTAGGCGAAGATCTCTCCTCGGCACTCTCCCGCTCGCGGGAGAGGCGTGGGTGAGGGGCTTTCTTCAGGCGCTGGAGGCTGCCCCCGGATAGAGGAAGCTTTCCGGCCGGTCGCGCTCGTAGACGCACTCGCCGGCGACATAGGTCGCACGGATGGCGCGGTCGTCGCCCAGAGTCATCAGCACGAACAGAGTCTCTGCGAGATCGCGCGCGTGCGACAGGCGGAAGTCGAGGAGCGGCGTCGCCTTCAGGTCGAGCACGACGAAGTCCGCCTCGAAACCGGGCGCGAGCGAGCCGATCCGGTCATCGAGCCTGAGCGCTTCGGCGCCGCCGCGCGTCGCCAGGTAGAAGCCCTGTTCGGGGGTCAGCGCATGGCCGCCGAGCTTCGCCACCTTGTAGGCCTCGCCGAGCGATTGCAGCTGCGAGAAGCTGGTGCCGGCGCCGATATCCGTGCCGAGGCCGACGCGGACCGGGCGCTCGATCCGCTTGGCGTCGACCATGCGGAAGAGGCCGCTGCCGAGGAAGAGGTTCGAGGTCGGGCAGTGCGCCAGCGCCGAGCCGGTGCGATGGCAGCAGGCGAAATCCTCCTCGTCCATGTGCACGGCATGGCCGAAGATGGCGCGCGGCCCGGTCAGCCCGGCATGGTCGTAGACGTCGAGATAGCTCGATCGCTCCGGGAACAGCTGGCGGACCCATTCGATCTCGCCCTGGTTCTCGCAGAGATGGGTCTGCATGTAGGTGCCTGGATGCTCGCGCCAGAGCTTTCCCGCCGCCTGCAATTGCTCTTCCGAGGAGGAGGGGGCGAAGCGCGGCGTGATGCAGTAGAGCTGGCGGCCGCGGCCGTGCCACTTGCCGATCAGCGCCTTCGACTCGGCATAGCCGCGTTCGGCCGTGTCCAGCAGGGCGTCCGGCGCGTTGCGGTCCATCAGCACCTTGCCGGCGATCATGCGTGTGTTGAAGCGCTCGGATTCCTCGAACAGGGCGTCGACGGATTGCGGGTGAACGGTGCAATAGACCGAGGCCGTCGTCGTGCCGGCGCGCAGCAGTTCGCGCAGGAAGCGCGCCGCGACGTCGCGCGCATGGCCGGCATCGGCGAAATCCTGTTCGGCGACGAAGGTGTAGCGCTCCAGCCATTCCAGCAGTTCCGCGCCGAAGGCGCCGATCATCTGGGTCTGCGGATAGTGGACATGGGCGTCGATGAAGCCGGGGCAGATCAGGGCATCTTCATAATGCGTCACCGGCACGCCGGCGGGCAGCCGCTTCAATCCTTCCTCGGCGTCCTCGATGCTCGCGATCCGGCCATCCTCGATCCGCATCAGCGCGTCGGGCCAATGGCGAAGCGCCTCGCCGGCGGGGACGAGGAAAGGGTCGCCGTGAAAGGTCATGGCGGGAGCGCGGATTGCCCGCTGCGTCATGTCGGCATCCTTTCGGGAGGACCGTTCGAAGGGGCCGGCGCTGGATTGGCGGCGCCGGCAAAGACCCGACACGATCCGATACCCGGCGCCGAAACGCCAGAGGATTTGCGCGTCGGCCGGTGCCCGCGCGGCGGGCAGGCGAAGGGCTGCGGCGTCGGCGCAGCCCTTCGCCTGGGGGCCGTTTGTGGACAGGGGGGCCGGCAGCCGATAAAAGGCGCTGTCAACAACAGGACGGAGCAGAGGTCCCACGCCAGTCGATATGGCGCCGGATCGCGCGCACATGACAGAGCCCGAAGCGAAAGTGCTTCCCAAATCCCCGCAGCCTTCCGACGAGGGCAAGCTCAATCTGCGCCGCTGGGGCGATTTCTATCGAGCGCTCATCAACAATGACGAGGGCACGATCGGCGTGGTCGTGCGCATCCTGCGCGCGAATTTCCGCGATCATCGCAAGGGCTACCTGATCTCGTTCGGCTTCCTCTTCGTCGTCGCGGCGATGACGTCGCTGTCCGCCTGGATCATGCGCGACGTCGTCAACCAGATCTTCGTCGCGCAGGACGTGCGGATGCTCTGGGTGCTGTCGATCGGCGTGATGGTGATCTTCATCGTCAAGGGCTTCGCCACCTATGGCCAGATCGTGGTGCAGAGCCGGATCGGCAACCGGATCGTCGCCGAGAACCAGAAGCGCTTCTACGACCGCTGCCTGACCTTCGGCCTCGATTTCTTCACCGATCGCGCTTCCAGCGAGCTGATCATGTCGATCTCGCGGGGCTCCAACGCCATCCGCTCGATCCTCGACACCATCGTGCTCAGCCTCGGGCGCGACCTCGTCACGCTGATCGGCCTGATCTTCGTCATGGTCTACCAGGCGCCGCTGATGTCGCTGATCGCGCTCGTCTTCGCGCCGATCGCCATCATGTTCGTGACCCGGCTGGTCAAGCGCATCCGCAACATCTCGAAGTCGGAATTCACCTCGAGTACCCAGATCGTCGCGATCATCCAGGAGACCGTGCACGGCGCCAAGATGGTCAAGGCCTTCGGCCTCGCCAATCATATGCGCGACCGGCTCGGAGAGGCCGTCTCGCAGGTCGAGCAGCGTGCCAACAAGGTGTCGCAGCTACAGGCCCGCACCAGCCCGCTGATGGAATCGCTTGGCGGCATCTCGATCGGCCTCGTCATCCTCTATGCCGGCTGGGCGACGATCTCGGCCGGCAAGACGCCGGGCGAGTTCATGTCCTTCATCACCGCGCTGCTGCTCGCCTATGAGCCGGCCAAGCGGCTGGCGCGCATGAATGTCGGCATCGCCGAAAGCCTGATCGCGGTTCGGGCGCTGTTCGACATCCTCGATCATCCGGCCAGCGTCACCGAGGCCGACGACAAGCCGGGGCTGCAGCTCACGCGCGGCAAGATCGAGCTGGACAATGTCGGCTTCGGCTATCGCAAGAAGGATCGTGTCCTGCATGGCGTCAGCCTGTCGGTCGATCACGGCGAGCGGCTGGCGCTTGTCGGCCCCTCCGGCGGCGGCAAGTCCACGATCCTGTCGCTGATCCAGCGCTTTTACGACGTCCAGGAGGGGGCGGTCCGGGTCGACGGCCAGGATATCCGCACCGTCTCGGTCGCCTCGCTCCGGCACCAGATCGCCTTCGTCAGCCAGGATGTGTTCCTGTTCTCCGGGACCGTCGCCGACAATATCCGCGTCGGCCGCCTCGGCGCGACCGACGCGGAAGTCGAGCAGGCGGCGCGCGACGCCTTCGCCTATGATTTCATCCAGGGCCTGCCGCAGGGCTTCCAGAGCAATGTCGGCGAGAATGGCGTCCAGCTTTCGGGCGGCCAGCGCCAGCGCATAGCCATCGCCCGCGCCATCCTGAAGAACGCACCGATCCTGCTGCTCGACGAGGCGACCTCGGCGCTCGATTCCGAATCCGAGCGCATGATCCAGATCGCCCTCGACAAGCTGGTCGAAGGCCGCACGACGATCGTCATCGCCCATCGCCTGGCGACGATCCTGAATGCGGACAAGATCGCGGTGATCGAGCGCGGCCGCGTCGTCGAGGTCGGCACGCATCCCGAGCTGGTCGGCATGAGCGGCGTCTACGAGAAGCTCTACCGCTACCAGTTCGACGAGGGAAAGATCGAGAGAGCGATCGCCTGAGCCGGCGCTTCGGACCTCGATAACAGCCTGAATTGCCAAAACGGCGTCGCTTGCGACGCCGTTTTGCTATGCTGTATCGGCCGGCGATGGCGGGCCGGGCGGGTCTCCTGCACAGATGGCGAGACCCGTGACGGCCCTCCCCGGAGGGAGGGCCGGATCTAGCGGGGGAGCCTCAGAGCAGGCCGCGGCCGGCGAGGTTGCGCATCAGCGCCGCCGTGCCGAAGGTCCAGGGCTCGGCGTCGGGGCAGAGCACGACGCGGTTCGACAGCTTGCCGAGCTTCGGCGCGCTGATCGTGACGATGTCGCCCACCTTGTGGGTGAAGCCCTGGCCGGGGCCGTCGCGGTCCTGCACCGGCGCGAACATCGTGCCGAGATAGAGCACGAAGCCGTCCGGATACTGGTGGTTCTTGCCGACCGTCTGCTTGACCAGGTCTTCCGGGTCGCGGCTGATCTTCGACATCGCGCTGGAGCCGTCGAGGCGGAAGCCGTCGGTCTCGCCGTCCACCGTCAGCCGGACTTCGGTCTGGCGCACGTCATCGAGCGAGAAGCCACCGTCGAACAGGCGGATCATCGGGCCGATCGAGGCGCTGGCATTATTGTCCTTGGCCTTCGACAGCAGCAGGGCCGAGCGGCCCTCGACGTCGCGCAGGTTGACGTCGTTGCCAAGCGTCGCGCCGACGATCTTGCCGGTCGACGAGACGACCAGCACGACTTCCGGCTCGGGATTGTTCCAGGTCGAGATCGGATGGATGCCGATCTCGGCCAGGTGGCCGACGGCCGACATCGGCTGCGCCTTCGAGAAGATCTCGGCGTCGGGGCCGATGCCGACCTCGAGATACTGGGACCACATGCCCTTCTCGATCAGCAGCTTCTTGAGCGCCGCCGCCTGCTCGGAGCCGGGACGCAGCGCCGCCAGATCGTCGCCGATGGTGGCGTTGATCTCGGCGCGGATGGCGTTGGCGCGCTCGGGCAGGCCGCGGGCCTGCTCCTCGATGACGCGCTCCAGCATCGACACGACGAAGGTGACGCCGGCGGCCTTGACCGCCTGCAGGTCGATCGGGGCGATCAGGTGGGGCTTGGACGGGTCGCGGCTGGCGAGCGGCGTGTTGGCGAGGATTTCCTCGAAGCTGCCGATGAATTCGCCGTCCGCGGTGGCGGCGACGCGGGCCGGATCCTGGTGTTCGCAGAGGTCGCGCATGGTGACGACCGACGCGGTGATGTCGATCAACTGGCCGTCGCGCAGAGCGACGACCGATGGGCCGTCGACATCGGGGCGGAAGACGCGGCCGACCAGCGTGGCGGCCTCCGCATCCTCGGGCAGCGCGAAGGGGGCAGCAGTATCGAGCGGCATAGGCGATCTCCAGGACGTTCAGCGATGAAGCCGATCTTGAGGAATGAAAGAGCGGGCCACCGTTATACCCTGCGTTCGCGGATAGGCCATATGTCTGGTCTGTTTTCGAGCAGAAGCGGCCACGGATTTGCGCATGCATGCGGCGCGTTTCCGTGCAATTTTCCCGGCCGGACGGCTTGAAGGGAATGCATGCCATGGAAATTGACATACCGGAGGTCAAGGCCGAACTCGAGGCCGCCTTCGCGCGCTACGAGACGGCGCTGGTCACCAACGACGTCGAAGCGCTGGACGAACTGTTCCATGCCGCGCCGACGACGATTCGCTATGGCGGCGGCGAGAACCTCTATGGCTATGCGGAGATCGCGGCGTTCCGGGCCGGGCGGTCGTCGGCCGGGCTCGCCCGCGTGATCGAGCGCACGGTGGTGACGACCTATGGCCGCGACTTCGGCACCGCCTCGACGCTGTTCCGGCGCGAGACGGCGCCGGGCAAGATCGGCCGCCAGATGCAGACCTGGATCCGCACCCCGGCCGGATGGCGAGTTGTGGCCGCCCATGTCAGCGTGATCGCCGACCCGGACCTCGGCTAGGGACGACTACAGGCAGCCGACATAGTCGCGCGCGGCGCGGGCGCGCGCCTCGATGTTGCGGGCGCGGTTGTTCAGATAGCGCGTCGGCTTGGCCGGATTGCGGGTGATCGGGTTCGGCAGCGCCGCCGTCAGCAGGGCGGCCTGGCGCGGCGTCAGCTTGGCGGCCGGCTTGTTGAAATAATACTGCGAGGCCGCCTCGGCGCCGAACAGGCCCGGGCCCCACTCGGCGATGTTCAGATAGATCTCCAGCACGCGCCGCTTCGACAGGATGAAATCGGCGTAATAGGCGAGGGGAATCTCCAGCCCCTTGCGTATGTAGGACCGCGACGACCACAGGAACAGGTTCTTCACCGTCTGCATGGCGATGGTGCTGGCGCCGCGCGACGGGCCGCCGGCGCGGTCGAGCACCGCGTTGAGCGCGTTCCAGTCGACGCCCCAATGCGAGCAGAACTGGCCATCCTCCGACATGATCACCGAGTTGACCAGGTTCGGCGAGATCTCGTCGAACGGCACCCAGTCGCGCTTCATGCCCTGTCCGGTGATGCCCGACCACAGCATCAGCGTCGAGACCGGCGGCACGAATGCGTAGATCGGCGTCAGGATGAGCGGCAGGGCGACGATGATGGCGAACACTTTGGCGATACCTGCGATCAGGCCCTTGCGGCCTTCGAACGGTCGGGAGAGGGCGGCCGGCACTCTTAGGGTCATGCGGGATCCAATGCAGCTCGGTCGCGGACAGGCTCGATGGCGAACTGGCGCAGGAAGCCGGCGAGCAGGTGGAAATCGCGCTCCCGGCTCGATCCCTTGCGCCACACCAGGCCGAGCGAGCGACGCGCCGGCTGGCCGTCGAGCTCGGAGAGGCGGATGTCGGTTCCAGACAGGATGCCGGCCTCGACGGCGATGCGCGGCAGGAAGGTGATGCCGAGCTGGTTATCGACCATGTGAACCAGCGTGGTCAGGCTCGAGGCGCGGATGTCCTCGTTCTGCTTGTCGGCGAGACCGGGCGCCACGGCGCGGATATGGTCGCGCAGGCAATGGCCATCCTCCAGCAGCAGCAGCGTCTCGTCGGCGAGCTCCTCGCGCCGCACCGTCTCACGGCCGGCCAGCGCGTGACCGGCATCGACGGCGAGCAACAGGCTGTCCTCGGCGATGATCTCCGTTTCGAGCCCCTCCGTCTGGACGGGGAAGGCGATCAGGCAGATGTCGAGCCGGCCGGCGCGCAGGTCCTCGAGCAGGGTGCGCGTCAGGTCTTCGCGCAGATGCAGCCGCAATTGCGGATAGGCGCGGCGCAGTTCCGGCAGCGTGCGCGGCAGGAAATAGGGCGCGATCGACGGGATGACGCCGAGCCGGATGCGGCCGGAGAGCGGCGCCTCGGTCGAGCGCGCGGCATCGACCATCTCGCGCGCGTCGACCAGGAGCGCCTTCATCCGCCGCACCGTGTCCTCGCCGGCCGCCGTCAGCACCACCGTCCGGTTGGAGCGGTCGATCAGCGAGACGCCGATGGTCTCTTCCAGCTGCCGGATGGCGTCTGAGAGCGTCGACTGGGTGACGTGGCACGCCTGAGCCGCCCGGCTGAACGATCCGGTTTCGGCGAGCGCGACGAAATATTGCATCTGGCGGAGCGTGGGCAGCAGCATGCGGCTTGCTATAGCCGCAGGTTGCAGGGGCGGCAATCGGGATTTCCGATGCCAATCTTCGGTTATTACGATTTGACCGAACGACGCCTGCGTGGGATCCATTCGCACATGCAGCGGCGATTCCGTTGGTCTGGCTGCACTGCAAAATATCACAACACGATCCCCATCGTGACAGGAGAGTAAGATGCTCGGCATTGGCGACAAGCTGCCCGAATTTTCCGTGACCGGCGTGAAGCCCGGCTTCAACAGCCACGAAGAGAACGGCGAGAGCGCTTTCGAGACGCTGACCGAGAAAAGCTTCCCGGGCAAGTGGAAGGTGATCTTCTTCTACCCGAAGGATTTTACCTTCGTCTGCCCGACCGAGATCGCCGAGTTTGCTCGCCTGGCCGGTGACTTCGAGGATCGCGATGCCGTCGTGCTCGGCGGTTCGACCGACAACGAGTTCGTGAAGCTGGCCTGGCGCCGCGATCACAAGGATCTCGACAAGCTGCCGATCTGGAACTTCGCCGACACCAATGGTTCGCTGGTCGACGGCCTCGGCGTCCGTTCGCCGGATGGCGTCGCCTACCGCGTCACCTACATCGTCGACCCGGAAGGCACGATCCAGCACAGCTACGCGACCAACCTGAACGTCGGCCGCAACCCGAAGGACACGCTGCGCGTCCTCGACGCGCTGCAGACCGACGAACTGTGCCCGTGCAACCGTGAAGTCGGCGGCGCCACGCTGGCCGCCTAAGGCACTACGGGCGTTCCGGGGCGCACAGAAGCGCCGGCCCGGAACGCCCCTTATGCTTCCGGACGCCCGTCCGCTTCCGTTTCCCGTCTTCTACCGCGCTTCGCACGGGCCCAGGGTCTTCGAGGCGCCTTGCCTTGAAAGTCTGACATGTCGATCGATTCGCTGAAGTCCCGGATCCCGGATTTCGCCAAGGATGTCCGCCTCAATCTGTCGACGCTCGCTTCCGACGAGACGCTGACGCCGCAGCAGAAGTACGGCCTGATCGTCGCCTGCGGCATCGCCACCCGCAATCCGGTGGTGAAGGCCGCGCTGGAGGCCGAGGCCGCGCCGCATCTTTCCCCGGCCGTGCTGGCGGCGGCGAAGTCGGCGGCGTCGATCATGGCGATGAACAACGTCTACTACCGCTTCAGCCATCTCGTCTCGAACGCCGAATACCGCACCATGCCGGCGAAGCTGCGCATGAACGTGATCGGCAATCCCGGCGTCGACAAGGTCGATTTCGAGCTCTGGTCGCTCGCCGTCTCGGCCATCAACGGCTGCGGCATGTGCATGGACAGCCACGAGGCGGTGCTGCGCAAGGCGAATGTCTCGGCCGAGGTCATCCAGGCTTCCGTCCGCTTCGCCGCCATCATCCAGTCGGTCGCCGTGTCGCTCGAGGCCGCCGAGGCGGCCTGAGCGCGCACTCTCGCCGGTTCCGGTTCGTCGGCCCGGCGGGCCGTGTCCTGATGACATCGGCTCACGCCTCGAAACGGCCGCGTCGGCGACACTGACGCGGCCGTCTCTAGTCTCGCTGGTTGCTGGGGCTCGACGCGGAGAGGCGGCTTCCGGCGAGCGGGATGCACGCCCGCGCTTGACGAGCCCCTCGAAGTCGCGGCAAGGCTTCCGGCACCCCGGCGTTTCGATGAGGCAATCTTGGTTCTGCTTGACGATGAGTTTCTGGCGCGCCTGTCCGGCGCGGCGACGGCGATCGAACGCGTGCTCGATCGCGTGCTCGGCTCCAATCCGCGCGAGGGCGAGATCGCTCGGCCGGTGCGCCTGATCGAGGCGATGCGCCATGCGACGCTCGGCGGGGGCAAGCGGCTCCGGGCCTTCCTGGCGGTCGAGACGGCGCGCCTGTTCGAGGCGAATGGCGAAAGCGCGCTCCGTGTCGGCGCGGCGCTCGAATGCCTGCATGCCTACAGCCTCGTGCATGACGACCTGCCGGCGATGGATGACGACGACCTGCGCCGCGGCCGGCCGACGGTGCACCGCGCCTTCGACGAGGCGACGGCGATCCTTGCCGGCGACGCGCTGCAGACGCTCGCCTTCGATCTCCTGGCCGATCCGGCGACCGATGCCGATCCGCAGGTCCGTTCCGATCTCGTGCTCGGGCTTGCCCGCGCCTCCGGCCTCGGCGGCATGGCCGGCGGCCAGATGCTCGACCTGCAGGCCGAGAAGGACACGCCGGACGAGGCGGCGATCCGCCGCCTGCAGGCGATGAAGACCGGTGCGCTGATCCGCTTCTCCTGCGAGGCGGGCGCCATTCTCGGCCGCGCCACGGCGGAAGACCGCGACCGTATCCGCCGGTTCGGCGAGGTCATCGGCCTCGCCTTCCAGCTTGCCGACGACATTCTCGACGAGACGGCGACGGCGGAAGCGCTCGGCAAGGCGACCGGCAAGGACTCTTCGCGCGGCAAGGGGACGCTGGTCGGGCTCTATGGTGTGACGCCGGTGCGCGCCATGCTCGACGGTCTCGTCGCCGAGGCGGAAGAATTGCTGGCGCCGTTCGGCGCGCGTGCCGTGACGCTGGCCGAGGCGGCCCGTTTCGTCGCCATTCGCGAGGCGTGACCGAAAAGGGCCGGCAACGCCGGCCCGGTTTCCTCAGGTCCCTGATGGTTCAGGCCTTGGTATTCTTGATGAGACGCATCAGCGGCTTGCCGCCGGCGTCGAGCAGGATCAGCTTGCCGTCGTCGAGGCGGAAGCCCTTGGTGGCGCCGAGCGCGTCGAGGAATTTCCGCTCCTGTTCCATCTGCGCCGGTACGCAGGCCATCTGCGTCGCGCCGAGCGGGCCGATCTTGATCTTGCCGCCCTCGACTGTGGCCGTGCCGAAATAGCGGTTGCAGCCGCCGGAGCCGGAGATGCGGCCGCCGCCCTCGATCACCAGCGTCGACTGCACGATGTCGAGCACGCTGCTGCCGCCGATGTCCTCGGCCAGCCATTCCGTGCCCTTCAGCGGGGCTGCGGGGCCGGACGGCGCCGCGACCTTATCCTTGACCTGCACCTTGGCGGGTGCGTCCTTGTCGGCCATCCGCTGCACCAGGATCGTCACCGGTCCCTTGGTGGCGAAGGGGTCGACAGGAACGGCCTCCTTGTTGATGAACAGCAGGTCGTCGCCGAGGTCGATCCGGGCCTGCAACTGGTAGCGGTGGCCCGGCTTGATCTTGGCGGGCGCGTAGTGAAGGCGGAAATCGATCGGCACCTGGCGGCCGCGCGGGCGAATGCGCTGCTTGGCGATCAGCTTGGCCGGCCGGTCGGCATGCGAGACATCGACCAGGCTGACGGTGACGGCCACTTTCGGGTCGAGGGCGATGCGCTCGCGATAGGTGACCGATCCGTCGAGCGGCCGCGCCAGCGCCACGCTCGGGGCGGCCAGAATGGCGAGGGCAAACAACAGGCGCATCGGCAGAATGTTGACCACGATCGATCCTCGTCAGAACCAGCGGATGACAAAGATCTAGTCGTTACGGAAGCACCCGTAAACGGGGAGAAAATGACGCGTGGCTATGGCGCCAGCTTCGGCCTACTCCGCCGCTTCCGGCGACTCCGCCTTGTGGCCAATCCCAAACCGCTTTTCGATGTAGTCGTCGACCAGCTTGCGGAAGTCGTCGGCGATCTGCGGGCCGCGCAAGGTCACCGCCTTCTTGCCGTCGATGAAGACCGGGGCCGCCGGCGTCTCGCCGGTGCCGGGGAGCGAGATGCCGATGTCGGCATGCTTCGATTCACCGGGGCCGTTGACGATGCAGCCCATCACCGCGACCTTCAGCGCCTCGACGCCCGGATAACGCTCGCGCCAGACTGGCATCGAGGTGCGGATGTCTTCCTGGATGCGGCTCGCCAGTTCCTGGAACACGGTCGAGGTCGTGCGGCCGCAGCCGGGGCAGGCGGCGACGATCGGCAGGAAGGCACGGAACCCCATGGTCTGCAGCAGTTCCTGCGCCACCTGCACCTCGCGGGTGCGGTCGCCGTTCGGCTCCGGCGTCAGCGAGACGCGGATGGTGTCGCCGATGCCTTCCTGCAGCAGGATGCCCATGGCGGCCGAGGAGGCGACGATGCCCTTGGTGCCCATGCCGGCCTCGGTCAGGCCGAGATGCAGGCAATGGTCGGAGCGGCGGGCGAGATCGCGATAGACGGCGATCAGGTCCTGCACGTTCGAGACCTTGGCCGACAGGATGATCTTGTCGCGCGGCAGGCCGATCGACTCAGCGAGCTTGGCCGACAGGATGGCCGACTGGCAGATCGCCTCGCGCATCACGGCCGCGGCGGAGATCGGCGTGGCGGAGGCAGCGTTCTCGTCCATCAGCCGGGTCAAAAGGTCCTGGTCGAGCGAGCCCCAGTTGACGCCGATGCGCACCGGCTTGTCGTACCGGATCGCGAGCTCGATCAGGGTCGCGAACTGGCGGTCGCGCTTCTCGCCGAAGCCGACATTGCCGGGATTGATGCGGTATTTGTCGAGCGCCTCGGCGCAGGCCGGGTGATCGGTCAGGAGCTTGTGGCCGATATAGTGGAAGTCGCCGATCAGCGGCACGTTGATCCGCCTGGCGAGAAGCTTTTCCTTGATGAAGGGCACGGCCGCCGCCGCCTCGTCGCGGTCGACGGTGATGCGGACCAGTTCCGAGCCGGCGCGGGCGAGCGCCGCGACCTGCGCCACCGTCGCGTCGATGTCGGCGGTGTCGGTGTTGGTCATCGACTGCACGACGACCGGCGCATCGCCGCCGACGCGCACCTTGCCGACGCGGACGGATACGGCGCGTCGGCGCGCAAGCGGACCGGCGAGGGATTCGGAGGGCAGATCGGCGGGAGCGTTCATGGCGGGCTCAGTCATGACTTTCACCTCTCCCCGAGGGAGAGGTCGGCCCGACAGGGCCGGTTGAGGGTTTACGGCGTTTCCGGAGAGGGCGTAAGCCCTCACCCGCCGACTTCGTCGTCGACGTCTTCCTCAGGGAGAGGTGAAGGGGCGCGATATCGCGAGACATCAGCCCGTGCCGCGACATTGCGCTACCCCGCCTTGCGGCAGCGGGCGCAGAGGCCGCGGATTTCGATGATCGGGGCGCTCGGCGCGAAGCCGGCCGCCTGCGTCACGGCAGCGAGCGCTTCGGTCAGCGCGGCGGAGGACGCCTCGCCGGCGGCCCCGCAGTTCTCGCAGAGCAGGAACACGGTCGCCGCGCCATGGCCGGGCTTGTCGTGCCCCTCCGGCCCGCGCGAGCAGGCGATATAGGCGTTGCGGCTCTCGATCCGGTGCGCGAAGCCGTGCTCGACCAGGAACTCCAGCGCCCGGTAGACGGAGACCGGCGCCGGGCGTGGACCGTCGGCGGCAAGGCGGTCGATCACCTCATAGGCGCTGGCGGGAACGTGGCTTTCGGCGAGCGCCGCCAGAACCTTGCGGCGCTGCTCGGTGAAGCGCAGTCCCTCGGCGGCGGAGATCGCCTCGGCATGGGCGATCGCATCGCGCGCGCAATGGTCGTGGTCATGGTCGCGGTGTTCGAGCATGATCTCGCCGGTTCCGTGCTTTGCTCCGCTCGTCATCCAATCCTCATGCGCATGGCCCAAGGCAGCCGTTGCGGGTCCGCTGCGCCGCGTTCTAGCACGGATCGCCTGCAAGACCGAGCGGGGCGCGACATCGGCGCCGCCTTCCCTTGCTGTTGCGCTGCAATATATGGTCGATTGGGTCGGTTCTCACCCCTTATCATTCATCCCGGAGACGAATTCATGGCGAAGGACGGTCACCTCAAGGACAAGGTCGCGCTGGTGACAGGATCGACATCCGGCATCGGCCTCGGCATGGCGCGGGCCATGGCCGGCGCCGGCGCGCATCTGGTGCTGAACGGTTTCGGCGATGCGGTGGCGATCGAGAAGCTGCGCGCAGACCTCGCGGCCGAGTTCGGCGTCGAGGTCCGCTACTCCGCCGCCGACATGACCCGCGAGGACGAGATCGCGGCGATGATCGGCGATGTCGAGAAGGAATTCGGCGCCGTCGACGTGCTGGTCAACAATGCCGGCGTCCAGCATGTCGCGCCGATCGACGAGTTTCCGATCGACAAATGGAACCTGATCATCGCCCTGAACCTGTCCGCCGCCTTCCACGCCATCCGCCTCGCCTTGCCGGCGATGCGGCGGAAGGGATGGGGTCGCATCATCTCGACCGCCTCGGCGCATGCGCTGGTCGCCTCGCCCTTCAAGGTCGCCTATGTCGCGGCGAAGCACGGCATCGCCGGCGTCACCAAGACGGTGGCGCTGGAGACCGCCGAGCACGGCATCACCGTCAACGCCATCTGCCCAGGCTATGTCTGGACGCCGCTCGTGGAGAAGCAGATTCCGGCGACCGCAGTGGCGCGCGGCATGACCGAGGAGCAGGTGAAGAAGGACGTCATCCTCGCGGCGCAGCCGACCAAGGAGTTCGTGAAGGTCGAGGAGGTGGCGGCGCTGGCGCTGTTCCTGACGACGGAGGCCGCCCGCTCGATCACCGGTTCGCTGCAGTCGATCGACGGCGGCTGGACGGCGGCATGAGCACGCCGGCCACGGGGCGGAAGACGATCAATCTCGGCCTGCAGGGGGGCGGCGCCCATGGCGCCTTCACCTGGGGCGTGCTCGACAGGTTGCTCGAGGATGGCCGGCTCCGCTTCGAGGGCATTTCCGGCACCAGCGCCGGCGCGCTGAACGCCGTGGCGCTCGCCGACGGAATGGCGCGTGATGGCGCGGCGGGCGCGCGCGCCCGCCTGCACGAATTCTGGATGCGGGTCAGTGCCGCAGGCCGGGCCGGCGCCTCGGCGCGCGATTTCATCGGCGCCTGGATGGGGGCGTGGCGGATGCCAGCGATGCAGCCTTTCCGCATGATCGAGGCGATGACGAATTTCTCGTCGCCCTATGGCTTCAACCCGATGAACATCAACCCGCTGCGCGAGATCGTCGTCGAGATGGTGGATTTCGAGCGGGTCCGCGCCTGCGCCGCGCCAAGGCTGTTCATCTCCGCGACGGCGGTAAAAACCGGCAAGATCAAGGTGTTTTCAGATGGCGCCATCACTGCCGATGCCGTGATGGCCTCGGCCTGCCTGCCCTATCTGTTCCAGACCGTCGAGGTCGATGGCGAGCCTTATTGGGACGGCGGTTTCACGGGAAACCCCGCCCTTTTCCCTTTCTTTACCGAGACGAAGTCGAGCGACATTCTGCTCGTCCAGATCAACCCGATCGAGCGTACCACGGTGCCGACCTCGGCCAAGGAGATCCTCGAGCGGATGAGCGAGATCACGTTCAACGCCTCGCTGCTGCGCGAATTCCGAGCCATCGACTTCGTCAACCGGATGCTCGACCAGGGCCGGCTCGATCCCGGCGTCTATCGTCGCAGCCGAGTCCATCGCGTCGACGCCGGCAAAGCCCTGGAGAATTTCAGCGCCTCGACCAAGTTCGATACGTCGCGCGCCTTCTTCGAGGAACTCCATGCCGCCGGCCGCGAGGCGGCCGGGGAATGGCTTCAGGCTCATTTCGACGATATAGGCGTGCGCGATACCGTGGACTTGAGGGCGCAGTTCCAGTGACCGACGTAACCTTCTCCAATCTCGCCGCGCGGCCGGAATTCATCGGCACCGTCGCCGACCGCATGTGGCACGCCTGGTGGCGCGAGGCTGGCGAACCGCTCGCGACGCTGCTTGGCCATCTGCGCGAGTTCAAGACCGATGCCGTGCCGCTCGGCGTCGTCGCGCATCGGGGCGATGATTTCGTCGGCTCAGCCATCCTGATCGACAGCGACGTCGAGGAGCGGCCGCAATACACGCCCTGGCTGGCTGCGCTCTGGGTCGAGCCGGAAGAGCGCATGCAGGGCATGGGCGAGGCGCTGTCGAAGCGGATCGTCGACGAAGCGCGCGCGCTCGGCTTCGATCGCATCTATCTCTGCGCCGTGCCGGAAAAGAGCGCCTACTACGCCCGTCGCGGCTGGACGGAAGTGGAGCGCGGCGTCGGCCCGCATAATCTTGCGATCTTCATTCGGCATCTCGATGCCGAAGGGGCAGGCAAGGTTCTCTGAACTCGCCGCCGGGCGGGTCCTTTTGCGGTCCGCCGCCGCATCGTGTTAGATCGCGGATAACCGGTTCAACAGCCAACAAGACCACTAGGGCGGAAATACATGGTCAAGCATAAAATCGCGATCATCGGGCTCGGCAAGATCACGCAGGACCAGCATCTGCCGGTGATCGACAAGGGCGCCGATTTCGAGGTCGCGGCGGTCGTCAGCCAGCGCGGGCTCAGCCATAACGGCGTGCCGAGTTTCAAGACGGCGGCGGAACTTTATGCGGCGATGCCGGAGATCGGCATCGTCTCGGTCAACACGCCGCCGGACGTGCGCCACGCCATCGCCCGTGAGGCGCTCGCCGCCGGCAAGCATGTGCTGCTCGAAAAGCCACCGGCGGCCACCATGGCCGAATTCGAGGATCTGAAGGCGTTCGCCAAGGCGCAGGGCAAGGTTCTGTTCGCCACCTGGCATTCGCAGTTCAACCCGGCCGTCGACGAGGCGAAGGCGCTGCTCGCGACCCATGGCGTCGGCTCGGTCAAGATCGAGTGGCGCGAGGACGTCAAGAAGTGGCACCCTGGCCAGGACTGGGTGTTCGAGCCCGGCGGTTTCGGCGTCTTCGATCCCGGCATCAACGCGCTCTCGATCTTCGTCAAGATCCTGCCCTTCGCCCCCTTCGTAAAATCGGCGACCCTGACCTATCCGGAAAACCGGCAGACGCCGATCGCCGCCAAGCTCGTCTTCGGCAGCGCCGTGGCGTCGCAGCCGGCGCTGACCGCCGATTTTGACTGGCGCGAGCAGGGCGACGAGAAGTGGCACATGACGATCGAGACCGCCAATGGCAGGAAGCTGCGTCTCTACAAGGGCGGCGCGGCGCTCGACGTCGACGGCAAGCTCGCCGTCGAGGCGCCGAGCGAGGAATATGAGCGGATCTACGCCCGTTTCGCCGATCTGCTGGCGTCGGGTCAGAGCGATGTCGACGGCGCGCCGCTTCGCCTGGTAGCGGACGCGATGCTGGTCGGGCGGCGCGAGGAAACGGAGGCCTTCGTCTGGTAGGGCGAGGGCGTCCCGCGACGCCCGCCGGAACGGAACGCCAATGGATTGCGTTGCCTCTCGTCAGCATCGGAACGAGAGGCGAATGTTGATCGCAAAGCGGACGGGTACGGCGATGGCAGGATTGCGGGTACTGACGTTCGGCATGGGCGGCCTTCTGGCCGCCCTGCTTGTCGGCGCGGCGCCGTTCGAGGCGCGCGCGATCACGGCCGACGAACTGTTCCAGAAGGTCATTCCGAAGGTGGACGGCTCCTCGGCGAGGAAGCCGGCCAAGCGGAAGCCGCACAAGGCGATGCCCGCCTCGCTGCCGGCCAAAGCTGCCGTCGTGCCAACCGTCGATAGCGCGGCGGCCGCTGCTGCCCCGGCCGCTCCGGCCGACACCCCGCTGCCGACCCGTCGCCCTGCGGAGAGCGCCGAGCCTGCGACGACGCCGCCGCCCGTCGCCGTCGCGCCGCTGCCCCGTGAAAAGCCGGCGGAGGAGCGGAAGGCGGCCGGGCTGATCGCCATCCCGGCTCCTGCCGAGGCGACTGTCGGCACGGTGCGGACTGTGCCGGTGCCGGCCGATCCGGCGCTGGCCGCAGGCGCCCTTGCGGCGGCCTCGGCGCTTGCGGGCGCCGTTCCGGCCGATCCGCCGACCGAGGAGCAACTGGCCTTCGCGCCGCCTGTGCTGCCGACGCTGTTGAAGCCGACGCCGGCCGAGGGGCGGAACGACGACGGCAGCCTGAAGAAGGGCGACCGGTTGCCGCCGCCGGAGAAGCAGGCGGGGCTCGCTCCGACCGATACCAAGCCGATCGACCATCCCTCAGAGGAGAAATCGCTCGTCGCCGAGGCGCCGCCGCCATCGTCGCTTCCGATGCCGCGTCGAAAGCCGGAAATCATGCTGGCGGCGCTGGCGCCGCGGATCATTCCGGCACTGCCGGAACTCGCCGCCTGCAAGGCGCTGTTGAGCGGGCTGAAGATTTCGGCGAAGGCGCTGCCGGCGATCGAGGCCGGCCAGTGCGGCGGGCCGGATCCGTTCGACGTGACGGCGCTCGAAGGCGGCAAGGTCGATCTCGAGCCGGCCGCCAAGATCAATTGCGCCATGGCGACGACGCTCGCCCATTGGGTCGATGAGGACATCCAGCCCTCGGCCGAGGCGACGCTCGGTGGCCGGGTCACGGCGCTCCGCGTCGCCGATTCCTATTCGTGCCGCGGTCGCAACCAGATCGCCACCGCCATGCTGTCCGAGCATGCCTTCCTGAATGCGGTCGATATCGCCGCCTTCCAGGTGAACGGGCGGTGGGTAACGGTGAAGAAGACCGAGGGCCGCACGGAGAAGGAAGACAGCTTCCTGAAGGCGGCGCGCGTCTCCGCCTGCGACAAGTTCAATACAGTGCTCGGGCCGGGTTCTGACGGCTATCACGAGGACCACTACCACCTCGACCTGCGCCAGCGCGGCAAGGGCGGCGGGAAGAAGTATTGTCACTGAGCGTTCAGCAAACGCCAGGCAGTCCGCACGCGCGTCCCGCAAGGCAAGTCGAGAAACCGGGACGCGATCGCAGACAACCGCGTCCCGAAATGGCTTAGCCGAACACCACCAGGAGATCCTTGGCGTCGATCTGGCTGCCGGCGTGGACCAGGACCTCGGCGATGGTGCCATCGCGGTCGGCGTGGATGGCGGTTTCCATCTTCATCGCCTCGATCGACAGCAGCACGTCGCCGGCCTTGACCGTCTGGCCTGCCTTGACGGCGAGCGTCGAGACGACGCCCGGCATCGGCGCCGCGACATGGTTCGGATTGCCGTCCTCGGCCTTGCGCTTGGCGACGACCGAGCCGGCATTGGCGCGATCCGGCACCTTGATGACGCGCGGCTGGCCGTTCAGCTCGAAGAAGACCCGGATCAGGCCTTCCTCGTCGGCGTCGCCGATCGCCTGCATCCGGATCACCATGGTCTTGCCCTTCTCGAGCTCGACCAGGATCTCTTCGCCGATCGGCAGGCCGTAGAAATAGACCGGTGTCGGCAGCACGCTGGTCGGTCCCCAGGTCTGCTGGCCCTTGGCGAAGTCGGTGAAGACCTTCGGGTACATCAGGTAGGAGGCGAGCTGGAAGTCGTCGATGTCGCCATTCCCGACCTTGTCCTTGGCCGCCTTGCGCTCGGCCTCGAGGTCGGCGGCGGCGATCAGCGAGCCCGGGCGCGCGGTCGACGGCGTCTCGCCCTTCAGTGCCTTCTTCTGGATGCCTTCCGGCCAGCCGCCCGGCGGCTGGCCGAGGTCGCCGCGCATCATCTGCACGACGGAATCAGGGAAGGCGATGTCCTTCGCCGGGTTCTCGACATCCGCGACGGAAAGGTTCTGCGACACCATCATCAGCGCCATGTCGCCGACGACCTTCGACGACGGCGTCACCTTGACGATGTCGCCGAACATCTTGTTGACGTCGGCGTAGGCCTGCGCGACCTCGTGCCAGCGCGTGTCGAGGCCGAGCGAGCGGGCCTGTTCCTTCAGGTTGGTGAACTGGCCGCCCGGCATCTCGTGCAGATAGACTTCCGAGGCGCCGGCCTTCAGGTCGCTTTCGAAGGCGGCGTACTGGCCGCGCACCGCTTCCCAGTAGAACGAGATCTTGCGGATCGCGTCGGTGTCGAGGCCGGTGTCGCGCTCCGAGCCCTTCAGCGCCTCGACGACGGAGCCGAGGCAGGGCTGGGAGGTCAGGCCCGAGAGCGCGTCCATTGCCGCGTCGACGGCATCGACGCCGGCTTCGACGGCGGCCAGCACGGTCGCCGCCGAGATGCCCGACGTGTCGTGCGTGTGCAGGTGGATCGGCAGCTCGGTCTCTTCGCGCAGCGTCGCGACCAGCTTCTTGGCGGCCGCCGGCTTCAGCAGGCCGGCCATGTCCTTGAGGCCGATCACATGCGCGCCGGCCTTTTCCAGGTCCTTGGCGAGGCCGACATAGTATTTCAGGTCGTACTTGGCGCGGTCGGGATCGAGGATGTCGCCGGTGTAGCAGATCGCCGCCTCGAGGACCTTGCCCTCCTCGCGCACCGCGTCCATCGAGACGCGCATGTTCTCGACCCAGTTCAGGCAGTCGAACACGCGGAACAGGTCGACGCCGCCGGCGGCGGCCTGCTTGACGAAGAACTTGACGACATTGTCCGCGTAGTTGGTGTAGCCGACGCCGTTGGCGCCGCGCAGCAGCATCTGCAGCAGGATGTTCGGCGCCCGCTCGCGCACCATGGCGAGCCGCTCCCACGGATCTTCCGTCAGGAAGCGCATGGAGACGTCAAAGGTGGCGCCGCCCCAGCATTCGAGGCTGAGAAGCCCGGGAAGGCCCCGTGCGTAAGCGTCGGCGATGCCGACGATGTCATGCGTGCGCATGCGGGTGGCGAGCAGCGACTGGTGCGCGTCGCGCATCGTCGTGTCGGTGACGAGCACGCGCTTCTCGGCGCGCATCCACCTGGCGAGCGCCTCGGGGCCGTGGGCGTCGAGATACTGCTTGGTGCCGGGCGCGGGGTCGGCCGCGTATTGCGGGATCACCTTGGCGAGCGCGTCGGCCTTCGGCTTGACGCGGCCGCGGGTCTCGGGGTGGCCGTTGACGGTGACGTCGGCGATGTAGTTCAGCAGCTTGGTGGCGCGGTCGCGCCGGCGCACGGCCGAGAACAGCTCCGGCGTCGTGTCGATGAAGCGGGTCGTATAGGAATTGTCGCGGAACTGCGGGTGGTTGATGATGTTGGCGACGAAGGTCAGGTTGGTCGCCACGCCGCGGATGCGGAACTCGCGCAGCGCGCGGTCCATGCGCGAGATCGCTTCCTGCGGCGTCGGCGCCCAGGCAGTGATCTTCTCCAGCAGCGGGTCGTAGAAGCGCGTGATCACCGCGCCCGAATAGGCGGTGCCGCCGTCGAGGCGGATGCCGAAGCCGGACGCCTCGCGATAGGCGGTGATGCGGCCGTAGTCGGGGATGAAGTTCTGCTCGGGGTCTTCCGTCGTGATGCGGCACTGCAGGGCATGGCCGTTCAGGCGGATGTCGGCCTGCTTCGGCACGCCCGATTCCGGCGTGCCGATGGCGGCGCCCTCGGCGATGTGGATCTGCGCCTTGACGATGTCGATGCCGGTCACCTGCTCGGTGACGGTGTGCTCGACCTGGATGCGCGGATTGACCTCGATGAAGTAGAACTTGCCGGTGTCGGCATCCATCAGGAACTCGACCGTGCCGGCGCCGTAATAATCGGACGCGGTGGCGATCTTGACGCCGTAATCGGTCAGCTCCTTGCGCTCGGCCTCGGAGAGGTAAGGCGCCGGCGCGCGCTCGACCACCTTCTGGTGGCGGCGCTGCACCGAGCAGTCGCGCTCATAGAGATGGACGATGTTGCCGTGCTGGTCGCCGAGGATCTGCACCTCGACGTGACGGGCGCGCTCGACCAGCTTCTCGAGATAGATCTCGTCCTTGCCGAAGGCGGCCTTGGCCTCGCGCCGGGCGGTGACCGCGTCCTTGAGCAGGGTCTCCTCGTCGCGGATGACGCGCATGCCGCGTCCGCCGCCGCCCCAGGAGGCCTTCAGCATCAGCGGATAGCCGATGCGGGCGGCTTCGGCCTTGATGGTCTCGACGTCGTCCGGCAGAGGGTCCGTTGCCGGCATGACCGGCACGCCGGCCGAGATCGCCAGATTGCGCGCGGCGACCTTGTTGCCGAGCATGCGCATCGTATCGGGCGACGGGCCGATGAAGATGATGCCGGCCTCGCGGCAGGCTTCGGCGAATTCGGGGCTCTCCGACAGCAGGCCGTAGCCGGGATGGATGGCGTCGACCTTCGCCTCGCGGGCGATGCGGATGATGTCGGCGATGTTCAGATAGGCTTCGATCGGGCCGAGGCCCTTGCCGACCTGATAGGCTTCGTCGGCCTTGAAACGGTGCAGCGCGAGTTTGTCTTCCTCGGCGAAGATCGCAACGGTTGTGATGCCCAGTTCGTTCGCCGCGCGGAACACGCGAATGGCGATTTCGGACCGGTTGGCGACCAGGATTTTCTTGATGGTCACGTATTCCCCCAAACATTGGCCGGGCATCGTCGCTGCCGACGAGGCTGCTGGGGGAATGATTACTAGGTTTGTGCGGTTGCGAAAAGACCGGAGTTTTGCGCTGCAGCGCGGCGGCGGCATGGCATTCTCAGGCGGCGGAAAACAAAGCCGCCTGAGAAGACTTCCAGTGCGCCTAGGCGGGGATCGAACTCAGCCGTCGTAGCAAAGTCGGCGTCGCCATCACCATGGCGCGCTCGGCCGGCGTCATGAACGACACCGCTTCCTCGATCGTGCCGGCTTCCTCGATCTTGGCAATCGCCTGCGCTTCCAGCGGATCGATCTTGCCGCGCGGCCGCGGCGGCACCGCATCGGTCAGGGCGAGGTGGACGGCGCGCAGGTTCTCGTCGCGGGCGATCGCGACGAGATCCGGCGCTTCGGCGACCGCCTGCTCATAGACCGGGCGCGCCGCAGCGGCGGCGATCGCGACCGCCGGCGGGTCGACTTCCTCCGGCGTGCGCAGCAGTCCGATCCGGCGGATGAAGCGGCCGATCGTGTTGGAACCGGTCATGCCGGAGACCGGCACGACCAGGAGCAGGCCGAGGATCGCCGGCGACATCCACGCGACGAGCACGAGCGAATCGAGCCAGGCGGCGAACAGCAGCGCGACGCCGATCAGGAAATGCCAGCGATGGCGGACGATCAGCGACTTGATCGGCACGCCGCCATCGTCGCGGCGCTGCGGCTTCCAGCCGGAATCGCGGCCGAGCAGGATCGACAGGATGGCGCCCGTATGGACCAGCATCATGATCGGGGCGATGAGCGCCGAGACGATGATCTCGAACACGAAGCTCGCAATGGTGCGGAATCCGCCGACCTTGCGGCGATCGTCGCGCGTGCGCAGGAAGGAGATCAGGCCGAGCAGCTTCGGGCCGAACAGGATCACCATGGTGAGGCCGAACAGGCGCAGGGCGCGCTCGGCGTCGATGACCGGCCAGGTCGGGAAGAGCTGGAACTCCTCGGTGAAATATTCCGGGCGGATGAAATGCGCCTGCAGCGACAGCGCCAGGCCCGCGAGGATCAGCATCAGCCACAGAGGCGAGGCGAGATAGGAGCCGATTCCGGTTAAAAGGTGGATGCGGCTGACCCAGTGCAGACCGCGCGCCGGCAACACCAGCGTGTGCTGCAGATTGCCCTGGCACCAGCGCCGGTCGCGCACGGCGAGGTCGATCAGCGAGGGCGGGCTTTCTTCATAGGAGCCGGCGAGGTCCTCGGCGATCCGTACCGTCCAGCCGGCACGGCGCAGCAGCGCCGCCTCGACGAAATCATGACTGAGGATGTGGCCGCCGAAGGGCGGCTTGCCGGGCAGGTGGGGCAGGCCCGCGGCCTCCATGAAGGCGCGCGTGCGGATGATGGCGTTGTGGCCCCAGTAGTTGCCCTCGGAGCCGGTCCAGAAGGCGAGGCCGGCGCCGACGACCGGGCCGTAGACGCGGCCGGCGAACTGCTGCAGCCGGGCGACGATGGTGGTGCCGTTGACGAGGGCCGGGATGGTCTGGATCAGGCCCGCATCGGGGTCTTCCTCCATCCGGCGCGCCAGCTCCACGATCGTCTCCGGGGCGATCAGGCTGTCGGCGTCGAGCACCAGCATGTGGTCGTAGGCGGCGCCCCAGCGGGTGCAGAAATCGGCGACGTTGCCGGACTTGCGGGCGACGTTCTTGCGGCGGCGACGATAATAGATCTTGGCCCGGTCGCCGAGGCGGCCGCGCAGCGCGAGCAGCGCCGCTTCCTCCGCCAGCGCCACGTCGGGATCGGTGGTGTCGGAGAGGATGAACCAGTCGAAGGCGGGTCCCTGGTGCAGTTCGTCGAGCCCGACCGCCATGGCCTCGACTGCGGCGAAGACCCGCGACGGGTCCTCGTTGTAGGTCGGCATCAGCATGGCCGTCCTGCCGCCGAGCGGGCCTGGCGGGGTACGCTTCTGGCGGTATCGCCGGGCCATGACGACGCCATAGCCCGCGATCGCACTGGTGAAGGCGAGCGCGATCCAGCCGAAATTCAGCGCAAACAGCACCAGCACGGCGATCTCGATCGGCGTCAGGCCGCCGACGATCAGCACCTGCTCCATCTCGAAGACGGCGACGGCGGCGAGCAGGAACGCACTGCCGAGGATGCCGATGCGGCGGATCCAGGACGAGCGCGAGCGGCGCGGATCGACGAATTTGCGCCGGTCGCGCCGGCGAAAGCGCCAGAGCGACTGGGTCGGCATGTCCGAAGGCGTCTCCGGCGGCGTGCCGCGCGTCGGATGGGCCGTCGCCTCGTCCCCCGGGACGCGGGAGGCCGGCGGCGGCAGATCCGCCGGCTGGGCCGTTTCCACGGCAGGGAAAGCGATCACGCCGTCCATCGATAGACCCAGGTCTCCGCTGGCCGCTCATCCGGGAACTGCAGCACGACCCTCAACTCCACGAGGGTCGCGTCTTCCGGGTCGAGTTCGAAATTGACGCGCCATCCTTCACCCAGCTTCGGGTTGGGGATCAGCACGACATTGCTGATCTTACCCCTGGATGTGGTGACCGTCGCCTTCGGTTCCTTCGCCGGCTGGCCTTCCAACGCCTGCGGCGGGAAAAAGTCGATCACAAAGCGGCGATTGGGATTGTCGCCATCCGACTGGGCGCGGCCGATGCGGGTGCCGGCCACGACCATGCCGCCCGGCGCATAGGCCGGGTCGCCGCCCCAGGACAGGCGATAGGCGAAGGCGTATTCGGTGCCTGCAGCGATGACGTCCTTCGGCTGCCAGTAGGCGACGATGTTGTCATGCACCTCGGAATTGGTCGGGATCTCGACCAGCGTGACGGCGCCCTGGCCCCAGTCGCCGACCGGCTCGACCCAGAGGCTCGGCCGCGCCTCGTAGGAGGCCTCGAGATCCTCGTAATTGTCGAAGACGCGGTTGCGCTGCATCAGGCCGAAGCCGCGCGGGCCGGCGTCGACGAAGGCGCTGATTTGTAGCGTCGTCGGATTGGAGATCGGCCGCCACAGCCGTTCGCCGCGGCCATTGACCATCAGCAGGCCATCGGAATCGTGCACTTCGGGGCGGAAGTCGTCGACGCCGATGCGGTCGTTCGAGCCGAAGAAATACATGCTGGTGCCCGGCGCCAGGCCGACCTTGGTGAGATCGACGCGCGGGAACAGGGTCGCCTCGACATCCATGGTGGTGGGATAGCCGGGCCGGATCGTGAAGCGATAGGCGCCGGACGCGCTCGGGCTGTCGAGCAGCGCGTGCAGGACGATGGTCTCGCCTTCCTTGATCGGGGTCTCGACCCAGAAGGCGCGGAAAATCGGGAATTCCTCGCCCTCGGGCTCGGCCGTCTTGATGGCGAGGCCGCGCGCGGAGATGCCGTAGACCTGGCCACGGCCGATCGCGCGGAAATAGCTGGCGCCCTGGAAGACGAGTATTTCGTCGAAATAGTTGGGATTGTTGATCGGGCCGTGCACCCGGATGCCGGCGAAGCCCATGTCGACGTCGGGGATGCCCTTCGGCACCAGCGGGCCGAAATCGAACATGTTGGTCGAGTAGGGCAGGTGCTTGGCCTGGCCTTCCTTGACGATCGCGACCTCGATCGGCTCCTTGTAGTAGAAGCCGGGATGGAAGAGCTGCAGCTTGAACGGCAGGCCGTCATCGGCCCAGACCGAAGCCGACGGCTTGAAGCGGATGTCGCGATACTGGTCGTAGGTCAGGTTCTGCAGCACGTCCGGCAGGCGCGAGGTCGGCGCGGCGAACGGCACCCGCGACAGGCGGCGCGCGATTTCCGCCACGGTCGACCGGGTGAAGGGACCGTCCGTCGCAAGCGACGCGGCGACGTTGTTCGCCTGCGCCATGGCCTCGACCGGGTACAGGTTGCCGATGGCAGCGGCGGCGACAAAGGCGCCGGCCGATGCGAGCAGGCGTCGCCGCGAGATCTTGAACGGAGTCTCAGTCATTTTCTGTCTGTTTTCTCGGAAAACCGGAGTGGTTACCCGAACTTAGGGTCGAACTGTGGTGAAATTAACACGGCCCGTTTGCCGCAGCCGAACCGGCTGCGGAGGTCGTTGGCTCCCTATAGGGCCGAAGGCTTCCGTCCGCCATGGCCCTGTCGCGACAAAGGTGCGGATCCGGAGCGGATTCCCACCTTCCGGCTGGTTGCTCAAGTCCGACAATGTCGCGTTCCCCGACGCCATGATTCCCGTCAAATCCCACATAGCTTAGCCGCGTTTTCGAGAATGCGGAACGTCGCCGGAGGTCGCCTGCGATCATATTTGAAGCCATTTTTTCCCGGGAGGTGCCGCTGGGGGACGACGGGCCAGGAAGCGCGGGCGGGCCTGCAACCTGTGCGGCTACTTGTGCGCGTCGTCGCGCCTAGGCATTCTCTGCGGCGCTCATCGGCCGAAGTGCGTTCGGCCCGGGCCCATTCGACCCAGATTGCATTCGATTCGAGTGCACAACACCAAAAGAAACCTCCGCTGAGGAAGCAGTCATGATCACGGTTTTCGGTTCCATCAATATCGATCTCGTCAGCCGGACCGCGCGCCTGCCGCGCCCGGGCGAGACGGTGCCCGGATCCGAATACCAGCTGATCCCCGGCGGCAAGGGCGCCAATCAGGCGCTGGCGGCGCGGCGCGCGGGCGCGAATGTCCGCATGATCGGCGCGGTCGGCAGTGACGACATGGCCGCGACCGCGCTCGCCGAGCTCGACGCCGGCGGCGTCGACCTGACCGGCGTCCAGCGCCGGGGCAACACGACCGGCATGGCGGTGATCACCGTCGATGACCATGCCGAGAACACCATCGTGCTGTCGCCGGGCGCCAATGCGAAGCTTTCCGCCGATGACATCGCGCCGGGCTCGGTCGGCGTCGGCGACACGCTTCTGCTGCAGATGGAAGTGCCGTTCGAGCAGACGCTCGCCGCCGCCCGCCTCGCCAAGGCCGCCGGCGCGCGCGTCGTGCTCTCGATCGCGCCCTTCCTGCCGGTGGAGCGCGAGGCCTTCGCCGATATCGACATGATCCTCGTGAACGAGACCGAGGCGGGAGACCTCGCCCGGCATCTCGGCCTTAACCCCGGCTCGACCGGCGCCGAGACGGTCAGCCGGCTGGCCGGGGAGTTGAAGCGCACGGTGATCGCGACCCTCGGCCCGGATGGCGCCGTCGCCGCCACCACCGAGGCGGACACCATCAGCGTGCCGGCGCTGAAGGTCGTGCCGGTCGACACCACCGGCGCTGGCGACACGTTCTGCGGCGTGCTGGCGGCGCTGCTCGACGAGGGCGCCGACCTCGCGATCGCGATGCGCCGGGCCGCCGTGGCCGGTTCGCTTGCCTGTGCCAAGCCGGGCGCGCAACCCAGCTTCCCCCTGCGGGAGGCGATCGAATTGTCGCTGATCGACGATCCCGCTTTTCCGTGACAGCGGGACGGGGCTGATGTATGACGACTGACAAGACTGATCACTGGTGAATATCATATTCATCTGAAAACCAATCTGAGTCGCATCCGGCCTGCGCCTGCGCGCGGTTTCCGGTCGTGCCGTAGCCCTCTATTCCGAGATCATCGATGAGCGTCACCACCGCTGCACAACCCCGTACCCTGCGCCTGAACGGCACGGACAATGTCCGCGTCGCCATCGACACCATCATGCCGGGGTCGGTCGTGGAGGGCGTGACCGCTAGCCAGCGCGTGCCCAAAGGCCACAAGATCGCCGTCACCGGCATCGCCGAAGGCGCCCCGGTCCTGAAGTTCGGCCAGATCATCGGCTTCGCCAAGGCGCCGATCGCGCCGGGCGAGTGGGTGCACGAGCACAATTGCGGCATGTCCGAGTTCGACCGCGACTACCAGTTCGCCGAGGGCGCGCATGACGACGGCCTGCTGCCGCTCAACGAGCGCCGTCATTTCGATGGCTTCCACCGTCCGAACGGCAAGGTCGGCACGCGCAACTACATCGGCATCCTGACCAGCGTGAACTGCTCGGCGACCGTCGCCCGCTACATCGCCGACGCCTTCAATCGCTCGGATATCCTCAAGGACTATCCGAACGTCGACGGCGTCGTCTCCTTCGTGCACGGCACCGGCTGTGGCATGGGCGGTTCGGGCGAGGGCTACGACACGCTGGAGCGCACGCAGTGGGGCTATGCCGCGCATCCGAACCTCGCCGGCGTGCTCGTCGTCGGTCTCGGCTGCGAAGTGTTCCAGATTCCGCGGCTGATGAAGCAGTACAATCTGGTCGAGCATGACGGTTTCCGCACCATGACGATCCAGGACACGGGCGGTACGCGCAAGACGATCGAGACCGGCATCGCCACGATCAAGGAGATGCTGCCGGCCGCCAACGCCTACCGGCGCCAGGCGACCCCGGTCTCCGAGATCATGGTCGGCCTGCAGTGCGGCGGCTCCGACGGCTATTCCGGCATCACCGCCAATCCGGCGCTCGGCCATGCCTCGGATATTCTCGTCCGCCATGGCGGCACGACCATCCTGTCGGAGACGCCGGAGATCTACGGCGCCGAGCACCTGCTCACCCGCCGCGCCGCCAACCGCGAGGTCGGCGAGAAGCTGGTCGGCCTGATCAAGTGGTGGGAAGATTATACCGAGCGCAACCAGGGCGAGATGAACAACAACCCGTCGCCGGGCAACAAGCTGGGTGGCCTGACGACGATTCTCGAGAAGTCGCTCGGCGCCGCCGCCAAGGGCGGCACCTCGACGCTGCGCGGCGTCTACAAGTATGCCGAGCCGGTCGATACGCATGGCTTCGTCTACATGGACAGCCCGGGCTATGACCCGGCCGCCGTCACCGGCCAGATCGCTTCCGGCGCCAACATGATCGTGTTCACCACGGGCCGTGGCTCGGCCGCCGGCTACAAGCCGACGCCGTCGATCAAGCTCGCGACCAATTCCGACGTCTACACCCGCATGATCGATGACATGGACATCAATTGCGGCGACGTGCTGGATGGCGTCTCGATCGAGGAGAAGGGCCAGGAGATCTTCGACGAGATCGTCGCGGTCGCGTCCGGCAAGCATTCGAAGTCGGAAGACCTCGGCTATGGCGACGCGGAATTCGTGCCGTGGCAGATCGGCGCCGTGATGTAAGGCCCGGCGTTACCGCTGTCTTGAAAACAAAAAGCCCCCGTCCGATCGGACGGGGGCTTTTTTGTTATCAGGTCATGGAAGGAGACGGGCAGGGAAGGCGGCGCGGCTCGCTACCCGCCGGCCAGCACGTCGAAGATCAGCTTGATGTTGAGGACGATGATCGTCGCGGCGATGACGGCGGCGACGGCGGTCAGCCAGCGCGGCGTCGTGAACTCGCCCATCTTGCGGCGCTCGGCGGTGAACACCACCAGCGGGATCACGGCGAAGGGGAGCTGCAGGCTCAGGATCACCTGCGACAGGATCAGCAGCTGGCCTGCGCCCTTGTCGCCGTAATAGATCGTGACGGCGGCGGCCGGCACGATGGCGATGCCGCGCGTGATCAGCCGGCGCAGCCAGGGCGCCAGGCGGATGTTGAGGAAGCCCTCCATGACGATCTGGCCGGCCATGGTGGCGGTGACCGTCGAGTTGAGGCCGCAGCAGAGCAGCGCCACGGCGAAGAGGGTCGGCGCCAGCGCCGAGCCGAGCAGCGGATGCAGCAGCGTGTAGGCCTTGTCGAGTTCGACCACCTCCGTGTTGCCCTTGGCGTGGAAGGCCGAGGCCGCGAGGATCAGGATCGAGGCGTTGATGGCGAGCGCGAACAGCAGCGCCAGCGTCGAATCCATCGTCGCGAAGCGGATCGCCTCGCGCTTGCCTTTGCTGTCGGCATGGTAGGCGCGGGTCTGCACGATGCCGGAATGCAGGTAGAGATTGTGCGGCATCACGGTCGCGCCGATGATGCCCAGCGCCAGATAGAGCATGTTCGGGTTGGAGACGATCTCGGTCGAGGGCACGAAGCCGCGCACCAGTTCGCCCCAGACCGGGTCGGCCATGACGATCTGCACCAGGAACGACACCGCGATGACGCCGAGCAGCGTGATCACCAGCGCCTCGACCCAGCGAAACCCCTTGGTCTGCAGATAGAGCACCAGGAAGACGTCGAGGGCGGTGATCAGCACGCCGATCTCGAGCGGGATGCCGAATAGGAGATTGAGGCCGATCGCCGTGCCGATCACCTCGGCGAGGTCGGTGGCGCAGATGGCGATCTCGGCCAGGATCCAGAGCAGGCCGGCGACCGGGGCGGGATAGGCGTCGCGGCAGGCCTGGGCGAGATCGCGGCCGGTGGCGATCGCCAGCCGCGTCGCCAGCGCCTGCAGGATCATCGCCATCAGGCTCGACAGCAGCACGACGAAGAGCAGCGTGTAGCCGAAGCGCGAGCCGCCGGCGATCGAGGTCGCCCAGTTGCCGGGATCCATGTAGCCGACGGCGACCAGATAGCCGGGGCCGAGGAAGGCGGCCGCCTTGCGCCAGTTCGGCGCTCCCGGGGCGACCGCGATCGAGCCATGCACCTCGGCGAGCGAAGGAGCGCCACGTTCGCGACGCCACCCGCCGCCCGCTGCCTTCTCTTCCTCGATCGTCCGCATGATGGGCTTTCAGAAATGCAACTGAGAACTATTCGCATTAAATGGACGAGTTGGCCGCGAAGTCAACAGGAACGTTGCGACAGGCGGCGCGAACGCGGCGGCGGCGCAACGGCAGCGCGGGAGCCGCTGCGGACGCGCGATCGCGGAATCGGACGGCTGCGACTGGCGGGAACATCCGGCAGGCCCTAGTTTGATTGCCTGACTATCTCCGACCCAACATGAGGCACCTCGATGCAGACACGCAAGCTCGGCACTACCGATCTCGATGTTTCGGTGATCGGTCTCGGCACCAATAATTTCGGCGGGCGCATCGACCTCGAAGGGTCGCGCCGGGTGATCGACGCGGCGATCGATCACGGCATCAATTTCTTCGATACCGCCGACATCTATGCCGACACGCATTCCGAGAGCATCATCGGCGAGGTGCTGGGCGCGCGGCGTGACAAGATCGTGCTCGCCACCAAGTTCGGCAAGCCGATCCAGGGCTCGCCGGAGAAGAAGCGGGCGTCGCGCGACTATATCTTCCGCGCCGTCGACGCCAGCCTGGCGCGGCTGAAGACCGACCGCATCGATCTCTACCAGCAGCACGAGCCGGATCCCGATACGCCGATCGAGGAGACGCTGGGCGCGCTCGAGGAACTCGTGAAGGTCGGCAAGATCCGCTATTATGGCGCCTCCAACTTCACGCCGGCGGGGCTCGGGGAAGCGCAGGCGGCGGCCCGCAAAGCCGGCTATCGCGGCTTCGTCGCCAGCCAGGACGAATACAGCCTCGTCGAGCGCTCGATCGAGGCGGAACTCTTGCCGGTGATCCGCGCCGAGAAGCTGGCGCTGATCCCGTTCTTCCCGCTCGCGGCAGGCCTTCTGACCGGCAAGTACAGCCAGGGCCAGCGCCCGGAGGGCAGCCGGTTCGGCGCCTGGACGGCGCTTGGCGACCGTTACCTGACCGAGCGCAACCTGACGCTGGCGGACCAGTACGAGGCCTTTGCCAGGGCGCGCGGCCACACGCTGCTCGAACTCGCCTTCGCCTGGCTGCTGGCGCAGGATTCCGTGCCTTCGGTGATCGCTGGCGCCACCTCGGAGGCGCAGATCGCCGCCAACGCGGCGGCCGGCGATTGGAAGCTCGGCGCGGCCGATCTCGCCGCATTTGCCGCGCTCCCGGCGTAGCGGAGCGCGCTGGCGCGTGACGGCGCGGCATGCGATCGTCGGCAGCGGGGAGGACACATCATGTCGATGGAAGTCTACGCCGCTTTCCTGCTCGCCTGCGTCGTCATCGCCATCATACCGGGTCCCACGGTGACGCTGATCATCGCCAACAGCCTGCGGCATGGCGCGCGCGCCGGGCTGCTCAACGTCGCCGGGACGCAATTGGGGCTCGCCGTCATGGTGACGGTCGCCTCGATCGGCCTGTCGTCGCTGATCTCCGCCGCCGGCCACTGGTTCGATTGGCTGCGCCTCGCCGGCGCCGCCTATCTCGTCTGGCTCGGCATCAGGATGCTGCGCGCCGAGGGCATCACTACCGCGGCGGGAACACCGGCGCCGCCGCGCGGCGGCTTCCTGCTACAGGGGCTGGTGGTCGCGCTGAGCAACCCGAAGATCCTGCTGTTCTTCGGCGCGTTCTTTCCGCAGTTCATCGATCCCAACCGCAACAAGCTCGTGCAGATCGCGATCATGGGCGTGACGGCGCTGGCGGTGGCCGCGATCAATGACAGCCTGTTCGCCCTGCTCGCCGGCCGTGCGGGGAGATGGCTGACGGAAGCGCGGTCGCGACTGATCGCCCGCATCGGCGGCGCCTGCCTGGTCGGTGGAGGCGTCTGGCTGGCGCTGGCGCGGACACGCTGACCGGCGCGTGAGGCCGTTACGAGATTTTGGGATGGAACGGATCGACACCTATCTACCAGACTACGATTTCGTCGAGCGCCATGCCTGCGAGGTGGCGGCGTCGCCGGAGGCGGTGATCGCGGTGGCGGCCGACTATCGTCCGGAATCCGATCCGTTTTTCCGCCGCATGATCGCGCTCCGCGAAGCGCCGATGCGTGGGTTGCGGCAGATCCTGGGGCGGCGGGATCCGGCGCCTGCCGCGTTCGGCCTTCAGAATTTCCTGCTGCTCGAGCAGGCCGCCGGTGGCCTGGTTTATGGCCTGGTCGGGCGTTTCTGGCGCGCCGACTACGGGCTGGTGACGCTGGCGGACGGGTCGGCGTATCGCGCCTATCGCGAGCCGGGCGTGCCGAAACTGGCGCTGGCCTTTTCGGCCGAGCCGTTGGGCCCCGGGCGGACGCGCCTCTCCACCGAGACGCGTGTCTTCTGTCCGGATCGCGGCGCCTGGCTGCGCTTCGCGCCCTACTGGTACGCGATCCGTCCGGTCAGCGGGCTGATCCGGTCGCGCATCCTCGCTTCGATCAAGCGGCAGAGCGAGCGCCGGGACAGCGCCTGACCCGGATCCGCTTCGCCCGAAAGCGCCCTAGAGATGGATTTCCGGCGCGGTCTTGCAGGTGGATGGCTTGCGCCGATCCCAGCCGCGCGAGGTCCAGTCCTTGGCCGGGCCGGCATTGGGGCCGCCGGATTCCTCGGGTGCGAAGAAGGTGAAGCAGTTGCCGCCGTCGCGCTCGACGAAGAAGCAGGCGCCTTCCTGGCTGTCGTAGAAGGTGCAGAACTTGCCGTCGCGCACCGACCATTGGCCGGAATCCGACCCGTCCATGTCGTGATAGCGGATCGTGCCGTCTATATTGTAGCTCTCGCTGAAGAAGGCGCCGTTGTTGTAGATGCCGTCCAGCGTGACACCCGAAAAGAGCCCCTCTATCTCCGCCGCGGGCACGCGCTGGCCGGCCGTCGCCGACAGGGGCGCCGCCAGGCCGAAGGCTCCTGCCGCCGCCAGCAGGGCGAAACGGCGTATCCAATCCCGTTGCAATCTGCTCACGCGGTTCGTCTCCGTTGACTTCTCTCTGGTTTGACGGCAGAACGTGCGCCAACTTTCTTCGGACTGACCGATGACCGCGCACGTCGTTGCATCTTCGATTCTAGTCGACCTGGTGGCTTCCGTCACCCGGACAGGCACGGCCGTCACGCGCACCTCCACCACTGACAAAACGTCGAAAACCACGACGACTGCCTGACGTCCCTCCGCGCCCCCCAATCTCCCCCGGGGCCCCGAGGGAGACGGGGCCGACCGGACGTGGGTTTTCCGCGGACGACGGTGGGGGAGAAAGACGGACAAGGAGCAGGAAAAAATGGGTTACAAGGTCGCGATCGTCGGCGCCACGGGCAATGTGGGCCGCGAAATTCTTTCGATCCTCGAGGAGCGCGGCTTCCCCGCCGACGAGGTGGTGGCGCTTGCCTCCCGCCGCAGCCAGGGCACGGAAGTGTCGTTCGGCGACAAGACGCTGAAGGTGAAGGCGCTCGACCAGTACGACTTCTCCGACACCGACATCTGCCTGATGTCGGCCGGCGGCTCGATCTCGAAGGAATGGGCCCCGAAGATCGGCGCGCAGGGTTGCGTCGTCATCGACAATTCCTCGGCCTGGCGCTACGACGCGCAGGTGCCGCTGATCGTGCCGGAAGTGAACGCCGACGCCATCACGGGCTTCTCCAAGCTCAACATCATCGCCAATCCGAACTGCTCGACCGCGCAGCTCGTCGTCGCGCTGAAGCCGCTGCACGACGTCGCGACGATCAAGCGCGTCGTCGTCTCGACCTACCAGTCGGTCTCTGGCGCCGGCAAGGAAGCGATGGATGAGCTGTTCACGCAGACCCGCGCCGTCTTCGTCAACGACCCGATCGAAGCGACGAAGTTCACCAAGCGCATCGCCTTCAACCTCATTCCGCACATCGACGTCTTCATGGAGGACGGCTACACCAAGGAAGAGTGGAAGGTGATGGCCGAGACCAAGAAGATCCTCGACCCGAAGATCAAGCTGACCTGCACCGCCGTGCGCGTGCCGGTGTTCGTCTCGCATTCCGAATCCGTCAACATCGAGTTCGAGAAGCCGATCTCGGCCGACGAGGCGCGCGATATCCTGCGCGAGGCGCCGGGCTGCCTGGTCATCGATAATCCGGAAGAAGACCAGTACATCACCCCCTACGAGGCGACCGGCGAGGACGCGACCTTCATCTCGCGCATCCGCGAGGACGCTACCGTCGAGAACGGCCTCAACCTGTGGGTCGTCTCCGACAACCTGCGCAAGGGCGCCGCGCTCAACGCCGTCCAGATCGCCGAGGTCCTGGTCAACCGCAAGCTGATCCAACCGAAGAAGAAGGCCGCCTGAGGCGGTTCGGCTTCGTTCTGCTTCCAATGAAAAGGGCGGCCCCGGGGCCGCCCTTTTTGCATCCGGTATCCATCTGGCGCGAAGGGCTCAGACCTCGATCTCTTCCGGCACGGTGAAGCGGCCGGTTTCCTTGTCGAGAAGGTAGAGCTCGGCGGTCGAGATGTCGAACCAGGCGCCGTGCAGCTCCAACTCGCCGATCTCCTCCAGGCTCCGGATCCAGGGGAAGGTGCGCAGGTTTGCGATCGTCTGGCGGATCGAGGCGAATTCCATGGCGCGCTGGCGGTCGGCCGTCTCGGCCGGGTCCTCGCAGATCAGCGCCTCGGCCGGCTTCAGCAGGGAGATCCACTTGCCGACGAAATCGGTGTGACCCTTCAAGTCCGGCGGCGCGTCGCGGGCGGCGAGATAGCCGGTGATGCCGCCGCAGCGGCCGTGGCCCATGACGACGAGATCGCGCACCTTCAGGCTCAGCACGCCGAATTCGATCGCGGCCGAGGTGCCGTGGTGTTCGCCATCCGGCGTGAAGGGCGGTACGAGCGCGGCGACGTTGCGCACGACGAAGAGCTCGCCCGGGGCGGCGTCGAAGATCGTCTCCGGTGCGGCGCGGCTGTCGCTGCAGCCGACGATCATCGTTCGCGGGCGCTGGCCGGTCTCCGCCAATACCTTGTAGCGCGAACTCTCCTGCGGCAGCCGCTGTTCGCGGAAGGTCGAGTAGCCGCGCAGAAGACGGGACGGGAAATCGGGGGCCTTAGCCATCCGGTGGTGCTCCAATGGGGGCCTGACACAGCATCATGCGGTGCAGCATGATCGTAGCGATCCAATAAACGGCTTTGCCGCATGGGTCGAGAGGGTTCGCGCGCCGGGCCGGGTCGCGATGACGGCAGGGCGACGCGGCGGGCCGGGAAACGGCGTTCAGGCCCAGATCGCGATCCGTAGCCCTCGTGCGTCGCGCGCCGGCTCGGCCGGGAAGCTCTTCGCCTCGCCCTTGAGCAGGCGGCGGGCGATAAGTGCGTTCGCCGCCGCGTCGAGCAGATCGTCCGCGGCGGCGCCGCGCGGCGGGCGGACGAGGTCGTCAGCGGCAAATCCATGGCGGACCAGCAGGGCGCGGCGCTCGTCGAGCCCGGCCGGGTTGGGCCGGCTCTTCACCTTCTTCGGCAGGGTCATGGCCGCGTCGCCGTTCAGCCGCCAGAAGGCCAGTTCGGGATGGACCTCGAAGATCCGCGCCTCCAGCGCCGGCGTCATCAGCGCGTCGATCTCGCGTATCTTTGGAAAGAGGTGGAAGCACTGCTTCGCCACCATGCGGGGCGGCTCCGAGCTGGCGCTCGCGACCGCGCAGGAAACGCGATAGTCCTCGGTCATCACCGCGCTTCGCGACGGCACCGAGAAGACAGAACTCTGGCGGGGGCCGAGCTTCTGGCGTACCGGCCGTTCCGGCCCGCGTCCCTCCGGGCCGATGAAGTCCGGCAGGCCGATCGGCATGTCGACGGCGAGGAACGCGTCTCCGGTCTCGGCGACCAGATCGGCGAAACGGGCATGGACGCGTACCTCGGGTGCAAGCGGGCCGTCAGAGGCGATCGAGACGGCGATCCAGCCGGCCGGACAGCCGTCGACGCCGACGACCCGCGCGGTCACGGGATGATCCGCACCGGCGTCAACGGCGCCAGCAGGCGGTCCTGGATCGCGGCGAGCGGCAGTTCGTCGGTACCGAGGCGGGCAGCCGCGCCGATCGCGTCGGCCACGGCGGCGGTGGCGAGGCGCAGTGCCTCAGCGTCCGAGGCGCCTTCGACGAGGCGGGCCAGGAACAGCGCGGCGAACAGGTCGCCGGTGCCGTTCGGCACGCGGCCGCCGATCGCGGCGTGGCTGGCGCGGATGGTGTCGTGGCCCGCGCCGTTGCGCGACAGCAGCAGCGTGGTGATCTCGCCCTCGGTGCCGGCGGCCGAGGTGACCGCGATGCGCGGCGTCGAGAGCGTGGTCGCGGCGGCATGCAGCGCCTCGGCCGGCAGCGAGAGATTGCCGGTCAGGAAACCGAGTTCGGTCGGGTTCGGCGTCAGGATGTCGGCGCGCGGCACGAGGTGGTCGCGGATCGCCGCCGCCGTCGCCTCCGGCACGTAAAGGACGCCGGCGTCGCCCATCACCGGGTCGCAGAGATAGAGCGCGTCGGGCCGCGCCGCCTTGACGGCATCGACCAGCCGCGCCACGGCGGCAGGCTGGCCGGGCGCGCCCATGTAGCCGGTCAGCACGGCGCCGATCTCACCGAGCCAGGGCGCGCGGATCAGGTCGTCGACCAGCACCTCGAAGGCGGCGGCGTCCGGAACGATCCGGCTGGAACGGCCATGGCCGGGATGCCAGGGCAGCGTCACCGTCTGCACCGACCAGACCGGATGGCCGAAGCGCTCCAGCGCGAAGGCCGCGCCGCGTCCGCCGACCGCGCCGCGCACGACGGTCGAGGAGATGACGAGGATCGCGGGCTTCTTCACCAGTTCGGTCGAGACGGTCATGCGCGTGCTTCCTGCGACGCCGGCGGTTCCGGGCCGGCGGTGCGAAACTAGCCGATTCGATTCCGTTTCGCTGCTCCCGCTCCTATGCTGGCGGCCGAGCCCGACTTCCGGCATGCCGGATCGGCCGTTCCTCTGTTCCGGAAAGTCCCGCATGAAGCCGATCCGTCCGCGCCGTTCCGCTCTCTATGTGCCCGGCTCCAATCCGCGCGCCATGGCGAAGGCGCCGACGCTCGGCGCCGATGTCGTGATCTTCGATCTCGAGGACGCCGTCGCGCCTTCCGAGAAGGACGCAGCCCGCGAGCGCGTCGTCGAGGCGGTGGCGGCGCTGCGTCAGGCCGGCACGTCCACCGAGATCGTCGTCCGCGCCAACGGGCTCGATACGCCCTGGATCGAGGCCGATCTCGCGGCGGTCGGCGCGGCGCGGCCGGATGCGCTGCTGTTGCCGAAGATCTCGCGGCCGGACGACCTCGCGCGCGTCCGCGCCCGGATCGCCGCTGACGTGGCGCTGCCGCTCTGGGCCATGATCGAGACGCCGCGCGCCGTGCTCGACCCGCTTGCGATCGCCGAGGCGCAGGATGCGCGGCTGCCGCTCGCGGTGCTGGTGCTCGGCCTCAACGATCTCGCCCGCGAGACGGGGGTACGGCAGCTGCCGGGCCGCGCGCCGATGCTGCCCTGGATGATGACGGCGCTCGCCGCGGCACGGACGGCGGGCATCGAGATCCTCGATGGCGTCTTCAACGACATCGTCGACGCTGCCGGCTTCGCGGCCGAATGCCTCCAGGGCCGCGACTGCGGCTTCGATGGCAAGACGGTGATCCACCCACAGCAGGTCGCCGGCGCCAACGCCGCCTTTGCGCCAGGGCCGGAGGAACTGGCCTGGGCTGCGCGGATCGCTCCCGTGTTCGACTTGGCCGAGAACGCCGGCAAGGGCGTCATCCGGATCGAGGGCCGCATGGTCGAGCGCCTGCACGCCGACATGGCGAAGCGCCTGTTGGCGCTGGCGGCGGCGATCGCGGCGAAAGGGTAGGGGCTTCTCTCCTCCCGCACTCGTCGTCCAGCTCCGGCTCCGCTGGTTCTGACGCTCGCCGTCATCCTCGCGAAAGCGAGGATCCATGCGGCCGGGTTCTCCGTCGCACGAGCCTCCCCAAAGCCTCGGCTGAGTGGATTCCGGCTCGGGGGCCGGGATCACTGCGAGGGTGGGGTTGGGGCGGTCATCTGTCCGGATGGGATGAAGAGCATTGTCGCGGGGAGGCACGTACCCAGGGAGACGCGAACGAGCGCGGGTCGGGCTCAGCGTGTCCGAATACTCGCCGTCATCCCTGCGGAAGCAGGGATCCACCTTTCGGATCCTTGTCGCCAAAACAAGAAAGGCGCCGGATCGCTCCGGCGCCTTTCCAATTCAAGGTCCCGCTGGCCTCAGGCCCAGGGGCGGGCCGCTTCGGTGGTCTTCTCGTAGGTCTCGATCCGAGGCGCCTTGACCAGGGTCAGGCCGATGTCGTCGAGGCCGCTCAGAAGCTTTTCCTTGCGGGCCGGATCGATGTCGAAATGCACGGAGCCGCCATCGGGACCGCGGATTTCCTGGGCTTCCAGATCGACCGTCAGGCGGGCGTTCTCGCCGCGGTCGGCGTCATCGAACAGCTTGTCGAGATCTTCCTTCGACACGCGGATCGGCAGGATGCCGTTGTTGAAGCAGTTGTTGTAGAAAATGTCGGCGAACGAGGTCGAGATCACGCAGCGGATGCCGTAGTCGAGCAGCGCCCAGGGGGCGTGCTCGCGCGACGAGCCGCAGCCGAAATTGTCGCCGGCGACAATGATCGTCGCGCCGCGATAGGCGGGCTTGTTGAGCACGAAGTCCGGGTTTTCGCTGCCGTCCTCGTTGAAGCGCATCTCGGCGAACAGGCCCTTGCCGAGGCCAGTGCGCTTGATCGTCTTCAGATAGTCCTTCGGAATGATCATGTCGGTATCGATGTTGATCAGCGGCAGCGGAGCCGCGACACCGGTCAGCGTCGTGAATTTTTCCATGGTGATCATTCCCAATTAGCCGTCAGACGGCGGTAAATGCGCCGAAAAGCCGCCTAGGTCAAGGCTTTCGGCGTTTGCGGACGCATTGGGCGACGGCTAATCGGCCGCCGCCTCGATCGCTTCCATGTCGGCGTCGGAAAGGCCGAAATGATGGCCGATCTCGTGGATCAGCACATGGCTGACGATGGCGCCCAGCGTTTCGTCGTGCTCGGCCCAGTAATCGAGGATCGGGCGGCGGTAGAGCCAGACGCGGTTCGGCATCATGCCGGTGTATTCGACCGCCGATGCATGGGCGAGGCCGACGCCCTGGAACAGGCCGAGCAGGTCGAACTCGGACTCGATGCCGAGCGCGTCGAGCGCCTCGTCATCGGGAAAATCGTCGACGCGGATCTCGATCTCGCCGGTCAACTGGCGGAATTCGTCCGGCAGGCTTTCGAGCGCCGCCTGGCCGAGGGCCTGGAAATCGTCGAGCGAGGGCGCCTTGAGCGCGTCGAGGTCGAGCTTTGCCATACGCAGTCGCATCCGGCTGGAAGTGGGAACGAGGAACCGCCACCGGCGGCACGGTCGCCTGATATGGGTCGGGGGCGCGGATTTCGCCAGCCGCGTGGAGAGCGCCGTCAGGTCGCCGAGCCGCGATCGATGCGGACGATGAAGCTCTCCAGCCGCGCCTTCTTGCCCAGCGTCTCGGCGAAGGTCGTGCGCATCGAGGAGCCCTCCGGCACCATCCAGCGCAGCGACAGCCAGTCGCGCGAGCGGCCCTTGCGGGCGAGCGCCTCGACCAGGGCGCGGGCGACGCCACGACCGCGCGATTCGTGCATGACGAACAGGTCCTCGAGCTGGCCGACGCGCATGCCGGACATGGCATCGGGCAGGTCGCAGAACACGGCGAAGCCGACCAGCACGCCATCGAGGCGGGCGCCGAGGATCTCGGCCGTGCGGTCGCGCAGCAGCGTCTCGGCATAATAAAGGTCGGGGTGGCGCGGCGCGCCTCGCTTCATGTCCTGGACATAGGCGGCCAGCAGGGGCGCGAATTCCAGCGCATCGTCGATCGTCAGGGCGGCGGTCTCGAAGCGGGTCGAAAGAGGCAGCGTTTCCATGATTCCGTGTCGGCAGTTGGCCGGTGGCCACTGGCGGCGACCGGTCCTTGTCCCATTTCATAACATTGTCGCATCGGTTTCGGGATGCAATCGCGAATGTAGCCCGATCCCTGCGGCCGGTTGGACCACAGGGAGCCCGGATCCTCGGGTCGGTCCGGTCGTTGATCCCCATTCGCTACGGCGCTCGCCGGGATCGTGGCGGGGTGGCGTCGCCGTGGGTTTCGAGGAGTAAAGGTGATGTTCAAGCATATCCTGATCTCCGCCGCGGCCGCGCTGGCGCTCGTCCTGGGCACGCTCGGCGCTACGACGGAAACGGCATACGCCCAGCATTGGGGCGGTCACGGCGGTGGCGGCATGATGTGGCCGCGCGGCGGGTGGCATGGCGGTGGCGGGTGGCATGGCGGTGGCGGCTGGCACGGTGGCGGCGGCTGGAATGGCGGCTGGCACGGCGGTGGCGGCTGCTGGAACTGCGGCTGGAACGGCGGCTGGGGTTGGGGCTGGGGCCCCGCCTTCGGGCTTGGCCTCGGTCTCGGCTATGGCGCCGGCGTCTGGGACACGGGCCCGTCCCGGGTCTGCCGGCCGGTGTTCCGCAATGTCCGCGTCAGCACGCCCGGCGGCTGGCGCTGGCGCAGCGTCTTCGTCGGCAATCGCTGCTACTGGGTCGACAATGGCTATGGCTGGTAAAAGGCCGGGCTGGTAAGGCCGGCTGATCGTCGACAGGACAGACGGGCGGTTTTCCTGAACGTCGGCTGAACATGCATCTCAGCCGGGGTTCATGCGTTGCCCTCTTGAATAGGCGGAGCAGGCCGACCCCCGGCCTGCACGTCCTCAAGGGAGCAAACCATGCTGAAGCAAACCATGATTGCCGCCGCGACCACCCTTGTCCTCGCCACCGGCTCGCTGGCCGTTTCGACGGGCAGCGCGCTCGCCTGGCATCGCGGCGAACCCCATCACGGCCGCCACGACGACCGCTGGGACCGGCGCGGCTGGGACAACGGCCCGCGCGGGCATCATGGCTGGGGCAGGCCGCACCGGGTCTGCCGGCCGGTGGTCCGTGACCGCAAGGTCTGGCGCCATCATCGCTGGGAGTGGCGCCGCGTCGTCGTGGGCCAGCGCTGCTTCTGGACGCGCGGCGGCGGCCCCCGCCACTGGTGATCGCGCCCTGGAATGCGAAAGGGGCCCGGACGTCGCCGTCCGGGCCCCTTTTTCATTGGCTTCGGCAGAGGCGGCTCAGCGCCAGCTGCGGATGTCGACGAAGTGGCCGGCGATCGCGGCCGCGGCGGCCATGGCCGGCGACACCAGATGGGTGCGGCCCTTGAAGCCCTGGCGACCCTCGAAATTGCGGTTCGAGGTCGAGGCGCAGCGCTCATGCGGCTTCAGGCGGTCGTCGTTCATCGCGAGGCACATCGAGCAGCCGGGTTCGCGCCATTCGAAGCCGGCGTCGCGGAACAGCTTGTCGAGGCCCTCGGCTTCCGCCTGCGCCTTCACCAGGCCGGAGCCGGGGACGACCATGGCGTTGACGCCCTCGCGCACCTTCTGGCCGCGGATCATCGAGGCGGCGGCGCGCAGGTCCTCGATCCGGCCATTGGTGCAGGAACCGATGAAGATGCGCTCGACCGGGATGTCGACCATGCGGGTGCCGGGCTTCAGGCCCATATATTCGAGCGCGCGCCACTTCGACTTGCGCTTGTTCTCGTCGGCGATGTCGTCCGGGTTCGGCACGACGCCGGCGATCGAGACGACGTCCTCGGGCGAGGAGCCCCAGGTGACGATCGGCGGCAAGCTGGCGGCGTCGAGGCGGATCTCGGTGTCGAAATGCGCGCCGGGATCGGTCTTCAGCGTGTCCCAGTAGCGCAGAGCCGCTTCCCAGGTCTCGCCGGTCGGCGCCTTCGGGCGGCCCTTGATGTAATCGTAGGTCGTCTGGTCCGGCGCGATCAGGCCGGCGCGGGCGCCGCCTTCGATCGACATGTTGCAGACGGTCATGCGGCCTTCCATCGACAGGGCGCGGATGGCGTCGCCGGCATATTCGATCACGTGGCCGGTGCCGCCGGCCGTGCCGATCTCGCCGATGATGGCGAGCACGATGTCCTTGGCCGAGACGCCTTCCGGCGCCACGCCGTCGACCGTGACCAGCATGTTCTTGGCCTTGGACTGGATCAGCGTCTGGGTGGCGAGCACATGCTCGACCTCCGACGTGCCGATGCCGTGCGCGAGCGCGCCGAAGGCGCCATGCGTCGAGGTGTGGCTGTCGCCGCAGACGATGGTCATGCCGGGCAGGGTGAAGCCCTGCTCGGGGCCGACGATGTGGACGACGCCCTGGCGACGGTCGAGCTCGGAATAATATTCGACGCCGAACTCGGCCGCGTTCTCGGCGAGCGTCGCGACCTGCAGCGCCGATTCCGGGTTCTCGATGCCGTGCGTGCGGTCGGTCGTCGGCACGTTGTGGTCGACGACGGCGAGCGTCTTCTTCGGCTGGTGCACCTTGCGGCCGGCCATGCGCAGGCCCTCGAAGGCCTGCGGGCTCGTCACCTCATGCACGAGGTGGCGGTCGATGTAGAGGATCGTGTTGCCGTCTTCGTTCTTCTCGACGACGTGGTCGTCCCAGATCTTGTCGTAGAGAGTGCGGGGATTGCCGTTCGACGTGGTCATGACGTCTTCTTCCTGAAGGATAAAATGCTTGCGCGAGGGGTGATCGATCGGGGCCACTGCCCCGTCAAAGTCGATCGGATCCGCGATCCTCGGTGGCCAGCAGACGAGCGAAAAACCGCCAGGGAAGCCGCGCATGATCCGTCAGCGCCGCGAATTCGGCGGTCGTCGGCTGATGGATGCGGGCGAAGGGGCTGTTCATAGCGTTTCTAAATAGCAGTCAATCACCGGAACGACAATTCGGATCATCGTCCCGCGACAGGCGAATCGAGGTCAGCGCTTCGTCGCGCCGAGAGACAGGGCAAGTGGCATCCGCGGCATTCCGGCCGGCAGGCGGAACATGCGGCTTCCGGCGTCGACCATCATCGGAAACAGCCTGAAAGGCAACAATTCGTGCTCGTGCATGAAGTCGAGCCGCATGCCGGCCCGGAGCAGGGCGTCGATGACATCCGAGGTGCCGCGCATCCACTCATAGGTGAAGTTGGTGACGAGCGGCGTCTCATCGCCGGTATAGGTGGTGGTCGCGTCGAAGCGCTGCGGCTTCTCGCGGGCCGAGCGCCAGTCGTAATGCGGGAGGATGGCGCCGTCGATTTCCTCATGCGTCGCGATCGCGGGGCTGGTGTCGGCGAAATAGAGGCGGCCGCCCGGCTTCAGCGTGCCGGCGATCGCCTGCGCCCAGGCGCGGATGTCGTCGAGCCAGGTGATGGTGCCCCAGCTGGTGAAGACGATGTCGAAATCGGTGCCGAGCAGTTCCGGCGCGTCATAGACCTCGCCCTCGACGAACTCGGCCGCAAGGCCCGACCGCGCGGAGAGTTCGCGCGCCTTGGCGATGGCGTGCGGGGAGAAGTCGAGGCCGGTGGCCTTCGCGCCGCGGCGGGCGAGGCAGAGGGTATCGATGCCGATATGGCACTGGAAATGAGCGAGCTTCAGCCCGGCGACGTCGCCGATCTCGGCCGCCTCGATAGGGTAGAGCACGTCCTCGCCGCCGAGGAAGCGGTCGATGGCGTAGAAGCCGGTGCGGTCCTGGGCATGGATGTCGGCGCGCTCGTCCCAACTGGCGCGGTTGCTCTGCTTGAACGCGTCCATATCCCTGTCCCCCAAAAGAAAAAAGGCGGGTCCGCTGGACCCGCCTTCGTAACCGGAAAGCCGAGAGGGCTTATGCCTTCTCTTTGCGGGCCTCGGTCCGCTCGACGATACGAGCCGACTTACCACGACGATCGCGCAGGTAGTAAAGCTTCGCGCGGCGAACCTTGCCGCGGCGGACGACTTCGATGCCGGCGATCAGCGGCGAGTAGACCGGGAAGACGCGCTCGACGCCTTCGCCGTAGGAAATCTTGCGAACGGTGAAGCTCTCGGAGAGGCCGCCGCCGGAACGGGCGATGCAGACGCCTTCATAGGCCTGCACGCGCGAACGCGAACCTTCGACAACCTTCACGCTGACCTTCAGCGTGTCGCCGGGCTGGAACTCGGGAACCGCGCGCATGGCGGCGACGATTTCGAGCTGCTCTTTCTCGAGCTGTTCGATGATGTTGGTCATGGTCTCAACTCCTGCCGATGCGGTCTCTCGCGAGCCGCTAGCGTTTCGGTGCGCTGTTTTCAGTTATTGGTCCAAAGCCGTCAAAGGCGATGAATGGCGCGCGTGTACAGGAATTGGCGGGGAAAGTCCAGCGGGGGCCGCGCCCGCGCCGGCACGGCGCCGGCCGGGCACGCGCCTCGTCCGGACGTCATGCCGCAGCGATGTCGGGGATCGGGCCGAGGATGGCAAGCCCATGCCGTTCGGCCATGGCGATGACGCGGGCAATGTCGGGCTCGTGCGGCTCGATCGCGGCGCCGTCGGCGACCGGATCGCTGACGGCGTTGACGAAATCCGCAAAGCCGGAGCCGGTGGTGATGAGCAGCAGCCTCGCCGGCTCGGCGCCGGTGACGCGGAAGCCATGCGGCACCGCGCGAGGGCCGAAGGCGAACTGGCCGGTTCCCACGATCTGCGCGCGGCCGGAGACGTAGACCGTGATCTCGCCGGCAATGACGAAGAAGGATTCGTCCTCGTCCTGGTGCACATGCCAGGGCGAGGTGAAGCCGGGCGGAATGATCTGCTCGACCAGGCTCAGCGATCCGCCGCTTTCGATCCGGCCGGCATGGATCCAGGTCGGCAGCGACAGAAAATCGCGCATCGCGGGCTTGGCCTGCGTTCCGGCGATCGGGTTCTGAACGGTCACTTCCATCTCCCTTTCCAATGAACCTAGAAGAGCGCGGTCAGGAGCGTGCTGGCCGCCATGTAGATCAGGATCAGCGAGCCGGGGGTCCAGAGCAGAGCCCGGATGTCGTGGATCTGCGCGGTCCAATAGGCGACGAAATGCGCGAGCCGGGTCAGGACGTAGCCGTAGAACAGCCAATGGGCGAGGACGAGCGAGGGTTCGGTCAGGATCCAGAGGAAGCCGGCCACCAGGAAGTAGGGGAGGCTTTCGAGATCGTTCAGCTGGATTCGGCGCAGCCGCTCGACGCGCTCGTTCGGTGCGAGCTGGTCGGGATGCGGGTTCGGGTTGGCGAGAGTCTTGCGGCCGTCTTCCGGGGAGCGAAAGCCGCCATTTTCCCGGATCATCCGGAAGACGACCAGCCAGGACATGGCCGCCGCCTTCAGGATCAGGAGCGTTGCCGCGATCACATAGGTCGCGAAGAGCGGGTTGTCGAAGCTCAGCCTGTCCATTGCCAGTTCCTCCGATCGGCGGTCTTCGCCGATATCGCAAGCGACGTTGATTTGATTTTTAGACCGTTGTTCGAAAAAGTCAAACGTGAGATAATTTTTTAGATTTTTGGTAAAATTGGGCGATGCAGCCGGGAGAATGGCCAGCGTGACGAGTGCGGATTCGGACGGGCAGGGGCACGACAGGACGGCGGCGCGGGCGGCGCGGCGCGAGCGCAAGCGCGACCAGTCCCGCGAGGAGATTCTGGCGGGCGCCCGCCGTGTCCTGCTCCGCCATGGCATCGGCGCGATGACGCTCGACGCCGTGGCGAACGAGGTCGGCATGTCGAAGACGGGGCTCTACTATTATTTCCCGTCCAAGGACGCGCTGGCGTTCGAGCTCGTGCACGGCGTGATCGAGGCGCAGGCGAAGGCGGTGGAGGCAAGGGTCGGCGAGGCGGCGGATGGCGGCGGCGCGCTCCGGGCGATCCTCGGCGGGACGGTCGATGCTTTCGCGCCGCGGCTCGACGATTTCCGCCTTGCCTTCCTGTTTGGCCAGGTCGCCGGCGCGGGCGCGATCCGCTGGGATCGCGAGCAGTTCGAGCGCATCCGGCCGCTCAACGACCTGCTGTTTGCAAAGGCGACAGATATCCTGCGCCAGGAGCAGGGCGAGCGGCCGCCGCGCGCGGCGGTGGAGCCGCGCCTGATGGCGTTCCTCGCCTATCTCTCGGCGATCGGGCTGCTGACGATGAAGGGCATGGTCGAGCCGATGGACGATCCGCTGCTCTATTCGGACGAGCAACTCGTCGAGGGCTTTTCGCGGATCTTCGAAGCCGCTGCCGCGCCCGGTGGCGAAGGCTGACGTCCGCCCTTGTCGAGCAGGTCGGGCCGGCGCTCGGCCGTGATCCGTTCCGCCTGTTGGCGGCGCCACTTGGCGATCGCGGCGTGGTCGCCGGAAAGCAGCACGTCGGGAATCGTCCGCCCCTCCCATTCGCGCGGGCGGGTATAATGCGGATATTCGAGCAGGCCGCCCTCGAAGCTTTCCTCGGTGCCGGATTCGGCGCCGCCCATCACGCCCGGCAGCAGGCGCACGACGGCGTCGAGCAGCACCATGGCGCCGAGCTCGCCGCCGGAAAGCACATAGTCGCCGATCGAGACTTCCTCGAGCTTTCGCGCCTCGATGACGCGTTCGTCGACGCCTTCGAAGCGGCCGCAGAGGATCAGGACGCCCGGCCCGGCAGCGAGTTCGCGGACGCGGGCCTGGTCGAGCGGTCTTCCCCGCGGGCTCATCAAAAGGCGCGGACGCGGGTCGTCGGCCGGCGCAGCGCCATCGAGGGCGCGGGCGACGACGTCGGCGCGCATCACCATGCCCGGACCGCCGCCGGCCGGCGTGTCGTCGACATTGCGGTGCTTGGTCGTCGCGGAATCGCGGATGTTCACCGCGTCGAGCGACCACTTGCCCTCGGCCATCGCCTTGCCGCTGAGGGACTGCCCGAGCGTGCCGGGGAACATCTCGGGATAGAGGGTGAGGATGGTCGCGCGCCAGGGCTCCGTGCCCGCCGGCGCGCCTGTCTCGGCCTCGTCCTTCGACGCGGCGAACGAATCGCTCACGCCTCGTCCTCGGGCTCGCCGTCTTCCGGCCGGGCCTCGGTCTCGGGCGGCGGCACGACGACGGCGCGGCCGCCCTTGATGTCGACGGTCGGCACGATGGCGCGGGTGAACGGCAGGTAGAAGGTGCGGCCGCCGCCGGCGGGCTCGATCTCGATCAGGTCGCCGGCGCCGAAGTTCTGCACCGAGACGATCCGGCCATAGGCGCTGCCGTCGCCGAGCTCGAGCGCCAGGTCGATCAGGTCGGCGTGGTAGAAATCGTCCTCTTCGTCCAGTTCCGGCAGGGCGGCGCGGTCGACGAAGAGCTTGCGGTTGCGCAGCGTCTCGGCCGCGTTGCGGTCGTTGATGCCCTTGACCCGGGCGATCAGGTTCTCGCCCTGCTCGCGCACGGTTTCGATCTCGACGACGCGGCCGTCATCGAGCGCGAACGGGCCGTAGTCGGCGATGCCGAACGGGTCTTCGGTATAGGAATGGATCTTGATCTCGCCGCGGATGCCATGGGCGGCACCGAACTGGCCGAGGAGAACCTGGTCTGGGTCCGGAGCGGGCATCGGCGAGTCTCTCTGTCTGCGGTCGTGGGATCGCGGCGCGATCGGGCCCGGCGGGTGTCGTCGGGCGAAAACCCTCTCCCGCGTGCGGGAGAGGGAAGGGCGCGGGAACGAACCCGGAATTACTCGGCAGCGGCTTCCGCAGCGGCCTCGGCCTTCTTGGCCTTCTCGGCGGCGCGCTCCTGGGCCTTCTTGCCCGGCTCGGCCTTCTGCGGGTTGTTGCGCGGCTCGCGCTTGACCAAGCCGGCATCGCTCAGGAAGCGGGCGACGCGATCGGTGGCCTGGGCGCCGACCGACAGCCAGTGCTTGGCGCGGTCGAGGTCGAGCACGACGCGGTTCGGGGCATCCTTGGCGACCATCGGGTCGAACGAGCCGATGCGCTCGATGAAGCGGCCGTCGCGCGGCGAACGGGCGTCGGTGACGACGATGCGGTAGAACGGACGCTTCTTGGCGCCACCGCGGGAAAGACGGATCTTGAGGGACATGCTTCTCTTCCTTCTAAAACGAGATCTTCTGTAGGGTTGGGGACCGTCGGGTCCGTATCGGTTATTTCTTCTTGCCGAGGCCCGGGATGCCGCCGAGGCCCGGCAGCTTGCCGCCGAGACCCGGCAGGCCGGGCAATCCCTTGCCGAGCCCGGGGGGCAGGCCGGGCGGAAGGCCGGCGCCGCCGCCCATCTGCTTGGCGAGCTTCTCGAGCTGGGCCGGATCGATGTTGGGCATGCCGCCGGGGGGCATGCCGCCCATCCCGCCCATGCCGCCGCCGAGCGCGCCCATCATCTTGCCGAGCATGCCGCCGCCCTTCTGCTTGCCCATGGCCTTCATCATATCGGCCATCTGGCGGTGCATCTTGAGCAGGCGATTGACGTCCTCGACCTTGACGCCGGAGCCGGCGGCGATGCGCTTCTTGCGGCTCGCCTTGAGGATGTCGGGGTTGCGGCGCTCGGCCCTGGTCATCGACGAGATGATCGCGACCTGGCGCTTGATCACGCTGTCGTCGAGATTGGCGCCCTCGATCTGCTTCTTGATCTTGCCGACGCCGGGCAGCATGCCGAGCATGCCGGACATGCCGCCGATCTTCTCCATCTGGCGGAGCTGGTTGGCGAGGTCGTCGAGGTCGAAGATGCCCTTGCGCATCTTCTCGGCCGCCTTGGCCGCCTCTTCCAGGTCGATGTTCTGCGCCGCCTTCTCGACGAGCGAGACGATGTCGCCCATGCCGAGGATGCGGTTGGCGATGCGGCCGGGATGGAAGTCCTCGAGGTCCTCGGCCTTTTCGCCCGTACCGATCAGCTTGATCGGCTTGCCGGTGACGGCGCGCATCGAGAGCGCGGCGCCGCCGCGGCCGTCGCCGTCGGCGCGAGTCAGCACGATGCCGGTGATGCCGACGCGCTCATTGAACGAGCGGGCGAGGTTGACGGCGTCCTGGCCGGTCAGGCTGTCGGCGACGAGCAGGATCTCGTGCGGCTTGGCGATGGCCTTGATGTCGGCCATCTCGACCATCAGCGGCTCGTCGATATGCGTGCGGCCGGCGGTGTCGAGGATGACGACGTCATAACCGCCGAGACGGGCGGCCTGCAGCGTGCGGGTGGCGATGTCGGTCGGCGACTGGCCGGCGACGATCGGCAGCGTGTCGATGCCGTTCTGCTCGCCGAGCACGCGCAACTGCTCCTGCGCGGCGGGGCGGCGCACGTCGAGCGACGCCATCAGCACCTTGCGCTTCTGCTGCAGTGTCAGGCGGCGGGCGATCTTGGCGGTCGAGGTCGTCTTGCCCGAGCCCTGCAGGCCGACCATCATGATGGCGACCGGGGCGGGGGCGTTGAGGTCGATCGGCTCGGCCTCGGCGCCCAGCATCTCGACGAGCTGGTCGTGGACGATCTTGACGACCATCTGGCCGGGCGTGACCGAGCGAATGACGTCGGCGCCGACGGCGCGCGAGCGCACCTTGTCGGTGAAGGAGCGGACGACGTCGAGCGCCACGTCGGCCTCGATCAGCGCGCGGCGAACTTCGCGCATCGCCTCGTTGACATCGCTCTCCGTCAGCGCGCCGCGCCGGGTGAGCTTGTCGAAAATGCCTGAAAGGCGCTCTGACAGATTGTCGAACATCGGTTCCGCTTTCCTCGAAGGGATCGTTCCGATCCGCCGAAATTCCAAAGACGTTCAGCGCCCGCGGGCGCGACGCGCTGGCGGACGTTGACCTCCGGGATCGGGTCCCGGTCGGCGGCTCAGAGGTTACCTCTTCGCGAGAATTTGGCGGCTTTTAGCGCGGATGGGCGGCCGGAGTCAATCAAGCAGCGCCCGCAGACTTGCCCCGGTGGCGGTGACTGCTAGCTTTCGCCGCCCCGAATCGTTCGGGTCGCAGCTGGAAATACCCATGAGCCGAAGCGCCATCCGACGCTGGATCACCGAAACGACCTTCTCGCCGCCAAGGGCGGGCGACGGGCCGCTCGACTGCCTCTGGTCGAAGGGAATAGCACAGTTCTGCGATGTTGCAGGACCTGCGAACTATTGGTTCGACCCGACGGAGGCCGTTCAGCCGGCGGGATTCTTCCGCACGCACTATGCCGGTGCCCGCGGACTGGTCTGGGTGCGGCTCGGCACGACGGCGCGGAACGGCCAACCCTGCGACCTCGATCATTTCGTCCGCGAGGCGCTGCCGACCATCACGGAGCCCTTCGTGCTGGTGACGACGGACGGCGACCTGTCGGTGCCGTCGGAACTCGCGCGCGAAACGGTGGAACGCCTGCTCGCATCGCCGCACCTGGTTGCCTGGGCGACCCAGAATTATGTCGGCGGCGGCGATCCGCGCATCCGGCACTTCCCGATCGGCCTCGATCTGCATACGCGCCGGCGCTTCGCGAGCCCGCGCGGGCTTCTGGCCCTCCTGGAGAAGCTGGCGCGAGCGCGCGCCGCGCCGGAAACGCAGAAGCCGCACGTCTTCTGCGACCTCGGCATCAACGCCCACACCGAGGAGCGGCGGGCGCTGCTCCGCGAGTTGGCCGGTTGCCCGCATGTCGTCATGCAGCGCAAGCGCGTGTCGCAGGCGGCGATCTGGCGGGGCTATGCGCGCCATCCCTTCGTCCTGAGCGCGATCGGCCATGGCCTCGACTGCCACCGTACCTGGGAGGCGCTGATGCTGGGTTCGATCGTCATCACGCGGACATCGCCGCTCGATCCGCTGTTCGCCGGGCTACCGGTGGTCATCGTGGACGACTGGGCGGAGGTCCGCGATCCCGCCAGTCTCGCGCGCTGGACCAAGCTTCATGCGCCGCTCGCCCGGCCGGAGGTGCTGCGTGACCGGCTCAGGCCGGTCGAATACCTGGCGCCGCTGCGGGCCGCGCTTCGCGCGGTCGAGCCGACCTCCGCCTGAAACGAAAATGGCCGGGACGAGCCCGGCCATTCGAAACGTGTCTGCTTGCCCGCGCATTGCGGGCCGGGCGTCATCAAGGGCAGTTCTTGGCGAGCGCGTCGAGCGAGGCCGAGATGCCGGAGAGCGAGTAGCTGTCGGTCGTCTGCGTGCCGCGGCGCGACGTGCCGCTGACGGACATCGAATGCCCCTTCTTCAGGGCCGCGATCAGCGCCGTCTCCTGCGCCGCGTTCTCGATCCAGGCGCCGTCGTCCTTGGTGAACATCGAGAACTTCTGGCCGTCGATGTCGACCGTCAGCTTCGAGCCTTCCTTGAACGGGTATCCGATGATGACGGAAACTTCGCTGCGGACATTCTCCGCCGGACGCGCCGTCACCATGAAATAGGCGGGGTCGCGGTTCAGTCCCTGCGGCGCCTGCGTCTTCGGCTGCGAGGCCGCATAGCAGACCTTCCCACGCGAATCGGAATAGGCGTAGGAGCTCCAGTCCTTGAAGGTGCCGATGCGTTTCGGGGTCTGCGCCGCCGCAGTTCCCGCGAAGCCGAACACGGCACCCATGAGGAGCGCTGCCGTTGCGATCCTTTTTCCGTTCATATTCTTCCCACCAAATTTGCCAGAAAACGATCGGGCGGGTGGATCCGTCACCCGAACAATTGCCTCAAAACTGCGCGGGTTCCGTTAACAATTCATGAACCACGCCGTGTCGTATGCCGGCCAGACAGTCGAATGAGAAGAAGGTGCGGCCAATGGGGCGAGAGTGTGGCCTCGGCGGCCGGACGGCGCGCCGAAGCCGGGCGTCGAGCCGCTCAGGCCGCCGCTTCCGCGGCGAGCGCCCGCTTCGCGGCCTCGTAGTGGGCCGGCTTCAGATGAGCGCGCAGCAGCGTCAGGGCCGTCATCAGCACGGTGGCGTCGTCGGCGAAGCCTATGCCGACCAGAAAGTCGGGGACGGCGTCGATCGGCAGGACGAAATAGGCCAGCGCCGCGATCAGCGTCGCCCGCACTCGAATCGGCGTGGCGCTGTCGAAGGCGCAAAAATAGGCGGCTGCCACGTCCTCGGCGAAGGGAATGTGGCGCGCGGCCGAACGAAGCGTCTTCCAGAAGTCGCGGCGAACCGTCTCGGCGCGGGCCGAATCGTCCCCCGCGTTCGCCTTTCCACGGCCCAGAATGTCGCCAAATCGGATCTTTGCCATAGCGCAACGCCTCGTCGGCCCGGGGGAAGGACAGCGAAACATTCGCGATCCGGCCAGGGTCCGCATCCATTTAGGAATTGCCGGGGCGCTCTACAACGAATCGCTTTCCAAGGATCGCATGCGCCGGCCGCAGGGCGGGCGGCCGGACGGGGGCATGGACCTTGCTGGCGGGCTCAGCCCTTCTCGGCCAGCTTCTCGATCTTCTTCTGCATCTCGTCGAGCTGGCGCTTCAGCATGTCGAACTCGCCGGCGTCGCGCTCGGCCGGCTTCGCCTCGGGCCGCGCTTCGCCCTTGCCGTTGCCGCGCTCCGGCGCCGGAGTCGGCTCGGGGCGTCCGCCGCTGAAGGGCAGGAACATGCGCATCGCCTGCTCGAACATCTCGGTGTTGCGGCGGACCGTGTCCTCGATCGCCGTGAAGGCGCCCGGGCCGAAGGCATTGGCCATCTGGCCGCGCAGCTTGTCCTGGTCGCGGGTCAGGCTGTCGATGGTGAAGTCGAGATAGGTCGGAACCAGGTTCTGCATCGAATCGCCATAGAAGCGGATCAACTGGCGCAGGAAGGTGATCGGCAGCAGATTCTGCCCCTTGTTCTCCTGCTCGAAGATGATCTGCGTCAGCACCGAACGGGTGATGTCGTCGCCCGACTTGGCGTCGAAAACCACGAAATCCTCGCCCGCCTTCACCATGCTCGCGAGGTCTTCGAGCGTCACATAGGTCGAGGTGCCGGTGTTGTAGAGCCGGCGGTTCGCATATTTCTTGATCGTGGTCGGTTCTTTTTCCTTGGTCATGTCAGCTCCCCTCGTCCCTCTTGCTGATTGTCCGGGCGACGCGCCTCTGCGCGGTTTTCTTGCAACCTGCCTCTCAAGAAGCACCACGATAGGAGCTTTCTCGGAATCCACCAAATTGATTTGTGCGCTGCATTGTCAGGCCGATGCTGCGCAATCGCTGCATTGCAGCAATGTCGCCGCGTCAGCCTCGATTGACAGCCTTCCTCCGCGAGGCTCTGATTGTTTCAACCGGCAGTCGCCGCAGTTTGATTGAGGAAAGCATCATGGCTTCAGAAACCGACATCGTCATCGCCGCCGCCACGCGCACCGCGGTCGGGTCGTTCAATGGCGCTTTCGCCAACGTGCCGGCCCATGAACTCGGCGCCGCCGTGGTCAAGGCGGTGCTGGAGCAGGGCAAGACCGAACCCGAGGCGGTCAGCGAGCTGATCTTCGGCCAGGTGCTGACGGCCGCGCAGGGCCAGAACCCGGCGCGCCAGGCCTCGATGCTGGCCGGCCTGCCGAAGGAGACCACCGCCTGGGGGCTCAACCAGGTCTGCGGCTCGGGCCTGCGCTCCGTCGCGCTCGGCATGCAGCAGATCGCCACCGGCGACGCCTCGATCATCGTCGCCGGCGGCCAGGAATCGATGTCGCTCGCCCCGCATGCCGCGCATCTGCGCGCCGGCACCAAGATGGGCGACCTCGCCATGGTCGACACCATGATCAAGGACGGCCTCTGGGACGCCTTCAACGGCTACCACATGGGCGTCACCGCTGAGAACGTCGCGCGCGAGTTCCAGATCAGCCGCGAGCAGCAGGACGCCTTCGCCACCGCCTCGCAGAACAAGGCCGAGGCGGCGCAGAAGGCCGGCCGGTTCAAGGACGAGATCACGCCCTTCACGATCTCGACCCGCAAGGGCGACATCATCGTCGACCAGGACGAATATATCCGCGCCGGCGCGACGCTGGAGGCGGTCGCCAAGCTGCGCCCGGCCTTTGCCAAGGACGGCACGGTCACGGCCGGCAATGCGTCCGGTCTCAACGACGGCGCCGCGGCGCTGCTGCTGATGACGGCGGCGGAAGCGGCGAAGCGCGGCGTCACGCCGCTGGCGCGCATCGCCTCCTGGGCTACGGCCGGCGTTGATCCCGCCGTGATGGGAACCGGCCCGATCCCCGCCTCGAAGAAGGCGCTGCAGAAGGCCGGCTGGTCGGTCGAGGACCTCGACCTGATCGAGGCGAACGAGGCCTTTGCGGCACAGGCCTGCGCCGTCAACCAGGGCCTCGGCTGGGACACCTCGAAGGTCAACGTCAATGGCGGCGCCATTGCCATCGGCCACCCGATCGGCGCGTCGGGTGCCCGCATCCTCGTCACGCTGCTGCACGAGATGGCCCGCCGCGACGCCAAGAAGGGACTGGCGACGCTCTGCATCGGTGGTGGAATGGGAATTGCTCTGACCGTCGAGCGCTAACGCTTCGGCGGATTTCATCGAGGACCGGAACTCAACCGGTCGCTTCAGGGAGGAACACATGGGGAAAGTCGCCCTGGTTACCGGCGGCACGCGCGGCATTGGCGCGGCCATCGCAAGGGGTCTGCAGGCTGCCGGATACACGGTGGCGGCCAGCTTCGCCGGCAATGTCGAGAAGGCGCATGCCTTCCAGGCGGAGACGGGCATTCCGGTGTTCCAGTGGGACGTGAGCGACGCGGAGGCCTGCGAAGCGGGCGTCCGCGCGGTCGAACTGGCGGTCGGGCCGATCGACATCCTGGTCAACAATGCCGGCATCACGCGCGACGGCTGGTTCCACAAGATGGACCAGGCGCAGTGGTCGAGCGTGATGCGGACCAATCTCGATTCGATGTTCACCATGACCCGGCCCGTGATCGAGGGCATGCGCGAGCGCGGCTTCGGCCGCATCGTTAACATCTCGTCGATCAACGCGCAGAAGGGCCAGCTCGGTCAGGTCAACTACGCCACGGCCAAGGCCGGCGTCATCGGCTTCACCAAGGCCTTGGCGCTCGAGAACGCCCGCAAGGGCATCACCGTCAACTGCGTCTGTCCGGGCTATGTCGACACCGACATGGTGATGGCGGTGCCGCCGAAGGTGATGGAAGGCATTCTGGGCCAGATCCCCATCGGTCGCATCGGCAAGGCCGACGAGATCGCGGCGCTGGTGACCTATCTCGCCTCCGACGCCTCGGCCTTCATGACCGGCGCGGTGCTGACCATCAATGGCGGCCAGTACATGGCGAATGGCTGAGCGGAGAATGGCTGACCGCCTTCCGGCTTGGGCGGGCGGTTGATACGAGAAAGGCCGGTGCGGAGCACCGGCCTTTTCTTTTCTGGAACCTTCCCGCGCCGGGTTCGCTCAGCGGCCGGGCTTCCGGTTCTGGCTGTAGGCGGCGAGGATGCGCTGGATCTCGTCGCCGATGTCGCCGTCGTCGGGGACCTCCTGGAGGAGGTTCTGCGGCGGGGCGGCGGGCTCCGGCTGCGCCGCAATCCGGGCGGGTGCGCGGGTCTGGGCCCGTGGCGGGGTCGAACGCTGCGGCTGCCGCGGCTCGGTCTCCGCGGGCGCCTGCGCTTCCGTCTGGCTGCCATCATCAACCAGGACATCGACCGCCTGGGCGATCGCGGCGAGGATCGAGCTCTCGATCGGATCGCGCGGGTCGACCTCGTCCTCGGCGGTGGCCGGGGCGGCGCTGCGGCGCGCGGGCGGACGAACGGCGATCGGATTGACGGTGCCGCTGCGCGGCGCCGCCGGCCGCGGCTGGGCCGGACGCGACGCCGGCTCCTCGACCGGCTCCGGCTGGGCGGGGCGGGCGACGCGCGCACGCGGCGGCGCGATGTTGGAACGGGCGGTCGGCTGGGGCGAGGAAATCTCCGCCAGAAGCGATTCCGGGTCGACCTGGCTCCGGCGCGGCGCCGGTTCGGGCGCCGGGGCTGGCGCCTCGACCTTCACTTCCGTGCGCAGCACCGCCTGCGGCGGCGATGGCGGCGTGGCGACGACCGCAGCGGCCGGCTGCACGACGGGGCGAGGCGCCTTCTCGACCGGCGCGGCTGCCGCCGTGGCCTCGTCCCCGGGCTCCGGGACCGGCTCGACGATGGCGCGGACCTGGATCGGCCGGGCCGGCGGCTGCATCGTCGCCGAGATCGGCTGCAGGCTGATCGGGCGTGCCTCGCGCGGCGCCGCCTGGGGAGCGGCCGGCTGGGCCAGCGGCTGCGCCGACAGGCGGGAAGCCGACACGGGCGAAGGCGAAACAGGCGCCGGTGAAACCGAAGGCGTCGGCGCGGGCTGCGGCGCGAAGACCGGGGCGGCCGGGATCGGCGGCTGCGTTGCCGGCGGCTGCACCTGGAAGTGGGCGACGTCGGGCTGCGGCGCCGACGGGCGAGCCCAGGCCGGCTGCGCCGTGGGAGCTTGCGGCGCGACCGCAATGGACGGCGCGACCGACATGGGCGGCGGCGACGGAATCGGACGCTGCGCCGGGCGTTCGGCCGGAGCCGGCGCGGCGGCGATCTGGGTTGGTGCCTGCACGGGGGGCGGCGTCGGCGGCGGCAGCGCCGCCGGGGCGTTGCCGGTCTCGCGGCCGACGATCCAGGTGCTGATCAGCGTCTCCATGCCCTCGTCGATCTCGACGCCGGCGTTGCGGGCGAGATAGAGCACCTGCTCCTTGAAGGCCTCGGCGAGCTTTTCCGGGCTGTCGCTGGTCGAAAAGACATGGCCCTTCAGAGCCAGGCCCTTGACGACGAAGGCGATCTGCCGGCGCGAGGCATTGCGGCCATTGGCCGAGAGCCGGGCGGCGACGTTCTCCGCCGTGGTCTGGAAGTGATAGCCGTTCTCGGCGACTTCGCGCGTCAGCGCACGGAAGAGTTCGCCATACACGCGCGGCGCGAACAGCGGGACGTTGGTCGCCTGGTGGATGCGGCGGGCGAGGCCCGCCAGTCCGTCGCGCTCGCCGCCATTCGGCCGCTGCGCGTTTTCCTCTTCGGCGTCTTCCGTCGCTTCCGGTGTCTCGGCGTCGGCCGTCGGGGCCAGCAGCGCGATCAGCGCCTGTTCGTCGATGGCGCCGTCGGCGATGGCGCGGTAGCCGGCCGAGGTGGTCAGCGTCGTGTAGATCGAGGTGGCGCGGTTATAGGAACGCAGCCGGAAGATCACCGGCGTCAGGTCCGAATCCGCCGACAGCAGGATGAATTCCTCGAAGCCGGTCTGGTGCGCCAGCGCGTCGATCGTGTCGAGAACCATGTGGATCTCGGCCGAGTTGCGCTCGCGGCCGGGCAGCGGCGGGCAGTCGACGATCTGGAAGCCCTGGCCGGTGAAGGCGGCGCGCGCCTTGCCGAGCAGCTTCGGATCGGCATAGCAGCGTCGCATCAGGATGCGGCGGCGGGCCGTCTCCTCGCCGCGCGGTTCCTGCAGCAATCCGGCTTCGATTGCCTCGAGCCAGACGCCGGGGCGCAGCGCGAAACGCCGCGCCATGCCGGGGTCCCGGGCGCGAAGGCTGAGGTAGAGGCTGTCATAGTCGACGAAGAGAACGCTCTTGATTGGGGCCGTCATGACCTATTCCTGCGGTGCACCAACGTCATCCCCCCACTCCGATCGCAGACCCAAGCCGTCGCCCCAACGGCGCAAGCACCTTAACGGGCGATCTCTGATTTGGCGATGGCGCTTCGCCACTCTCGGTAAAGAATGGCGGTTTTCCCCTCAGTATCGCTCGGGCTGGTCGAGCGGCGCCCACTCCGGCGCCGCCAGTTCGAAGCCCTCGAAACGGAAGCCCGGCGCCACTGTGCAGCCGACCAGCGTCCAGTCGCCGAGGCTCTCCGCCGCCTGCCACCAGCCGGTCGGAACCACGACCTGCGGCCGCTCTCCGGCCAGAAGATCCGGGCCGAGGCGGTGGGTTTCCGTGACGCCGCCATCTTCCGACAGCGACAGCGCGATCGGCGCGCCGGCATAATAGTGCCAGACCTCGATCGCATCGATCCGGTGCCAGTGCGACTTCATGCCGGCGGCGAGCAGGTAGTAGATCGCCGTCGAGGCCGGCCGGCCGTCCTGCGCGACGCTGTCCTCGAAGGTGCGGCGATAATAGCCGCCCTCCGGATGCGGCTCGAGGCCGAGCAGGCCGATGATCTCCTCGGCCGAACTCACTTGAAATTGTCCTTGGCGGTGCGGATGGCGCCGAAGACGTCGGAGGCAGGCGCGGTCGGCATGTTCAGGGCGGCGCGCACGGCCGGGTCGTCGGCGCGCAGATAGGGATTGGTCGCCTTCTCGGCGGCGATCGTCGTCGGCACGGTCGGCTTGCCGGCGGCGCGCAGCTTGCGGATCTCCTCGCCGCGGGCGACGAGGGCGGGGTTGCTGCCGTCGATGGTCATGGCGAAGCGGAAATTCGATTCGGTGTATTCGTGGCCGCAATAGACGACCGTCTGGTCCGGCAGGGCGGCGAGCTTCTGCAGCGAACTCCACATCTGGTCGAGCGTGCCCTCGAACACGCGGCCGCAGCCGAGCGCGAACATGGTGTCGCCGACGAAGGCGACGCCGTCCTGCGGCAGGTAATAGGCGATGTGGCCGAGCGTGTGGCCCGGCGTGTGGATCACATGCACGGGATGGCCGGCGAAATCATAGACGTCGCCTTCGCTCAGCTTGCGGTCGATGCCGGGAATCGTGTCGGCCTCGTAGCTCGGGCCGCTGATGGTGCAGCCGGTCGCCTGCTTCAGCGCCAGATTGCCGTCCGTGTGGTCGGGGTGGTGATGCGTCGTAAGGATTTCGGTCAGCGTCCAGCCCTTCTCGGCCAGGGCGGCGCTGACGGCGGCTGCGTCCGGTGCGTCGATCGCCGCGGTGCGGCCAGAAGCCTCGTCGTGGATCAGAACGCCGTAATTGTCGGAAAGACACGGGAACTGGAAGATTGCGAGAGCCATGACGATCTCCGATATGGGCGTATGGATGGGGTGGCGTGGGTTCGGATCGTTACCTAACATCGTCGCGCCGACATCGACAGGGGAGATCGTGCTTGGAACAGGGCCGGACGTTGACGCCCGACGTGCTCGACCTCGCCAGCTTCTATGCCGAGCGGCTTGGCGGCGTGGCGCAGGGCCTCGTCGGCGCCAAGCTGGCGGCGCTGTGGCCGCGCGTCACCGGCGACCGGGTGCTCGGCCTCGGTTACGCGACGCCCTATCTCGCGCCGTTCCTGCCGCATGCGGAACGCGTGCTGAATTTCATGCCGGCGGCGCAGGGCGTGATGAATTGGCCGTCCGAGGGCGGCAATCTCGCCGCGCTCGTCGCCGACGACGAATTGCCGCTTACCGATTCGTCGATCGACCGCATCCTCGTCATCCACTGCCTTGAGACCGCGTCGAACGCGCGCGAGACATTGCGCGAGCTCTGGCGCGTGCTGGTGCCGGGCGGCAAGATCGTCATCGTCGTGCCGAACCGGCGCGGCATCTGGGCGCGGGTCGAGCGCACTCCCTTCGGCTATGGCCGACCCTTCAGCCGCCGCCAGCTCGCGACGCTGCTGCGCAATACCGAATTCAGCGAGACCGCCTGGAGCGGCGCCCTGTTCGCACCTCCCTTCAGCAGCCGGCTGCTGATCCAGAACGGCCGCGCCTGGGAACGGGCCGGCGAAATGCTGTGGCCGGGCTTTGCCGGCGTGCAGATCGTCGAGGCGACGAAGCTCGTCTATCAGGGCCTGCCGGCGCGGAGCCGCCGTCGCCACCAGCCCGCCTTCCGGCCGGCCTTGGCGCCACCCGGATAGGCGCTTTCGGTCGTCGTTCGCCTCGGCGCCGCCGGCTTTGCAGTTCCCGCGGTGATGCCGATCCGCAATGTTTTCTTTGATTTTGCCTTTGCGCTTGCCTATGAATCGGCCGCCTTGGCCGCCTCGGGCGGTCCTTGTTTTTCCCGCCCAGAGCCGATCCGACGATGGCCCCGACCGTGACAAAGAATTCTGCCAGCGAAGCAGATGCGGCGACACTCGCCCGCATCCGGCAAACCATCGACGAGCTGGATGCCGAGATGCATCGCTGCCTGATCGAGCGCGGCACCGCGATCGACACGCTGATCAAGGTCAAGGGCACGAGCCGCCCCGGTGCGGCGTTCCGGCCCGGCCGCGAGGCCGACATGATGCGCCGCCTGGTCTCCCGCCATGAGGGCGCTCTGCCGATCTGGACCGTCGAGCACATCTGGCGCGAGATCATCACCACCTTCACGCGGATGCAGGCGCGCTTCGACGTCGGCATCGACCAGGGCGTCGCCCGCGACCAGCTGCGCGATACGGCCCGCTTCCTGTTCGGCTTTACGGTAGCGCTGCACGGCTATGCCGACGCGGTGGCGACGATCAACCATATCCGCGAGACGGGCACCGACCTCGGTCTCGTCTCGGCTGAACAGCCGGCCTCCGCCGGCGCCTGGTGGCGCGCGCTTGGCCGCCCGTCGGCGCCGCGCATCATGGCGCTGTCGCCCTATATCCGCATCGCCGGCCGTCCGGCCGAGCATCCGGCCTTCGTCATCGCGCCGGAGCTGGCCGATCCGACGCCGCCCGATCTCGACCTGTTCGCCGTGACGGCGATCGGCAAGGATCCCTGGCCCGCGATCACGGCCGCCGGCGGCACCGTTCTCGCGGAAGCTGGCGCCGAGAAGCTGATCGCGCTGCCGGCCGGCGTCGCTGTCGCCGCCCTGGCGGCGCGTGCCGGCTTCGAGGATGTCGCGCGCGTCGGCGCGCTGTCGCGCGGCATCGCCATCGGCGATGTCGACGCCAACCCCGTTCTTTATGAGCGCCTCGACGAGGCGGGAGTATCGTGATGAGCAAGTCGTCGAAGACGCCGGACACCAAGCCCGCCGACCGGCCCGTGCCGCGGCCGGGCGTGCTGGATATCGCCCCCTATGTACCGGGTCGCTCCAAGGCGACGGGCGGTTCCAAGGTCTACAAGCTCTCCTCGAACGAGACGCCGCTCGGGCCGAGCCCGGCGGCGGTCGCCGCCTACCAGGGCGTCGCTGCCAAGCTCGAGATCTATCCCGATGGCTCGGCCGCGGAACTGCGCGCCGCGATCGCCGACGCCTATGGCATCAACGCGTCCCGCGTCATCTGCGGCAACGGCTCGGACGACGTGCTCGCGCTGGCGAGCCATGTCTTCCTCGGGCCGGGCGACGAGGCGATCTATTCGAAGCATGGCTTCAACGTCTATCCGATCCTGATCCAGGCTGCCGGCGCCACCCCGGTCGTTGCGCCGGAGAAGGACATGACGACCTATGTCGACGGCATTCTCGAACTGGTGACCGACAGGACGCGCATCGTCTATGTCGCCAATCCGAACAATCCGACTGGCACCTACCTGCCGTTCAGCGAGATCCGCCGCCTGCATGCGGCGCTGCCGCCGCGCGTGCTGCTGGTGCTCGACGCCGCCTATTCTGAATACGTCCGCCGCAATGACTACGAGAGCGGCATCGAGCTCGCCGGCACCTCGCCGAACGTGCTGATGACGCGCACCTTCTCGAAGATCTATGGCCTTGCCGGCGTCCGCCTCGGCTGGGGCTATGGTCCGGCCGAGGTCATCGACGCGATGAACCGCATCCGCGGTCCGTTCAACGTCTCCGCGCCGGCCATGGCCGCCGGCATCGCGGCGCTGAAGGATCGCGCGCATCTCGACGCCGCCGTCGCCCACAACGAGGAATGGCTGCCGCGCGTCACCGAGGGCATCCGTGCGCTCGGCCTCGAGGTGACGCCGAGCGTCGGCAATTTCGTGCTGATCCATTTCCCGGACGAGAAGGGCCGCCGCGCCGCGGACGCCGACGACTATCTGGTCTCGCACGGCATCATCCTGCGCGCCATGACCAGCTATCACCTGCCCAATGCGCTGCGCATGACCATCGGCTCGGCCGAGGCCAACGAGGCGACGATCGCGGCGCTGCGCGACTTCCTGCACCGGACGGCGCGCTGATGACGGATCCTCTCTTCGGCAAGCTCGCCCTGGTCGGCATCGGCCATATCGGCGCCTCGATCGCGCTCGCGGCGCGCCGGGCCGGCGTGGTCGGCGAGATCGCGATATCGACCCGCAGTCCGGCGACGCTCGCCCGCGCCGAGGAACTCGGCCTCGGCGACGTCTATTTCGTCGACGCGGCCGACGCGGTGCGCGGCGCCGATCTCGTCATCGTCTGCGTGCCGGTCGGCGCGTCGGGCGACGTCGCCAAGGCGATCGGCCCGCATCTGAAGGCCGGCGCGATCGTTTCCGATGTCGGCTCGGTCAAGGTCTCGGTCGTCAAGGCGATGGCGCCGCACCTGCCGTCGGCGGTGCATTTCATTCCCGGCCACCCGCTCGCCGGCACAGAGCATTCGGGCCCGGACGCTGGCCTGGTCGACCTGTTCCAGAACCGCTGGTGCGTGCTGACGCCGGCGGAGACGGCCGATCCCGCCGCGGTCGAGAAGCTGATGGCGTTCTGGCGGGCGCTTGGCGCCAATGTCGAGGCGATGAGCGCCGAGCACCACGACCTGGTGCTGGCGATCACCAGCCATCTGCCGCACCTGATCGCCTACAACATCGTCGGCACCGCCTCGGATCTCGAATCGGGCATCCGCTCGGAAGTGCTGAAGTTCTCGGCCTCCGGCTTCCGCGATTTCACCCGCATCGCGGCCTCGGATCCGACGATGTGGCGCGACGTCTTCCTGAACAACAAGGAAGCCGTGCTCGAGATGCTCGGTCGCTTCAACGAGGATCTGGCGACGCTGACGCGAGCGATCCGCAACGGTGACGGCGACACGCTCTTCGACCTGTTCACGCGGACCCGCGCCATACGTCGTTCGATCGTCGCCATTGGCCAGGACACGTCCGCCCCAGATTTCGGCCGCCGGGATCATACCAAGCCGGATCAGGCCAAGACCTGAGGTTGGAGGCTCTTCCTCACCTCTCCTGAGGGAGAGGTGAGTGTTCAGCTCGTCCGCGCCAGCGCGATCGCCTTGCGGATGGCGGCGCGGTGCGGGTCGACGAGCGGTAGCGGCAGCTCCGCCGCGACGTCGGCGAGGATCGGGATCAGCCCGGCGCCGCCGAGCACGACGCGCGCCGCGCCGGTGCGCTCTGCCTCTTCCGTGATCATCGCGCGGCACAGTTCGGCATCGCGCGCCGCCGCGTCGCCGATCGACAGGAAGCTGGAAATCCGGTCGGAGAGGCCGATCGTCGCCGCCAGCTCGGCGAGCATGTCGCACCAGGCTTCGCCATTGGTGGCGACCATGAACGGTCCCGGCTGTTCCGCCGCGGCGCGCAGTCCCGCCTCGGCAAAGCCGGCGACGGGGCAGGGGACCGCCTCCTGCAGGGCGTCGATGCCGGGATCGCCAAAGCAGGCGATGACGATCGCATCCGGTGCCGCGCCATCCAGCAGTTCAGCCTTGGCGACATCGACGACGGCCTCGGCCGCGATCGCCGCGCCGGCGCGGTCGGAGATATAGGGCGCGCCGAAGCGGGCGGTGACGGCGGAGACGGTGACGGAGCCGCCGGCTTCGTCCTCGGCCAGCGCACGAAGCCTCGCGGTGATCGCCTCCGACGTGTTCGGATTGATCACCATCAGCCGCAGCGGGCTCTGGGCGGGCTGGGAATTGTCGTTCATGTGCGCGTCTCCCGATGTTTCATCATGCCCGTTGCAAGCAAGCCGCGCGCCAGAAACCTCAGCTCCCGGCGATGGCGGCGGCCTTGCCGAGCCTCAGCGGCGGCAGGCGGCCGAGCGGGATGAAGCCGGCCGACACCTTGCCGTTCTTGATCGTCAGCGTCGTCTCGCGCCAAGTCTTGCCGTCGACCTGGACCGGCTTCAGGAAGGCCGAGAGCGGGCCGAGGATCTGTGCGACCTGGTCGCGGCTGCCGGGATGGATGGTTTCGGCGAGGTCCGGCAGCTTCTCGAGCTGGTCGACGCGGATCGCGACCTTGCCGGAGATGACGCCGTCCGGCGCGACCGTGAGATCGCCGCTGGCATTCGCCAGGAAGCCGCCGACATCGAGGCTGAGCTGGCCGAGCTTGACCTGGCCGCCGGCGGCTATCCAGGCTGGCAGCGGATCGACGTGGCCGTCGCGGAGCTCGGGCAACGCGCCCGGCAGGATGGCGTAGAGCTTGGCCGAGAGAGCGGGCAGCGGCGGCGCGCCGGGAATCGTCGCGGCGAAATTGTCGACCGTGCCGGCGAGGTCGAGAGCCGTTGCGTCCGCGTCGTTCTGCAGCAGGTGCAGTTCGGCGTGCTTGGCGCTTGCCGCCGTCGGAAGGCGCGGATTGGCGGGGGCGTTGATCGTGGTCGTCAGATCGTCGGCGACGGCGGAAAAACGCTTCAGGCGCGAGGTGCCGACGCGGACGCTGGTCTGCAGCGAGGTCCAGTTGGCCTCGACGCCGAGATCGCCGGGCGCCTTCAGGGCCAGCGGCCCCTGCACCGAGGCGAGCACATGGCCGGGATTGTAGATGAGCGCGATCGCCTCCATCGCGCCGACCTGGGCTTTGAGCCCCTTCGACGGCAGTTCGAGCGAAGCGGGTGCGCAGTCGAGCGTAAACTTGAACGGGAAGCCGCCGAGCGATTCGGCGTTGCAGCCGAGAACGCCGCCTTCGGCGACAAAATCGGCCTTCATGGCGGCGATGCGTTCGCTGGCGATCCGGTTGGCCCAGAACCAGCCGCCGGCCCAGATCGCGCACAGCAGCAAGGCTGCGGCGATGACGAACTGGAACTTGCGCCGGGCGGAACGGGGCCGGGCGGCGTCCACTGTCGCGGTTGCGTCCGTCTTGGCCGGGTCGATCATCCGTTTCCTCCGTTGATGTGGCGGGCGGCGGCTGTTACGCGGTGACAATCTGTCTTTTCGAGGACGAACTCATGTCCGATTTCTGGGTCTTTGGCTATGGCTCGCTGATGTGGCGGCCGGGCTTCGCCTTCGAAGAGGCGATTCCCGCCCATCTCGAGGGCGAGCGCCGGGCCTTCTGCATCCAGTCCTATGTCTATCGCGGCACGCCGGAACATCCGGGCCTTGTGCTGGGCCTCGACAAGGGCGGCTCGTGCCGAGGCATGGCGTTTCGCGTTGCCGATGGCGCGCGTGATGTCGTCCTCGCCTATCTGCGCGAGCGAGAGCTCGTCACCAATTCCTACATCGAGGTCGAGCGCAACATCCGGCTGGAGCGGCCGGCGCGCGATTATGTGCGGGCGATCACCTATGTCGTCGATCGCACCCACCCGCAATATGCCGGCGACCTCTCGCGCGAGGCGGTGTTGGCGCAGGTGCGCGACAGCGTCGGCCAGGCCGGCAGCAATCGCGATTATGTGCTGGCGACCGCGGCTCACCTCGCCGGGCTCGGCATAGAGGATCCGTTGCTCGAATGGCTGGCGGCGCGGCTGATGGCCGAGCCGGCCAGTTGATCACGCTGATTCGCTCGCCTGGACGGCGTTGATGCGGGCGACCGCTTCGGGCGGCAGCGGCGGCGGGTTCGGACCCTCGGCCGCCTCGATCAGCAGCTTGTCGGTTGCCGGCTCGAGCGCGCCGATCAGGGTCGCCAGGAAGGTCTTCGAATCGAGACCGGGCGGAATCGGGTCGAGGACGTCCATGACGATGGTGCCGGGAAAGCGCAGGAAGCTCTGGCGCGGCCAGTAGAGGCCCGAATTCATCGCGATCGGCACCACCGGCACCTTCAGCTCGCGATAGAGATGGATGATGCCGAACTTGTAGTCGGGCGGCGAGCCGGCGGTGCGGCGTGTGCCCTCGGGGAACAGGATGACCTGGCGGCCCGCCTCGACGGCTTCCTTCGAATCGGCGGCGAGCTTCCGGAGCGCCTTCGAGCCGCCGGCGCGGTCGACCGGGATCATGCCGGCCTTCCAAGTGTACCAGCCGAACAGGGGGATCCACATCAGCTGCCGCTTCATGACATAGGTCGGGTCATCGAGCAGATGGAACAGCGCCATCGTCTCGAAGGCAGACTGGTGCTTCGGCGCGATCAGGCCGCCGCCCTTCGGCAGCTTCTCGATGCCGCGCACCTCGATCTTCGTGCCGGCGAAGACGCGCAGCGCCCACATCGACGAGGCGGTCCAGAACTTGACCACGGCGATGGCGGCGCGGTGCGGCAGGAAGAAGAAAAACGGAAGCGTCACGGCGAGGATGATCGCCATGATCAGATAGAACGCGGCCTGGAAGAGCAGTGAACGAAGGGTCAGCATGGTGCGGTTCTACGTCGGCGTCGAAAGATACGGCGTCAGCGCAGGACCCCGCCGGTTGTCGCGTGAGTATGCGTTTCCGCCGCCATCGCGGTCCCGCTTTCCCCCCGCGGCGTCTCGAAGGCGAGCCGCGCACGAGCGAGCGTATACTTCAGGTACTCGCCGAGGAGAAGCTTTACTGATGCGCCATGTCGCCACCAGCGGTCCATTTCGAGCTGCTTGTTCGAAACCGGGTAGGGAATCAGGCGCACGCCGGGCATGGCTCGGGCCAGCTCCACCATGCTGCGCGGCATGTGGTAGTCGCTGGTGACGATGATCAGCGAGTGGATTCCCTGCTTCTCGACCCAGGCGCGGGTTTCGTCGGCATTGCCGATCGTGTCGCGTGCCGCATGGCCGAGATCGACGCGCTGGTCCAGCACGGCGCCATAGGCGCTTTCGACCGCGCGGGCGATGTCGTGCCGGCCGACCGCCGGATTGACGCCCGAGATCAGCAGCTTTTCGGCGCGATTGTCGCGCAACAACGCCAGTGCGCCGTCGATTCGCGCCGTGCCGCCGGTCAGCGCGACGATGCCTTCGGCGGTTACGTCGGTCGGCGGCGTGGTGTTGGCGACCTGGCTGGCGAAGCGGGCGAAGTCGAGGCCGGCGATCGAACCGGCGATGGCGACGAGCAGCAGCACCGTGACGAATGGGCGGCGGCCGGGGGCCGGCAAGCGGCCATGCGAGGCCGGGCCGGCAAAATTCCGTCGGCCAAGATCCGTTCCGGTTTGGGCCGCGTCACTCATGCCGATCAGCTTGCGAGCCGATTGCGGCCAAGAAGGGGCAGAAGTCACACCATGGTGACGACCGAGTGACGGGGACAAGGGCGCGCCGCCGGTCATTCGATCGAGGCCAGGTGGCGGTAGACGGTGAGCCGCGAGGTGATCGCGGTCATGATTCCGATCAGCAGCGCGATGACGAGGGCGCCGAGATAGCCGGTCGGGCCGATCGCGAAGCGGCCGAACAGCGCCGAGACCTGGTCGCCCTCGGGCGTCGCGATCGAGCGGCCGATGAAGAAGGAGAGGACGGCGAACAGGATCGCCGCGCCGGATGCGCCGAGCAACCCGCCCTTCAGGCCGAGAAACAGGAAATGACGCTGGAACTCGCGCGCGATGAAATTCGCTTCCGCCCCGACATAGTGCAGCACCGAGACGATGTCGCGGTTCGAGGCCATGGCGCCGCGCGTCGCGAAGATCACGGACAGCACGGTGGCGATGAAGACGAGGCCGAGGATCGAGACGCCGATGATCACGGTGGCGTTGGCCATCGTCTTCAGTCGGTCGGTCCAGCTGCGGTGATCGTCGAGGCTTGCGCCCTTCACTTCGGTATTGAGGCGGGAGGCGAGCGCGACGAGATCCACGGCATCGGGATCCGCCAGTTCAACGACGATCAGATGCGGGATCGGCAGGTCGCTCATGTCGAGGCCGCTGCCGAGCCAGGGTTCCAGCAGCTTGGCGTTTTCCCAGTCCTCCAGCACACGGGCCTGGGCGACGCCGGCCATCGATGCGGCGATGGTCGCCGCCTTCTGCGCCTCGGCATTCGTGTCGACGCCGTCGACCGGACGAACCTGGATAGTGACTTCGCGCACGATGTCGGCCTGCCAGCCGAGCGAGGCGTCGCGCACCAGCGACACGGCGCCGAGCGTCAGGCAGGCGAGGAAGCTCATGATGGCGATGACGATCATCAGCGACTTGCCGGCGATGGACTGCGACGGGACGATCGGCGCCGAGACGGTGTTTCCCGAGCGGGCGCGGCGGCGCGACGGCAGGATCGAGCCGAACATGCGGCCGAAGAAGCCTGGACCGCGGTGGGTGGCGAGCTCACTCATAGATCGAGAGCCGTCCTTCATGCAGCACGAGGCGCCGGGCATCGAACTGGTTCATCAGGCCGATGTCGTGGGTGGCGATGACGACGGAAGTGCCGAGCCGGTTCAATTCGACGAAGAGGCGCAGCAGGCGCTTTGCCAGCGGCGGGTCGACATTACCGGTCGGTTCGTCGGCGAGCAGGATCTCGGGCTGGCCGATCAGGGCGCGGGCGATCGCGGCGCGCTGCTTCTCGCCGCCGGAAAGGATCGGCGGCAGCGCCTGCATGCGGTCGCCGAGGCCGACCCATTTCAGCAGCTCGATGACATCGGCGCGATAGCTCGCCTCCTCGCGCCCGAGCACGCGCAGCGGCAGCGCGACGTTCTCGAAGGTGGTCAGGTGGTCGAGCAGGCGGAAATCCTGGAACACCACGCCGACGCGGCGACGCAGCGCCGGCAGCTCCGCCTTCGGCAGCGTGACGACGTCGCGGTCGAACACGGTGATCAGGCCGCGGGTCGGTTTCAGCGACAGGCAGAGCAGGCGCAGCAGCGTCGACTTGCCGGCGCCGGAAGGGCCGGTCAGGAACTGGAAGGATTTCGGCGCAATCTGGAAGGAGAGGTCGCGGAGGACCTCGGCTCCCATGCCATAGCGCAGGCCGACATTCTCGAAGCGGATCACCGTATTTTTCCTGCTTCCGCTCTCTCTGTGTCGTGGCGGCCGCTGGTCCGGCCGCGCTGAAGGCCGCCGCGCCGAGGCGGCGGACGATTCGCACAGCTTGCCGGGATCAGCGTTAACGAGTTGTTAGCGATGCCCGGTCTCCGGGCGGTTCCTGCCCAATATGCCATCCGATCAAGGCAAAGCGACGGCATGCCTGGCGTCGGCGCCGGCGCGAAAAGCCGCGGTACGAGGCTCTTTTTCGCCGATCGGCGCGGGTATTCCGCCGCGCCATGGCTACGACTTGCGACAAATCGCGGAGATCGGCCCGGATTCATGCGCCGCCGTCGCGTTTTCGGTGACATTCGCGCGGCCGGCGACTAAGAGAACTGCTTTCCCCGGGCCCGATCGCCCGGCCGGGTGAGCGGGACGGCGCGCGGCGCGCGCCACCGCTTCCGCCAACGAAGGAATGAACTGATGCCTGTTGTCCGTGGCCGGTCGATCCGCGTCCTCTATGACATTCCCGAGATCGCCGCGCGCAACGCCGAACTCGCCACCGAGATCGCCGGGGCCGGCTATCGCGACCTCCTGGTCATCTCGATCCTCAAGGGCAGCTTCGTCTTCGCCGCTGACCTGATCCGCGCCCTGCACGCGGCCGGGATGGCGCCGGAGGTCGAGTTCATCTCGCTGTCGAGCTATGGTGCCGGCACCACCTCGTCGGGCTCGGTCCGGGTGGTCAAGGACATCGAAAGCGAGGTCGCCGGCCGCGACGTCCTCCTGATCGACGACATCCTCGAATCTGGCCGAACCCTCGATTTCGCCCGCAAGCTGATGCTGGAGCGGGGCGCCGCCCGGGTCGGCATCGCCGTTTTGCTCGACAAGCCCGGCAAGCGCGCGACCGAGATCACGGCCGAGCATGTCGGCTTCAACTGCCCGGACCTGTTCGTTGTCGGCTACGGCATGGACGTGGCGCACGCGTTCCGCGAACTGCCCTTCGTCGGCGTCGTCGAAGACGCGGAATAGGCCCTCTTTTCCACGGTTTTTGGACAGGCGCGTCGGTTTCCGGCGCGCCTGTTCCGTTTTGGGCGACCTCTTCCGGCACGGAAGTCACGATCTGTTTAGGGGAATGGGGGATGATCCCGGTCTGATTGTTTGATCGATGATCCGATCCGGAAGCGTTTCGTTCCGGAGGATCATGCTCTGGGAACGGACCTGATGGCGCGTATTCTGGTGACCGAAGACGATGACGCGGTGCGCATGTTCGTATCGCGCGCGCTCATGCTCGACGGCCATGAGGTGCTGACGGCGGAGGATGGCGAGGACGCTCTCGACGTGCTGATCCGCGAGAACGGCCAGTTCGACCTGCTCCTGACCGATATCAAGATGCCGATCATGGACGGCATCGCGCTGACCCACGCGGCGGCGTCGCAATATCGCGACCTGACCATCCTGCTGATGACCGGCTTCGCCGATCAGCGCGAGCGCGCCGACGGCCTCGCCGAACTGATCTTCGACGTGGTGACGAAGCCGTTCTCGCTCGCCGAGATCCGTCACGTCGTCAAATGCGCGCTGAACTCCAATAATCTCCGGGCTGCGGTGGCGTAGGGGCGTAGACCCTCACCCTAGCCCTCTCCCGCGCGAGGGAGAGGGGATCCGCCGTCGCCTCGGCTGAATGGATCCCGGGTCAAGCCCGGGATGACGGCGAGGGTGGGGCGCTGGCGTGCCTGCATGCCAGATGCGCCGTTCCGCTGAAGCGATCTCGCCTCAGTACTTCTGCAGCAGCCGTTCCAGATAGTCGCGTTCGATCAGCGGCCGTGACGGGTCGCCGAGGCGCTTGCGGATCATGTCGAGGATCTCGCGGGCGCGCTGCGTGTCGATCGCGTCCGGCACCTTCACCGTCGAGCCGAGATCGGTGCCGCGGCCCTGCTGCTGGCGGCCGAGAGGGTCCTGGCCGGGCATCGGGCCGCCCTGGCGGGTGGCCGAGCCGTTCTGGCGGGCCATCTGGTCGGCGAGGCTGCGCGCGCCCTCGCGAAGCGCCTGCAGCGCCTGCCCCTGCGGGCCGACGGCCTGTCCGGGCGCGCCTTCGCCGAGCTGGTCGGCGGCGTCGCCCATCGAGCGGTCGGCCTGGCCGAGCTTGCCGTCCGGCTGCATGCCCTGCTGCTTCATGGTCTGCTGCAGCTCCTGCAGCATCTTCTGCAGGCTTTGCTGGCCCTCGCGCAGTTCCTGCAGCGCCTTCTGCCGCTCCTCCGGCGACATCGGCTGCGCCTCGGCGCCGCTGCCATCGGTATCGGGATCCATCTTGAAGGTGCGGTCCATAAGCTGCTGCTGGCGCTGGATCATCTCGCCGAGCTTGTCGAGCGCCTGGTTCATCGGGCCGTTCTGGCCATCCTGGCCCTGTTGCGAGCGGCTGGCCTCGAGGTTCTCCATCATCTGCTGCAACTGGCTCAGCATCTGTTGGGCGGCGTCGCGCGAGCCGGTCTTCGCCAGATTCTCGATCTGGTCCATCATCTTCTTAAGGTCTTCCGGCCGCAGCACCTGGGTGTTCGGATCCATCGGCTGCCGGTTGGCCGATTGCGGATTGCGGGCCGCGTCCTGCGCCAGCGCCTCCAGATACTTGTCCATCGCCTCGCGCAGGTCCTGCATCGCCTTTTCAAGCTCGGCGTCGGAGGCGTTGCTCTCGATCGCCTTGCGCAGGGCCTCCTGCGCGGCGCGCAGGTCCTGTGCCGCCAGCGACAGGTCGCCATCCTCGATGCCGAGAGCGATCTGCCAGAGGAAATCGACCGTTTCGACCAGCTCGGCGTCGCTCGGCTGGCCGGTCAGCCGGTGATAGGCCGTGCGCAGCGCCAGATAGGGGCCGTTGGTCTTGAACTTGTCCGGATAGAGCGTGATGGCGTCGATCGCCATGGCGACGTTCGGCGCCTTGCGGGCGTCGAGCGCCAGGACGCGGCGCTGCTCGACGACGGCGCGCGCGATCGGATTGCGGAAGGCGCGCATCGGCAGCGTGAATTCGATGGTCGGGCTCTCGCTCGTCTGACTGGCCTCGTCGGTGGCGGTCAGCCGCATCTTGACCTTGGCGCCGGCCCAGGGATGGGCCGACAGGTCGCGGATCGTCTCACCATTGCCTTCCCGCATCCGCAGGCGCGGCAAATTGAGCGGCAGTTCGGGCGCGGCGACCAGCGGCCGCGCGCCGCTTTCGGCCGGGGCTTCCGGGGCGCTGATGGCGGCGGCGGCGGACATCACGCCGTAGTCGTCGCTGACCGAGTAGCCGAGAGACAGCGCGCCGCTCTGTGTCGCCGACGGCTCGCGCGTCAATTCGATCTTCGGCGGCTCGTCAGGCGTCACGGCGAAAGACCAGGAGAGCAGGGTGCGGTCGCCGCGCGCGACCGTGAGGGCGCTGTCCCTGGAAAGCGTCAGCTTGTGCTCGGCAGGCGGCGGCGCGTCTGTTTGCGTCTTCGGCGGCGGCGCCGCATCGAAGACGAGGGGCTGGCCGCCCGTGGAGACCGCGTGCGCGGCGAGATCCGGCTCGGACGGCATCCGCAGGGTCACGACGGAGCCCTGTGGCACCTTCAGCGGCACATTCGGATCGAGCGAGCCCGGACGGGCCGCGTCGCCGGTCAGGAAGATCGGAGGGCGGCTGGTATAGGCGGGCGGGGTCACCCAGGCGTCGATCCGCGGCGGCGCCTCCGTTGCGGCGGCGGCCGGCCGGATGGCGTCGGCGATTCGGTCGATCCGGTCCGGCCCGGCCATCAGGAAGGCGACGACCAGGACCAGCGGCAGCAGGAAGCGCAGCGCATAGGGATCGCGCGCGTTCATGCCCGGCGAGGGCAGGCCGGCGGAGAGATGGTCGAGCTTCTCGAGCAGGCGCAGCCGATGGGCACGCCAGAGCGACTGTGTCAGCGGATCGTCGCTCGGCTGCGACAGCCGGTCGCCGAAGGCGGTGGCCGGGCGATGCTCCATGGCGCTTTCGCGCGCGACGCGGGCGAGCGCCTCGTCGCGGGACGGCAGCGGCATCCGCGCGAGATGGAGGATGAGCCCGACATAGGCGATGCCGAACGCCGCCAGCACGACGTAGCGCAGCGGATCGGCCATGCGCGGCCAGAGGCCGAGCCAGGAAAGGACGAGGAAGAGACCGCCGAGGCAAAGGATGGGGACGATGCGGGGCCAGGCGGCTTCCCAGACCAGCACCCGGCGCGCGCGGCCGACAGCCGTCGTGATCCGCCGCTGCGCCGCCGCTTCCAGCGCGGCCGGCAGCGCCGATCCCGTCTTGTTGCTGTCCGCAGTCTTGCCCGCGGGCTCGGTCATTGCCGCTCCGTCTTGTCCGCCACGCCCGCCGCCCCGGCTAGTGTAGCAACTGAAGTTGGGACGGGCGAGCCTTCCGGCAAGGTTTAGCGGTCAAGTGAGGCCGCGGCGAGACCGGCACGCCCGCATCGGAGGATGCGCGCGTGCCGGGTATTGCCTGTTAGCGCATGCCGCCGGAGGCGAGCAGCAGTTCACCGGTAAGCCAGCCCGAATCGGGGGAAGCCAGGAATACGGCAATCGTGCCGATATCGCCCGGCTGGCCGATTCGGCCGAGCGGCGTCTGCGCGACCAGCTGCTTCTCCAGATCGCTGCCGATGACGCCGGCCGTGCGCGTGCCCTCGGTCTCGACGCCGCCCGGATTGATCGAGTTCACGCGGATGTTCCGGCCCGCGAGCTCCTTCGACAGCACATGCGTGATCGCGTCGACCGCGCTCTTGGTGGCGGTATAGATCGACGAATTGGGCATCGGCAGCTGGCTGATGGTCGAGCCGATATTGATGACGCTGCCGCCTGCGGCACCGAAATGCTTCACGCCTTCCTGGGTGGTGAGCAGGAGGCCGAGCACGTTGGTGTTGAACTGCCGGTGGAACTCGTCCTCGGTGACGTCCTCGAGCGCGCCGAACTGGTAGACGCCGGCATTGTTCACGAGGATGTCCAGCGAGCCATAGGCCGCCTTGGCCTCGGCGAAGAGCCGCGTCACATCGGCCGATTTCGAAACGTCGCCCTGGACAGCGACGGCCTTGCCGCCCCTGCCTTCGATCTCCGCCACGACGCGGTCGGCGCCCTCCCTGCTGGAGGCGTAGTTGACCACGACGGAGGCGCCGGCGGCGGCCAGCTCCTTGGCGATGCCTGCCCCGATGCCCTTCGATGCGCCCGTCACGACCGCAACCTTGCCTGTCAGTTTGCTCAACTCATTCACTCCTGTTGGTATGAGTTGATTAGACAGTTAGATAATCGTCTAATCGTTACAAGAGCCGAGTCCGGTGAAATTTCCGGCCGCGGCCGGATTTCCTTCTCTTGGGTCAGATCTGGGAGAGCTGGGCCAGGTAGGCGTCGAGCACGTCGCGGCGCAGGACGAGGCTTGCGAACTTGCCTTCGCGCACGATCTCGATCAGCCCCGCCGTCTCCAGTTCCTTCAGATGATGGGAAATGGTGGCGGCGCTGACCTGCTGGTTCTGGACGACGCAGCTGCAGGCCAGCGGCGCGCTGGAGGCGCCGAGGTCCTTCAGGATCTGGTAGCGGCGCGGCTCGGCCAGCGCCTTCGAGATCAGCACCACCTGCCGATCGCTGAGGCGGGGCTCGGAGCGCTGGGTCTGGCCGGGATCGAGGGGAAACGCGTCTGCGTTGGTCATCGCCCCTCCAATATCGGTATTGCGCGGCAAAATGGCAATCTTGCCGCGCAGCGGCGGTGGAGCCGGGGCTGGCCTATTCGGCCAGCCAGTCCGGCAGCCTGTCCATGCCGATCAGCTCGTCATAGGTCTGACGGGGCCGGATGACTGCGAATTCGCTGCCATTGACCAGCACCTCGGCGGCGAGCGGCCGCGTGTTGTAGCTCGACCCTTGCACCGCGCCATAGGCGCCGGCCGTCATCACCGCGATCCGGTCGCCCGGTTCGACGGCGGCCATGGTGCGGTTCTGCGCCAGGAAATCGCCGGTCTCGCAGACGCCGCCGACGACGTCGGCGAAGATCTCGCGCGCGCCGGGCTTCGGCAGGGCGACCGGCAGGATGTCGTGATGCGCCTCGTAGAGCGTCGGGCGGATCAGGTCGTTCATGCCGGCGTCGACGATGACGAAGGTCTTGGCGGCGCCTTCCTTCACATAGACGACCTCGGAGACCAGAATGCCGGCATTGCCGACGATCATCCGGCCCGGCTCGAACAGGATCCTGCCGCCGAGATTGCCGAGCCGCTTGCGCACGATCGACGCATAGGCTGCCGGGTCCGGCGGGGCTTCCTCGTCGAGGTGATAGGGGATGCCGAGGCCGCCGCCGCCATCGACATGGTCGATGGTGTGCCCATCGGCGCGGAGCTCGCGCACGAGGTCGGCGAGCAGGCCATAGGCGGCATCATACGGCGCCATGTCGGTGATCTGGCTGCCAATATGCATGTCGACGCCGGCAACCTTGATTCCCGGCAGCGCGGCGGCGCGGGCATAGACCTCGCGGGCGCGCTGGTAGGGGATGCCGAACTTGTTCTCGGCCTTGCCGGTGGTGATCTTGGCGTGCGTCTTGGCGTCGACGTCGGGATTAATGCGCAGCGAGATGGTCGCGATCTTGCCCTTGGCGGTCGCGATCTCGGAGATCCGCTCCAGTTCCGGCTCGGATTCGACGTTGAAGCAGAGAATGCCGGTATCGAGCGCCAGCGCGATCTCGCGCGCCGTCTTGGCGACGCCGGAGAAGACGATCTTTTCCGGTGGGCAGCCGGCGGCAAGCGCGCGGCGCAGTTCGCCTTCCGAGACGACGTCCATGCCGGCGCCCTCGGCGACCAGCGTCTTCAGCACGGCCTGGTTTGAGTTCGCCTTGACGGCGTAGCAGACGAGCGTGTCGAGCCCGGCCAGCGCCTCGCGGAAGACGCGAAAATGGCGGACGAGGGTGGCGGTCGAATAGCAGTAGAACGGCGTGCCGACAGCGGCCGCGATGTCGGCGATCGCCACGTCTTCGGCGTAGAGCGCGCCGTCGCGATATTCGAAATGGTTCATGGCAGGGTCATACCTCAGTCGTCATCCCGGGCTTGACCCGGAATCCATTCCGCCGCGGCCCTGGCCGGAGGAACCTCCCCAGGCTTCGGCTGGATGGATTCCCGCCTTCGCGGGAATAACGGCAATCCAATGATGGCTTTGGCGCCGCTCGATCGCGACGCTCAGAGAAGCTTGTCGATCCAGAGCGACTGGTCCGGCTTGGCCGGTTTCGAGACGTCGGGTTTCTTGCCGTCCGGGCCGGCATGCTCGGCGGAGAGCGCCTGGGGACCGCCCGGCGGCGGCTCCGGCGGACCCTTCACGCCGCAAGCGGCAAGACCCAGCGCGGCGGTCAAAAGTAGAATTCGGGCGGCAAGGGCCAAGGCGGCTTCTCCTGGGGACTCGTCGGTCGGCGGCGCATCTTATCCGATCGCGCCGCCCCGTCATTGGCAAACTTGGCCAAGCTGGCCTGTGCCGAACTTGGCAGGTCTGCGAAGGCGTCGCGATGCCTTCGCGTTGTCGCCAAGCGTCGGCTAGGCCTTGAGCTCGCGTGCGAGCGCGCGCTGCCAGCGTTTCGCCTGGGCGCGGACGTTCTTCGGCGAGGTGCCGCCATAGCTGGTGCGGCTCCTGACCGACTTGTCGACGGTCAGCACCGAATATACCGCGTCGGTGATGGCCGGGTGCACGGCCTGCATCTCGTCCAGCGTCACCTTGGTCAGATCGACGCCGCGCTCGGAAGCGATCGCCACGATGCGGCCGGTGACGTGGTGGGCGTCGCGGAACGGCATGTTCAGCTCACGCACCAGCCAGTCGGCCAGATCCGTCGCGGTGGCGAAGCCGGAGCCGGCCGCCTTCTTCAGGTTGGCGGCTTCCGGCTCCATGTCGAGCACCATGCCGGTGGTCGCGGCGATCGCCAGTTCCAGGCTCTCGAAGGCGTCGAAGGCCTGTTCCTTGTCTTCCTGCATGTCCTTTTGATAGGCGAGCGGAAGACCCTTCATGACGATCTGCAGCGCGGTCTGGGCGCCGATGATGCGGCCCGTCTTGGCGCGCACCAGTTCGGCCGCGTCCGGGTTGCGCTTCTGCGGCATGATCGACGAGCCAGTGGTGAACTTGTCGGAAAGCTTGATGAAGCGGAACTGTGCCGACGACCAGATGACGATCTCCTCGGCGAAGCGCGACAGGTGGATGGCGCAGAGGCTCGCCGCCGCCAGCGCCTCGATGACGAAGTCGCGGTCGGAGACGCTGTCGAGCGAGTTCGCCGTCGGCCGGTCGAAGCCAAGCGACGCGGCGGTCTGGAAGCGGTCGATCGGGAACGAGGTGCCGGCCAGCGCTGCGGCGCCGAGCGGGTTCTCGTTGAGGCGCCTGCGCGCGTCCTGGAAGCGGCCGCGGTCACGGCCGATCATCTCGACATAGGCGAGCAGATGGTGGCCGAAAGTCACCGGCTGGGCGCTCTGCAGATGGGTGAAGCCCGGCATCACCTGGCCGGCATGGGCGAAGGCCTTGTCGGCGAGCGCCACCTGCAGCTCGCGCAGCGCCGCGTCCATCGCGTCGATCGTGTCGCGCACCCAGAGCTTGAAATCGGTCGCCACCTGGTCGTTGCGCGAGCGGGCGGTGTGCAGCCTTCCGGCGGCGTCGCCGATCAGTTCCTTCAGGCGCGATTCGATGTTGAGGTGGATGTCCTCGAGCGCGCGCGAAAACTTGAACTCGCCCGCTTCGATTTCGCGCAGGATGGCGTCTAGACCTGCCGCAATCTTTTCGGCATCGTCCGCCGCGATGATCCCCTGGCGGGCGAGCATGGCGGCATGCGCCTTCGAGCCGGCAATGTCCTGACGGTAGAGCTTCTGGTCGAAACCGATCGACGCGTTGATCTCTTCCATGATGGCGGCCGGGCCTTCGGAGAAGCGGCCACCCCACATCGAATTGCTCATGTACCCTCTCTCGGAGGCCTTGGAGGCAGGACGGAATGAATGAGACGCGCGGTAAATCGCGACGCTGGCCGATCATCGGCCTTGCCGCGATCGCAGGCATCGCAGTCGGAGTTGGCGCGGTATACGTGACCGAGACCCGGAAAGGCAACGGGGCTGTTGCGATGGCCGGGGTCGATTGCGGCCCCGCGGTCGAGGCCGCCGGCCTGCTGGCGCCGCTTGCGAAGGGCGAGGTCGCCGCCTTCCGCGTCGCCACCGAGCCGGCGCGACTGTCGGAACTCTCCTTCCAGACCGCCAATGGCGACAAGAAGAGCCTGGCCGATTTCAAGGGTCAGGCCGTGCTCCTGAACCTCTGGGCGACCTGGTGCGCGCCGTGCCGGCAGGAAATGCCGGCGCTCGACCGCCTCGACGCCGCCCATGATGGCAAGGACTTCTCCGTCGTCGCCGTCTCGATCGACACGCAGGACCCGGCCAAGCCGAAGAAGTTCCTGGAGGAGATCGGCGTCAAGTCGCTCGCCTTCTACGGCGATCCCACTACCGGCATTTTTTCCGCGCTGAAGGGCAAGGGTATGGCCGTCGGCCTGCCGACGACGGTGCTGATCGATAGGGAAGGCTGCGCACTGGGCGTGATGTCCGGCCCCGCCGAATGGGATTCGGAAGACGCCAAGGCGCTGATCGGCGCCGCCAGCAAGAGCATCTGACCAGCGGGGCGGCGAGGGGGTGAGGGATGACGGAGGTCGGTTACGATATTCGTCCGCTCGAACATCGCGATATCGACGCGCTCTACGCGATCTCTCTCGCCACCGGCGCTTCCGGCTCGGATGCCTCGTCACTCTACCAAGATCGTTCCCTGATGGGTGCGATCTATTCAGCGCCCTATGCCGTGCTCAGCCCGGCGACGGCATTCGTGGTCGAGGACCGGCAGGGCGTCGCCGGCTATGTGGTCGGCGCGCTCGATACGGTCGCCTTCGAGGCGCGTCTGGAGGCCGACTGGTGGCCGGCGCTGCGGGCAAGACATGTTGCGCCTTCGCGGGCTACTCAGGGGCGCTGGACGGCGGATGAGCGCCGCATCGCCCAGATCCATCAGCCGCGCCGCACGCCCGCCATCGTGGCGCTGGCATTCCCGTCGCATGTTCACGTCAACCTGTTGCCGCGCATCCAGCGGCAAGGTGCCGGCACGGCGCTGCTGCAGCGCTGGGCGGAATGCATGTCGTTGCTGGGCGCAGTCGGCGTGCATGCCGGCGTGAACGCGGGCAACCTTGGCGGGCTGGCATTCTGGGAGGCGCGGGGTATGGAGCGCCTGTCGCCGATCGCGGAAAGCACGGTCTGGCTTGGAGCCGGGATTGCGCAACTGCGCTAGGGCCACCTGATTGGCGGCATGGCTTGGTCGGTCGTAAGGACCCTCACCCCGACCCTCTCCCGCTGGCGGGAGAGGGGGCGCGTTAAGCCCAGTCTTCCGACAGGACCGCAAGCCAAAAAGCCCTCGCCCGCTTGCGGGAGAGGGTTGGGTGAGGGGCTTGCTTGACTAGATGGCCGTGTCGACGACGACGGTGGCCTGCCAGGCCTCAGCGGGTCGGGACGGGGTGCTCGCCGCGATAGTCGTAGAAGCCGCGATTGGTCTTGCGGCCGAGCCAGCCGGCCTCGACATATTTCACCAGCAGCGGGCAGGGGCGGTACTTCGAATCCGCCAGGCCCTCATAGAGCACCTGCATGATCGACAGGCAGGTGTCGAGGCCGATGAAATCGGCGAGCTGCAGCGGCCCCATCGGATGGTTGGCGCCGAGCTTCATGGCGGTGTCGATCGCGTCCACCGTGCCGACGCCCTCATAGAGCACGTAGATGGCCTCGTTGATCATCGGCAGCAGGATGCGGTTGACGATGAAGCCCGGGAAATCCTCCGAGACGGTCGAGGTCTTGCCAAGCGCCAGCACATAGGCCTTGGCCGCCTCGAAGGTCTCGTCGCCGGTGGCGATGCCGCGGATCAGCTCGACGAGCTGCATCACCGGTACGGGATTCATGAAATGGATGCCGATGAAGCGCTCGGGCCGGTCGCTCGCCGAGGCGAGGCGGGTGATCGAAATCGACGAGGTGTTGGTGGCGAGCATCGCCTCGGGCTTCAGCGCCGGGCAGACGCCGGCGAATATCTTGCGCTTCGTCGCCTCGTCCTCGGTTGCCGCCTCGATGACGAGGTCGCATTCGCCGAGCGCGTCGACGCCGAAGGCTGGCTTGACGCGGGCAAGCGCCGCCTTGCGGTCTTCCTCGGTGATGCGGCCGGAATGGACCTGGCGCGCGAGGTTGCCGTCGATGGTCGCGAGACCCTTGCGGACGCGCTCCTCGGCGACGTCGTGGATGAAGACCTCGTAGCCGGCAAGCGCGCTCACATGGGCGATACCATTGCCCATCTGACCGGCTCCGATGACGCCGATCGCCTTAATCGCGGTGCTCATGCCCCAAGGGCTCCTTTGTCTTCCAGAAATCGAAATGGCGTTCAAAAACGGTTCGGCCGCGCTCGCTGACCGGAGTCAGTCGAGCACGGCCGGCAGGAATGTCAACCGGCGATGGTAAAGGTCTAGTTCGCGAGGGCCTTCGTCAGCGCCGGAACCGCCTCGAACAGATCCTCGACCAGGCCGAAATCGGCGACCTGGAAGATCGGCGCGTCACCATCCTTGTTGATCGCGACGATGACCTTCGAATCCTTCATGCCGGCGAGATGCTGGATCGCGCCCGATATGCCGATGGCGATGTAGAGATCCGGCGCGACGACTTTGCCGGTCTGGCCGACCTGCCAGTCGTTCGGCGCGTAGCCTGCGTCGACGGCGGCGCGAGAGGCGCCGATGGCCGCCTTGAGCTGGTCGGCGAGCGGGGCGATCACTTCCTGGAACTTCTCCGCCGAGCCGAGTGCTCGGCCGCCGGAGACGATCACCTTGGCGGAAGCGAGCTCCGGCCGGTCGGAGACGGAAAGATCCGCGCCGACGAAGCTGGAGATGCCCTTGTCGGCCGGCGCGGCGATCGTTTCGATCGGCGCGCTTCCGCCGAGGGCTGCGGCCGGGAAGGCGGCGATGCGGACGGTGACGACCAGCTTCTTGTCGCTCGACTGCACCGTTTCGATGGCGTTGCCGGCATAGATCGGACGTTCGAATGTATCGGGAGCCACGACCTTCGAGATTTCGGAGACCTGCATCACGTCGAGCAGGGCGGCGACGCGCGGCGCGACGTTCTTGCCGGTCGAGGTCGCCGGGACGACGATCGCGTCATACTTGTCGGCGAGCGACACGACCAGGTCGGCGAGCGGTTCGGCCCGGCGATTGGCGAGGCTCTCGCCGTCGGCGAGCAGCACCGTGCGCACGCCGGAAAGCTGCGCGGCGGCATCGGCGGCCGCCTTGGCCTGGTGGCCGGCGACGAGGACGTCGACCGGCTGGCCGAGCGCAAGCGCCGCGGTCAGCGCCTTGGCGGTCGCCTCGTTCAGATGCGCGTCGTCATGTTCCGCGAGGATCAGCGTTGCCATCTCAGAGCACTCCCGCCTGCTTGAGCTTTGCGACGAGTTCGTCGACCGAACCGAGCTTGACGCCGGCCGTGCGGCCGGTCGGCTCGACCGTCTTCAAAACGGTGAGGCGCGGGCTCGCGTCGACGCCGAGCGTCTCCGGCGTGGTCTCGTCGAGCGGCTTCTTCTTCGCCTTCATGATGTTCGGCAGCGAAGCGTAGCGCGGCTCGTTCAGGCGAAGGTCGGTGGTGACGATCGCCGGCAGTTGCAGCCGCAGCGTCTCGAGGCCGCCATCGACTTCGCGCGTCACGTCGACGGAACCGTCGCCGAGCACGACCTTCGAGGCGAAGGTCGCCTGCGGCCAGCCGAGCAGGGCGGCCAGCATCTGGCCGGTCTGGTTCGAATCGTCGTCGATCGCCTGCTTGCCGAGGATGACCAGGCTGGGCTCTTCCGCCGCGATCACGGCCTTGAGCAGCTTGGCGACGGCGAGCGGCTCGACGCTGGCGGCGTCGGTCTTCACCAGGATGGCGCGGTCGGCGCCCATGGCGAGGCCGGTACGCAGCGTTTCCGCCGACTTGTCCGAGCCGATCGACACGACGACGACTTCCGTCGCCTTGCCGGCTTCCTTGATCCGCAACGCTTCTTCGACGGCAATTTCGTCGAAGGGATTCATCGACATCTTCACGTTGGCGAGGTCGACGCCGGTTCCGTCCGCCTTCACGCGGATCTTGACGTTGGTATCGACCACCCGCTTGACGGGCACGAGGATCTTCATCGCGGCGATTATCCTTTCGGCGCAGCAATTTGCGGAGCGTTTGGGGCGGGACCGTACCGGCGGGTTCTCCCCGAGTCAACGTAAGGAACGTACCCTGGAAGGGCTCAAACCACAGGGTCGACGGGCATTTCCTCGTCGACCTGCCGCGCCAGCAGAGGAACGCCAGGCCGGCGGAAGAAGAGAACCAGCACGGTGCCCATCAGCAGGCCGCCGAGATGGGCGGCCCAGGAGATCTCGCCTGGCGCGCCAAAGGCGAAATTATACAGCTGCAGCAGGATCCAGAAGCCGAGCACCCAGACCGTCCTGAGCCGGATCGGGATGCGGAACAGCAGCAGCACCCAGATTTTCACGCGGGGGTGCAAGAGAAGGTAGGCGGCGATGACGCCGGCGACCGAGCCGGAAGCGCCGATCAGCGCGACATCCGAGCCGGGCTCGACCATGACATGCGCCAGCCCGCCGCCGATCGCGCAGAGGAAATAGAACAGGATGAAGCGGATGTGCCCCATCGCGTCCTCGACATTGTCGCCGAAGACCCAGAGGAACAGCATGTTGCCGGCGAGATGCCAGATGTCGCCATGCAGGAAGGAGGAGGTGATGAAGGTGAGGTATTCCGGCGCGTGGTAGATGCCGGGCGTGCGGATGTGAATGCCGGCGAGCGTCGACGGGATCAGCCCGAACGCCATCACGGACGCCGCCTCGGCATCGGCATTGCCGGCGCGCTGGTAGATCAGGAAGACCAGGCAGTTGAGGACGACGAGGCCGCGCGTCACCCAGGGAAAGCGGATGTAGCGGAGCGGATTCTGATCGTGGAACGGCACGAACATGCGTCGTTCCTCACCGGTTCTGGCCGGGCACCCACAGGACATCCGTGGCGCCGCGATCATTGACGTAACGGGCGGCGACGAACAGGAAGTCCGACAGCCGGTTGACATAGCGGATCGCCGCCGGATTGACAGCCTCGCGCGAGGCGAGCTCGACCATCACCCGTTCGGCGCGGCGCGTCACGGTGCGGGCGATGTGCAGATGCGCCGCCGCCGGCGAACCGCCCGGCAGCACGAAGGAGCGCAGCGGGCTCAGCTCGGCGTTCAGCTGGTCGATCTCGGCTTCCAGCCGGTCGGTCTGCGCGTCGATGATGCGCAGCGCCTCGCGGCCGGGTTTCAGGCCGGTTTCCGGCGTCGACAGGTCGGCGCCGAGGTCGAAGAGATCGTTCTGGATGCGCGCCAGCATGGCGTCGACGACGGGATGGTCGGCGAGGTGGAGCCGGGCGGCGCCGACCTGGGCGTTGGTCTCGTCGATCGTGCCGTAGCTGTCGACGCGGAGATCGGATTTGGCGCGGCGCTCTCCCGTGACGAGGGACGTGGTCCCGTCATCGCCGGTTCTTGTGTAGATGCGGGTGAGCGCGACCATCGGAATGCCTCAGCGGGCCGAGAAATACAGTGCAGCCATCATGATGATGATCGCCGCGAACTGCAGCAAGACGCGCATCCGCATCAGCTTCTGCGACCGCTCCGGCGAGCCGCCGCGCAGCATGTTGAACAGCCCCAGCAGCAGCACGATGGCCACGGCGGCGAGCGCAATCGGGATCAGATAGTAAAAGAAGCTGTTCATCGGGCTCTTGCTTCAGGAATCGGATCGATCCGTCCTTATACGCTCGATCTTCGCCGCCTCGCCATATGCGCGGCCTGCGCTCAATTGAGCCACCAGACCGCCGCGTTCAGCACGCTGGCGAACGAGACCCAGGCGAGATAGGGCAGCAGAAGCCAGCTCGAAAGCCCGTCGATCCGCGAGAAGGCGCCCATGGTCGCGATGATGGCGAGGAGCAGCGCGACGATGTCGATCAGCGCCAGCCACGGCATGTGCAGGGCGAAGAAGGCTCCGGACCAGGCGACGTTCAGCACCAGCTGCACCGCGAAGGCGAGGACGGCGACCTGCAGCGTCGTGCCGCGGCCGAGCACCCATACCCGCCAGAACGCCACCGCCATCATCGCGTAGAGCAGGGTCCAGACCGGCCCGAACACCCAGTTCGGCGGGCTGAAGAACGGCTTCGCCAAGCCCGCATACCACGTCGGGATGCTGGGCAGGGTCATCCACGAGCCGAGCGCCGCGGCGGCGAAGCAGATGGCGAGGCTCACGACCAGGCGGACCAGCGAGCCCGGCGACAGCCAGAAATGCGGCGAGCGGAAATCGGCGGAAACGGAACTCATGGCAATACCCTCACGGCGGCGCGTCCCGCGCCCGATGCTCCTTCTACGCGCGCCGGGGCGTTCCGGTTCCAGTGCCCTGCGATTTCCCGCTCAGGAATTCCGCGCGATCAGCCGGTCCATCAGGCGGGCCGGTAGCAGCCGCTTCATCACGGCCGCCGCCTTGGTCAGCACGGTGACGCGGTAGCGAAGGCGCGGGCGCGAGCTTTCGAGCGCATGCAGCAGGGCAGCGGTCACCGCCTCCGGCCCGAGCTTGAAGCGGGAAGGGCGGCGGGTGCCCTTCATGCGCGCGAGCTGCGACTGGTATTCGTCGCGGTGGATCGAGCCCTCGACATCGACGGTCGCATGAAAATTCGCCAGTGCGTTCTGGGTGAAGCGCGTGGCGATCGGGCCGGGCTCGATCAGCGCCACTTGGACCCCGCTGCCGCAGAGCTCGATGCGCAGCGAATCGGTCAGGCCTTCGAGCGCGAATTTCGAGCCGACATAGGCGCCGCGATACTTGCCGGCGACGAAGCCGAGGATGGACGAGCACTGGACGATGCGGCCATGGCCCTGCGCCCGCATCACCGGCACGATGCGGCGGGTCAGCGTGTGCCAGCCGAAGACATTGGTTTCGAACTGCCGGCGCAGGACGTCGGTGGTGAGATCCTCGACCGCACCGACCTGGCCATAGGCGCCGTTGTTGAACAGCGCATCGAGCCGGCCACCGGTCCGTTCGAGCACGGCGTCGGCGCAGGCATGGATCGACGCCTCGTCCACATAGTCGAGGTAGAGCGCCTCGCATCCGGCCTCGGCGAGGGCGGCGAGATCCTCCGGCTTGCGCGCCGTTGCGAAGACGCGCCAGCCGCGCGTCTTCAGGGCCAGCGCGGCATCGCGGCCGATGCCGGTCGAGGCGCCGGTGACGAGGATCGATCGGGCGTCCGTCATGCTGGTCTCTGCTGCTCCCGTTCCGCGCCGGGCTTCGGCGCGACGGCCGGACTATAGTGTGCGAGGCGGCGGAGCCAAGCGGAACCATGGTCGCGCCGGTTGACCGCTGCGGCAGCGCTTTCTACTGTCGGGAACCATCCTCCCAGCCTTGTGATCCCGCATGCCCGCCTGTGCCTTCCCCATCACCGCCCTGCCGGGGGCCGGCGCATGCTGATGCTCGGCCGCCTGACCGAGATCGCTTTCATCGTGCTGCCGATCGCCGGGCTGATCAGCGTCGGCTATCTCGCCGGCTGGACCAAGCATCTCGGCGACCGGGCCGCCGACGGCCTGTCGGAATATGTGTTCGGCATCGCCGTGCCGGTCTTGATTTTCAAGACGCTGTCGGAAGCGAAGATGCCGGAAGGCGGCCAGCCCTGGGGCTACTGGATCGCCTATTTCACAGGCGCTTTCATCGTCTTCGGCATCGGCTTCCTGATCGCCAGGCGGGTGTTCGGCCGGGCCCATGTCGAGGCGGTGATGCAGGGCTTCGCCTCCGGCCAGTCCAACACCGTGTTTGTCGGCGTGCCGGTGATCCTCAACGCCTTCGGCGAAGAGGGCGCCGTGCCGCTCTTTCTGCTGATCGCCATCCATCTGCCGGTCATGACGACGGCCGCGACCTTGTTCGCGGAGGGCTCGGAGTCAGGCATTTCGCGCGCGACGCTGATGCGGCTCCTGAAGGCGCTGGCGCGCAACCCGATCCTGTTCGGCATCTATGCCGGCGCGATCGGCCAGATCGCCGGCATCCAGGCGAGCGGCCCGGCCGGCGAGGTGGTGCGCATGCTGGCGGCCTCGTCGGTGCCCTGCGCGCTGATCTCGATGGGGCTGGCGCTGCGCCGCTACGGCTTCGCTGGCGACCTCAAGGCCTCCTTCGTCATCAGCATCCTGAAGCTGGTCGTCCACCCCCTGATCGTGCTCGGCCTGGCGCATGTGCTGCCGATGCCGCCGGTCTGGGCCGGCGTCGCCGTCGTCTTCGCCGCCATGCCCTGCGGGGTGAACGCCTACCTGCTCGCCAATCACTACAAGGCCGGCGTCGCCAGCACGGCGAGTGCCGTCTCGCTGTCGACGCTGCTCAGCCTGTTCACGGTGACGATATGGCTCTACGTGCTCGGCGTCGGCTGATCGGGCGTTAGAGCCCGACGAGGGCGCGGATCTCGGCTGGCGTCGCGCCGGCGTCGCGCAGGACGCGCAGCCCGGTCGAGCCCTCCGATTTCGACAGCTTGCGCCCCGCGGCGTCGCGGATCAGGCCGTGATGGCGATAGGCGGGTTCCGGCAAGTCGAGCAGGGCCTGCAGCAGGCGGTGCACGCTGGTGGCGTGGAAGAGGTCTTCGCCGCGCACGACGTCGGTGATGCCCTGCAGCGCGTCGTCGACGACGACGGAGAGATGGTAGCTGGTGGGGATCTCCTTGCGCGCGATCACCACGTCGCCCCAGCGGCCGGGCTCCGCCGTCACCCTTCCCGTCTCGCCTTCCGGGCCGCGACCCTGTTCGGCGAAGGCGAGGGGGCCGGCCTTGGCCATGGCCGCGTCCATCTTCAGCCGCCAGGCATAGGGGGCGCCGGACGCGATCCGCGCGTCCGCCTCGCGCGCCGGCAGGTCCCGGTCTCCGCCCGGATAGAGCGGCGCGCCGTCCGGATCGCGCGGCCAGTCCGGGCTCGCGGTCGCCGCGCGGATCTCCGCCCGGCTCAGGAAGCTTGGATAGACCAGGTCCATGGCCTTCAGCCGGCCGAGCGCTTCCGCATAGGCGTCGAAATGTTCCGATTGCCGGCGTACCGGTCGTTCCCAGTCGAGCCCGAGCCAGGCGAGATCGTCGAGGATCGCGGCCTCGAACTCCGGCCGGCAGCGCGTCACGTCGATGTCCTCGATCCGGATCAGCAGCCGCCCGCCGGTCTCCCGCGCCAGGTCGCCGTTGAGCAATGCCGAATAGGCGTGGCCGAGATGCAGCTCGCCATTCGGGCTCGGGGCAAAGCGGAAGGTGTGGGACATGTCGGCGCGACGTCGTGCGGGATGGCGAAACGGAATGCGGACTTGCTAGCATGAGCCAGATTCGTTTGCCTGCCTGCAACAGGGATTTTCCATGCTCGATGGTCCGCGCCTCGCTCCGCTTTCCGGCGATAAGCCCAAGAAACTCGTCGTCCTGCTGCATGGCGTCGGGGCCGACGGACACGATCTCATCGACATCGGCCGGCATTGGGCGCCGCTGTTTCCCGATGTCTATTTCGTCGCTCCCGATGCGCCCGATCCGTCCGATTGGGGCATGGGCCGGCAATGGTTCCGCCTTTCCGTGCGCGATGCGCATGAATACTGGCAGGGCGCTTCCGCGGCCGCGCCGAAGCTCGACGAATTCCTCGACGCCGAACTGGCGCGGCACGGCCTGACCGATGCCGACCTGGCGCTGGTCGGCTTCAGCCAGGGCACGATGATGGCGCTGCAGGTCGGCCCGCGCCGGCCGAACGAGATGGCCGGCATCGTCGCCTATTCCGGGCGCATCGCCGGCGTCGAGCGGCTGAAGGCGGAGACGAAGAGTCGGCCGCCGATCCTGCTGGTGCATGGCGCGCTGGACGAGGTGATTCCCGTCGCCGCGCTCAAGGAGACGGAAAGGGCGCTTCTCGACGCCGGTTTCCCGGTCGCGGCGATCGAGCGGCCGGCCCTCGGACACAGCATCGACGAGGCCGGACTTGCCGCAGGGGCGGCCTTCCTGAAACGCATTTTTGCCACAGCCGAGGCCTGATCGACGCGCACGGAAACGTCAACGTTTCATTGGCTTCACAAGGATGACACAGAGCCTATAGACTATTTCGGCAATCTCGAGGTTTCGGCGAGTCTCAACAGAGGAAGCCTGTCTTGACGATAGCCGTGTCGCCCGGCGCCCATCCGGCCCTTGTGCTCAATGCCGATTACCGGCCGCTGAGCTACTACCCGCTCTCGCTCTGGTCGTGGCAGGACACGATCAAGGCGGTCTTCCTCGATCGCGTGAATATCGTCTCGGAATACGACATCGACATCCGCAGCCCGTCCTTCCGGATGCGGCTGCCCAGCGTCGTCTCGCTGAAGAGCTACATGACGCCGGCCCGCAACCCGGCCTTCACCCGCTTCAACGTCTTCCTGCGCGACCGCTTCCAGTGCCAGTATTGCAGCGCGCGCGAGGACCTGACCTTCGACCACGTCATCCCGCGCGCCCGCGGCGGCCAGACGACGTGGGAAAATGTCGTGGCCGCCTGCTCGCCCTGCAATCTGCGCAAGGGCAGCCTCACCTCGGCCGATGCCAGGATGTGGCCGCGGCAGAAGCCCTACCAGCCGAGCGTCTCCGACCTGCACAACAATGGTCGCCTGTTCCCGCCGAATTATCTGCACGACAGCTGGCTCGATTATCTCTACTGGGATACGGAACTGGACCCGTAGTCCGCCTTCCTCCCCAGCCTGCCGCCCGTCTTGCCGAACCTGATCCGCATCACCGACCCCGCCGATCCGCGCATCGCCGCCTATTGCCATGTGCGCGAGCGCGACCTCGTCGGCCGCGACGACCACTTCATCGCCGAGGGCGAGGTGGTGCTGCGGACCCTGCTCGAATCGAAGCGGCACCAGCCCGTCTCCCTGCTCCTCGACGAGAAGCGCGTCGACGGCCTCGGCGACATCACCGATCGCCTGGCTGATAACGTGCCGGTCTATGTCGCGAGCCAGACCGTGCTCGACGGCATTGTCGGCTTCCATATCCACCGCGGCATCCTGGCGCTCGGCCACCGCGCGCCGGCGCCCACGGCCGATGCGCTGCTTGCCGGTCTTTCCGGCCGGGCGCTGGTCGTGGTGCTGATGGGGATCGCCAACCACGACAATCTCGGCGGCATCTTCCGCAACGCCGCCGCCTTCGGCGCCGATGCCCTCCTGCTCGATTCGCATTGCTGCGACCCGTTCTATCGGAAGGCGATCCGCGTCTCGGTCGGCAATACGTTGACGCTGCCGCACGCGAAGCTGGGGCCTTCGGAGGATGTCGTGGCGCTGCTGGAAGAGCACGGCTTCACGGCGGTGTCGCTGAGCCCGAATGGCGAATTCCGGCTGGCCGAGCTGAAGCGGCCGGCCCGCGTCGCGGTGCTGCTCGGCACCGAGGGGCCCGGTCTCGACGAGGCGGTGCTGGTCCGGACGCGCACGGTGCGGATCCCGATGGCGGCCGGCGTCGATTCGCTCAATGTCGCGACGACGAGCGGCATCGTCCTGCACCAGCTGACGCAGGCCGCCGCCGACGAAGAGCCGGCCTAGGCGGCCGGCCGCCGGCTCACGCCCGGCGCAGGCCGGCGCGGAGCAGGAGGGCGGCGATCACGGCCGAGACGACGGCGTTCCAGCCGGCGAAGGAGAGGCCGAGGACGCGCAGCGCGGCGTCGGTGCAACTCACCACTTTCGTCTTGTTCACCTGCGCCAGCAGGTCGCCGGCGTTGCTCGTCGTCGTCAGGCCGCCGCCGCAATCGGCCGGGCCGAGCCAGAATTTCCATTCGACGCCGGCATGATAGATGCCGAGGCCGAGGCCGACGAGGAAGATCACCCCGGCCAGAACGAGCAGCGCGCGCGCCAGCCCCGTCGACTTGCGGGCGGCGAGCAGCAGGATCGCGACCAGCAGCACGGGCAGGCTGAGATAATAGGGAATGCGCTGTTCGAGGCAGAGCTTGCAGGGCGAATAGCCGCCGAAGATCTGGAAGCCCCAGGCGCCCAGGATCGCCGCGAGGCCCAATCCGAAGCTGAGGACGGCAAGCGGCAGGCGGCGGGAGGTATGGTCGGCCATTCAAGTCTCGCTTTGATCGATGCGCTCTGCTTCTAGCTTGCCGCGCGCAAATCTGTCGACCGCGACGGCTTTCACATCCGCGTGGGGTGTGGAGGCGCCGCGCGCGGGGGGGCATCCGGCAGGTGGGCATAGCGCGAAAACGGCGTTGCTTCTGCCGCCGGCCTGACTATAGTCGCGCCGTCGCAGGCCACTGGCCAGCGCGTTGCGGGCGTGGTGGAACTGGTAGACGCGCCGGACTCAAAATCCGGTTCCGAAAGGAGTGTCGGTTCGATTCCGACCGCCCGCACCACCTTTATCCTTACAGAGCAGATCCTGAACAGATCCATCCGCCGGCGAGAACCGCGCATGATGCGTTGATGTCCATGGCTGCGGGCTCCGCGATGAGAAGGCTGCGACGCGCCCCGGTTCGGGCGCGCGGCTCGTGGGGACGCCTGCAGGCGCGGACAGGTGGAAGCGATTCGAGTCTTGCCGGGCGAAGGATTCCGACCCTGCAGCCGCGATCCGGCGCATTCATCGAATGGCGGGCAGCCATCCCGCGCGTCTGGCTGTGGCCAAAAAACCTCAAGCCTGTCCGGTTTCGCGTCGCGTTGTTTGGCGGGGAGGCGCTTGACTCTGGTCCGGCAAGCAACGCCGCCCGGGGCTGAATCGCACGATTCAGCGGTTGCAAGCCAATACTCCGCAAGCCCGCGGATATCCTTAACGAATGGTTAATCGAGTTGGATGCGGCTTGCGTGGCGGTGTTGCATTTCTGTCATAGCGCGCGTCAGGCCCTTGGGTAATAGTGACTGCAGGAATCACGAGATGAGGTTCCGGTTGCGTCTGCCGGCTGCCCTGGGGTGGGAGCCAAAAAAGCGGACGCAGCTAAACGGGGATTAGGACGGACTTCGTACGGGCTGTCGAGAAGGGGTGATCCTGCGGGATCTACTCGGTGGCGACGAGAAGAATGAAATACTCTCCTGGATTTACCTTTTTGGAGGTCAGGATATGAACTTTAAGACCCTTCTCCTCGGCTCTGCAGCAGCCATGCTGATGGCTGGTGGCGCTCAGGCGGCGGATCTCACGGTCGCCGAGCCGGTTGACTACGTGAAGGTCTGCGACGCTTTCGGCGCTGGCTTCTTCTATTCGCCGGGCACGGACACCTGCATCAAGATCGGTGGCTACGTGAAGTTCGGTACCGCCTTCGGCGATAGCGACTTCGGCTACTTCAATGCTGGCTACGACAACAGCAACTGGGGCAACTTCTACACGGAAGTGTCGATCCAGGCGACGGCTTCGACGGTCACCGAATACGGTAACCTGACCGGCTTCATCGACATGCGCGCCCAGACCGGCAACACCTACTCCGGTGGTCAGACCTTCTCCGACCTGGTCAACTCCTCGACCAATTCGGCTTACGTCGACAGCGCCTACCTGGAGCTTGGCCCGCTGAAGGCTGGTCGCTTCACCTCGCTGTTCGACTTCGGTCGTGGCTACAACGACACCGGCATGTTCGGTTCGGACTCGACCACTGACCACATCCAGCTGACCTATGCCGTCAACGGCTTCGGTCTGGCGATCTCGGTCGAAGACAACCGTGACCGTGGCGCTCTCGGCTACACCGACGGCATCCTGGTTGATGGCTCCGGTGACTACTTCACCGGCGGCAACGACAACATCCCCGATATCGTCGGTGCGGTGACCTACGCTTCGGGCATCTTCAGCGCCAAGGTGGCTGCTGCATACGTCAACGAAGCTGTTTCGATCGGCAGCGGCTCGGGCACTCTCCTGGATCCGTACAACCTGAACAACGAGTCGGGTTGGGCCATCGGCGGCGGTCTCGAGATCGCGCTCGACAGCTTCTCGGCTGGCGACCGCTTCTTCGTGTCGGCTGCTTACGGTGACAACGCCAACTCCTTCACCGGCATCACCGGTGGCACCTCGGTTGCTGGCACGTTCAACCCGTTCTCGGCTGACATCACCTACTCGGTCACCCCGGGCACCAGTTGGTCGGCTCTCGCTTCGTACAAGCACGTTTGGAGCCCGCAGCTCTGGTCGTCGCTCTCGGGCGGTTATGCCAACTTCGACGGTTCCGATCAGTCGGACGGCGTGAACGTCGACGCATGGCGCGTTGGCTTCACCACCGCCTACACCCCGGTCAAGGGTCTCGACCTCGTTGGCGACGTGTTCTACTCGAACATCAAGGCTGACGATAACGGCTACGACCTGAACGGCGACAACGGCGACAGCGCCTGGAACTTCAACCTGTTCCTGAAGCGTTCCTGGTAATCTGACCTAGTCAGACTATCGAAGGCCCGGCAGAGCAATCTGCCGGGCTTTTTTGTTTTTGCCGGACGCGATCGAGCGGCGAGGGCAGCCGCCAGCCTGATCATCGGTCCGGCCAGAGCTCCGACACCCCGGGATCGGATCGTGCGGAAGGTATCGGCGCCAGGGCTCCCGCCGATGCGGTGGAATTGCTAGCCCGAACGCCGCGCGCCCCATTTCCGGCCGAGCTTCGCGCGGCCGATATCGCGAGCGTCCAAACGGGCGCGTCGAGACGCGCGCGCCTGCAGGCCGCGACGGTCGCCGCCGATCACGGCCGCGCCGTGCGCCGTCGTGTGGCGGTGCCGGTCGCCCGCCGCGCATCGTGAATGCGTTCGTCGTCGCTTGCCTGCGCGGCCGAGCCGAGCGGCCCGACACCGGCGCCGGCTTCAACCTTTGCGGGTCCCGGATGCGATCGGTCCGGACATGCGAGGCAGCAGGCCCGGGCGCCTTCTCTCTGTTTGCGCGCCACTATTGTCAGGCAGCAAATATAGTCGGCGCTGTCCGGATCCCGCGATTGCGCCGGCTGAGCAATGCTGCAATGCAGCCAAGAAGATAGGCCGGATTCTGCAATAATATCTCCGGTTGAAGTTGCCTTTGCGCCGCCTAACCTAGATGGATCGTTGCGGGGGTGAGGTCTTTCCTGGTTTCACTCGCTCTGTTCGGCCGCCCTTGCGCAACGCCCATTCACCGAAAAAGCAGCCTCGTCACGCAGATAGTCGTTGCTCGGGAAGGGACCAGATCGATGAGCAAGGATACAGGGACAAACCTCGGCGAGCCCTCGCAGCCGGAGACGGGACTGACGCGCCGCAATCTGCTTCTGACCTCCAGCGTGCTGACGGCGTCGGCGGTGCTGGGACCGCTCGCTGCGGTCGAGCAGGCCAAGGCCCAGCAGGCTGCGACGGGCCGCAGGCCGAACATCCTGATCATCTGGGGCGATGACATCGGATGGCAGAACGTCTCGGCCTATGGCATGGGGACGATGGGCTACACGACGCCCAATATCGACCGTGTCGGCAATGAGGGTATCCGCTTCGTCGATCACTATGCCCAGCCGAGTTGCACCGCCGGCCGTGCGTCGTTCATCACGGGGCAGTATCCGATCCGGCATGACGACGGTCGGCCAGCCCGGATCGTCGCTCGGCCTGCAGGCGGCGTCGCCTTGCCTCGCCGAGGTCATGAAGTCGGCCGGCTATCGCACCGGTCAGTTCGGCAAGAACCATCTCGGCGATCGCAACGAGCATCTGCCGACGGTGCACGGCTTCGACGAGTTCTACGGCAATCTCTACCACCTCAACACGCAGGAAGAATCCGAGCAGCGCGATTACCAGCGCTTCGGCAAGGCGTTCGCCGGCAATATCGAGGACTATGAGAAGCGCTTCGGAACCCGCGGCGTCCTCCATGCCAAGGCTACCACCAAGGACGATCCGACCGAGGATCCCCGCTTTGGCCGCGTCGGAAAGCAGACGATCGAGGATACCGGCCCGCTTACCCAGGAGCGCATGAAGAACTTCGACGCCGGCGAGGTGATTCCGCGGGCGCTCACCTTCATGGGCGCCGCCAAGGATGCGAACGAGCCGTTCTTCGTCTGGCTGAACACGAGCCGCATGCACCTCTACACGCGCCTCAACGACGAGTGGCGCTACGCGGCGGAGACCATGACGTCGGAGGCCGACATCCATGGCTCGGGCATGCTGCAGCACGACCACGACGTCGGTCTGGTGCTGGACTGGCTCGATAACCAGGGTCTCGCCGAGGACACGATCGTCTGGTACTCGACGGACAACGGCCCCGAGCATACGTCCTGGCCCTATGGTGGCACGACGCCGTTCCGGGGCGAGAAGATGACGACCTATGAAGGCGGCGTCCGTGTCCTCTCGATGCTGCGCTGGCCAGCCGAGCTGCCGAAGGGCAAGGTCCTGAACGGCATCCAGGCGCATCAGGACATGTTTACCTCGCTGGCGGCCGCCGCGGGCGTCGATGACGTCAACGCCCAGGTGCTGAAAGACAAGAAGCAGTATATCGACGGCGTCAACAACCTGCCCTACTGGAAGGGGGAGAGCGAGACCTCACAGAGGGATCACATCTTCCACTATTATGAGAGCAAGCTGACGGCGGTCCGGATGGGGCCGTGGAAGTTCCATTTCTCCACGAAGGAAGACTACTACGCGAACGTCATCCCGAGGACGGTGCCATTGGTCTTCAATATCCGCATGGACCCGTTCGAGAGCTTCGATTCACCGGATGCCTATGGCCATCTGATGCAGAAGGTCTCCTGGCTGATCCAGCCGATGAATGTCCTGATGCAGGAGCATCTGCAGACGCTGGCGGACTATCCGCCGGTGCAGGGCGGCACTTCCTTCGACATGTCCAACATCGTCAAGGACTTCATGGCCAAGGGCCACGATTGATGCATCGCGGCCCCCGACCTCGCAACAAGGTTGGGGGCCAAAGCGCATGCCGGCTCTCGTCCAGGTGCCTGTCCGCGCTTCCGGCGGGCAGGTGGGACGTCGGTTGATCGACGCAGCAAATGTCCCCCGGCCGGGTCGATTTCCGGCCGAGGGGTGCAAGCCGGCTAGATGAAATGGCCGTCGCAGCCGGGATGCGTCCGCGTGGGGGCGATGGGCAGTGTCGTTATGCCTGACGCTATTTCGGAAACAGGAAGGTGGCGACGAGGCGCGCTCCCCATTCCGGCCCATTCTCGGGCGCGACGGCGTAATAGCGTCCCATCGCCGCGAGGCTGACGCGCTGGTCGCCGAACTTGAAGATCTTACTGACGCCGAAATTGATCGGAATGGTCCACTCGCCGGACTGCCAGTCGTAGGTCGATTCGGTATTCAGGATCAGCGACGTCGTATCGGGGAAGGTGTAGTTCAGGAACGGCTGGATGAAGGCCTTGCTGTAGTCGTCGCGGTCGCTCGGCCCGGCGTAGGACCAGATCTGGTTGGCCAGCACGCCCACGGTCCAGCCATTCATCTGCCGGAGCAGGATCGCCGTCGGACCCGCGCCCCAGACGCCGTTGCCGAGTTCGCTTTCCGTGGCCGTCGGCCAGAGGAAGGCGGGGCCCGCGCCGAAAACCCAGCCATCTTTCAGGGCCGGCGCGAGGAAGAAGCTCTGCGTCGTGTCGCCAAGGCCGAAATGGCTGCCATAGCCGGGCGCCAGTTCCCCCTGCTGGATCGTCGGCACGATGGTGCGGACGATGAGGCTCAGATCTTCCGACAGGGTGACGGGAACGACCGGCTGGAGATTGAGCGTGTACTGGCCCGCGTCGCTCGGCCCGAAGCAGCAGTCATAATTGCCCTGGAACGGCACGCTGATGAGGTTGGCGATCGGATTGGCGAGCTGCTTGGCGAGTTCGGCATCGTCTTCCGCGCGGGCGGCGCCACCCTGAAGCGCGAAGGCGACGGTCGCCATGAGGGCGAGCCGGATCGAGCTTGTCATGCGAATTCCCCCTGTCGTGCCGGTCCCAACGAGGCCGTTCGACGGGGCCGGGCCCGTCGAGATGCGCCGGGTCTTCCTTGAGTTCGTCTGTCATGGAAGGAGGGCCGGTCTCCTGCCAGCTTTGGACGTGGCGAGCGAGCCTTGCTTGTGGAGCCGCCGGGCTTCCGTTGCGATTCTGTCCTCGGCTTGCAGCGCGCAAGCTGCATCGAAGCAAAGGCACCGACTATCGTCCGAGACATATCAGAATCAGCCCCGTTGAGATGCAAGAAGTATGTTCTGCATGACTGGGGCGCGTCCAGAAAAAAGCTCTTGGCCCGGCGAAGGCGGACGGCGGAGATAGATCGAATACTGAACTACTTTGGGGGCGGGGGAGGGCATCCCACGCCAGGCGTCGCGTCTCCCGGAGCGGGACGCCAGTCCTCTATGTGCGACGTGATTCCGGCCGTTGCCCTGTCACCCTCGGGGTGGGCATTCGAGCGCGTCTGGCCAAGGGCGCGCGAAGTCCAGCGGCGCGGCACGCCTCGGCTGTCGGCGCAGTACGAATCGTCCGCCGGCGCGGCGCGACATCCGTCATCGTGCTGCGGGGCGGATGCCGTCGTGATGACGGGTCGCCATCAGCTCCGGATGTCGGGGCAGTCTTGCGCGCTGCGCGTGGAAGCCGGCTTGACGGGTGCCATCACGACGGTCCGCTCCGCCGTGGCCCTGGCCTCCTCGGCTGCCATCCTGAGCAGATAGGCGAGGTCGTGCATTTCGTGCTGCCGGGCCAGATGGCTGAGCTCATCCGACAGGTCTTCGATGTATCGAGCTACTCTCTGCATTTCCGCCTCCCAGTCCCAAGCGTGATGCGAAATTCGCGTGAACCGTCTCGGATCAAGGTTCAACGGAACAAAAGAAGTGACCGCAGCCGAGGCAGTCAGTTCATTCCCGGGCGCTCCCTTCGCAGAGGTCGCCCACCTATGTGCGATCCCACGTGCGTATCCGCATTGCCACTGTCCACCTGATCAGTTGACAATTCCGATGCGCAGGAAATCCGCTATTTCGGCGGCGCCGGATCTAGGCGCCCCGAGATGGACAGGGTCCCCGCCATGTCATCCGGCCAGGGCCTGCTGCATGCATTTCGGCTCTTCCCAGCCGAACATTTCGATTTCGGCCCGGCAGATCCGGCTCACCCGCTGGATCTGCTCCCGGGACAGGCTCTCGACCGAGCGGCTCTTGACCCGAATGCCTGATTTGTGCCGCGGCAAGTCATCGACCGACAAGGGAAGCCGCAGCCGCTTTGCGACACCCTCCAATTCGCAGGTGAGCTTGGAATAGTCTAGCACAGTGTCGACAATGATCGAGCCGCTCTCGTCTGCATAGGCTGGAATATTCGACCAGTACTGCACGAGCGGATCGCCGTCATTGCTCTCGATCCGATCGCCTGCAGGTTCAGGTTGCCTGTCGGCGCTGGTGCGACTGTTCCATGCCGGACCGCCGGCGGTGTGGAGGGGCGCCTCAGTCGACCGCGCAGATATCCGAGCGGACCAGGAAGCGGCGCTCGCGGCCGTTGTCGAGCGAGAACATGCCGCCGCGACCGTCGATCGCGTCGATCGTCAGTTCGGTGTGCTTCCACACCTCGTATTGCGCAGCGCCGATATAAAAGGGCGTGTCGCCGATCGTGCCGAGCAGCACGTCGCGGTCGCCGATGAGAAAGTCGCCGCGCGGGTAGCACATCGGCGACGAGCCGTCGCAGCAGCCGCCCGACTGGTGGAACAGCACCGGGCCGTGATCGGCGATGATCTCGTCCAGCAGCTTCTGCGCCGCCGGGGTCGCGGTGACGCGGTTTTCCGAACCTTCTGCCATGATGGCCTCCGCTACCTTCCGGCCCGATCCCGCAGGAAAAATGCACCGCGCGGAGCGCCCGCGCGGTGCCAGTCTGGGGAGGAGCCGTTCTAGAAGAAGCCGAGCTTCTTCGGCGAGTAGCTGACCAGCATGTTCTTGGTCTGCTGGTAGTGGTCGAGCATCATCTTGTGGTTTTCGCGGCCGATACCGGATTGCTTGTAGCCGCCAAAGGCGGCATGGGCCGGGTAGGCGTGGTAGCAATTGGTCCAGACGCGGCCGGCCTGGATGGCGCGACCGAAGCGGTAGGCGCGGTTGCCGTCGCGCGTCCAGACGCCAGCGCCGAGGCCGTAGAGCGTGTCGTTGGCGATCGAGAGCGCCTCGGCGTCGTCCTTGAAGGTGGTGACCGAAACCACCGGCCCGAAGATCTCCTCCTGGAAGATGCGCATCTTGTTGTGGCCGCGGAAGACGGTCGGCTGCACGTAGTAGCCGCCGGCGAGGTCACCCGGCAGTTCGTTGCGGGCGCCGCCGGCCAGCACCTCGGCGCCTTCCTTCCGGCCGATGTCGAGATAGGAGAGGATCTTTTCCAGCTGCTCGCTGGAGGCCTGCGCGCCGATCATGGTCGAGGGATCGAGCGGGTCGCCCTGCTTTATCGCCGCGACGCGCTTCAGCGCCTTCTCCATGAAACGGTCATAGATCTTCTCGTGGATCAGCGCCCGGCTCGGGCAGGTGCAGACCTCGCCCTGGTTCAGCGCGAACATGACGAAGCCCTCGATCGCCTTGTCGAGGAAATCGTCGTCCTCGGCGGCGACGTCGGCGAAGAAGATGTTGGGCGACTTGCCGCCGAGTTCCAGCGTCACCGGAATCAGGTTCTGCGAGGCGTACTGCATGATCAGGCGGCCGGTCGTCGTCTCGCCGGTGAAGGCGATCTTGGCGATGCGCGGGTTGGAGGCGAGCGGCTTGCCCGCCTCGAGGCCGAAGCCGCTGACGACGTTGAGCACGCCGGCGGGCAGGATGCCGTCGATCAGGTCGAGCAGCACCTGGATCGAGGCGGGGGTCTGCTCGGCCGGCTTCAGCACGACGCAATTGCCGGCGGCGAGCGCCGGGGCGAGCTTCCAGACGGCCATCAGGATCGGGAAGTTCCACGGAATGATCTGGCCGACGACGCCGAGCGGCTCGTGGAAGTGATAGGCGACGGTGTCGTGGTCGATCTCGGAGATACCGCCTTCCTGGGCGCGGACGGCGCCGGCGAAGTAGCGGAAATGGTCGATCGCGAGCGGGATGTCGGCGGCGGTGGTCTCGCGGATTGGCTTGCCGTTGTCCCAGGTCTCGGCCAGCGCCAGCGTCGCGAGGTTCTCCTCCATGACGTCGGCGATGCGGTTCAGCAGCAGGGCGCGCTCGGCCGGGCTGGTGCGGCCCCAGGCGTCCTTGGCGGCGTGGGCGGCGTCGAGCGCCAGTTCGATGTCGGCGGCCTCCGAACGGGCGATCTCGCAGAGCACGCGGCCGTTGACGGGCGAGGTGTTGTCGAAATAGCGGCCCGATACGGGCGGTACGCGCTTGCCGCCGATATAGTTGTCGTAGCGGGGCGCGAAGGGCGCCTTGGTGGCGCGGGTGAATTCCGGCTTGTTCATGCTGACCTCCCTTGGTCGACGCTGAGTGGGCGTCATGGGAGGGAGTTTGCCCGGCCCGCGGCCGGTGTCAGCCCTGCCGTGTCGCAGGGATCGACGAAACTGTCTCACCCTTGCGACACTGTGCGGCGCAATACCCGGTTGCAGCGCAATATTCAGTGCGGACGTTCGAGCCCGAGCTTGCCGAGCTTGCGATGCAGGGTGGCGCGCGACACGCCCAGCTGGCGGGCCGCCGCCGTCACATTGCCGCCGGAGCGCTGCAGCGCCCGTTCGAGGATGGCCCGTTCGGCGTGGCGGAGCTCGTCGCCGAAGCGTGCCTCGCCGGCGACGTCGCCGAGCGGCAGCGGCTGGCCGATCAGCGCTTCGCGATGGCGATAGGCCTGGCGCGCGGCCCGCGTCGCGCCGACGACGATATCGTCCTTGTCGACGGCGAGCAGGGCGCTTGGCGACCATTCCGGCGTCGGGGCGACGACGATGCGGGCGTCTGGGAAGGCGAGGCGGAAATTCTCCGCCTCGATGCGGCGCGTCGCATCGGTCACCGCCATCGCGACCAGATTGGAGAGATCCTCCGTTTGGTCGTTTCGGCAGGAGGAGACGTCGAGCGCGGCGGCGAGGCGTCCCTCGTGGTCGTAGATCGGCGCGGTGGTGCAGGAGAGCGCCGTGTTGCGGGTGAAGAAATGCTGCTGGCGATGGATGGTCAGCACGCGCTGCTCGACGAGGCAGGTGCCGATGCCGTTGGTGCCCTCGCTCTCCTCGCTCCAGACGCAGCCGGTCCAGAGGCCCCAATCCTCGAAGGTCTCGTCGTCGCCGACGGCGCCGCGCCGCTCGACCGGGATGCCGTCGCGATCGGCGAGCAGCACGCAGCAGCCCATGCCGCCGACGGCGAAATAGAGGCGGTCGAGGCTCGCCTGCGCCGCCCGAAGCAGGGGCTCCATCCGTTGCCGGACGGCTGTCAGCTCGCGATCGCTCAATCGATTGGGGAGGCGCCGCTCGGCCGGGTCGAGCCGGTGCAGGCTGGCGGAGCGCTGCCACGACGCGACCAGCGCCGAGGAAGCCGCCTCGCCCGAGCGGATGGCCGACTGCACCCTGTCGGCATGCAGGCCGATTTCCGGCTTCGACATCGCCTCCTCCCAGATGGCTTGTTGCTGTCGTCGCTTTCCGTGTCTTGTCGCGGCGGGCCCGTTCCTTGTCGGCGGCCGCCCGCATGTTCCCCATAAGATAGCGAGCCGCGGCCGTTTCGCAAAACCCGTTACCTTGGCCCGGCCCTGGCCTTTCGCGTGGCTCGCCGCCATCGACAATCCGCGCGCAAGAAATTATCTATAAAACATGAGCAAGCCCAAGGAAGACACGCTGGCGGTGCGGATCAGCCGCGCCCTGGCCGAGCGGATCATTGCCGGCGAGATCGAGCCCGGCGCCCGTCTGCGCCAGGATCATGTCGCCGAGGAGTTCGGCGCCAGCCATGTGCCGGTGCGCGAGGCGTTCCGTCGTCTCGAAGCGCAGGGCCTGGCCGTCAGCGAGCCGCGCCGCGGCGTCCGCGTGGCGTCGTTCAACCTCGCCGAGGTCAAGGAAGTGGCGGAGATGCGCGCTGCGCTCGAAGTGCTGGCGCTGCGCCATGCCGCGCCCAACCTGACCGCCGCCATCCTCGACGAGGCCGAGGCGGCGACCAAGGCAGGCGACGAATCGCGCGATGTCCGCTCCTGGGAGGAGGCAAACCGGCGGTTTCACCGGCTGATCCTGGCGCCTTGCGGCATGCCGCGGCTGCTTGCTTCGATCGACGACCTGCATGCGGCCAGCGCGCGCTTCCTGTTCGCCGCCTGGCGCGCAGACTGGGAGGCGCGCACCGATCACGATCACCGCGCCATCCTGGCCGCCTTGCGCAGCCGGCAGGTCGAGGCGGCCTGTTCGACGCTGGCGGGGCATGTGCAATGGATCGGGCGGCGTCCGGTCTCGGCGTCCGGCGGCCGCACGCGCGACGCCTTCGCTATCGTTGGCTGAGTTTTATAGATAGAGATTGCGCGAATCGATCCGATGTGGATTCAGTTATAGATAGACTGCAATATTATCTATAATTTGGAGTTCGCATGACCTCGACCCTCGTTCCCGCCATCCGCCAGGCCCGCAGCCTGTGGCGGCCTGCCGCCGTCGTCGTCGCCGGCATCGCGCTGATCACGCTCTGCGCCAAGATCCATATTCCGTCCTGGCCGGTGCCGATGACGCTGCACACCCTGGCCGTGATGGCGATCGCCATTGCCGCCGGTCCGCGTCTCGCTGCGGCGACGTTCTTCGGCTACCTCGCCGTCGGCGCGGCCGGTCTGCCGGTCTTCTCCGATTCCCCGGCGCGCGGCGTCGGACTTACTTACATGATGGGGCCGACCGGTGGTTACCTGCTCGGCTATCTCGCGGCCAGCTGGCTCACCGGCGCGCTCGCCGAGGGGCGCAGGACGCTCGGCCGCACCCTCGCCATGCTGGCCGGTCTCGCCGTCACCTATGCCGTCGGCCTGCCGTGGCTGGGGCTGTTCGTGCCGGCCGGGAACATCCTGGCGCTCGGCTTCACGCCCTTCATTCTTGGCGACCTGATCAACATCGCCATGGTCGCGGCCGGCGCCGCGATCCTGCCCGCCCGCTTCATCGGGGCGATCGGCCGATGATCGCCGAGCATGGCGTAGCTCCGGTTTCCCCGTCTGCGATGCAGGCGGGGAGGCCGGACCGGCAATGGACCGAGGCGGAGGTGGCGGCGCTCTATGCGCTGCCGTTTCCGGAGCTGATGTTCCGGGCGCAGAGCGCGCATCGCCGGCATTTCGACCCTGCCGCGATCGAGCAGGCGAGCCTGCTCAGCATCAAGACCGGCGGTTGCCCGGAGGATTGCGGCTATTGCTCGCAATCCGCAGCCTATGCCACCGGGGTCAAGGCGACCAAGCTGATGGAGGTCGAGCGCGTCGTCGCCGAGGCGGCGCGCGCCAAGGCGGGCGGTGCGACCCGGTTCTGTATGGGCGCGGCCTGGCGCAGCCCGAAAGACCGCGATATGGACAAGGTCTGCGCCATGATCGCCGGCGTGCGGGCGCTGGGGCTCGAAACCTGCGTGACGCTCGGCATGCTGACGCCGGACCAGGTCGAGCGGCTGCGCGAGGCCGGGCTCGACTACTACAACCACAATATCGACACCTCGCGCGAATTCTATCCCGAGATCATCACGACGCGGACGATCGACGATCGTCTCGAGACGCTCGGCCATGTCCGCGATGGCGGCATCAAGGTCTGCTGCGGCGGCATCGTCGGCATGGGCGAGACGATCGCCGACCGGATCGGCATGCTCGTCCTCCTCGCCAATCTCGATCCCCCGCCGGAGAGCGTTCCGATCAACATGTGGAACGAGATCCGGGGAACGCCGGTGCTGGACAAAGGCGAGCCGGTCGAGCCGATCGCCCTGGTGCGGCTGGTGGCGCTTGCCCGCATCCTGATGCCGGAGAGCGTCGTCCGCCTGTCGGCGGGGCGGGATTCGATGAGCGACGAGACGCAGTCGCTCTGCTTCCTGGCGGGCGCCAACTCGATCTTCACCGGCGACGTGCTGCTCACCACGGCCAATCCGCAGCGCGACCGCGATGCGGCCCTGCTGGCGAAGCTCGGCATGCGCCCGGCGGCCGTCGCCGCGAGGGCGCGGTGACGCCGCGGCGGATCGTCGTCACCGGCACCGATACCGGCATCGGAAAGACGGTATTCTCGGCCGGTCTCGTCGATCGGCTGGGCGCCGACTACTGGAAGCCGGTGCAGGCGGGGCTCGACGGCGAGACGGACAGCGAGACGGTGGCGCGGCTCGCCGGGATCGGCGGCGGGCGCGTGCATGCGGAGGCATACCGCCTGAAGATGCCCGTCTCGCCGCATCGCGCGGCCGCGAGCGAGGGCGTCGCGATCGACGTCGCCGGGCTGGCGCCGCCGCCGACGCTTCGACCGCTCGTCATAGAGGGGGCGGGCGGTGTGCTGGTGCCGCTGACGCCGGCGGCGAGCTTCGCCGACGTTCTGGCGCGCTGGGGCTTTCCCGTCGTGCTGTGCGCGCGGACCTCGCTCGGCACGATCAACCACACGCTGCTGTCGCTGGAGGCGCTCCGCCATCGCGCCGTTCCGCTCTTCGGAGTCGCGTTCGTCGGAGAGGCCGAGCCGGAGACGGCGCAGGCGATCGCCGGGATCGGTCGCGTGCGCATTCTCGGCCGGCTGGCGTGGCTTCCGCAGCTGACGGCCGCGTTGCTGCGCCAATCGTTCCGCCAGGGCTTTGGCGCGCGCTTCGACGTCGGGCCGGGCGGGGAGGGGTGTGATGTTTAGGCAACGGTAGCTGCCGATGCGTCCGTGCATGGCTGCGTTGCAGGCGGTCATCACATACGCGCCGCATTCCCTCTGGTAGGAGGCGGACCAAGGCCCGCGCGTTGCGCCAGGCCATTCCCATCCACTTCCAAGGTTTTCCGTCCGTGTCTTCAGCTGTTTCGCGTCGGTCGTTCCTGACCGGCATGTCCCTTGTCGGCGTTTCGGCGCTTGCCGCCTGCGCGCAAGTGCCGAAGGAGGTCGGCGTGGAGACGAGCCTCGCGCCGATGGCGCCGGGCCTGTCGCCCGCCCCGGCGACGGCCGAGCCGGCAGCCGCGACCGCAGCCGCCGAACCGGTCTCCGGCGGCAGCGACTATGCGCGGATGTACGCAGCCGTGACCGATGGCGATTTCAAGCTGCCGGCGATCCGCCACGACGCCGTCGATCCGAAATATCTGCGCCAGCTGGTCGATGATCCGACCGGCGAGGCGCCCGGCACGCTGGTCGTCAACACCAAGGACAAGCATCTCTATCTGGTGCTTAGGGATGGCAAGGCGATGCGCTATGGCGTCGGCCTCGGCCGTCAGGGCTATTCCTGGAAGGGCCGCGCCATCGTGCAGTGGAAGCGCAAGTGGCCGACCTGGACGCCGCCCTCCGCCATGATCGGCCGCAAGCCGGAACTGGAGAAGTGGCGCACCGGCATGCCGCCCGGCCTGCAGAACCCGCTCGGCGCGCGCGCCCTCTACATCTACAAGGATGGCGTCGACACGCTCTATCGCATCCATGGCTCGCCGGAATGGCGCACGATCGGAAAGTCGGCTTCGTCCGGCTGCGTCCGGATGTTCAACCAGGACGTCATCGACCTCTACGACCGCGTGCCGTCGAAGACGACGCTGGTGGTGATCTAGGCCCGGACGCTGCGCGCCGTCATTCGGCCGTCACTTGGCCGTCATCGCCGGCAGGTCGGCGGCAAGAGCATCGATCGCGATGCGAACCCGCAGCGGCAGCCGCGCCTGCCCCGGCCAGACGGCGTTGATCTGAAACTCCAGCCCCGGCCGTTCGGGCAGGAGCCGTACCAGTTCGCCGGACGCGATCCGGTCGCGGACCAGCCAGCATGGCAGCCAGGCGAGCCCGAACCCGGCGGCGGCGGCATCGGCGATTGCCTCGAGATCGTCGAACCGCATCCGGCCCAGCGGGATGAATTCCTCCGGGGCCTCGTTGTCGCGCGGAAACAGCCAGCTGCGGATCCGATCGCCGCGGCCATAGGCGATGGTGGCATGACCGCCTAGGTCCGCGATCGTCATCGGCCTGCCGTGGGCTTGGAGATAGGCCGGCGCGGCGCAGACGGTCATGCGCTGGCGCGCCAGTCGCCGCGTCAGCAGACCCGGGACTTCCGCGAAGGGTTCGTTGCGGATCGCGAGATCGAAGCCGTCGCCCATCAGGTCGACGGTCCGGTCGCTGAATTGCAGGTCGAGTTCGAGGCCGGGATGCTCGCGAGTCAGCCGTGACAGGATCGGCGCCACGCAGCGCCGCCCGAACAGCACCGGCATCGACACGCGCAGCCGGCCGATGACCTCCTTGCGGCCGGATTCCAGCATGGTTTCGGCGGAGCGCAACGCTTCCAGCGCGCGCGCGGCGTGCTCGTAAAGCGCCTGGCCGTCATCCGTCAGGCTCATGCTGCGCGTGGTGCGATGAAACAATTGGACGCCCAGCCGCTGTTCCAGCCTGGCGATGGTCTTGCCGACCGCGGAGCGGGACAGGCCGAGACGCGCGGCCGCCGTGGCGAAGCTGCCGGATTCGACGGTCTGGACGAAGACGGAGACACCAGTCAGCGGGTCGCTCATGGTCGGCTCTTTGTATCGCTAGTGGAACCAATGAGGTGCGATCTTATCGCCACTGGATCTCTTCGTTCAACGCTATCGTCCGTTTCCCGAAACGATCAGGAAACGGACATGACTGAAACGATGCAGCGCTGGACCCTCGACGCGGTCGGTCGTGATAACCTCGCGCTGACAAGAGCGCCGATCCCGGAGCCCGGACCCGGCGAGGTGCTGGTGAAGGTCGCGGCCGTGTCGCTCAACTATCGCGACAAGCTGGTGATCGATGGCGCCATGCCTCTGCCGCTCGCCTTCCCCTTCACGCCAGCCTCGGACCTTGCAGGCTCGGTCGTCGCGCTCGGCGAAGGCGCAAAGCGCTTCGAACCTGGACAGCGGGTGATCTCGACCTTCGAGGCGGGCTGGATCGATGGCGCGCCGGAAGGCACGGCCCGCAATCCGCCCTATCGGACGCTGGGCGGCATCCATCCGGGCGTGCTCGCCGAATACGTCGCCTTTCCGGAGGATTGGCTCGCGCTGGCGCCCGCCAGCCTCGACGACGCCGAGGCAAGCACCTTGCCGGTCGCCGGCCTGACGGCATGGTCGGCGCTGGTCGAATATGGCCGGCTTCGGGCCGGGCAAACCGTCCTGCTGCAAGGGACTGGCGGCGTGTCTCTCTTCGCGCTGCAGATCGCCAAGGCGCATGGCGCCGAGGTGATCGTGACCTCGTCGAGCCCGGACAAGCTCGCCCGCGCCAGGGCGCTCGGCGCGGACCACGGCATCCATCGCCGGGACGATGGCTGGGTGGCGGCCGTGCACGAACTGACGGCCGATCACGGCGCCGACCACATCCTCGAAATGGCCGGAGGCGCCAATCTCGGCCGTTCGGTCGAGGCGGTGGCGGTCCAGGGGCGGATCTCCGTCATCGGCGTGTTCGAGGGCTTCGCCTTCTCGGGACCGATGGGGCCGTTGCTGCGCAAGCAGCCGGTGATCCAGGGAATCAGCGTCGGCCATCGCCGGGCGCTGGAGGATTTCGTCTTGGCCGTCGACCGTGTGGGGCTGAAGCCGGTCATCGGCCGACGCTATCGCTTCGCCGAGCTGCCGGCGGCCCTCGATCACCTCGATCGCGGTCCGTTCGGCAAGATCGTCGTCACGCTCGACGGCTGAGGCGCCTCAGCGCTTGCAGTCGGTGGCGAGCAGGAAGTTCTTCACCGAGATGTCGCCCTTGATGACGAAATCGAAGGCGCGCGGCCCCCAGAACACCACGTCGCTGGCAAGGCGCTTGGTGTAGTCGCTGTCCTTGCCGATCCGGCCGAGATCGATCGGTCCGTGCGTCGCGCTCGTGCCGTCATCGAGGACAAGCGGCCGCTCGCAGGTCGTGAAGGTGAGCTGCACCAGCAGGATGCCGACACCGATCACGCAGTAGAGCAAGGCCAGACGAACGAGAAAGAACACCGCGGATCACCCCTGTGCGACGCAAAGTTTGCCGAGCATAGAGAACTATGCCGGCCGCGCCAGAGCCGGCCCCACTGGCGTCATGCTGGAACGGCCTCGTGACCCGGCGGTTCCTGAAACGAGAGAGGCGCCGCGACCTGTTCGGTCGCGACGCCTGTTTGCCATGGCCCCGCTTGGCCGATATGGCGGAAACTAGCCGCCGCGCAGCCAGACCAGCATTTCGCCGGGCTCGCGGTTGTCCCAGGCGTAGTAGGGGACGGCCTTGATCGGCACGGTCTCGGTCTTCGGCGCGGCGGTGCGGTAGAGATCGCCGTTCCAGTCACCGGTGGCGTCCGCCTCGGCTTCCGCCGCCAGCGTCACGACGCCTTCGAGCAGGCCCGGCTCGAAATTGGCCGTGAAGCTCGACGGGGCGGGAACGCGGAGGCGGTTCAGCGACAGCGGGTTGTCGATGCCTTCCAGGCAATAGACCAGCGGTCCGCGCTTCAGCGTGACGCGGCCGACGTCCTGGCGGACTTCCGGATGGGCGTGGAGCTGTTCGACGGCGAGGTCGAGATCGAGCTGGACGGTGTCGCCCGCCTTCCATTCGCGTTCGATCCGCGCATAGCCGTCCTCGGTGGCGGCCTTCAGGTCGACGGGCGCGCCATTGACCGAAAGCGTCGCCTTGCGGCACCAGCCGGGGATGCGCAGGTTGAGCGCGAAGCGGGTCGGCTTGGCGACGTCGACGGTGATACCGATCGCGCCATCCCAGGGATAGCGGGTGTCCTGGGTCAGCTTCACCTCGGCGCTGCCGATGTCCAGCGTCGCGGTCGAGTCGCAATAGAGGTGGACGGCGACTTCGCCTTCCGCCTGGCCGTACATGTAGGTGCCGATCGACGCGACCATGCGGCCGATGTTCGGCGGGCAGCACGGGCAGCGGTGCCACTTCCAGCGATTATGGCCGCCGCGGCTCTCGAGCGGATTCTCGTAGAAGAACAGCGAACCGTCGAGCGACAGGCCGGAGATCGAGCCGTTGTAGAGCGACAGCTCCATGGCGTCGGCATAGCGCGTGTTCGGGCCCATGCCGAGCATGCGATTGGCCCAGAAGGCGAGGCCGACGGCGGCGCAGGTCTCGGCATAGGCCGTCTCGTTCGGCAGGTCGTAGTCCGAGGTGAAGCCCTCGTTGTCGGCCGACGGGCCGAGGCCGCCGGTGACGTAGAGCCGCTTCGAGTTCAGATCGTCCCAGAGCCGGTCGAGCGCCTTCTTGAGGTCGTCGTCGCCATATTCGGTCGCGACGTCGGCCATGCCGGCATAGAGATACATGGCGCGGACGGCGTGGCCGACGACCTTGTCCTGCTCGCGCACCGGCTTGTGCGCCTGGTTATATTCATAGTTCTTGAAGTGGTAGTCGGCCGGATCGGCACCGCGCGCCTTTGCCTCTTCGTCGAAATAGTGCGGCTGCTGGCCGCGCTGGTCGACCATGTACTTGGCGAGATCCATGTATTTGTGGTTGCCGGTGACGCGGGCGAGCTTCACCAGCGCCAGTTCCAGCTCCTCATGGCCGCAATAGCCCTGGCGCTGGCCCGGATTGGGGCCGAACACGGTGCCGATATGGTCGGCATAGCGCGACATGACGTCGAGCAGCTTACGCTTGCCGGTCGCCTGGTAATAGGCGACGGCGCCCTCGATCAGGTGGCCGGCGCAGTAGAGTTCATGGCAATCGCGCAGATTGGTCCAGCGCTTGCCGGGCTCCATGCGCTGGTACCAGCTCGACAGGTAGCCGTCTTCCTGCTGCAGCTTCTCGAACATGTCGATGACGGCGTCGATCTTGGCTTCGAGCGCCGGATTGGGCTTGCGATAGACGCAATAGGCGGCCGTCTCGATCGTCTTGCCGAGATCGGAATCCCAGAACATCTGCATCGTCACCGTGCCGTTCGGATGGAACGGGATGCGCAGCGCCGGCACTGGCCGGTCGGGGTCGATCTGGTCGAGCATGCCGGCCTCGACGCAGCGCTGGTAGAGGATGTCGGCGGTCTTGTCGGCGACAGCGTCGACGCGCGCGCCCCAGAAGCCGCGCACTTCGACCTGGGGGACGGCGGGCGGACGGAAGCGGGCGCGCGGGGCTTCGTCGACGGATGGCAGGGCACTCATGGAAGACTCCTATTCTATCGGAAGCAGGGTTCGGGGGAGGGCTACTTCACCGCGCCGGCCGTCAGGCCGCGGATGTAGTAGCGCTGCAACAGCAGGAAGAGGATCAGGCAGGGGATCATCATGACGGTGACGCCCGCCTGCACGGCGCCCCAGTCGACGGCGCCGAAGCGGCCCGACTGCACGGCGGTCATCATGATCGGCAGGGTGAACTTCGCCTGGTCGGTCATCAGCACCAGGGCGGCGAGGAACTCGTTCCAGGTGTTCAGGAAGGCGAAGAGCGCGACCGTCACCACGCCGGGCCAGACCAGCGGCAGCATCACCTTGGTCAGAAGCGCGAAATTGGTGGCGCCGTCGATGCGGGCGGCCTCCTCGATCTCCTTCGGCACCGCGTCGAAGGCGTTGCGCATCATGAAGATCGAGAACGGCATCTGCAGCGTCACATAGACGAGCACGAGGCCTGTCAGCGTGTTCTGCAGCCCGAGCCAGGAGAGGATCAGGAAGATCGGCGTCAGGATCGACTGGAACGGGATCATGATCGTCGACAGGATCAGCACGAAGAACAGGTTCTTGAACGGGAAGCGGAAGCGCGAGAAGCCGTAGCCGGCGAGCAGGCTGATCACCGTCGTCAGCAGCACGCTGGCGACGGCGACGAAGATGCTGTTCTGGGCGGAATGCCAGAGGCCGGCACCGAAGCTGTCGAGCGTGACGTAGTTCTGGATCGAGAAGCCGGTCGTCGGCCAGGGCGGGATCGGGGGCAGGCGGGCTTCCGCCGGCGGCTTGAAGGTCGAGAGGATCGTCCAGACGATCGGCGCCAGGAAGATCAGCGACAGCAGGACGCCGGTGCCGTGCTCGCCGAAGAGGCTGGCGACCGAACGGTTCGAGGTGGAGCGGGTGGTGGCGGCCATCATGTGCCCTCCGGATTGCGCAGCAGCCGGAGCTGGATCAGGCTGAGGACGACGAGGATGACGAGCAGCACCATCGAGAGCGCCGCGCCGTAGCCGAGTTTGAACGAGACGAAGGACTGGTTGAAAATCCAGTACACCGCCGTGATCGTCGAGTTGCGCGGCCCGCCGCGCAGCAGGATGTAGAACTGGTCGAAGGCGAGGATCGATCCGGCGACCGAGAGGATCAGCGCCAGCGCCACGGTGCGGCGCATCAGCGGCAGGGTGATGGCGCGGAAGCGCTGCCAGGCATTGGCGCCGTCGATCTTGGCGGCTTCCTGCAGTTCGGTCGGGATCGACTGCAGCCCGGTCATCAGGATGACCATGGTGAAGCCGGCCACTTTCCACACCACCATGACGATGATCGACCAGAAGGCCGGGTTGAAGGTGGCGATCAGGTTGAACTTCTTCTCCGTCAGGCCGAGCATCTGCGCCGCCGGGCTGAACAGGCCGCTATCGACGTTGAGCAGCCAGGCCCAGAGCAGGCTCGCCGAGGCGAAGCCGACGACGACCGGCATGAAGAAGGCGGTGCGGTAGACGCCTGTCATCGGCCGCGGCTTCTCGACGAAGAGCGCCAGCGGGAAGGCGACGGCGAAGATCGCGATGGTGACGATCACCGTGTAGTAGAGCGTGAACTTCAGGGCGTTCCAGAAGCGGACGTCCTTGGTGATGGCGATGTAGTTGTCGAGCCCGATGAAGCGGTGCTGGCCCATCAGCGGCCAGTTGTGCAGCGACATCCAGGCGGTCATGCCGAGCGGGATCACGAAGAACACCGTCACCAGGATGATGGCCGGGGCGATATAGAGGAGGCCGACCCAATGGCTGCGGTCGACTTTCGCGCGTCGGCTGACGGGCTGGGAGGGCATGGCGCCCGCCTTGGCCGTGATCGAGGACATGGTGCTTCCTTCGCGAGCGATGCGGGCGGACGGCGGAGGCGCGATGGCGCCCCCGCCGATCGAGAGGCCTACTGGCCGGTGCCGGCGTCGATGATGCCCTGCATGGTTTCCTGCGCATTGGCGATCGCGCCGTCGACGTCGTCGCCGAAGAACACCTCATTGACCATCTGCGCCCACGGGCCGTTGGCGCTGTTGATGATGTCGTTGAAGACGACGGAGTACGGGGTCTTGCCCTTGGCCATCGCTTCGGCCGCGATCTGGTAGCGCGGGTCGAGATCCTTCAGCGCTTCCTTGGCGATGTCGCCACGGACCGGCAGGCTGCCGCGGCTGGCGAGCAGCGTCTGGCCTTCGAGCGAGTAGGCGTAGTCGAGGAATTCCTTCAGCACGGCGAGCTTCGGCGTGCCTTTGGTGACGACGAAATTGTCGCCGCCGGCGAAGGAGGACCAGCCGCCATCCTTGCCCGGCAGGAAGGTCACGCCGTAGTCGATGTCCTTGTACTGGGTGTTGAGCGCGCCGATAGCGAAGGCGCCCGATGGCGCGATGCCGACATTGCCGCCGGCGAAGGCGGCGAAGAAGTTGGCGCCGCTATCGGTCTTGGCGCCTTCCGGCACCAGGCCCTTCTCGACCATGCCGCGATAGAGTGCGATGGCGTCGCGCATCTGCGGGCTGTCGAGTGTCGCCTTCGAGCCGTCCTCGCTGAGGATGTCGCCGCCCGAGGCCCAGATCAGCGGCGTGAAGGTGAAGATGTTGCAGCCGCCGCAGGCGCCGGAGAAGTAGAAGCCCTTGATGTCGCCGCCCAGCGCCGCGACCTTTTCCGCATCCGCCGCGATCTCGGCGAAGTTGGTCGGGCCCTTTTCGGGATCGAGGCCGGCCTGCTTGAACAGTTTCTTGTTCCAGATCAGCACGGAGCTGTCGGCCGAGAAGGGCAGGCCGTAGATCCGGTCCTTGTAGGTGCCGGTCTTCACATGCGCCGGCGACAGGTCCTTGAAGTAGGGCAGGCCCTTGGCCCAGTCGGTGATGTCCTCGAGCTGGCCGGCGGCGGCGAAGGCCGGGGTGTAGATCAGGTCGAGCGACAGGCCATCCGGCGCGGTGCCGCCCGCTGCGGAGGTCGCATATTTCTGCACCAGCTCGGCGTTCGGGATGATGTCGAGCTTGATCTGGTTCTCGTGGCTCTTGTTGAAGGCCTCGACGATCTGCGGCATGAAATTCGAGCCGTCGGCGCGGACCCAGATATTGGCCGTCTCGGCCGCCGAGGCGAGCGCCGTCATCGAGAGCAGCGTGGCGGTCGCCGCCAGCAGGCTTGTCAGTCTTTTCATGGTCTTCCCTCCCTGATGTCCCCGATCCAGGCTCCTCCCGGGACCGTGACAGGTAACCCTAGTCGCCCGGCGGACGACCGCATGACTGACGCACCACCAGGCGGCACGGCAGTTTCCGGATGCCCGGCTCGACGGGTTTTCCGTCGACGAGCGAAAGCAAGGTGAGGCCGGCCTCGCGGCCAAGCGCCGTCAGGTTCATATCGACCGTGGTGAGCGGCGGACGCGTGGCGGCGGCGACGATCTCCCAATTGTCGAAACCGATGACGCCGACATCCTCGGGTACGCGCAGCCCGCGTTCGCGCAGCGCGTCGACGACGCCGCGCGCGATCTGGTCGTTGCCGCAGAACACCGCATCCGGCTTCTCGCCCGGTGCGTCGAAGAGCTCGGCCACCGCCTGATGGCCCCAGCCTTCCGACCATTTGCCCATCAGCACGTGTGGCGGCGCCATGCCCTGCTCGTTCAGTACGGCGCGATAGGCGCCGGCGCGCTGGTGCACGACCTCGAAGGTTTCGGGACCGGTGACATGCACGATGCGCTTCCGGCCGAGCGCCACGAAATGCTCGACGGCGAGGCGGGCGCCGCCTTCGTCGTCCGAGACGAAGGCGATCGAGTTGGGATCGGGATCGGTGAAGGCGTAGATCACCGGAATCCCGAGATTGGAAAGGTCGACCGGCAGATGACGGTCGAGCCGCTTGCCGGAGGCGATGATGCCGTCGACGCGCTTTTCCAGCATGGCGTCGACATGCATCTGGCCGAGGCGCGGATCGTCCTCGACATTGCAGAGGAAGACGGAGACGCCGTTGTCGAGCAGCGCTTCCGACACGCCGGCCATCACCGGCAGCGAGAACCGGCCATAGGTGTCGTTGGTGAGCAGGCCGACGGTGAAGCTGCGGCGGCGCAAGAGGCTCTGCGCCAGGCCGTTCGGCCGGAAGCCGAGCTGCAGCGCGACCGAGCGGATGCGCGTCCGCGTCTCGACGGTCATGCGGCCCTGGTCGTTCAGCGCCTTGGAAGCGGTGGCGACGCTGACGCCGGCGGCCTCGGCGACGTCGCGCAACGTCACAGGCCGCCTGCGGGCGGGCTGAATCACGTTGTCGCTGCCGTCGCTCATGCCGTCGTTTCCTCGCCTGGCCGTCCGTTCGAGCGGCGGCCTCTCTTTTAGAGAAAAGGTTTTCTCAACCGGCTTCAAAAAAGGGCGGAGGGAATAGCGCCGCCGCCCGGACCGTCTGAGAAAACCTTTTCTCAGGAAAAGCTAGCACAGTTTTTCCGTCGCGCAAGGCGCTCGCGACGTGCCGGTGAAGAAAGTTTTCGGATAGCGGAACAAACGCCCGGATTGCCTCGGTTCCGGGAAATCCGGGATGGCCAGCCGGCGTCGAGGGGAGGGGCTCAGGCCGCGCCCCAGAGGTCCGACGTCCAGCGATAGAGGAACAGCGACAGTTCCGCGCCGAAGAAGACGATCGCCGAATTCCAGGCGATGGCGACGACGGTGAGCCCCCAGCCGACGAGAACGGCCAGGCCGTCGCGCTCGATCAGGCCGAAGGCGAAGACGATGACGGCGAGCGCCGGCAACTGGTTGCCGAGCGGGATCGGCAGCAGGATCATCACGGCATGCACGAAGATCGGCACGGCGAGGATGAAGGGCGCCAGCCGGCCGGACAGGAAGGCAAAGCGCGGCCGCAGCATCCATTCCACACGCCGGAACCAGGGCGCGATCCAGGCGCCACCGCTGACGACCGGCCCGCGCGGCAGGCTTTGCCGGCGCAGCCATTGCGGCAGGCGCAGCCGGTCGGCGCCGGCGAGAATCTGCAGCGACAGGATCGCCAGCGCCGTGCCGAAGACGAAGCCCGTCGGCAGGCCGGGAATCGGGATGAAGGAAGGCAGCGCCAACATCAGGATGGAGAGGCCGAGACCCGCTTCGCCGAGCGCATCGACCATGTCGCCGAGGCTGACGCGCTCCTTCTTCAGCACCGTGTCGAGATCGGCCAGGATCGCCGAGGCGGAGCGCGTCCGGAAGAAGGCGGTCGTCGCGTCGTCGGGGGCGGGGTCGGCGGGCAAGCGGCGGATCCTCTGCGGTCTTTCGATCGTCCCATATGGGGTGCCGCCGTCGCGACGCCACCCGTGACTGGCATCCTGCGCCGCTTGCATGACGTGTCGATTGCGTCCTAACTCCCTATTCTCGTCATCTTTAATCCTATAGCTCAGGCAGCCGCATGATGCGGTGCATTGCCCTGCTGGAGATCTGCTTGTTCAGCGCTGCCTCCCCCAGCCGCCGGCCGGCTTCCGTCGATACGTCCCGTGGCGCGGTCGCCGCCTTCCTTTGCCTCGTCGTCGCCGCGTGGCTGTTCGGCGTGCTGGCGGCGGGATCCGCCTGGGCGCAGCCAGAAGATCCGCAGAAGCAGATCAATGCCTGGAACATGGCGCTCGAGAAGATGGACGCCGCCATCGATGGCGACGGCCTGACGGACGCCGACTTCAAGCGGTTCAAGCAGGACACGACCGATATCGTCACGGCGGCCAACGCTCTGGCCGACGCGCTGGCGCCGAAGGTCGAGGCCGCCACCGCCCAGGTCGACCAGTTGAAGCCGACCGGCGCGGCAGACGCGACGGAATCGGACGCGGCGAAGGAGAATCGCCAGCAGGCCGAGCAGCAGCTTGCCGATCTCGCCGGCTTCCAGAAGCAGGCGCTCGCGGTCGCCACCCACGGCTCCTATACGATTTCGCAGATTTCCGAGCGCCGGCGCACCCGCTTTACCGCCGCGCTGCTCGAGCGCAATTCCAGCCTGATCGATCCCGGGCTCTGGGGCGACGCCGCCACCGACGTGCCGGCGATTGCCGGACGTTCCGGCTCGGTCGTCGGCGAATGGGCGACGGTGATCGCCAACCGCAGCGACCGCTCGGTAATCGCGATCTTCGTCAGCCTGCTGGCGCTGATCGTCATGGTGCTGGTGCCGGGTCGGCGCTTCCTGCTTTCCAAGCTGCGCCGGCCGACCGCCGACCAGCAGCCGACGATGCGCACCAAGGTGATGTCGGCGGCGGCCATCGTCGCGGTCAACGCCTTCCTGCCGCTCATCGTGCTGACTGGCGTGCAGTCGATCCTGAAGGCGCTCGATCTGATGCCATATCGGATCGATCTGCTCTGGACCGCGACCACGGCGGCGGTCGTCTTCTTCTCGCTCGCCTTCGGCGTGTCGCGCGCCCTCCTGGCGCCGACGCGCAGCACCTGGCGGATGGTCGATCTCGACGACGCGGTATCCACCCGCGCCTTCCACATCTCGGTCGCCATTGCCGCGCTCGAGGCGCTGGTGGTCGTGCACCAGAGCTTCGCCAAGGTGACGCTGGCGTCGCTGCAGTTCGTCATCGCGCTCGACGGCGTGCTGTCGATCGCCATCGCGGTGCTGATCATCAGCATGGTTCGCGTGCTGACCCGGCGGGGTACGCCGGAGGATGAAGAGAACGACGATCCCGCCGACGAGGACTACGGCCTCGGCCGCATCGCGCTGATCATCGCGGGCCTTTCGGCCGGCATCGCCATCGTCGCCAACGTGATGGGCTATGTCGCGCTTGGCCGCTTCATCACCACGCAGACGGTGTGGATCACGGTCGTCATCTCGCTGCTCTACCTGCTGATGAAGCTGACGGACGAGATCACCGCCGCCTCGTTCCGTCGCGATGGCGTCGTCGGCAGTCGCCTGATCGGTTCCGTCGGCTTCGCGCCGCGCTCGGTGACGCAGGCCGGCGTGCTGGCCAATGGCGTCGCGCACCTCGTGCTGATCAGCTTCGCCTGTCTCGCCATCGTGGCGCAGTGGGGCGTCGATTCCTCCGGGCTGTTCGAGACGATCCGCCAGCTCTTCTTCGGCTTCAAGATCGGCTCGATCACCATCTCGCTCTCGACGCTGGTCGCCGGCATCGCCGTCTTCATCGTCGGCCTGGTGATCACGCGTTCGATCCAGAACTGGCTCGACACTCGCTTCCTGCCGACGACGCGGCTCGATTCCGGCCTGCGCAATTCGATCCGCACCAGTTTCGGCTATGTCGGGATGATCTTCGCGGCGACGCTCGCCTTCGGCTATGCCGGCCTCGACCTTTCCAACATCGCGATCGTCGCCGGTGCGCTGTCCGTCGGTATCGGTCTCGGCCTGCAGGCGATCGTCAACAATTTCGTCTCCGGACTGATCCTGCTGGCCGAGCGGCCGATCCGCGCCGGCGACTGGATCACGGTCGGCGCGGAGGAGGGGACGGTCAAGCGGATCAACGTGCGCGCCACCGAGATCGAGACCTTCGATCGCGCCACCGTGATCGTGCCGAATTCGAGCCTGATCACCGGCGTCGTCAAGAACATGGTGCTGCGCGATCGTTCGGGGCGCGTCGTCGTGCCGGTGACGGTCAGCAAGCTGGCCGATGCCGAGCAGGTCAAGGCCATCCTCCTCGAATGCGCCAAGGGCCATTCGCTCGTTCTGCGCTATCCGGAGCCGATCGTGCTGTTCCTGAGCTTCGGCGAGAAGTCGCTCGATTTCGAGTTGCGTTGCTATCTCGCCGACATCGCCACCGGCGCCACCGTCAAGTCCGATCTGCGCTTCGCCATCCTGAGCAAGCTGAAGGAGGCGGAGGTGGCGCTCCCCGGCTGAGCCGCCGCCGACCCTTCTTCTTCTGCGTCGCGTGTCGCTCGCAGTTCGTTAGCGTTTCCTGACTATTCCAGACGTCACCGCGTCCCTTACCCCCGAGGCCGTTCCATGCTCCTCTCTTCCCGGCGCCTGCCCCCGCTGCTTGCCGCACTGACCGCCGCTGCCGTCCTGGCCGGCTGTTCGGAAACGGTCGTCGACACCACGCCGAAATCGCCGGTCTTCTACAACCGGATCGATTCCGCCGGCGCCACTGTCGACCCGCAGGCGGCCGCCAGCCTCATCTCCGGCTATCGCATGAACAAGGGCCTCGGCACCGTCACCGTCGACCCGCTGCTGAACAAGATGGCCGCCGACCAGGCGCGCGCCATGGCGAAGGCCGACAAGGTGAACCATGACGTCGGCGGCAGCTTCCAGCGCCGCCTCGCGGCTTCCGGCTTCGACGCCGGCATCGCGGCGGAAAATGTCGGCGCCGGCTATCGCACGCTCGCCGAGGCGTTTTCCGGCTGGCGCGATTCGCCCCACCACAATGCCAACATGCTGAAGCCGGGTGTCACCAAGATCGGCATCGGCACGGCCTATGCGCCGAACAGCAAGTACAAGGTCTACTGGTCGCTCGTGCTGGCCAAGCCCTATGAGCGCCCGGCCGTCGTCGGCGGCGGCCCGCTGCCCGCCGATGGCAGCACGGTCGTCTCGATCGGCGGCGCCGTCGTCAACCGCTAGTCGGCTCCGACAGCAGCGTCTCCAGGGCGCGCGCCGCCTTCGAGCGGTAGCGCTCCTTGTGCCAGACCATGCGGAAGGCGCGCGGCGTCATCTCGAAGGCGACACGCGCCAGCTTGCCGGCCTCGATATGCGGGCTCGCCACCAGTTCGGAGACGACAGTGGCGTGCTCGCCGGTTTCGACGGCGGCGCGCACGGCCTCGTTGCTGGGCAGTTCCATGTCGACCTGCAGCCTCTCCGGCTGGATGCCGCGCGCCGTCAGCGCCGCCTCGAACACCGAGCGCGTGCCGGAGCCGCGCTCGCGCATCACCCAGCGTGTGGTGGCGATCTCTTCGGGGCCAACCGTCGCGGCCCGGGCCAGGGCATGGCCGGGCGTCGTGACGAGAATCAGCCGGTCCTCGCCGACCGCGCGCGTCGCCAGCGCCGGGTCGTCGATCTCGCCTTCGATGAAGCCGATTTCGGCGAGGCCCTCATGCACGGCATGGCGCACGGTCTCGGTGTTGCCGATCTGCAGATGGATGCCGAGCGAGGGATAGGCGGCGCGGAAGCGCACCAGCGCGGACGGCAGCCAGTAGCTGGCGATGGTCTGGCTCGCCTGCACCTCCAGCGTGCCGCGCAGCAGCCCGCCCAGTTCGGCAAGCGCCAGTTCCGCCGCCTGCGCCCGGGCGATCGTGGCCCGCGCCTCGACCAGGAAAACCCGGCCCGCCTCGGTGAGTTCGATCCGCCGTCCGACGCGGTCGAACAGCCGCGCGTCATAGCGGGCCTCGAGCGCATGGATCGCCGAGCTCACCGCCGAGGGCGTCAGCCGCAACGCCTCCGCCGCGCGGGTCAGATGCTCGCGCTCGGCGACCGCGATGAAAATTCTAAGCTGGTCGAGGGTCATGGCATTGTTTGTTCGATTGGGTCGAACGAACAGTAATATATTTCGAAATGGAATGCATGATTGGGCAGGATCATCCTGCCGTCATGATGATTTCCCTTCGTACTCTCCCGTCGCGTCTGCAGGCCCTTGGCCCCGGACTCGCCCTCACTGCGGCGGTCTCGGTGGCCGCCCTCGCAATCGAGCATGTCGAGGCGTCGTTTCTCGGACGTGCCTGGCTCGACGGCGTCGTGCTCGCCATCCTGCTCGGCGTGGCGGTGCGCTCGCTCTGGCGGCCGGGCGCCATATTCCTGCCGGGCGTCACGTTCAGCGCGCGGACGCTGCTCGAGGTGGCGGTCATGCTGCTCGGCGTTTCGATCAGCGCCTCTGTCGTCGCCGCGCAGGGCATGACCCTGCTCGTGGGCGTCGCCGTGGTCGTTGCCTGTGCGATCCTCGTCAGCTACGGCATCGGCCGGACGATGGGCCTCGATCGCGGTATGGCGATCCTGATCGCCTGCGGCAACTCGATCTGCGGAAATTCCGCCATCGCCGCCACGGCTCCGGTCATCCATGCCGATGGCGAGGATGTGGCTTCCGCCATCGCCTTCACCGCCGTGCTCGGCGTCGTCGTCGTGCTGACGCTTCCGCTGCTGATGCCGGTCTTTGGCCTGTCGGTGACGCAATATGGCGTGTTCGCCGGCCTCACCGTCTATGCGGTGCCGCAGGTGCTGGCCGCCACCGCGCCGGTTGCCGCCGCGAGCGTGCAGATGGGCACGCTGGTCAAGCTGCTGCGCGTCCTGATGCTCGGCCCCGTCGTGCTGGTGCTGTCGCTGTTGCAGAGCCGGATCGACGGCGCCCGCATCGACGCCGGCCGTCCCAATTTGCGCCACATGGTGCCGTGGTTCATCCTCGGCTTCATCGGCCTTGGCATGCTGCGTTCGGCCGGCCTGATCCCGGATGTCGTCGTCGCCCATACCGCGCCGGTCTCGGGTTTCCTGACGGTGCTTGCCATGGCGGCGCTCGGGCTCGGCGTCGATGTCCGCTCGGTGGCGCGGGCCGGCATGCGGGTGACGGCGACGGTTGTCCTGTCGCTCGCCGCCCTTGGCGTGATCAGCCTTGTGGCGATGCGGCTGATGGGGATCGCCTGAGCCGGGCCTTCACCGCCTCGGCCTTCCTGCGGGTGGCGCGCAAGAAGCGGCGGGCGATCGGACGCAGGGTTAGTTCCAGCCTCGCCAGGGCCAGACCCGTCTCGTAACCGATCCCGCCGCCCTTCGGCCCGATCACAAGCGTGCCGATTTCCAGCCGGTCCGGCCAGATCGGATCGACCATCGGGTGGTTGGCGACGGCGATCGAATCGATCCGCTCCACGGCCGGGTCGGCGAGCAGGGCCTTCGACCCTTCCAGCATGACATGGACGCCGGGCGAGAAGCGGGCATAGGCCTCGTCATAGGCGATCTTCCAGGTGACGGCGCTGGCGCCGGCCCGGAAGCTGACCAGCATGGCGACGGCGCGGCCATCGAGCCGGATGGCGTGGATCACAGCGTCGCCGTCCGCGACGGCGGCCCGGGCAAACGCTTTTTCCCGCGGGCGCAGCGCCAGCGCGGTGCCGCGTCGGCCCTTCCAGCCGCTCGCCTCCAGCGCGAAGAAGTCTTCGAGCGCATCGGCGTGCTGGGCCGGATCCGAGATATGCGCGACCGTCACGGAGCCGAGGTCGCCGAGGCGGCGCCATTGCCGCGTCAGTTCGCGGCGCTTCTTGGTCGATATCGTCTGCAGGAAGGCGGTTGCATCCGGATAGGGGCGCTTCAGCATGGCGCGCCGGTGGCCCGCGAGCACGGCGATGGGGCGACCGGCAAGTCCGGCCTGGCGGCGGAGCGCGTCGGCAACGGGACCCGCCAGCGCCAGATAGGGAAATTCGAGGATGGCCCGGCCCGGTCGGCCGCCATCCATGGCGGCGAGCAGTCCGGCCGCGGCCTCGTCGATCGCGCCGGCGTCGAGCAGCGGTGTGCCGAGCGGGCCATGCGGGTGTACCCAGACCGCCATCGCCGGCACGACGCGGCCGAGCCGTGTCGGCCGGATCGGCGCCAGGCCGATGGTCTGGCCGGCGGCATCGGTGATTTCGGCCACCGTCACCCTGGCATCGCCGAGATGTTGTCGAGCCGCGCCGAGGATGCCGGCGGTGAAGAAGGGATTGTCCTCGGCCGCGCGGGCGGTCAGGTCCGTGGCCGGAGCCTGGGCCGCCGCCTCGCTCACGACGGGCTCTCCGGGCGCGGTGCCAGGCGGATCGTGCCGCGCGGCCCCAGCACATGCAGGATCGAGCAGCGCAGTTTCAGACGCCAGCGCACCGCCAGGTAGACGGCGAGCGTCTCGAGGCAGAGCGCCAGCGAGGTGGCGATCGCCGCGCCCTCCAGCCCGAAATGCGGGATCAGCGTGTAGTTCAGGATCAGGTTGACCAGGAAGGTGCCGGCATAGACGGCGGCGCAGATGCGCTGTTCGCCGGCCATGGTCAGGATGCTCTCCGCCGGGCCGATCGCGGCGCGGACGAGCAGGCCGGCGGCGAAGATGAAGATCAGCGGAAAGCCGGAAACGAAGCTCGCGCCGAACATCGACAGCAGGAAGCGGCCGCAGGCGAGCAGGACGAGGACGGCGACGACGGAGGGCCAGAAGGTCCAGTGCAGCGAATCGCGCACGGTCGCTTCGAAGCGGACGCGGTCGCCGGAGGCGTAATATTGCGAGAAGCGCTGCATGGTGGCGGCGCGGACGGCGAAATAGACGAAATGCACGAGCGCCAGCGTCTTCACCGTGGCGAAATAGACCGCGACCTCTTCCGGCGCGCGCAGCTGGCCGACGATCAGGATGTCGACGTTGGTGAGCAGGTTGAAGAAGCCCTCGACCAGGAAGATCGGGAAGGCGACGGCGATCCAGGTGAAGGAGCGATAGTGGCGGACGCCCGGGGCCACCACCTTGCGCGTGCGATAGGCGAGCGCTCCCATCTGCAGCAGGCTGGTCAGGTAGGTGGCGAGGATCGCCGTCGTCATCGCCGTGGTCGCGTCGGGAACGGCGCCCATTTCGAGCGCGGCGAAGGTGAAGGCGATGATCAGGACGGGGCGGATGATGAAGGTCGGCCACAGCGCCAGGTCGGCCCAGTTGAAGCCGCGCGCCAGCCCGTCCTGGATCTCGCCGATCGCCAGCATGGGAATGCAGATCGCCGCCAGATAGAGCGGCATGACGTAGTATCCGGCGATCTGATCGCGGAACAGGAAGACGCCGACCAGGCCGATGGCGCCGATCAGCGTCGCGGTGGCGAGGCCATGCACGCGGCTGCCGATCAGGATGCCACGCAGCAGCGCCAGTTCGTTGCGCGCCGCATATTCCGGCACGAAGCGGACGACGGCGGTCTGGATGCCGAGGCAGGCGAGGCCGCCGATGATGACCGCGCCGACCCAGACGACGACATAGACGCCATATTCGAAATCGCCCATCCAGCGCGCCAGCAGCACCTGGCTGACATAGGCGATGACGGCGGAGAGCACGCGGATGGTGAAGGCGGTCAGCGCCATGCGCTGCGCCACGGCGCGGTCGTCGCGGCCCGTCACGATGTTGTCCGCGATGGCGGCGAAGCGGGAAAGCCGGGCGCGCAGCGCCGCCGGCGCAAGGCGCTCGACCATGCCGACGAAGGAAACACGCAACGGGCAGGGCTCCTGGATCAGGATCGCGTTCGGGGACCGGGTTCACCTTCTAGGGCGTTCTGCTTTAAGAAAGCGTTCGCCGGCCGGGGAGCCGGCAGAGACAGGATGCGCCGAACGAGATGATGGACGAAGCCGAAGCGACGCGCGGCGCGGATGCCGACCGCTTTCTGGATGCGCGCGGGATCGCCTGTCCCCTGCCGGTCTTGAAGGCGCGCAAGCATCTTGCCGGCATGGCGCCGGGCGAACGGCTGCGGGTCGAGGCGACCGATCCGATGGCGGCGATCGATCTCCCGCATCTCTGCCAGGAGGACGGTCATTTGCTTGTGCGGCAGGAGCGGTTCGAGGAGGCCGGCCGCACCATCCTGCGCTTCGTCATCGAGCGCGGCACGCGCGTGGCTCAGTCGGACTGAACGGCCGAAAGAAGCGCCGCGAGGCCCGTCTCGATCGTGGGCCGGAGAGCCGGATCCGCCGCGATCGCCCCTGCCTCCATGCCCTTGGCGATCAGGGCGACGCTGATTGCCGCCTCGTCGACGACGCGGCCCGACATTGTCGTCAGCACCAGGCGAAGCTGTGATTGCGCGTCGGAGGCGCGGGGCGAGGCGTTGAAGAGCGCGATCGGCTTGCCGGGGAATTCATGACCGCCGACCAGCCAGTCGAGCGCGTTCTTGAACGCGCCGGGGATGCCGCGCGCATACTCCGGGCAGGAGATCAGCAGGGCGTCGGCATTATCCACGCGGGCGCGCAGCGTCGCGACCCGCACGGGAAGCGGCCCGGCCTCGATGTCCGGATTGAAATGCGGCAGTTCGCCGATGCCCTCGTAGTGTTCGAACGTCACTCCCGCCGGCGCAATCAGTTCGGCGGCGCGCAGCAGCGACCGGTTGGAGGACGCCGCGCGCAGGCTGCCGCAAAGGGTGAGGACATGAACCATGGCGGACCGAATCGCTCCATCGTGACGGGAGCGTCATGATGCCGGAGCGATCCGGATCCGCCAGGGGCTTCCGCGTCAGCCGAGATAGCGGACCTTGCCGCCCTTGGTGACGATGCAGTTGAACTGCGCGTCGTTGATCACGAGCCCGAATTCATAGGTGTTGCTGTGGATCCTGGCGCGATTGATATGCACGTTGCCGCGCAGCGAGTTGTGCTTGATGGCGGCCTGGTTGATGCAGATGTTCTTCGCTGCGGACTGCGTAACCGCCTGCGCCTCGATCGGGATCAGCGGCAGGAAAGCGGCAATCGACACGGCGGCGACGGCAATTTTCATCGACATCTTGGGTCTCCTTCCGGTTGCATCTGCAGCCTCAACGGCGATTTTTCCGTTCAGTTCCCGCTCGGGTTCGGCGATTTTTCCGAAGTCCTTTTGCGGGGATGACCGGAATGGCGCTAGGGCCGGAAGACGCCGGAAAAGCCCGAAATGGCGAGTGGATTGTCGGCGATCGTTGTTGCATCCGCCGTGTCGGTCTGCGGCAGGTCGGAGAAGGCGCCGACGATGGCGCGCTCGGCTGCCTCGGGGAGATCGCGCACGATCAGCACCAGTCGCGAGCGGTGGTCGTCGCTCGGCCAGGCCGGGAGCCGGGCAGGCGGGTGGAAGATCGTCTGCGCCGCCTGGATCACCAGCGGCCGGTCCGGCGCGTCGGCGGTCTGCACCAGCCCCTTCAGCCGCAGCAGGCTCGGGCCGTGCTCGCGGGCCAGCCGGTCGAGGAAATCATCGAGGGCATGGCGGGAGATCGGCGTTGCGCGCGTCGCCGTGAACGAACGGATGCGCGCATCGTGGCGGTTGACGTCGTGCGCCTGCGGGTGGGCGTGGCCATGATGGTCATGGCCGTGATCATGGTGGTGCCCATGATCCCCATGGTGGTCGTGGTGATGATGGTGGTGGCCGGCGTGATCCTGCGCCTCGGCCGCCAGCCAGCCGACAACGTCGGCGATCTTTCCCTCGGTGGTGAAGGGCTGCGTATCGAACAGATCCGCCGGCTGGACGTCGTCGCGGCCGGCCTCGAGGACCTTCGCGCCGGGGTTCAGGGCGAAGATGCGGTCGCGGATGGCCGGGTCGGCTTCGTCGAGGTCCGTCTTGGTCAGCACGATCCGGTCGGCGACGGCGATCTGCCGGTTCGCCTCGTCCGAGATGTCGAGGGTGTGCGCGCCGTTGACGGCATCGACCACGGTGACGACGCCGTCGAGCCGGTAGCGCATCGAGAGATAGGGGTGGAGCAGCACGCTCTGCAGCACGGGCGCCGGATCGGCGAGGCCGGTGGTTTCGATCACGACCCGGTCCAGACGTTCGATGCGGTGATTGTCGAGCGCGCGCAGCAGGTTTTCGAGCGTCGTGACCAGCTCGCCGCGGATGGTGCAGCAGAGGCAGCCGGAGGAAAGCTCGATGATGCCATCCTCGGATTCGCCGACCAGCAGGTGGTCCAGCCCGATCTCGCCGAATTCGTTGACGATAACGGCTGTGCCGGCCAGCGTCGGGTCGCGCAGGAGGCGGTTCAGCAGGGTCGTCTTGCCGGCGCCCAGGAAGCCGGTCAGCACGGTGAGCGGAATCGGCTTCGGGCGCTGGCGGGCGGGGCGGGCTTCGGTTTGCTGAGGCATGGCGGGATCGGGAACTGGGCCACGGAACGGGCCGTGGGCATCACTGCGTGACGGCGAGGGCGGAATCCGGCAGCGGCGCGACGTCGGTCGAATCGAACGGCACGCCGAGCTCGATTTTCGGCTTGGCCGGCGCCTTCGCCTTGACCGGCTTCTCGTCGGCCTTCTTCACCGGCTTGGGGACGGGCTTGGTGGCCGTCTTCTTCTCGCCATCCTTCTTTTTCGCAGCCTTGCCCTTCTGTTTCTTCTCGAGCTTGGCGGCCGCGGCCGCGGCGGCGGCCGCTTCGTCCTCGGCTTCGGCAACGGCGGCCGGCTTGATCGACCCGTCCGGGTTGCGGACGCCGAGCGTCGAAACGACGACGGGCTCCATCAGCTTGACGCGCGGCTGCAGCGCGCTCGGCAGGTTCGGCGTGGCGGCTGTCTCCGCCTCATGCTCGCCGCGATCCTTCTTGCTGCAGATATCCTCGCGCATGTTGATCGCGCCTTCGACCGGCGAGGCGCCGCGGAAGCTGGCGAGCGACGGGCGGCTGCCGGAAAGCGCCAGGCTGCCGAAGCTCTGGTTCAGCAGACGAGCCGTCAGCTCGGCGCGCTCCTTGGCGGTGCTGGCGCCGAGAACGACGGCGGCGAGCGTGTGGCCGTCGCGCGATGCGGTCGCCACGACGTTGAAGCCCGAGGCGCAGATGAAGCCGGTCTTCATGCCGCTGGAGCCCGGATAGCGCTCGAGCAGCGAGTTGGCCGATTTCAGCACGCGCTTGCCGGAACGGATCGCCGTGATGCCGTAGAGCTCGCGCCGCTCGGGAAACTCGGTCCAGAGTGCCCGCGCCAGCACGGCGAGATCGCGCGCCGTGGTGTACTGGCCTTCGCCGGGCAGGCCGTTCGGATTGATGAAATGGGTATTCGTCATGCCGAGGCGAGCCGCTTCGGCGTTCATCATGGCGACGAAGCCTTCCTCGCTGCCGCCGACCGTCTCGCCGATCGCCATGGCGATGTCATTGGCCGAGTGGACCAGCATCATCTTCAGCGCATTGTCGAGGTCGATGACGGTGCCGACCTTGAAGCCCATCTTGCTCGGCGGCTCGTCGAGCGCGTGGCGCGAGACGATGATCTGGCTCGCCAGCGTCAGCTTGCCGGCGCGCAGCGCCTTGAACACGACATAGGCGTTCATCAGCTTGGTGACCGAGGCGGGATACCATTCCTGGTGCGGATTGCGCGCCGCCAGCACCTTGCCGCTGTCCATGTCGACGACGACGTAGGGCGTTTCCACTGCGGATGCCGCGTTCACGCCAAGGCCGATCAGCAGGATGAGTGCGAAGAACCGGGCGATCGATCGGGTCACGAAGTGCATGTCTGGCTTTGTCCGTCTCGGGGAGGTCGCAGTACCGACGGGGCCGGCGCGTCCGACCTGAATAACCGATCTGGGGCTCGATTGGCAAAGCGACCATTCGGCCAGGACCGATCACAATCCCGAAGTCCTTGGAACCAGAGTGGAAATTTCTGTGGGCTCCGGATGCCGCACGGACAGGCTTTCGCTAGGAAATCCGCGGAATCTGGCAAGTGAATCAGCTCGTGAATCGGCGTGGCGGCACGCCGGCTTTGCATGGCCGCATGGTATGACGTAGCGTTATGGCCTAGATTGGGGGCATGGACCGCCGCGTGCGGGGCAGGCGGCGCGTCGGAAATCGCCGGGCCGACATCATGTTCGGGACCGGCCTGTCGTGATGAGGCGCCCGATGATCCGCGCAACCGCCGTTCTTCCCGCCGGTTCCTGGACCGGCCCCCCGGCCGACACCATCCTGCTCGACTATGACGCGCGCCATCGCCGCCGGCTCGCCATATCGGGCAGGGCCGGCGTGTCCTTTCTGCTCGACCTGCCGATGGCGCTCGGCCTGCGCCAGGGCGACGGGCTGCTGCTCGAGGATGGCCGCATCATCGCGGTCGAGGCCGCCGCCGAACCGCTGGTCGAGATATCAGCCGCCAGCCCGGCCCAGCTGAGCCGCATCGCCTGGCATATCGGCAATCGCCAATTGCCGATCGAGATCGTCGGCGAGCGCCTGCGCATTCGGCCCGATCCGGCCGTGGAGGCCACGCTGGCCGGGCTCGGCGCCGCTACGCGGATGATCGAGGCGCCGTTTGATCCGGAGGGCCCGCCCAGTGCGGAGGAGGACGGGCCTTGGGCCGGCTTCTGGCAGGGCTTTGGCGACGGCCAGTTCTTTTCGGAGAGCTTCGGCGCCTCGTCGGGACCGGGACATGCCTCGGCACGCGGAAGTTTCCATCGCGATGGTCCGGTTTTCGCGGAGGCGCATGGCAACGCGCATGCGAGCGGCCGCGCTCGGCATTCCTACACGCGGTCGGAGAGCCACGCCCGCAGCCCGGCCCATCCGCAGCACGATCATTCGGAGCCGGAGGACCGGGACCCGGATGGGCCGAATCCCCGTCAGGGTTGAGTGCATGGGAAAAGCAAACCGGATCGTGATTTCTTGCTGCGCTGCAGCTAGAGTGGGGCTTCGTGCTGTAGATCCTGCGGAGTTCCGGAATGCCGATCGTCAATCGTCTCGCCGAATATCAGGACGAGCTGGCCGCGTGGCGGCATGATCTGCACCAGCATCCGGAAATCCTCTACGACGTGCATCGGACCGCCGCCTCGGTGGCTGCGCGGTTGCGGGAGTTCGGCGTCGACGAGGTCGTGACCGGCCTTGGCCGCACCGGCGTGGTCGGCGTCATCCGCGGCCGGCGCGGCGAGGGCGGCCGGACGGTGGGGCTGCGCGCCGACATGGACGCGCTGCCGCTGACGGAGATCACCGGCAAGCCCTATAGCTCCACGATCCCTGGCAAGATGCACGCCTGCGGCCATGACGGCCACACCGTGATGCTGCTTGGAGCCGCCAAGTATCTGGCCGAGACCCGCAATTTCGATGGCACCGCGGTCGTCATCTTCCAGCCGGCCGAGGAGGGCGGCGGCGGTGGCCGGGCCATGGTCGAGGACGGGCTGATGGAGCGGTTCGGCATCGACGAGGTCTATGGCATGCACAACATGCCGGGCCTCGACCTCGGCAAGTTCGCGATCCGGCCGGGCCCGATCATGGCGGCGACGGACGAGTTCAACCTCAGCATCGCCGGTCTCGGCGCCCATGCCGCCAAACCGCATCTGAGCCTCGACCCGATCGTCATCGGTGCGCAACTGGTGCAGGCGATGCAGACGATCGTGTCCCGCTCGGTCGATCCGCTCGAATCCGTCGTCGTCTCGGTGACGAAGTTCCACGCCGGCGAGGCGCACAACATCATTCCGCAGACCGCTGCTCTCGGCGGCACGGTCCGCACGCTGAAGGCGGAGATGCGGGATCTCGCCGAGAGGCGGATCCGCGAGATCGCCGCCGGCATCGGCGCCGCCCATGGCGTCAGCATCGAGGTCGAATACGACCGCAACTATCCGGTGACGGTCAACCATGTCGCCAACACCCTCTTTGCCGGCGATATCGCCTCGGAGATCGTCGGCGGCGATCGCGTCGATCGCGACGTGGCGCCGATGATGGGCGGCGAGGACTTCTCCTACATGCTGGAGAAGCGGCCGGGCGCCTTCATCTTCATCGGCAATGGCGACTCGGCCGGGTTGCACAACCCGGCCTACGACTTCAACGACGACGCCCTGCCGATCGGCGCATCCTACTGGGTGCGTCTGGTCGAGACGTCGCTGGCGCCGGCCTGAAGCGCGGCGCGGTCGTCGCGCCGCGTCTTCCACAGCGAGAGGATGACGCCGCCGCCGAGCAGGCCCAGCGTCGAGCCGAGCGAGAGCAGCGTATCGACCGGCCCGACCAGGTGGGTCCAGAAGATCTTGCCGCCGACCAGCACCAGCACGAGCGCCAGCGCGTATTTCAGGTAGTCGAACCGGTGCACCATGGCGGCGAGCGCGAAATAGAGCGCGCGCAGGCCGAGAATGGCGAAGATGTTCGAGGTGTAGACGATGTAGGGATCGGTCGTGATCGCGAACACGGCCGGCACGCTGTCGACCGCAAAGACGATATCGGCGATCTCGATCGAGACCAGCGCCAGGAACAGCGGCGTCGCCACCCAGTGCATCTTGCCGTCGGCCTTCTTCACATGGGTGAAGAAGTTGTGGCCGTCGAGCGTCGGCGAAACCGGAATCATGCGCCGGACCAGCTTCAGGATGCGGCTCTTCTCCAGATCCATCGGCTCGTCGCCGGCAAACAGCATCTTGATGCCGGTGATGATCAGGAAGGCGCCGAAGAAGTACAGGATCCAGCCGAAGGACGAGATCAGCGCCGCGCCGAGGCCGATCATGATGGCGCGCAGCACCAGCACGCCGAGAATGCCCCAGAACAGCACCCGGTGCTGGTAGGCGCGCGGAATGGCGAAGGCGCCGAAGATCAACGAGATGACGAAGATGTTGTCGAGGGCGAGGCTCTTCTCGACGACGAAGCCGGTCAGGTAGAGCATGCCGGCGTCGGCGCCGAGGTCATACCAGACCCAGCCGCCGAAGAGCAGGGCGACGCCGATATAGAACGAGGAGAGGATGAGGCTGCGGCGGATGCCGATCTCGTGATCGCCGCGGTTGAGCACGCCGAGATCGAGGACGAGAAGCGTCGCCACGACGCCGACGAACAACGCCCACGCGACCGCGGACTTGCCGAGAAACTCGGCACCGAGAAATGAAACGATATCCATGAGTCACGAGCACAGGTCGCCGGGCCAATAGGCTCAAGGGTCCGACATCGCGGTGGGCGACACACCGCCAGAGGGGCCCGGACCCCACTCGTTCGGGACAAATGGCACCCGGATCGGTGACTCGCAAGGGTCTGGATGGAGGAATTTTCTCGACATCCCCCCCGCTTTGGTGCAACCAACCCTAGCCACCACCTCCCTCGGACGTTCCGCTCGATCGGCAGCGCCTTATATGAGGGAGACCGCAGTAGATCGAGGTCATCATGCCCGCCTATCGTTCCCGTACCTCCACCCATGGCCGCAACATGGCCGGCGCGCGCGGCCTTTGGCGCGCCACCGGCATGAAGGATGGCGATTTCGGCAAGCCGATTATTGCGGTGGTAAACTCGTTCACGCAGTTCGTCCCCGGCCACGTCCACCTGAAGGACCTCGGCCAGCTGGTGGCGCGCGAGATCGAGAAGGCCGGCGGCATCGCCAAGGAATTCAACACGATCGCCATCGATGACGGCATCGCGATGGGGCATGACGGCATGCTCTATTCGCTGCCGTCGCGCGAGATCATCGCCGACTCGGTCGAGTACATGGTCAACGGCCATTGCGCCGATGCCATGGTCTGCATTTCGAACTGCGACAAGATCACCCCCGGCATGCTGATGGCGTCGCTGCGCCTCAACATCCCGACGATCTTCGTCTCCGGCGGCCCGATGGAAGCCGGCAAGGTGGTTCTCTCCGATGGCAAGATGCACGCGCTCGACCTGGTCGACGCCATGGTCGCCGCCGCCGACGAGACGGTGTCGGATGCCGACGTCAAGCTGATCGAGCAGAATGCCTGCCCGACCTGCGGCTCCTGCTCGGGCATGTTCACGGCCAATTCGATGAACTGCCTGACCGAGGCGCTCGGCCTGTCGCTGCCCGGCAACGGCTCGACGCTGGCGACGCACGCCGATCGCAAGCGCCTGTTCATCGAGGCCGGCCACCAGATCGTCGATATCACCCGCCGCTACTACGAGCAGGACGACGAGAGCGTGCTGCCACGCAACGTCGCCTCGTTCGGCGCGTTCGAAAATGCGATGACGCTCGATATCGCCATGGGCGGCTCGACCAACACGGTCCTGCACATCCTGGCGGCCGCGCATGAAGGCGAGATCGATTTCGACCTCGACGACATCGACCGCCTGTCGCGCCACGTTCCCGTGCTCTGCAAGGTCGCGCCGGCCAAGCAGGACGTGCACATGGAAGACGTCCATCGCGCCGGCGGCATCATGGCGATCCTCGGCGAACTCGCCCGCGGCGATCTGCTGAACCTCGACCTGCCTACCGTCCATTCCTCGACCATGGCCGAGGCGATCGCCCGCTGGGACATCCGCCAGACCAACAGCGAGAGCGTGCGCGAATTCTACCGCGCGGCGCCGGGCGGCGTGCCGACGCAGACGGCGTTCAGCCAGGACCGCCGCTGGACCGATCTCGACCTCGACCGCGAGAAGGGCGCGATCCGCGACGTGCCGAACGCCTTCTCCAAGGATGGCGGCCTCGCCGTGCTGAAGGGCAACATCGCGCTGAACGGCTCGGTGGTGAAGACCGCCGGCGTCGACGAGTCGATCCTGAAGTTCACCGGCCCCGCCGTGATCTTCGAGAGCCAGGACGACGCCGTGCTCGGCATCCTGAACAAGAAGGTCAAGGCCGGCGACGTCGTGATCATCCGCTACGAGGGTCCCCGCGGCGGCCCCGGCATGCAGGAAATGCTCTATCCGACCAGCTATCTGAAGTCGCGCGGCCTCGGCAAGGCCTGCGCGCTGGTGACGGACGGCCGCTTCTCCGGCGGCACGTCGGGCCTCTCCATCGGCCATGTTGCCCCCGAGGCGGCGGCCGGCGGCGCCATCGGCCTGGTCGAGGAAGGCGATACGATCGAGATCGACATCCCGAACCGCATCCTGCGCATCAAGATCTCCGACGAGGAGCTTGCCGCGCGCCGCGCCGCCATGGACGCCCGCGGCAAGGACGGCTGGAAGCCGGTCAAGCCGCGCAAGCGCAACGTGACGACCGCGCTCAAGGCCTATGCCGCCATGGCGACCAGCGCCGACAAGGGCGCCGTCCGTGACGTCAGCCGCTTCGACGTCTGATCCGACGGATCCTCGGAAATGAAAAAGGGCGCCTCCTGGCGCCCTTTTTGTTGTCTGGTCTTGCGTTGCGAGGGCACGAGGGGCCGACGCGCCTCAATCGTCGATAATCTTGACCTTGTCGCCGACGGGCGGCAGCGCATTGCCCTTGATATCGTTCAGGATGCGGAAGAGATCCGCCGGCCGGTCGACGCCGTTCATCCGCCGGGAGAGGCTGTCGACCGTGTCGCCTGTCTTCACCGTCACCAGCTGGACGCGCAGCGGCTTCAGCGCGGCGGCTTCCTGTGGCGACAGCTTGCGGAAGCTCTGCACCGTTTCCATCGTCGCCTGCTCGAGGCCGGGCGTATCCGTCTCGTTGGCGAAGATGAAGCGATAGGTGGCGCTGGCGCCGACCCGGATCACGGCGATGCGGAACACCCAGCCCTTGGCCTCGGCGCGCGCCGAAGCGGCCTCGAGGCCGTTGACCGTGAAGCTCTTGATCGAATTGCGGTCGAGCCCGTTGACCCAGCCTGACGCGATGTAGTCGGCCAGCGCCGTGCCGACAGGCAGGTTGGCGCCGTCGAAGCGCAGCGCCGTGCCGTCCGGCGCCGTCGCCAGCACCGCATCCGCCGTGTTGTCGAGCACGAACCCGTTCGGCACGGTGAAGCCGACGCCCAGCGTCGGGTGATAGAAATTCTTGCCGCGGACGAAGCCCTGCGAGCGGTCGTCGCCATAGAGCATGCCGTCGATGCCTTGCAGGTAGCGGTCGCGGTCGACCTCGCCGATGCCCGGCGCGCCGAACTGGCGGGCGGCGCGGATGGCGAAATCGACGCGCTGCGGCGTCGCCGGGTGCGAGGCGAGGAAGTCCGGTCGCTTGTCCTGTACGCTGCCGGCCGACTTGTAGGCGGCGAAGCGGCCCATCAGGTCGAGGAAGCGGGCCGCGGCGAAGGGATCGTAGCCGGCCTTGCCGATGGTGCGGACGCCGATCGCGTCGGCCTCCAGCTCCTGCTGCTGCGAGAAGGCGGCGAGCGTCCGCTGGCTGGAGGCGAGCGCCAGCTGGCCGGCGTCGCCGTCCTGCAGCACGTCGGTGACGACGCGGCTGACGATCATCGCGGCGCGCGCCTTGTTCTGGCGCTGCATGGCGTGGTTGGCGGTGACGTGGCCCATCTCGTGCGCGATGACGGCCGCGACTTCGGAGGAATCGTTCGCCAGCGCCAGCAGGCCGCGCGTCACATAGAGATAGCCGCCCGGCAGCGCGAAGGCGTTGACCGAGGGCGTGTTCAGGATGGTGATGCGATAGGATTGCGACGGGTCGTCGGAGGCGGCGACGATGCGGCCGACGATGCGGGCCACCGTCTTCTCCAGCTTGTCGTCGTGATAGACGCCGCCGAAGCTCGCAACGATGCGCGGATGCTCCTGCGCGCCGATGCGGGCCTGCTCGGGATCGACCGGGGGCGGCGTCGCCGCGCCGGCCGTCGTCTGCGGCGGGCCATAGGTCTGCTCGAGCACGGTTGTGCAGCCGGCGAGCAGCAGGCTCGCCGTGAGGATCGCCGCCTTCCAGAGAAGCGCGCCGGGGGAGCTCGACCGCTCCCTATCCAGTGTGGCACCGAATGCCGTCATTCTTCACCATTGGTCCAACAGTTCGAGCTGCTCGGGATGCGTGACCCGCAAGCTCGGTCCGTCGTGACTCTCGATCCAGCCTCTCAGTCTTACCCGTTGCCCCCTCAAGGCCGCCACGGCGATGCCGTCCTCGGCCAAGGCCGCGATGGCCTCGGCGGTCACGACAGCCGTGAAATCCGTCGACCAGTCACGCCCGAAATCGAGATAGGCGATCGGGCCGCGCTCGCCGACGGAAACGACCCTTCCTTCAACCAGATCATATACATCGTGCCGGGTTGCAAGCCCGGGATCGGTCGCAGGGCGGATGGCGTAGTATGGATCGGGCCAGAGGCCAAGCCCTGATTTGCGCGCGTCCCTTTCAACCTTCATCAAAGCGCCGACACATTGACGATTGTCGGCGAAGGAATAGACGCGGGCGAGGCCGCTCGCCACCATCTCGCGCTGCAGCCACAGCACCTCGCCGTCTTCGGGCAGGATCTCGACATGCGCCAGCGCGCGGCCATAACGGTCGCGCCGGGCGCCGCCATAGCGCAGTTGCGCCGCTTGGCCGAGCGCCATCCGCTCCAGCGCCGTCTTCGCTTCCTCGGCCAGCGGCCAGGCGGTGAAATCCGGTCGGCCGAGCGGCAGTTTCGGCGCCTGGATGCCGACCAGCCGGACCTCGAGGCCCGAATCGAGCACGAGCGTGTCGCCGTCGACGACGCTGGCGACCAGTCCGGTCTCGCCGTCGAAGAGCCGGCATTCGTTGGGCCCCGCCGTCCTTTCGGCCGGCTCCGCCCCGGTCGCAGCTGTCATCATCGCTCCCAGTATCAGCAGGACACGCCCGAGCCGGCTGCCCGGCATCCGAAGACGCCGTCGAGCTTCCGGCACGACCCGCGACGCCCATCCGGCACGACGCTTCGTCCCCATCCTTGATCCTGCTTCCCCCGTCCTTGTGTCATCGTCATGGCGGGCATGCGGCATCGTCTCATGGCAGACGGATCGGCGCATCAGGAAATCCGGCATGGCGGGGCTGCGGCGCCCGCACGACTCGGGCAGGCGGCATCCGTATGCAGCGGTCGATTCCCGCGCAGATTTCTGGCGGTGGCTCTTGAAAACGACGCGACAATCGGACCATAAGCATGTCGCCCGTCCGGCCCGCCGGATGGCGCCATGCTGCCTCGGCGGCCGCTTAAGTCCCGGTAGCTCAGCAGGATAGAGCAACGGTTTCCTAAACCGTAGGTCAGGGGTTCGAATCCCTTCCGGGACACCACCCAAAATCCAAGCTACTGACATTGCTTGGAAGTTCGAGGTAGTTCCCGCACCTCGGATTAAGGTGCGGGCGTTTTGTTCTGTTTCTGTTGCTGCAACTTGTCGCTCGCGTTGACACCCATTGCGGCTCGGCTCGCCGCCCGGGTGTACAGTTCAGCCTGCTTCGATGACTGCCAGCCGAACATCGCCATCAGCTCCGAGGTTGTTGCGCCGGCCTCCGCCGCGCGAGTCGCTGCGGCCTTTCTAAGCCCATGCGCGGATCCAGGCACGCCAGCTTCGGCGCACCGGTCGCGGAACCAGTTTCCAAATCCATCGCTAGAAAACGCCTTGCCATACTCTGTCGTCAGGTAAGTGAGGTCGCCGGTCTTGGACGCGTCCAATGAGGCGCGGAGTGGTGGCAGAAGGCGGAGGGTGACGACCTCGCCAGTCTTCTTCGTGCGGATGTTTAGGATCTCGTTGCGGACGTGCTGGCGCCCGAGCACCACGGCGTCCGAGCGTCGCAGGCCGGTGTAGAGCAGGATGTCCAAGGCGAGCCGGGCTTTCGTGCCTATCGGATGCCTTGCCTCATAGCGCGCGACCTCCTCCACCGTCCACGTGTGGATGCCGCCGGTCTTGCTTGAGAACATCTTCACGTCGCGCGCCGGATTTCGGTCGATGAGGTTCGCCGCTACGGCATAGTCGAGCAGGACGCGCATCGTCTTGATGAAGGTGTTGGCGGCTTCCGGGGTCGCGGCGCGACGTTCTCGGCCGGCGAGAATGGCTGCTCGCGTCAACCGTTCGATCGGGCTATCGCCGGACGCGTCACAAAGTCGAAGCAGAAGCCGCTCGCGAACACGCTTAGTCGAGGGCGCGAGCCGGATGAAGTCGGATGACTCCCGGTAGCGATCCACTAGCCAGCGCAGCGTGTTCGGCTTCGCTGTAGCGCGCACCTGCTTGACGGCAGTCCCGGCCAGCGCCGCGTGATAGGCCGCCATGAACTCCGGGCTATCATACTCCCCCGGAAGGCGTGTCCTCGGTCCTTTCCCGCGACGAAAATACCAGACCGTCCGACCATGGCGGGTCTTCTCGCGGTAGACGTGGGCGTGCAATTTGCGCGGCATGGGATCCATCACAAAATGATCGGCTCCAGATCGTCAACATCGATCTTCTCTTCCCCGACCGACTGGAGCAGGCGGATCGTGCCGAGCCTGGTGATCTCGACGCCCTTGACCTCGAAACCGGCCTTGGTTGCCGCACGAATTGCGCGTTTCAGATCGACCTCGGTGAAGGTGGCGGCTCGCTGTCCCATCATCCCTCCTGCATTTTTGTGGCCTTGGAGCGGGGGCGGCCCGGGCGCGGTGGTCTGGGGCGCTCGATCTTGCGGACCGTCATCCGCCCTGCCTGACTGCCGGCAAGTGGGAATTCGCCGTAGAGGTATTCCCGGCCGTGCACGAGCGCCTCGGCGCGCGTCACGGGCTTGTCGAAGGCGAGCGTCACGACGAAGCGGTGCTTTCTGAACGTCGACATAGTCACGGTCCCATCGTGCTGGAGAACAGGTCGGGGGCGGCCTGGCGCTGCTCGCGCGCGGCGCGCAGCAGCGGCGTGGCGCGGGCGAGGCGCATCTCGGCTTCGAGCTGCGCATGCGTCGCGCTGCGGAGGGCGGCGTGGGCCTTGGCGGCGCCGCGGTGACGGCGGCGAGCGGTGCGATAGTCCTCGGCCAGCCGGCGCCGGCGGGCGGCAAGTGTGGCGATGCGCTGGGCGATCTTTGCGCTCATGACAGTGCTCCCGGGATCGCGTCGTGGTGCTGGCCGTCGAGCCGGCGGCCGGAGGCGTGTTTGCCGACCCGGCGAACGATTCTGCCGTCCTCGAACGTGTGATGGGGCAATCGGCTGTGGGTATCGGCGGCCGGCGCCCATTCACCCCACTGCTTGAAGAAGAACGAGGTGCCGAAATCCTGCAGCTGGTCGCGGAGGGAAAGCGCCCAGGCCGGGTTCATCGGCCGAGCGTTGGGACCGCTCTCGCCGCCTGCAATCACCTGGTCGATCGCGCCGCATGATTCCGAGGCCTTCTGCGCCGCCGGAAGGCTGCGTAGCCCGCCGTTGCCGAGATCCTCGGCCTCGGCCCAATAACCCATCAGGGGGCGATAGACGCGGACGACGCCCGGGCGCCGCGCCACGCGGATCTCGGAAAGGTCAAGTGGCCCGAGCAGCGGCTCCGCGGAGATGAAGCGCCGGGCGGCCGGGGTATGGAGAAGGTCCGGGACGCGTTCGTTAGCGCGGCGCTGATCCTCGGCCGAGACGCCAAGCCAGACGTTCGGCAGATGCGCGCCGCCGCCGCGGAGCGTGTACCAGAAGCCCTTACCGCCGAAGCCGGTCTCCTCGAAGATAGTCTTGGCAGCCAGGGAGACACGGTCGCGCTCGTGGTGCCCGCCCAGGCTCGAGCAATAGGCCCGCATGCGGTCGGCGCGCTTGGTCAGCACCTGGAAGGTGTGCTGCGGGGCGAGGGCCATGATGGCGAAGACGCGATCGATCCATGCATCGGGGATCGCTTCGTGAAACAGGTCGCCCATGGAATTGACGAAGATGCGCCGCGGCTTCTGCGACCGCAGCGGCCAAAGCACAATATGGTCCGGCGCCAGCCGAACCTCGCCGGTCCACACAGGGCCGCCCTTCCGCTTGATGGCCGTGCCGGCATAATGCGACGCGGGGTGCATCGCCTCAATCCGGCGGGCCATGCTCATGGCGTAGCAGTTGGTGCAGCCGGGAGAGACGACGGAACAGCCGACGATTGGGTTCCAGGTCGCATCCGTCCATTCGATTCCGGTCTTGTCGGCCATGATCACACCCGCATCGGCATGAGCACGACGAGCAGGTCGTCGTCGCTGGGGCTCTTCAGCAGCGCCGGGTCGCCGGGCTGGTTGAGGCCGAAGACGACGCTGTCGGCGGCGAGCACCTCGAGCGCGTCGGCGACGTAGCGCGAGTTGAAGCCGATATCGATCGGCTCTCCGGCATAGTCGACGTCGAGCGTCTCCTCGCCTGTGCCGGCGTCGGTATTGTTGACGGTCAGCTGCAGCGTGCCCAGCGTCAGCGCCATCTTCACGGCCCGGCCGCGCTCGGTCGCGACGGTCGACACGCGATCAACGGCGCCGGCGAGCGCGGCGCGATCGACGGTCATGTGCTTCTCGCTCGATGCCGGAATGACGCGCTTGTAGTCGGGGAAGGTGCCGTCGATCAGCTTCGAGGTCAGCACGGTTTCGCCGGCGGTGACGCGGATCTTGGTCTCGGAGATCTCGACCGTCATGTCGGCCTCGGTCGCCTTGGCGAGCACGCGCAGGCGAGAGACGGTCTTCGTCGGCACAATGATGCCCTTGAAGGTCGGGTTCTCGGCCGGGCTCGGGACGGCGATGCGGGCCAGGCGGTGGCCGTCGGTCGCGACGACGACCAGCTTGTCGTCCTGGCGGTGCCAGAAGGTGCCGTTCAGGTAGTAGCGCGTCTCTTCCGACGAGATCGCGAACTCGGTCTTGCCGAGCATGCGCGCCAGCGTGGCCGGCGGCAGGGTGAAGCGGCAATCGAACGCGCCGGCCGAAATGTCGGGGAAGTCGCTGGCCGGAAGCGTCTGCAGATTGAGGCGGGCGCGGCCCGAGGCGACGGTCAGCGTCTGGCCGTCGGCGGCGAGCGAGAGCGTGACGTCGGCCTTGTCCGGGAACTTGGCGACGATGTCGGCCAGCATGCCGGCCGGGACGGTCGTCTCGCCGGTGGCGGCCGGCTGGCCCGCGACGCGGGTCGAGATCTCGATATCGAGATCCGTGCCGATCAGGCGCAGGCCCGACGCGTCGACAGTGATTCGGACATTAGAAAGGATCGGGATGGTGTTACGGCGCTCGACGACGGCCTTGACCATGCCGAGCGCGGCGAAGAGGGCGGAGCGTGGAAGGGTGATCTGCATCGGTCGATTCCGGCCATGGGAGGAAAGGCGGGCGGCCCGGCAATGGGCCGCCCGTTTGCGTTCAGCCGTTCTCCGGCGCGCCTTCGAAGGTCGGGAGCTCGGTCTTCTCGCCGGCCTTGGCGAGGTCCTGCTGCACCTTGTTCCGCAGCCAGAACTGCCAGCGATAGAGCTGGTAGGACCATGAGATGTCGCCGCCCTTGATGCGGTAGCGCAGCCGCGCCGGGATGCGGATGGCGTCGCCGTCGAGGAAGGCCGGCACCGACACCATGAAGATGCCCGGAATGTCGACCTTCTCGCCCTTGCCGTTCAGGTGCTCCTCGGAGAACTCGATGGTGCGCTCGCCGGTCTGCAGGCGGATTCCCTGCTTGGCCTTGGCGTTGACGAAGACTTCGAGATGGCGGGCTAGCGCGATCAGATCGGCCGGCGTCGCGAACCGCTCCTTGAACAGCAGCTCATATTCCGACCGCTCGCCATCGAACGGCGCCGACAGTTCGGCCGCATGCTCCTCGAGGAAGAAAGCGAACGTCGCCTGGTCCATGCCGTCGCCGTCACCCTCGATCCAAGCCTTGAATTCCTCGGTGAGCGGGAATTCGTAGATGATGCGATGGTCGTTCCAGTGCGGCGACGTGCCGGTGTTGTAGTTGAGCACCGCGGTGAGCTTCGGGGTCGGCCAGATGGTCGTTCCGAAGATCGCCGAGGTCTCATCCTTGTGGCGGTTCGCCAGGTCGATGAAGCTGCGCAGTGTCTCGACCTTGGCGACGCCCTTGCGGCGCGCCGGCTCCTGCCGAGCGGCGTTGATCGTGCTCTGAAGGTCGATCACCTTCTGATTGGCGCGGTCGAACAGGATCGGCACTTCCCCCGGCAGTCCGGCGCCCAGGCCGTCGGTGGGGATCAACACCAGTGCAGGTCCGCAGCTGGCCGTAGCCAGCTCGGCGATGAGGCCGGCGGCGCCGGCGGCCGTGATGTCGTCGATGGTCTTGCTATTCATGGTCTACGTCTCCGGTTGGGGAACTGAGGCTGGGAAAGGGTCAGGCCTGCTCGCGCCGCTCGGCGGCGTCGCGCGGGCCGGCGAACATGTCGGTTTGGCTCGGATGCTGGACGGAGAGGCCGCCCTCGAGCGACCAGAACGGGGTTCCGTTGAACCCCTTCTCTTCCGGCAGCTTCGATTTGATCGCCGGGCGGATGTCGATACGGCCAGACTGGTAGATGACTTCGACCGTCATGGTGATCGTCACCTTGCCGGCCTCGTCGGGCAGCGCCTCGAGCGTCTGGATCGCGGTCTGGAGATGCTCGTCGCATTTCTCGACGAACTTGCCGCGATTGAGCAGACCGAGCATGTCGGTGAAGCGATGGATGGTGCGGGCAGACATCAATTGGCTCCTCGGTAGGGGAAGAAAGCCGCGGCGCGCGGCGGCGGGCTGATGCCGTTCTCACGGCGGCAGAAGTGAGCGGCGATGCACCAGCGGTCGGGGTGCTGGGGCACGGCGCCCCAGTGAATGACCTTCCAGCGCCAGCCGCCGTCGACGCGGATGCGCTGCGCGCGACTGCCATCAACCAGGCAGGCGACGCGGCCGGCGGAATCGTCGAGGTAGTAGACGGGGCCGATCACAGCTGGGGCCTCCCCGGCGGATAGGCGCGTGGATTGACCCCGCTCGCCTGGGCGAGCGCCCTGACGTGGCTGCTGACGGCGTTGGCGGACAGGCCGAGGGACCGGGCGCAGGCGATCTGCTTGGCGCCCGGATTGCGGGTGAGATAGAGCCGCACGCGTTCGCGGTTCTTCTGGCCGCGCCGGGTGGAATTCTGGCCCGGCATCAGCGTGCAAAGCCACAGAAGAGCGCGCCCAGAAGGGCGGCGCAGGCCGGAAAGCTGGCAAGAGCAATCCAGTCGCCCCGGTCACTCGCGTGAACGGCGCGGATCATGTCGATGATGGTGCGCATGGGGTGCTCGTCGAAGGACAGGATCGTCCGGCGACGCGGCTTCGGTCGTGGGCACAAGCGGCACCGAAGCCGCGCTGGCCTGACGGTCTTGTCAGGCCGCGAGCGAATGCTCGCGCGTCGACATCCGCTCGGCTTCCTGGCGGGCGGTCGGGCCAAAGGTCTGGATCTCGGTGTCGGAGAAGCCGTAACGGCGCAGATCCGCCTCGCTGCAGCTGCCGCTCATGGCGACATGGTCCACCATCTCGGCGGCCATCAGCTTGGGGATGGTCGCGGTGCTGCGCGCCTTGTCGAGGGCGGAAAGGCGGATTTCGTCGGTGGGGTAGAGGCGACGCTTGGTCTGCATGGTGCTCTCCATCGTGAACCTTGACAGGTTCGGCGCGACGGACGACCGCGCCGATGGAGAGAAAATACCAATGCGGTATTTTATGTCAATACCGTTTTGGCATAACCGTCATGAATGGCGCTAGCCGGCCGAGAATTTGCCGATATAGCGTCCCAGAATGTAGAGGTCGTCGAGCGCGAGCAGTCTGGGCTCATGCCTCGGGTTGTCCGAGACGACACTGACCATGACCTCTGGGTCCGATGGCTTCGATACCACGTCCAGCCTTTTGAACATGACCCCGCCGAACTGATCGGCGATGGCGTAGATGCCAGGCGGAGACGGGACCTTGTGCCGTAAGTCGATGAACCCGACTTCTCCTCCGAATAGGGTGGGCTCCATCGAATCGCCCTGCATCAGGAATGCGGCTGCGTGTTCAGGCTTGATGCCGAGCCGAGCGAGGATCCAGGCCGGCAGGACCCAAAAGTCCTTGATCACCTCCGCTGCGAACCGTGCGCCTTCAGGCGACGTGGCCTCGGAGATCATTGCGATGCCGCCGGCGCCGAGCCCGGCGGTCACGTCGATTTCCGCTATGCTATGTGCGGGGATGCCCTGGCGTCCGGTCTCGGTGCCTACCGTCGGAAGGTGGTCCGGGTCGCTCTCTGGCGGAAATTCTTCGCCCAAAGGTACGCGCTTCAACTCGTCTGCCGGCACGGTCTCTGCCAGAACGGCCTCATCGAAGAGCAAATCCTTAGCCGAAATACCCAGCGCTTTGGCCAGGCGCGTGGCCCATTCCTTCGTCAGCTTGCGCTCGCCAGCTTCTAGTCGGCGGATCTGGGGTTGGGTCGTCTGCACCAACTCGGCCAAAGCCGCTTGGGTGAGGCCGCGCTGCTCTCTGATCTGCTTCAATTGGCTCATGCCGAAACGGTATGATACCGCCGACGGTATAGCCAAGTCCGAATTGGTATTTTTCCCTTGCGAAGCGAATACCATTTTGGCATAACCCGGTTATGAAGCTCGCAGATTACCTCGCAACGGAAAAGATCTCGCACGCTGCGTTCGCCCAAAGGATTGGCGTTTCGCAAGCGGCGGTAACCCGTTACGCGCGGGGCCTGCGATTCCCGCACCGCGGTATTCTCGCCCGAATCAAGTCGGCCACTGACGGCGCGGTCACATTCCGCGACTTCCTGGATTTGGCGGAGGCGGCTGAATGATCGCTCGGCGTGATCCTGATGGTCGTCATCTGCGCGGCCCTCCCTAACCAGAGCGTCCGGGCCTCAAGGCCCGCTGACTGAACCTCTCACAATCGACGGCTTCCCACACCGGGAACGAACGCGGAGCTTTCCCGTGAGCGATTTCGCATTGCCTCCTGAATTCAAGTACCGCGTCAAAGCCGCGACGCGCGCCCTGGTCAAGAAGGCTGGAGGCCTTGTGATCGCTGGCGAGATCGTCGGCAAGGGTAAGAGCACCGTCGACCGCTGGGGCGACCCCGACAGCGAAGACATGATCCCGGTGCTTGCCGCTCTGGCGCTGCAGCAGGCGACGGGGCTTTCCCTTGTCACGCAGGCAATGACCGAGTTGCAGGGGCTGGCGATCGCGCCCCACGCCGCGCCGGCGGCGGCCGCGCATTTCCTGACGACACAGGCCCGTATCGCCAAGGAAGTGGCCGAATACAGCTCGGCCGTGGCCGACGCCGTGGCCGACGGTATCATCACGCCGAACGAGCAGGACCGGATCGACCGCGAGGCGGGCGAACTGAGCGAGGCCCTCGCCGACGGCCGGAATGAGCTGGCCGCCGCCGCGGGTGCCGCCATCCACGTCTTCCCGAAGGCAGGCTGACATGCGCCGCTCCGCTCCCCAAAGGCCGGGCGGCCAGGTCGACAAGGTCGTCGGCCTGATCATGTTCTGGCTGTCCTTCGCCACCGTCGCCCTGCTGGCCGGCGCCGACCTGGTCGGCGCTTCGCTCAGCTATTGCGACCGGCTTCTCGGAGGCGGGAACTGATGGCCCGCAAGCGCCCGGACTTCACCCGCGATTTCGCCGCGCCGCCCTCGGCCTATCGGGACGAGCCGACCGAGGCGCCCTTCCGAAAGCGCATGCCGCGCCGGCGCAAGCGCGACCTGGTCGCGCTCGCGGAACAAGCCTACCGCCGCGAGGATGGCGCGATCATGATCCCGGTCGGGGAGGGGCGCTGCGTCAACAGCGCCTTCCTGCGGCGGGCCGGGCGCGAGGACGCGACATGATCCTCACCTGTCACGATTGCCCGCGCCAGCTCGCCTTTTCAGGTGGGGCAGAGACCCGTGAAAGGACTGCTGCGGCCTTTGGCTGGAAAGCTCGTCATCCCGAAGGGTTCCTATGCGGAGAATGCGCCGCGCTCATCGATGACAGCGTCCTCCAGATTTCGCACCATTCGCCACGTCTTGACGATGCTCTCCATGAGCGAGGCTTTGAAGTTAAGCATAGTGGAGAAGCATTTCTCCAAGCCTGCCTGACAATTAACAAACGCCGCCTCGCGTTGTTCGGCCGAGAGATTCGGGCCTTCAACGTCATCGTGCCACGAAGTTATCTGCCAGTAATCTCTGGCCAATGTAGAAAAAAGCATACAGGCGTCATCAATCTGATTGATGAACCGCCATCGATCGTCATTAACGGGGCTGGATCTGGAGTGGCGGCTGCCGTTTTGCCTGTAGTATTGGACCTCAATCTCGAAGCGCTTGGAACTCTCGCGGAGCTCGTCTCGGAGTTCGCCCGAATGCGCGAACGTTCCTTGAGCCTCGTAGCGAAGGACATTGAGCCAATCCTGACAGCTTCTAATAACGTGTTCCGTGGATGCGAGCCTCGCGACCTCGTCCTCCATCCTCTGTGCGATGGACGAAAATGTGCCGACGGCGGACGCGGCGGACTGCCGTCTCATTTGATCGAGCTGCTGAAACACGGGGCGGCTCGCCCAAATGGCCGCGCCGACGGCAAGCAGACCAGTCAGAAGCGTCTGCCAACGGTCCACGCCTCGAAAAACTGCGTCCCATCCGACGACCCATGTGCCCGTCACAATGATGCCAGCGATCGCGCCGCCCAGAAACCAAGGCGCCAGTTGTCGCTTCCTCACAGCCCGTTCTCCTTGAAGTCGTCGGCCCATCCTCCGGTGTGGCGGGGGTCATGAGCAACAAAAAAGCAGCTGAGATGGATGCCTTCGTCGACGAAGCCAGGGCCGTGCCGATCGAGAGCGAGATCGCCAAGCGCAAGCTGCGCCTGAAGCGGGCCGGCACCGAGTTGGTCGGGCCTTGCCCGGTCTGCGGCGGCGACGACCGCTTCGGCGTCAACCCGCGCAAGGGCGTCTTCAACTGTCGCGGCTCGGGCAAGGGCGGCGACGTGATCGCCCTCGTCGAATATCTCGACGCCACCGACTTCATCGGCGCCTGCGAGACGCTGACCGGTCGCAAGGCGCCGAAGGGCGAAAGCAGCGGCCCCGACGAAGCCGAGATCGCCCGGCGCGAGGCGCGGCGCATCGCCGCCGCGGCCGAGCGCGAGCGCGGCGAGATCGACTACCGCGAGCAGGAGAGGGCGCGCATGCGCCGCTTCTGGAAAGAGGCCGGGCCGGTCGACGAGGGCTCGCCTGTCGCCCTCTACCTGGCAGGCCGCGGCCTTCCCCTGCCGAATGTTCGGACGCTGCGCTGTCTCGCCGATCATCCCTACTACGTGAGCCGGCGCGAAGGCGACCGCGAGGTCTGGCACGAGATCTGGCGCGGGCCGGCGATGATGGCGGCGATCGTCGATTCCGCCGGCGTCTTTCGTGGCGGGCACGTCACCTGGATCGACCCCGAGACCTTCGGCAAGGCCGAGATCGTCGACCCGGAATCCGGCGAGATCCTGAAGGCGAAGAAGGTGCGCGGCTCGTTGTCGGGCAACCACATCATGCTGTCGACCACGCCGGCGGCGCGCAGGCTGGTGATCGGCGAAGGGATCGAGACCGTGCTTTCCGTGCGCCTGGCGCTGGCCGAGCGCAAGCCGGCCGACTGGATGGCCGAGACGCTGTTCTGGTCGTCGATCAGCCTCGGCAATCTCGGGGGCAGGGCAGACGGCACGGTCGTCCACCCGACCGAGATCCGCATCGACGCGCGCGGCGCGAAGCGGCGGGTGAAGGTGCCCGGGCCGGTGCCGCTCGAAGATCCGGAGAAGCCGGCGCTGATGCCGCCTGACGGCATCGACGAAATCATCCTGCTCGGCGACGGCGACAGCGACCGCTTCGCCACCGAGCTTGTGCTGCAGCGCGCCGCCGCCCGATGGGCATGGCCGGGTCGCATCATCCTTGCCGCATGGGCTCCGGCCCAGGCCGATTTCAACGACATCCTGAGGGCCGCAGCATGAGCGAGAATCCTATCGACCGGATCGTCTCGATCATCGACCAGGCCGAGCCGGTGGGTGCGTTTCAGGCCGGGACAGAGACCGGGACGGAAGGGGTAGAAGCGAATTCCGCGAATGAGCCCGAGGCGCCGGCGGACGACGATGGCGGCACCGACGACGTCGGACCGAAGGATTGGGGCTTCGATATCGACCGGATGAACCGGGAATGGGCCTTCGTGCTGATGGGCTCCAAGGCCGTCGTCGTGCGGGAGCAGGATGTCGGGCCGATCGAGGATCGCGTCCGCGTCGTCGGCCTCGATGGGTTTCGCGCCCTCTTCATGAACAAGCCGACGCAGATCCTGAATATCGCGGACGGAAAGATCAAAACCGTAACCTGGGGCGACCGCTGGCTGCGGCATTCGAAGCGCCGAAGCTTCAACGGCATCGAATTCTTCCCGAACCCGGACGGCGCGGAATCGACGCCGGGATACCTCAACCTCTATCGCGGCTTCTCGGTCACGCCGGCGCCCAAGCCGAACGGCTGGGGCGTCCTGCGCGATCATATGCTGACCAACATCTGCCATGGCGACAAAGAGCTGTTCGACTGGCTGTTCGGCTGGTTCGCGCACCTGTTGCAGAGGCCGCGCGAGCGGGTTGGCACCGCGCTTGTCTTTCGCGGGCGCATGGGCGCCGGCAAGTCGATCGTCGGCGAGATCATGGGCTCGCTGATCGCCTCGCACTACTTCCTCGTCGGCGATGCCCGCTACATCACCGGCAACTTCAACGCGCATATGGCGTCCTGCCTGCTCTTGCAGGCGGAGGAAGCCGTCTGGGCCGGCGATAAGGCGGCCGAAGGGCGGCTGAAGGATCTGGTCACGGCCGAGATCCAGATGATCGAGCAGAAATCGATCGACCCGATCCGGCTGAAGAACTTCGTCCGTCTTATCATGACCTCGAACGAGGACTGGGTGGTGCCGGCCGGCAAGGACGAGCGGCGCTTCGCCGTGCTCGACGTGCATCCGCGCTGCGCCCAGAACCATGAATACTTCGCCGAGATGAGGGCAGAGATCGAGAATGGCGGGCGCGAGGCGCTGTTGCACGACCTCATGACCTTCGATCTTTCCAAGGTGAATCTGCGCAAGATCCCCATGACGAAGGCGCTGCTCGAGCAGAAGTTCCGCTCGCTCGACACGGTCGAAGCCTGGTGGCTGGAGCGGCTGATCGACGGGACGACAAGGCGCGGCGGCAGCGAATGGGGTGCCGAGGTGCCGATCGACGCGCTGTTCGACGACTACATCGCCGTCTCCGAGAAGATCGGCGTCAAGCGCAAGTCCGAGAAGACCAGCTTCGGCATGAAGATGATGAAGCTGGTGCCCGGCCTCGCCAAGGTCCGCCCTTGGATCACCGACGAAGACATGAAACGGGCGCGGCAATGGTGCTACGCGCTGCCGCAACTCCACAAGTGTCGCGACGCGTTCGAACAGGCTGTCGGCCAGAAGATCGAGTGGAACGAAGGCGACGATCACGCCCCGGAGAGAGACCGTCATGAAGGGGTATAGGCGCTTTTGGTCCAACGTAGGTTGGACCGCCCGGCATGGGTCGGACCGGAAAACATCAATGAAATCAACGGTCGGTCCAACCTGTCCAACCTGTCCAACCTTTTTGCCTCGCGTACGCGCGCGATCGGGCTCGCGCCGAGGCCAAAAAATCGCCCCGTCCCGCTCTCGCCGGACGATAGAGGCGACGGCGGAAAATCCCGTCTGGGCCGAATGAGGTCGGACAGGTTGGACAGGTTGGACCAGCCGAACAAAAACAACGGGTTGGTTCGGTCCAACCTTCTTCTTTCTTCTTCTCAAGGTTGGACAGGTTGGACCATGGCGGCACTGGCGGTTTTGCAGGAGGCTAGCACGATGACGATGGCGAGCGAGGCTTCGGCGACGGCGATTGAGGCGGCGGCGACGCCCTGGTTCGTGCTGATGACGCGGCCGAAGGTCGAGCGTCAGGCGGCGCGGGATATCGAGACGCTCGGGCTGGAAGCGTATTGGCCGCGCGCCGTGCGGTTTGGCGGGCGGTCGCTTCGCCATCGGCGCGTGCGGCAGGTCGAATGCGCGCTGTTCCCCGGCTACGTGTTCGTGCGCGGCTGCAATGCCGACGACGTGGTCCGGGTTGCCCGCGAGGCTCCGCTGGTGGTCGGCGCCATCTGCGCGCTGGACCGGCCGTTGCGCGCCCCGGCGCTGGCGGTGGATCGGTTGCGCAAGGCGGAGGAGGCCGGGCACTTCGACGAGACGCGCGCCACCGCGGTCCAGCGGCGCGGCCCGCGCGGGCTCAAGGTCGGGGATGCGGTCGAGATGACGGGCGGCGCGTTCGCCTGGTCGAAGGGCAGGGTGCAGGACCTCTACGTCGGCCGGCACTATGCCAAGATCGAGATCCGGCTGTTCGGCGGCGTCCATCCCATCGACGTGCCTATTGACCTTCTGAGCATCCTGCTATAGCGAGGAATCAGGATGCCCCGTGAGATCGAGTGGCGATCGGCGATGCCGAGGATCTGCCCCGCACGGACCCAGATGACGGTCTGACCGATCATCGCGAATGGCGACGCATGGCCCGGATGCTGAGAAGCATGCCGGGCTTTCGTTTGCTTGGGATATGGCAAAGCGTCCCTCAGCCTTCCGCCCAGCGCATCAGCCGACACGGCAAGAGCAGAGCCGCCAGTATGATCGCCGGCGTGGCAGCGCGCGGGAGCGCGGCTACAATGTCCGATGGGAGAAGGCCCGGCGCACGTTTCTGGCCCGCGCCCCTCTCTGCCTGGGATGCGAGGCTGTCGGCAGGGTCGAGCCCGCCATCATCGTTGATCACGTCATCCCGCATGGTGGCGACAGCGATCGGTTCTGGGACACGGCCATGTGGCAGGGCTGCTGCAAGTGGCACCACGACGTGGTCAAGCAGCGCCTCGAGGATCTCTTTGCGAGGGGTAACATCGCCGCCGCTAGCCTCCACCTCGACAGTGCAGAGGCCATCGCGATGACCAGAGCTCTCCGGTCGAATGGCCTCTGAGGCTTAGGGCATCGCCTGAACGGCATCACTTAGGGCTACGTCTTTCAGATTTCGGAATAAGGGGGGTGGGTCAAAAGTCCAGGACCTCCCAACAGCGGACCGGCGGTCCAATGAACTTTCTGGCGGCGCGATATTTCAGCGCCAAACTTTTTTTCTGCACCGGAGTAGAGGTCGCCTATGGGCCGCAGAAAGCAGGACCCGCTTCTGCAAGCGGCTCAAGGGTTTCCGGGGCGGCGCAAGAAGGCGGTCGAGCGCGAGATCAACGCCGCGGCGAACGCCGCCGAGGCAGAGCGCGTCATCGACAGCAACCCGTTCCTGCTTCCCGCCATCCTGGCGCGGGCGCCTGCGTATTGGCGGCGAGCGATCGAACTATGGGACCAGCAAGCCGACGTCCTCCGCGCCGGCGGGCGACGTCGCCCGGGATACCGGGCGGCGCTCACGCGCTTCTGCATCTGGAGCCAGATCTACGAGGCAGCTGCCGAGACCCTTCGAAAGGATCTGCCAAAGGGCGGCCTCACCATGAAGTGGGAGATGGGGCACGGCGGCACCAAGATCGTTCCGCATCCCAGTCTCGACATCATGAAAGATGCCGAAGGGGTGCTCCGTCTGCTCGAGGCCGAGTTCGGCTTCCCGCCGCGCGGCGACAGCGACCTGACGCGGGTCGAGACCTTCAATGCGGGGCATGGTGGGCGCCAGCCCTACCTTCCAGGGATGGGGCCGCAGGCCGCGCTCCCGGCGCAGGACGATCCAGATCCGAGCGACCTGATGAACCAGACCGACAGCGTGCCTCCGGGCCAGAGCGTGAACTGATGCCCGGCAACCAGGCGGCGCCGAGCGCGCTGCCGCCCTGGCTGGCGCCGGTCGCGGATGACCCGATCTATCAGTGGGCCGTATTGGCCTGGGGCCGGGCGAGCGCGGTAGAGGGCGCATGGTTCGACCATGGCAAGGCTGATGCCATCGTCGCCAACTGGCCCCGCGTGTTCCGCCTCACGAACGACCGCTTCAAGGGCGTCCCGTTCAAGCTCCTGCTGTCGCAGGAGATCATTGTTCGGATGTTGGTCGGCTGGAAGAAGCCGATTGAAATCATCGACGCCGCCACGCATCTGCCGGCTATCCAGCATGTGCGGTTATTCCGGCGGCTGGATCTCTGGATCCCGCGCAAGAACGGCAAGTCCGAGTTCCTGGCGACGCTGGGCGTGCTGTTCTTCGTGATGGAGAAGATCCAGGGCGCCGAGGGCTTCGTGTTCGGCCGGAACGAAGACCAAGGCCGCATCCCGTTCAAGAAGATGAAGGATGTCATTCTCGAGGCTGTCGGCCTGAAGGATGACAAGCAAGGCAACGAGCGCGTCACCTTCACCGACAAGGGCATCTACCTCCGCGAAACCGCCTCTCTTTGCCAGCTTCTGACCGGCGCGCCGGACGGCAAGCATGGCCGCGCGCCGACGGTCATCCTCGGTGATGAGATCCATGAATGGCGGACCCGCGAACTGGCCGACACCCTTCGGCAAGGAACCGGCTCCCGCCTGCAGCCGATCGAGCTCTACGCATCGACTGCGGGTCGAAAGCAGAACCGGATCGGCTATGAGTGGTTCGAGGAATCGCTCGCGATCATGCGTGGTGACCTCGACGAGCCGACGGCGCTGATCGTCTATTTCGGGATCGCCGACGACGACGATTGGGGCGACGAGGCGGTCTGGCGGAAAGCCAATCCGAGCCTCGGCCTGACGCCGACACTGGACTACCTCCGTGGCGAATACCGGAAGGCGAAGGGACGTCCGGCCGCCGAGGCGGTGTTCCAGTGCTACCACCTGAACCGGTGGGTAGATCAGGTTTCCGCCTGGCTGCCGCGTGACCGATGGGCCGCCTGTACGGTCGATGCGAAGTCGTGGCCGAAGCTCTACGCGCGACACAAGGGCCGCAAGGCGTTCGTCACCTGTGACGTCTCGTCGACCCGCGACATCACGGCGAGAATGATCGTCATCCCGCCAGATGACACATACGATCGCTGGGTGCTGATTCCGAAGTTCTGGGTTCCTGAGGCGACGCTCGACGAGCGCGCCGCCGCCGACAAGCGGGTGAACTGGAAGAAGTGGGTCGCAGAAGGTGCGCTCTTCACGACGCCCGGCGATTTTGTCGACCAGAACTTCGTGCAGAAGGACGTCGTCCAGGTCGGCCACGACTTCGATCTGATGGCCTTCGGCTATGACCCGTGGAATGCGGGCAAGCTCGTCGCCGATCTGCAGGTCGACGGGCTCGATGCCGAGCTGATGCATGAGATGCGTCAGGGTCACGCGACGCTTGGCGCGCCGACGAAGGAAATGGAGCGTCTCGTCTTCGCCACCAAGATCGAGCATGGCGGCCATCCTGTCCTGGCCTGGATGGCCGGGCACTGCACGGTGCGCTTCGACGCCAACCTCAACTACGTCCCGGACAAGAAAAGCTCCCTCGACAAGATCGACGGCATCGCCGCCGGCGTCATGGGGATTGGTCTGGCAATCGCTGGCAATGAAGAGGGCGGAATGGACGACTACTTCAAGAGCCTGGCGGGTGCAGCGTGAACCCAATTCGCAGCCTTGCCCTGAAGGCCGCCCAGACCGTGGTGCGCTCGCTTTCCATTCAAAACGTCGAGGGATGGTTCGGGGCGGGCCACATGGGCGACGCCGGCGAGCTCGTTACGGAGTCGAGCGCACTGGCGCTCTCCGCTGTCTGGGGCTGCGTCAATCTCCTCTCGGGCACCATCTCGTCGCTACCCCTGGTCGTGTACCGCAAGGGAGCGGCCGGAGCGCCTGAGCCTGCCGATGATCACCCGCTCTTTCGCCTGCTGCATGACAGCCCGAACTATGATCAGACCGCACTGGACTTCTGGGATTTCATCGCGGCTTCGATTGAGCTTCACGGCAACGGGTTCGCGCGCATCGAGCGCTCGGGCGCTCGGATCCTCGCCATCGTGCCGGTCGCCCCGGATCTAGTCAGTGTCCGCCGTCTGTCGACAGGGACGCTGGAATACCGCTGGTCGGATGCGGGCAAGAGCTACGTAGAGACCGACCGGACCATGCTCCATATCCGCGGTCCCGGCGGCAATCCGCTGGGCGGAATGTCCACCCTGCAGTTCGCGCGTCAGGCGTTCTCGTCGGCTAGGGCGGCAGATCGAGCGGCGGCGAAGATGTTCGCCAACGGTCTGCGCCCCTCCGGTGTCGTCACCTTTGAGAAGTGGCTGACGCAGGAGCAGCGGGATATCGCCGAAAAGGTGCTGATGGAGAAATACGCCGGCGCCATCAACGCCGGCCGTCCGATGCTGCTGGAGGGCGGGTCCACCTGGAACCAGATCACCATCAGTCCCGAAGACGCGCAGATGCTGGAGACGCGCGCTTTCTCAGTCGAGGAGATCTGCCGCTTTTTCGGAGTTCCGCCGGTCATGGTCGGCCACACCTCGAAGACCACCAGTTGGCCGACCGGCGTCGAGCAGCAAGGCGACCTCCTGCAGAAGTTTACCCTGCGTCGCAGACTGAAGCGGATCGAGCAGGCCATCGCCAAGCAGCTGCTCACCGCGGCTGATCGGGCTGCGGGAATTACCGTCAAGTTCAATATTGAAGGCCTGCTGCGCGGCGACAGCGCCGGCCGGTCGGCCTTCTATCAATCTGCCCTGACCAACGGATGGATGACCATCAATGAGGTTCGGGCGAAGGAGAACTTGCCGCCTGTTCTCGGCGGCGATGTTCCCCGCATGCAGATGCAGAACGTGCCGATCACCCAAGCAAGGGGCATCGGCGACAATGGCGGCCCCCCGATGGAGGATGAAGAATGACGATCTTCCGCAAGGATTCCGCCCTGCAGATCAGCAAGGCTTCACGGTGCCTTGAGATCAAGTCGCTGACCGACGAGGGCGAGATCGAGGGCTATGGCAGCACGTTCGGCGGCGAGCCGGACAGCTATGGCGACGTGATCGCGCCGGGGTCGTTCGCGAGCAGCCTGGCGGGCCATGCTGCCGCCGGAACCATGCCGAAGATGTTCTGGCAGCATGATGCCAGTCAGCCGATCGGCAGGTGGCTTTCGGCGACGGAAGACGACCACGGCCTCTTGATGCGCGGCCGGCTCAACATGGCTGTCCAGCGCGCCCGCGAGGCGCATGCCCTTCTGAAGGCGGGCGACATCGACGGGCTGTCGATCGGCTATCGCATCAAGCGCTATTCGGTCGATGCCGAGACTGGTGTGTGGACGCTTGAGGAAGTGGACCTGCGCGAGGTCTCGATCGTGTCCATCGGCGCGAACGAGAATGCGACGGTGGCCAGCGTGAAGGCGGCCAAGCAGGCTCATGAACTGACGGAAAAGCTGAAGGCCGGGGACCGGCTGACAGAGCGAGAATTCGAGGCGTGGCTCAAGGGGTTGGGCTTCTCGAATTCGCAGGCGGAGCGTGCCGCGCGCCTCCACCTGAAGAGGCAGGGGGAGCCTGCCAAAGCGGATGACCAGCTCGCATTCCTGCGAGCCCTCCGGGGCTAGGCCCCATCCCTCACTCTTTGGAGATATCCATGTTTATGCACAAGCGTGCCATGTTCGTCATGGCCGGCGCGGCGCTGCTGCTCGGCCGCATGACCCCGATGGAACGTGCGGCCGGCCGCTACATGCGCGCGCCGGATCACGACAGCAAATCGGCCGCCGAACTCGCCACCGAGATCAAGGCGGACTTCCAGCGCTCGATCGACCAGGTGAAGGCGATCGCCGAGGAGGCGATCGGCAAGGCCAAGTCGGGCGAGGCGCTGACGACCTCGCTGAAGGAGAAGGCCGACGAGGCGCTGATCAAGATGAACGGCCTCGGCGAGCAGATCACCGAGATCGAGCAGAAGCTGGCGCGCGGGGGCGGCGAAGAAGGCGACGCCGAGAAGTCGATGGGCCAGCGCTTCATCGACAGTGAAGGGGTGAAGAAGTTCCTCGCGGACAAGCCGTCGTCTGGTAAGGCGGACTTCCGCATCAAGGCGTCGATCACCACCGCAACCACCAATGCGGCTGGCTCGGCCGGTGCGGCAGTGGCGCCGACCAGGTTGTCCGGTATCCTCGAGCTGCCCCAGCGCCGGATGACGGTGCGGGATCTCATCACGCCGGGCCGCATGGATGGCGGCGCGCTCGAATACGTGAAGGAGACCGGCTTCACCAACAACGCGGCTCCTGTCGCCGAAGGGGCTGCGAAGCCGTCGTCCGACATCAAGCTGTCTCTGGTGACCACGTCGGCCAAGGTCATCGCCCACTGGATGAAGGCCTCTCGTCAGATCCTCGACGATGCGCCCCAGGTCCGCTCCATGATCGATGGACGTCTGCTCTACGGTCTCGCTTTCAAGGAAGAAGGCCAGCTGCTGAACGGCGATGGCACCGGCCAGAATCTGATGGGCATCATTCCGCAGGCCTCGGCCTATGCCGTCCCCGCGGGCTACACTGCGCCGACGCCGATGACGGCGATCGATACGCTTCGCATCGCGCAGCTGCAGGCAGCTCTCGCCGAGTATCCGGCTACCGGCCATGTGCTCAATCCCATCGACTGGGCCGCGATCGAGCAACTCAAGGATGACGTTGGCCGCTACATCATCGGCAACCCGCAGGGCTCTGCGGCGCCGACCATGTGGGCGCTGCCTGTGGTCGAAACCCAGGCCATCACGGTCGGAAAGTTCCTGACGGGAGCTTTTCGGCTCGGTGCCCAGTTGTTCGATCGTTGGGATGCCCGTGTCGAGCTCGGATACGAGAACGACGACTTCACGAAGAATATGGTCACGCTGCTTGGCGAGGAGCGGCTCGCACTGGCGGTCTACCGACCCGAGGCCTTCATCTACGGCAACGTTGCGCCGCCGAGCGGTCCGTAACGGTCGCGACTGGTCATCGACAGGAGGGCGGTCACCGCCCTCCGCTTCAATGGAGGTTCAATCATGAAGTTCGAGGTCATTCGCGAGCACATCGGCGATCGACTCTACAAGCCCGGCGATACTCGCGATGCGGCGCGCGCCGACGTTGCGCATCTGATCGGCAAGGTGTTGGCCGAGCCGAAGCCGAAGGCGGCCAAGCCGTCGGCCAACAAGGCCGCCGCGCCGGTGAGCAACAAGGCCGGAGCCTAGCATGGCCACGTATGTGGTCGAGGCGCCAGCGGCTGTCGTGACCTGGGCGGAGGCGAAGGCGCATCTGCGCCTCGATGGCGACGACGAACAGACCTACGTCGAGACGCTGATCGCTGCAGCGACGGCTTGGATCGACGGGCCGTCCGGCTGGCTCGGGCGTGCTATCGGTTTACAGGAGTTGGTGACCGTCTTCGACAGTTTCGACGATCCCCTCATGCTGATGGCACCGGTCGACCCGGAGAGCGTCGAGATCCGCTATGTCGATGCTGACGGGGTCGAGCAGGCTCTGCCGAGCGCGGCCTTCCGGCTATCGGGGCCTCCCTCCTGTCCACGCGTCATCGCAGTGCACGGCGTGGCCTTTCCATCGGCTCGGTGCGAGGCCGATGCGATCAGGGTCTCCTATCAGGCGGGATATGCCAAGCCACCCGCTCCGATCATGCAGGCGATCCTACTCCTCGTCGGGCAGTGGTTCGAGGCCCGCGAGGCAGTCAACATCGGAGGCACCGTCAATGTCCTTCCCTTCACGGTAGAGGCTCTGCTCTCGCCGTATCGGGTGGCCCGTTGATGCGGGTCCGGTTCCTGGCGGATTTCGATTGGTCGCCGGCGGAGAGGGGTGGGCGCGTCACGATCGCCTACAAGGCGGGCATGACGCTGAGCGTGACGCGCGCCTGCGCTGCCGAGGCCATCGCCGTCGGCAAGGCTGAAGTGGCCAAGAAGGAAAACCCAGATGAGCGCCGGTGAGCTTCGCGAGCGGGTGGCCTTCGACCGCCGCGCCGCCGTCGATGATGGCTACGGCAATATGGTTGCCGGAGACTGGCAGGAGCAGTTCGTCGTCTGGGCCCGGATCCAGCCGCTCAAGGGCGGCGAGGGCGTCCAAGCGGCCCGGCTTGCCGGAACGCAGCCGGTAATCATCCGTGTGCGCTCGTCCTCCAGCACGCGCCAGATCCGTACCGACTGGCGGGCACGGGACGCGCGCATCGGCACGCTCTTCAACATCACGTCGATGGCGAACATGGATGAGAAAGGCGCCTATCTCGACCTTCTGGCGACAAGCGGCGAGGCGGTCGGCTGATGGCGACGAGAGTCCAGAACCGGCAACGCCTGCTGCAGAAGCTGGCCGCCATGCCGCCGCAAGTCCGAGCGGCTGCCAAGCAGGCCTTGGCGGAAAGCGCCGATGAGATTCAGGGCATGCAGCGCCGGCTCGCGCCGAAACGCACCGGCCGTCTGGCGCGCAGCATTGTCCAGACCTGGGGTGGTGGCAAAGAGCGCTATGCGTCGTTGGCAGGTTCGGCCATGTCGGACGGCGACCCCGACCTGACGGTGGTCATCTCGGCGGGCAACTCGGAAACCCGGTACGCCCATCTGGTCGAGTTTGGCACCGCGCCGCATGATAATGGCGGCACCACCAAAGGCTCGAAGCACCCTGGCGCGCGTGCACAGCCCTTTTTCTTTCCCGCCTATCGGGCGCTGCGGAAGCGGGCCAAAAGCCGTGTGAACCGCGCGATGACCAAGGCGATCAAGCGGATTACAGGGGGCTCATGAGCACGGATCCAAGCCTCGCTCTTCAGGCCGGTTTTCTCCATGCCATCGTTGCCGCCGTCCCTGTCTTGGGTGGTCGTGTCTATGACATGCCGCCGGCATCTGCGCTCTACCCTTATGTGACAATCGGCGAGATCCAGGTGAATGCAGACCTGGCGGATTGTTACGCCGGATCAGAGAGCTTTGCCGATGTGCATGTGTGGTCACGCGCCGTCGGCTTCCCTGAGGCCAAGGGCATCGCCGATCAGATCCGCAGCGCCCTGCATGACGCCGATCTCGCGCTCTCCGGGCATTCCCTTGAGCTGCTGCAATTTCGCGACGCCCGCACGCTTCGAGATCCGGACGGGATCACCAGCCATATCGCGATGACCTTTCGGGCCCTGACACAGCCCGACTGACCCAAGCCACCAAAGGAGACCGCCATGGCGAGGCCCACTACGCTTCGGGGTTCGAAGCTGCTCATCAAGATCGGCGACGGCGCATCGCCGGAGGTTTTCGTTGCGCCGTGCGCGCTGACGACCAAGTCGTTCAACCGCTCGGCGGCGATGAACGAATTCAACGTCGCAGACTGCCTCGACCCGGACGCGCCAATCTGGACGGAGCGGGTGAAAAGCGCCCTGACCGCGTCCCTGTCCGGTTCCGGCACCTTGGCCAAGGAAAGCCTCGATCTCTACGAGGAAGCCTTCGCCGACCAGGACTCGCGCAACGTCCAGGTGACGATCGACTACGCGGTCGGCCCGCGGACCTATGAGGGGCGCTACCACCTCGCCACGCTCAACATCACCGGCGAGCAGGACGGGCTCATCCAGGTCGAGATGGAGTGGCAGTCCGACGGTCCGGTGGAACTGGCCGCATGAGCCGCGACGGTTCGGTCTCCTTCGCCTGGGGCGATGGCGAGCATCGTTTCCGGCTCGCCATCGGCGAATGGCGCGAGCTGCAGGAGAAGACGGGCGTTGGCCCGGCGGAGCTTCTGCAGCGCGTCAACACGGGGCGCTGGCGGGTCGATGATATCCGCGAGACGCTGCGGATCGGCTTGATCGGCGGCGGCATGAAGCCGGTCGAAGCCCTCGGTCTGGTCAGCCGGTACGTCGACGTGTTCCCGTTGATGGACAACGTCCCTGCTGCGCAAGCCGTTCTCATTACCGCGCTTGTCGGCCCGCCGGACGAACCGGTGGGAAAAAGGGAGCCGGCGGAGGCCGCGACGGAGGCGACGGACGCCTCGCCTTCGCCGAGCTCTACGGCGCCGGAGCGGTCCTAGGCTTCACGCCTGCCGAGGTCGACGCGATGAGCCTCTGGCAGTTTGCCGCGTGCGTCGACGGACACAACCGCGCGAACTCACCCGATGAAGTCGTCGACCCGCCGACGACCGATGAATTCCACGATCTGGTGAGGAGGCTTGGCTGATGGCGACCGATATTGAACGACTGGTTGTGCAGCTCGAGGCGCAGGTAAAGAGCTATGAGCGCTCGATGAAACGGGCGGCAGGCGTCGCTAACCAGACCGCCACCCAGATCGAGGGCCGGTTCAACAAGATGAACCGGAACCTCAACAACCTCGGCACGGGCTTCCTGAAGGGGGCGGCTGCCGGCGCCGTCGGCGCGTTCTTTTCGGCGCAGACGGTCAGTGCCATCACGGATGCGGTTGCTGCCTTGGCCGAGATCGGCGACGTCTCGGATCGCATTGGCATCACGGCCGAAAAGCTGCAGGAACTGCGGTATGCTGCCGACATGGCTGGCGGTTCGGCTGAGGCGCTCGACAACGGCCTGCAGAAGTTCGCGCAGAACATGTCGCAGGCGGCGGGCGGCAGCGGCGACCTCGCCAAGGTTCTCAAGATCAACGGCATCGCGCTGTATGACCAGGACGGCAAGCTGCGCTCCGTCACGGATCTCCTGGGTTCCTATGCCGATCTCGTCACGCGTGCCAAGAGCCCGCAGGACGCCCTGAACCTGTCGATCCTTGCCTTCGGCCGGTCGGCCGGCAAGGACATGGTTGGGCTACTGCAGCAGGGATCGGCAGGCATCAATCAGCTGACGCGCGATGCCCAGGTTGCCGGCGTCGTCGTGAGCAACAGCCTGGTTGCCCGGGCCGGCGATCTCGACGACAAGCTCGTCAAGCTGAAGGCCACGCTGCGAGCGACGTTCCAGGGCTTCGCGGTCGAGACGGCGCCCCTTGTCGTCGCCGCTATGGCCGACATTACGCTCGCAGTGAAGGATCTCAGCTACTCGCTCGAGCAGTTGAAGAAGGGGAATTTCGGCGAAGCTATTGGCCTCACGATCGGGGGCACCGCTGCCCAGGCTGCAGCACTTCGGGCGCTCAAGATCGGTGCAGGCACGCCCACGCCCAGCCAGTCGCAATCCGATGACTTCTTCGATTCAGTCCGTGGCGGCGGTCGAAAGGTTCTCGACGCAGGGACGATCACCAATCCGGCGATCGTCCCCCCGGACGGATATGGCACCGATCGCAAGAATGAATATGAGCGTGAGACCGAAGCGATCACGCGCCGGACGGCTGCGCTGCTTTCGGAGACCGCGGCTCAGGCTTCGGTCAATCCGCTGATCGACGACTATGGCTTTGCAGTTGAAAAGGCCCGGGCGGCTCAGGATCTGCTTTACGCTGCGCAGGCGGCGGGTCTGGCGATCACGCCGGCGCTCCGCGAAAAGATCGACGCGCTGGCCTCCGGCTATGCAACCGCCTCTGTCGAATCGCAGAAGCTTGCTGAAAAGCAGGATCTCGTCCGCCAGCGTGCGGAAGAGATGCGCGATCTCGGCCGCGACGTCTTTAGTGGCTTCATCTCCGATATGCGAGAGGGCAAGTCTGCCACCGAAGCGCTCGCCAATGCCCTCGACAAGGTGGCATCGAAGCTGATCGACATCGCGTTGAATGAACTGTTCGGCGGCGGCTCGAGCGGCAGCGCCTTCGGTGCCATCGGTAAAATGCTCGGCTTCGCCAGCGGTGGCTACACGGGTGACGGCGGTACCGGGAAGGTTGCCGGTGTCGTCCATGGCAAGGAATTTGTGGTGAACGCCCGGGCGACCGCCAAGCACCGCGATCTCCTCGAGGCGATGAACTCCGGACTGTCCGGCATTGGTGCCATGATGGGCGTCCCCGTGACGCCGGCGGCTGTCGCGCCGCGGTCGAACTCGGCGCCGGTCTTTCAATTGGGCGACACGCATATCGACGCGCGCGGGTCGCAGATGACCGAGGCGGAGTTCGCCGCGATCCTGAAGCAGAACAATCAGCGGCTCATCGCTTCCTTGCCGGACACCATCAAGAGGCTGCAGCGGGACCGGATCCTTCGATGACGATCACCTATCCGCTCGATCTCCTCGCCGACTGGCCCGGCTGGGCGACGCTTGACCTGTCCTATGGCGACGAGACGTCCGGCCAGGCCGGCGGCCAAGTGCGGGTCAAATCCCGGCGGGCACCGCTCTGGGCCATGCAGGCCGCGACGCGCGACCTCGAGCCGAATGAGCTGCGTCGCTGGAAGGCCCGGCTCGCCGCGCTCGAAAACGGGCAGAAGACGTTCTGGGGCTACGACCTGGCGTCCTTCTTCCCGGCGGCCTATCCGCACGGCACCTGGCCGACGGGCGGCGCCTTCAACGGCGAGACGGCGGCCATCTCGGCGCTGCCTTCGACGATCGCGGTGCGGCTGAAGGGCCTGCCGGCCGGCTTCAAGATCTCGATCGGTGATCACGTCTCCTGGGCCTATGGGGCGGGGCCGCTCTATGCCCTGCACCAGGCCATGGAAGATGTCGTCGCCGACGGCTTGGGCATGACGCCGGCCTTCGAGGTCCGTCCGCCGATTCGGCAGGGCGCCGCCATCAACAATGTCGTCAAGGTGAAGCGGCCCGGCTGCCTGATGATGATCACGCCCGGTTCCGTCTCGACCCCCGCCAATCTCAACGCGCGCGGCCCGATCTCCTTCACCGCGACGCAGGTGATCGGCTGATGCTCGCCCTGGAGCCAGCCGAGCTTGCGGCGATTGCCGCCCGCGCTGTCGTCGCTCGCGACTTCGTCGTCTTTACCGTCAAGGATCGGATCACCGGCGCTACGCAGGAGGCCTGCTTCTGGTTGGATGGCGGGCCGTTCACCTGCCTGATCAAGAATGGCCTGACCGGCCTGATCGAGACCAAGAGCTTTGTCGGCGGTGCGCTCGTCTCGGTCGGTGACATTGCGCTGACCTCGGATATCTCGGTGCGCACGGTCGAGGTCGAGTTGTCCGGGATCGACGACGCCGTGAATGCGGCCGTCCGCGCCTATGACGCGCGCAACGCCCCGATCGCGATCTATCGCGGCTACCTGAACCCGCACACGCTCGAGCTGGTTGCCCCGGCCAAGGCCCGGTTCATCGGCTTCATCGACGAAGCGCCGATCGAGACGGCGGCCGAGGGTGGCGCATCGACGGTCAGGCTTTCCTGCGCGTCCCATACGCGCGAGCTGACGCGGAAGAATCCCGACGTGCGCAGCCATGAGAGTCAGATCCTCCGCAAGGCGGATGACGATTTCTATCACGACACCAGCGTGGTCGCGGATTGGGAAATCTTCTGGGGCAAGAAGCAGGGGAAGGCCAGCTGATGGTGCTGCAACGCATTCCCGCTTGGCGGACGGCCCTGCATGAGACGATCGAGGCGCATCGCCGCCTGCCGTTCGCCTGGGGTGAGCACGACTGCGCGCTGTTCGCTGCCGATTGCATCCGGGCGATGACGGGCCTCGATCTCGCGATCGGCTTTCGTGGCTCCTATCGCTCGGCCAGTGGTGCACAGCGGGCTCTGAAGCGGGCCGGCTATCACGACCTAGTGGCCCTCGCCGCTCATTTCTTCAATGAGGTTCCGCCGGTGATGGCGGGGGCCGGTGACGTCGCGGCCTTCGACACGCCAGACGGCTGGGCGCTCGGCATCGTCGCTGGTGAACGGGTGGCTGTGCTGGGGCCGGATGGCCTGGGCACCCTCGATCGCCTCGACGCAGCCAGGGCATTCAGGATCGGATGATGCGCCGTCTTCTTCGCACTGCCTCTCTCGCGACGCAGCTTCTGCTCTGCTCGACGGCGCTCTGCCAGGCTGCGCCGGTGATTGCTGCCGTCGGCGCGTTCGCCGGCTGGCTGGGAGGTGGCGGCGCGCTTGCCGGCATCGTCGGCGGCGTCCTGAAGGCGGGCGTCGGGCTCGGCCTTACCTATCTCTTCGCCAAGAAGAAGGAGGTCGGCAGCGGCGTCGGCGGCGTCTCCGGCAAGCTGCAGTTCGGTGGTGCGGTCCCGCGCAGTTTCATCCTCGGTCGCGGCATGACGGCCGGATCGCTGGTCTATGACGGCACGTGGGGCGAGGTCGACGGCACGCCGAACGCCTTTCTGCACTATGTGATCGCGCTGTCGGACCTGCCGGTGAAGGGCCTGGCCGAGGTCTGGGTCAACGGATCGAAGGTGACCTGGGACCCCGCGACGCCTTCGGGCACACAGCGCGCGATTCCTGAATACAACAATGACGGCGATCGCCTGTGGATCCGCTTCTATGACGGCAACCAGACGGCGGCCGATGCCCAGATGGTGGCGCGCTTTGCCGGCTCGAGCCGTCCCTGGAAGTCGACGCGCGTCGGCACCGGCGTCGCCTATGCCGTCGTGATCGCGCGCGTCAGCGACAAGCTGTTTTCCGGCTTTCCGCAGTTCAAGTTCGTGCTGGACGGTGTGCCGCTCTACGACGTGCGCAAGGATAGCGCCATGGGCGGCGTCGGTACGCAGGTCTGGGGCGACACCTCGACCTATACGCCTGCTTCACCGAGCCCGATCGTGCAGATCTACAACGTCGTTCGCGGGATCTCCTATAAGGGCAAATGGTTCTATGGCGGTCAGACCGTCACAGGATCGCAACTGCCGGTCTCGGCCTGTACCGCGGCTATGAATGAATGCGACCTGTCGGTCCCGGTCGTCGGGGCCGGGACGGAGCCGCAGTATCGCAGCGGCGGCGAGGTCTCGCTCGACACCGAGCCCGCCGATCTCATCGCCGAGTTGCTGAAGTGCTGCAATGGCCGGCTGGCCGAGGTCGGCGGGATCTACAAGCCGCATGCGGGCGCACCGGACCTCGCCGTCTATTCGTTCACCGACGACGACGTGCTTTCGACGGACCCGCAGACCTTCGAGCCATTTCCGTCGCTGGCGGATGTGGTCAATGGCGCGACCGGCAAGTACACCGAGCCGGCCGAGGGCTGGAACACCAAGGATGCGCCGCCGATCTATTCGACCCTGTTCGAGCAGCAGGACGATGGCCGGCGCCAGGTGGCGGATGTCAGCTATGGCTATGTGACTTCCGGCACGCAGGTGCAGCGGCTCATGGCGTCGGCTTTGGCCGAGGCGCGGCGGTTCCGCCAGCACGCCTTGCCGATGCCGCCCGAGGCCGTCGTGGTCGAGCCGGGGGACTATGTGTCCTGGACCTCGGCGCGCAATGGCTATGTGAGCAAGCTGTTTCGCGTCGATGCCGTCCAGAGCCTCGCGAACCTCAATGTAGGCTGGAACCTGACCGAGGTTGACCCGAGCGACTACAGCCCGATTGATCTCCGGCCGATCATCACCGCGCCGACCGAAGTCGTGCGGCCGCCGGCGCAGCCGATCATCGACTGGAACGTGATCCCGATCACCATCCGCGGTGATGGCGACAATGCGCGGGCCGGCATCCGCATGTCGTGGGACCCGAACCTGGACGACGTCGACGGCGTCCAGTTCGAGGTTCGCCTCGAGGTCGACCAGACGCTAGTTCTGCAGGGCGAGACCGACCGCGTTGATGCGGGCGCGATCGAGATCTCGCAGTCGATCCTCGGTCGTACCCGCTACGAGGTGAGGGGGCGCTACCGGCCGGCATCGCCGCGCGATACGGCCTGGTCGAGCTGGCGGAAGGTGCTGACGCCCGACATCGCCGAAGGCCTGACGCAACAGCAGGCCTATGAGCTGGCGCTCAACACCAACGACGCTCGCGGCTCGATGCAGGAGCTGCAGCGCCAGCTCGACGAGGTGATCGATCGGATAGCGCTCGACGGGGCCGAGAATGTCGGCGCCGACTACATCCAGCGCGCGGCGATCCGCGGCGACCTGGTCGCTGCCATCCAGCAGGTGACGCAGGCCTACATCGCTGGCGACACGGCGATCGCCGACCAG